>NZ_AUDM01000005.1 GCF_000425465.1 Flavobacterium filum DSM 17961 | reverse complement strand
ACTACACGAACAACATTGGTTGTCATATTGGTTACTCTGAAGCGGTATCCATTTAACGCCACTCCATTTGGAATGCTTGATGAGAAGAAATCTCCTCTCAAAGCTTGATTAATCGCTGTTAGCGTTGCTCCGCAATTGTCATTACGTAAACGAGCTAAGATTACAGGACAACCATCGGTTGTACTACCATTACAGTTCTGATCAATTCCATCGTAGCAGATTTCTGTCGCTCCTGGGTTGATGCTTGAATTGTTGTCGTTGCAATCGCCGCCAACTAAAACATATAATCCCGGGAATGGATTATTTACTGAAAAAACAAAATTGTTATCATCCCCATAAGAATCACCATCAGAATCTAAATACCAATTAACCGGATTTAAGGTAGTTACTGAAATGACATTAGAATTAACTGAAGTCGAACCATTAAATGCTCTCACTCTGTAATAATAAGTTGTATTGAAGTCCAAACCTTCAATATCGAAAGATGTAGCATTAACTGTTACATTTTCATAACCGGGAACAAATGATGGAATAAATGCACTAAACGTGTGTGACCCTAAATCAGAAACTGTATTTACTGGAAATTCAGTCCATTCTGTTCCTAAAGTTGGGAAACCTGCTGTAGAAGCTGCTCCTTGACTTACTGATGCATTTCTAACCAATGTTCTATCTAAAGTGGTTTTACCTCCAACTGTCCAAGCGGTTCCGGGGTCATTCCCAATCACACCAAAAACATCAATCAAAGCAGCTGTTGAGATTTTATATAACGCTACAGCATCATCTCCATTGAAATTTATCACTGTATTTAAGCTTGTTGCTGCTCCAGCATAAATAGCCTGTTGTGAATTTTGATATACTCTAGTTTCTCCATTATTTAAAGTCCCTGATAAAACAGCACTAACAGGAGTTGTAGAACCATTTCCGTATAAACGTAATTGGTAATCAGATAAATTTACTGCACTTCCCGTACCATTAAAAATTTCAATGAATTTGTTGTTACTAGTTCCTTCAATATATTCTGAAATGATTAAGTCTTCTGCAGTATTATTTGTTCCAAAATCTGGTGAGGTACTCACATCAATTCGATAACTAGTAGCTCCGGGCACTTCTAACCAATTTGCAGTAAATGAAGTACCATCTAAGTTATTTGCCGGGGTTGCAATAGGTGCATTTGGTGTTGGGTTTACACCATTTCCGCTTACCGTCACTACTTGTGTTGTTGCTCCCGTTGCAGAAATTTCAACATCACCGCTAGCAATTCCGGATGTTGAAGGACTAAATTGAACATATACGGTAACCGGTTGTCCAATTATTGCACCTCCAGAACTTGGTAAACTTAAAGTTGAATTAAATGTTACATTATCTGTACTTAAAAGAAAATCTACCGGTGCATTAACACTAACATTTCCGGTTACATATTCACCAGAAATGGTAAAACTTTGACTTGAAGATGACGAACCTACTTCAGTATTTCCAAAATCAGGAAGAGAATTTACTGATGCCGTTAAAGTTGGTACCGGAATAAATCCAGTTCCGGAAACAGTTACCGTTTGGTCTATTGCTCCATCAGCACTTAATGTAATTGTACCATTGTTTACTCCTTCCGTAGTTGGAGAATAACGAACATAAACCGTAACTGGCTCTCCGTTTAACACACCTCCTGTTTGAGTCAATTCAACAGAAGACGTAAAAGTTGTATTATCCAAACTTACTCCGAAATCAGTTGAAGCTGTTGCTGTAACAGAAGTTGTTAAAAATTCAGCTGTTACTGTAAAACTTTGACTTGAAGAATCATTCCCAACAATTACATTTCCAAAATCAGTTAATGAAGTTACCGATGGTATTATAATTGGGTCAGTTAATTCTAAAGTTGTGACTGTAATCACATTTGAATTTTCAGAAGTTGAACCATCAAAGGCTCTTACTCTGTAATAATAAGTAGTTTCGGGGGATAAACCACTTACGGTTTGAGATAATCCATTTACGGTTAAATTGTTATAACCCGAAATAAATGAAGGAGCTGAAACTAAATTTCTAGTAAAGCTCAAATTATCAATCGCCGGACGAGCTGCAGCGTTATTATCAATTCTAATAATAAAATCACCTGTAATATTTAAACCAGACACGCTAAAAGACTGAACTGTAGCATTATATCCAATAGTTCCTAAATTTGTTTCTGTAGCAAAACTTGCTCCATGGAAAACTCTTATCGTTAAAATACCATCTGCTCCTGTAAAAGTTCTTAGAACATCAAAATTCAATGCGGTTAAACCACCGGAAATCGTACCGGAAATCAAATACGCATCAGCTGCGTTTTGAAGCGTAACGGCTTGATTTCCCGAAAAAACCACTTGATCGGTTCTTGATTTAAATGCAGTCCACGAAATACCATCAGCTCCGGTCCAAGCTCTTGTTAAATAAGATGTTGAAGTTCCACCACCAATTGAGGTAAACGTTTCTGTAGTTGTAGAACCCGGTACTAATGCAGAAAAAGTTGGACTCGTTGACACATCTAAACGATAAGACAAAGCACCATCCACTTCATCCCAATTTGCATCAAATGAATCTGTTGTTATGTTTGTAGCTGCTGTTGCTAAAGGAGCAGCAATAATTGGGTTAATTCCAATACCTTCAAGAGCGATAATTTCTGTATCGGCACCTGAGGAATTAATTTCTAAATCTCCTGAAATTAATCCTAAATCAGACGGAATAAACTTTACATAAATTGTTACCGGTTGTCCATTAATCGTTCCACTTGAAACCGGTAAATTTAAAAATCCAGAGTATGTAACATTATCGGTACTTAAATAATAATCCACCGGAGCAGATAAGTTTACAACTCCTGTTAAATTACTTCCATTTAACGTAAAAGTAGAAACAGAAGATTGTTCTCCTACTTCAACATTTCCAAAGTCTATTGAAGCGGTTGATGCTGTCAACGTTGGCACCGGAACAAAACCTGTACCGGAAACTGAAACTGTTTTATTAGAAGCTCCATCCGATGATAATGTAATTGCTCCGCTGTTTAAGCCACTAGCGGTTGGTGAAAAACGAACATAAACTGTTACCGGTTGACCTAAAAGTGTTCCGCTATTTTGTGTTAAATCAACACTATTCGTAAACGTAACATTGTCTGTACTCACTTCAAAATCTTCAGAAGCCGAAACATTCACATCTTCCGTTAAATCAGAACCTGAAACCGTAAAATTCAGGCTGCTTGAATTTGTTCCCACAGCTACAGAACCAAAACTTGTTAGTGAAGTTGTAGAAGTTGTAATTGTTGGTGTAGCAGAACCAGTGAAATCTGTAATTGAAAAAGCATCAATATTTAATCGATTGTTAGATGCTCCCGTTTCAACTGCTTTCTTGATTCTAACACGAACATTTCCCGTAATGTTTACTGTTTCGCTAAATGTTTGAACAACATCTGTTGCCGGAGCTGTAAAATCTGAACCTACTTGAGTCCAACTTCCACCGTCATTAGTAGAATATTCAACTCTCCAAGTTACTTGAGCATCTGTTCCATATCTTCTGTATTGAAAAGATAGAACACCCATCCCATTTGTTTTGTTTTGGGTCATGGTGATTGCTGATGCAGCATAACCACGCATTCGAGCAGATTTAGTCCCAACTTTCCAGTCGGTTGTAGTGTCTCCAATCAAAGCTTCTGTCATATTCCAAGTAATACCAGATAAGGTAACTGACCCAGAAGTATAGCCTGTTTTAGTTGCATCTTCAAATCCGGTTGTATATTGTGCAGAAAGTGTAAAACCACTCAAGCAGAACAACAAAACCACGAATTTGAACACATTTAATTGTACAAATTTTTTCATGTTTTAATAGATTAATTTTTGACAGTTACAAAATTAAACAGAATAGTTGAATTATGCTTTCTATCAGGTTATGAATATGTTAACAATTCGTGAATAACTACGTTATTTTTTGAGTATTGGATGTAAAAAAACCGGAAAAAATTCCGGTTTGTTCATTTTCTTAAAAAATTATCTTTTTGATATGCTGTTCTCCATTTTCAAGTTTCACTTTTACCAATAATGTTTGTAAACTTGGCGGTATTGAATTTATAGAAAATTCATTGCTATTTACCTTTTTAAAACTCGACAATTTTCTACCTAACACATCATAAATTTGAATTTCGGCAATTGCTGAATGAGTAGATTTTAATTTTATAATCTCTTCTTTAACTGCAATTACTACTTGATTTTGCATCGTAAAATCAATTGTACTCAATGCTTCACTGTCAAATAACAATTGGAAACGATTCGAAAATGTTCCGGCTTCAGAGGCAAAAACAAATGGAGCATCTTTTAAATTATGAACCGTATTGGTTAACTCATCGCGAATCAAAATAACCTGATCGCCTTCAAACAAACCATCTACATGATCAAGAGCAAACGAAAACGTACCTGTTTGATCCGTTTTAAATAGTAATGGAATGATATCTGATGTCTCAAAAGGAAGTGCTTTTCCTTGAATGATATATTCATCTTGGTCAATGATAGAGGTCATTGCCGTTGCAAAATCTCCAATATATTTTCCATCAATTAAATCATCCACCCCATTTGTGGCATTTTCCATGTAACCCACCATCATTTGACAGAACAAGCCTTCTGAATTGGTTAGGTTCATCCAAATTCGATGCTTTTCAAAATCAGATTGTGTGATATACGGCAAGCCAAAAGAACTTCTGAAAAACTGATTGTTGTTATTGTCCACCCTCAAATCATTTGTAAATAAAACAGTTGGACTGGCTACATTTCTTGCCGCCACAATAAAGCCCTGCCCAACCTGAATGGTTCCGTTTGGCACCGGACTCGTTGGCGAAGTTGTTGTAGCCCCTCCTAAGGTATAGGAAGCATAAGCCGAGCCTTCAGCATTATTTGTTTTTCGCCAAAAATAAAGTGTCCCTTCAATTTGGGTTTGATTATCTAGCAAAAATTGATTGGCATTGATGGTTGACGGATAAGGGTTTCCAATCGCATTGAACTTTTGGGTTGCACTTGAATAGGCCAAATCCACTTCAATGTCTCCATTTTTCGGTACTCCGTTGAAAGTACCTGTCCAAATGGTTGGGGTAGTAGGATGGTTATCCGGCATACGAATTAAATATCCTTTCCCTTCTTCAAAACCAACTGATGACGGATTTGAAATAGCTGTATAAATATTAGCGTTAGTAGAATAAGTATAAAATCGATTCGGCATAGTTAACGGAGAAAAATTTAATAATGATTGATTACCCGTTACCGGTGAAGACCACATTGCATAATCCAAACGCATCAATGGGCTTGTGGAACGATTTTGTGTAATTGAACCCGTATTTTGGGCATTACTAATTTGAATTAAATTAGCATTGTTTTCCAAGGTTAAATTGGCAGATGCCCCAATTACTACTTCATTGTCAACAATTAAATTATTACCGGATTGAACAGTCACTTGAGCTGAATTGTTAACCGTAAACGAACATGCATTCATATCTTGGTTCAAAACTAAATTTCCGTTTACAATCGCTGCCACATTATCTACCGGACGACCGTTTGACCAAGATGTTCCATTCCATGTCGAGGTAATTTCACCACAAACTAAAGGAGTTGTATCGGTTGAACAAAACGTGATTCCCCAACTGTTTATGGTTCCACCATCAGCATTAAATCCATCAAAAACCCTTAACGTCCATACTCCTTGAGTGTTTTGTCCGATAAAATTGGATAGAGATTGTGAAGGTATAAGCGTACCTGAAATAGCTGGAGTGGACCCTTGGCAAGTTAATGTTATTCCGTTATCGTCAAATGTTGCAACAGCATTATCTGCATTACCACATTGTCCTGTAAATAATTGTACTTGTGTTCCGGTTGGGCTAATCAAAGTTACGGTTAAATCACTAATCCAAGTATGCGTAATATTTAGGGTTACTGTTAACTTATCAATAGTTTGGTTATTTTCTACCGGTATGGTTAACGTAGAATTTACCGTAGGTGTTCCGGATGCTGAAATAGCTACGGGTACGTTAGTTGAATTTACAATAGGACTACAAATTAACCCGCTTCCTGTAGTAAAACGGAAAGTAGCACTTAAAACACCTTGGCAACCACTATTTTTTGGTAATACTCTCCAAAAATAGTTGGTATTTTCATTTAAACCTGTGGCAGTATATTGATTTGTTAATACATTTTGATTAACAATAATGGTATTAAAATCGATGTCTTGAGCCAATTGAAAATCGTAATTAGTTGCATTTGAATCGTTATTCCATTGAATAGTTACTGAATTTGAAGAAACTCCTGTTGCTAAATTTACCGGTGAAACTGCAATAGTATCTTCAAAGTTGGCATTTAAAACCTCCACATATAAATTCACGGTTTTAGTAATAGCCCCAGAAGTTCCGGTTACAACCATTTGATAAATTCCCGGAACGGCAGAACCGGTGTTGGTTAATTGCAATTGTATAGAACCATCTGTTGATATACTATTTGGCGTAAGTGTAGCTGTAGTTCCTGCCGGAAAACCGGTTACAGAAAAAGAGGTTGTACTACTAAAACCTCCAATTGTAGAATAATTTAATGTATAAATTGCTTCTTGACCTTGACAAATCGATTTGTTTTGACCGTCAGCTTGCCCATTATAAGCTAAAGCAAACGTAGGCGAACTACTTGCAATAGTAAAATTAGTATTGGAAACATCTAAAAATATATGTTGATGTCCTCTAACCATAATTCTGTTTTGTGTTCCGGTATTAGCGGGAATTGTCACGGTTTCTGAACCATCATTTGGTACTTTACTAGCTAACAAAACCGGGAAACTACCTCCACCATTTGTAGATAAAAATATATCCACAAAAGGCGAATTAACTCCGTTTGCTGTTGTTCCGGCAACATCCCAGGTAACATTCTGATTACTACCGGTAGCCCAAGAAACATTTGTGTTAGGAGAATTTACCACAAATGGTCCGGCCGCAGCGTTAACTGTTACAAGCATTAAATCTGAATTGGTCTGACCATTTCCCGCAACATTATCTCTAGCAACAACCGAAAAATTCATGGTTCTTGAAACAGATGGTACTACTTCCCAAGTATTTGCAGTTGCTCCGGTTAATATAGTTGTCATATTTGGAAAATAACGAGAAGGAGAAATGGTTCCAGTTAGCGACCTAAACATTGGTCCTGCCGGTCTTGTTGCTGTTGGTGCAGCATTCGAAGCAGGGTTTTCAGGGTCACGTTGTTCCCAAGTGTACAATAGAGTATCACCATCAGGGTCAGAACCTTCAGCAGTTAATACAAAAGCTGTACTTCTTGGTATGGTATAATCCAAACCTGCTGAAACCACAGGTGTTTGATTCGCAATTGGTGTATTTACTGAACAACTCCCGTTAGCAGATTTGACATACGCCATAATATCACGAATATTCACATAAGCAAAATAAGCATCACTGTTTGACTGAACATTTGCTGCACAGATACCAGCATAACCCATTATGGTAGAAGCACTTCCGGGCTCTACTTCTGTTTGTCCACTTCCGGAACGACAAGAAGAATTACTTTGTGTATGATAACCTCCAAATTGATGTCCCATTTCATGTGCTACATAATCGATATCAAAAGCATCACCGGTTGGATTAGCTCTTCCGGTATATCCTCTGCCTTTATGTGTTCCTGTTTGGGAAACTGCACGACAAACACAACCTATACAACCTGCATTTCCTCCTCCGGTTGTGTTGAAGTTATGACCAATGTCATAATTGTTTACACCAATAACACTATCTAATGTTTGAGCTGTGGTCGTATTCCATTCATTGCTCCAAGGGTCTGAATTCGTAGCCCCTAAATAAATTACTGCATCATTGTTGGCTACAAAAATCATGGTAATCCCTAAATCAATTTCATAAACACCGTTTACACGGGTCATTGTAATAGCCATTTGAGCTTGAATATTAGCTTTTTGTTGAGCAATGGTTCCAGTTCCGGCAAAAATATTTCCATATTCTGCAGTACACGATTGAGCAAGACGATAAGTACGCAATGTGTTATCATCCGTATTAAAAACATCATAAGCAAAAGCATTTCTGTCTAATTCTGTTGAAGGAAGTAAAATTCCTTCTTCTGTCAAACATTCAAAATTTGTTTGATTTGAAACTAAATCAGCCTTTTTATAAACAATATAATACTGTTGATTTTCGGTGTATGGATCAATAAATGTTGTACTTGTTTTGGAAGAAAAGGTCATACAATGTAATCCAAATTGTGTTACTGAAAAACGGGCAACAGCGGTTGGATCATCAATTCCTTGAGCCGCATACGACTTTATCATAGGAAATTTATCTGCTAATTCTTTTTCCATGATGGGTGTTTCCATAACATGAAATCGCTCAATAACACCATCTGCATTAGGTAAAAGAATTTCATGAGAAGACCTCCCGAAAATTTGTCCTCTGACGGGAGCATTCTGTAATTGTTCTCTGAAAACAGCACTATTTAAGGAAAAAACCCGATAAGAATTTGGGGTACTGCTTCTATTCGTTTTTGGAAGTGTCTCTGAAATATTTTCTGCAACCTGCCAAGGGTTTTGACGCTGAGCATAAACAGAAAATACCCCAAAAGCGAGTAGCAAAAGGGTAATTTTTTTCATTTTGTTGGAAATTTAGTATCCAAATATAGTATTTTATTGTGAAAATTTTAACTTTTTAACTAAAATTATCCCACTTTATTCCGTTTTCAAAATGAACACCAACAAAAAAACCCGCATTAAACGGGTTTTATAATAAATTTAGTATGGTTTATTTTAAAAGTACTTTTCGAGTAATTAACTGTCCGTTTGCAAGTTCAATTTTTATTAAAACGGTTTGCTTAGTTATTGATAGGTTGAGTTCAAGTTCTTTTTGTTGAATTGCATTTTTATTCAATACGTTTCTTCCCAACAAATCAAATAATTGAACTTGTTCGATGTTTTCTTGAAAGGATTTTATATGTAAAACACCGTTTTCTGCCGAGATTATTTTAACGTCATTGTCAAGCGATGAAATAGGATTTACACTCAAGGTTTCGTTTGCAAATTTTAAAACAAATCGATCATCGGCTACTCCAATTGCGGCGGTAAATTGATACGGACTTTCTCTTAAATTGTGGGTTATACCTAATAATTTATCTTCTAAAAAAACGGGAACAGAAGAATTGATAGGTTGTAATGCTCCAATAGCAATGGAATAAATTCCGGCTTGAGCAGTAAAAAATCCTAACTCAACTTGGTCTTCCAGTGAATGTGGTAAAGATCGTCCTTGAATTACAAATGGTTTGTTGTTGATTAACGAATATAGCTTTGTAGTTCCGTCTAATTTAGTACTTGCATCATACAATCGGTCTTTATCATTAGTTGCTCCATCCACATAACCAATTCCTGTTCGAACAGCTCTACCAGTAGATGAAACAATATCTAACCAAATTTTTAAATCAGATACACCTTGCGTAGCTTGTTTAGCCGGTGAAGGTTTATAAAATTGACTGTTGTCATACGTTGCACTACGAAGACTATTTTTGAAAATAACTTGCTCTGTTATTTGAGGACCATCATTCATTAAAACAAAAAACGATTGCCCGGAAGCGATATAACCTGCAAAACCACTTGGCCCGCTTACTGTCATAGTTCCATTGTAAATAATATAATCATTTGGATCATAGTTATAAGCAAAATTTCCATAAAAAGGATCGTTTTGCAACAAAGCAGGATCAAAACCATGCGTCCATAATCGAACCGAACCTTCAATATTGGTATTATCCGTTAAGAAATCTAACGCACTAATAGCAGATGGATAAGGATTACCAATCAAATTGAAATTATCATCATCAGCAGTTACCGTTATTAGAGGATTGGTTGGACTTGGATAACCTCCGCCTGTATAATTTCCACGAGAAATATCCACCGGAATATATCCATTGTGCAGTCTTCCTACAAAATTAGTACTAAATGGTGCAGGAGTACTTGTATAAGCATTCGGAGCTCTGATGATATATCCTTTTCCTCTCACCATATTTTCATTGGCTACTTGCCAGTTACCAAAATTGCCCCCTATTGTTGGGTTCCATTTGAAATGAAGTGAAGCCGAAGTTCCCGGAGAAACACTTAATAAAGGAAAGTTTTCAACCGGAGAAGACCAATATACATAATCTAAGCGTTTGATAACCGTTGCTTTAGAAACCGTTACATTGTTACCTGCATTAACTGCATAATCATCTTTTTGGATAACACTACCTCCATTTTGAACATTTAAAGTACCATTATTGGTAATTCTACCGCCTATTTCTAAAAAACTACCAGGCGTGACTGTCACTGTTCTAGGGGAGTTGATAAGACACTCGCATGCGGTCACGTTTCCGTGTGTAGTGGTGTTATAATTTCCGGCAAATGTTGCTCTTGTGGTTGAAGTAGGTGGACCAGGTGACCAAGCTGTACCATTCCAAAGTGAAGAAGAAGGTGTTGTTGCACCAACAAAAATGTTATCAATTACCCATATTTCTGTATCCAAATCATTTTCTAATTCAATTCTTACTTTTAGTTGTGAAGTTATTGGTAAGTTATTTATCGTTATACTTCTAGGGCCTGTATTAGTAGAATTTGATGTTGAACTAATTTGAGTTGGAATATCAATTCCTTTATAAGGACCGGCAAAAGTTCCTGAAGAAGATAATGACCAAATAGAGTTATTACTTCCTTTGATAATTAATTCTTTAGACCAAGTTACCCCATTATCAATACTGATGCTTACGGTAACCCAATCTGAAACGTCTAATCCTTGCGAGTTATTAGTACTAAAAGCTCCTAAGGTAAATTGTAATCTAGCTTCATTATACAACGTAAGATCAACAGTATCAAAATCTAAAATCACTTTTGCTTTTGGATCAAAAGTGGTTGGATATGGCCCTCTTACTTGTAAACTATTTGCTGTAATAAACATACTTGTAGTAAAACCTGCTGTCCTACTGTTTCCATAGTTAACTCCTCCTGCAACAACCGGCATGTTACCACCATTTTGAGTTGAAACCGTGTACGGCCAATTTGCAGTTCCTTCAAAATTCTGAGTTCTGATATTGGAAAAGCCTGAAAACGTACATTCATCAAAATCAATTCCAACACCTGAAATTGTAAAAACATAAGGGTTTTTTGAAGGTACATTGTTTTGAATGGTCACAATCGCTTCTCTATACCCCAACACAGACGGATCAAACGTAATTACCAATGTTGTATTATTACTTGGTGTTACCGGAGTCGTTGGAACTGTTGTGATAGAAAAATCTGCGGCATTTGGTCCGGTAATGGTCACTGGCAAAGTCAAATTTAAATTATCCCCACCATAATTAATGATATAAAAACTTCTGGCTCTAGTTCCTGCAGTCACATTTACATTTCCAAAATTGGTATGATTGGTCAAAGAGGTTACTGTACTACCTGGTATAATAGTTTGTCCATTACCTATCACATCAATTTGAGGAGCAAGCCCTGTACCTTGAATAGTAAATGTATATGGATTTTCATCTGAGTCATTATTATCAATTGAAACTATAGCTGTTCTAATACCACCAGCTAGAGGCTCAAATCGAATTTCAAACACCAAATTATTCCCCGGGTTTATTGATGCTGCCGGTTGAGCCACGACAGTAAAATCAGCTGCATGCGTACCGGAAATCACTACTCTTGGTGTTCCCGTTAGATTTAATACATTCGTGCCTAAATTTTGAATTCTAAAATCTTTTACTTGATTTGAGCCCAAGGCAATTGAAGCAAATAAGGTATTGTTAAACGCATTGGGAATCGTATTTCCATTTACAATATTATTTGTTCCACCGGTTGCCCCTCGCACATTAATTTCTGGACCTGGGTCTGTAATCGTTAAAATTAAGGTTTGAAAATCAGTCCCGGCACCGTTTGTGGCTGAAATGGTAATAAAAAACGTACCTGTAGCCGTTGGTGTTCCGGTTAATTGACCGGTTGATGTATTTACACTCATCCAAGCCGGCATTCCGGTTGCATTAAATGAAGTAGGAGCGTTTAATGCAGTAATGGTATAAGTAAACGGAGAACCTACAAAACCGGAAGCATTTAAATCACTATTAATAACCGGAAATGAAGGCAACCCAAATGTGGCTGTTAAAGCAATATTGTCTAAACCAAATTCGTCACGATTACCCGAACCACTCACATCAGCACTATTCCAACGGATGTAAAAAAAATCTCCGGGAGCAACAGACAAACCGGTAATGATTGTAGAACGAGAAGGGCTACTTCCTACTTGCACCCACCCCAAAGCATCTGCCACTTCTATTGAAGTATAATTTAATGCCGCTACAGGGGTATAAGTAGAATTGTCTGAAGAATATGAAAAATTAAAACTGTTTGCTCTGGCTTGGTCATTTCTCACAAACAAATCATACGATACTTCCATTTGATTGATGTACGCCGCACCATTGTTTTGAATACGCAAGGTTAAAGTTCCTGGATTAAAATCATTTGGTGATGCCCCACCAGGTTGAATCATCAAACAAGGATTAGCTGCACTTTGCGGAGCTCCGGTGTAGGCATAAAAACCTCCTGTTGTTTGTGCGGCATTTACAGCTCCTCTTGCATAATCACCAGTAGTAAATGAACCACCATAATTCAAGATTCCATCGCTCCATCTGTTTACCGCCCAAGCATCTGAATCCAATTGACCGGCAGTTGGCGTGGCTTGAAAACCGGCTGCAGTAAATACTCCATTTGAAACACCTGATACAGTAGCAGAAAAATCTATCGTTTGTGAAGGAGTTCCTTCACTTAATTGTACTTGTCCCCAAGAAAAAACACTCAATAAAAGTGTAAGAAATAGAAATTTTGTTTTCATTTGAAAAATGATCGTTTTTTTGTTGCTTTTCATTTCAATAAAGCGGGTACAAATTTACGTCTAAATTACAGAATTTCAATACTTTTGCGTTACTAAATTATTAACAAAAAAAGAAACTTTTTTATTTAGTGAACTTACAATCAGATACTTCCTTACAAAATTTTCTTAAAAAGATGGAATATTATTGTTCCTATCAGGAGCGATGCCATGTTGAAGTGGAGCAAAAGATGTATCAATTGGCTATTCCGAGAAATTTTCATGATACCATTATTGTGCATTTGATTGATCATAATTTTCTGAATGAAGAGCGTTTTGCGGCGTTGTTTACCATCAGTAAATTTCATCAAAAAAGCTGGGGAAAAAACAGGATTGTTAATGAACTCAAAGCCCGACACATTTCGTCTTATCTTATTCAAAAAAGCATTCAACAACTTTCAGACGAAGAATACCGTAACACTTTTTTAACCTTAGCAGAAAAAACGTGGGCTTCACTTATCGAAAAAAACAAACTGAAAAAGCAAAAAAAATTCTGCGATGCGTTGTTGAGAAAAGGTTGGGAAAGTGATTTGGTTTATGAACAAGCCAAATTATATTCTAATTAAACTTTTTCTTTTTTATTAAAACCATTTATAAATACTTTTCGTAAATGAAAATGTAGTTGCCCCAAACACTACCTCACTTTTTATTAACCTAAAATCAACACCATTGTACTGATTCACCGATTGCACTAATTTTAAAAAATTACTGTAAATATTTTCCTTTTATAATTTTTATTCTTTTAAATTTTTTTTCAATCTTAAAACACTCTTTTTTCAATTGTTAATAAAAAAAGTGAAAAGGTCGAAACCGTTTTCGCTAAAAGTAGGAATTAAATTATTTTTAAAAAACATTTATGCATTTCATCGATTATTTATTACATTTGGTCGATAATTAAAACTAAAACAATATTTCAAAACAATGAAAACAAAATTACAGTTCCAAAATTTTACCGTTTTCACAACAAAATTTGTATTAACACTATTTCTTTTTTCAAGCACTTTATTGAGCGAAAAAAGTTTTGCTCAATGTCCGGCAGCTGGAGATCAGATTACGTATGGTATTAACCAATGGATTGGTTATGTATATGCCAGTGTAAACACAAGTAATCCGCCAACAAATGCGTTTACAACCACTTATCGTGGTTATATTACTCAACCGGAAGTGTTTAGCCAAAATCTAGCAAACGGTTCTTTATCCGGTCCCAACTTGTGTGGTACGTATGCAGACCAATTTTCTATTCGCTATAGAATGCGTAAAAATTTCCCAGCAGGAAATTATACTTTCTTAGTAGGAGGTGATGATGGTTATCGTTTGAGTGTGAATGGAGGTTCTTCTTATATTATTACCAATTGGAATGATCACGGTTACACCACGTCAACTACAACGGTATTTTTAAGTGGTTCTGTTGATTTAGTTTTAGAATATTATGAACAAGGAGGTATTTCAAATGTTTCATTTGCTTATGGTGATTGTTCAAATCCATCCTCACAACCAGATTCTTTGGCAGGCCCAAGTAATGTTTGCCTTGGAAATTCAGTAACGTTAACAGCAACTGGTGGAACACATGCTTTTGGTGCTATTTATGAATGGGGAACCGGAGCTACAGTTGGCTCTAACATCATCGCAGGTCAAAATGAACAATCATTAACGGTAAGTCCAACTGCCACAACAACCTATTGGGTAAGACGAGTAGATACTGCTTGTGGAATTGCAACAGCAGGAAGAACCAGAACTGTAACTGTTGGAACATCTTCCACTGCACCAACTTCAATAAACGGAAACACAAACATTTGTGTAGGTAGTGCTACCACATTAACTGCAACGGGTGGAACAAATGGCTCTAACAGTGCTTTTCAATGGGGAACCGGTTCAACCATTGGTTCAAATATCATTGCTGGAGAAACTGGAGCAACATTAACAGTAAGTCCAACTACTACTACAACCTATTGGGTTAGAAGAAGAGATTCAGGAACTTGTGCTGGCCCTACAAGCGGAGTAACAACTACAGTTACTGTAAATGTTCCTCTAGGAGATCAAGTTTCGTATGGAAATAACTCTTGGATTGGCTATGTTTATTCTTATTCAGATACGGCAGGCAATCCACCTTCAAATGTATTTGAAACCTACCGCGGATATACAACTCAACCTATTGCTTTTGACGTAGATTTAGGTTCTGGCACAATTTCGGGAGCAAATATTTGCGGTTCATATGGCGATTATTTTGGAGTACGCTTAAAATTACAACATAATATTACACCCGGCTACTATACTTTTACTGTAGGAGGAGATGATGGTTATCGCTTAAGTATTGATGGTGGTGCTACTTATATTTTGAATAACTGGAGTGATCATGGTTATACTACTTCAACTACCGCCTCAATATTTTTGAGTGGCCCTCAAAACTTTGTATTAGAATACTATGAAAAAGGAGGGTCATCAAGATTATCCTTTAATTATACAGCTTGTACTAACTTTTCAACTGCTCCAACAGCTATTATAGGAAACACAAATATTTGTGCATCATCTGGTGGAACAACTTTAACCGCAACTGGTGGTAATCACGGAGAAAACGCAACTTATCAATGGGGAACAGGTTCAACAGTTGGTTCTAACATTATTGGTGGACAAACAAGTGCCTCCATTTATGTTGACCCAGCAACCACTACAACCTATTGGGTAAGAAGAATTGGTGGTACTTGTAATATTACAACAGCCGGTTTAACAACAACTGTTAATGTAACAAGTCGTTCCACTCAACCTACTTCTATTAGTGGTGGAAATGTTACTATTTGTAATGGTAATTCCGTAACATTGACTGCTAATGGCGGAACTTCCGGTACAAATGGCACTTTTCAATGGGGAACAGGAAATACTCCCGGAGCCAATATTATTGCCGGAGCTACAACAAATACATTAACCGTTTCACCATCTTCAACCACTGTTTACTGGGTTAGAAGAGCAGATGGAGCTCCATGTAATGTAACAACCAATGCATTAAGTACTACAATAACAGTACAAACGGTTTCAACTGCTCCAACATCTATTAGTGGGAACACTAATTTATGTTCAACAGATGGTGGAACTAATTTAACCGCCATCGGTGGAACAACGGGTTCAAATGGAACTTTCCAATGGGGAACCGGTTCAGTTATCGGAGCAAATATCATTGGTGGTCAAACCAATTCCACTTTATATGTGAACCCAACTTCAACAACAACCTATTGGGTAAGAAGACAAGATGCTTCTCCATGTAATTCGTTTACAAACGGAGTAACACTTACTGTAAATGTAACCGTTCGTTCAACACAACCTTCATCAATTAGTGGTGGAAATATAACGGTTTGTGAAGGTAGTACTTTCACTTTAACAGCTACCGGAGGAACAATGGGAGGAAATGCAATTTATGAATGGGGAACAGGATATAGTGCCGGAATAAATACGATCGCAGGACAAAATAGTGCTACTTTAACAACAACTGCAGCCACAACAGGCGGATATTGGGTAAGAAGAGTAGACGGAAACCCATGTAATGTAGCAACCGGACATACTACTACAACTATCACAGTAAATAGTTCATCTACTGCACCTACCGGAATAAGTGGCGTAACTTCATTATGTTCAGGAACAGGTGGTACAACCTTAACTGCTACCGGTGGTTCAACCGGATCAAATGGCAGCTTTCAATGGGGAACAGGTTCTGTTGTAGGATCTAATATTTTATCCGGACAAAACAATGCATCCTTATACATTAATCCAACTACAACAACAACTTATTGGGTAAGAAGACAAGATTTAACCCCTTGTAATTCTGTTACGAGCGGAGTTGTTGTAACGGTCACTGTTGAAACTGCACCTACCCAACCCACAACGATTTCATCAACAAGTACAATTTGTTTAGGACAATTGGTTACGTTAACAGCAAGTGGAGGAACAATGGGAACAAACTCTGTTTTTCAATGGGGAACAGGAGCAACAGTTGGTAATAATATCATTACGAATGAAAACGGAAATACATTAACGGTTTCACCAACTTCTACAACAACCTATTGGGTAAGAAGAGTAAGCAATGGAACTTGTGGAACGATTACAAATGGTGTAACAAGAACAATAACCGTTACTTCTCCGGCAACCGCTCCAACATCAATTACCGGTGGAGGTTCACAAGCTTGTCCTGGAACATCAAGAACTTTAACTGCTACTGGTGGCTCAGGTTCGGTATTTGAATGGGGAACCGGAGCCGTTGGAACTAACATTATTGCAGGTCAAACCGGAGCTTCTATCAGTGTAAATCCAAACCAAACTACAACCTATTGGGTAAGAAGAGTTTCAACTTCTCCATGTAGCGGATTTACTGATGCTGTTTCTACCACTGTTTCAATAATCGGAATAACTGGTGATTACACCATTTTTGGAGATCAAGTTTGGAATGTGTATGGTTTTTCGAATGGAGATATTGACTTAACTAATCCAAATTATATGGGTTACTATGTTGACAATCGTATCAATTTAAACACACAAACCGGAACAAACGGATGGAATTTAAATAATTCACCCTCATCTTCTGCCGGATGGAATGGTTGTACTGTTCCTAATGACAATTTTACTTTGTCTGCCAAAAGAAAAGGTTTCCCATGTGGAAATTATACCATCACTTTACCAGATTGGGATGATCAAGTTCGCGTATTTATTAATGGTAATCTTGTGTTTTCGTGTGATTCATGGTATGCAGCAAATGCATGTGTTGGAAATGTTGGAAACTTTTATTTAGATAGCGAAAGTACTATTGAAGTTAGAATAAGAGAATTTGGTGGTTTAGCGAATGTAAGTATGTCATTAGTTAAAACATCAATAGAACCAACTGCTCCAACAGGAATTAATGGAATTACAGCTATTTGTTCGTCTTCATCAACTACATTAACTGCTACAGGTGGTTCAGATGGAACAAACTCTCTTTATCAATGGGGTAAAGGTTCAATAGGAGGTGAAAATATTATAATTGGAGAAACTTCAACAACTGTAACAGTTGACCCAAGTTCTACAACTACTTATTGGGTAAGAAGAGTAGATACTTTGTGTAATACTTTTACTTCTGCTGCATTTGTAACGGTTACTGTTTTTGAAGAAACTGTTGCGGGAACGCTTTCATCCGGTGAAACCATTATTTGTAAAAGTAAATTACCCAATGCCATTTCATTAAACGGAAATATTGGTTCTGTAGTAAAATGGCAAAAAGCATCCAACAGTAGTTTTACTGTAAATGTTAGTGACATTAACTCAACAAATACAACTCTTACGGGTACTGAAATTGGATATTTAACAGCCAACACATACATTAGAGCAGTAGTTCAAAATGAAACATGTGAAACAAAATATACCATTCCGGTAGTGATTGAAATTCCAGATGCAATTGTCTATAATGGAACTTGGCAAGGTGTTCCAGATGAAACAAAAAGTGTTATCATTCAGTCTAATTTAACCTTGACTCAGCCTTTACACGTGTGCTCATGTGAAGTAGCCGGAACTGCTATTTTAACTGTGAATTCTGGTGTTACGTTAACTGTAGAAGGTGACGTAACAGTTAGTAACTCTGCAGAACTAGTAATCAGAGACACAGGAAGTTTACTTCAAATCGAAAACAACGCGGTAAATACCGGAAAAATTACCGTATATCGTAAAACAACTCCAATGAAACCGGCAGATTATACCTATTGGTCATCACCGGTTAGCGATTGGAGGTTGAATCAACTTTCGCCAAACACGCCTTCAAATCGTTTTTATAGTTATAGTCCAACAATTGCCAACTGGGTTGTGCATACCGGAGGAAATGAAATTATGCAAGCTTCAAAAGGTTATATTGTGAGAGCACCAAATGGATGGAGTTTAACCAATGCTACGAATGGTATTTATGAAGGTACTTTTAAAGGCACTGCAAACAATGGAATAATTAATGTTCCTGTTATCAAAGGTGCACATACTTCTAATTTGATTGGTAATCCATATCCATCAGCAATTGATATAGATGAATTCATTTTAAATCCGGCAAACGCAGCAATATTTGATGGAACAATATACTTATGGACACATAATACTGCTATTAGTAGTTCAATTCCCGGAAATTATGTGTACAATTATACGAGCGATGATTATGCAAGTTACAACTTAACAGGTGGAGTAAAATCTGCAAGTACTGCTATTACAGGTGGAGTTGAACCTTCCGGAAAAATTGCTTCCGGTCAAGCATTCTTTATCGATGTAAAAAGTTCTTTGCCAAACGGAAATTATACTGGTGTGTTCAACAATCAAATGAGAATTGCAGATGAAAACAACCAATTTTTCAGAACTGAATTGCCAAAATCAACAGAAGCAGTAGAAAAAAATCGTTTATGGTTAAATATCTTTAATTCCGGTGGTGCTTATCATGAAACTCTTTTAGGATATGTTCAAGGAGCAACTAACGAATTGGATTATGGTTATGATGGTAAATTTATCAATGCCGGAAACTTTGTAAGTATCTATTCTATCTTAAATACTGATAAATTGAGCATTCAAGCAAGAGCATTACCGTTTAATCAACAAGAAGTAATTCCGATTGGATACCGTTCTTCAATTACCGGTCAAATGGGTATTTCAATTGAGAAAAAAGACGGATTCTTCATGAACCAGACGGTTTACTTACACGATTATGAATTAGGTATAACCCATAATTTATCAGAAGGAGCATATTGGTTTACCGCTCAACAAGGTACATTCGATACCCGCTTTGAATTGCGTTTTGTAGATGGAACATTAAGTTTTGATCAACCAATTAACCAATCTTCAAATGTTCAAATTGTAGGTCAAAACAATGTATTGGAGATTAAATCAAATACAACATCTATTGATTCCGTTTATATTTATGACGTTACCGGAAAATTACTAAGAACTGAAAAGGAAATTCAATCTAATCAATATCTTTCAAAACCACTTTATATTGCCAATCAAGTTGTCATTGTAAAAGTGGTATTAGAAAACGACCAAATTATCACGCAAAAAATAGCCTTTTAGCCCCAATTAAAAGCCTACATTGCTTAACCTGCTAATTTATTTAGCAGGTTTTTTTACACGTATTTTATAAAGTTCCAATATTATCTAAAATGATACTTCAAACCAAACAATACACTGCCTTTTGGCATGGGAACAGAAGTGTTTTCTGAATAGTCTGCATTAAAAACATTTTGAACTAAAATACTGGCCTCCCAATTGTTATGACGATAACTTGTATTTAAATCATATACGTTATATGAAATTCTTGAAGTTCGTTCAATATAACGATAGGCAATATTTTGATTAAAACCTTTAAATAAATTGATATTATAGCCCAGCATTACCTGATGACGCATAGAATTGATTCCGTTTTTAGAAATTAAATCGGTATCTATTGAATCGTCAATATAAGTGTAACCCAATTGCAATTGATGGTTCATTTTTTGTGTGGAAAAAGAATATTTCATTGCCGTTTCAACTCCTCTAGTTTCCACATCAATATTCACCGGTTGCCATAAATCTTCACTGGATGCTCTTCTGTAATCTATAAAGTTTACTGTTTCTCTATTGAATAATGCCACCATAAAATCGATGTTATTTGTGTGGTATTTGAATCCTAGTTCTTGAGCAAAAGCACGCTCGGCTTGTAAATTCGGATTTCCTAACGTAGCCGGATCACTATAATTTAAATCCGTATAGGTTGGTACTCGATACGTATAACCAACATTACAATACACTCTTATTTTATCGGAAACTTTTACACCAATATCCAAACCCGGAAAAGCTCTATTGTCAAAATCAGAAAAATAAGAAACCGCCACACCGGGAGTAATGTCTAGAACCCCTTTAAACAAACTAAACCGATGTTCCAAAAATAAAGTAGCAATTTCACGTTCGGCATCTCCTAAATTATTACTTTGAATCATGTATTTTGAAAATTCTAACCCAATTCCTGTAGTTCCTAACGAAGATTGGTACGCTCCATTTAATTCTGCCGCAATTTTGTTTGTAATGTGTAAATTTCTATAAATAGACGGATTAGTTCTAATAAAAATGTATTCGTCTTGGTTTCTTCTCCAATATAATCGTGGTTTCCAAGTAAAGTTACCGTTTTTTATTTCGGTGGAAAGTCCTATCAAACTCGCTTGTGTCACTTCATACGGCAATGCTGCGGAATTAGTTACTCCATAAAAATTTTGAGCTCCAAATTTCCGTTCTGAAAAAGCGGAAATCAAGTTGATAGGAAGTTTCGCTTTATTAAATTGACTTCTTAATACATAATTGGTATTATCAAAGTCGGTATTTTTGCGATAGCCTTCAGAAGATTGTTTAGAAAAATGTAAAATATGGTTGCTGTTTTCCAGATTCACTGCACCGGTAATTTCAGCGATGAACTGTCCGAAAGAACCCCCTTGAGCCTTTGATATTAAGGAGCTTTCTAATTTATCTTGCGTTACAATGTTAATGGCACCGGTAAATGCATTTTGTCCAAAAACCCTTGCAGCAGGTCCTTTGATAATTTCGATGCGTTTGATCACTTCAATTGGGAGAGCTAAATTCAAGGTATGATGACCGGTTTGCGGATCATCTAATTTGATACCATCAATTAAAAGTAAGGTTTGGTCAAATCCTCCTCCTCTTATGTATAAATCGGCTTGCATACCATTTAAACCTTGACGTCTTACATCTACTCCTGATATGTATTGAAGTGCATCAGCCAAGTTATTTACCCCTGCTTTTTTGATGTCTTCAGCAGTAATAATTTGAATGGTTCTTGAATTTTCTTTAAATGGTAAATCAATTCGTGAGGAAGTAACCACGACTTCACGGAGTGAATCTATTTTTTGTAAATTCTCTTGAGCCACTCCAAAAAAAGTAGCGGTAAAAAAAGTAAGTAAACAAAATCTATTTTTCATTTTGAATTGCATTGTGTTAATAAAGCGGTGCAAAATTCGTAATTTTCCGGACGATTAAACTAGTCCAGTTTCAAAATGAAAGATAGTCCGGTTAACGAATTGCTAAAAACAGTCATTCAGGTTGATTCTACAAATAGCACTCCGATGTATATTCAGATGGCTCAACAAATCATTAATGCCATTCAGCGGGGTTATCTAAATGCCGGAACTGCCCTACCCGGTACCAGAACTTTTAAGACTATATTCAACATTCACAGAAATACAGCTGTGGCAGTTTATGACGAATTAGCCGCACAAGGTTGGGTTGAAATGATCCCCAATAAAGGAACATTTGTTTTGGATCCTAAGCCCCAAAAAAAGAAGATAAAAGCCCCTTTTAACTCTGTTGTAGATGCCTATTATTATCCTCAAACAAGTGGTTTTCCTTTTGAACGTTCGTTTCATTTATCATCAACTAGTGAATATTCTGAAGCTAAATTTTCCTTGAACGACGGTCAACCGGATTTACGATTACATCCTATGCATGAATTTTCAAAATGGTATAGTGCTTCGATGAAAAGAAAATCACTTATATTGAAATGGAATTCAAGCGTAAAACAAAAACACACCCTTTTTGAAAACCAATTATGCAACTTTTTGAATGCTTCCAGAGGATTTTATGTTCAGCCTCAAAACGTGATGAACACCCGAAGTACTGAAATGAGTTTGTATATTATTTCGCAATTGTTACTACGTAAAAAAGATGTTGTACTCGTTGGTCAATTGAGTAATTATAAAGCCAACATGATTTTTCAAGAAGCCGAAGCCACTATTATTCAGATACCGGTAGATGAAAACGGAATGAACATCGATTTCATTGAAAAGCATTTTACGAAAGGTAAAATACGTTGTGTCTACGTAAGTACAAATCGTGATTATCCTACCACTCAAACATTGACAGCAGAACGAAGAATACAGTTGCTTTCCCTTGCCCATACCTTTCAATTTGCCATTATTGAGGATGATTTTGATTATGATTTTCAATTTGAAGGTTCGCCTATGTTGCCAATGGCCAGTGCAGACGCTAACGGAATGGTGATTTATTTAGGGAAATTAGGTCAATCCTTATTCCCTAGTTTTCAAACCGGTTTTGTTGTAGCTCCAGAAAATATCATAACGGAAGCTAAAAACTATTTACAAATGCTGGATCAACAAGGTGATTTGATTCAGGAACAACTGTTATCTGAATTGATTTATGAGGGAGAAATACATCGGTTACTTAAAAAGAACAGTGTTACCTATAAAAGAAGGCGGGATGTGATTTGCGAGGGTTTGAAAAAACATTTTAACGATGCCATTCAATTTAAAAAACCTTCAGGAGGATTAGCTATTTGGATTCACTTTGTTCCTTCTATTTCTTTACTACAATTAGCTGAGGAAGCCACAAAACTTGATTTATTTTTACCCAAAACCATTTTATATCAAGATAAAAATACTTGTGCCATTCGATTTGGATTTGGTCATTTAAATGAGGAAGAAATTGAAATAGTTCTTCAAAAATTAAAAACAGCTTATTTGACTATTACTTCTTAAAACAAAAAAAGCCCCACAATTGTGAGGCTCATTTTATTGATATAAAAGTATTAATCCGCTAATACAATTACTTTATTGTTTTTCATTTCAATGGTTCCTGAAGCAATTTCCAGCGTGTAATTTTGATCATTAACCTTTGTAAACTTTCCGGCAACTTCTTTATTGAATTTAAAATTGGGAGCCGTAATTTTTACCGTTCCTTGTTTTAAAATAGAAACAATTGGTGCGTGATTATTCAAAATTTGAAAAGAACCGTCAACACCTGGTAGAGTGATGGCTGTAATTTCTCCTTTGAATAAAGTGGCTTCTGGTGATACTATTTCTAAAATCATTCTTTTAGTGATTAGTGATTAGTGATTAGTAATTAGTGTACACTAACTACAAACTACTAACTGATTACGCTTCTGCTAACATTTTTTGACCGGCTTCAATCGCATCTTCGATAGTTCCTTTCAAGTTGAAAGCTGCTTCCGGAAGATGATCTAATTCTCCGTCCATAATCATGTTGAATCCTTTAATGGTATCTTTAATATCAACTAAAACTCCAGGAATACCTGTAAACTGTTCAGCTACGTGGAACGGTTGAGATAAGAAACGTTGCACACGACGAGCACGTGAAACAGCTAATTTATCATCTTCTGATAACTCTTCCATACCAAGGATGGCGATGATATCTTGTAATTGTTTATATTTTTGAAGAATTTCTTTTACTCTTTGTGCACAATTGTAATGCTCATCACCTAAGATAAGTGGAGTTAAGATACGAGAAGTAGAATCCAATGGATCCACAGCAGGATAGATCCCTAACTCAGCAATCTTACGTGATAATACGGTAGTAGCATCTAAGTGAGCAAAAGTTGTTGCAGGAGCAGGGTCAGTTAAGTCATCCGCAGGTACATAAACTGCTTGTACAGATGTAATAGAACCTTTTTTAGTTGATGTGATACGCTCTTGCATCGCACCCATTTCTGTTGCTAATGTTGGTTGGTAACCCACCGCAGATGGCATACGTCCTAAAAGAGCAGACACCTCAGAACCTGCTTGGGTAAAACGGAAGATGTTGTCAACGAAGAAAAGAACGTCTTTTCCTTGGTCTGAACCGGCACCATCACGGAAATACTCCGCAATAGACAAACCTGATAAGGCTACACGAGCACGAGCTCCCGGTGGTTCATTCATTTGTCCGAATACGAAAGTAGCTTTTGACTCTCTCATACCCAATTTATCAACTTTAGACAAATCCCAACCTCCATTTTCCATAGAGTGCATGAAATCTTCACCATATTTAATAATTCCTGACTCTAACATTTCGCGAAGTAAGTCATTCCCTTCACGTGTTCTCTCTCCTACTCCAGCGAATACAGAAAGTCCACCGTGACCTTTTGCAATATTGTTAATCAACTCCTGAATTAATACTGTTTTACCAACACCGGCACCACCAAACAATCCAATTTTACCACCTTTTGCATAAGGTTCAATCAAATCGATTACTTTAATTCCGGTAAATAAAACTTCTGTAGAAGTAGATAAATCTTCAAATTTTGGAGCCGGACGGTGAATGGAAACACCATTATCACCTGTTTTTGGCAAATCACCTAAACCGTCAATTGCATCACCAATTACATTAAAAAGTCTTCCGTAAACATCTGCACCAATTGGCATTTGGATTGGAGCTCCTGTTGCCACGACTTCTGTACCTCTGCTCAAACCATCTGTTGAATCCATCGAAATGGTTCTAACGGTATCTTCACCAATATGTGACTGAACTTCTAATACTAATTTTGAACCATCTTTTTTAACGATTTCTAATGAATCATAAATCTTAGGTAATTCGGCATTTTTAGAATCGAATATAACGTCTACAACCGGTCCGATGATTTGGGAAACTTTTCCTACTACTTTTGACATTGCTTATGTATTTATTTAATAGCTGTTTATGTTTAAAAAAAACATCCTCTTTTTTCGAGTGCAAAGATAATTTTTTAAAATATAAAATCAATAGCAAAAGGCTATTTTTTTTAGGATTTTTTGAAGCATTCGAATAACATTTTTAAATTGCTTATCAATACATCAATAAAAAAACCACCTTACTCAGGTGGTTTTATAAATAGAAAGTTTATTTTACTTAGAAATTGTCTGGATTAGCAGGATATAGAATTCTATATTTTCCAACATTTACACCTTTAAAATTAGAACCATATTTTTCATTAATTGCTTCTAAGAATTTATTTGCAATTAAAGCATATCCTCTTGGACTAGGGTGAATTCCATCTAATGAAAATGCTCCACCAGTTACATAACTTGATGTAATAGTGTAATTATTAGCTGTAATTCCACCATTAGCAACTTGATTCAAGAATGCATTAGCGTCAACAAAAGCTAGACCTTTAGAAGTTGCAATAGCTCTAATAGAGGCATTGTAAGCATCTGTAGCTGTTTTAATTTCACTGATTTCGTTTTTACACAAAACCCAATTGTCAGCTAATGGTACTGAAACTCCATTTATTTGTGCGGGATTTCCTCCTACCAAAGTACCAATGAATGTTCTAGCTGGTAAAACAATTAAATCTTCAGCGGTGGCTTGTCTAATTGAAGGAATACCAAATGCAGTTAAGTTGGTTAAATAACTGTCTGTCATAACCACCGCATTATTAGAAGATGCTGAAAATACAATTCTTCTTTTGGCAACCTCTTCAGCACTTAACAATCCATTTGATTGAGCAAATAGCAAACCATTGTTGTAGGCAGCAAAACCAGCGTTCAATTGTGCTGCACTAGTTTCATTTAAAGGCACGGGATTATAAGGAACTGTTGTAAAAAACGGAATGCTTGTTACATAAGGTAAATTTGCTACAACTCCTTTTGCTCCATTGGCAGTTAATCCTTCAACCAAAGTTGTATACACATTTCCAAACACATTTGGGTCTGTAATATCATTCGGTCCATAAGTAGCAGGATTTAAATTTCCTGTTTGGTTAGTACCAGAACCACCTGATGTTGCAAATGATAATATATCATTGTTGCCAATCCATAAAGAGAAAAATGTTGCATTTTGAGCCGTTGCATCAGCCAAAACTGTAGTGCTAGGCGAAGAAGCAAAACGAACAAAATAAGGATTAGATTGACCGGTTGCTACTCCAGCTACGTTTCCATAGCCAGGAGCTAATAAATGGTAACTCTTTGCACCGGGAATACCCATATTGTTGAATGGTCCCGATAATACTGATGAAACTTCGGTTGTTGGCACACCACTTACAGGAGCAGGGCCAGAACCATTAAAAAACAATCTTGGTCCAGAAATAACATTTCCTCCTAAAAGTAAACCTCCGGTATTATCACTCATGAATGGAATAGTAAAATCCCCTCCACCTACAAGTGCAAACTGATCTGCTAAAATAGCAGGATAAGAATTTTTTTGTCCTTCGATAAACAGTGCATTATCGCTAAACCCAGCAGTAAGGGAATTTCCAAGTGCAATATATTTGGAGAAATCAGCAGAACCAGCTGTTAACGGCAAACCATCAGCAGTATCATACTTGATAACTTCATCATCTTCACTACATGCCATTACGGTTAAAGCAACCAATAATAGCCATTTATTATTTTTAATCATAGTTATATATTTTTATTATTGATTGATTGTTAATCCAACAAAAAATTGTTGCCCTACAGCACCTGCTCCTAATACTTGAATATATTCATTACCTCCTAAGTTAGTTGCACCTACCTTGATAACCGATTTTAAACTTGGAATAGCATAATTGATTTGAGCATCAACTACTGTCATTTCTTTGATCATACCATCCACAAAAGTAGATTGCCACAAATATTCACTACTCCATCTTGCACTTACATTGAAACCAAAGTTTTTGAATAATTTATCATTACTAATAGAACCTTTTACACGGTGTTTTGGTGTGTTAAATCCAGCTTCAAAACTTGGGTCTTTTGCTTGATCAAAATCAAATTCTGCAAAATTATAATTGGCTGAAAACTCAAAATCTTTGTAGAATTTTGTTGAAATTCCAGCACCAAAACCTAAAGATTTGATTTCTATATCTGTGTTGGTGTATAATTGATACGTTCTAAAATCTCTATTTGCGAGAGCATTTGCTGAAGTATTAAGAGAAATATTAGGATTTGTCTCTGCAACACCATAATAAGGTGTAATAACATTTATATTTCCAATGAAATCGTTATAAATATTGTAATATCCATTAATATCAATTGAAACTCCTTTAAATGAACCTCTATAACCTAATTCGAATGCTTTTACAAATTCTGGTTTAACTAAATTAACGTCTGCTCTTACAAGATTAGTTGCAGCATTTGCTAAGCCAGAGGGTGGTCCTGATCTGTAGATAGCGTCAAACAATTTAAATGATTCTTCTGTGAAAGAATTATAATAAGCATCAAATCCATTCAAAGTAACAGTATTTGATCCTAACTGACTTTGTCCGAATGCAGAAATTTCACCACTACCATTAATGTTGTTTCCACGAACTTCACTAAATCTAGATAAATTATCAGAAGCAGAACCAATTAACACTCTACTTCCTATATCAAATCCAATGTATTGGTCTTGTGTGGTAGGATTTCTAAAACCTGTTTGGAATGACCCTCTGAATATATGGTTTTTTTGTTCATCTACAGAATAAACCAATGAAACTCTTGGTGAAAAATTACCATCAAAATTTTGAGCTTTATCATATCGAATTGAAGCCACCAACTTTAAATTTTCCAAAATATTTTTTTGAGCTTGAGTATATAATCCATACTCATTATAACTTATAGGTCCTACATTATCTGTATAAATTCTTCCAAATGAATTTAAGTCATATAATCTATATGAACCCCCTACTTGAATTTCAGCAAATTTTACTACATCTCTAAAATTATAGTTAGCATCAGAATGATAAATTCTTGAATTATCAACCAATTTAGAGCCTGTTAAAACATTAGGATCGGAAATAACTTGATTAAATGCGTCTTTGAACTCTTGGGTACCAGGAAGAAACCTTCCGGTGTCCGCAACATTTCTAGCCGCAGCATGTGCTTGTTCTGGAGTTGCACCATTCAAGGTTGACTGAACATAGGCTCCACCATATTGTGCAAACCAATCAGCATCGGATTTCCATTTTCTGTTGATATTTAATGCAGTAAATGTCATGTCATATGAATTTCCACCATCCTCTGTTGTGAAATAACCACGAACAAAAAAGTTTTTGCCTTTAAATTCTAATTTATGTTGCTGCATAAAAAAGCCATTTAAGTAATATCTACTTGCACCTTGATATACAGTATTTCCAAAACCAAATTTTGATTGCCAAATAATCTCAAGATTTTCATTTCCAAAAGGTCTGTAATGAAGTGAAAAATCTACTTTAGAATTTTGTACTTTGTTGTCCGTTAAATCTGTTTCATTATATCCTGTTCTTGAAATATCAATGTTTGGCAAAATAGTATACCCAGGAGACCCAAATGCTTGTCTTGATTTTAAGTTAATAGCTGCTTCATCTCCATAAACGTTTATACCATTATAGCTAGGGTCAGTTCTGTCTGTTCCTTGAAATCCAATATCTCTATAATCTGTTGCATACCAGTCCGTTCCATTCATAAAAGTGAAGTTAGCTTTTGCAGCAAAATGTGGGGTAAACGCTTTTGCTACTCTTACTCCATAATCATAGTATAAATTATTTCCGGCTGCTTGTTGGCTTGTTTGTCCAACTTTAGCATAAGCACTTACTCCTTGATGAGTAAAAGGACTTTTACTAGTCATAAATAAAATACCATTAAAAGCATTTGCTCCATAAAGAGCAGATGATGCACCAGGCAATAATTCTACACTGGCAACATCAATTTCAGAAACACCAATTAAGTTGCCTAAAACAAAGTTTAACAACGGAGAGGAATTGTCCATCCCATCAACCAATTGCATAAAACGAGTGTTAGCTACTGTAGCAAAACCTCTGGTATTGATTGATTTAAAAGACATACTACTAGTGTTCATGTGTACCTCTTTTAAATTTTCCAATCCGTCATAGAAAGAAACCGATGCCGACTTTTTAATGTCTCTTACACTCATTCTTTCAATGGTTACAGGAGATTCCCTCACTCTTTCAGGAGCTCTGGAGGCCGAAACTACAATTTCGTCTAATCGAGTTTCTTCTTCCGCTAAAACTGCACTAATTTTTTGGTTTTTTGTTTTTACTTCTACTGTTTGAGTAGCAAAACCAATAGAAGAAATTTCTACTGAAAAAGGTGGGTTTTTTTGTGTGGTAAGGGAAAAGTTACCATCAAAGTCAGTCACTGTTCCGATGGCTTCACCAACAATTTTGATGTTTGCCCCCGGAATCGGTTGGTTTGACTTGTCAACAACTGTCCCTGTAATTGTTGTTTGAGCAAATGAAATGCTACAAAAAAACAAAGTCAAAATAAAGTAATACACTTTCATAAAGTTAGAGTTTTGTTAGTTTACGATACCAAAATACAACTATTTTTGAAATTAATAAAAAAAGTGAAATAAATTATGCTTTTTAGCAGTTAAATAATCAGATTTTTGCACAATTCTCAATTCAAATTCGTTAGCATTTTTTGTGTTTTAATCAATAAAAGTAAATTTTAGTATGCGTTCATACTATTTTTTAATTATAATTTAAAATTTTAGCATTTTATTTAACAAAAAAGGAAAAATGAAAAAAGCAGACAAAATGCCTGCTTTTTTTAATGATTATAAATGTAAAATTTATTCTACTGTAACCGATTTGGCTAAATTTCGAGGTTGATCAACATTACATCCTCTCATTACCGCAATGTGATAGGATAACAATTGCAGCGGAATGGTAGTTAATAAGGGTGATAATGCATCAGAAGTTTCAGGAATTTCGATTACATGATCTGCTAAATCTCTTACTTGCGTATCGCCTTTTGTTACAACTGCGATGATTTTTCCGCTTCTTGATTTAATTTCTTGAATGTTACTTACTACTTTATCGTAATGACCCATTTTTGGTGCGATAACCACAACCGGCATGGATTCATCTATTAACGCAATTGGCCCGTGTTTCATTTCAGCAGCAGGATATCCTTCTGCATGGATATACGAAATCTCTTTAAGTTTTAAAGCTCCTTCAAGTGCAACCGGGAAGTTGTAACCTCTACCTAAATATAAACAATTTGGTGAATCTTTGTAAATATTTGCAATCTTTTTTGCTATTTCATTGGTTTCTAAAGCTTCTTCAACTTTTTCAGGAATCATTTCCAATTCTAATAAATAACGATGGAAATCAGAATTAGACATCGTACCTTTTGCTTTAGCTAAACGCAATGCGATTAAGGTTAAAACCGTTATTTGAGTGGTAAACGCTTTTGTTGAAGCTACACCAATTTCTGGGCCAGCGTGAGTATAAGCTCCTGCATCGGTTTCTCTTGAAATAGAAGATCCAACAACATTACAAACACCAAAAACAAACGCTCCGTTTTCTTTAGCCAATTTTATGGCTGCTAATGTATCTGCTGTTTCTCCTGATTGAGAAATAGCCACAACAACATCTTTTTTATTGATAATAGGATTACGGTATCTGAATTCAGAAGCGTATTCTACCTCAACCGGAATACGAGCAAACTCTTCAAATATATATTCCGCTACTAAACCAGCATGCCAAGAGGTTCCACAAGCAACAATGATAATTCTTTCTGCATTTAAGAATTTCTCTAAATTATCTTCTACTCCTGCCATTTGGATGATTCCTTTGTTGGCAAGTAATCTACCTCTATAAGTATCTTTAATTACATTTGGTTGCTCATAAATCTCTTTCATCATAAAGTGGTCATAACCACCTTTTTCAATTTGCTCAAGATTCATTTTTAATTCTTGAACATACGGATCAACCAAAGAATCATCTTTAATTTTTCTAACTTTTATTGGCTTGTGTAAACGAACGATAGCCATTTCTTCATCTTCTAGATAAATGGCATTAGAAGTATATTCAATGAATGGTGAAGCATCGGATGCAACAAAAAACTCACCATCACCAATACCTATTGCTAATGGACTTCCTAATCGAGCAACGATAATTTCATCTGGTTTATTTTTGTCGAAAACAGCTATTGCATAAGCCCCAACAACTTGGTTTAATGCAATCTGCACAGCCTTTCCTAATTTAATATTCTCTTTTTTCTGAACGTCTTCAATTAAATTAATCAATACTTCCGTATCTGTATCCGAATGAAAAACATATCCACGTTTGATTAATTCTTTCTTTAAAGGTTCATAATTCTCAATAATTCCATTGTGAATAATGGCTAAATTACCGGAATTAGATAAGTGAGGATGCGAATTCACATCATTTGGCACACCATGAGTAGCCCAACGCGTATGACCCATTCCGATTGAACCAAAGAAATTATTATCTTTTTGAGAAACCTCTTCCAGGTCGGTTACTTTTCCTTTTGTTTTAGAAACTTTAAGTTCCTTTCCATCATGAAGCATGATTCCTGCACTATCATAGCCTCTATATTCTAATCGTTTAAGACCTTTGATTACAATTGAATAAGCGTCTCTTTTACCGATATATCCAACAATTCCACACATAATTTATTTATTTAGTCAGGTTTGGTGTAATAAATTTCTAATTTTAATCTTTTGTCCAAAGGTACAGAACTTTTGCTTCCATACAACACTGTTCCTAAAGGACTTAATACCGATGCCAATGGAACTTCTTTCAAACCAGAGGCAGAAGGATTCTTTAAACTATTATTAGACACTACAGAAATTGCTTCCGTAACTACTAATCCTAATCGAACATTAGTTGAATCTTTTCTAAGTAGATTTGAAATATGATTGGTCAATCTTATTTTATAATACACTCCTTTATCATCTTCTTTTACAATGATTCCACTGTGAATTCTTTTAGCAAATTTCACTTTTGAACTCGAAGTTTGATCTCGAACATAATCTAAAATTGGTCGCTTATTATTAATATCGTACAAATAAATACGCTGTGGCTCTTTATTTTCCCCCATTGCATCTCTATCAATTCTAAAAGTTAAATTTGCTTCATTAATTAGCCATCCTTTAGAACGATAATTTTCTAATTCAGCCGATTCCCCATCTTCGTCTCTACCAAACAAATCAATAATTGCCATTGAACCTGCACCTCCATTAATAAACAAACGTTCATCACCAAGCGTTGGCGAAGCATTTTGCAAGGCGTTTTGGTATTCAGTCGTTCTATTTTGTGTTACTAAACTCGCAGAATATCCCCCAAGCGTTAAATCAAGAGTTTTATTCGTTCTTATAACCGTAGAAGTATTTCCTGTAATCTTTTCAAAATCCTCTTTATATTTAATCGTAATTTTTCCTCCTCTGAAATTAATCATTGCTAAACTACTTCCATTGGGATCTTCGGCAGAAGGCTCAACTTTAAAATACAAACCTCTAAAATAGTCATTAAAGACATTCGCATTACTTAATTTACCATCTAAGTAACCACCTATTATTTTCTTTTGAAAATATTCTTTATTCAAGGTAAAATACATTCCAGGAACCAATTTTTTTGTAGTTTCAGTTCCTTCATCATCGGTAGATGTTTCTGTAATTTGAGTATTATTGAAATAGAATGCATCGTTTTCACTTGTGGTAGTACTATTGTTTAATCGTTCTCCACCTGCAACAGAGGTCCCATCTGCAGCAGCACCTCTTTTGAAAATTTCAAAATCATTTCCTTGATTGGAATAGTATTTTTGAGCTTGTGTAAAATTGTTGGACGGATCTAAATCTCTCAAAAAATAACCATTTTCAAAAACACTCAGCTTTAATTTAGAAGTGCCATAAAGAGAATCTAAAGTATATTGTGTAACACCATCTGTTGTTGTTCCTGCAGTTGAAAAATAAGGAATATATAATACAACTTCAGTTATTTCAGGGTCTTCATTAATAATTTTGAACGAAGGAGTAGATGACGGCAAAACCAACTGCGTCACAAAATTAGCCGTTTGCGTTCCAAAAGTAGAATTTCGATAAATTCCTAATGGATTAATGGTTAAATTATCAGTTTGAACAATTGGTAAATCCTCATTATAAGCAACTACAGTAGCGTCTCTATCTGGAGTGCCAAAAACAAAATGATTATCATCGATGATATCCACCCCAATAGTATTGAAATCTTTATCACAAGAAAACAAAGTAAACCCTAAAAAGGCCAATACAACCGGTTGAATTAATTTTTTTGTAAACATTGAATTAAAATAAATTTATAAAACGCTATTTTTATAGAAATTAGTGTACTGCTCCGCAAACCCTTCTTTCGGCACGAAAGGTAAAAAAGGTTTGTTGGAAGATTCTATAAATTTTGTTAAACTTGGAGACAAGTTTTCTGAAGCTATAATAACTGCATCTGAATGGATTACAGCCGTTTTGACAATATTTTCATAATTTGGCTGAGCCAACTCTGCCACAGCATCATGAGGAATTTCATCAAATTTTACTTTATTGATTAATTCCATGTCTAAATTACCTTCAAATGATTGAGCGTAAACCGAAGTAACCACTTTTGTGTTCGAAAAAAGTGCTTCATTTTTATAAAAATGTTTCATGTAAACCGGCAATAATGAAGCCATCCAACCATGAACATGAATAATATCCGGTACCCAATTTAATTTTTTTACCGTTTCAACAACTCCTTTCGCAAAGAAAATCGCACGTTCATCATTATCGGCATATAGCTTTCCGTCTTCGTCTGTAAAAGTTGCTTTACGTTTAAAATATTCATCATTATCAATAAAATAAACTTGAATTCGTTCTTTTGGAATAGAAGCTACTTTAATAATTAAAGGCATATCTAAATCATTCACCACCAAGTTCATTCCAGATAACCTGATCACTTCATGTAATTGATGTCTTCTTTCGTTGATGTTTCCGTATCTTGGCATGAAAATTCTTATTTGTCCACCTTGATCATTGATCATTTTTGGCACATCATAAGACATCATGGAAACTTCATTTTCAGCTAAATAAGGCACTACCTCAGATGATACATACAATATCCTCTTATCCTCCATATGTTTTTCTTTGTCGTTTAGATTTTTAAACATGCAAAATTACAAAAATTTATGCAGATATTTAAGTAAAATAGTAAGTTTGCAACTCAACCAATAAAATTTGTATGCTCATATTCAATAAACAATCTGAACTCAAAGAGCATTTGATGCCTTTTTTGACTTCAAAAAACACAATTGGGTTTGTGCCTACAATGGGTGCTTTACATAAAGGTCATCTTTCTTTATTAGAAAAATCATTACAAGAAAACGAACATACTATAATCAGTATTTTTGTGAATCCCACCCAATTTAACAACCCGGAAGATTTAAAAAAATACCCCCGAACATTAAAATGCGATGTTGAAAAAATTGCAGAACTAAGTAAAAAAATCATTGTTTTTGCTCCGAGTGTAGATGACATTTATGAAGGGAACACCGTTTCTCAACATTTTAGTTATGATGGTTTAGAGCATCAGATGGAAGGCAAACACCGTCCTGGTCATTTTGATGGAGTGGGTACAATTGTAAAACGGTTATTTGAAATTGTTCAGCCCACAAATGCTTATTTTGGCGAAAAAGACTTTCAGCAATTGCAAATCGTAAAGAAATTAGTTCAAAAATATCATATCCCTGTCAACATCATTGGATGCCCGATTCATCGTGAACCTAACGGATTAGCGATGAGTTCAAGAAATGAACGATTATCCGAAACCGAAAAAACAGAAGCTGCTTTGATATATAAAACTTTATTGGAAGCAAAAGCAAAATTTCATCAACATTCGATAAAAAACATCTCGGAATATGTTAAAAAAACATTTGAAAAGCACAACCTATTTTCATTAGAATATTTTGAAATTGCCAATGAAAACTCCCTAAAACCAAGCATTCGAAAATCAAAAGGCAAAAAATACCGAGCTTTTATTGCCGTTTTTGTTAACAACATTCGTTTAATTGATACTATTTCATTAAATTAATTACCTTTGCCCCATGCAAATTCAAGTTGTTAAATCCAAGATTCACCGCGTAAAGGTGACTGGAGCAGATTTAAATTACATCGGAAGTATTACCATTGACGAAGCCTTAATGGATGCTTCAAACTTAGTGGAAGGCGAAAAAGTTTCTATCGTAAACATCAACAATGGTGAACGTTTAGAAACTTACGTAATTAAAGGTAACCGCAATAGTGGCGAAATTACGTTAAACGGTCCTGCTGCACGAAAAGTACAAAAAGGCGATATCATCATCATTATTGCTTACGGAATTTTAGACATGGAAGAAGCAAAAACCTTCAAACCGGCATTGGTTTTTCCTAACGAAAATGATAATTCGCTCACTTAATTCCCATTGAAACAAAAAATCGGAAAATGGCTGTCCATCCTCCTTCCTATTTTACTGGGATTGGCGTTGGTTATTTATACTTATCAAAAATTCACCCCTGAACAACTGGAAGAAATCAAGCAACAATTTAAAAATGCTGATTATTTCTATATTTACATTTCACTTATAATAAGTGCAATAGCATTATGGTCTAGAGGTTATCGATGGAAATATACCTTGGCTCATCTTGGCTATCATCCAAAAATTTCCACGAACGTAATGGCGGTTTGCATTGGTTATTTTGTCAACATGTCTATTCCTCGTTCTGGCGAAGTTTCCCGTGCGTTACTGCTTAAAAAATACGAAGACGTTCCGTTTGATAAAGCCTTTGGCACCATCATTGCCGAAAGAGTTGTGGATACTTTTTTCTTATTATCGTTTATTGCCTTAGCCTTTTTTCTGGAATTTGATGTATTGAAAACCTTTGTTTTAGATAAAATTCCTTTTCAAAAATTAATGTTGCTTTTAGGTGTAGGAGCTTTCCTTTTTATTAGTGTAATCTTGTTGTTCCGTTATTCTAAACTTCGAATTATTCTTTTGATTAAACAAAAAATTTCCGGTTTAGTAGAAGGTGTCACAAGCATTTGGCAAATGGAGAAAAAATGGGCCTTCCTCTTTCATTCTTTACTGATTTGGGCAAGTTACTTTTTTATGTTCTATATTACTATTTTTGCTTTACCTGAAACCAGTAATTTGAGTTTAAGCACCGTTGTAATTTCTTTTATTGTTGGTGGACTTGCCATAACCTTAACCAATTCCGGTTTTGGAGCCTATCCGTTTTTGATGGCAGAAATTCTTTTACTTTACAACGTTCCTGAAACTGCCGGCACAGCATTTGGTTGGCTGGTTTGGACATCACAAACGCTAATGGTGGTTATTTTAGGCACACTTTCATTTTTATTGTTACCCGTTTTCAACAAAAACAAATAATTTACTATCTTGCTTTCGAAAAATAATTAGTCTTAAACTAATTTCCAAAACTAACCAAAATGAAAGCAATACAATTACTGATAGTATTATTATGCTCTTTTTCAATTTACGCTCAAAAAACAATTGATCAATTTTCTTCACGAAAACTTGGTGTTGACAGAGAAATATATGTGAGCCTGCCTCCTTCTTACGAAAAAGATACTAAAAGAAGTTATCCGCTATTATTGGTTTTAGATGCCGAATATTTATTTGACCCTTTTTTAGGGGCTCTAAAGTACGGTAACTATTGGGATGATTTACCGGAAGTGATCGTAATTGGCGTTTGTCAAAACAAAAATGAAGAACGCTATGATGATTCAAGAGTAGATGAGGAAACCGGATTGCCGATTGAAACCGGTGCGAATTTCTATGATTTTATCGGAACAGAATTAGTACCTTATCTTTTAAAAACCTATCGTATTGCCCCTTTTAAAATGATTGCAGGCCACGATACCACAGCCGGATTTTTAAACTTGTTTTTATATAAAGACACTCCTCTTTTTGACGCATACATCTCGTTGAGTCCGGAATTTGGTTTAGATATGGAAACCAGAATACCGGATCGTTTGGCTACTTTTCAAACTCCAATTTATTACTATCAATCCACTTCTAACGGCGATTTGAAAAAAATTCAAAAGAAAGTGAAAGAAATGGATGAAAAAATGAAAACCGTTCAAAACGATAAAATCAATTATAAGTTTGATGAATTTATTGGAGCTTCGCACTATTCATTGGTTTTACATTCTATTCCGAATGCTTTATATCAATTTTTTGCGGTTTATCAGCCCATTACCACGAATGAATTCAACGAAAAAATTGTGAAATTAGAATACGGTTATGTTGAATACTTAAAAGAAAAATACAACACATTAGAAAAAACCTTAAATATTCAAATGCCTATTCGGTTGAATGATTTTAAAGCAATAGAAGCGGCTATTGTTAAAAATAAAATATATAATGAATTTGACGAATTAGCCATTTTAGCTGAAAAACATTACGGAAAATCAATGTTGGCTGATTTTTATATGGCTCAGATGTATGAACGCAAAGAAGATTACAAAAGAGCTCAGAAAAAATACTTGAGTGCTTTTCAAAAAGAACCAATTGGTGAACTAACCAAAGACATGATGTATGAAAAATCAGAAGAAATGAAAAAATTGATGAATTAATGTATGTCAAAAATTAAAACTTCTTTCTTTTGTCAAAATTGTGGGACGCAATATTCGAAGTGGCAAGGTCAATGTAACGCTTGCAAAGAATGGAATACTATTGTGGAAGAAGTCATTCAAAAAGAAGACAAAACCAGCTGGAAACCGACTTCTGAAGTAAAAAAAGCCCCTAAACCACTTCGAATTAAAGATATTGATTCAACTCAAGAAATTCGACTTGACACTTCCGATGGCGAATTAAATCGTGTGCTTGGTGGCGGATTAGTTCCAGGCTCTTTGACCCTTTTAGGCGGCGAACCCGGCATTGGAAAAAGTACGCTTTTGCTGCAAATTGCGTTAAAATTACCTTATAAAACCTTATACGTTTCAGGCGAAGAAAGCCAGAAACAAATAAAAATGCGTGCCGAACGAATTGAAAACAGATTTGAAAACTGTTTTATTCTTACGGAAACCAAAACGCAAAACATTTTCAAACAAATTCAAGAAATGGAACCGGAGATTGTCATCATCGATTCCATTCAAACCTTGCATACCGATTATATAGAATCGACTGCTGGAAGTATTTCGCAAATTCGCGAATGTACCGCAGAACTCATCAAATTTGCGAAAGAAACGAATGTTCCTGTGCTTTTGATTGGTCACATTACAAAAGACGGAACGATTGCCGGACCCAAAATTCTAGAACACATGGTGGATACCGTTTTGCAATTTGAAGGCGATCGAAACCATGTGTACCGAATCCTACGTTCGCTTAAAAACCGTTTTGGTTCAACGGCAGAAATTGGCATTTATGAAATGCAAGGTTCCGGTTTGAGAGAAGTGGCTAATCCATCGGAAATTTTGATTTCTCATAAAGACGAAGAACTTTCCGGGACGGCAATCGCTTCTACTTTAGAAGGAATGCGACCGTTGATGATTGAAATTCAAGCCTTAGTTAGCACCGCAGTTTATGGCACTCCGCAACGCAGCACGACGGGTTATAATGCCAAACGGCTCAATATGATTTTGGCGGTTTTAGAAAAACGAGCCGGTTTTCGTTTAGGAGCAAAAGACGTTTTTTTAAATGTGACAGGCGGAATTTCTGTGGATGACCCGGCGATTGATTTAGCAGTTGTTGCCGCTATTTTATCCTCCAACGAAGATATTCCGGTGGGTAAAGATTTTTGCTTTGCGGGTGAAGTAGGTTTAGCTGGAGAAATTCGGCCCGTGAACCGAGTAGAACAACGTATTTTGGAAGCCGAAAAATTAGGTTTTTCGACGATTTTTGTTTCGAAATACAATAAAATATCATTGAAAGAAACATTGATTCAAGTGAAATTGGTAGCGAAGATTGAGGATGTGGTTGGGGAATTGTTTGGGTAGATTTAAATCAATGTTTACCTATTGAATTTCCATTAAATTCCTATAATCATACTTTTTATAATTCTCAATATTTTCCTTCTTAAGTTCTCTTAATTCATTTTTAATTTGAACGCGATACCATTGCTCTGGTTTGGTATGAGAAAATGTACTTAGCTTTAAAACCACTTTGGCATTCAATTTTCTTTCTCCGGAAAGATATTTATGAAGATTGCTATCTTTCATTTCAAAATAATCTGCCAATTCTTTTTTTGTGATTTTCAATTCCTTTAAATACATTTTCACAAAATCAAGAATTCGTAACACTTGATCATCTGTGTCGTTTTGAATATAATCTTCCAATTTGTATTGTATAGAAAGCAATTTATTCTTTAAAATTCTTTCTTTAGACTGTTTGGCAGAATGAGAGGAAATAAATTCTTTTAAACCACTTCTCTTTTCTTCATTCCAGATGGCTTCAGGCTTAATTTCTTTATTTTTCATAATCTATTTTCAAAAATTCATTTATCAATTTTTCACCTCCGTTTGGCGGAATAACCATTGTAGTTTCTGTAAATTTTAAAGCGTTATATTTTTTTGAATACAAAGCCATGAGCTTAATTTCATCCTCTTTATTTTCTTCAAAAACATCAAATGCTAACCATCCTCTGTAAATATCATTTCCATCTATAAAACTTAAACGGCAAGCAAATGCAATCAAACAACCAGCTACATTCTCAAACTTTTTTAACTCTCCCCTATTGCGTGGTGCAACTTCTACAAACGCCATATAAGGCTCAACTCTATTCTTCATTTCAAAAATCAAACAACCTTCTACTATTGTTGGCGTATCTTCACAAACTAAAATATACGTTTTAAATCCAACTTCTTTAGCATGCTTTTTAAAATTGAATCGCCAACCATCTACAATTGAAGGAAGATTAATTTTTACATTTTTTGAATATACTATCGCTGCATCGATAGGTAAATTATCTTCAACTCTAAGAATTTTTATTTTCATTTGGCTTATAAATCGAAATACAAATATATAGAAAAATTATACAAATTGTATAATTTAAAAATATGTTTTTTTATTTAAACCTCCTCAAAAACCCCTCCTTATAACCCACCGAAATCTCAATCTCCGTTTCATCAAAAAGAGTGACATAACCACCTAATGATTTGTGGTACGATTTCACAAAATTTAAATTGATGATGTGTGATTTATGCACTCTCATAAACGGAAAATCCAATAATTCATCAAAATGTTTTAAAAAACGACAGACCATTTTCTTAGTTCCATCGGCTAAATGAATATCAGTAAAGTTGCCATTGCCTCGCAAACGGACAATTTCTTCCATTTTTACGACTTCAAAACCTTCTAAAGTCGGTAAAATGACTTGTTGCTTCTCGATTTTGGGTTCGCGAAAGTTTTGTACGATGATTTGATTTCGGTTAAACAATTCCTGCTTCATCAATTGTTGTTGCACTTTGTTGACGGCCAAAATCAACTCTTCAATACTGATGGGTTTCAACAAATAATACGCCGCACTTTGATTCAACGCTTTCAACGAATATTCGGAAAAAGCAGTGACAAAAATCGTTTCAAAATGCAAATCTTTGCAGCCTTCCAACACATCAAACGCATTGCCAAAAGGCATTTCTACATCTAAAAAAACCAATTGCGGTTGCAGTTCGTGCAACAATGGAATAGCTTCCCGACTGTTTTGTGCTTCGCCAATAATCTCGATTTGCGGACAATATTTTGCCACATAATTTTTCAACGCTTCGCGAGCCGCCAATTCATCTTCGACAATGACACTTTTTATTTTTTGAAAATCGTTCATGCTACTTTAGTGGTTTTAGAAAAATAAAGTGTGACCAAGGTTCCGTTTCCATCCGTTCCCGAAGAAATGGAATACGAAATCTGTTGATGATACAAATCGTTCAGCAAATTAATCCGTTCTTCCACATTGTTCAAGCCTCTGGATTCGTGCACTTTTTGGTTTTGAGTTTTCAATTCTTTACTTTTTTCAACGCCAATGCCGTCATCTTCAATCAAAACTTTGATTAACTGATTTTCTTCTGCAAAAGTCACTTTTAGTTTTCCTATTGTTTCTCGGTAACGTAAACCGTGCCAAATGGCGTTTTCCAAATGCGGCTGAATCAACATATTTGGAACCAAAATCGCATCCGAATCCAACTTTTCATCTATTGCAATTTCATACTCAAATTTGTCCTGAAATCGCAAATGTTCCAAATCCAAATACTTCTTAATCTGCTCTAATTCATTGGTTAACGAAATAAAATCTTTGTTCGAGGTTTCCATCATATTTCGCATCAAATTGGAATACGAAGTCAAATATTTATTGGCTTCCAACTCATTATTTTGAGCAATAAATTGGTTCACACTATTCAAACTATTAAAAATAAAATGCGGATTCATTTCTCTTCGCAACGATTGCAACGCAATTTTTTTGTTCTTGGTTTTGATGGAAAACAACGCTTTTGCAATCAATCCCAACAAAATCAACATCAAAATCACAGAACCAATCAACACATAATTGAATTTATTTTTCTTCGTAATCAACTCATCTTTCAACGCACGTTCTTTCTCCAACTGCTTAATTTTTTCTTCCGTAACTTGAAAAATCTTTGCATCCACCAACGAACTGTCCGCTTGAATCATTCGATCAAAATCATTCAGAAATTTATCATACAACTCAATCGCTTTTGCTTGATTTCCTTTTTCTCGATAATAATCTGAAAGAGCCAGCATCGCTTTCTTTGCATCAAAAGTGCGTCCGTTTTTTAAAGCCAAATTATACGTTTCTTCCAACAAAACAATTGCATCGTCTTGGTTTTCATTTTTAAAATACAAATCGGCCAACGTTTGCTGTTGTTCAATTTGTTGCGAAACACTTCCGATTTTTTCCGCTTCCGAAATGGTGTTTTTGGTAATTTCAATCGCTTTATCCAAGTTGTTTTCCGAAGCATAGACTTTTGAAATCTCACTTTTTAATTTCAACACTTCTTCCGGTTTATCTTTCGAAACAGCAATGGCTTTTTCATAATTTTCAATCGCCATTTCTTTTTTATCCGATTTTAAATCAACTACCGCTTTTTGTTTATACACTTCGGCAGCTTCTTCCTTTTTACCATCTTTCTCCAAAATTTTGATGTTGGAATCCAAATATTCGGCTTGTGCTTTCGGACTTGTGTTTTGCAATCGACTCGCATCATTTGAATTTACCCTCGAATAACCAACATTTACGGCCTCTTCACTTGCTGATTGATAATTCTTAATAGCATCATCAACTTTGTTCTGCTTCTCTTGCATTTGAGCAATCGAACGTGTTGTACTCGCTATTTTATCTTTATTTTTTTGTTTTTGATAAATCGGCAATGCTCTTTTCAGATAGTCTTCCGCTTTAGCGTAATCACCTTTTTTATCTAACTCATTCGCCAGTTCTACATATTTATCTGCCGTGCTCTCAGGATTACTTTTAGACAATGTTTGCTCCACTTCCTTGGCTTTTTTGTTCACAGAAGATTTGCTCACTTTGGTTTTGATGCTGTCTTGAGCCATCATTACCAAAGGAAAAAACATCGCCAGTAGTACTATTTTAAATCGGATAACCATCTCATTTATATTATAGTGTAAAGTACGAAAATTAATTTGGGTTTAAAAAACGATTTCACCAAGTCAGAAATGGTTTTCACCAAGTCGCTCAAAGTTGGGTTGTTCATCTTGGTAATTTTATCAAAAATATTAATCAAAAACTATCAATATGAAAACAAAAATCATGCTAGGAATGTCCGCTTTAGTGAGTTGTATTCCGTTTATTTATGTGTTGGAAAATAATTCAGAATCAACAAAAGAAATTGCTCAAAATCAAATTATTAAAGACGAAGAACAACCTTGTGTCTTTATGTCTTTGATGGGCGAACAATCCATTGAAGGTTCATCTACCGTAAAAACAAACGCTAAATTCATCGAAACCATTTCCAAAGGGGAAGAATGGCTCATTCAAGCTCAAAATGCCGATGGTGGCTGGGGAGCAGGTTCTCGCAACAATCAATCTGAAAGAAATCCGCATGCTGTTGCTTCCGATCCGGCAACCACAGCCATGTCGGCAATGGCTTTGTACCGTTGCGGTCATTCAATGGAAAAAGGACAACACAAAGAAACCCTTAAAAAATCTGTTTTATTTCTGTTGAATGAAATCGAAAAGAACCAAAATTCTCCTTACATCACACAAATTCGGGGCACACAAATTCAAGGAAAATTAGGACAACACATTGATGCAATTTTGACGTTGCAATTTTTCAACCAATTGCTTCCTACTTTAAACGATGCTACCATGAAAAAAAGAGTGCAAGAAGGAATTCAGGTTTGTGTGGATAAAATTGAAAAATCGATGGGTGATTCCGGCAAAGTGGAAAATTCAGGATGGGCTGGGGTTTTGCAATCCTCTTTTGCGAATTCCAGTTTAGAAATGGCGTCTAAAAATGATGGCATTAAAGTGAATAAAGACAAAATTCAAAAAGCAAGAGAATACCAAAAAAGCAATTATAATCCGGAAAGTCAATCGGCAAAAACCGAAGATGGTGCGGGAATTATGTTGTATGCCGTGAGCAGTTCGGTTAGAAACAGTGCCGAAGAAGCCAAAGAAGCCGAGCAACTCTTTAAAAAAGCAAAATCCGAAGGCAAAATTGAACGCAATGCGGTTTTGAATGAAGAAAATTTAGAGCGTTTAGGCTATTCTAAAGAAAAAGCAAAATCGTATGACGTGGCAACCAAAGTCTATCAATCTGCCAAAGTAACCGCGATGCGAGAAGATGTATTGAATGGTTTTGGCAACAATGGTGGCGAAGAATTCTTGAGCTTCCTTCAAACCGGCGAATCAATGGTAGTGAATCACGATGATGATTGGAAAAAATGGTACGACAACATCGGTGGCCGCATGATGCAAATTCAAAATGCAGACGGAAGTTGGAACGGTCACCACTGCATTACGAGTCCGTCGTTTTGCACAGCAACTTGCTTGATGATACTTTCGATAGAAAATGACATTAAAAACCTTCAAAAATAATTTCAACAATTTAAAAACACAATCGTATGAAAAATTTAGTTTTAACCTTTGCTTTACTCACTTCAATGGTGATGTTTAGCTGCGAAAAGAAAATAAATACCGCTACTCTTGCAGAGCATACAAGTGGAAAAAACAGTCAACAACCAGAAGAAACCACTACCGAAGGAACCATTCAAGTGGCTTTATTGCTAGACACGTCCAACAGCATGGATGGATTGATTGAACAAGCCAAATCCCGTTTGTGGAACATTGTAAACACCTTAACGACCTTGAAATACGAAGGAAAAACGCCTGATATTGAAATTGCGTTGTATGAATACGGCAACGATGGATTGAGCAGTGCTTCCAATTTTATTAGACAAGTAACCCCATTGACCAATGACTTAGATTTAATTTCGGAAAAACTTTTCGCTTTGCGAACCAATGGCGGTAGCGAATACTGCGGAGCGGTGATTCAAGATGCGTCGCAAAAACTGACCTGGAAAGACGGCTTGAAAAACATGAAACTCATTTATATTGCCGGAAATGAGCCTTTTACTCAAGGTACCGTCAACTACAAAGAAGCGATTGCCGATGCGTTGAAAAAAGGCATTTATATCAACACAATTTATTGTGGCAGTGCCGAAGAAGGTATTCGTGGTTTGTGGAAAGACGGTGCCGATGTGGGACAAGGAAAATATTTCAACATCGATTCTAATGCCAAAGTACGGTATATCGTGACGCCGTATGACGACCAGATTTCGCAATGCAACGTGCGATTGAACAAAACGTATATTGGTTATGGTGCTAAAGGAGCTGAGAAAAAAATGGCTCAGGAAGTGCAAGATGCCAATGCTCAATCCATTTCGGGAGCCAATTATGCCGAAAGAGCGGTGAGCAAATCAAAAGCCGTGTATAAAAATGAAAGTTGGGATTTGGTGGATAAAGCTAAGAAAGATAGCAAAGCTTTAGACAATTTGAAAGTAGAAGAACTTCCGGCGGAACTAAAGAACAAATCGAAAGAGGAAATTAAAACGATTGTAACCCAAAAAACCAAAGAACGCGAAACCATTCAAAAAGAAATGGATGAACTTTCTAAAAAACGCCAAGCTTATATTGATACCGAATCAAAAAAAACCAAGTCGCAAGACGATTTGGGTAATGCCATAACAACCTCTATTCATAGTGTTGCCAAAACAAAAGGTTATGTTGTAGTGAACTAATTTTAGTTGGATTGTGGTTGAACCGTCTCGAAGTGATTTGGGGCGGTTTTTTTTGTAACTTACTAAAATGAAAGAATTTATAATTTTTTACTATTTTTACCTTTCCAAAAACTAAAAATGCTATGAAAAGACTTTTACAATTTTGTGTTGTTTTGCTAACCACCATTTCTTTTGCACAAACCATCGGTTTACAAACGTTTGCTACGGGTTTTTCGAGTCCGGTAGCGATTGTTAATGCCGGTGATTCTCGTTTGTTTGTCGTGCAACGTGGCGGTGCGATTCGTATTTTAAATGCAAACGGCACTATTAATGCCACTAACTTTTTAACTTTGACTTCTTCAACTATTGTTTCCGGGGGCGAAAGAGGCTTGCTTGGTTTAGCTTTTCACCCCAATTATGCCACAAATGGTTATTTTTATGTGAATTACACTCGTGCTAGTGATGGAGCTACGGTAATTGCAAGGTATAACGTAAGTGCCAACCCAGATGTAGCAGATGCTAACAGCGGACAGGTCTTGTTGACCGTAAGTCAGCCATTTAGCAATCACAATGGTGGTTCGTTGGTTTTTGGTCCGGATGGGTATTTATATATAGGTATGGGTGATGGCGGTAGTTTTGGTGACCCTAGTAATTATGGTCAAAACATCAATTCGTTATTAGGAAAAATGCTTCGTATTGATGTAGATAGTGGTTCTCCTTACACTATTCCGGCAGGAAATCCATATGCAGGAGCAACTCCAGGTGCAGATGAAATTTGGGGAGTTGGCATGCGTAATCCATGGAAATTTTCATTTGACAAACAAACCGGTGATTTATGGATTGCCGATGTGGGTCAAGATGCTCGTGAAGAAATCAACAAAGTATCCACACCTCTTACTGCCGGTCTAAACTATGGTTGGCGATGTTATGAAGCTAACATTCCTTATAATACAAATGGTTGTCAAAGTGTCTCTAATTATTTTATGCCAGTAGCAAATTACGCACTCGGTAACGGTTATTGCTCAATTACAGGTGGTTATGTTTACAGAGGTTCAACCTATCCTAACATGGTAGGAAAATATTTTTTTTCTGACTATTGTTCAAATCGAATTGGATGGGTAGAAAATAGCGGAGGAACTATAACGTGGTCAAGCCTTTTTACCGGTAATTTTGTTTCGTTTGGTGAGGATATCAATGGAGAATTATATGTTGCCGGAATTTCTAATGGAACCATTTCTAAAATTATTGATACGAGTTTAGGTACCGAAGATTTTCAACGAAACGGGCTAAGCTTGTATCCTAATCCGGCACAGCATAGCGTTACACTTCAAAATACTTCGCTTTTGAATTTGACTCAATTGAGTGTTTTTGATATGATGGGTAAAAAAGTAATGCATCAAAACATGAACTCAGCAGAATCAACTGAGATTTCTATTGGTCAATTGTCGCCGGGATTGTATGTTGTTTCTGTAGAAGAAGCAAACGGAAATACGTTTACGAGTAAGTTGATGGTAAAATAATCTCCCGAAAATGGAACGCTGATTCCGATAGCTATCGGGACGGATTTGCTTTGCAAAACGCAGATTTACACAGATTTGACAGCTTTCTACAATATTTTGTGAAAACTGCGATTGAGATTCCTCCTTCGTCTGAAGGACTAGAATGCAGTGTATTCTGCGACTTTTAACAGTTAACTGACTGATAACCAACTTATGGTGCCGGATTCGGTATCATTTCGTGGATTTTTTCTATTTCTTTTAAAATTTCTTCTGAAAGTACAATTTCATGTGAGTCGATGTTTTCTTTCAACTGTTGTAAAGAAGTTGCTCCAATAATCGTGCTCATCACAAATTGTTGATGTTGTACAAAAGCCAATGCCATTTGCGTTAAAGTCAATCCGTGACTATGGGCTAATTCTTGATATAATTTTGTGGCTTTGGTTGCATTTTCAGAGGTATATCGTGTAAATTGCGGAAACAATCTTATGCGAGAATTGGGTTGGGCTCCATTTAAATGTTTACCTGATAAAATGCCAAAACCAAGTGGAGAATACGCCATTAAACCAATATTTTCTCGCATACAAACTTCCGTTAAACCCACTTCAAAAAGTCGATTTAACAACGAATACGGATTTTGAATCGTAGCAATTCGAGGTAGATTATGCTTTTCGCTTTCGCTGATGAACTTCATCACAGCCCATGGAGCTTCGTTAGAAACGCCAATATGGCGAATCTTTCCAGATTTAATTAACTCATTATAAACAGATAAAACTTCAGCAATGTTTTCTTTCCAATTGGTATCAATTTCGGTTAAACCGCGTTTTCCAAACATATTCATTACGCGTTCCGGCCAATGCATTTGGTACAAATCGATGTAATCAGTTTGCAGGTTTTTCAAACTTAAATCAACCGCTTCTTTGATACTTTTGGCAGAAAAATCAAGCGGTTGACGAATATACTCCATTCCGCGATTGGGTCCAGCAATTTTTGTGGCGATTACTAAATCATCACGTTTTCCTCTGTTTTTTAACCAACTTCCGATAAATCGTTCGGTACTTCCCAAGGTTTCTTTTCGGGCAGCAATCGGGTACATTTCTGCCGTATCAATGAAATTTATACCACGAGAAACGGCATAATCCAATTGTTCATGGGCTTCACTTTCGGTATTTTGTTCACCAAAAGTCATGGTTCCCAAACAGATTGTACTGATTTTTATGTTGGTGTGGGAAAGGGTTGTATATTTCATTTTGAGGGACTGAGGGACTGAGGTACTAAGGTGCTGAGGTGCTGAGGTAAGATCAAAATCTTAGTAACTTAGCACCTTAGCGACTCAGAACCTATTTTATAATTCATTCAACATTTTAGAAATCTCATCTAATTTCGGTGTCAAAATAATTTCGATTCTACGATTTTTAGCTTTGCCTTCCGGAGAATCATTTGTCATAAGTGGAGCAAATTCTCCACGTCCGGCAGCAGTAAGATTTTCTTTTAAAACACCTTTATTTTCTGCTAAAATATTCACAATGGCAGTTGCTCTTTTAGTAGATAAATCCCAGTTGTTTTCGATTCCGCCACCTAATGTTCCTGTGATTTTGTCATTATCGGTATGTCCTTCAATTAATACAGAAATATCCGGGTTTTGAGCTAATACTTTTCCCACCTCAACAACGGCTTTTCTACCTTCTGAACCAACAGCCCAGCTACCGGTTTGGAAGAGTAATTTATTTTCCATGGAAACATACACTTTTCCGTTTTTTTGCTCCACCGTAAGTCCTTTTCCTTCAAATCCGCCCAACGCTTTTGAAAGTGTTTCTTTCAATTTTCGCATATTGGCTTCTTTTGCTGCAATCAAACCTTCTAATTCATCTACACGTTGCGAACGGTCTTTTAAATCAGCTTGTAATTTGTTCAATCGATCTTGTTCGGCTGCCAATGCTTTCTCTTTTGCGTCAAGCTGAGCTAATAACTCTCTGTTTTTCTTCATATTAGCTTGCAAAGCTTCATCAGAATTTTTTTCTAACGCGGCATACGAAGTTTGTAATGTTTTTAAATTATTGGCCGCAGCATCATAATCTGTTTTTAATTTATCGCGTTCGGCTTTGATTTTGGCTAATTCATCTTGGTTTTTCTTCAAGTCGTTTTCTAATTGATTTTTAGCTTTTTCAAGTCCGTGATTTTCATCTGATAACTCGCGTTGTTGTTTTTTTAAAGCTGCATATTTGCTTTCTAATTCATTATATACTTTTTTTGAAACGCATGAAGTGGATAATGCCGCCACCAATACTATTAAAGAAACTTTTTTAATCATTTTGTTTGTTATTTGAGGTTTATTTTTAGTCAATTTCTACTACAATTGGGCAATGGTCAGAATGTTTCGCTTCCGGAAGAATGACTGCTCTTTTTAATCGGTTTCGGAGGGGTTCACTCACCAAATGATAATCAATTCGCCATCCTTTGTTATTGTTTCGGGCATTGGCACGATAACTCCACCACGAATATTGATGGGGTTCTTTATTAAAATGACGGAAACTATCAATGAATCCGCTTTTCATAAAACCATCTAACCAACGTCGTTCTTCAGGTAAAAATCCGGAAACGGTTGCATTTCTGATAGGGTCATGAATATCGATGGCTTCATGACAAATGTTATAATCGCCACCAATAATTAAGTTTGGAATTTCAACTTTCAACGTATTAATATACTGCTGAAAATCGTCCATATATTTGAATTTATGGTCTAATCGTTCAATGTTTGTTCCGGATGGAAGATATAAACTCATCACCGAAAAATCATCAAAATCGGCTCTCACATTTCGACCTTCAACATCCATTGATTCAATTCCGGTACCGAAAACAACATTTTTGGGTTGAATTTTAGACAGAATAGCTACGCCACTATATCCTTTTTTTTGAGCAGAAAAGTAATATTGATAAGGATAGCCTGCTGCTGCAATAGCTTCAGTAGGAATTTGATCCTCTGTAGCTTTGATTTCTTGTAAACAAATGACATCCGGATTTGCTTGTTGAAGCCAGTCTAAAAAACCTTTGGTTATAGCGGCCCGAATTCCGTTCACATTATAGGAAATAATCTTCATTGAATGATTTTGGTTTATACTTTTTCAAAAATAGTTAAAAACCTTGAGTATCAAAACCCCATTTAGATATTATAATAAATGTTTAACAACTTACCTTTTTTATTCGATTTTTATGAAGTTGATACCGTCAGAATTACTATATTTGTTACTTTGACCAAAACCATACAAACAAAAATCACGAATGGGTTTAGTTTCTGCAAAAGAAGTTGCTAAAGCAATAAATGTTGACAAATACGGCTTCATTGGTACCGGCATTGGTTGGTTGCTAATGAAAACATTGAAAATTTCTACCTTAAATAAAATATACAACCGCAACAAGCACTTATCTGAAGTACCCTTTTTAAATGCCATTTTAGATGAATTTCAAATTAAGTTTGAAATACCTGAAGAAGATTTAAAACGGCTACCAAAAGAAGGCCCTTATATCACTGTTTCCAATCATCCGCTAGGTGGAATTGACGGAATTTTGTTGTTGAAATTAATGTTGGAACGCGAGCCTAACTTCAAAATTATTGCCAACTTTTTATTGCATCGAATCGAACCGATGAAACCGTATATCATGCCGGTAAATCCGTTTGAGAATCATAAAGATGCCAAATCGAGTGTGATTGGCATCAAAGAAACTTTACGTCATTTAAGCGATGGAAAACCATTGGGAATGTTTCCGGCCGGAGAAGTTTCCACCTATAAAGATGGGGTTTTAGTGGTGGATAAACCTTGGGAAGAAGGAGCCATCAAAGTGATAAGAAAAGCTCAAGTTCCGGTGGTTCCCATTTATTTTCACGCGAAAAACAGTCGGTTATTTTACTTTTTATCCAAAATAAACGATACGCTACGAACAGCCAAATTGCCTTCGGAATTGTTGACTCAGAAAAAAAGAGTAATCAAAGTTCGCATTGGAAAACCTATTTCTGTTGCTGAACAAAATGAATATGAAAGCATTGAGTCATATTCTGATTTTCTTCGCAAAAAAACATATATGTTAGCCAATGCTTTTGAAAAAGGAAATAAATTATTAGCTGCTCCAAATTTAAAATTTACTAAAAGCCCAAAAGAAATTGCCAAACCGGCCAATCACGACAAAATTTTAGAAGAAATGGCTGTGTTGAAAGAAAACAGTGATTGTCGTTTATTGCAAAGTAAAAATTATCAGGTTTACTTAGTAACTGCTGATAAAATTCCGAATATCTTACATGAAATTGGTCGCTTACGTGAAATTACGTTTAGAGCCATTGGTGAAGGAACCAATGAATCATTAGATTTAGATCAATATGACAAGTATTATCACCATATGTTTTTGTGGGATGACGATGCACAAATGATTGCCGGTGCCTACCGAATGGGATTAGGCTCTTCTATTTATACAAAATACGGTATTGATGGTTTTTATCTGCATGAATTATTTCGATTTGAACCGGAATTATATGATATGATGAGCAAATCCATTGAAATGGGTCGGGCTTTTATAATAGAAGAATACCAACAAAAACCAATGCCATTATTTTTATTATGGAAAGGAATTGTGCACACCACACTTCGTTATCCGGAACATAAATACTTGATTGGTGGTGTAAGTATCAGTAATCAATTTTCCGATTTTTCTAAATCGCTGATGATTGAGTTTATGAAATCGCATTATTATGACCCGTATGTAGCACAATACATTCATCCGAAAAAAGAATACAAAGTAAAACTGAAAGATGCCGATAAAGACTTTGTATTCAATGAAACGGAAGCCGATTTAAATAAATTTGATAAAATCATAGATGAAGTAGAACCGGGTAATTTGCGTTTACCTGTTTTAATTAAAAAATACATTAAGCAAAACGCTCGCGTGGTTGCCTTTAATGTTGATCCATTGTTTAATAATGCAGTAGATGGGCTGATGTATATTCGAATAGCCGATTTACCTGAAAGTACAGTAAAACCTGTTATGGAAGAGTTTCAGGCGGAACTGGAAAAGAAAGACAAAGGATAATAATTTGTACTAACCAAAACTTTATATTTTATGGCCGCAATGTTAATTGTATTATTGCTTTTTTACATTGGAGTAATTGTAGTTTTAATTGCTTCACAATGGAAAATTTTTTCAAAAGCCGGTAAACCGGGATGGGCTTGTTTGATTCCAATTTACAGCACCATCGTTTTATTAGAAATCATCAAAAAACCAGTTTGGTGGATTTTTATGTTTCTGATTCCATTGGTAAACATTTATTTTTTGATTGTAGCAATGAATGAATTGTCAAAATCATTTGGAAAATCTACAGGATTTACGGTGGGATTAATATTGTTACCTATCATTTTCTATCCGATTCTAGGATTTGGTTCTGCTGAATATCAGTGGAATAAAGTTGATGAGATTAAGGAGATTGGGAATGAATAAATAAAAGAGGGAGTTGTTTTTAGCTCCCTCTTTCTTTATTAAAACCATGGTTTTTTATTGACTTGATAGGTTTGATAAAAATCCTCGTCAGATTTGGTTAAATATATAATGCCCTCAATAAAAGGAACAATACCGGCTATTCCGCAAGTAACTACTGACAATATAATTTGAATAATTCCCTCTTTAGTATAGCCTAATATAAATTTATGAATACCAATACCGCCAATTAAAATGGCTAAAACTCCGGCAACAATCTTCTTGTTTTCAGGTTTTGGTTGATTTTGGCTTGGATTATTCCATTCTTCTTTTGGTCGAGTTGTTTCCATATTTTAGTGTTGATTAATCGATTAGGAAATAAAAATAAAAAAAATTATTGAAATGCTTTATCAATTGGTTCCCAAAGTTCAATTTTATTTCCTTCCGGATCTAAAATCCAACCAAATTTTCCGTAATCATAGGTTTCTATTTCGCCAACTATCGTCACGCCTTCTTGCTTTAAATTTTCCAAAAGTGCTTCTAAATTTTCCACTCTGAAATTTTGCATGAATTGTTTTTCGGATGGAGAAAAATAGGTTGTATCTTCTGAAAAAGGCGACCATTGCGTAGAACAATCATTGCCATTGTTGTCTTTCCACCAAAAAGTTGAACCATATTGGTCCGTTTTCAGTCCTAAATGTTTACCATACCATTCCACTAATTTTTTAGCATCGTTTGCTTTGAAAAAGAAGCCTCCAATTCCGGTAACACGATTTAATTCTGTCGATTCCTCATTTGGGAAATAAAAATGTTTGATTTTATCAACAATTACTTGAGCCAATTTTTGATGGCTTTCAAACGTCCATCCGGCTATGTGTGGGGAAAGCAAAACATTATCAGTAGCTAATAAATAAGTAAAAGCTTCCGGTTTGTCGCCTTCAAATAATTTTTCAAAAGAGAGTTTTTCATATTCCAACACATCTAATCCGGCTCCTAAAATTTTTCCGGAATGAAGAGCTTTGACTAAATCTTTCGTCACCACTGATTTTCCTCTGGCGGTATTAATGAACCAAAACGGTTTGGCAAACGCATTGATAAATTGTTCGTTCACCATTTTATCGGTTTCCGGTGTCCAGGGTGTGTGAAGCGAAAGCACATCTGCCTTTTGTTGTAGTTCTTCTAATGCAACTTGTTTTGCATTTTGGTCGCCTACATTGGGAAGAATATCATAACACAAGACCTCAACATCAAATCCACTTAATTTTTTTGCAAATGATTTTCCCATGTTGCCATAACCGATGATGCCGACGGTTTTTCCTTCCAATTCATAGCCACGATGACCTTCACGAATCCAATATCCGTTTTTCACGGATTGATTAGCTTGGTTTAATTTATTCATTAGCGAAAGCAACATACCAAGAGCATGTTCGCCTACTGCATTCCTGTTGCCTTCTGGAGCTGCGATCAGGTGAATATTTTTAGAATTGGCATAGTCACCATCGATACTTTCCAGCCCGGCTCCTACTCTAGCGATAAATTGTAAGTTGGTGGCTTTGTCTAAAAATGTTTTGTCAATTTTAAAGCGACTGCGAATGACGATTCCTTGATACTCCTGAATTTTTGCTTCAACTTCATCTTTGGAGGAAGTAAAATCTTGATAGTTTTCAAAACCTAATGCTTCCAATTGCTCCCATAAAAGTGGGTGATTGGAATCGAGATGGAGGATTTTGATGAGGTTGGTGTTCACTTGAAATTATTTTAAATAGATTTCATCTCTTACATATGAATTGTTAAGCCAAAAACAATGCTTTGTATATTCATTTAGTTTAGTAAATTTATCTTGCTTTGGTAATGGATAAGTATCTGCTGAATTTAAAGCATGTGGACGAACATGTGAAACTTTACTAAATTCTTTATCAGGAAAGTTAGTTTCACGTGTTACTTTTCCATTTTTGTTAGTTTTAAAACCTCTAACTATTTTACCGTTAATAATTACTTGTTGAGTTTTCGCCCAAACTTTTTCTACTTCGAGTAAATCAGAATATGGCATATTCCAAAACTTCACTTTTCTTAAAACCAATTTTTCATTTTCAAATTGAAAGAAAACAAAAAGAAATTTATGTTCTAAAATGTTTTTAAATTCTGAATTTTCCCAATCTTCATTTACAATTTCATCATATTTGAATGTTGGAAATGAAATATCTTCTTTTGGTAAATTATTTTCTTTTAAACGTACTGTTTTCACTTTAATTTCTGCTTTTTCAAATTCTTCTATTTCTTTTTCAAGTGAGATTCCAAGTATGGCTTTTGTTAAATTGGCATAAAAACTTTTAGCTTTTTTATTTAATTTTAAATCTAATATTGTAAGAATCTCTTCTTCTGATTTACCATAATAAGGTTTGAATTTTGAAATTACAATTTCTTCAATTGTTTGTTTTTTTGCTACTGCGACTGATGGAATTAACTTGCCATAAATTTCAGTTGGTTCATTTGCTATTGAGGCAATGATATGATTTACATAACCTTGTTTAAAAGAATAAGCCCTTTGTTTTGCTGGAATGTCAGAAAATGGTTGTTTTCTTACTGATAATGCATTTGCCCCTTTTGTACAAGCACCTAAGTAATAGGTGTCGCCTTCCGAAAGTTCATGTGCTTTTCCATCTGCAATTTTCTTTGTGATGGTTTCCCAATCTTTCTTGATTATCTCTAAATCTGTTGATGGAAAACTCCATTCGTCAACTAACTTAATGATAAAATCTAAAATATCATAACCTACTTGATGCAAATAAAAAATAAGAAGGATACTGGAATTCTTTTTAATGAAATCACTGTTTTCAAAATTTTGGTTTACAACATTTAAATAATTTATGATATTTAAAACTAATCGCTCTTTTGAGCGAAATTCATTGTTTTTTAATTTTTTTAATGGTGAAGATTTCAACTCCATTCCAATTTGAGCAAAATCTGCTTCTGCCGTTGAATTGGGTTCGTAACCAAAATAAAATTTTTCTAAAACTTGTCCAAAATTACCTTTTCCAGAATAAGAATGCTCTAAAATATTTGTATTACAAACTTGACGTAAGGATTTACCCTTTAACTTTTTCGCATACTCAATTACAGAGTTTTTATCTTTTGGGTTATACGGTAACTTCATTCTTTATTTTTTCTGTTAATGCAATTCCAATTTTCTCTATAACTCCAACTACCAAAGCATTTCCCATAAAAAATGCTCGTTTAGTATCTGAAATACCGTTTAATTTTGTGTGGTCGTCAGGAAACATATTTAATCGTTCTAATTCAACTGGAGATAATCTTCTAAAACCTTTCGATGTTTGAATAACGTGTTTAAATCTTGATGCAGATTTTCCACCTTCACCTGTAATAATTGTTCGGGATGGTTTATCTAATGGATCGGGAAAAATCATTCCGCCTTCACTGTAGTGATACTCAAAACCATCTGCATTTTTTCGCATTTCTTTTTTAGGTCCTTTTAAATATTTCCATTTGTCTAATTCTTCATCGCTAATATAAAAGTCTTCTGTTACTTCACCATTCTGAATCAAATCTTTAAGAATTGTGAAACTTCCTTCATAATTTGGTTGTGTTTTGATGGTTGTTACAGTTCCATTAATCATCAAACCTGAATTTTCAAAAATACCAGTTTTCCCATCCTTATTGAAGTTTTCAGAAATTGAAACAATATCGCCTTTTAAATTAAATTCTTTTGGAAATAAAGAGTTTTCTGTAGATGCCGGAAATGAATTTGCTAAAGTACCTTCTTCTAAAATCCATTCAATTGGTGAATTGTTTTTTATACTTTCAAAGATTTCCGTTGTATTTAAATAAGCCAAAATAAAAATTCTTCTACGTCTTTGAGGCATTCCGTAATCTGCGGCATTGATAACTCTCCATTCAACCGCATATCCCAATTCATTTAAACTTTGAAGGATTATTGCAAAATCTCTTCCTCGTTGACCAGAGGGTGAAATTAAAAGTCGATCAACATTTTCTAGAAACAAATATTTTGGTTTATTCTCTTTTTCAGAAATAATTTTATGGATTGACCACCATAACACACCTTTTTTACCAATCAATCCTTTTGAATTCTTTAGAGTAGTTGCGACAGAATAATCTTGGCATGGAAATCCTCCTACCAACAAATCATGGTCAGGAATTTCAGAAATTTCAACACTTGCAATATCTTTATTAGAATGATTATCCATTCCAAAACGATTTTCATAAACAGCCGAAGCATGTTGAATCTTAGTTGACGGTTCCCATTGATTGCTCCAAACAACTTGATAAGGACTTTCTAGGTTTTCATTATAATTTGAAGATGATGATTTTCCGTTCCAACCTTCCAAACCAAGTCTAAAACCTCCAACTCCTGCAAACAATTCTACAACTTTTATTTTATTTTCCATTTTGAACTGTTTTAAGGTAAATTGCTTTTTCTTCGGCTACTTTTAATAATTCTTCAATATTTTCTTCATAGTATATTGTATTCGCTATTTGATCACTTAACCAACTAGTAATTAATCTGTTTTTATCAAGATTGTAATATTCAGCAAATTTTTCTACTTGCTCTTTTGATGGCTTTCGATCTCCTCTTTCAAATTTACTAACAATTGCCTGATCAAAATCAAGAGCAGCAGCTACCTGTCTTAAAATTAATCCTCGGCTTTCTCTTTCAGCTTTTATTATATCTCCAAATGTTTCCATTAGACAAATTTTGTTTTGACAAATTTAGTCAAAAAATATTAAAAAAATAATTTTAATGAGATTTTTTTAACCCTAATAAAAAAAATTAAAACCCTAAAATTACTTTCGCAATAGAAAAATAGATTAAAATCCCGAAGATATCGTTGCTGGTGGTAATAAATGGTCCGGTAGCAAGTGCGGGATCAACCCCGTATTTGTTGAGTGTAATGGGCACAAACGTACCAATGAGTGAAGCAATCACAATCACACTGATTAAGGCAATTGCTACTGTAATTCCGATGATATATTCCACACCCAATAAAAAATGACTGCCTAAAAGTAGAATGATAGCTAGAATCAATCCATTGAACAAACTTAGTTTCATTTCTTTAAATAATCGTTGCCAAATGGTGCCACTCAATGTATTGTTGGCTAAACCTTGCACAATAATGGCTGATGATTGAACACCAACATTCCCCGCCATTGCAGCAATAAGCGGCGTAAAAAAGAATAAAACACCATATTCTTCCATCGCTCCTTCAAATTGTCCGGAAACTTTTACAGCGATAAATCCACCAAAAAGTGCCAAAACCAACCAAGGCAAACGTGCTTTAGTGAGTTCGAGTATGCTATCATCTGCCTCAACGTCTTGCGAGATACCGGCAGCTAACTGATAATCTTTATCGGCTTCGTCTTTGATTACGTCAATAATATCGTCAATGGTAATGCGACCCACCAAACGCCCTAATTCATCAACTACGGGAATGGCTTCTAAGTCGTATTTTTGCATGATACGAGCCACCTCAACATCTTTGGTGTCCACTCGAACAAAATCTACTTTTGGAATGTAAACTTGACTTATAGGAGTTTTGGTTGAAGTAGTCAATAAATCTTTTAAAGACAATCTTCCTTTTAATCGATTTTCATCGTCCACCACATAAATGGAATGTACGCGTGAAACATTTTCAGCTTGAATTCGCATTTCTTTCACGCAGGTGAGCACGTTCCAATTTTCATTAACTTTTACCAATTCTTTTCCCATCAAACCTCCGGCCGTATCTTCGTCATACCGCAACAAATCCACAATGTCTTTGGCGTGTTCAACGTCTTCTAATTCCGAAATTACTTGTTCTTTTTTCTCTTGCGGAAGTTCGGCAATAATGTCGGCCGCATCATCGGTGGAAAGTTCGTCAAGCTCTTCGGCAATTTCTTTTGGGGTAAGCTTTCGCAGGATTTTTTCACGCACCTCTTCATCTAATTCCAAAAGAATTTCAGAGGTTTTTTCAGAATCTAAGGTGTTGAAAATATAAATCGCCTCAAACTCATCGAGTTCTTCCATGATTTCGGCAATATCAGCATAGTGAATTTCATGAAGCAAGTCATGAACTTCCTTTTCTTTGTTCTCTTTAATTAATTGCTCAATTTGAGATAGAAATTCTCTGCTGATTTTAAACTCCATCGGCGGTTATTTTTTGCGTGAGTTCTATAAATTGTTCTACCGAAAGTTGTTCCGGTCTGAGGTCAAAGATACTATCTTCTTTTAAATTATCCGACAATTGGTATGTTTTTAAACTGTTACGAAGTGTTTTTCTTCTTTGATTGAAAGCCGTTTTTACCACCGTAAAAAACAATTTTTCATCACAAGGCAGTTTGAAATTTTCTTTGCGAATTAACCGCAACACTCCCGATTTTACTTTTGGTGGTGGCGTAAACACATTTTCGGAAACGGTAAAAAGGTATTCCGCTTCATAAAAAGCTTGGGTTAAAACCGATAAAATTCCATACGTTTTAGACCCTTTTTTTTCACAAATGCGTTCAGCAACTTCTTTTTGAAACATACCGGAAAATTCAGGGATTCTATCACGAAGTTCCAAGGTTTTAAATACGATTTGAGAAGAAATATTATAAGGAAAATTACCAATTATAGCCAATGACTCTTGACCAAACACTTCACTTAAATTGTATTTTAAAAAATCTTTGGAAATGATTTTTCCTTCCAACTTTGGATAATGCTTGTTGAGATAATCTACCGATTCTGTGTCGATTTCAATCACATAGGTAGAAATGGGTTTTTCTAACAAATATTTGGTCAAAACGCCCATTCCGGGTCCAATCTCTAAAACCGTTTGGTAACCCTTTAACGTTAGCGAATCGGCTATTTTCTGTGCAATATTTTCATCGTTTAGAAAATGTTGCCCGAGGTGTTTTTTTGCTTTTACTTTTTCCATTTTGGCTAAGGTTCTAAGGGACCGAGGTTCTGAGGTTCTGAGGGACTAAGGTTCTGAGTGGCTAAGGTTATTGCATGGCAGATTGTGGAAAAAACTCGCTAATTACCAATAATTCTGTTCTGAATGCCAACATTTTATCTCCAAAAAGAGATAGTCCTTCTTGGCGTAATCGCGGTGCGTCTTCTTCATAATAGCGGTCTAGCATTTCTTTGCTTTCCGCGGTGTATTGTATAGAATAGGTCATACTGCCTTCTTCTTCTACCAAAACTTTTATCATTCTAGCCGAGATGAATTTACCTGTTGCTAAAACATCATTGATGTGTTTGGTTTGCATCCAACGCATCCACTTGTCGTGAACACTTTGGTCAATATTGATGGTTACGTTGTATAAAATCATGTTACATGTGTTCCAAATCTAATTAATAATCAGAAAAAGGATTTAAATTATTATAAATTAGAATCGCCACGAAGTAATCGGAAATTTTTTCGGGCTTCGACAAAATGAATGCTGTCTTGATGGTTAAAAAGAACAGCTTCGTATAATGGTTTTGCTTTTTCGGGTTGATTCAATTTTTTGTTATAGATTTCTGCCGAGAAAAATAATGCTTCATCACGGTAAATGCTTTCGGGATGATTGTCTATGATTTGGTGATAGAACGCAATCGCTTGATTATAATCTTGTAATTCTTCGTAGGATTGTCCAATTCTTACTATCGTTTCATCCTCAATTTCTTCACCTTTGTGTTCTTTCAAAATGAGTTTGAATTGAGTCAATGCTTCTTGATACTTGTGTTTATACAAAAGAAAATCTCCTTTTGAGAATTTTTTTAACGCAATTGCCTTTGAATCAGCCACTTTATTATCATTAATCAACAGAAATAATTCCATCGCATCATTCGCAATCAATTGTGTTGAAGCTGATTTTAAGACTTTTAACTGTGTTAAAGCCCAATCAAAATCTTGTTTATAATAACTGGTTTTGGCTGCTTTCAAACTTGCTTCATGACCCAAAACATCATTTTTTAGATCCTCTTCAATCTGAGAATAATACAACAAGGCTTGATTGAATTTTTCTTCAAACAATAAAATATCAGCCAATTGCATTTTTATTTCAGCAGTTTGAAAACGATTTAAAGGCAATTCCATCGCTTTTTGTAAAACCGCTTTTCCTTTTTCCGGTTGATTCAAATAAAAGGCATAAAACTCTGCCTGAAGTCGTTGTAAGGAAATGGAAAAGGGATTTATTCCATATTTTTTCAAAAGAAAATCAAATTCTGCTTCAATTTTTGCATATTCTTTTGAAGTAGATTTGTCTAATTTAATTTCCAACAAATGCTCATGTGCAAATATTTGCAAATCTAAATCTTGTGTGTTTTCAAGAATAAACTGAAGAATTTCGCCGGCAATTTCATCTTCGTTTTCTTCAATAGCCAATTCTGCTAAATTGATGATATTGGAAAAGGATTCCGGATCTCTTTTATAAATGGCTTTTTCTTGAATAAAAGCTTTTCCATATTCTTTTTGTTGAACAAAAAACCAGCTCAACATTTGATTCCAGAAAATTTCCTGACTTTTTTGAACCCTTACCAATAGTGCTTTTCGCAACAATTCATTAAATCCTGAACCTGCTTCATCTTGCGTAAATCGAGTAAACTGATTCTGCACCATGATACTGTTTTGTGGATTTTCATAAATCTCCTGCAAATATTTTTCAATCATCAAATCTTGCTTCCCCATTTGCCCATAAATTTGAGCCATTTGGTAATTGAATTTTAGTTTAGGATCAAGAGAAACGGCTAATTCATAGGATTGTAAAGCATAATCTAACAGTACTTTTTTCTCAAATGAACTCGCAACTGAGTAAACATTGGAAGGATTTTCTTTTATTTTTTCTATGGCTAAATTGTAATTTACCAATGCTTTTTCGGCATTCTTTTGCAATTGAAAATTATATCCAATTTCGACCAAAACATTTGGCATTCTGTATTGATTCCAGCGGTCTTGAAGAGCTTTTTCTGCTTTGTCAAATTGACTTAACTGCTGATAACAATCTACCATTCTGGCAAAATAAATACCATTGCCAGGTTGTGTTTTAAGAATGGATTCATAGGTAACTAATGCTTTTTCAAATTCGCCACGTTCATAATAATACTGAGCCAATTGCTCATTTTGAGCAACAGCCATTGAAAAGAAAAATAAAAAAACAAAAACGATTCTGTGCATTGGTGTGTAAAAAACAATGTACTAAGTTAGCTTTTTTTGGCTAATTAGTACATCGATTATATAAAGATTAACTTTTTTAGTTGATCATATCAAATCCGGTATATGGTCGCAACACTTCCGGTATTACTATTCCTTCGGGCGTTTGATAGTTTTCGATGATTCCGGCTAAAACACGTGGCAATGCCAAAGAACTTCCGTTTAACGTATGAACCAATTGATTTTTACCTTCTTTATCTTTGTATCGCAACTTCAAACGATTGGCTTGAAACGTTTCAAAATTGGAGACTGAACTGATTTCCAACCAACGGTCTTGAGCAGTTGAAAACACTTCAAAATCATAGGTTAAAGAAGAAGTGAATCCCATATCGCCACCGCATAAACGCAAAATTCTGTACGGCAATTTTAACTCTTGCAATAATGTTTTCACGTGTTCCACCATTCCGTCAAGGGCTGCATACGAATTTTCAGGATGCTCGATACGCACAATTTCTACTTTATCAAACTGATGTAAACGGTTTAATCCACGCACGTGAGCACCATATGAACCGGCTTCTCTGCGGAAACAAGGCGTATAACCCGTACATAAAATAGGCAATTCGCTTTCATTTAAAATCACATCTCTAAATAAATTGGTCACTGGAACTTCTGCCGTTGGAATCAAATACAAATCATCCAAACCAACATGGTACATTTGCCCTTCTTTGTCCGGCAATTGACCTGTTCCAAAACCGGAAGCTTCATTTACCAAATGTGGCACTTGAACTTCTTGATAACCGGCTTCAGTATTTTTATCTAAAAAATAGCTAATTAAAGCTCTTTGCAATTTAGCTCCTTTTCCTTTATATACCGGAAATCCGGCACCGGTGATTTTTACACCTAATTCAAAATCGATGATGTCGTATTTTTTTACTAAATCCCAATGAGGTAAAGCTCCTTCATGCAAAACCGGAATATCACCTTCTTGATGAACAGTTATGTTATCTTCAGGTGTTTTTCCTTCCGGAACAATATCAGCGGGCGTATTTGGAATTTTGTATAATTCTTCCGAAAGTGATGAAGTAAAAGCTTCCAATTTCTCAGACAAATCTTTACTTTTTTCCTTTAATTGAGCGGTTTTTTGTTTTACAATTTCGGCTTTGGCTTTTTCGCCTGATTTCATCATTTCGCCAATTTCTCTCGACAACGCATTTGATTCTGCTAAAACATTGTCTAACTCAACTTGAGTAGCTCTTCTTTTTTCATCTAACTCTAAAACGGTATCCACTAATTTATTGGCATCAAGATTTCTTTTTGCCAAGGCTTTAATGACTTTTTCTTTGTTCTCACGGATAACAGACAATTGTAACATAACTCTTCTATATTTGCGAAGGCAAATGTACACAATTGTTTTGGAAAGAAATAGTTCCAAATAAAAATCAAACACTACCTAAAAAAAGCATAAAAAATATCGTAAAATATGAAAAATCAATACATTTTAATACATTTGGTCATTAATTTCCGAAAAAAATGAAAAAAAACCTACTTTTTCTTCTATTGTTATTATGTAGTCAACTGAAAGCCCAAAACTATATAAACGACTTAGAATCTATCGCAGAAGCAGAATTAAAATCAGGTTCTGCATTGTTGGCGTTTGAAGCCAATCCGAATACTGCTAATTACGATGTTACCTACCAAAAATTAGAATTCACAATTGACCCGAATGTTTATTTCATCAGCGGAAATGTTACTACACATTTTACCGCTTTGGAAAACATGTCAACCATAACTTTTGATTTGGGAAGAATTACCAATACCAACAATCAATATTATGCTAATCGAATTACTGTTGGTTCGGTAATGATGAATAGTCAATCGTTAGCTTTTAATCACAATGCTACGACAAAAGAATTGATTATCACGCTTCCCTCAACAATGAATGCGGGTTCAACAGGTATTGTTTCTGTAAGCTATGCCGGTGCTCCTGATACGGCTGAACAAGGTTTTACAAAAAGTTCTCACAGTGGTGTTCCGATTATTTGGACCTTATCAGAACCATTTGGAGCCAGAGATTGGTGGCCATGCAAACAAGATTTAACGGATAAAATTGATAGTGTAGACATTTTTTTAACAGCACCCTCGCAATATGTAAGTGTAGCCAACGGAGTGCAAATGAGTTTGACAGATAATGGCAACGGCACTTCTACCACTCATTTTCATCATAGTTATCCTATTCCGGCTTATTTAGTGGCAATTGCCATTACCAACTACAGTATTTTTACACAACAAGCCGGCACTGCTCCAAATGAATTTCCGATTGTAAATTATATTTATCCCGAAAGTTTATCGTCTGCCCAAAATAGTTTAGCGGTTACTTTACCCATTATGGATTTGTTTGAAGATTTATTTGAAACTTATCCGTTTTCGAATGAAAAGTATGGTCATGCTCAATTTGGTTGGGGTGGCGGAATGGAACACACCACCGTTTCTTTCATGGGAAGTTTTGGTAGAAATCTAATCGCTCATGAATTGGCACACCAATGGTTTGGCGACAAAATTACTTGTGGAACATGGAAAGACATTTGGTTAAACGAGGGTTTTGCTACTTATTTATCCGGTTTGGTTGTTGAAGGATTGGACGGTGATACTTCTTTTGTGAGTTGGAAAAGTTCAATGATTGATAATATCACTTCTCAAAACGGAGGAGCTGTTTATTTGACCGATAGTGAAGCGTTGAATGTTAGTAGAATTTTCAGTAGCCGATTGAGTTATAACAAAGGAGCAATGGTTATACACATGCTTCGTTGGAAATTAGGGGATGCTGTTTTTTATCAAGCCATAAAAAACTATTTAGCCGACCCGCTTTTGGCTTATGGTTATGCAGTTACAGAAGATTTAAAATTCCATTTAGAAACGACTTCAGGGGTTGATTTGACGGAGTTTTTTAATGATTGGGTGTTCAATCAAGGTTATCCAACTTATACGGCAACTGTTTCAAATCAAGCCAATAATCAAGCGTTAATAACGTTAAATCAAACACAATCGCACAATAGTGTTGACTTTTTTGAAATGCCTGTTCAAGTGCGTTTAAAAGGTGCCGGAAATCAAAGTGCTTTTGTTACCTTAGAACATGTTAACAATGGTCAATCCTTTTTAGTAGATGTACCGTTTACCGTTACCGGAATGGATGTTGACCCAAATAAACACATCATTTCCAAAAACAACACGGCAACTTTGGGTATCAACACCTTAAATTTTAATGATTTGATTGTGATTTCTCCTAATCCGGCACATGATTTTGTTAGTATTGAATTACCGAACACTTTAACGTTAGAAAAAGCAGAATTGTTTTCGCAAACCGGACAATTAATCTATTCGGGGGCTCAAAAAGAAATCAATGTTTCCAATTTGGCAACCGGTATTTATTTTATAAAAGTGGAAACCAACGAAGGAAGTTTTCATAAAAAATTTATAAAAAATTAATTCCTTTTTTAAATCAGAGTCATTTGTAAGGTGAAAACCTTACTTTTGTGCTCAATTTTTATTATTTAATAGTTATCAATGGAAACATTAATTCAAATAGCACAATTAATTTTGTGCCTTTCTTTTTTAGTTATTCTTCACGAGTTAGGCCATTTTTTACCCGCCAAATTTTTTAAAACAAAAATTGAAAAATTTTACTTATTCTTTAATCCATGGTTTTCTTTGGTAAAGAAAAAAATCGGTGAAACCGAATACGGAATCGGATGGTTGCCAATGGGTGGTTATGTAAAAATTGCCGGAATGATAGATGAAAGCATGGACAAAGAGCAATTGAAGCAAGAACCTCAACCATGGGAATACAGAAGTAAACCGGCTTGGCAACGTCTAATTATCATCATGGGTGGTGTAATCGTAAATTTTTTTATTGCTTGGATCATTTATACTTCGCTTTTTGTGAACCACGGTGATAATTATGTAGATAATTCAAAAATTAAATATGGTATTTCAGTTGACTCAGTTGGTACTATTTTAGGTTTGAAAAATGGTGACAAAATTCTAAAAGTGGATGGAAAAGCACAAACCAAATTTGAGCAATTACCTTTAGAAATTTTGTTTGGCGATAACATTACGGTAGAAAGAGACGGAAAAGAGGAAACTTTTAATTTATCAGACGAAGGAAAACGCGATGTGATAAAAAGAGCCGGTAAAAACTTTTTAGCTGCTAGAGAGGAAGTTGTGGTTGACACTATTATTCCGGGATTTCCGGCAGAAAAAGCAGGTTTAGTAAAGAATGATCAAATTATAGCCGTAAACGGAAAGTCGACTCGCTTTTTTGATGAATTTACAGCAGCCATTCAAGTTATCAAAAACGATACAGTTTCCTTGACTGTTAAACGTAATAACGAAGAATTGCTTATTAAAGCCAAAACAAATGAAGAAGGAAAATTAGGCTTTGGCAATCAATTTAGTGTGACCAAAGATGCTTTTGTAACCAAAGAAATGGGTATTGCAGAAGCGATTCCTGCGGGTTTAAACAGAACGTTTTCTACCCTAACCGGACAAATCAAACAATTCAAAATAATTTTCAATACCAAAACAGAAGCGTACAAACAAGTGAGTGGGCCATTGCGAATGTTCAAAATTTTCAAACCGGAATGGGATTGGACGTTCTTTTGGTCATTTACAGCCATGTTTTCGATTTGGTTGGCGTTTTTAAATGTTTTACCGATTCCGGGTTTAGATGGTGGTCATGCCGTTTTTATCTTAATTGAAATGATTACCCGCAAAAAACCAACCGAAAAAACATTGGAAGTTGCCCAAACTATTGGTGTAGTTATTTTGCTGACATTGATGGCATTAGTATTTGGTAATGACATCTGGCATTTGGTAACGGGAAGTTAAACTAAATTTTTGTGCATTTTTTTGCGAATTTTATTTGGATAAATCAATTTTCGCTTTATATTTGCACTCGCAAAAAAGGTTATACACCTTCCTCCTTAGCTCAGTTGGTTAGAGCATCTGACTGTTAATCAGAGGGTCCTTGGTTCGAGCCCAAGAGGGGGAGCAAAAAGCTTGACAGAAATGTCAGGCTTTTTTTGTTTTTAGTTATTTTTCCCTAACACCTTCACAAACCCTTCCAGTGGTTTTTTCAAATAAAAAAAGTTTATCTTATATTTGTAAATAGAAGAACTTCATGAATAAGTATCTTAAATTTCATTAGCCTTGAAGGCTTTAACTATAAAGGTACACGAAAGGTTTCATGCAGCAGCAGTAGGAGATTTATAAATCACAATTTAATGAATTCAAGCAAAATCAAAAATTGAAATGGATAATAAATTATTAATTAATTTTTGTCTAGCAATTTTATTTTTTTTCGCCTCTTGCAAAAGAAATGAAGATGTAATTGAGTTAGAAATTTTAAATGAGCAACTAATTACGTACTCTGAAAAATATTATGGTAAAAACGACACATTGAATGTCATAAAATATAAACTATCAAATAAGAGTGAAAATGATTATTTTTTGTATTTGAATAAACATGAAGTTACACCATCAATTACTTTTGACAACCATTCAAAATCATTACTTGTATATGAAAAATCAAACGGGACAGAAGTAAAATATTCGCAAAACTCTGTAGATGACTTTTATAACACTTGTAGTTTGTGTAATATTTCCTATTATAACAAAATCAAAAACAACACTTTATTGAATAAATTGAACAAAAATTATCTCTATCCCAATAAAAACAATCTAATTTTTATTCATTCCGGAGAAACTTTATATCTTGAAAGCTTGGTTAAAATACAAGCATATCTTCCAATTCTTAATGACATAAATGTGGATGTTGCTCATATTGAAAAAAACAAATCATATCATGCTAAAATGATTATGCATCCTTTCAAAAAAGATTTCAATAGTTATGATTGGCAGACTAGAATGAGAATAAAGGAAAATAATTTTAAAATGTATCTACATAAAATTGAATCCAAAAATTTTGTCCCAATTAAAATTATTGATTAAAGTGGTCTATTCAGCAAATTGAATTAAAAAAAGTTAAATAGGCTCAACACCTACCTAAAATCTTAATCACTCCTAAATCGAAAGAATATACTCCACCAAACTTTGTTCATGAGGCAAATCCATTTTTTTGCGGAGGCGGTAACGTTTTATCTCAACGCTACGTACAGAAATATTGAGCAACGGGGCAATTTCCTTAGAGGAGAGATTTAATCGCAAATACGCACACAAACGGAGGTCGTTTGGCGTTAAAGACGGATGATAACTTTTTACTTTTTTAATAAAATCATTGTCGGCTTTGTCAAAGGCTTCTTTAAAGACATTCCACGTGTCGTCTTCTAAAACCGTTTTATTAATCGTGGTAATTAATGTTTTTAAATTCTTATTGGTGTTGGGCTCTGCAGAACTTTTTAAATCTTCTTTAATGATTTTTAACAGCTCATCTTTTTTAATTAAATTCATGGTTGAAACGGCCAACTCTTTATTTTTCTTGTCTACATCTTGAGCCAATTCTTTATTTTTCAGCTTCATGATTTCTTTTTGGGTTTCGAGCTCTTTTAATTCCAAAAGCAAATTGTTTTCCGCGATTATTTTTTGGTGCTTTTTGTTGTAATTGTCTTTGTATAATTTATTGATGTAATAGGCCATTATTAATAACAACAACACATAACACACTATAGCCAAATGACTAAAATACCAAGGCTTTTTGATTTCAAATTGGTAGCTTACAATGTTTTCTGTTTCAGCATTAGACACTTTTGCTTTGACTTTGAAAGTATAGGTGCCGGGTTTTAAATTTTCAAAACTAACTTCAGATTTTGAACTCCATTTGCTCCATTTTTCTTGAAATCCTTCTAAAATGTACTGGTATTCTGAATTGATATAGGCATCATATTGTGGTACACTAAACGAAAATCGAATATTATTTTGATGATGTTTTAAGGATGATTTTTCATTAGTATTAAGCGAAAAAGATTTTCCCTCCAAGGAATTGGCTGTAATTTCAGCAATGGCAACCCTATGTTTGGAATGATTAACGGGTTCATTTCTCAGAATATAATAACCATCTGTTGTTCCAATTAGGTATTCGTTTTTCTTGATTTCATAAATGTTTTCAAAACCTGGCATTGAATTGGTTAAATCGGAAGAAATTGGAATACTGTTTTTGTTTAAATCATCCGACAATTTACTTTTAGAAAAATAATACAAGTAGTTTTTGGTAAACACCCATAAATAATTCGACTTATCCGTAACCATTTTTCCGGTTACATATTCATCATGTTCAAAAACAGCACTCAGTGACGCGGATTTTGCAAAACTCTTTTTGGTCGGTTCATAAATAAAAATTCCTTCTTGACTGGCGTAATAAATTTTATTGTTGAATTTCACTAAACTGGCATTTTTACTTTTTTTAGGATTTTCAAAAACGCTGAATTTGCTCACTCGCGATAAGTTATCTTCAACCATAAGACGATACAAACCTCTGTATTCATGGCTAACCAAAATTTCGTTTTGGTTTACGATTTCAAAAAAGCGACACGAATAATTGAATCCGGGAATTTTTCGTTCATACGTCCAGTTGCCGCTAACTTTGGTTAACAAAGACAAACCGTAATAGTTACCCTGAATTATTTTGTCTTGAAAAGGCTCAAACTTCCATGTTCCGGAGGCGTTATAAATAACATTGCTTTCTCCACCATTAATAATCATTGTACCTAAATCATGACCACAAAAAAGAGTGTTTTCATGCATAAATAAGGACCAAACTTGTCCTTTTGTACCATTTACAAATTGAAAATCTCCTGAATGATTCGTGTTTTTAAAAAACAACCCTTGATTGGTTCCGATATACAGATAATCTTGATAAACAATTGAACTATAAACCGTTCCTAAAACACCGGTATAATTTGCATATTTTTTTACACTGGAGCGAAGATTTAAGCAATCAATTCCATTGTCTAAACCAAGCCATAAATTATGATCAGTATCTTCAAAAAGGGACAAAATAGTGTTGTTACTGATGCCATTTTGTTGAGTAATGTGATATCTGATAGTATTTTCATTGAGAATAAAAATCCCTTTAGAAATGGTTCCCAACGCAATATCACCATTGGATAATTGCAGGGCATCATAAACACTTCCATATTTTAATTGTTCATCTGCAAGCGTTATATATGGCGATAAAATGCCATCAGAAAATTGAAAAATACCATTTTGACGAGTCACTAATATCAATTGATCACGTTTGGTAAAAATCTCAACTATTTTTTTACCATTAAGTTGTTGTTCAGAAATGATTTGTTTACTGGTACCGTTATCTAATTCATAAAGCCCTAAATTGGTTTGAAAAAAGATCTGATTATTGGTTTTATAAACCTTGAAAATTGGACTTTTTGGGTCAATAATTTGAATTTTTTCTGACTTAGTATCGTAGATATAAATGCGTTGGAGAGATTGAAATAATATCCATTTATCATACGAAATAATATCCCAAAATTGTTCATCTTCCAGTAGGTTCAACTTCTTACTGAGTGATTGATAAATTAATTTTTTATGTTCATTTTTAGACCAAAATCCAAAATCCATGTAGGCACCTGTGTAAATCCGTTCACGTTGACAAAAAACAGAACGCATGATACTACTGTTGGGAGAGGGATATAATTTCCATTTTGACCCATTGAATTGAAGAAGACCTTCGTTATTGGCAATAAAAATTTCATTTTCATCATTTTGTGTTATCATCCAGTTTTGAATTCCGGCTTGATAATCTTTAGGAGAATAGTTTGAAATAGGTGGTAGTTCCTGTGCAAAAAGCGTAAAGGAAAACAACACAATAACGATATGAAATGAAATGCTTTTCACAATTTTTTTACTAATTTATAAAAATTTGATGAGATTAAAAGTGTATAGGTAAAAAAAATTTTTGTTCGGTAATATAATTAAAATATTGTAGAGGTAAACAAAATGTAGCTTTGTTGCTATTTATACAAAAAATGATGTTTTAAAAAGGTCAAATAACATTTTGAAAACGTTGTAGTTCGCAAATAAACTATACAAAAACTATACAACATTCTAATTTCAAAAATTTTTCTTTGCCCCTATGAGCTTATGATAACAAATGGAAATGCCTATTTGAATGGTTCTGTAAATGATTTATTCGAAATATTGGTTTGTATAGTTTATATATAGTCACTTAACTGGAATGCTACTCAAGTTATGCGTAAATTTGTGAATATTCATTAATAACTCAAAAAATTATACATTATGAAAAAAATTACTTTTTTATTTCTCCTTTTGACATTTTCAATAGGATATTCTCAAGATCTTCTTTTAGGTTTTGAATCTAGTGAAAGTGGTGGAGTAGCTGGTGATCCATTTGGAAATGGCCCTGCACCAGTTGTTGAGACAGGTACAGGTACAAACACATCGCAAGTGTTAAAAATAGTTGGAAATCCAGCTGGTGAGCCTTGGCAAGGAATCAATTTAAGTTTGACATCTTTGGTAAACTTAACGGCAACACAAACCATGACAATGGATGTGTTTTCAGACACACCTATAACTTTTTTAGTTAAAGTAACCGGTGGTAACGGTGGTCCTGCAATTGTAGCTGCTGAAGCTTCTCACCCAGGAGGAAGTACATGGCAAACGGTTTCTTTTACCTTCAATACTTCATTAGATGGTCAAGCAGCACCTGCAACCGGCGTTTATAGTGGCTTTGTAATTCATACATATTGGGTACAAGGGGGAACAACTTTCTTCCCAAATGGAAATCCAATTCCAAGACCAGAGAGAACATTTTTTGTAGATAATATTAAAGGTCCTCTTGGAACTCCACCTGTAGATCCTGCTCCATTAACTGCAGCTCCAACCCCTCCAAATCGCCCTGCGGCTGATGTTAAATCAATTTTCAGTGATGCTTACACTCCAGTAGCAACACTTGGTTACTCTGGTGGTGATGACAATACATATAATACATCATGGTGTCCTGCTGTAACTTCTTTAGTTCAAATTGAAGGAAACAACACCAATAAAATCACAGGTTTAGGATGTGAGGGAATAGGATTCTTAGCAGGTAGATTTGATGCTGCTGGATTTACACGTTTCCATATGGATATTTGGACAGCCACTCCAACACTTGATAAAAGTTTTAACATTAAATTCTCAAACTGGAACGGCACAACTGGTGAAACTAACGCTTATGAGTACTCTGCTAATAATTCAAATGTGTTAACAAGTGGATCAGAAGGAAGTTGGATTTCAATTGATATTCCTTTTTCTTCATTCAGTTGTATTAACACTCCTCCAGGAAACGCTTGTCCTAGTGTATCTGACTTTGCACAATTTGTTATTACCTCAAATTTAGGTACCGTTTATTATGATAACCTTTATTTACACAAAAATACATTAGGTGTATCCAATTTTGAAGCGGCTAACATTAAAATGTATCCAAATCCTGCTTCAACTTTATTTACACTTGAAGCTCCACAAAATGTTGAAAAAGTTATTGTTCACAATTTATTAGGACAAGAAGTGATTAATTTAACTCCAAATAGCCAACAAACAACTGTAGATATTTCTGCCCTTGAAACCGGAATTTACGTTGTTAAAGTGAGCATTGAAGGAAGAATTTCTACTTCACGTTTAGTGAAAAAATAATCATAAATTGGTTTTAAAACAAAAGGCAGTCTTAAATCGACTGCCTTTTTTATTGGTAAAAATTTTATTTTGAAAACAATAATTTAACGTGAGTTCGATATAAAAACCAAAGAAACATTCACCATTTTACACGAATTACACTAATTAACACGAATTGAAGATGGAATATTATAACAATAAAATCTGATAAATCAGATTTAATTCGTGAAACTTAATTGTTAAAAATTATAATTCGTGTAAATTCGTGCAATTCGTGTCTAAATTTAAATATAATTACGTCGAACTCACTTTAATTTATACTTACACCTTGATTGAAAATGTTTCCTAATAAGCCAATTTATCTTACTTGATAATTATCTTTTTTACTTCTTTTATCAAACCTGAATAAATCATTAACATATAATTCCCCTTTGGTAAGTCTTTCACCTCAATTGTGTTTATATTTTGGTTGGATTGATAAAGTAATCTTCCCATTAAATCGATTATTTCAACTCGATCAATAGTTTTTATTGTGCTGATTTGAACAAAATCCTTAACCGGATTGATAACAGAAAAATGAGCTTGTTTATCCTCAAAATTTGGCACTTCTAACGCACAATTACTTCCCACTACATAAGAGAAATACCTAGTCACTGAAAATCCACCTGCATACGCAAATTTTACCGCATAGTTAATGGTTGCTCCTTGTGTTTGATTAGTAATTGTATAGGTAAATTGATTCCCGGAAACATTTGCCATTTGATACTCTGTAAAAGGAGATTGACGCCATAGAAATGCCACCACTCCTACTTTATCGGTATCTAATAATGTAAATGTTATTTTAACATCGTTTCCAAGTGTTTCAAATTGATAGTTATAGCCCGTAGTAAACGTTCCTTGTTGTGCTTGATTATCAGTGCCTGAACAACCCAAGACAGCTGAAGTAGTTGCATTCAACACTATTGGATTATTTACATAAGCGTTTCCCGTGACATCTGAAGCAGATACAGAAAATGTATAAGCAGTAACTGGTAACAAGTTGGGGATAACTACAGATTTTTCCTCTCCGGAAGCATTGGCAACCGTAATCGAATTGCTTCCATAATTTATCATATAAACGACCGTTCCAGAATTGTCATTCGCATTAAGTAATAATTCTACGGTAGAACTCGTTACTGCTCCTACGGTTGCCGTAAAAGCGGTTGGCGGTTGATTATCCGGTTCTATGTTTTGATATACTCGTACATAATCAATTTCCATAGAAGCTTGCGTAAAAGAAGCCGGAATGTTTCCTGCTACTCCTCCCATGGCAATATTCAGTAACAAATATTGTTCAGCATCAAAAGGCCAAGTGCTGGCATTTTTTACTGCCGGATTATACGTATAAAAAGGAACGCCGTCTAATAAAAATGTAATTTGAAAAGGTGACCAATTCATAGAATATACATGAAAATCATTTCCTAAATTGGAAGCAATTGTCCCGCCATGATTGACTGTATTTCCAAATGAAGAAGGCGTATGAATAGCACTCTGAATATAATTTTGCGGTTGAGAAGGCGTAATTCCATGCTCCACGATGTCAATTTCACCGCAAGCCGGCCAATTGGTATTGCCAAACTGAGGTTGCCAAAAACCGCCGGGTTCATTCACATTTTTACCCAATAACCAAAGTGCAGGCCAAGTACCTTGATTGGTTGGAATCTTTGCCCGAATATCTACTCTTCCATATTTAAAAGCAAACTTTGAATTTAATCTGGCAGAAGTATATTGCTTGGTTACACCTTGATTGGTATAAGGTTCTTTTATCGCCTTAATGGTTAATTTACCATCACTGACATAAGAATTGGTAATTAAGTTGGTGTAATGTTGTACTTCTCCGTTGTACCAACTGCTCCCATTGGGGAGTTGGGTTTGATGATGCCATTTAATCGTATTAACTGCACCGTTATTGTCAAATTCGTCTGACCAGACTAGATTGTTGTACACCACATCAACTTGTGCAAAAACAGTATAAGAATGACAAAAAAAGGTTAGTAAGAAAAGTATTTCTAGGTATTTTTTCATGATAAATAAGTTTGTTTTAAAATTGTGTTGCCTTAAAAAGTGAAACTGATTTACCTTTTTTTCGAGCTCAATTCAATTGCATTTAAGGATAATTATTTTTGGTATTTTAATGCTTCCTCTTTATCCCATAATCCCCAATAAGCTCCCACTGCTCCCTCCGGACCAACTTTCCATGCTTCGTCAAAGGAAGAAAAATAGAACATTTCAATTCCGTTTTCTTTTGACCAGTTTTGAGCATCTATAAAATATTTCATAGCATTTTGAGGGGAAGCGAAAGCCCCTTTTAATGAACCACCTTCACTTGGCCAACCGGTTTCTGTAATAATTACCCGCTTGCCATTGCCTGCATGTTTGGCTGATTCAAACATACTTTTCATGTGCTGAAAGGAATATTCAATTGGGCAACCTTCCCAATAAGGATAACAATTGGTCAAAATAACATCGCAGATTTCGGTAATTCTTGGTCGATGCGAAAATTCATAATACGCATCCACATATCCAACCGGAATATGAGGAATTGCTTCTTTTACTCTTTTGATATATTCAATTAATTGATCTTCGGTTAGATCATTTCGATACATTACTTCGTTTCCAACCGCAGCAATATCTACACAGCCTTCTTTAGCTAACGTAATTAATCCTTCGATTTCTTGCTCGTTAAGTTCTAAATCATTACCCAGCCAAGCCCCTACTAAGGTTTTCATGCCGTTTTCATGAGCGATTCTAGGAACATGCTCATTTCCTTCAATACAGGAAAAGGAACGTACCCATTTTGTGTAAGGCTTTAGAATTTGAATCCGTCTGTTTACTTGTTCTCCGTAAATAATATCGCCGGGCTTTTGATCTTTTTCATACATACTGAAACAAATGCCATGCATACCCATTTCAAGCGTTTTTAACCATAATTTGGACAAATCTTCTTCCGAATATGCTTCCAATTGAATTTCCGGGAAACTTTTTTCTGATGTGCTATATTGCTCTTTTTCATTCAATGAAAAAAAATGACCTTCTCTAAATGACATACGAATCTGTTTTTAATTCAAATTTTAATTTTTCATCTTTATCCCAAATTCCCCAAGCGGCACCAACTGTTCCTTCTTGTTTCACCTTCCATGATTCATCAAAAGAAGAAAAATAGAATAGTTCAATAGCATTATTTTTGGCCCATTCTTGAGTAGTAATAAAATATTTCATAGCGTTTTGTTCAGAAGGAATAGCTTCTTCAACATTTTCGCCTTTACTCGGCCAACCGGTTTCAGCGATAATTACCTTTTTACCCATAGCTACAGCTTGAGTAACTTCCATCATGTTTTTTAAATAAGCCAGTGAATAATCACTATTTGCTCCTTCCCAAAACGGATAAAAATTAACCAATAACACATCACAATTAGCAACTAAATTGGGTTTGTCCAAGAATTGATAATATGCATCTACATAACTTACTGGAACATTAGGAATTGCTTCTTTCACCCGTTTTATATAACCAATTAGTTCTTGCTCTGAAATTTCATTTCGATGTAAAACTTCATTACCAACGGTGGCTATATCTACTAATCCAGCTTTTGCTAAATGTATCAACTTCTGAATTTCCTTTTCATTTCTGTTTTTATCATTGCTAATCCAAGCTCCAACAACTGTTTGTAAGCCTTTTTGACGAGCAATTTCCGGAATTAATTCATTCCCTTCCGTACATGAAAAGGAACGAATCCAATTAGTGTGCGGTGAAATGATGTCTAATCTTCTTTTAATTTGGTTGGCTGACAAAATATCTCCCACGTCTTGACCTTCAATATACGGACTAAAACACAACCCATGAAGTCCTTTTGATAATGTTTCAGAATAAAGCAACTTTAACTCATCTTCGGTTTTTTCTGGAAGTTTATATCCATTTAAGTGTATATTTTGTACTAAAGATTTTAGCTTTCCTGTTTCATAAGAAGATGATTCCATACTTTTTTGTGCTTTTCTCTTGGCAAGTTCAGCACTTATTTCTCTTGCTTTTGCTTCATCAACACTATAATCACTCATTACCCAAATAGCTATCAAAGTACCAATCATTGGAATGGCGGAGAAAAACAATCGCAATTCAAACATGGTTTCATAGGTTTGAGTAGGTGCTCCTGATTTAAAATCAATGAATGACAAAATTAAACCACTCAATAAACCGGCAATCGCTAAACCAAATTTAACCATCCACCAATAAATAGCTCCGAAAATACCTTCTCTGCGTTTTCCGGTGTTCAATTCATCAATGTCAATTACATCTGAAGTCATGGACATCATTAAGGTAAATAAACTCCCAATTCCAAAAGAAATAAAGGGTAATGCAAATAAAAATAAGTAAGGCTTACCTGGCACAAATAAGAATAACAAAGAAACATAACCAATAATTGACAACCCTTGCGACCAAATAAAAGCTTTCTTTTTCCCCATTACTCTCGACATTCTTGCCACGATGGGTATAATTAAGAAAGTGGTAAATAAAGCTCCTACACAACCAAATAAAGTAGGCCAAATACCTTGCCCATCACCATTGAATAAGTAATATTTGATAATGAAAAATGAAAAACCTGCCGTCGTATTAAAAGCATTAAAAATAAAAAAAGTAGCTATACATAATTTTCTAAAGGGAACTATTTGTAATGCTTCTTTAAATCCTTGAATAATCAAGTCAAAACTTCTACTAGCATTTTTTAAATTTAAGGGTTCGTAATTTTCATGTAAAGTTGATTTACTTTTAATGAAAATTCCAGGAATTATAGCAAGTATGGTACAAAATATCGCCGCATAAACAGCCAATGTTCTCGTTGCTTCTTCTGCCGAAGGGAAAAAAGTAACGTCATACATAATCACCCAAAGCCAAGGAGCAAAAACCCAAGCTAATTGTCCAATTAATTGCGAGGTGGCCATGATGCTGGTTCTTTCATGAAAATCATCGCTCATTTCATATCCCATCGCAACAAAAGGCACACTAAAAATAGTTATCCCTAAGTAGAAAAATAGAGAAACAATCATAAAATAGTAAAAATTGTAATTTACAGAATCATCTGCATACAACTGCCACATAAACGCAAATGAAATACCGGTAATCAAAGCTCCAATAATTACATACTGCCTTCTTCGCCCCCATTTCGATTTGGTATTATCGGTAATGAAACCCATAATTGGGTCTGTAATGGCATCAAACAACTTAGGCACAAAATAAATCGCACTAAGCATCCAACCCGGAAATCCTAATTTGTCAATTAATATCACAATAAAAATTCCAAGCATAGCCGGAAACAATTGATTGGCAAGCATACCAAGACCAAATGCTAGTTTTTGACTAAATGGTACCGTATTTTGCATAATGTATATTTTTATTTAATTACAACTGTTTGCAATGCTTTTGCCGGAATTGTAATAGTGGTTAGTTTCTCATTTAGCTTAATTTCAACAGCATATTTCTTATCAGAAGGATTAAAAATCGCAACCGCAATTGTTCCATCCGGATTTTTTACTGCTGTTGTCATCACCTCTTTATTATTTATTTCACAACCTATTTTAACGGCACCAGGACGCATGAATTTGCTGAAATGTGCCATCACATAGTACAAGGGGGTAAAATAAACCTCATCTTTTTCAGGATCCACAATAACCGGTGCTGTACACCAATTTTTAAACCAATTTGGGCCACCTTGACGGTCTAAAACCATGTTCCAATCGATCCAACCGTCAACCCAATTATTTAAACAGCCGATCATATCGGTTGCGTAGCGATTCACCGGTGCATATTTTGGGTGTAAATGTTTGTCTTTTTCACTTGCCCAATCCCAACCCCAATCGGTGGCTTCTTTTTTCCAGTACCACGCATCATCTTGCCAATGTGGAACTTCAGCATCAATACAACCTTCCGTTTCAATTAAATATTTATTGGGTGCTTTTTGGTGTGCATATTGTAGGGCATCAGGAAAAAAGTCGTACGTACTTTCATACCAATGAATGGCAGTTCCGTCAAAGTATTTTGAAGTTGCTTCGTTTTTATACATCGCATCTACCCATTCCGGTAAACCGGCTCTATTTTGGTCGTAACCGAAAATTTTTACTTCTCCCCATCCGTCTTTTTCTAATTTTGGTCCGAGATGATTTTGCACAAACAAAGTCATTTCTTCCGGAGAAAAATGAGTGCTTTCCCAATTATTTCCGTTTCCGTGCGGTTCATTAATGACCGTAACACCCCAAATATCAATACCTTCTTTTTTATAAGCCTCTAAATATTTTGAAAAATACAACGCAAATGCATCGTTGAATTCCGGTAATAATTTTCCGCCAACATAATGTTTATTATCTTTCATCCAAGGCGGACAAGACCAAGGCGATGATATGATTTTAAACCCGTCTTTTGATATTGCTTTTGCTTCTAAAATCATTGGGATTAAATCATCTTTGTCGTCATCAATAGTGAAATGTTCCATTAACAAATCATTTTCCACTTTTGCATACGTATAATTGCTTAAGGAAAAATCGCAAGAGGCAATATGTGTTCGGGTTAACGAATAGTTTGCTCCTTCTTCACCAAAATAAGCCTCCAAAACTTTCTTTCTGTTTTCTTTACTCAATCGATTGAGTAAATAGGCAGAAGCTTCTGTAAAAGAGCCTCCAAAACCTGTAATGGTTTGAAATTTTTCTTCCGGATTGATGCTGATTTGAATTGTATTCTCTGCCTTTTCAAACGATTCTAAACGGGTTAATTTATTTCCGGCAGCAGATGTTTCATATACTTCTATTTCCATTTCTTTTTCAGATTGGCAACTTATGATGCTCAAAAGCAAAATCGCTATGTAATGGTAATTCCTCATTGTGTTAATGTTGCTTGATGCAATTTTGCTGGTAATTGCACATTTTTTAAAAGTTCACTTTCATTCCCTCCGAATGTTTTGGTAATGGGTTTTCCATCACGAGTTAACCCTTTGAAAATTCCTTTATCCACCATATCCCAAAGAGCATATTTTGCTTCTGATTGTAAATTGATTAATCCAAAATGATTTTCAGAACCTTCAGGATGTTGAGCGTCTTTCCATGATTCATCAAACGCTTCAAAATAAAAACAACTCATTTTATTTTGGTCACACCACTTTGTGATCATTTTATAATAAATTGCCGATTTATATTCATCTGTTGCTTTAGAACCATTTTTACCATAAAAATGATGACAACTAGTTGCCCAACCGGTTTCGCCAATATGAATGGTTTTTTCTACACCAATTGATTGCATGTATTTTTGAACGGCTTCCACTTGATTGATGGCATAATCTCTGGCCCGTAACATCGCTTTTTCAATCTGTTGTTTCTCAGAAAGTGATTGTTCTTCCTCAAGTATTCCCCAAAAAGCAGGATTATAATGGGTGTCATGCATCGGATAGGTATGCACTGAAATATAATCTACAGCTTTAATTAATTCATTTAAAGCATTCGTATGATAATCCGGAGTTCCTCCGCCCCAAGAAGCAAAATTATCAGAGCTGGTAATCCACAACTCTTTTGGAAGTTTTCCTGATTTCTTTAACGCTTGTAAATGATTCACCCATTTTAAAATCACTTCGGGTTGAACGTAATAACTCGTTGCCCATTTTACCATTGCTTCGTTTCCAACAGCAATAATTTTGATAATATCAGGATACAATTGTGTCAATCGAACGGCTTCTGCAATTTCTTTTTCATTGCGTTCACTTTCCTGAAAATGGTCAACCGGTTGATTGGTCCAAGCATTTTTGCAATCTATCCAAGCTCCGAGCATTACATACATTTCAAATTCCGGTTGTTCTTTTTGTAATGCTGTAATTGCTTTTAAAATCACTTCAACCTCAGGCAAATGAACATTATACGTTCGAATGATTTTGATATTCATAGCCGATAATATGCTCAAATCTTCTTTTACTTGTTCTAAAGTTGGCGTGATTTCTCTTGTATTTTGACGATAACCACTATAACAAATAGCTTGAAAATTTGGATTGCCTAAAATTTCAGCGGCGGTTTTGCTTTTTGGCGAATGGGAAGAATGACACGAAACTAAACTCATGAGAAAAAGAAATAATATGAATACAATTCGGCTAAACATTTAAGTTAATTTTTTAGTCGATCACGTGTGATACAAACCGTAATGGACTCAATTTCATCGGTTCTGCCGAATAATTTTTGACTTAAATCACTTGTCAAATGATGACTTTCAAGTGTTTGAACGGCACCATTTACTTTTAAAATTAGTTGATTTTTATCTGAAACTTGATACATTATTGGCACTTGACAATACGTGAAAAACAAACTTTGAGCCGGCAATTCCATGGTTTGAAAAGACCCATTCAATTTGACATACTCAATGGTTTGACTTTGCTTGATAAAATCAACTATACGTAAAAATTTAGGCTCAAAATGAACCAAACCTTTTTTGATGATAATACCCAATTCGCCCATTCTGGATAACAAATCTTCTTTTACTTGACCGGTCATTCCGGGTTGTTGAGCCCCTTTGTGCCAAGGCGTATGCGAATACGGATCAGTTGGGAAAGCTCCATATAATTCAGGAGATTTGTGTACACCGATTCCGGCTTGAATTTCATAATAATGGTCTAATAACTTACCAATTAGTTCATCACTTTCGCCATCTTCTATGGCTTTTAAACAACATTCTGTAACGGCTAAAAGCAATTTAGAAACCATGTGCCAATAGATAGAACCCAATCCTTCATAGGCATAAAAAGTTCCTGAACGTCCGGTAAACGCTTTGTGATGGAATACTTTTTCAAAAATAGAAAGCACTAAAGTGCGGTCTTTTTTAACTAATTCACCATAAGTTGTCTCTAATTCATCTAAAGCAGCCGCTAAGTCATTTCCGTTTTTGAAATTTCCATGAAAATGATAACCACCTTTCACATCTTTCAAAATGATTTGTTTATTTTGTTGTTGCAAAAGCATTTTCAACAAATCAGATGACATGATTAAAGATTCCGGAATATTATTTCGCTCTAAAAAGCCGGCTAACGCTTTATTTGGATAAAGTAAATAACTATATTGGTCAGGACGGAAAAGAGCACTGCTTTTTAGTGCATCTAACACTTGTAAAGCTTGTTTTGACGATAAATATTCAGAAGTTAAAACCGCTACTTGGCCTTCTAACATTTCACTTAAATAACTTATCTTAACTTCATTGTTGTCAACCGACATTAAATTATAAGCATGGTATAAATGATCCGTTCGTTCGTTATGACGAATAGATTGTTCTAAAAAGAGAAGACTTACTTTGGTAAAACGCTTTAATCCTTCAAGTGAAACGGTACGTTTTTTACCCCAAAATCCGTTTTGATAAATATGCAAACGATAATCAGAAGCTGCTTTTCCTAACGCATCCATAATGGATTTGCGTTTAGCATTGCTAATTGTTCCGGAAAGTGCCGATTGATTTTCTTCTAATACTTCTCTAATGGCATGGTAAAATTCTACCATTTCATTAGAAATTTTAATATTTTCTAAATTGGATTGTTCCAAAACCATTTCCATCCATTTCAAGAATCGACGCAAATAATACAAGGTCACCATCGAAACACCGTTGCCTACTAACGCATTGTTTGCATCATTCCATTCCGGACGTTGGGTGTTCATCCAGATTCCGCCTTCTGGAATCAAATTGGACATTTTTGACAAAACAGTGGCCATAATTTTCTCAATAAAATTGACCTGATAAATCTGACCTTCACCTGTTTTTAACAACGCACCATCTGCACCAATTAATTCTCGTTCTTTTCGAATGTCGGCATCCCAATGATGGTCAAAATCAATGGTATCTTTTGGGTTTTGTAAAATATCCTGATAGGCTTTAATTCGGTAAGGAACTGCGGCATACACAAACACTTCACTATCTAATAACTGTTGAATTTTTCCGGGAAAATAGTGCTCGGTAAATTCTAAAAATTTCAATAAATAAATGATTTGATGGTCTCCCCAATAGCCAATATACGACCATGGATCATCGGGTTCGATAGTTTCCCAATCAAAACCACCTTTAGTGATGCGATATGGATTATAACCATCAAAAGTTGTGGCGTTTAAAAATTTAAACAACATTCCTTCCAGAAATAACGGAAAAGAATGAGCTAAGGCTTCCCAATTTTGAAAAATATCACGCCAATTTCCTTCGTAATCTAAAATTTTAGATCCATCGGTTTCATTTCGGGTATTGATGGAAAATTTATTCCAAGGTCGACTCGGGTCGCCGTGTCTTCTACTAAATTTTAAAGGAAGATATTCTGAAGCTAAACGTTGCAAATTAGCATCACTAACCGACTGCAACTGATTTTTTAAGAAAGAAAAATCAAACGCTTCGGGCAATTGATTGAAAAAAGCAACATCAGCTTTATACACATTTGCATTTGCTTTTTTGATATAATTGACAAAGTCAGTTTTCTCAATTTGATAGTTAAAATCAAAAATTCCGCCTCGCATGATATTGAAAAGCGTATTTGAAAAATGACGTGTGTCTTTCAGATGATCATTGGAGAACTGTAAACCATCTGCTGTGGCATTCAAGCGAATTAAATTTTGCGTTCCTACTTCAATATCTTCTTGTACTCGTGCTTTTAATTGTTGATTGGATTCTATAGCATCGATCACTTCAATCACTTGATTTTGATTGAGGTTTACATTAGAAATCAGCTGCCAAGATTTTGTTTCATTGTTGGCAAGTGATACGGTTGTATGCACAAAATAAGCACCTTTTTCACCTTTTACATCTATTTCTTGATGGATATCATTTCCTTTTCTGAATTGATCTAACTGCAAAGAAGAAACCAAATAAGAAGGATTGTTTAAACCCATTGACCACGTGATATTTGCTTTTAAGGCCTCACTAGGTTCCGCTTTATCAACAATAATGGCACTTAAGGCAAAAATTCCTAAACCGGTTGACGCGTGTAATTCACTTCGCTTGTACGCATCAACCAAATTACTGCTGGCTCGTTGTAAATCGCTACCCACAGCGGCAGGTAAAATATTTTGTAAACCATCAATCAATTCAACTGAAATTTCCATTCCGGAATGATTGATTAATTCAGATGTTTTTACAAAACCAAAAAGATTAGAAGAACTCCATTGATAACGAAAAGTTAAACCTAAGTCATTGTTGATTTCCTCAAAAACAACTTTGTTACCATATACATTTTTGTAAACGTTTCTGGTAGTGGAAAACCTCCCATCTTGACGAATCGAAAATGGTTCCCAGATAATTATCTTTCCTTCTTTTTTAATTCGAAAAATAGATTTGCTACCAGTGATTTCGGCAGATTCCGTTATTTTATCATCTGTATAATAAGGAAAAAGGGAAAACTCAGCATTTTTTCTTCCGGCAGATAACCCTCCGTTACTGGAAATAAACATCCAATGATCGGAATCGCTTACAATACTCATGAAAAAAGGCCGAATAGCATCTGCATTGGTTATTTTGGCATATTTTTCACCAAAGACCGTAACCGTTTCCATATTTACAATTTTGTTTTCCATTTTATTCTTTTCTACAAGAGGATTGATCGTGCTTATATACATTATTTACTAGGAATTCTTATCAACTTTTATTTATTCGTACACTCTGATGTAATCTACCCACATAGTTTGTGGAAATGCGGTTTGATCATTTGGAGAACCCGGTAAATTACCCCCAACTGCCATGTTTAAAATCATAAAATAAGGCTGATTAAACACCCACTCGCCCGGAACATCACTTGGTGTTACACGGTGATATAAAGCATCATCTACATAGAAATTGATATAATTTTCTCCCCATTCGATGCCATACACATGAAACTCGTTATCAAAACGACCTGTTTTTAACGTATAATTTTTAGAAATAGATTCACCACCAAAATACCCTGGGCCATGAACGGTACCAAACATACTAATTGGATTGCTTCCTAAATACTCAACAATATCAATTTCACCACATTGTGGCCAACTCACCTCATCAATATTAGCTCCTAACATCCAAAAAGCAGGCCATAAACCTCTACCCAAAGGCATTTTGATGCGGGCTTCAATTCTACCATATTTTTTTTCATACTTTCCTTTTGAAGTAATTCTAGCCGAAGTGAAAGAAGAACCAAGATAAAGTTCTCTTCTTGCTGTAATTTTCAACATACCACCTTCCACAATAATATTTTCTGGACGGTCTGTGTAAAATTGTTGTTCGTTATTACCCCACCCGTTATTTCCGGTTCCAATATCAAAATTCCACAATTCCGGATTAGGAGCACCGTTTACATCAAACTCTTCTTGCATTACCAATCTGGTTTTGGTAATTACTGTTTGTTTTTCATCTTCTGAGCAACCTAAAAACAGAACGGTGCTAAGTATAAAAACACTTTTAAAAAGGGATTTATTTATGATTTTCATTTTTATATTTTTAAAATATCAATAAAGATTAATTGTAGAAATAAACATTGTCAACATACATAATGGAACCATCTCCACCCTCAAAAATAATTTGAGCTAAATTTTGTCTGCTGGCTAAACCAGGCATTGCAGAGAAAGGAATGTCAATAGAAACCCAACTATTAGAAACTAACGTTGGGGCGGTAAATGTTGTAGAGTGTCTTGTATCATCACCACCACTAAATACTCCATTTGGACCAAAATCTACCACAATAACCCGCAACTGTCTTCCAGGAGCAATTGGGCCAGGGAAAAAGAAATCGGCATGAAAATGGGTCATATTGGTAGCATTTACTGTTGGACTACTAAATTCAATTCCAACGAAATTAAAAATGGTATAATTTAAAATATTATCGCCATTTACACTAAAATCATTTGAAACGGTTGTTTGCCATGGTTGCCAATAACCATTGTAATAATTCACCGGAACGTTAGAGTAAGCATCGGAGAAAATAGAAATTACGTTGGCCTGGTTTCTCGTTGGAACAGGTGCATTTACAAAAGTACCTGCACAATTTATCGTTAAACTACCAGTAGCTTGCACACCGTTAAAAGTGGCTGTGATAACCGCTGTTCCTGCACTCAAAGAGGTAACTACACCGGCATCATTTACTGTCGCTACAGTAGTATCTGATGATGAAAAATTCATATAAGCCGGACTAACAAATACTGCTTGATTTATTCCGGTTGGAAGATTAAAATTTACTACTACGTTATCAACTGTTGACGTCACATTCACAAAGGTGTTTTGTGTTACATTTTGTCCGTTCATGATAGAAGCTTGACCATTCAAAATATTACCTAACTTTTCAAATTTAAGTTCATCAATCCAGAAAGTATAACCAAAACCATTTGTTCCTTGACTTCCGGCCGCATATCTAAACATTCCTCTCTCTTTTACCAACTTTGAAGCATCTGGAATTGGAATAATTATTTTTGTCCAATTTGTACCAATACTAACATTTCTGATAGTAGCTATATACTTATTATCAATAAAATCTTCTCCAAAACCAAATTCACCAATCACAACACCTTGTGAAGCTTTAACATAGAATGTAAGAGCATCATAATCCGTTAAATTTCTTCCGGCACCTTCAGTTCTAAAAATTGCTCCGGCATAAGAACCTTCTGGATCATTTGCGTTTGGAACATCAAAACGCATTGAAGCAGATCCTTTGTAACTTACTTGGTCATCCACAGACCAAGCGTTTGGCTTAGATCCACCGTAAGGAAAATAAAAATCACTTCCCATTTCTACTGGAGCATCTAAAAATATAGCTCCTGTTTTTGAAAATGTAGCATCTGTTGCTTCATCAGACAAATCTCTTTCACAACTTAGAAAAGTCATGAACACCAATCCGAAAAGAAAGGTCTTTACTAAAAAATTCATTTTACTATTTTTCATTTTTTCAATTTTTTAAAATTATTTTCCAATATTTATATGAATGTATGTTCTAATTTCCCATTCAGAACCATTACCAAAACCGGTTGGGCTTAATGGTGGTACTGCAGGGAAAGTATTTTCAGGTACAAACGTTGGTAAGTAACGAGGAGAATATTGGTCAAGTGATCGCCAAATACCCATGATTCCGATTCGGGTATCCGGTAAAATAAACCAACTTGGTTTTCCAACTGAAGTTGAAATATCGATTGAACTTTGTAATGGATACGTTAAGTTAAAATCTCTGTGGTAGTCAAATGGTCCCCAATCATTAAATTTCAAGGAAGAAACTACTTTTACTTTTCTGTAAATTGCTCTTACATCACCACCTACTCTATTGATTGTTCTTTCAGAATCACCATTCGCTTGGCCATTTCCGAAATAAATATTTGCAATCAAACCAAAGTCTGGTGTTAATTTAGAAACAATTCTTGTGTTTGATTCCCATAAATCTTGAGCAGGAGCAGACTTTTCAAACGCAAATGGTGAACGATCGGCTAAAAATCCGATTGCTGCATCCTGAGTTGTTGGTAAATGACGGAAAACAAAACCAGTACTAAAAGCAAATTTTGCATCTTCCACCATATCATTATTCCACTCATACATCCAAGTTCCCGGTGTTGGGTCAAAGGTTACCAAAAGTTCTCCACCAACTGTTTCGCGGTTAGCTCTTACAATAAATGGATCGTCTAAGATGTTACGTAATCTTCCTGGAGCATCTACACCATTTGGCATTGCTTCCACTAGAGGTTTTTGCCACAAAAAGTTAGGAGCAATTTGTAAATTGGTATTGACATTGTAAGTAAAACCAGTTAAGAAATTCATTTGATTACCACTACCTGTGTCTTTCAATCTCCAACCAGTAAAAGTTTGCGTTAAATCTGCACCACCATTGGCCACTAAACCTTGAACAGCACCTTGCATATATGCATTTACTCTTCCTTTTGAAAAGGTTAATTTTGCCTTTCCTCCCCAATTATCGCTTGAGTTTACTTTATCCACTTTTACTACATCTCCATCCATCATTTGGAATTCTCTTCCGTTTAAGGGTTGACCGGCCCAAATTCCACCTGCCTCAATTCCGAAAGCACCAAAAGCTGTTTTGAAATGAATTGTTGCTCTTCTGGTTTTTGGTTGAGGAATAAAAATCGAAGTTACTGCTTGAGCAGCACTAGAAACATCTTCATGATAAACTATAGTCGCATCTACTTTACCAAGTTTTCTACCATATTTTAATAAATATGCTGGGTTAGCTCCCCACCAAAGTTGAGGACCGAAAGCGGCTTTTAATCCACTTAATGCTCTTTTTCCATCGATTTCAAAACCGGCTGTTTCGCCATTATAAATATCTAAATTAGGACCATAATTAGCTTCTGGATACAATCCGAAAAAATCGCCTTCGTATCCCCAATGATAATGACCGGTTCTATAAAAACCTCTTAATTCAAAATCTTCTGCATTCCAACTATAGGAAGCATTATAAATTTGAACACGGTTGACATCATTAGACAACTGTAAACCTTCATTCGTTTGCACTTGTTGAGCTCTACCTCTGTTTTCGTAGAAAATTTCATTGATAGGATTTTCTGCCACACGACCCAAAATGTTCACATTTACATTCGCTTTCATATTGGCAGTTGGATTTCCTTCCACTCCAATAAAATAAGACTCCATGTGGTCAAAACCGGTTCTATTTGGATAACCATTTGTGTCAGGATCGTCATTTTTGGGAGTAGTTAACAGTGTCCCGCCAGTAGTGAATGTAGTAAATTCAGCTCTTAAGTTACTGATTTTTAAAATTTGAGTATCATTTCCACCTAATGCAGCTTTGTCTCCTCTAGCTCTTAACCCAGCATCAGCAATACTTGTCTTTTTAAAATGAGCCTCAATTTCTAATAAGTTCATTCCAGATGCATAAGGATTTAATTGATGAACTTCTTTCAACATATAATAGGAAGTTCTTGGATACAATTGATAAAAACCTTTGGCGTTGGTTGGCCCTTTTGCACAAATTCCAAACCATTCTTCGTTCATGTTGTTTTTACCTTCTTCAAAATCAAATTGGTAACCGCCATTTGACCAAGAAGCATTGCTATCATGAACTTCTAAATTTTTTGTTTGACCATATTTCCACCAGCCATCGCTAAATTGGAAAGTGTAACCACCCAAACAATTACCTGATTTACCAAGTCCTTGAGCATTTTCATAAATTTCTTTCCAATTTCCTTTTAAATAAAAGGCTTGAGCATTTCCGTCTTCTTCATTAGTTTTAGCATTAAATGCATCTGAACCAAATTCGGTAAACAACACGGGTTTTCCGTATTCCTTTTTTACACGCTCAAATAAATCACCAAAGGAAACTCCTCGATAAACATTGGTTCCGAAAATATCTACATCTTTACATTCTTTAGCAATGATGTCTAAAAACAATAAATCACCATTACACAAGGCAACCGGGTGATTTTTATCAATTGCTTTCATCTCCAATGCCGCTTCGTTGAAAAGTTTATACATTGAATTGGCTCTAATGGTAGATTTTCTGTCTGCCATTGGAATGTTTTCTGTTTCTGCACCATCCCAAAACAGACCATAATTGTTTTCGTTTCCTAATAAAAATAATAACAAACCTCGTGTGTCTTTGTATTCGGTTGCTAATTCTTTTACTTCCTTTAACAACAAGCTTCTTGTGTTGGCATCTGAATATTCAGTATTAGCCACCCAACGTCCATTAATGGTTAAACCATACCTTCCAAAAGAATGATTTAACATGGTGTAAATTCCATATTGATCATGGATATATTCAATCCATTTTTTTGGAATTCCGGAGTAAACCCGAATAGAATTTACCCCCATATTTTGCAAAAGAGCCATTTCATTGTCTAGAGCACTTTTGATGAAGTCATCCGGTTGACTCCAAAAACTATAACTGTAATTGGTACCTATGGGAAAATAATCCCAATTCATACCATTAATAAATAACAGTTTGTTGTTTACTAAAATTTTTGCTCCATTTGCACTATTTTCTACCACAACCTTATCTGATTGGGAAAAGGAAACAGAAAAACAAAAGAAGAAACTAATTGATAAAAGCCATCTTTTCATATTGAAATTAGAATTGGTTAAATAAAACATAATCTGTAAATTTATTAGTCATTTTTTATTGAAATGATAAAAATTTGCACTTTAAACTGATATATGTAAAATTAACCAATATTAATATCAGTCCATTTTTTTTGTGTCTAAAGAAACTATACAACAACAAAAAAAATAAAAAAGCTCATAAAAAACTGAATATCAATTTTTTATGTGCCTTTTTAAATTTAAAAAAAATAAGTAAAATTACGAATACAACGATTTCGTATAGGAAATGTAAAGGTAATTAAAGAGTTTTAAAAAGTATTAAAATTTAAATTTTACCTCTTTTTTAACTATATCTATCGAATTATCATTACTTTTTTTACCGTTGTATCTAAAGCATCATCTGTAGAAATAAATATCATGTAAACACCTGAAGCTACTTTATATTTACCAAAAGCTTTCGTATCCCATTCAATGGTTCCGCCTTGTGAAATAACTTCATGAACTAAGTTTCCTTCAATATCAGTTATTTTTACGTTTGCTTTACTTGTTAATCCGGATACTTTTACTGTTCCTTCAAAGCCCGGTCGAACAGGATTTGGATAGACATATACATCTTTTAAATTATCTTTTGGCTTTGTAGATGTCCCTTTAAAAGAAACCATCCCTTTTGCCGTTGCAATAAAAACTTCTCCAGTAATACCATTAATTTCTATATCATTTATAGTATTACTTGGTAATGGCGAGTTAGAGGTTGTAAATCGATAAATAGTTTGTTGACCATTAGAAGAAAACAAAAACACACCGGAATCAGCTGTTCCAACCCATTTATTATTGGAACCATCTACAGCAATATCCGTAATAAATTGACCGAAAAGTAATTCTTGAGCCAATCCTTCATCGTTAATAATAATAGATGAAGTAGTCAATTCATCTTGATTTATGAAACGATCTACAGAGGACAAAATTCTCAGACCTCTTCTTGTACCAATCCAAAGTTGATTTCTATTATCAATGGTAACTGCTTGAGCTGCATTTGAGGGTAAATTACCTTCATTCTGTCCTTCGGCAATTTTAAGTACTTTATTGTTATAATTTTCATTAAATGCTATGACTCCTTCGTCCAGTGTAGCTAGCCATTTTGTTCCGTTTTTATCGACACTCATTCTATTATTGCTGGTAAATCCACTCAAAACAGAACTTACGTCATACGATTGCCATTCGCCATTTGCTTTTAAAACCTTAATCATTTTGGCTATTAAACCATTTGAAACCCATAAATTTCCATTTTTATCAAAAGCAGATTGTTCAACACGAATATCAGGACCATAAGCAGGATTACCGGGTATAACTAACGATTCTAAACCACTATTTGAATTGTTATACAAAGTAGTAACAACATCATTTTCTAACTTCAATAAACCAGAAAAATAAGAACTGGCATAAACTTGATTTTCATCATTTGGATTTACCGTTATTCTAACAATTGATTTTGCTCCTAATAATTCTTCATAAGGTATATTCAGCCATTCCTCATTCGAAAATTTACTTATTCCATAACTATCTAATGGATAAGGATTATTAAACTGATTATAATCTCCGTAGACCGCCCATAATGTTCCGGAAGGAGCAATATTTATCGAAAAAATATTGTTTCTTGATGGGCCTTGAGGCAATAAAATCGTTTGTTGTGACAAATTTGAAATAGAAACCTCAACTACTCCATTGTTTTCTGTTCCAATAAATATAGTAGAATTAATAATGGTAGCACTTGTAAAATTTGAATCAATTTCTTGAATTTGATTTTGAGCAATTAAAGCGGTTTGACCAAATGATTCATTAAACACATAAACTCTATTATTTGTAGTAATTATTAGATTTGCATTTCTGCCTCTAATGTCAATTCCCGGCTGACCGAGAGCAACAACTTGAACCGGAACGTTTCCATTAAACCTATATACCACATTATTAGTATTGATAGCCACCAATTGATTGTTGAAAGTTGTAATTTTTGACCAAAACCCACCATCAAAAGTTTGCCAAGCGTTAAAATTAATTAAATTAGGATTAGATAAATCACCTTTTCTAATTCCGAAATTTTTGGTTACAGCATAAAGTTGATTGTCCAAAACAGTTGTTTGCAAAACTTCTGTCTGACTCCCTGTGGGCGAAATATAAAAAGTGTCACCAAATGTGAAATCAGTTAATTTAAATTCAACTAAACCAAAATCACAAGAGATGTATAATTTTTGGTTGAATTCATAAATGTCATTAATTTTCTTTTTATTGGGTGGTATTCCACCGGTTTGATCACGAATTCCTACCAATAAGCTGAGTGCACCGGTTTGCTCATTGATCATGATTAACAATCCGTTTTCATGACCAATAAACGTTCTGTTGGTTGAAGTACTATGAAATATAGATGATATTACTTGACCGGATAATCCGTCAACTGTATTCATCGTTTTTATTTCGTTTGTAGATAAGTGTTTAGAAAAAACTGCCGTCTCACAAGCAGCATAAATTCTAGTTTCAGATTCTGCTAAATCCCGAACATCGCTATAAGAAAAATAACCTTTCCAAAGTTGATTTTGAGCTTTACAAAACCAAAAACCACAAAAAACCAATATAAAATAAGCTGTTTTTCTCATACCCTTTTAATATCTTACAAATATAGTTAAAACGTATAATTTTCAATTTTAATATAAATGGAAAAGCCGCCAATAATATATTGACGGCTTTTATATGAAATAAGATAGTTATTAAACTACTCCTTGTCCAAGCATTGCATCGGCAACTTTTACGAAACCTGCAATATTTGCTCCTTTTACATAGTCAACATAACCATTACCGTCTGAACCATATTTTACACATGCTTCGTGAATATTAGCCATAATTCCTTTTAAACGTTGATCAACTTCTTCAGAAGTCCAACTTAAACGCAATGAATTTTGAGACATTTCTAAACCTGAAGTGGCAACACCTCCTGCATTAGAAGCTTTACCAGGTGCAAATAAAATTTTTGCTTTTGTAAATACTTCAATTGCTTCTGGAGTTGAAGGCATATTAGCTCCTTCCGATACACAAATACAACCATTTGCTACTAATGTTTTTGCTTCGTCATCGTTTAACTCATTTTGAGTAGCACAAGGTAATGCGATATCACATTTTACTTCCCAAGGACGTTTTCCATCCACATATTTAGCGTTAGGATATTTTTTCACATATTCGCTGATTCTTGCTCTTAATTCATTTTTAATGTGCATTACGTGAGCTAATTTTTCAGCATCAATCCCATCAGCATCATAAATATATCCAGATGAATCAGATAATGTAACCACTTTTCCGCCTAACTCAGTCGCTTTTTCAGCAGCATATTGTGCAACGTTTCCAGAACCTGAAACCGTCACAATTTTACCGTTAAAACTATCACCTTTGGTATTTAACATACTTTGAGCAAAGTAAACATTACCATAACCGGTAGCTTCCGGACGAATTAATGACCCTCCAAAAGTAATTCCTTTACCGGTTAAAACACCTGTAAACTCATTTCTTAATCGTTTGTATTGACCAAACATATAGCCAACTTCTCTACCACCAACACCAATATCTCCGGCAGGAACGTCTGTATCAGCCCCTATATGTTTCGCTAATTCTGTCATGAAACTTTGACAAAAACGCATAATTTCGATATCCGATTTTCCTTTTGGATCAAAATCAGAACCTCCTTTACCTCCACCCATTGGAAGTGTAGTTAAACTATTTTTAAAAGTTTGCTCAAAAGCCAAAAACTTCAAAATACTTAAATTCACAGAAGGATGAAAACGAATACCACCTTTATATGGTCCGATTGCAGAGTTCATTTGAATACGATAACCTCTGTTTACCTGAGTCTTTCCTGCATCATCTATCCAGGTAACACGAAACATGATAACGCGTTCAGGTTCTACCATTCTCTCCAACAACATTTGGTTTTGATATTTTTTATTTTCCTCAATAAAAGGAATAACTGTTTCAGCAACCTCCTTTACGGCCTGCATGAATTCAGGCTCATTAGGATTCTTCTTTGCAACTGCCTCCACAAAAGAGCGAATACTTTCTGTCATGATTTAAAATTTAGATACGTTAAGAAAACGTTTTCGTTTGTTGCGACAAATATACATTTTATTAAAATATAGGTATAATTTTTTTTAATTTATCAGTAGAATTATGCTTTTTTTAAGATAAATCAATATTTTCAAAAATTATCAATACGTTTTAAAACATTTTTTAGTTTTTTTCGTATATATAGAAGTATTTATTCATTTTATTTTACAAGTGAATTATGTTTTTATATATTTGTCGAGAATTGAATTTAAAATCTATGCAAATGCCCAAATATCTAATTTATACTTTGTTATTATTTGGTTTTACCAATTTAGCGAATGCACAATTCGGTTTTTCTCATGAAGTGGGAGCAATTACTGGTCCTGTAGCTTTTCAGTCTGACTATGGTGTCAGAGGAGATGCAGCAACTAATTTTGGTAATACCGGTTTTGGGATTGGATTAATTCATTACATGAACTTTTCTTATCGAGCTGATTGTAATTGTTATGCTACACCTACTTATTTTAATGACCACTTTAAATTAAGAAGTGAACTCTCATATAATAAAACCAATTTAGAACACTACGGAAAATGGGTTGACTCAAAGAAAAATTCCATTATTGCTCAACAACTCAGAGGAATGAAAGGAAGTACTTCGGTCACTAATTTAGGAATGCAATTGGAATATTTTCCTTACAGTATCCGTGAATTTTCTGCTACACCTGGTGCATTGGGGCCTTTTGTGAGTTTAGGAGCTCAATTTAGTTATTATAATCCAAAAGCCTATTCAACTCTAGGTCCTGGACTTGGAGAATTATTGGATGTTACACCTGTAAAGTATATTGATGGTGTAAGCAATGACGGCGGAACCGTTTGGTCGGTTGTAGGAAGTATTGGAACTCGTTACAAATTAACTGTTTTATCAGATTTAATGATTGATTTACGTTGGCAATACTATTTTTCCAATTGGGTAGATGGTTTGAATCCAAACCCAGATGTGTACAAGGAAAACAGAGCAAACGATTGGCTTGTTTGGCTTAACTTCGGTTATATTTACTACTTAGATTAATCTACCTTAAATAAGAAAAAATCCCGTCAACTCATTTATCGTTTGACGGGATTTTTTATTTTATCTGAAAGCCTGTTCAATATCAGCCAATAAATCATCAATGTCTTCTACTCCTACACTCAATCGAACCAAGTCGTCTGAAATTCCAATTTCTTTACGTTTTTCTTCCGGAATCGATGCATGTGTCATCAAAGCCGGATGATTGGCTAACGATTCAACTCCGCCTAATGACTCGGCTAACGTGAATACTTTTACTTTTTCTAAAAAGGAAATAGCATCCGCTTTTTTACCTGATTTGAAGGTAAACGAAACCATTCCTCCAAAGCCTCCTATCATTTGTTTTTTAGCAATGGCATGAAAAGGATGATCCGGTAATCCCGGATAAAACACTTTATCAACATCCGGGTGATTGCTCAAAAACTCGGCAACTTTCATTCCGTTTTCGCAATGTCTTTGCACTCTAAGATGTAGGGTTTTGATTCCTCTCAACACCATATAACTATCTTGTGGTCCTAAAGTTCCACCTGTTGCAAATTGTGCAAAGTGTAATCTTTCGCCTAATTCAGTATCTTTTACAACCAAAGCTCCGGCAATTACATCCGAATGTCCGCCTAAATATTTGGTTGCCGAATGCATTACGATATCAGCACCTAAATCCAATGGTTTTTGAAGATAAGGTGTTGCAAAGGTATTGTCAACGGCAAATAATAATTTCTTTTCATTTGTAATCTTGGCAATCGCAGCAATATCTGCCAATTTCATCAATGGATTGGTTGGCGTTTCCACCCATACCAATTTTGTGTTAGCATTGATCAACGACTGAAATTTTTCCAAATTATTCATATCAACAAAATGGAACTTAATGCCAAAATCTTGATAAATACGGGAGAACATACGGTAGGTTCCACCATATAAATCGTCCATAGCAATTACTTCGTCGCCGGGTTTAAGCAATTTTAAAACAGAATCCGTTGCCGCCAATCCGGAAGCAAAAGCTAATCCACGAACACCATTTTCGATACTTGCTAAGGCATCTTCTAATGCTTGACGAGTTGGATTTGCTGCTCTGCTATATTCGTAATGATTAATGGGCACACCCGGACTTTTTTGAGCAAATGTTGATGTGTTATACACCGGTGGCATTACTGCTCCCGTACTTGGATCGTGGTGTTGATTACCATGTATTACTTTTGTATTGAATTTCATAAATAAAAATATTTGTGCAAAGATAAGAAGTTAGCCATTATAAATTTTCGAACCTATTCCTAAAGATTCGATAAAATAGTTGTTTCCAATTCATTTAAAATTCAAAATCGCACAAAAATCTTTACTTTTGCAAGATGGAAACAAACAGACAAAAGAAAATAGGAACCGTTTTGCAAAATGATTTGGTTGATATTTTGCAAGGAGAAGTGCGTAAAAACGGAATCACTAATTTGATTATTTCCGTTTCAAAAGTATCGGTAACTACCGATTTATCCATTGCTAAAGTATATTTAAGTATTTTTCCACCTGAAAAAGGTCCTGAACTTTTAGCGGCGATTAAATCAAACACCCCGTTGATTAAACATGATTTATCCCAACGCGTGAAACTTCAGTTGCGAAAAGTGCCCAACTTATCCTTCTATATTGATGATTCTTTGGACTATATCGAAAAAATTGACAAAGCATTATCCGGAAATGAAAACCCAATTGAAAATCCGGAACTTTTAATCAAGAGAAAAAAATCGTAAGGTGAAATTTCCGCTTTACATAGCCAAACGTTATTTGTTTAGCGGTAGTAAAAATACTGCTATAAATATCATTACCATTATTGCTTCCGTTGGAATTATAGTGGGAACCATGGCTCTGTTTGTAGTAATGTCAGTTTTTAGCGGATTAAAAGATTTTAGTCTTTCTTTTACTAATGATTTTGATCCTGATATAAAAGCTTTTGCTAAAGAAGGAAAAACGATTCTCATTACACCTCAACAAGAAGCGGAAATCAATACTATAGAAGGTATTGCTCATTACAGTAAAATTATAGAAGAGCGTGCCCTTTTTACTTTTAACGGAAAAGACCAACTATCTAACATCAAAGGTGTAGATAAAAATTTTCACTTGGTCAATCAAGTAGAAAAAACCATTTTTCAAGGGCAATGGATAGAAGAAGATACCGAGCAAGTTGTAGTGGGTTATGGCATTAGCCAAAAACTTTCGATGGGTCTATTTGATTTGGTGAATGTGTTTGAAACCTTTGTTCCTAAACCCGGAAAAGGAACAATCGATTCGCCTGAAGGAGCTTTTAATCGTTCTGTTTTAGTGCCGGTTGGATTTTATTTTATCAATGAAGATTTGAATCAGAAATATGTTTTTACCAATTTAAGTATTGTGCAAGAATTATTGGATTATCAACCGAATCAAATTTCCGGAATCGAATTTAAACTTACTCCTGATGCTGATGAAAGTGAAGTAATGGAAAAGTTAGAAGGTGTTTTCAAAGGTGCCATTACACTAAAAAACAGAACGCAACTCAACGAATCGCTATACCGTATGTTGAATACCGAAAACTTGATTTTATACCTTATCTTTTCATTGGTAATTGTAGTGACTTTGTTCACGCTAATCGGTGCGATAATCATGATTATCATTGAAAAAAAATCCAATTTAAAGACGCTACTTAATTTAGGAGCAGAAGTAGCTAGTTTACGTAAAATATTCCTTCTTCAAGGATTTTTAATTTGTATAATTGGTGGGATAATTGGATTGATTTTAGGTATAGTTGTTACCTTATTACAACAAAAATTTGGATTCATCATGATTAACCAAAGCATGCCTTATCCGGTTCGATTTACTTTTGCTAATTTATTTATTGTATTGCTAACCATTTCTGCTTTAGGGTTTTTTGCTTCATGGATAGCTAGCAACCGAGTGAATAAAAAATTATTCGACAATTAAGTTTTGACTATTTGATAATCAGCATACACCTGAGTAATTTCGTCAAAAACATCCATCAAAGCCATAGCTCCGTCGGTGGTAACTAATTTTTGTTTGTAGTCTTTAAAACCATGAATACCTTTGAAATAATTGGTGTAGTGACGACGCATTTCGAAAATTCCAACGCGTTCTCCTTTCCATTCCATGGACCAAATTAAATGATTTCGAGCCGCTTCGATGCGGTCTTTCATCGTAGGTTCCGGTAAATGTTCTCCGGTTCTGAAATAATGTTTGACTTCGTTAAAAATCCACGGATAACCAATGGCAGCACGACCAATCATCATGCCATCCAAACCATATTTATTTTTGTATTCTAACGCTTTTTCGGGCGAATCAATATCACCATTCCCAAAAATAGGCATCGTAATTCTAGGATTATTTTTTACACGAGCAATATGCGACCAATCGGAATGACCTTTGTACATTTGAGCACGAGTTCGTGCGTGAACCGTTAGTGCTTGCACACCAATGTCTTGTAAACGTTCGGCAACCTCATCAATATTAATGGAATTTTCATCCCAACCCAAACGGGTTTTTACCGTTACCGGAAGATTAGTACCCTTAATTACTGCTTTGGTTAAACGAATCATTAAATCAACATCTTTTAAAACACCGGCACCGGCACCTTTGCACACCACTTTCTTCACCGGACAACCAAAATTAATATCCACTAAATCGGGTTGAACAGCATCTACAATGCGGGAAGACATTTCCATTGCTTCTTCGTCACCTCCAAAAATTTGGATGCCAACCGGACGTTCGTAATCAAAAATATCGAGTTTTTGTTTGCTTTTTATGGCATCCCTAATCAAGCCTTCGGACGAAATAAATTCAGAATACATCAAATCAGCTCCGTGCAATTTGCACAAGCGACGAAACGGCGGATCACTCACGTCTTCCATCGGAGCAAGAAGTAAGGGAAAGTCGGGTAAGATGATATTTCCGATTGTTGGCATTGAATTTTTTTTTTTGCAAAGATAGGGAAACGGGTGAGGTTTGCAAAATGGGATAAATCTAAACCTGACAGGTTTTGAAAACCTGTCAGGTTTAACCCCTTTAAAATCCAAAACTTTGCTTTATATTTGCACACAATTCTCTTAGGAGCAGGGTTTGCGTTAGGGATGGGAGCGGCATCCTTTTATAGTCCCGATAGCTATCGGGAGAACAAAAGATATAGCGGACAGCCCGACCCTTGTGGTAACGCCCAAAAAATTTGAATTAAACGAAGATGAAGAACATACGAAATTTTTGCATTATTGCTCACATTGACCATGGGAAAAGTACACTGGCCGACCGATTGCTGAGTGCTACTCAGACTGTGACGGCTCGTGAGGAAAAGGCACAGTTGCTGGATAACATGGATTTGGAGCGTGAACGTGGGATTACGATTAAGAGTCACGCGATTCAGATGGAATATATGTACAAAGGCGAGAAATATATTTTGAATTTGATTGATACGCCCGGTCACGTAGATTTTTCGTATGAAGTATCGCGTTCAATTGCCGCTTGTGAAGGGGCTTTGTTGATTGTGGATGCGGCTCAAAGTATTCAGGCTCAAACGATTTCCAATTTATATTTGGCTTTGGAAAACGACTTGGAAATTATTCCGGTGTTGAACAAAGTGGATTTGCCTAGTGCTAATCCGGAAGAAGTGAGTGATGATATTATTGATTTATTGGGTTGTGATTTAGAAGATATTATTCACGCTTCGGGTAAAACCGGTTTTGGAGTGGAGAATATCTTGGCTGCGATTATTGATAAAATTCCGCCACCAAAAGGTGAAAAAGAAGAACCGTTGCAGGCGTTGATTTTTGACTCGCATTACAATCCGTTTCGTGGTATTGAAGTTATTTTCCGAGTGAAAAACGGAGAGATTCGAAAAGGTCAAAAAATTAAATTTATGGCCACCGGTAAAGAATATTTTGCCGATGAAGTAGGTACGTTGAAGTTAAATCAAGTTCCAAAAGACGTGATTTCTACGGGTGATGTTGGTTATTTGATTTCCGGAATTAAGGAAGCCAAAGAGGTAAAAGTGGGTGACACGATTACCGATGCCAAAAACCCAACGACCAATATGATTACCGGTTTTGAAAACGTAAAACCGATGGTTTTTGCCGGAATTTATCCGGTGGATACCGAAGATTTTGAAGATTTGAGAGCTTCGATGGAGAAATTGCAACTAAACGATGCTTCGTTGGTTTTTGCTCCTGAAAGTTCGGCTGCTTTGGGTTTTGGTTTCCGTTGTGGATTCTTAGGAATGTTGCATTTGGAGATTATTCAGGAACGTTTGGAGCGTGAATTCGACATGACGGTGATTACAACGGTTCCTAACGTTTCGTATTTGGCTTATACCAAAAAAGAACCGGATACAGCGATTATTGTAAACAATCCTTCGGACTTGCCGGAACCTTCTAAATTAGACCGTGTGGAAGAGCCATTCATTAAAGCCACCATCATTACTAAATCGGATTTTGTAGGGAATGTAATGAGTTTGTGTATCGAAAAACGTGGTGTAATTACCAATCAAACTTATTTAACGACAGAACGAGTAGAGTTGAATTTTGATATGCCATTGGCAGAAATTGTATTTGATTTTTATGATCGTTTGAAAACGGTTTCTAAAGGATATGCTTCGTTTGATTACCACCCAATTGGTTTGCGTGCTTCAAAATTGGTAAAATTAGATGTACTGTTGAATGCCAACCAAGTGGATGCTTTGTCGGCTTTGATTCACGAAGACAATGCGTATAATATTGGTAAGAAAATGTGTGAAAAACTGCGTGAATTGATTCCGAGACAACAGTTTGACATTCCGATTCAGGCCGCTATTGGTGCCAAAATCATTGCTCGCGAAACAATTAAAGCCTTGCGTAAAGACGTGACTGCTAAATGTTACGGTGGAGATATTTCCCGTAAGCGAAAACTGTTGGAAAAACAGAAAAAAGGTAAAAAGAGAATGCGTCAGGTTGGTAATGTAGAGATTCCACAAGAGGCGTTTATGGCGGTGTTGAAGTTGAATGATTAGGAAAGGTGCTGAGTTACTGAGATGCTGAGTGGCTGAGAAAATATAGGAGAACCCAATGACGAGAGTTGTTGGGTTTTTCTTTTGAATTCTACCTCTTTAAATAGTTTCATTTTTCATTTCATGTATGAAAAATATTATGCCTGTAATTCTTTAAATAGTTTTTCTACATCTTCCTTTCTGAAAAGTTGTGTGCCTTCGTTCATCGTAGCGGCTGTTCCACAACTAACGCCAAATTGAATGACTTCTTTGAACGTTTTATTTTGGGATAACGCATAAACTATTCCACCAACCATACTATCACCAGCACCAACAGTGCTTTTCTTTTCTACTAAAGGAGCTTTAACAAAATGCGTTTCGTCTTTTGTTACCAAAATGGCTCCTTCTGCTCCTAATGAAACAACAACAATTTCTACACTCCCTTTTGCAATCAAATGTTGGGCTGCTTGTTCTACTTCTGGTAATTCTAATCGTTCCACTTCAATTAATTTGGCTAATTCACCAATATTGGGTTTGATTAAATATACACCGGTTTCCAACATTTAACCAACGCTTCTCCAGATGTATCCATAATTACTTTTACATTTGATTTCTTTGCAATCTCAATAATTTTCTGATAAAAATCTGACTCTAATCCTTCATTCAAACTTCCACTAATGACTAAATAAGAGGTGTTTAATTCGCTAATTGTAGACAATATTTTCTGTTTTTCTTCTTCTAAAAAAGCATTGCCCGGAAATCCGAATCGATATTGAGCTTTGCTTACATTTTCAAAAGCAATAAAATTTTCTCGAGTCCAATTTTTGGTTTTTATGATATAACTTTCAATTTTTTGATTAGCCAGTAATTCTTCTAATAATGCTCCCGACGAACCCCCAGAAGTAAACACACAAAGCGAATTCCCACCCAATTTAGAAATGGCTTTAGAAACATTGATTCCGCCTCCACCCGCATCATACCGTGGTGTTTCACATCGAATTTTCTTTTCAGGAATCAGTCCTGTAAAATGTGTAGATTTATCCAAAGACGGATTGATGGTAAGTGTGGTAATGACGTGTGCTTTCATCGTAAAAAAATTAAGTAATGTAAAGGTGCAAAAAAATATTGTTTTTTACTTTAACAATAAATTTCACTTCATGAATAAATCATATTCTATACCTGATAAAACTCAAGTCAGCAAAAAATATAACTGCTGTTTTATTTAATAGCAATACAAAAAGACTATGAAATCCTTCCATTAATGTGCGTTCAAATTAATCGGATTTACATCTTTCCTAAAATCTTCCTACCTTTGCCCTTCATAAAAACACTATGTTAGAAGAAAAATCACCCCAACGCACTTCCATCGCTCAATTGGGCGAATTTGGCTTAATTGACCATTTAACGAAGGTTTTTGAAATCAATCAGTCATCCACTATTAAAGGAATTGGTGATGACGCCGCAGTTTTAGATTTCAAGGATAAAAAAACCGTTGTTTCTACCGATTTATTAATTGAAGGGGTGCATTTTGATTTGGCGTATATGCCGTTAAAACATTTGGGTTACAAAGCTGTGGTGGCGAATGTATCTGACATTTGTGCGATGAATGCAACTCCAACCCAAATCACCGTTTCCATTGCGGTTTCTAATCGTTTTCCACTCGAAGCGTTGGAAGAATTGTTTGCCGGAATTACGCTTGCTTCAAAACATTATAACGTAGATGTGATTGGTGGCGATACCACTTCTTCTCAAAAAGGATTAATTATTTCTATCACGGCATTAGGCGAAGCAATTGCAGAAGATATCGTATATCGAAGTGGAGCCGCAGCGAATGACTTGTTAGTAGTTACCGGCGATATCGGTGCGGCATATATGGGTTTGCAAGTGCTTGAACGCGAAAAACAAGTCTTTCAAGTCAATCCCAACAACCAACCGGATTTAGATAATTATACGTATTTAATCGAACGTCAATTGAAGCCTGAAGCTCGAAAAGATATCAAAGAATTGTTAGAAAAACTGGAAGTAAAACCTACTTCGATGATTGATATTTCCGACGGACTTTCCTCTGAAATCATGCATCTTTGTAAACAATCTAATGTAGGTTGCACGATTTACGAAGAGAAACTTCCGCTCGACCCACAATTAATTGCTGTTTGCGAAGAATTCAATATCGATAGCACTACAGTCGCTATTAACGGCGGCGAAGATTACGAATTGTTATTTACGATTGCTTTGGAAGACTATGATAAAATCAAAGGAAATCCTAATTTAACCGTAATTGGTCACATGGTGAAAGAAAGTGAAGGCAAACATTTGGTAACGCGAGCCAATCAAAAAATAGAACTCAAAGCCAGAGGCTGGAATGCCTTAGCAGAATAATAAAAAAAGCGATAGTTGGGGCTATCGCTTTTTTTATCTAAACCTTTAAAAAACAGTAGCTCTTTTATGAAATAAACCTTTGTTGGGGCAAAAGGGTGGTATTTTAATTCGATTTAGCTACTCTGAACGTCCTTGGGTCAATATCTTTAATTATGAATAATTACCTTGTTATTGATGATGTAAAGATATAGCTACCTACTAGATATTTAAATACGGTTTTACTCAGAATGTGTTACGGGTTTCACCCTTTGTTGTTGTGGTTTACCGTAAACCTAACTGAGCTACAAATTCACTGAATATATTTGTGGTAATTTCAACCAACTTCATGCAAATAAAAAAAAGCAATGCCTTGGGGTGCATTGCTTTTTCTTTTGTTTTTGTAAGTAAGTAGCGTTTGTTTTTGAATAAGATCTTTCGTTGGGGCAAAAGGGTGGTATTTCTTTTTCGATTAGCTACTTATTACGTTCTTGGGTTAGTATTTTTTTGATGAATAATTACCTTGTTTTTGATGATGTAAAGATATATCGACCCACTTGATATCTAAATACGGTTTTACACAGAATGCGTTACGGGTTTCACCCTTTTTTGTTGTGGTTTACCGTAATATTGATTCTGACTGAAGATTCGTTGTTTGATTTTTAATTTTTTCAACCTCACCCCTCCCGATAGCTATCGGGACTCTCCAAAGGAGAGGGGAGCAAGTTCATTCAAAATTCGTGATAATTAGTGAAATTCGTGGCTAGAAAAAAAACAGCCGATGTACTTTGTAGCAACACCTACCACTTTATTCAACAAAAAAAGCAATAGCTTGGGGACTATCGCTTTTTGATTTCTTGAGCTTCCGGTGTGTAGGTTAAGCCAAAGGGGACTTATAAAAGGGTGGCAACGGATGACTCTTGATTCCTATTTCCATATAAAGGAAATTCGGTTAATAAACTAACTCATGACAAAAGTAAATTGATTGTCAGACAATTAGTTACGGTTAACCGTATTTTTTTGTGTGGTTTTATACCGATTTGTTTACGGTTTTGAGTCGTTTTGGGTTTAAATGAGCCCTTTGTTTTTGGCTTCTGTAATCAATTCAACATCACTGCCGCCTTTCACACTAAGGGTTTCCTTTAAATTCAATTTTCGTTTTTCTATCGCACTTAGCGAAAGTGGAACAAACCCCGGTAAATCTTTAGTTTTTACTCCTTTTGACAAATGAAACAGAATTTGTTTATCAAATTCATCTACTTGAAGGTTTTCATATTGTGATTGACTGACAAATTTTACGACCGTTTGGCTGTAATAATTGTCGTTTTTCAATATTCTGTCAAATGCATTCAACAATTCATCAAAAGTTAAATCGTTTTTGATAATTAACCCATTCGGATTAATTTCTTTGATGATAGAATTGATTTTTATCAACTCTGTATGCATGGTTAGCAATATGATTTTACAATCCGGCATGTGTTTGCGAAGCAGTTTGGCCAAATCTTCTCCCGACATGATGTTTTTTTCCTCATAAGCCGGCATGCTAATGTCTAGAAACGCAATATCAAATGCTTGAGTTGCATTCATGATGGTTTCATAAGCCGTTTTACAATTGTTGGCTTGCGTAGTGGTGTAATCAAAATTATTTACGCTGTAGCTCTTTAAAGCGTTTTTATAGGCTTCAATAATAAAAGGATGGTCATCAACAATAATAATCTGGTAGTTCTTTGACATGATTTGCAAGAATGAGTTAATTTCAGTCAAATATAAAAAAGAAAAACACTTTTATACCACCTCAAAAAGATATGTTTCAAAAATATATTAACAGTTTTTTTAACTACCATGTATAGGCAAATCAATACTAATACTCGTTCCTTTGCCTTTTTTAGATTTGATTTCAAGTTTTCCTTTACAGGTTTTTACACGAGATTCTATGTTTTGAAGGCCGATGCCTTTGCTTTTTCTTGAAGTATCAAACCCAACTCCATCATCAATAACGGAAACATGAATGTTTTCTGCATCTTTTACAATCGCTACCGATACGTTTTTGGCCTCCGCATATTTATTTATATTTTGCAATGCTTCCTGAATAATACGGTACACGTTAATTTTGATATTGTTGGGAACGCTATCCCAATTGATGACACTGTCAATGGTATAAGAAAAATAAACGGTGTCTTTTAGCAGTTTTTGTTCTTCAAATAAATTGGTAATAATCGCCACGAAATTGTTAATCAACGCAAAACGTTCGCGGTTCAATTCATGCGAAATTTCACGAATATCCTGTTCAATGTATTTCAACTCATTAATATAGTGGTTTCTAATTTCGATGCCTTTCTCGTCATCACGTCTGTTGGCACTATCCAGGTTTAATCGAGCTCCAAACAAACGCCCTAATACACCATCATGCAATTCTTGACCTATGCGTTGCTTTTCTTTTTGCACACTTTCATCCATCATTTTTTGTTGGGAAAGCATCAAGGCAAAAATTTCTTCATTGGCCCGCTGCTGAGACTCTTTTAATTTAAATTGGTAATTGCGGCTTCGCTGATCCTTTACAACATACAATAAAATAATCAACAAAAAACCTAACAAAGAAAATACAATAATGTTTTGATTTTGTGCCGACAACCGCTCTTTTTGGCGTTTGAATTCGTCGGTTTCGTATGCGATACGAGCAAATTTTTCTGAAACTTGTCGTTCCGCTTGTAATAAACTATCCGTCAAATTAATCTGCTCTTTTGAAAGTGAACTCTCATTATCAGGATCTACTTTGCTCAATTGTTGAACTGAAGTTAATCGAAGATTTAAAATATTCGTTTTTCTGGCTAAATCATATGCTGCTTGAGCATAATATTTAGCACTATCTGGAATGCCTTTGGCTTGATAATATTCGGATAAATTGATTTTACTATTTACAATTTCAGGAGTAAGATTGAAATTTTTTCTGATTTTTAAAGGTTCTAAAAAATCTCCAGGTAAACCAGAAAAATCACCAAGTTTTAATTTTGCTTTTGCTTTGTTGTCTAAAATGGTAGCATAAAGTTCCGGAAATTCAATTTTCAAATTCGAATCTTGATTAGCTTGATTAAAATAGTTTAATGCCTCTTTGTATTTACCGGATTTTAAATTTAAAAATCCTAAATTATTTAAAGAAATAGCTTTTGATTGATATTGTCCAAGATTTTCTAAATTTTCCTCTCTTGCTATCTTGTATGCTTTTTGAAAATATTCATCTGCTTTTTCATAGTCTTTCGTTTCAACACAAGCTAGTCCTAAAGTACTGTTTGCCTCATATTCCAATAATTTATTATTAGCTAGACGGATATAGGTTAAAGCCATTACGGCAGACTTTTCACTACCAAGGTAATCTCTGGCACGAAATTTAGCGGTTGCCATTTTTACATGCATCCTACCAATACCAATATTATCTTTTATACCAAAATAAACTTTTTCAGCATTTTGATAATAAATAACAGCACTATCCAATACAACTTTATCAGTGTAGTAATCCCCTATATAACTGTAAGCTCTTGCTAAATAAAAAGAATCTTTAGCTTCAATGGCATCATTAATTAATTCAAAAGATATGGTTTTATATTTTTCTTTATTTCCTAAATTATAGTAAATAAAACCAACATAAACTTTGTTCTTAAAATACAATGAGTCTTTCGGTAAAACATTAACAAGACTTTCTGCTTTAACTAAATGCTCTAATGCTTTAGCTTCTGGTAATTCATAGTTGTTCGCTTTTTCAATAAACAAACTTATGCTGTCTTGTAAACTCTTATTCTTTTCTTTAATAAAAGAATGATTTTCACATGACAACAACACTAAACAAAATAAAAACAAAAAAAATCTTTTCAATACTTCTGATATTTACATCAAAAGTATTAAAAAGATTTAAAATATAATAAAGTTTTAAACTTTGTCTATAAGAATTATTGAATAACCAATACTTTTCTTCCTCCTCCTAATGATCCACCATCTCCGTTTTCAGAAACTTGGATAACCAAAACTTTTCTTCCTCCTCCTAATGATCCACCATCACCATTTTCAACTGGTGCAGTAAAATCTGTAGAAGAAACTGAAGTAAACATAAATAATCCTAATAATGCGAAAATTGTTTTCATGGTATTTTTATTTTTGTAAGTTATTTTAAGTTGAATTTGGTTGAGTCGCTCATTTAATATACTATATGTTTGACTCGGATGTAAAATGAAATGAACCGAACGTGGACACCTTTCATTCACGATGTAAAAGTAGTATGATGCTCCCTTACCACCAATGAAATCAAGGGGTTTGAAGTAGAATGTATTCGTTTGAGTGTGGATTAATAAATTATAAAGGTGGATGAATCGCTTTTAAATGTCTTTAAAATCGATTCCGGCGAGTTGAGAAAGGATTAATTCCACATTTTCTTTATAACTTTTGGAAAATGGCACCTGCGTTTTGGAATTTTTGATATAAAAAACCGCATTTCCGGTATGGACTCTTGAAACAAAATTTTTGTTCACCATGTAACTATTATGTATTCTGAAAAAATTGTGAGGCAGGTTTTCTTCAAAATATTTTAGGGTTTTAAATGCTGTAACCGATTCTCCATTATATAAAGTAATGTCGGTCGAATTGTTGTCCGCTTTTAAGTAAGCAATCTCATCCAATTCTAAAAAACGATAATCACCGTAGGATTTTATACAAATTAAATTGCGGTGTACACCTTCTTTCGGCTCTGTTATAGAATGACTATTTACCTTTTTCAATTCCTCAATAATAGGTTCAACAGAAAAAGTAGTCGTTTGTGGTAGTCTATCTGAAATAACAGCCACTAATTGGTTCGTTATTTCAGCGGTATCTATAATTGGTGTTTCTATCGTTTGTTTTTCCAAAATGGCTTCTTTCAAGGAAGTTAGTTCCATTTTCAACAGTTCAATCAATTCCTTAAATCCATCATGATGAGCAATTGGCTGAATAATCGGAGGATTTACTATTTCTTCTGTAACTACTGTTTGTTCTGTTTTTGCTTCTGCTTCTTGAACCGGTGCCACTTTTCTTAGTTCCGGATTCAAGCGAATAACCGGCACTTCGTGGTTTTTTTGAAAACGAAACAATAATTTCCGAATGTCATTAGCGGAAAAAGGTTTTACCAAAAAATCTAACACATCATATTTCACCGCTTCAACAGCTTTGGTTGAATCGTGTGAAATTGCAATAATTTGAGGTACTTTTTTTAAATAACGATGTAACTCATTGATCAATGACAAAGAAAGTTGAGATGAAGTTGATAACGGATTAATTTCCAGGAAGATAAAATCAGGTTGGTACGTTAAGACGGCATTTAACCCATCCTCATACGTTGATGCCGTTGCCAAAAGCTGAAAATTGGAAAATTCAGCCATAATCGACTGAATCTTCAACACGCTTTTGCTGTCGTCATCTAAAATGAGGTAGGTGTACATCATAACACTACAAAACCAAACCAATTACGTTAAGGAAAAAAATCCTGTACTTGAATCGTTAAAAAAATATGATTTGTAGGTTAAAATGTATAAAACAGGGCGGTTTTAGTACACTGCAATGTTAATTATAATAAACAAAGGAAAATGATTCCGTTTTTTATAATTATTAACAAACATAAGTTAAAAAATATTCGAAAAAAAACAACTGACAAACCTTTCGATAAGGTGTAAAAAATCTCGTTTAATAACAAAGCCCAAGTACAATTTTAATGGTACTTGGGCTATTTATACTTGTAAATGTATTCCGTTTACATTTTCATTAACCAATTTCGCATCGAAACATCATTAGCAATAATGTCTCTTAGTTCCGAAATCTTTACGCGATCTTGTTGCATTGAATCTCTGTGACGAATGGTTACGGTTTCATCTTCTGCAGTTTGATGATCTACCGTGATGCAAAAAGGAGTTCCTAACGCATCTTGTCTTCTGTAACGTCGCCCTACCGCATCTTTTTCGTCATACGCTACGTTGAAATCCCATTTTAATTCTTCTACTATTTTTCTTGAAATTTCCGGTAAACCATCTTTCTTTACCAAAGGTAAAATAGCCGCTTTAGTGGGTGCCAAAACAGATGGCAAACGCAAAACGGTGCGAGTTGAACCGTCTTCTAAGGTTTCTTCCACTAACGAATTGGAGAAAACAGCCAAAAACATACGATCTAAACCAACCGAAGTTTCTACTACATACGGTACATAATTTCTATTTTCCTCTGTATCAAAGTATTGCAATTTTTTACCGGAATATTGTTCGTGAGCTTTCAAATCGAAATCAGTACGCGAGTGAATTCCTTCTAATTCTTTGAAACCAAATGGGAAATTAAATTCAATATCCGCTGCTGCATTGGCATAATGAGCTAATTTTTCGTGGTCGTGAAAACGGTAATTTTCTTTGCCTAAACCCAGTGATAAATGCCATTTTAAACGGGTTTCTTTCCAGTATTCGTACCATTTCATTTCTTCACCCGGTTTTACGAAAAATTGCATTTCCATTTGTTCAAATTCACGCATACGGAAGATGAACTGACGAGCTACAATCTCGTTTCTGAAGGCTTTTCCGGTTTGAGCAATTCCGAACGGAATCTTCATACGACCTGATTTTTGTACGTTTAAGAAATTCACGAAAATTCCTTGTGCCGTTTCCGGACGCAAGTACAAATCCATCGCAGAATCAGCAGAAGCTCCTAATTTGGTGCCGAACATCAAGTTAAACTGACGCACTTCCGTCCAATTGCGAGAACCGGATTCGGGACAAGCGATTTCTAATTCTTCAATTAACGCCTTTACATCGGCCAAATCTTCATTGCCTAACGAACGAGCCATTCTTTCCAAAATCTCGCGTTGTTTGGCTTTGTATTCCATTACACGAGCATTAGTAGTCACAAATTGTCCTTCGTCAAACGCATCGCCAAAACGTTCTCTGGCTTTGTCGATTTCTTTTTGTGCTTTTTGATTTAATTTTTCGGCATAATCCTCAATTAAAACGTCGGCACGGTATCTTTTTTTCGAATCTTTGTTGTCAATCAACGGGTCGTTAAACGCATCCACGTGACCGGAAGCTTTCCAAGTGGTGGGGTGCATAAAAATCGCAGCATCAATTCCCACGATGTTTTCATGCATTTGTACCATTGATTTCCACCAATATTCTCTAATGTTTTTCTTTAATTCTGCACCGTTTTGGGCATAATCATAAACGGCACTCAAACCGTCATAAATTTCACTCGACGGAAAAATAAATCCGTACTCCTTTGCGTGTGAAATTACATTCTTAAAATTATCTTCTTGTTTTGCCATAATGGTGCAAAAATATAAAAAAGATTAGATTGGCGGGAGGCGGAACAAAAAAACTGCCCCGAAAGGCAGTTTTGGATTATTGTTTGAGTAAAATATTTTAATCTAATGGTGGTGCTACAGTTGAAATTCTTTCTATACCCAAACCTATATTCCTAGGAAAATTTGGAACAACTTCCTGAACGCCACATGTATTCATTATTAATCCATTTGTACACAATGCCACAGCAGCTAAATTATTACTAACGGAAACAAACTCACAAGCAGTACCCATTGCAGGTTTTAATTGGTCATGAAAACATACTATTCTAGAAAAATCTCTAAAAAACATAGATGTTGGCTCATGTTGACTAATTGGTTTTGTTGGTGTCATGCCTATACCTCCAACTGCAACACTAAAACTAATTGAATTAAAATTTTCAATTAGTTTTATTCTTGTATTAAGTAACTCAATGTTATTTTCTTTGTAAATATAATATCCAACAATAACGTCTCTTTTATAAGCATCTCCTCCTAAGGTTTTTTGATTTACACCTTCTTGTTTGTATAAATAAATGAATAATTCTCTACCGTTACCATCATGCCATCTCCATATACCGGCATAATCCTCTAAAATATTGTTGACATCTTTAAAATATTTATCTTTTCTTTCACTTCCATATTGTTCTAATGGTACGATTGTAAATTGTGCATTACAAAAGTTTACAAGGAAGCATAAAATTATAACTTTTTTCATGTTTTAAATTTTAATTACAATCCACCAATTGAATTGTATTGTTATTATTTACTTGAACTTTTCTCCATTTTGGATTTAAAACATTAGACTCGTATAATTCTAATGCTACATTGTGTTTTTTTAACATTTTTGCAAAATTATCTCTATTTAAATTTTGAGAATTTGCAAAAGTTATATTTGACATATCTTGTTTGTATTCATGTGCTAATGTTTCACCTAATTCATATTCACCAGACTGTTGATTTATAAATAATATATTTCCAAAATCAATAAAGCTGTTTTTATTTGTAATTTGTAATTGAAACATCTTTCCTTGATAAACCATAATAAACAAGAAGCTGTCATACTCTTGAACATGGTTATTTTTTAACATTGTCCATAATGTAAATATATCTGCATCAGAAAACATATTAATTGAATTTTGTATTGGTTGGGGCTGAGTTACTGGAATTCCCCCAATCATCCAATTCAAACCAAAATTAAAAAAATGGTTATGCATAAAACCATTAAACTTTGAGTTTGGTTCTAAATTAAATGTGATTTGTAAAGTGTTTGGCGGTGAACTAAATTGAGTGAATTGAGTGTTATAATTAGTATTAGTAGGATTAACATCTTTCATTAAAACTCCTATTTCATTTCTTGTATTTGGAGGTAATATATTGGAAGCATTATTTAACTCATTAACTTTATCAGTAAATGAAGTATCATTTAATCTTTTCTTTAGTTTTTTACATGGATTATTTTGACTTTCATTATCATCCATTATCCCAATTGCACCAAATGAACAACAACCATTTTCATTGTAAGTTTCGGTTTGGTTTAAATCCTTATTTATTTTTCTATTACTTGCAGTACTCCAATCAAATTCACCTGTACAAGTATTCAATGTAAAAACAAAATTCTTTAAATGTGTTCCTGATGGAGTTGTCATATATCCTGGTACAGAAAAAACAACCACGCCACAAGGTTCTCCATCTTCTAAAATATGACCAGAACCTCCTCCAGAACTTCCACCTGGATCATTACCAAAACCTGAATCACTACTTACTGTACCTCCACCAGGAGTTTCAGTATAATCACCCGGTATAACATCTAATTCCACACCATCATTTGGAAATTCACATAAACAAGGATTAGACAAAACATAACTGGTAGTTGTACCATGAAAACTGTCTAATTGTTTCTGACCGCTTCTATATAATACTGCAAACTCAGGTGCCATTTTATATTTTATTAACTGAACTATGGTTTTGTCAACCTTATCCACCATCACCAAATTAAAAAAAGTATAAAAATCTTTTTCCGGATGGTCCAGTTTAAAGGTATATTTTGTGCCAAAAACATCCTGAACGGCTAAAATTTCATCGGTTAAGATGGTGCCTATTCCGGTTTCATAACTCTCTGTAACATTTCCACCTGTTCGGGTGGCGTATCCTAATGCTTTAAAAAGTTTATCTATTACTTTTCCTTTTGAGCTCTCAGCTACAAAATACGATTCTACTTGAGGAACTTCTACTTTAAAAGGAATTCCTTTTGTTGAAATTGATTGTTCGATTTCCAATTCCTCTTTTTGGCATCCATAAAGATACACCAAAAATAAAGCCAAGGCAAAAATGCCTCCCGTTTTTAATTTGTGTTTCATATTGATTAGGTTTAAAATTAGTCGCGTAAAATGGCTAACTTCAAAAGGAAAAGTGATTTTGGAAGAGTTGTTAAAACAATGTGGTTTTCGTTTAACTGATTCAAATTTGCAAAAAAAAAAAAAACGATTTTGGTAAAAAATAGTTAATATTTAACAATATTTTAACAAGAAGGATGTTTTTTTATTAAACAAAAAAACTGCCCCGAAAGGCAGTTTTGGATTATTGTTTGAGTAAAATATAAGTACCATGTGGAACGGTTGGCTTTGGATTAGGTGGAGAACCTTCTTTCCTAGTTGTAGAATATCCGTGAATAAATAATTTTAAAGCTTCTTGATTATTTACTGTAATCCTTCTGATAAATACAGCACTTGTATAACCAGTTATAGGATCATTTAAACCAACTCTTAATCTTATTTCGTTTGGCAAGCACTCATCACAACGAGGAGAAATATTACTATCAATTATTGAATTGCCATCAATGTTATGTTGCCATTTATATTGCAATGTTTGATTAAAATTTGGTAAAGTATTAATTTGATTGCCGTTTTGATCGGAATATTCATATTCACCAATAAGTAAATCTTCATAATACTTCCCGTTAAAGGCCATTACTGTTTTTTGAAGTACTATTTTAAAATAAACTCCATTTGAATTTAGTAGATAAGTACCCGTAAATGGGTCTAAAAGTGAATTTGTGTCCTGATAGTAAGCCCCATTTTGAGGATTTCCTTTGTTGTCATCCAAATCCAAAACTGGATACTGTGAATATGCATTAAATGATGATAAAAACACAATTAAAATAAAAAATAAATATTTCATTTTGATAATTTTTAAGGTTAATTACAGGGTATTTTTGTTTTTGAAGATGACGGAAAGATTGGGTCATCATTATTATTAACTAATTTTATTTCATTCCACTGACTTAAATCATCATTACTATCGTACAAAGAAATACCATAATCTTTAAAATATTCTAAAAAAGCTTTTTCTAAATCATTTAAATTGGCTTTAAAATATTTTCCTAATCCTACATGTATATTATCAATTTTTTCACCTTCATTATTTCCGGGGGCATTTGCTAAATCATTGATAATTTTATTTTTTAGTACATCCGGTTTATTGATTTTTATAACATACGTTTTAGGTTCCCATGAAAATCCAACTTTTACATAGCACACTAATGCATAAAACACTATGTCTTTTGTTGATGGAGCAGTATCTTGATATAAATCAGATAAAACTTTTACATCACCCCAAGAAAACATTGAATAACCAGATATTGGATGAGTATGTGCAGCACCATAGTAAAAACCACCTGTTGAATGCTCTATGGTCAAATTATCTTGAGGTTGAGTAGAAGCATAACTAGTGTAATTATTCCCTACTCTTTTGAAATCTCTGCCAAATTCTGCACTTTCAGAAAGTTTTGTTTTCAGATAATCTATTCTGGGTTTAATGTTAGTTAATGTATCATTTGTTAAATTTTTTAATTTTAAACAAGGGTCTTCTTTATTATCATCCATTATCCCAATTGCTCCAAATGAACAACAGCCATTTTCATTGTAAGTTTCGGTTTGGTTGTTATTGTTTTTAGAAGTTTTTTTACCTTTATTTAATTGTGTTATTATTCCAGTGCAAGTATCTAGTGTATAACGTTTTATTTTTTCATGAATAGATCCATCAGGATTAACAGAAGAAAAATCTATTGTAAAGGAAATTAAGAAGCAATAAGTTGATCCACTTCCACCTGAGCCGCTAGAACCACTTGAATCACTTCCCGGCCCTATTCCTGATGGTCCAGTACCCGCAACAGTACCGCTACCACCAGAACCTCCTGGTGTATAATCTCCCGGATAAACGATTTCTGGCTCACCTTCATTTGGAAATTCACACAAACAAGGGTTCGTAAGAAGCGTAGTTGCAACTGATCCATCAAAATCATCAACTGTTTTTTGGTCACTTCTATACAAATTGGCAAACTCCTCTGTCATGATATATTTCTTCAACAACACTACAACTTCTTCTCCCTTATCCACCATCACCAAATTAAAAAAAGTATAAAAATCTTTTTCCGGATGGTCCAGTTTAAAGGTATATTTTGTGCCAAAAACATCCTGAACGGCTAAAATTTCATCGGTTAAGATAGTGCCTATTCCGGTTTCATAACTCTCTGTAACATTTCCACCGGTTCGGGTGGCGTATCCTAATGCTTTAAAAAGTTTATCTATTACTTTTCCTTTTGAGCTCTCAGCTACAAAATAAGATTCTACTTGAGGAACTTCTACTTTAAAAGGAATTCCTTTTGTTGGAATGGGTTGTTCGATTTTCAATTCCTCTTTTTGGCATCCATAAAGATACACCAAAAATAAAGCCAAGGCAAGAATGCCTCCCATTTTTAATTTGTGTTTCATATTGGTTAGGTTTAGAATTTGTCGCGTAAAATGGCTAACTTCAAAAGGAAAAGTGATTTTGGAAGAGTTGTTAAAACAATGTGGTTTTCGTTTAACTGATTCAAATTTGCAAAAAAAAAAAAACAATTTTGGTAAAAAATAGTTAATATTTAACAATATTTTAACAAGTAGATTGTTAACTTTATTTCTCAATATAAAGACATGCTCAACTCCATTATCGATATTTTTTTTCCAAAAGTATGTTACGCTTGCCGTTCCCCGTTTGTGGAAAGCGAGACCGTAGTTTGCACCGAATGTAGGCATGCTTTTCCGCTCACGCAACACACGGAAATGGAAAACAATGAAATGTTGAAAAAATTTTATGGCAAGTTGCCGGTAGAACATGCTTCTGCTTTGTTGTATTTTCATAAAAAAGGAATTGTACAAGAATTGATTCACCACTTAAAGTACAAAGACAAGCAAGAAATAGGCACTTTTTTAGGCGAATGGTATGCTGAAGAATTAAAAGCCGTTCATCAACACCACCGTTTTGACGGAATAATTCCCGTTCCTTTGCATCAAAAGAGAATGCGGGAACGCGGCTACAATCAATTGACTACTTTTGGTCAAGCACTCTCAAAAACACTTCAACTACCCTTTTATGAAACTATTTTACGCCGAGAAAGTTATGCCGTAACCCAAACCAAGAAGAGTTTTTTTGAACGCATTGATGACCCTAAAACAAAATTCACCGTTACTTTTTCTGAATCTGATCACAACAAACATTTTTTACTCATTGATGATGTCATGACCACCGGAGCCACCCTTGAACAGTGTGGAAAAGCTCTTTTATCGATTCCGGGAACCAAAATTAGTATTGCTTGTCTGGCTTACACACACTAATAGAAGTAAAAGAAAACCTAAAACATTTTATTTACACTAAATATAATTGTTAATTTGTAGCTCGATTTGAATATTTGTCCAAATGAAGCGAATACTTTATTTCTTTTTGATTGTACTACTTTTTACCGGTTGTGCCAAAAGAGGATTCATAACGGGTGGTCTGAAAGACACCATTCCACCGGTATTGCGGTTGAGTGAACCGAAAAATTTTTCTACCCAATTCAAAGGAAATGAAATCAAACTTCATTTTGACGAGTACATCAAACTAAAAGACCTCAACAAACAGTTGATTGTTTCTCCACCGATGAAAAATCAACCGGAAATTTTACCTTCAAACGCCACAAAAACACTGACGATTCGCATAAAAGACACGCTTTTACCCAATACAACGTACAGTTTTAATTTCGGTCAAAGTATTCAGGATAACAACGAAGGGAATCCGTATCCGCAATTCAAATATATTTTTTCAACCGGCGATTATATCGATTCTTTGCAATTGAAAGGAAAAATAAAAGATGCTTATTTACAAAAAACCGACAATTTTGTTTCGGTGATGTTGTATGAAAAAAATGAAACCTTTTATGATTCTATTGTGTACAAAGAAGTGCCTCGCTATATTACCAATACGTTGGACAGTTTGACAACTTTTACCTTAGAAAATTTAAAAGCCGGAAATTATCTTTTGGTCGCCATAAAAGACGACATCAAAAACAACAAATTTGACCCTAAAAAAGAAAAAATTGGTTTTTACCAAAAAACCATCACTATACCGAACGATACGATTTATGAATTGGAATTGTTCAAAGAAATTTTGCCTTTTAAACCTTTAAAACCAAGTCAGCAAGCCAGCAACAGAATTGTATTGGGTTATGAAGGAAAAGCATCCGATACAAAAATCACTTTGAAAAACGGCAACGAAGTTATTCCCACTGTTGTAACTCCTTTTCCCAAAAAGGATTCCCTACAAATTTGGTTTAAACCGATGAAGGATGTTGACTCACTTAAGCTAAATGTAAAACAAGATAAGGTAGAAAAAGACTTTACTTTTAAATACCGCAACCAAAAAGCAGATTCGCTCAAAATAAATGCGGTTCAAATGGGTGTTTTACATTTTAGAGAAACCTATAAATTGAGCAGTAGCGTTCCGTTGAAAAATATTGACGAAACCAAATTGAAACTCATTAAAAGAGATTCTTCTAGTGTTGCATTCACTACTCGCTATTTAGATAATGAACAGCAATTAGAACTCGATTTTAAAAAAGAACCGGAAGAAAAATACAAACTGATTATTCAAAAAGGTGCATTTACAGATGTTTTAGAACGCAGTAGTGACTCGCTACAATTTCAGGTTTCTACTAAAAGTATAAGTGAATATGGTAATTTAAAACTTCAATTGGAAGGACTTACGTCGTATCCGGTAATTGTAGATTTAACGGATGAAAAAGGAGAAACGCTAGCCACAAGTTATTTAACCAACAATCAACCGATTGAATTCAATTTGTTGCTACCGCGAAAATATACTGTTCGCATCATTTATGATACCAATCAAAATAAAGTTTGGGATACAGGAAATTTTTTAGAAAAAAGACAATCGGAAGAAGTTCGTTACTTCCCTACGCCAATTGATGTGCGATCCAATTGGGATGTAGATCAAACACTTAAGTTTTCGGGTAGTTGATGGTCGTTATCGCTTTTTTTGGGGTGAATGATAAACTCATCACGGTCATTTAGAAAATTAAGTTCTTTTCGAGCCGTTTTTAAAGGAGCTTTATATACCATCACTTCAAAAATTCCTTCTTCGGTTTGAGGTTCAAGTAGATAATCCCCAAAAAAATCTATGCCTTGTGAATGACCAACGTATTCGTGTTTATTTTTGTCTGTTCCTACTCGATTAACTCCAATAACATAACACATATTTTCGATAGCTCTGGCTCGAAGCAATGCATCCCATGCTTTAATACGAACACTTGGCCAGTTGGCTACATAAATCAACACATCATAATTCTCTACATTTCTGGAAAATACAGGAAAACGCAAATCATAACATACCTGAAGGCAAATTTTCCAAAACTTATATTCTACAATCACTTTTTCTGAACCAGGTGAATATACTTGATCTTCTCCCGCTAAAGTGAACAAATGTCGCTTATCATAATAATCAATTTTCCCATTTGGGTGAACAAACACCATACGGTTGTAGAATTGCTTATTTTCAAAAACAATAATGCTTCCCGTAATCGCAAATTGAAATTGCATAGCAGCTGTTTGCATCCAACGAACCGTATCGCCTTGCATCGTTTCTGCAGTTAAAAAAGGATTCATCGAAAAACCGGTTGTAAACATTTCCGGTAGCACCACTAAGTCAGTTCGTGGATTGACGGCTTTGAATTTCTCATGAAAATACAGCATATTGGCGATGGGATTTTCCCAAACCAAAGGAGCCTGTATTACTGAAATAACCATATCAACTGTTTTGTGATAAAGATATAAAAATACATCATTTTTATCTTACTTTTTAAATGAAAAAACAGAAAAAAGAGCTAACTTTACCAAAATCATATTGTTAACTCAGATGAAAAAAATTAGTTTACTTTTTGTTTTAACCACCTTTTTATCAACCGTTCAAGCTCAAACGGGAGCCGAAGAATTTTGGGAAAAATTAAAAGTTTTATGCAATAAATCCTTTGAAGGTAAAATTACAGAAGCTCCTGAAAATGATTCTTTTCGAGGTAAAAAATTGGTAATGCAAGTAAAAAGTTGTGAACCCAATCAAATTCGCATCCCGTTTTATGTAGGGGAAAATAAATCCAGAACTTGGGTGCTGACATACGAAAAAGGACTTATTACCCTCAAGCACGATCATCGTCACGAAGACGGCTCACCGGATAAAATTAATCAATACGGCGGAACTTCTTCTAATACCGGTTTATCGGGAATTCAAATTTTTCCTGCGGACCAACAAACAAGTGATTTATTGCCCAACGCATCTACCAATGTGTGGTGGATTACGCTGGATGAAAAAACCTTTACCTATAATCTTCGACGATTAGGAACGGATAGGGTTTTTTCGGTTTCGTTTGATTTGAGTAAACCCGTTGAATGTTCTGATTCCCCATGGGGTTGGAAAGAATAGCTGTTTACGAAAACTGAGACTGAGACTGCGACTGAAAACTTACAACTGACAACTGACAACTTTCTTTACTCCACCGTAATCTCATCCACAAACATAAACGCTTCTCCATTAAACGGAAAACCTTGGTGCCATTCCGGTAGCTTGCCAAAGTTAGTCGACTTTACTTTTACATAGCGAGCTTTTACAGTCTTTTTAACGCTTTTAAATCCTTTGATGACGGATTTGTACTCTTTCGGGTCAATCGTGTTGTTTTGCGTGTCAAAAAGGGTGAAATTCACGTTGTCATCGGAAACATAATACTCCACTTTGGTGGGCATCAAAATCCAGGAGCGGGTGTCTTGTAAAAAATTGGCCGTAATTTGATTGATTTCAAGGGTGGATTGCATATCAATCACCGCTTCAAAATCTTGCGTTTGATAGCCTTGCCAATCCCCTTTTCGCCAGTTTTCTGTACCAAAAATACCGTCAATCAAGCCTTCCGGACCACCGGCGTGGTATTGCGGATTGTAGGTTGATTGGATGTCGATGGTGAAATTGTTTGGTTTTTTGAAGAAGGTGGCGGAGACAGTATTGCTTTGGTTTTCTTCCTTTTTGTTATAGGTGTGTACTTCAGCTGTTTTATCAATTTCAATTGGTTTTGTATATTCAATAAACGTTCTTTTAAATGTACTATAATCTACTCCTTGTTCATTAATTAAATAGTAGATTTTAGCTTCAGCTTCATTCGATTGAATTTTAATTGTCATTTTATCCTTAAAAGTTTTACTTTCAGCTTGTATAACAGGGACTGTAATTAATTCTTTATACTTGTAATCATTTTGAATTCGATAATTATTCCAAAAACCAAAAAAACGATCTGAATCATGTTCTTTGTTGCTGCTTTTTTCTCCATATTCACCATTTTCAAAATGGACTTTTATATTTTCAAAATAAGGTTTTGATAAAGTCCAATCAGATTGTCCCGGAGTTATATTATACATTCCCATCGAACTCAACACATACCACGCACTCATTTGGCCACAATCTTCATTGCCAATTAAGCCGTCAGGATCGTTTTTGTAAAAGTTATCTAAAATGAAATGTACTTTTTCAGTTGTTTTTTCTGGTGACCCTAAGAAACTATACAAATACGCCACATGATGACTTGGTTCGTTTCCGTGAGCATATTGCCCGATTAATCCGGTAATATCGACTTGATGACGACCAGACGTTTCGCTAACACTGTTAAACATTTCGTCTAGTTTAAGTTCTAAATGTGTCGGCCCACCTATTGCATCTGCTAAACCTAATATATCTTGAGGTACAAAAAACGTGTATTGCCAACCGTTGGCTTCGGTGTAATTGTTGTTCACTTCTTTTGGGTCGAATGGTTTATCCCAACCGCCATTTTTCTTAGGTTGAATGAATCCGGTTTCCCAATTAAAAAGGTTTTTCCAATTTTGGGAACGCAGCATAAAATATTGGTAATCTTCTTTTTTGTCTAATAATTGAGCCATTTGTGCGATGCACCAATCGTCATAGGCATATTCCAACGTTTTGGAAACACTTTCATGTTCATCATCAATGGAAATAAACCCTTGTTTTTTATAGGCCTCCAATCCTAAATGATCCAACATGGCCGAATGTTTGGCGGCTTGATACGCTTTTTCGTAATCAAAACCTTCAATCCCTTTCACCATGGCATCGGCAATCACGGAAACGGAATGGTAGCCAATCATGCAATCGGTTTCGTTGGAAGCGAGTTCCCAAACGGGTAAGCGACCGCCTTGTTCAAATTGTTTGATAAAGGTATTGATGTAATCAGCTGTTCGTTTTTTATCAATCAAAGTGTAGAGCGGATGAGCGGCTCGAAACGTATCCCAAAGGGAAAAAACGGTGTAATAATCAAATCCTTCGGCTTGGTGGATTTTGTTGTCGCGACCGCGGTATTTTCCGTCTAAATCTTGAGCAATATTGGGTTGCATCATGGTGTGATACAAAGCTGTATAAAGAATAGTCAATTTGTTTTTATCGGAAGAAGTGACTTCAATTTTAGACAATTCTTTGTTCCACATTTCTTCTGCTGCTTTTTTGACTTTATTGAAATCCCAATGTGAGATTTCGGTGCTGTTGAGTTGTGCTCCGTCATATCCTGTGGGTGAAAGAGCTACTTTTACGAGTATTTTTTCGCCTTTTTTGACTTTTTTGGAGAAACTCATACCTATTATTTCAAGTTTTTCTGAATTTGATTTATTCAACTTTGAAACAACCATTTTTTGATTAAACTCTATTCGTGCATATACATATTGATTACTTGCCCATGCTTCACTTCGTCTTAGAACTTCTATGGTTTTGTCATTAATAACTCGGATTTTACCTTCTAATAACTTATCTCGATGGTTTAAATCCAAGATAATATTTGCTAAACCGCTTTCATTGAACGTATATTCGTGAAAACCTACTCGAGTTGATGTTGTTAATCGCACATCAATATTATGTTTATCTAATTTAACGGCATAAAATCCGGCAGAAGCTTTTTCGTTAGCATGTGAAAATGTGGAAGAATAGATTTTGTTGTCAAACGAAGGTTCGCCCATGGTGGGCATTAATAAAATATCACCATAATCGGAAACACCGGTTCCGTTGAGATGCGTGTGCGAGAAACCATAAATGCGATTATCGGAATAATGATAACCGGAACAGCCTTCCCAACTGCCGTCAATTCTTGTGTCTGGGGAAAGTTGTACCATTCCATAGGGCACTGTGGCTCCGGGAAAGGTGTGTCCGGTTCCGCCGGTTCCGATGAAGGGGTTGACGTATTGTTGGTAGTTTTGACTGAATGTTAGTCCGCTAATGAAAAGAAATACTGATAGAATGAATTGTCGCATTATTTGTTGATTTAACGTTACACCTGACAGGTTTTAAAAACCTGTCAGGTGTAATTTGAAATATTTGTTCTTCAAATATACTAAAATTTCTTGTTGAGCAGGATTTGCGTTAGGGATTGTAGTGAAAAGCCCGGAGCTCAAAAATGCAAATTTTCTTGGGCACAAAAAGCGACCAACGGAAGCTCTTTTGTGCCTTTAGAAAATTGCGTTTTTGGGTGAGGACTTGTAACGGAAAGCCCGTAAACGCCCACAAAAAAAAGCATTCAACTATTGCTGAATGCTTTATGTTTTTGCCACGAATTACACGAATTTTCACAAATTCATTCGTGGGTTATGTGTGTTTTATAAACTCGCTTTTAAATATTCGCGGTTCATGCGGGCGATATTTTCTAACGAAATGCCTTTTGGACATTCGATTTCACAAGCACCAGTGTTGGTACAGTTTCCGAAACCTTCTTCGTCCATTTGACGCACCATGTTTAAAACACGCTCGGTAGCTTCAACTTTTCCTTGTGGTAAAAGAGCATATTGCGACACTTTAGCTCCAACGAATAACATCGCAGAACCGTTTTTACAAGTGGCCACACAAGCTCCACAACCGATACAAGCGGCCGCCATGAAGGCTTTGTCTGCGTCGTCTTTTGGAACAGGAAGTGAGTTGGCATCGATCGTTCTTCCAGAAGTGTTTACCGATACGAAACCACCGGCTTGTTGGATACGGTCAAAGGCACTTCTGTCTACCACCAAATCTTTGATTACCGGGAACGCTTTACTTCTCCATGGTTCAACATAAATGGTATCGCCGTCGTTGAACATACGCATATGCAATTGACAAGTGGTGATTCCGGTATCCGGTCCGTGAGCACGTCCGTTGATGTATAACGAACAGCTTCCGCAGATTCCCTCACGACAGTCGTGATCGAACGCAACCGGTTCTTTTCTTTCGTTTACTAATTGTTCGTTTAATTGGTCTAGCATTTCCAAGAACGAACTCGCTGTTGAAACATTATCTAGTTTGTACGTTTCGATTCCACCTTTGGTTTTGGCATTCTTTTGACGCCAAATCTTCAAGGTTATATTTATATTTTTAGCTGCACTCATAGTTGTATTTTAAGTGATTGGTAATTAGTGATTAGTGATTAGCCTTTAGAGAGCGAATTATAAAATGCATTAATCATTTTACTTTCTTCATTAATCAAACTAATTATATGGTTAAACAAATTTATATCTTGAACAAAATCTAATTCTTTAGCAATAAGCAATTGAGTTTCCAATTCATATAAAGAACCTCTGGAAATATCGATAAAATGACTAAATGATTTATCCGTATTTCTTCCGTAACCTTCTGCAATATTAGAAGGTATTGAAATTGCAGCTCTTTTTATTTGACTCGTAAGAGCATAAAGCTCTTCTTGAGGAAAAGATTTTGACAGTTTATAGGTTGAAATAACGATGTCAAATCCTTTTTGCCAAATTAATAAATCTTTATATGATTTGATTGCACTCATTCTTGCTAATTACTAATTACTATTCACTAATTACTTTTATTATTTATAATTTCTAGCTGCAATTTTGATTTCTTCGTATTTTAATTCTTCTTTATGTAGCTCTGATTTAGAAATATCTGAACCTTTATATTCCCAAGCTCCCACAAATTTGAAGTTTTCGTCATCACGAAGTGTTTCGCCTTCGGCATCTTGGTATTCTTCGCGGAAATGACCTCCACATGATTCGTTACGTTGCAACGCATCCATTGCCATTAATTGTCCGAGTTCGATAAAATCGGCTACGCGAAGAGCTTTTTCCAATTCAGGGTTTAACTCATCTGCACTTCCCGGAACAAATACTTCATTATGGAATTCCTCTTTCAATTGAGCAATTTCGGAAATAGCTTGTTTTAAACCTTGTTCGTTACGAGCCATTCCTACTTTATTCCACATGATTAATCCTAAACGTTTGTGGAAATGGTCAACCGTTTTGGTACCGTTATTATTTAAAAACTTATCAATTTGGTTCTTAACATTACTTTCCGCTTCAGCAAATTCAGGCAAATCTGTTGAGATTTTTCCGGTTCTGATTTCATCGGCTAAATAGTTGGAAACGGTGTAAGGTAATACGAAATACCCATCGGCTAAACCTTGCATTAAAGCAGAAGCCCCTAATCGGTTGGCTCCGTGATCCGAGAAATTGGCTTCTCCAGCCACAAAACACCCTGGAATTGTGGATTGTAAATTATAATCTACCCAAACACCACCCATCGTATAATGCACGGCAGGATAAATTTTCATTGGGGTTTCGTATGGATTTTCATCGGTAATTTTTTGGTACATGGTGAACAAGTTTCCATACTTTTCTTCCAACCATTTTTTACCTAATTTGATGATTTCTTCATCCGAAGGATTGTGATTTCCTTGAGCATAGGCAGCTTGTTTTCCTTTACTTTTAATTTCGGTAGAGAAATCAAGATAAACGCCTTCATTGGTGTCATTGGCTTCAATTCCATAACCGGCATCACAACGCTCTTTGGCAGCTCTGGAAGCTACGTCACGAGGCACCAAGTTACCAAACGCAGGATATCTTCTTTCTAAGAAATAATCTCTATCTTCTTCGGCAATTTGTGTTGGTTTTAATTTTCCGGCACGAATCGCTTCGGCATCTTCTTTCTTTTTAGGCACCCAAATACGTCCGGAATTACGCAATGATTCAGACATTAACGTTAATTTCGACTGATTGGTTCCGTGAACCGGAATACACGTTGGGTGAATTTGCACAAAACAAGGATTGGCAAATAACGCTCCTTGTTTGTGAATTTTCCATGAAGCGGTTACGTTACTTCCCATGGCATTGGTAGAAAGGAAATAAACATTTCCGTAACCTCCTGATGCTATAATTACAGCGTGAGCAGAATGTCTTTCTAATTCTCCAGTGATTAAGTTTCTGGCAATAATTCCGCGAGCTTTACCATCAACTTTCACTATTTCTAGCATTTCGTGACGGTTGTACATTTTTACACGACCTAAACCGATTTGTCTTGATAAAGCAGAGTATGCTCCTAATAACAATTGTTGTCCGGTTTGACCTGCTGCGTAGAACGTACGTTGTACTTGAGTTCCTCCAAAGGAACGGTTGTCTAACATTCCTCCATATTCACGAGCAAAAGGAACACCTTGAGCTACACATTGGTCGATGATGCTACCTGAAACTTCGGCTAAACGGTGAACGTTTGCTTCACGAGCACGGTAGTCGCCACCTTTTATCGTATCATAAAAAAGACGGTAAACACTATCACCATCATTTTGATAATTTTTTGCAGCATTAATTCCACCTTGAGCCGCAATAGAGTGAGCTCTACGAGGTGAATCTTGAAAACAAAAAGCACTCACATTATAACCCATTTCGCCAAAAGATGCAGCGGCAGAAGCTCCGGCTAATCCGGTTCCTACTACAATTATATCAATTTTGGGACGGTTATTGGGAGCAACTAATTTTAAATGATTTTTGTGGTTTGTCCATTTGTGAGCAATTGGACCTTCCGGTATTTTAGAATCTAACTTCATAATATAGCTGATGTTGATTATTTAGTAAAATGAATGTATAACGGGATGATGGCAAATAAAATCGGTACAATTACCGCAAATGCTTTTCCGACAAATTTAATAGTTGGTGTCCATTTTGGATTATTCAACCCTAAAGATTGGAATGCACTTTGGAATCCATGCCATAAGTGAAATGCTAAAACCATCATAGAAAAAACATAAAAAAGCGTAAATGCAAGCCCGTATTTTTTATCTCTAAAGAAATCCATGGTTAAAGTATACAAATCTTTATATCCTTCACCGGCTTTCATATTAGAGCCTGTTCTGTAAAATTCAACTCTATTTACAATTTCATAAGGGGAATTATCTCCACTTTCTCCATAACCTTTTACTTGCTCGGTTGGAATGTAGTTTCCACTAGTTAAAGTAAAAACCAAAACCGAATCTTTAACTGTCATTCCGGTATATTGGTCTTTACGTTCTTGCTTAATCATTAATGTTTGTAACGGCATTTTTTCGTCAAAATGCATCTTTGCCCAAAAATTAATCATGTGAGTAGCAATAAAAACCAGTACTAATGTACCTAATACTGCCATGTTTCTGGATGCAAAACTACTATTTGCAGACGGATTGTTTTTAGCATATCCTATCGGTCTGGCTTTCTTGTTTTGAATTGCCAATAAAATACCGTCAACGGCATGAAATAAAATAGAAATGTAAGTGAGATAAGAAAGTATTTTTACGGCTGGATTAGTGGTCATAAACAATGCATATTGATTAAATTGCAATTGACTATCCGGTAGCAATAATTGTAAATTACCAGCCAAATGACCCGCTAAAAACAAGCATAAAAATAAACCCGTAAGAGCCATCCAGTATTTTTTTCCAATAGATGACTTTAAAAGTGCAGATTTTGCCATAACGTTGTGTAAATAAATTTTTAAAAATTTCACACAAATTTATGGTTATTTAGGAATAACTACAACCTTTTCGTTATAATTTAAAGTGATTTTAAAGAAGGATTAACATGTGTTGAATTATTTTTTTAATCAAAATTGGAAAAACATGCTAAAAAACACAAAATTGACCTTTCAAAATCAATATGTTTTAGTCACATCTTCATCTATCACTAAAATAAAATCTGCTTTGTTGAGATGTTCTGCTTCTACTTTAGAAATATCTTTTTGTTCAACGGTAGCTATGGTTACAATTGAAGTATTTTTTCGGTACTGATTTACATACCAATTGATTCCTTCAAAAAAATCACTGTGATACGTTCCGTTGTAATGTATAAAAACAGTATTGTTCTTTAGATTTTGCACAATAAAATATGCCATTGTCGCATCTTTTAACGCTTGAGCTTTCGGCATTTTTTCACCGGCATGACCGCCCATCATTTCTAACATTTTTTGATAACCGGGTAAAGAAATGTCAAACGGAATCGGTAAAGGAGCCATCCAGCTTTTTTCTTCGGATGTTAATTCATCCAAACCGGCAAAATCTTTTCTGAAAACCACATTTGCATATTTCCTTGGCACATTGGTCGCAATAAAAGGGAAGTTTTTTTCTTTGGCAAAATCAACTAAAGGCTTGTAATCTGTTTTATAATTGTTCCATAAACGTGCGGTAGAATCAAATTGTTTTTGGTTGATTTCTCCTTTTACATATTGATTCAATTGCTTTTGATTATCCGCTTCAATCATTTCTGCTCCCAAAACTAAGGCTCTTTTTTCCGCTAAATCTTTTGTCAACTCAAGCTGCAACCAATGCACAACAGAATTATCATGGTGTTCTCCAAACAACACAAGTTCTGCTTTTTCAGCTGCTTTAAGCATTTTTTCATACGAAGATTTTTTACCGTTTTTGGTAAAAACCTGATAAGGCATTTTAGTTTGAGCAAAAGTTATTGAAGTATAAAAACCTAATAACAATAGTATTCTAAAGGATATCTTCATTTTAAATATTAATTACGTTTGTTTTCAATAACTTCGAAAAAACTTGTTTCTACTGTCTTTTCTTTAGCTATTTTTATTTGATATTTCCCTGGTGAAAGGTACACTTTGCCTTTTCTGGTAGGTTTGAAAACAATTTTCTTGTCTTTTTTTGTCATTAGGTCTTGAACCGCTTTAGCAATTTCCAAATCGTATTCCCATTGATTGATTCCGGCTTCTACTTTTTGTGTAATTTGTCTTATTACTAGACCTTTATCGTTTAAAACTTGAATGTTTACCTCACCAACTGATGAAGCATAAAAATCAATTTTAACAGATGGCTCATACGTAGGAAGCCAAGTACTCCACGTATTACCCCAATAGTCGGAATGTGTAATATTTGCTATTGGAAATATTTTTAATGCGGCCGATAATACTTCATTATTCAACTGTTGTACCGCTGATAAATTTACTTTGTAGATAGATCTTCCGTGCGTGCCCACAATCAAATCTTTTGCTTCTGATTGAATCACCAAATCATGAACGGCCACCTGCGGTAAACCATTCATAAAAGGTTGCCAGTCTTTGCCATTCTGAAAGGAAACATACAATCCGTTATCTGTTCCTAAATATAAAATTTCCGGATTTACAGTATCCTCCACAATCACATTTACGGCATTAGATTCAAAAATTGGTTCAATTGATTTCCATGTTTGACCGTAATCATCCGATTGGTAAACGTAGGGTTTAAAATCATCCCAACGATAACCGTTAAGCGTAACATACACTCGTTCTTTTTTGTGTTTAGACGCTACCACTCTTGACACCCATAAATCTTTTGGAAAAGTAGTAGAAATGTTCTGCCATGAAACACCTCCATCTTTGGAAACATGAACCAATCCATCATCGCTACCTACATAAAGTAACCCGAATTGAAACGGACTTTCACTGAAAGTAGTAATGGTTCCGTACGCTACATTTCCTTCTTTTCCACCTTGAGTTAAATCACCGGAAATTTTTTCCCATGTTTCCCCTTGGTTAAAGGAACGATGAAGGTATTGTGATCCCATGTACAAAACATCTTGATTGTAGGAAGACAACAAAATCGGGGTTTGCCAATTAAAACGCAATGGTTTTTCATCTTTCTTCGCTTTTGGCGAAATGTATTTCATGTCTTTTTTGTCACGGTCAATTCGATAATAATTACCAAACTGAAATCCGGTAAAAACAATATTCGGATTTCTTCGGTCAATTTGGGTTTGCATACCATCGCCACCCATCAAACTTTCATACGCATATTTGCCCTCTTGGTGCCATTCTACATCGTATTTGTAATTGTTGGGGCCCACCCAAACTCCATTATCTTGCATACCACCATAAACATTGTAATTCGATTGATAATCAACATTTACGGAGTAAAACTGGCTCACACTATGCGGATTACACTTCGTCCAATTAGCACCATCATCGTAGGAAATATTCAAACCGCCATCATTTCCATTGATTAAATGACCGGGTTGTGATGGATTTACCCAAACTATATGATGATCTAAATGCACATTTTCACGGTTGATGGAAACAAATGTTTTTCCACCATCATCTGACTTAATTAAAGGCACTCCGGAAACATAAATTTTATCTGAATTGGATAAATCAACCGAAATTCTTCCAAAATAATAACCATACGTATAATAAAAATCATCAATAAATACTTCGTGGGTTTTTTTCCATGTTTTTCCTCCGTCAATCGATTTATAGACTTCTGCTCCAATTACTTCTGTTTCAAACAACGCTTTATTGGCATCAGAAATAATCATTTGGACTTCTTCCGGTACTACATCGCCATCACTCACCATGTTTTTCAAATTTTGAGCTCTGTATTTCTCTGTTAAGCCGTGTTTTTTAAGTACATTATTGATTTCAACATCTGAAAGTTGCATGAAAACATCTCCCGGAACACTAAACATTTCCGGCATTGTACTTTTTTTGGTCTCTGATTTTGGTCGGTTAAATTGATTGTCCAAAACGGCATACACGATTTGATTGTCAAAAGCCGCTAAACCTATTCTTCCGACTCCTTCTCCGGTTGGAAAACCACTTTCAGGTGTAGAAATTAACGTCCAAGAATTTCCGCCGTCTTCACTTTTATAAATTCCGGAGGTTTTTCCATTGCCTAAAAAATTCCATGCTTTTCTATCTTTTTTCCAAGCGGCAGCATATTGAATATTGAAATTTTTTGGCGAAACTGAAATATCGATAATTCCGGTTTCATCATCAATAAACAAGGTTTGCTTCCACGTTTGTCCGCCATCGGTGGTTTTATAAACGCCTCTTTCAGCATTTTTGGAATACAAATGTCCGGTAACGCCCACAATTACTTCATTGGGATTTGACGGATTAATTTCGATTTTACCGATATGATGACTGTCTTTTAATCCGGTGTTAATCCACGTTTTGCCTTTATCAGTTGATTTCAAAACCCCTATTCCGGCATAGGAAGAACGAGAAGCATTGTGTTCACCGGTTCCAACCCAAATGATTCCGTTTTTCCAATCAACGGCAATTTCACCCACATTGATGGTTGGAGCAGTATCCATGATAGGTTGAAAACTCATTCCGTTATTGTTTGAATACCATACGCCACCGGATGCATACGCTACATAAAATTCAGTGGGTTTGTTTGGATTGACATCCACATCAACCACTCTTCCACTCATGATAGTTGGACCAATGTTTTCGATTTTTACATTTTTAACAAGTGAAGTAGAAGATTGCTGAGCTACTGATAGATTTGAAAAAAACAACAACCCAACAAAAGCAATATAAAAATTTTTCATCCTTGAAGATTTTAAAGTGGAAATGTAGCAATATCTAATCGGTTCGCAAAATTTTAGTAAAGGATTAACAGCGGTTTGGGTGATTCTTGCTATTTTTGATAACTAATTTTTATTTTCATACCATGAAATACCATCCAATCGATCGCAATTTATACATCAAAAACAGAGCAAAATTCACGGCTCAAATGAAGCCAAATAGTGTTGCAGTTTTTAATTCCAATGATAATTATCCGGTGAGTGCTGATACTACTTTGCCGTTTGCTCAACATCGAGATATTCTTTATTTATCTGGTGTTGATCAAGAAGAAAGCATTTTGTTGTTGTTTCCTGATGCCCCTTATCAGCATTTAAAGGAAATTTTATTTCTACGCGAAACCAACGAACACATTGCGGTTTGGGAAGGTGAAAAATTAACCAAAGAACGTGCGTTTGAAGTTTCAGGCATCAAAACCGTGTATTGGTTGACCGATTTTCATAAAGTTTTAAAAGAAGTGATGGCGTATGCCGATACCATGTATATCAACACCAATGAACATTATCGAGCCACTATTGAAACTGAAACACGAGAAGCTCGTTTTATCAAATGGTGGAAAGAAAACTATCCGGCTCACAAAGTGGAAAAAAGCAATCCGATTTTACAACGTTTACGTTCTGTAAAGGAAAGCGAAGAAATTGATTTGCTGCAAAAAGCGTGTGATATTACCGAAAAAGGGTTCAGAAGAGTGTTGTCTTTTGTGAAACCGAACGTAATGGAATATGAAATTGAAGCCGAATTTGCTCATGAATTTTTACGCAATCGTTCCAAAGGATTTGCTTACACACCCATTATTGCTTCGGGTAACAATGCAAACGTGTTGCATTACATTGAAAACAATCAACAATGCAAAGCAGGCGATTTAATTTTGTTAGATGTAGGTGCCGAATATGCGAATTATTCTAGTGATATGACACGAATGATTCCGGTTTCCGGTCGTTTTACCGAAAGACAAAAAGAAGTGTATAATGCCGTTTTACGTGTGAAAAACGAAGCTACAAAAATGTTGGTTCCCGGCACATTATGGAAAGAATACCATGTGGAAGTTGGGAAAATCATGACTTCAGAATTGTTAGGTTTGGGCCTTTTAGATAAAGCTGATGTGCAAAACGAAAATCCGGAATGGCCGGCTTATAAAAAATATTTCATGCACGGCACTTCACATCATTTGGGATTGGATACGCACGACTACGGATTGTTGCACGAACCGATGCAAGCCAATATGGTTTTTACAGTAGAACCGGGAATTTATATTCCGGCAGAAGGTTTTGGTATTCGTATTGAAGACGATATGGTGATTCAAAAAACAGGCGAACCCTTTAACTTGATGCGGAATATTCCGATTGAAGTGGAAGAGATTGAATCTTTAATGAATAAATAAAATAAATTATAATGGTGTTTTAAAAGTATAATATTATTTTTATGGATATTTTTAATTTAAATTATGGATTTTTATTATAAAAGTGAAATTGAATTGTTAGAAAAAAGTTGCCCTCCTTTAGATTATTATTCCAAAAAAATTAATTGTTATAGATGGGTTTTTGAGAACATTAATGATAAGAATAATTTTAAAGCACAAGCTGACAAAAATCCAAGTATTTTGAATAATAAATCCGACATTAAAAAATGTGAATATTTTGCATTATCTTTCCATGATACAGAAGAAAATAGCAGAAATCATTTTAACTATCTTAATGGATTTATTAAAAATGCTAAAAAAAGATTTGGTACACATATTGCATTTGGAAATATAGAAGAAAATGATGGTGTTTGTGGTTTAACTGATCAAAATGGACATTTTAATTATCATCATGTAAAAAATCATAATTTTCAACTTAAATTTAAAATAATAAGTCTTTTGTAAACTTATGGAAAAAATAAAAGGATTAACAATAGAAAAACTTGATTTTACATTAAACAAAAAAGGTGATTTTTTGGTTTTTGAAGGCCCTTTTTTATCTCATTTTTACGACGACAATGGTTCTGATTATTTGATGTTGTGGGTGGATAAAGATTCTAAATATAATAGATGGTTACTATTTAAAACAGAACCTATAAAATTATATCAATATTTGATGAAAGAATATTCCTTGAGAAAATTATTTGAAATTAGTAACTATGAAATAGTGTATTTTATTGATATTGACAATTATGGAAATTTCAAAAAATTAACTTTGACAATAAAAGATAATATACCAAAAGATTACTTACCCCAAAACAAATCTTTTTTTGATGAAAGATTTGCGGAAAACTATGGCATTTATTTAAAGGATGAACTTTCTAAAACTTTACAAAACACAAATTCTGAAGTCATATCAACTATAACAAAACTGAAGCCAAATCTTGAAGGTAAATCTAAATATATTAGAATTTTAGCTGAAAATAACATTCGAAATACTAGTTCTGAAATTCTAACTCTAAGTTTAACACGTTTAGCTGTTGAAATTCATTATGAAAAGTTTAAAAGTAATGAATATCAACACCTAATGTCAATTCATAATTCAGCTTACACAAATCCAATACATTTGGATATTTATTTTAATGAGTTAAATAGATTGGTTGTTGGAAATACCAAAATAATAAATCCTCGTTTTTTAGATATTAGTGTGGTACTTGAAAAATTAATTATTAGCACAATAGAAATTGTTAAAAAAAACCCTAAGAGATTTGATACTACATTTAACATTTGGAAAAACGACATACTATCCAATCCACATATTCCAGAAAACATTTCAAGTAAACTAAATAATTTTAAGATTTAAAGATTTTGAATTTAACTATCAAATTAACTTTAGTTTAAAATACAATTCAAATAGTCAAAATTGAAAACCATCCTCTACAAAAACACCAAAATCAACTATACTGATACCGGAAAAGGTACGGCAATTGTTTTGTTGCATGGTTTTTTAGAAAATCTATCGATGTGGAAAACCTATATTCCTGAATTTTCAAAAAAACACCGGGTTATTGCAATTGATTTACTAGGACACGGCGAAACAGAATGTTTAGGTTACATTCACACCATGGAAGACCAAGCAGACATGGTACATGCGGTTTTACACGACCTTAAAATCAGAAAAGCAATTTTTATCGGGCATTCAATGGGTGGATATGTGGCATTGGCTTTCTCCGAATTGTATCCGGAGAGCATGAAAGGGTTGGTTTTACTTAATTCTACTTCACGAGCAGATAGTGAGGAAAGAAAAGCCAATAGAGACCGTGCGATTGCAGCAGTAAAACAAAATTATACAGCTTTTGTCCGCATGTCTATCGGGAATTTATTTAGTGAAGACAACCGAGAACGATTGGAAGAAATCATAGAAACTGTTCGTGAAGAAGCATTAAAAACACCTCTTCAAGGTATTGTTGCCGCATTAGAGGGCATGAAAATCAGAAAAGACAGAGAAGTGATTCTTCATTTTGCTCCGTATCCGATGCTGTTGATTTTAGGAAAAAAAGACGGGGTTTTAAACTATGAAGACAGTTTGGATCAAATTGAAAACACCAAAGTAGAATTGGTTACTTTCCCGGACGGACACATGAGTCATATTGAAAATGAAAAAGAGTTGAAAACGATTTTACTTGGATTTATAAAGAAAATCTAATCTTTATAAAATTTTCTCTTCAAAAGATAATTCAACATTTAAAATTTCATTCAGCAACTGAATTATTTCCGTGATAAACTCGTCTAAAATTGTTGAATCTATTGTATTTGCTATAACATCTTTTCCAATTTTTATTTGAAAAGGCATGAAACCACTTTTAAGATTTTTAAAAGAAAGAATACCGACTTCCATTTCTTCATTCGGAAAGACGGATTGCACCATAAACGCATAACACAATAATTGAATGATTTTATCGTGTTTAATCTCTTGCGTTAAGCCGTCCCAAGAAGAAATACTAACGCCTTGTTGTTCTACTTTTCCGGTTTTATAATCAATAATCCTGAGCATCCCGTTTCTACGCTCAATTCTGTCTACATTTCCTTTAATTTTTACCGGAAACGGCAATCGTTCATCTTCAAGCAATTGTTCAAAATTTTGTTCTAAAAACAAAACTTCCACCTCATCACCATCGTTTAAACATTTTTTTTCAAGTTGTAAAAAATTATAAATATTTCGTTTTGCTACTTCAAAAGCCAATAGGTTTTTGCCTTTTGAAATTTCGCCTTCTTTGTATTCTTTTTTGAATTGTACTACTACTTCATCATTCAACCGTTGCAACATTTCATCAATTGCTGCGTGATGTAATAGCGTATTACAATAGGGTCGATAAAGTTGCTCTAATGCACCATGAATAATCGTTCCTAGCGTATTTACTGCAATATTCTCTTCAACTTCATCCACTTCCGAAATGCGTAATATCCGTTGAAAATAAAATTGGATTGGATTTCGAATGTAAGTAGTCAATGTGGAAGGCGAAAAACCATTTTCCGCCATTTCAGACAATCTTTTCATCACCAAAGGTGATTTTTCAATCCTTAGTTCTTGATGAGCTTTTTCAGGTAAAAAAGCATTAAAAATTTCGTGCGTTAGATGATGATTCGGTTGTTTTTCTACCTCTAATTGAGTGATGAATCGGCTTTTTTCTCCACCGTCTAAACCATCTGATTCAGTGTTATACAATAAATAAATGGTTTTAGCCCGAAGTAATAAATGATAAAAATGATACGTATAAATAGCGTCTTTTTCTTTGTGTGTTGGTAAGCCTAATTCTCTTTTTACATCTAAAGGAATATAGGAATTTTGTGTTTTTCCTGCAGGAAAGACGCCTTCGTTCATCGAGGTAATGATGACGGTATCAAAATCCAAGACCCTGCTTTCTAAAACGCCCATTATTTGTAAGCCTTGCAATGGTTCTCCTTCAAAAGAAACTTCGGCTAAATCAATAACTTCTTTATAAATAGCATACAAACCTTCAATGGTGGTAACCGTTGAATGATTTTGGCAATACGATTTCAGTTTATTAATCACTTTAAAAACTGCGTACACAAATGCATTTGCAATGGAATTATTCTCTTCTGTTTCCGATAATAACTGTTTAATAGTTAATAAAATATCGGTTATTCTATTTAAAATAATGGCTGGAGAAACATCCCATTTTTGAAATAACAACTCAAAATAGGGATTACTTTGTTTCTTTAAAGTCATTAACTTAGTATAAGGAATAAAGCTAATATTGTTCCGGTTGATTTTATCAGCAACATTTTTGGCATTTGCAAAAGGTTCAACATACGGGTTTTGAAGTACTTCAATCACATCTTTATAGTAGAAAACATAATTTGATTCGCTTCGTTGAAAAGCATTTAAATGCATTTTAAACAACCTTGAAATCAACAATTGAATTGGATTATTTACAGCAGAATAACCCATAGTGATATTCAAATGACGAACGGAAGCCGGTAAAGCATTTAATGCAGGAATCAGCACATTTTCGTCTCCTAAAACCAACGCTATTTTATCAATTGGCTGTTCTTTGCTAATGTTTTCAATGATATGTCCGGCCAGTTTAGCTTGACCAACTGTTTTTGGCGTGCCGATAACATTTATGTTTTTGGTTTTTGAGAACTCATCAACCAACCATTCATAAGGATGCGAATGATAATATGACCAATTCTTTTTAATTTTTCTGGCAAATAATCCTGCATCATGAAACGGATCGTTTAAAAAAGTGACATCAGTATCCCAAAATACTTTTGCTTTGTTTTCAGCCAATAAATGTTGGATTATTTTTTCTTCCGCTTGATTTAATGCATTAAATCCAGCAAATAATAAGAACCCGGAAAATGAATTAGTATAATGATGAAGATTTTCAACCGCTTCTCTATAAATTAAGCCTTGGTAACCCACTCCTTTTTTTAGCAGAAATTTGTAAAACGCATCATAATAAATAGGCATTTTATCCCAAAACAAAAGATAATTATCTACTAAAGTCGTTTTGCTATTGGGTTCTAAATTCCATCTTTTAATGGCTTCAATTTCTTTTAAATAGGAAAAAACATGATTGGGTTCAATTAAATAGCGATCAATTTCATTAAAATCCTGTAAAAGTGTTTTAGCCCAGTTGGAAAAAAGTTCAAAGGTTTGCTGTTCTTGTTCAGGTGTTAACGATAGGTAAACCTCATAAAACTCAAACAACAAAGCAATAGTATCAATAGAACGAATGCCTGCCAAGTCTTGAACAAATTCCTCAACACTTACAATATTTGGAGCAAAAATAGGTTGCTCCGTATTTTGTTTAATGGCTTCCAAAAGAAACACTTTTGCTCTTTTGTTTGGCAAAACTACTGTCAGCTCTTCTGTTGAACCGAGATGATGTTCTAAAATATAGGAGGCAACTTGTGCTATAAAAGAATTTGGCTTCATGTTATAAAAATAAAAAAACGCTCCGAAAATTCGGAGCGTTTCTGTATTTATTTTTTGAAATTTGTTATTTAATCACAACAACTTCAGTTCTTCTGTTTTGAGCTCTTCCAGCAGCAGTTTTGTTATCTGCAACTGGTTTAGATGGACCATAACCTTCAGACTCTAATCTTGAAGCATCAACTCCGTTAGCAATTAAATAATCTTTAACTGCAGCAGCTCTTTCTTTGGAAAGTCTTTCGTTAGTAGCTAATTTACCTGTATTGTCTGTGTGACCTTCAATTCTAAATTTAGCACTTGGGTACTCATTCATTACATTTTTAATTGATGCTAACGTTTCGAATGAAGAAGCTTTGATAGTAGATTTTCCGGTATCAAATAAGATTGACTTAGCGAAATCATTTAATTTTTTCACTACTTCCTCAGTTACTTCTGGACAACCGTTATTAGCAACTGTTCCTTTAACGTCTGGACATTTGTCATCTTTATCTAACACACCGTCTCCATCTCTATCTGGCCATGGACAACCTTTATTTTCTTTAGGTCCTTTTACTTCTGGACAGTTATCATCTTTGTCTGCAATTCCGTCTCCATCTTTATCTGGACATCCGTTTAATGCTTTTGGACCAGCAACTTCTGGACAAGCATCATCTTTATCAGCAATTCCGTCACCATCAGTATCAGGACAACCTTGGAATTCAGCTAAACCAAATGTATCAGGACAAGCGTCGTTACCGTCAATAATTCCGTCACCGTCTGTATCAGGACAACCATTGTATTGTTTTAAACCAGGAACTTCTGGACAAGCATCATCTTTGTCATAAATTCCGTCACCGTCTGTATCTTTACCTCCAAATTTGAAAGTAAGACCAGCAAAATGTTGCATGTGAGTTGGCATAACCGTTCTGTCATCTTCAAACGAATGTTTGTAAGTTGAACGTAAAGACAAACCAACAGTTTCAGAGAACCAAATGTTTAAACCAAGACCTCCATTAACTGTTCCGGCACTGTTATCACCTAAGAAAGTATAACCTCCACCAATGTGAGCAGTTGGCTCAAAATATTTAACAAAAGTTCCAAAACTGTAGTTGATAACCCCATCGATACCATAATAAGCTAAATCTGTTTTAGCTACTACATAGTCACCGTCAAATTTAGGACCAACAAATTTTTCAATTTTGTTAAATGAACCTGTTACACCAAAAGAGAAATTGTCACCTACATATCTTGATACACCAAAATAGGATACAGAAGGAACAACGCTCCAATTATCATTAGCATTAAAATACTCAGAAAACTGATTTTTAATACTTTCAGCGGCACTTACTCTACCACCGTCAACAGCATTAACCCCAAAGGAGAAAGCCCAAGGGTTATTTTTATCTTGTGCTTGAGAACTTAATCCTGCAAACATTAAGACAGCTACAACAAATTTGTTAAGATGTTTCATACTTGTTTTGTTTTATTACAATACATTGTTAATTGGGGCAAAAGTACATGATTTTGCGTAAATGTCAAAATAATACGTTAAAAATATTAATAAGAATACTGCTAAACTATATTACTCCCAACTCTTTACCTACTTGAGTGAACGCTTCAATTGCTGTATCTAAATGCTCTTTTGAATGGGCGGCTGAAAGTTGTACCCTAATTCTTGCTTTACCCTTTGGCACTACAGGAAAGAAGAATCCGATTACATAAATCCCTTTTTTGAGCAACTCATCTGCCATGGTTTGCGACAATTTTGCGTCATACAACATCACAGGAACAATTGCAGAATCACCGTCAATAATATCAAAACCGGCGGCTTTCATTCCTTTTTTAAAGTAGTCGGTGTTCCATTCTAACTTGTCTCGCAAAAAATGATCGTTTTCTAGCAATTCAAAAACCTTTAACGAAGCCCCAACTATTGATGGTGCTAGCGAATTAGAAAACAAATAAGGTCTTGAACGTTGACGTAAAATTTCAATAACTTCTTTTTTTGCAGTTGTGTAGCCACCCATAGCTCCTCCTAATGCTTTTCCTAATGTTCCGGTGATGATGTCCACTCTTCCCATTACCTTTTTAGCTTCCATAGTACCTTTTCCGGTAGCACCGATAAATCCTGCAGCATGACATTCATCTACCATTACCATTGCATCATATTGTTCTGCCAAATCACAAATTTTATCCAAAGGAGCTACTAAACCATCCATCGAAAATACACCATCGGTTACAATTAATTTGAAACGTCTTCCTTCTTCATTAGCTTTAATTAACTGTTGTTCCAATTCTACCATGTTATTGTTTTCATAGCGATAGCGAGCTGCTTTACACAAACGAACACCATCAATAATAGAAGCATGGTTCAAACTGTCTGAAATAATGGCATCTTCTTCTCCTAACAACGGTTCAAAAACGCCACCATTCGCATCAAAGGCTGCTGCATATAAAATGGTGTCTTCTGTTCCATAAAACGATGCAATTTTTGCTTCTAATTCTTTGTGTATGTCTTGTGTTCCACAAATAAATCGAACCGATGACATTCCAAATCCATGTGTGTCTAAAGCATCTTTTGCCGCTTTAATCACTTCGGGGTGTGAGGACAAACCTAAATAATTGTTCGCACAGAAATTCAACACTTTTTCTCCTGTTGAAATCGTGATTTCCGCTCCTTGTGGTGAAGTGATGATGCGTTCTTTTTTAAATAATCCGTTTTGTTGAATGGTTGCCAACTCTTGTTGCAAATGTTGTTGTATTTTGCCGTACATGATTCTATTTTTATTTTTACAAATTTACGATTTCAACTTTATCACCTAAGTAAACCAAAGTCTTTTTTATCACTTCAAAACCCATTTCTTTTAGAGTAGCCTCATATTCAGCTAATTGCTTATGATGTTTGGGTTCCGGTTTACCGGTTTTATAATCCAAAAGCATTGCTTTATTGTTGGATTGCAAAACAATGCGATCCGGTTTTATGGCTGATATTCCTTTGCGTAAAATAGTTTGCTCATTCCAAATTTTGACATTTTCCTCAAAAAACATTTTTATTTCCGGATGAGTAACTAAATCTTTGATGACAGCAGACACCATTTCTTTTTGGTGAAGGGAGATTAAACCATCTTCTAATGCTTTTTCAGTGGCTTTAACGACATCTAAATGTGACTTAATTTGTGCCGCAATAGCATGAATCACATTACCATATTCAATTGCTTCTTTTGTCGTGCTTCCCCACATTTGACTTTCTCTTTTTGCAATTTTAATGGCGTCAATTGGTAGAGAAGCTTGTATCGCCGGAATAATTTTCGTTTGTTTTGTTTTTTTACTTTCCACTGAAATGCGTTCAGGTGAGCCCCATTCATACACTAATTTTTGTGGATTAAATTCACCATTATCTTCTAAAAACTGCAAGAAAAAAGTGGTCATATTACTTTTTACCATCTCGCCATTCTTATTTAAATTCATTCTTGAAATTACGTGCAACTGTTCTTCTGCTCGCGTTAAAGCAACATATAATACATTAATATTATCCAACAATTCTTCTTCCTTTTTTTGCAAATAAACTGATGAAGCTGATTCGCCATAATTCAACACCTCTTGTTTGTTGTCAATTAACACTTTTGGTATAGAAATAGATTCATCTTCATGCTCTACCCATAACTTGTCTTTTGGTGCACTCGAATAACTTTCTTCGGCAAAAGGAAAAATAACCACCGGAAATTCTAATCCTTTTGACTTATGAATGGTCATAATTCGAATGGCGTTATTACCATCGGGAGAAGGAATGCTGAATTTGTGCGATTGTGTATCCCAAAAATATAAAAAGTCAGCTATGCTGTTTTGACTTCTTACACTTCGCTCCAAAACCCTATCCAACAAATCTTGAACATATACATCTAATTGCTCAACAGGAATAAAAGTGCGAATAATGGATTCCACAGTTTCATATAATGGCATTTTTCGCAGTTTTTTCAACGAAAAGGATAACGAAAAATCTAACAACCAATTCTCAAGTTCTTCTTCTTTTTCAAAAGTTAATCCGGAAGCAATAAAATCGTGTGTCGGATATTTATCCTGTGAATGAGTCGCTATAAAATACAGCATATTAGCTTTCGCATCAACATTTGCGGCATTGTTCAAATACCGTAAAAAATGAATGATAAACATCACTTTGGTTGAATTCAACAACATTAACGACTCTGAAGAAACAATCGGAATACTATTTTCCGTTAAATATTTTGCAATTTCAATTCCGGAATCATTCTTTCGGATTAAAACAACCATATCCCGATAGGAAAACCCTTTATCCGTAAGTAGATGAATTGTTTTTAACACCTCTGCTAAATACAAGTCTGATTTTGTTTCTTCTTCCTCCATTCCAGTAGGTCTCGGCAAAAAAGAAAAACGAACAAACCCTCCTTTTTTATGATTTTCTTTTTGAAAGGAATGTTTTTCATACAACTCTTTATAATCGAGATGTAAAAAATAACGGGAAACAAAATGAAAAAATCGATTATTGAAATCTATAATTTGGCTGTAACTTCTCCAATTGGTATCTAAAAAATAAAGGGCTTTATCCGGGTTGTGAAACGGATTTTTGTCTTTGCCTAACGCAATAAATTGTTCCGCTTTTCCACCTCTCCATCGATAAATAGATTGCTTCGGATCGCCAACAATCATCAATGAACCCCGTTCTTGATTTAAATCTTCACTCGACAACGCATTGTCAATCAATGGAATCAGATTTTCCCATTGCATTTGCGAAGTATCCTGAAATTCATCAATAAAAAAATGTTTGTACCGCTCGCCCATTCGTTCGTAAATAAACGGTGCGGGTTGGTTTTGAATTTCCTGATGAATAATCGCATTGAATTCGGCAATCGATAAAATGTTTTGCTCTTCTTGAATTTTATGCAATTGCTGACTCACTTTATTCAATAACGACATAGGGGTAATATTTTTTAAAAATGAGGCATAAAACAACAGATTTTGCTTTTTTTCCAACATGATATAATAGGTCGAAAGCAATTCAGGGGTTATGCTGTCGACAGCTTGTTTTTGTTCAGCAGGAACTGTTTTGGCATATCGATTTTCTTCGCTTAATGCAGATTCTACATTGGATTTAAGTTCAAAATCACCTTGAGAATGTTTACTGAAATAGTTATAAACTGTTCCTCTTGTAAAAGCTTTAGCATCCAAATCATGGTCATGAATCAAACGCATGACATTTTGTGCCAAATCCATGACTTCATGTTCTAATTGTTTGCAGGTTTGTTGTAATTTCTTTTTTAAAGCAACAAATTCCTCCAATTCTTTTTCTTTGTAATGCTCAATTTCCGTTCGATTGTTTTCATTGGTCAGCAATTTTGAAATCTCCAAAATATCTCTCGTTACATCCCACGATTTGTCATCATCTGCTTTTTCAATCGTAAAATCAACCAATAATTTGGTCAAGACCTCGTCGTTTCCGGCTTCTGCCACGATAGCATCAACGGCTTCATTCAAAAGATTTTGTGTTTCTAAAGACACTTCAAAAGTAGAAGGCAAATTCAAATCATGTGCAAAAGTTCGAATAACCCGATGTGTGAATTTATCAATAGTAGAAATATCAAAGGCGGCATAATTATGAATTATGGTTCTCAGAATAATTTTTGACTTTTGAAAAATGCGTTCGAGCGATAAATCCGTTTCTGAAGCAATGGCATTGGCAACCGTAATTGCTTTTTCAGAGGGCGAATCAGAAGCCAAATCAGATAAGGTTTCCACAATTCTACTTTTCATCTCACCAACCGCTTTGTTGGTGAAAGTTATCGCTAAAATCGACTTATACGCATCATCTCGCGAAGAAGTAAGAATGATTTTAAGGTATTCTTTTACCAACGTAAATGTTTTACCCGATCCGGCCGAAGCATCATAAATAGAAAAAGCAGCAGTTTTCAATGGATTGTTTTAATTTATACAATTATAATGAAATAGTATTTCCTATTCCAAAGTTAATTGATTAATTTTGATGCAACTATTGTTCAACATAAAAATAAACAACATGTCATTCGAATTACCAAAATTACCTTATGCATATGATGCATTAGAACCTCATATTGATGCTCGTACGATGGAAATTCACCATTCTAAACATCACGCAGCCTATACCAACAATTTAAATGCTGCTATTGCCGGCACAGATATGGAGGGAAAAACAATTGAAAATATTTTAATCAACCTTGACAAAACCAATGCGGCCGTTCGTAACAACGGTGGCGGTTTCTACAACCACAATTTGTTTTGGACCATCATGTCACCTAACGGTGGTGGTGAGCCAACCGGAGAATTAGCCGATGCTATCGAAAGAGATTTTGGTTCATTTGCGGAATTCAAAGCAAAATTTTCAAAAGCAGGAGCCACTCAATTTGGTTCAGGTTGGGCATTTTTGTGTGTAGAAAAAGGTGGAAAATTAAATGTTTGTGGAACGCCAAACCAAGATAATCCATTAATGCCCGGAGTTGGTTGCGGTGGAACACCTATTTTAGCAATGGACGTTTGGGAACATGCTTATTATTTGCATTACCAAAACAGAAGACCGGATTATATTGAAGCGTTTTTTAACGTAATCAATTGGTCTGAGGTTTCACGTAGATATGCTACAGAAAAATAAAGAAAATAGAACGCAACAAAAAAGCGGTGGTTATAATTAATCACCGCTTTTTTATTGGCCTAAAAATAAAAAGGTGGAATTGCTTCCACCCTTTTGCCCCAAATCTACCATAAACTTAACCGTGCGTACTATGGTAAATACAAATGTACAACGCAATTTTAAGAAAAACTATTGTACGTTGGTTTAAATTTTAACATTTAGGGAAAAGAGGGTGATTGTATGAAAAAGAAGGGTTGTTGAACGTGTTTTAAAAGTAATACAAAACGGATATAAAATAAAAAAGGTACACAGAGTGTACCCTTTTTGCCCCAAATCTACCATAAACTTAACCTACTAATGCTATGGTGAAACAAATGTAGGTGGATGCTATTTTGTTAACAAAAAAATTAGATGAAATGCACCAAAAGTCGTTCAAAAGCAAAAAATTAGTGTTTAATAGGCTCTTGCGTCTTTTCCTTCATAAAAATTGATGAACGCTTGATTTACCACCCGATTACCACCAGGAGTAGGATAATCACCCGTAAAATACCAATCTCCTTTGTTTTTTGGACAAGCAGTATGAAGGTTTTCTACCGTTTGAAAAATGATTTTCACGTGTGCTTTGATATCCGATGAACTTAACATCGCCGCAATCTTATCCGAAATTTGCTGGTCGGTGAACGGTGCATAGATTTCTTTGACATGATTTTGCATGTCGGTATCTTTCACTTTTTCTTGTGCTTTACACTTTTTATATACTTCTTCTACCAAATTATAGCGGTTGTTTTCTTTTAATAATTCCAAAACAGCTCTAAACGCCACTAAACCTTCCAACTTTGCCATGTCAATGCCATAACAATCCGGATAACGGATTTGTGGTGCTGAAGAAACAATCACAATCTGTTTAGGATTTAATCTATCCATCATGCGAATAATGCTTTTCTTTAAGGTAGTACCGCGAACGATACTATCATCAATAATCACCAAATTATCTTCCGGATTGATAATGCCATACGTCACATCATACACGTGGGCTACCAAATCATCTCGACTGCTGTCTTCTGTGATAAAAGTGCGTAATTTGGCATCTTTTATCGCCACTTTCTCCGTTCTGATTTTTACAGATAGTATTTCTTCCAGTTTTTCTTTGGTTAAAGTTTTACGATGATCTAAAATGTATTGATTTTTTCGTTGGTTTAAAAAATCATTCGCCGCTTCTACCATTCCATAAAAAGAAGTTTCAGCTGTATTGGGAATATAGGAGAAAACAGTATTATCCGTATCATTATCAATCGCTTCCAATACTGCCGGAAGAATTAATTTTCCTAACATTTTTCTTTCGCGGTATATTTCTGCGTCACTCCCTCTGGAAAAATAGATGCGTTCAAACGAACACGCTTTCTTTTCTAACGGCTCTAAAATTTGTTCTAAGGAAAAACTTCCATTCTTTTTGATGATTAATGCTTTTCCGGGTTCCAGCTCTTGTACTTTTTCGTAAGCCACATTGAAAACCGTTTGAATTACCGGTCTTTCTGAGGCAACTACCACGATTTCCTCATCTTCATAATAAAACGCAGGTCGAATTCCGGCAGGGTCACGCAACACAAAGGCGTCACCGTGTCCTAATAATCCGGCCATGGCAAAACCACCGTCCCAGTTCTTGGAAGCTTTTCTTAAAATCTTTGCTATATCTAATTTTTCAGCTATCACCGGAGAGGCTTCTCTTTTGGACAATCCGTTGTTTTTACATTCTTGATATAAATCGGTCACTTCATCATCTAAAAAATGACCAATTTTTTCCATGACAGTAACCGTATCGGCCAATTCCTTCGGATGTTGCCCTAATTCCACCAAATTATCAAACAACTCCTTTACATTCGTCATATTGAAATTTCCCGCTACAATCAAATTGCGGTGCATCCAATTGTTTTGACGTAAAAACGGATGAACACTTTCGATACTGTTCTTTCCAAACGTTCCATAACGAACGTGACCTAAAAACAATTCACCGATATACGGAATGTTTTCTTTTTGCCATTCCACATCATTTTGAAATTCAGGATGAAGAATCAACTCCTCATTGATTCGCCCATTGATTTGCGTAAAAATATCTTGAATAGGTTGTGCTTGATTGGAACGCACCCGGCTAATGTATCGCTGTCCGGGAGCCACATCAAACTTGATACTCGCAAATCCGGCACCGTCTTGACCGCGGTTGTGCTGCTTTTCCATCAACAAATACATTTTTTGGATGCCATAAAAAGCAGAACCGTATTTGTCTTTGTAATACTGAAGCGGTTTCTTTAATCGTAAAAGTGCAATTCCACATTCGTGTTTGATTGCGTCACTCATTTTGTTGTAGTTATTAGTTGTGTTATTTCTAGCACGAATTTACTTTGTAAGTTCGTTTTGTTTAAGCCGCAAATTTCACGAATTTTGATATTGATTATAATGTATTTCACTTATTGAATTTTATTACAAGCCTAAATAAAATTCGTGCTAATTCGTGCAATTTGTGGCTAACTCATATAAAAAATGCCCCGAAATTTCGAGGCACACTTTTTTATTCTAATTCTATGTCAAATTGCGTTAGGGCTCTAAATTGTTTTAAACGCTCAAAAACTTCTTCGCGTTCTAAGTCAACCATTCGCTCCGTTCCAAATTTTTCAACACAGAAAGAAGCTAAGTTAGAACCATAAATAATCGCATTTTTCATGTTGCCAAACGAAATGTTTTCACTTTGAGCAATAAATCCAGAAAATCCTCCGGCAAAAGTATCACCCGCTCCTGTAGGATCAAAAACTTCTTCTAACGGTAAAGCCGGTGCAAAGAAAATTTCTTTTCCATGGAACAATAAAGCTCCGTGTTCTCCTTTTTTTATCACTACATATTTTGGTCCCATTGTATGAATTTTAGCAGCTGCTTTTACCAAGGAATATTCTCCGGATAATTGACGGGCTTCTTCATCGTTGATGGTAATCACATCCACGCGTTTCATCACTTCGTGTAATTCTGCTAACGCACAATCCATCCAGAAATTCATGGTATCCAACACCACTAATTTTGGTTTAGCGGTCATTTGATCCAACACGCTGATTTGCACCATCGGATGCAAGTTCCCCAACATTACCACCTCAGCATTTTGGAATTCGGTTGGTACTTTCGGTTGAAAATCGGCCAACACATTAAGTTCAGTTACCAACGTATCTCTTGAATTCAAATCGTTGTGGTAACGACCGCTCCAAAAGAAGGTTTTACCGCCCTTCACAATTTCAATTCCGGAAATATCAATATCTCTATCCGACAATAAATCTAAATATTCTTGTGGAAAATCTTCTCCTACCACCGAAACAATTCCGGATTTAATATTAAAAAAAGAAGCCGAAAGCCCAATAAAAGTAGCGGCTCCGCCTAAAATTTTATCTGTTTTTCCGAAAGGAGTTTCAATGGCATCAAAAGCAACCGTTCCTACGATTAAAAGTTTGTTCATGAGTTATCACTTGATATAAGGTGCAAAGATAGGGTTTTTGTTTTTGGTTTGAAAGTGGAAATTGTGTGTGGTTTTAAATAATTTTCACAAGAAGTTTAGTTCCGAATAGCTATGTAGATTGTGAAGCTTTTCTTAGGATAATTGTGATGAATAATACTTAGTTGGGTCAAAAACCGTACAAAACATGGTATCACTTTTCTTCATTACATTCGATTTAAGGTATTTTCAAATGTAAAAAAGGTAAGCGGTTAGGCTTACCTTTTAGATTTAAATTTTATTTAAGGATTGATTTACAAAAGGTTAAGTTGAACTTTTTTGTTCATCACTAACTTTGGAAGATTTCCATTTAGTTATTAACCAGACAAAAAAAATAAGAAAAAAAAGATTAAAATGTTCACTAATAAAAGATTAAAATGTTCATTTTTACAATTATATTTCCACCTCTTTAATAATCAACTACTATGTGAAACTTGATGTTTGTCAATTTGAATTCATTCTAAAATGATCTTTTTTAGAATACTCAATAAAATAAAATTTTACTTCTCTCGCTATATAATTTCTACCTTTTTTCTCTGACAAATCAATTATGAAAATCTTATTATACTGAAAAAATGCAGTATCATCATATAATTTTTTTTTATTTATGTCATCAATAGTATATACACTATCCTTATTTTTTTTTAAAAATGATTTTTTTACTTTAAAGGTTCTTAAAATTTCATGTGGTTTTTTTTCATAATCGTATGTTCTATCTATCACAAAGTTAAAAAACTGTTCATTTTCAAAAAAATACCAATACGATATATAATCAATTTCCATTAATTTAGGCAAAGGCCTAAGTGATTTGACAAATTGATTTTTCCCTTCTTTAAATATTATAAAAATACTATCCTTAGGAGTTAAATAATTTTCAGATTGTGAATAAGAAAAAAATGATACAAAAAAAAGTATTAAAATAAGTCTTTTTATGATAATTATACTATACTTACTCATTTGCTACAAAACTAAAAATTACACCTCTTGCAATATAATGTTTTCCTTCCTTTTCTTCCAAATCCACAATATAAACTTTTCGTAACTGAAGAAATAAAATAAAATTATCAATGCCTTTTTCATTTATGTCATCATAATTTATTATTTTATGTTTATTTTTTCTTAAATATGATTTTTGGAGTTTATATGTTTTAAGTACTTTATTACCATTACTATCATAATTAAATGTTTCATCAATAAAAAAACTACAACTTTTTCCGTCACTAAAATTAAAAATATAGGAAACTTTTTTTATATTTTTGGAGTTTTTTTCTAAAATTTTTGAGTATATTTTCTGATTTTCACTTTCGGAAAAATATATAAACACGCTATCTTTCTTTTTTAATTCATGGTCAAATTGAGCAAATGCAGAAAATGATACTAAAAAAAATATATGAAGTAAAAATCTCATCAGAATATTGTCTTAGTTATTGAAAAACTTCCTAACTCCTTCATAAAATAAAACTTTTCATAATTAATAGATCCAGAGGGATATTGATTTAAAAACGGAGAACTCTCATGTAAGCCATTTAAAGATAAATAATAAAACAAATCTGGCCAATTAAAATTGTAAATTTCATTATTAGACAAGATCCAAGTAGATTGCTCTGCTTGTGAAATGTGCGATGGAGAAATCAATTTATCCTTTAAACTCAATAAAACATCTGTAAATACTGGTATCATGTGGTTAAACATAAAATCATGTTGTGATACAGTTCCGTTAGCAACAGGTACACCTCCAAAACCGACTGTAATTGTGCCTAATAATTGACTAAGGTCTAGTCCATTAATTTCTGCAATAGTTGTGCCTAAATTTTGATTTATCATTTTAATATTCAAATAAGCATGAATACATTCATGCAAAATTGTTTTTGCAATTGATATATTTGAATAAATACCAAACATTGATTTATTTATCTTAATAGTGTTATAAAATTTACCATTCAAGCTTTCTAATATACAGATTCCATTTGCACTAGTTGGAATCCCATCATCAGTAATTTCAAATTTAACATTAATTCTTGGATCATTGATTTGAAATGTTTCTGTAAACATTTGCTTAAAAGTATTTGACGCCATCAATTTATTATAAATCCATGTAAATTGTTGTCCTTCTGTTGTATTTTGATCAATAGCTGAGAAATCAATATTGGCAGGTGAATTTAAGGATTTTTGCAAATCAAGATTTAAACCACTATCCTTAAGGTTTTGCAAAAACTCCTCTGCAAAAGCTAAATCCGCATTTGCTGAATTAATATAATTCTCAATCATATCTTTAATTTCATCTGAAGCACCTTGTGGATAAGGTTTTGTGAGCCAATTTTTTAAATCTGTAGGCAAACTAAAAATAAAACTCATAAATGCAGATGAAGGCTCAATTATTCCTATACCGTCGGCTGGTGGACAAGGGTCACCCATATCACCATCAGACTCTTCACTATTTTCACCTTTTTTAGTGGTTCCATTTTTATAAATTTGATACATCGCTCCTGTGCATGTATCTATCGCGTATGTAGCCCCTTTGAATGTCCCTTTACAATCGGGATAACTACCATCATGCCCGCCTCCTCCATTACAACTTATTACCATAAAAATAACACCACAACTTCCAGTTGTTGAACCACCTCCACTTGAACCTCCTGTATTACCTATTGCTCCTTGATTTAAACCAATTCCTGAAGGATTCGATATTATTGTTGTTGGATTTGTGTCAGGTAAATTAGAGTCATTTGGATATGGTGAATTTTCAACACCTCCAAAAACAGGTGTTTGAGGATCAGAATTCACAGGATCAGGACAAGGAAAACTATTTACTATAATTTGTGAATTCAAAGTCCCTTCAAATTGAGCTATTAATTTCTGTCCAGAATAATATGCATTTTTAAAATCCTCGGTCATTAAATATTCATATAAAACAACTTTTTCTTTGTCATCATAGGTAGAATAAACTATATTGTAAAATTTTTCTAATGTGATTGAAGTTGGTTTTACTAAATAAGTATAATTAGTTACACCAAATTCATTCGTTATTTCTAATACTTTTGTTAAATCAATTTCTCCAACATTAGTGCTTAAGACAGTAAAATTATTCGTGTCATTTTTACCGAATGGTTTATTAAATTTTGTAGCTAATTTTGCTGAAATGTGTCTAGACTGTTTACTATCTAAATATCTAACTTGTTTTTTGGTTACAGGTATATCTTTACCAAATTGTTTTAAAACAACTTCCTCCGTTTGGCAGGAAATTAAGAAGCCAAATAAAGATAAAAGGCAAAGTAAATGTTTAAACAAACGTTTTTTGTTCATAATAATGGTGTTTTAGTAGGTTAAAAATTCATTTATAGCAAATGAGTTAAAACCAAAGCATCATGTACCCATTATTTCAACGAAAGAAAAAGTCTGCAGTACTTTCTTTTTTTGAAAATTGTGAAGATTCATAAAAAAATTGATTTTAGCTCAATTATTTATGATTAAATTTGTTTTTGCTAATTAAGAAAATTATTTTTAATCAACAAAATATTTTTTAGTTCTAAATTATGTATTTTTAGTTCTAAAATAGAACCAAGCCGAATCATGAAAAACAACATTGGACAAAAAATTAGAAAAGTAAGAGAACTAAAAGGTTTTACTCAAGATTATATGGCAGATAAACTGGCCATTTCACAAAGAGCTTATAGCAAATTAGAAAATAATGAAACAAAATTAGACTGGGAGAAAATAGAATTGGTGTCGTCCGTTTTGGGTGTAGACCCCCTTGAACTTGTTGCGTTTGATGATACTCTTGTCTTTAATAATTGCATACAATCCGGCAAGTTCCATATTTTTAACAACAATCTACCTGAGGAACTCAAAAAAAACTATGAAGAAAGAATAGAGCATTTGGAGAAAGAGATAGAGTTTCTGAGAGATTTAGTAAATAAATCAAATGTTTAGTAAGCCATAAATATCTGTAGCAAAAATTTCATTTAAAAAAAAATGCGTCAATAGTTGACGCATTTTTTTCATTCTTAAAAATTTGCTACAAAAAGTGTAGCGTAAAATTATTTTTTGCAAATTTGCTACAAATGTAAATCTAAAATGAAAAAGCAACTGACCATCAGAGAACAACTCGGTTTAAAACAAGAAGAATTGGCATTGTTGCTTCAAGTCACGCGTAGTCAACTCTCGTTGTATGAAATTGGCAAACGTAAACTACCCACTCATGCCACTGAAAAATTGGCTACACTCTTATCTTTTGCACAAAGCGAATCTGAAACAGAAAATCTTGAAGCTAAAAACGAGCCAACAGAGAGAGGTCTTTTGCATCGTCTTTTAGTAAAAAACCAACACCAGCAACAATTGATTGAAAAGAAAATATTGGCTATGCAGAAAAAAGAAAATGCAGCAAAGGCGTCTAACAAAATTGTAAGCCGTTTGAAGGAACAAGCCAAATCAAAAAAAGAAATTAAATTATACGAGTCGCTTGCCCACAAAAAGCTAAATGAAAAAAATGCAGAGGGCTTGGTTCTACTACAAATAAAAAAAGAAGTATTGGCTTTTGAAGAAAAAATACTCAAAAAACGTTTAGAAATAGCGGTGATAACGTAAGAAATTTAGTTAATAGTATATTTTTATTATAAGATTAACGCTACACGTTAATGTTTTTATAAACTTCTGATTTATAATATTTTAAGGTATAATACTTGCGTTTATGTAAGTATAATTTTAAAATAATTTATTATGTATTCAGTAAGTAATTTAACAACAGTTGCCGATTGCGATGTGTTGTTGGGCATTGCCCAAAAGGAAAAATCCGATTTAAACTTTAAAAAGTTATCTGAGGAACGACTTGTTACCAATTACAGCAATACCGCTGTAGAGATTGATGCCATCTTGCAAGGTGTAAATGCAGAAATAGCTGCTGTTGACACAGTTATTGCGATTTTACCGGAAGGCCCCACCAAAGAGGCCGAAGAAAAACGCAAAGTACGGTTAGAATACCGCAAATTCTTGTTGGAAAACCGTAAAGAAAGTTACGGTGCGGTGGCTCTATTGGAAAAAGAATTAGACCTTGAACGCGTAAACAAACAACTTGCCGAAGTAGATGAGTTTATCGCAGAAGTTACCGCCCATCGGGATACGTTGTAAAAGTAATTGTAATGTAATGACCGCCTCTAAAGGGCGGTTTTTTTGCGTTATTAATTTCGAAATAACACAACTTCTTTATAGGGTTATCCAAAAGCATCAACCTATGATTGCTATGTGTTTAAAATATTATCGTGTTTTTTTACAACAAGTAAATACATTTTGTAAAATGTAATTTATTGTAACTACTCATATTTTCGTATTATTGAGATGTAGTAAAATATTTTATTTACCAGACCTAAAGGAAAGGATTTATGCATTATCAAGGAGTTGACAAAATAGCCGAAGTTAATTCTTTGGTTTATTTTTGTTTTTATAATATATCATGATAGCTTGTAATACTTTTGAAACTGGCAAAATCTGAAGCATTTTTCGTATTTCTCCAAATATCACTTTTATTTTTTGATTTTTCATCATCCAAAGCATCGCCAATAAAATTAGTGACCAGCTTAACCATGCTACTGTGTTTGTTATCATAATTAAAATTGTTTATTATAAATATGTTCGTTTTTCAAAAAGTTCGTGTTCAAAGAAAAAAAGTTTCATTTTTTTATTTCGGACATCAAATCGCAAGCTACTTTGATGATTTAATAAAAAAAAGGACATCAAAAATCGACTTGAAAAAAGTCAGTGTTTACGGGCTATTTCCTTCTTTTTTATCGCTAAGGATTCCAGACAACAAAAAAGGTCCACTTTTTAAAAATGATTTCTTTTGGCTAAATTCCGAAGTGGATTTCATATAAACTGTAACATGAGAGAACCAAAAAAATCTTATTTTTAATGACTTTATTGTTTCAGTATTTGCCGATAGTTTCCATTAATTACAGAGCTTGCCAGATATTCCTTTGAAGTGAAGCTTTAGTGATGTGTAAAAGGGCAGTGAGTGTGTTTGGAGGCAATACCTTGCTATAAAAAAGAATTCTTTCTTGCGGTTCACAATAGATGAAGCCTTTCTAAATTAAGAAATTTATAGTTTTTACTTATGTTTTTAATTTATTAAAAATGAAATAAAAAATATTTTATTTGCTAGAACTATAGGAAAGAATTCTTGCGGCTGCAAAGGTTTTCTTCTTTTCTATGAACTTAGTCGTTAAATTATACTTTTTGTCGGCTTTTAACATGTTTATTGATAGGTTTTTATAAATTTAACATACGTTTAGCTTGATTAATTCATTTAAATAATAAGCTTATGAAAAATTGTTTTCTTTTACCTTGTTTTCTTTTGCTAAATAGTTTTGAATTAACGTGGTCACAAGTAGGTGTTGGAACAACTACTCCGGCTTCAACTTTAGAAGTAGTGGCAACAAACCCAACCGGAGCTTCCACCAATGTTGATGGTATTTTAATCCCAAGAGTTAGCCGACAAAGAGCCCAAAATATGGCCGGCACTCCTACTTCAACCTTGATTTATGTTAACGATATTGCATCAGGTACTGCTACCGGAACTACGATTAATGTAACTTCAGTAGGATTTTATTTTTTTAACAGTTCCGGTGTTTGGGAGAGAATCTCAACCGGACTCAACACAAATTGGTCTTTGACAGGAAACGCTTCTACAAATGCAGCTACCAACTATATTGGTACTACTGATACGCAAGACCTCCGAATCCGAACCAACAACACAAACCGATGGAACATATCCAACACGAATAACGGTCAATTACAGTCCTATTCTCTGGGTACAGCTGCATTACCAACCTATTCTTGGCAAACAGACCCTAATACCGGTATGTTTAGTTCCGCTGCCGACAATTTAAATTTTTCAACTAATGGAGTGCAACGAGTTAATATTGGTAATACAGGGAATGTAGGGATAAACATTGCCCCTTCTGCCTACAAACTTGATGTGGATAGTGGTACCGGTGATGCTATCTATGGCCATTCAACAAATGTAGGAGGTATTTTAGGAAGAGAAACCAATTTTAGTATAGGCACTCCTCCACAAGCAATTCTTGGTGCCGGTGTATATGCAAATAACCCGGCGGCCGGATATACTAGTATTTTTGCTCAGTCAACTGGAGCTGCAACGGTAGCTGCAAACATTAATTACTCGAATGTTTGGATGGCAAGTTACAACTATGTTGACAATGCCTCAGCCACATTTAATCCTAGTTCATCCTATCATCAATTGAATGTTACCTCTCCAACATTAGGAGGTAACCATTCTGCTATAAATGCTTACAGCGGTCGAGGAACAACGACCGGTAATCCCGGATTTACAGTAGGTGTAAATGCAATAGCAGATGCACAAAATCAGGACGCATTTGGTGTTTCAGGTCTAGCATTTACTAATGCTGGGTTTCGGTTTGGTGGATACTTTGAAGGTCTTTCCTATGCCGGTGTAAGTAATGCATACGCATATGTTGGCGGAACGCCGAATGGTGTAACGGCTAGAAAAATTTTAGGAACCGGAACTGTTTCCGAAATTATACCTACTGCAAACCACGGTCGTGTAACACTCACTTGTCCGGAATCTCCTGAATATTGGTACCAAGATTATGGAACTGTTGAAATGGTAAACGGGAAAGCCACCATTGTTTTAGACCCAATTTTAGCGGATATCATTGTTGTGAATGATGAAAACCCAATACGCGTTTTTTGTACTCCGGTTGCAATGCCTTATTTTAATGGTGTTACCATAATGAAACAAACCCAAAATTCTATTGAAATTTTAGAGTTAAACGGCGGAAATCACTCAGGAAAATTACTATACCAATTGGTTGCTAAACCTAAAACCAATTTTGGCGAAGGAAGATTTCCTCAAGCCCCTGGTCCAAGCTTCTTAAAGGCTGACAAAGAACCAATCGCAGCCAAAGCAGCGAATAATCCAAAAGATGGCAGAAATGTTTATCGTTGGCCATCCGACCATGAAGTTTATAAATATAATCCGGAAGATATGGTAAATATTGGAGATGTTATTCCTGCCGGTCCAAATGCCGGAAAAATTAAACTTGGCGATGGAAAATATGGTGTAGCTGTTCCTGTTGAAAAAACTAAAAAATAAGATGTTGGGTTTTTGGAGGAGTTTTATGTTTTAACATTGAAAAAATCAATTTTAAGGAATAAGAATTTTATTTTTCAAAACAACTTCCCTTCCTCCTTTTCATAAAAAGCATCCACCGATAAAGTAGGCAAGTTAGAAGCATACACCGCCAATTCATCACAACGTTCGTTCTGTGGGTGATTGTTGTGCCCTTTTATCCATTGAAAATCCACTTGATGTTGACGATACGCTTTTAAAAACCGTAACCATAAATCGGGATTTTTCTTACCGGCAAACCCTTTCTTTTCCCATTGAAAAACCCATCGTTTTTCAACGGCATCTACCACATATTTTGAATCAGAAATAACCAAAACAGTAGTTTTCGGGTGTTTTAATTTTTCTAAACCAACAATTACAGCCAATAATTCCATACGGTTGTTCGTCGTGTGTCGAAACCCTTCGTAGAACTCTTTTTTATAAGGCGAACCCACCAATTCCATCACCACACCATAACCTCCTGGCCCGGGATTTCCTTTGGCAGCTCCGTCTGTGTAGATGTGGACTTCGTGGGACATTTTTTTTGGGTGATGGGTTGAAGTTAATTGGTTATGGGTTATGGGTAATTGGTTAGAGGAGTTGGTCGATTACTTTCGGGAAATATTCCTGTTCCAATTGATGGACTTTTTGAGCGATGTCTTCAAAAGTAGTACAATCAGTTATACTTACCGCTTTTTGAAAAATAATTTTTCCTTCGTCATACTGCTCATTTACATAATGAATAGTAATGCCGGTTTCTGTTTCTTTTTGTTCCAAAACCGCTTGGTGTACGTGGTTGCCATACATGCCTTTTCCTCCATATTTGGGTAACAAAGCCGGATGAATGTTGATAATTTTACTGGGGAAATGCTGTATGATACGCGTTGGAAACATCCATAAAAAACCGGCCAACACAATCAAATCCGGTTGAAAAGCTTGCAATTTTGACAAAACTACGCCATTCGACAACTCTTCTTTTGTAAACACCACTGTTTCAACCGAAAGATTTTTGGCTTTTTCAACCACTTTGGCATCGGAATGGTTTGAAAATACAGCGACAACGGATTTGGTATTATTATTTTTAAAATAACGAATAATGTTTTCGGCATTTGAACCCGTTCCCGAGGCGAAAATCACGATATGCTGCATGTTTCCTGTCATTTTTATGACACAAAAAAACGAATAAAAAACGAGAATATACGAGGATTTTTCGCCTAGATTAAAAAAAAATTTATACATTCGTAGTCAGATTTATGAACTAAAATGTTGTTTTAAAATAAAGTTTTTTATTTTTGCCAACAATTAAACTAAAATTTAAAAGATTATGTCAGACATTGCATCAAGAGTAAAAGCGATTATCGTAGACAAATTAGGTGTTGACGAAAACGAGGTTGTAACAGAGGCAAGCTTCACTAACGATTTAGGAGCTGATTCATTAGACACTGTTGAACTAATCATGGAGTTCGAAAAAGAATTTGATATTCAAATTCCGGATGATCAAGCAGAAAACATTGCTACTGTAGGTCAAGCTATTTCTTACATCGAAGAAGCTAAAAAATAATAACTAACAACATCCCGTTCTGTTCACTCGGAACGGGTGTTATTATTTTAATCAATTTTTAAATTACGGATTGTCAATCAATCGTACACATACATAAAAAAACTCCCCTGAATTTTACTTTTCATTAAATTTCAGGGTTTTTTTGTTTATATTCGTACCAATAAATTTACACAAAATGGAGTTAAAACGAGTAGTTGTGACCGGATTAGGTGCCTTAACACCCATAGGAAATAATATTCAAGAATACTGGAACGGCCTTGTCAACGGCAAAAGCGGAGCCGCTCCTATCACCTATTACGACACAGAAAAACACAAAACAAAGTTTGCCTGTGAAGTAAAAAACTTTAATGTGGAAGAATTTATCGACCGCAAAGAAGCTCGCCGTATGGATAAATTTACGCAATATGCTATCGTTGCCAGTGACGAAGCCATCAAAGATGCCGGAATTACTGCGGATAACATTGATAAATACCGTGTCGGCGTTATTTGGGGTGCCGGTATTGGAGGTTTAGAAACCTTCCAAGAAGAGGTTTTAAATTATGCCAAAGGCGATGGAACACCAAAATTTAATCCGTTTTTTATCCCAAAAATGATTGCGGACATCGCTCCGGGTCAAATTTCCATCAAAAATGGATTTATGGGACCTAATTATACAACAGTTTCGGCTTGTGCTTCTTCTGCCAATGCATTAATCGATGCGTTTAATTATATCCGAATCGGTCTTTGTGATGTGATTGTTTCCGGTGGTTCAGAAGCTGCTGTTACCATTGCCGGAATGGGTGGATTCAATTCTATGCACGCTCTTTCCACGCGAAATGAAAGTCCGGAAACAGCTTCAAGACCTTTTGATGCAACTCGTGACGGTTTTGTTTTAGGAGAAGGTGCGGGTGCATTAGTGCTAGAAGAATATGAACATGCCAAAGCTCGTGGTGCAAAAATTTATTGCGAAATCATGGGTGGAGGAATGTCATCTGATGCGTATCATTTAACAGCTCCACATCCTGACGGAATAGGTGTGATTGCCGTTATGAAAAATTGCTTACGCGATGCACGCATGAATCCGGAAGAAGTAGATCATATCAACACACACGGAACGTCAACTCCGCTTGGTGATGTTGCGGAATTAAAAGCGATTAGTGCCGTTTTTGGTGATCATGCTAAAAACATCAACATTAATTCAACCAAATCCATGACCGGACACTTACTAGGTGCAGCCGGTGGAATTGAAGCCATCGCTTCTATTTTAGCCATTCAACACGGAATTGTTCCGCCAACTATTAACCATGAAGTGGTGGATGAAAACATTAATCCAGAGTTGAATTTAACCTTGAATAAAGCCCAAAAAAGAGACATTAAAGTAGCCATGAGCAATACGTTTGGTTTTGGTGGCCACAATGCTTGTGTTTTACTTAAAAAATTGGAAGAATAATTCTAAATGAACGTTTTTAAAAAAATATTTACAAAAAATTCCCGACCTCAAGAAGGCGGGATTTTTTTTGAAGCCATTCATAAAATATTGGGGTTTACCCCGCAAAATATAGATTACTATCAAAAAGCCTTTACACATCGTTCTTCCAATAAATTAGATTCCAAAGGAAACCCGATTAATTATGAACGATTAGAATTTTTGGGTGATGCGATGCTGAGTTCTGTCATTGCCAGTCATTTATTTAATGTTGTGCCTCACGGAGATGAAGGGTATTTGACCAAAATGCGTTCTAAAATTGTGAGTCGCGAACACTTGAATGAATTGGGCAGAGACCTCAACCTGATTCAGTTTGTAGATAGCAAAGTACCAACGCAACATTTTGGTGAAAACATTCACGGAAATATTTTTGAAGCACTGGTTGGAGCTATTTTTTTAGACCGAGGATATACCTATTGCGAAAAATTCATTTACAAAAGAGTAATTGTTCCTTATGTGGACATTGAAAAATTAGAAGGAAAAGTAATCAGCTATAAAAGTTTGGTTATTGAATGGTGTCAAAAAGAAAAAAAATCCTTCCATTATGATGTGTTCGACGATAATGGAAATGATAATCAACGCTTTTTTGGTGTAAAATTGAGTATCGACCAAAAAATAATTGCCAAAGCTAGAGCTACTTCAAAAAAGAAAGCAGAGGAAATTGCTTCCAAACGTGCTTTTTATGCATTTCAAGAACAAATGGGGAAAAAAATATAAAATTGGCAAAAAACTACATCGTTTTCGTTAATAAATTTAAGTTAAGTTAGAACGTTAACGTGCTTTTTTTGGACAAAAACTGTATCTTTACATCTTGTTTATTTAAAAGATGGCCATTCATAAACTATTTATTGATGATCTTGAAGAAGCTGATTTTCAATTAATCGCCATCCATTCTCATTTAGAAAATTTCCGTATTGCTTATTTTGTCAATCAACAATTGCAAACCCGATTGAGTAAATCTCAAAAAGGCGTTTTGATTCAAAAAACGGCTTATCCTGCTTTTTTATTTGAAGACGAAAAAAACGATATGGTTTGGACGTTGATAGAAAATAAAAAAGAAGTTCAAGTTCCTTCTAATACTGCAGGATTATTTGCCAATGATGGCGGTTTAACTTCTCATGCGTATTTTTTACCGGAACTCAAAAAAGTAGATTATTTTCTGAAAATTGAAGGAGAAGAAAAACAAATCAACACCATAAAAATCATACATCAACTGAAAAAAATAAACCAAATTTCTACGGTTTATGCTGTTCAATACGACAAACTAAAATCTAAAAATAATTTAATATTTTAACAAAATATGCCACTTAACAAAAAAACGAAAATTGTAGCCACACTAGGTCCTTCGTGCAGTAGCAAAGAAGTGATAAAAGAAATGGTAGATGCGGGAGTAAACGTGTTCCGTATTAATTTTTCGCATGCCGATTATGCTGATGTAAAAGAACGAATTGACATCATCAGAGGATTGAATGAAGAATTTGGTTATACTACTGCCATTCTTGCCGATTTACAAGGCCCAAAACTTCGTGTTGGTGTGATGAAAGAAGATGTAGTGGTGAACAAAGGTGACATCATCACTTTTCAAACGGCGGAAGATGTTCCCGGAACGGCGGAAAGAGTTTATATGAACTACAAAGAATTTCCTCGTGATGTAAATCCGGGTGAAAAAATCTTATTAGACGACGGTAAATTAATTTTTGAAGCGTTAGAAACCAATGGTTCAACTGAAGTGGTATGTAAAGTACTTCAAGGTGGGCCATTAAAGTCTAAAAAAGGTGTAAACCTTCCCAATACCAAAGTTTCGTTACCGGCTTTAACTAAAAAAGACATTAAAGATGCTTTATTTGCCATTGAAAATGAAGTGGATTGGATTGCTCTTTCATTCGTAAGAACACCAAAAGATTTAGAGGAATTACAGGATTTAATTTCCAAAAATTCTTCTTATAAAATTCCGATTGTGGCTAAAATCGAAAAACCGGAAGCAGTAGAAAATATCGATAAAATTGTGGCCTTTTGCGACGGATTAATGGTAGCTCGTGGCGATTTAGGCGTAGAAATTCCGGCTGAAGAAGTGCCGTTAATTCAAAAGAAATTAATTCATAGAGCTAAAACGGCTCGTATTCCGGTGATTGTGGCTACACAAATGATGGAAACGATGATTACCAGTTTAACGCCAACTCGTGCAGAAGTAAACGACGTAGCCAACTCCGTAATGGATGGTGCAGATGCAGTGATGCTTTCCGGTGAAACTTCCGTAGGTAATTATCCGGTAGAAGTAATTGAAACGATGACCAGAATTATTCGTTCTGTAGAAGATAGTCCGTTGATTTCGGTTCCGCAAAATCCACCTCACGTGAGAACGAAACGATTCATTACCAAATCGATTTGTTATCATGCAGCCATTATGGCGAATGAAATTAAAGCAAAAGCCATTTCAACCTTGACGAACAGTGGTTATACTGCTTTTCAAATTTCAGCTTGGCGTCCGAGTGCTCACATTTTAGTATTTACTTCTAACCGAAGAATTTTAACGCAAATGAATTTATTATGGGGTGTTCGATCGTTTTACTATGATAAATTTGCGAGCACCGATGATACGGTGGAAGACGTAAATAAAATAGCCAAACACAAAGGATTTGTAGAAAAAGGCGATATGGTTATCAACTTAGCGGCTATGCCAATTGCTGAAAAAGGAATGGTAAATACGTTAAGAGTATCAGATATAGGATAATTTTTTTATCTTTCCACTTTAAAAATTAAAAAGATGCAATCCAACAATCCGTTTTTTAAGAACAAATCTTTTGATAAACCTCAGGTTATTCAAGTAGATGAAGAAGGAAATCGTTCTGTAATCATTGATTACAACGAGACCATGACCATTTCCGGCACCATTAACAAGAGTCTTATTATGTTGCTGATTTTAGTAGTAACCGCTACGTTAACGTGGACAATGACAGCAACCGGCTACAATCCGATGCCGTTTTTAATAGGCGGTGCATTAATTGGTTTTGTGCTCGTGTTAATTGCCTCTTTTAAACCGCATTTATCCACTTATTTAGCTCCGGGTTATGCACTATTTGAAGGATTATTTATCGGGGCATTATCCGCCATTTTTGAAGCAATGTATCCCGGAATTGTGATTCAGGCTGTTGGAGCAACATTTACCACGTTTTTAGTGTGTTTTATGTTGTATAAATATAAGGTGGTTACTGTAACCGAAAAATTCAAATCGGTGGTGATTGGAGCTACGATTACCATTGCTATTTACTATCTTATTACGTGGTTGTTGAGTATGTTTACCAGCTTTCAGCCGGTACATTATGGTAATTCGTTGATGAGTATCGGCATTAGCGTTTTGGTGATTGTAGTGGCGGCCTTAAATTTATTTTTGGATTTTGATCAAATTGAAAAAGGAGCTCAAAAACAATTGCCTAAATACATGGAATGGTTTGGAGCGATGGGATTGATGATTACCTTGGTTTGGTTGTATGTAGAGTTTTTGCGATTGCTTTCTAAGATTTCGAGTAGGGATTAACACCTTATTTATAACATAAATAAACCCTTCTTGTTTAACAACTTGTAGGGTTTAGTTTTTTTAAATTAATCTATTGAACCCATATCTTTTTTACAAAGTGAGCTTGATTATTTTCTTTTATAAAATACATTCCTTTTGCTAAATGACTTAAATTTAATTGTTTTTCTACAACTTCATTTTGGTGATGAACCAATCGACCAAAAGCATCATAAACAACCACTTTTTCAATGTTAAAGGAAGCATCTATATACATCTTTCCATTTGAAGGATTTGGATAAATCTTAATTTCATTTTGAGACAACTTAAACTGTTCAGTTGAAAGAACAATGGGCTCTTCTAATGGGGTGGAAAAATGTACGACTATAAAATCTGTTAGCTCTTGCGACTCACAAACCACATTTGATGAGGAATTAAAAACATTGATAGTAAGCGTGTAATTTAATGGTTCATCTGATAGTGAAATCGAAAAAAGATTTGTCAAATGTGAAGTTGCAGTTAATATTGATGTCCAATAACAGGTATTTAATGTAATCTGTGCCTCACTCAATGTATTTGTACTACTTACAAAAGTTGTAATGGTTTGACCAAATATTTTTAACTCAACATTGATACCGTTTTCAATCGGTATAATCGATACTTGTTCAATTGTTTGTGCCTTCATCAAACTAAAAAAAAGTAAGAAAATATAAAGTTTTTTCATAGCATTTCATTTTATTTTTGATGAAATTAGATTTGAATTTATTTCGATTAAAAATACTTTTTATTCTTTAACGATTTTTTTAATAATTTCCATACCATCATAAAATAATACTTTCATAAAATATATCCCTGCTGATAGATTTTCATCCACATGAATAGTATTATTGATGCGTGAGAATTCTATTTGCTTTCCTAATATATCAACCATTTTTACATTTTTTACTTCACCTATATTGCTAATATTTATATTATCTTTAAACGGATTAGGAAATATTTGAAATTCTAATTGTTTATCTTTTTGATTAACAGATAAAGCATCGTCAATAGTTAGTTTAGTAATTATTGCTTTTCGAATAGCATTCTGACCCATTGAACCTCCAATCAAAAATTCATTAGCCGATGTAAATTTCATACTATACATATAATCACTTTGTGATGATAAATCGAGAATAAAGTTTGAACCATTATTAAAAGTATCATCAAATGATCCATCATCATTTAAACGAATAATAGAATATCCTAAATTGGAATCAGAAACAAGCGTGGTTCCGCTGATTACAATTTTTCCATTTTCTTGTAAGTCAAAATCAGTAAAGGGAAAATTACCGGAAGAAATTCCTGAGTTTGCAAAATTTTCATCAAAACTACCATCTTCATTAATCTTTAAGATAAAATAACTGTCCGCATTATTACCCCCTAAATAATAGGAGTTGTTAGTCCCTTTTTTAATTTGAGTAATTAACTCCGATCCAAAAGGATATGGGTCAATTTGTAAATCATAAACTACTTTCCCATTGTTCCCAAACGCTTCAATAAAATTTCCATTTGTATCTGTTTTACAATAAGCAATTTTAGTATTGGATGCATTGGAAAATTCAAATCCAACAGACAGTAGTTCATTGTTGTTTGTAACTATTGTTTTTTCGAGACCGAAATGAAAACTTCCAGACGACACATTCATAACACCATTATTACCAAAATCTGTAGCTAAAGAACCGTTTGAATTTAATTTAACAAGTATACCTAAACTGTTCGCAGTTCCGCCCAAAACAATAGAATCATCATTCAAAAGAACGATTGAATTAAAACCAATAGAATTCACATTTAAAATAAAAACTCCTTCATTAGCAAATGATGTATCTAAGCTCCCGTCTGGATTTAATTTAACTAAAAAACCAAAACTTTGAGAAGAAATTGAATTGTGTGCCATACCACAAATAAAAATTTTTGAGTGTTCTGTCACCTTTATGTCAAATGGTGTTTGACTTTCTGCAAATGAAAGAACAGAAACACCATTATTACCAAAACCATTATCTAAAACCCCTTCGGTAGAACACTTTGTTATTGATAATTCATAATTATAAGAATTACCACTTTGTAATGTAGCTCTGGCACCATAAATATTGCCCAATGCATCCCAATCTAAAGCATAAACAAAGGAGTTTTGTGAGGAAGGGACAACGAAAACGCCATTATTCCCAAAAGAAGAGTTAATGCTAATGTTTTGAGAATTTAAACTCCAAAATAGCAGCAATAAAAAGGTAGTTATTGTTGTTTTCATAGCTTTTGAATTTAATTTTTGATAAAGTTTTTGGCATCAACAATTTCACCGCTACAAACGAGAGCAACAGTATAAAAACCTTGAGTATATTCACTAAGATTAATAATATAGTTTGATTGATTAATATCAATAATATAATTATGAGAGGTTGTACTACTACCATAATAACCTAAAACCATTAAATATGCAGAGGTGTTTTCATTGACTTTATAATTTACTTGAATTTGGTTAACTGCTGGATTTGGTGAAATGGATTCTATTTTACTTGGGTTTAATTTAACTTCAACATCTGCATAATCTTTAAATCCATCAGTTAAAGCAATAACTTCAAGTTTATATTTTTTTACAATATCGGTTGATACGGTTAAGTCTTTACCTTGAAAAATCAGCTCACCATTTGAATCATACCAATTATATAAAGCCGCCTCATTAATTTGTTCTGCACTAATTATAATGGGTTGATTAATATCAGTCATTATTGTCTCTCCTGCATCAGCTAAAAATGGTTGTCGAACCGGTTTTTTAATCACAAAAGTTTCTCCACCAATAATTTCATCAGTAAAATAATCTTTTTGAATGATATGATAGGTGTAATTAGATTTTTCAGTTAATTCTCTTGTTAGAAAATTGAATGAAATTTTTAATGTCCCTACTTCATTGGGATCAAATAATAAATGATCTAAAACTACTTTATTTCCTTTTACAATTTTTCTTTTTTCTTCATTTGTGTTGTCTAAAAATGCTACTTTTTTGCCTCCTTTTTCCCAAGCATTAAACAAAACATTATCCATTTTAATTGAAATTTCAGCTTCCTCTGCAATAGATTTACCCTCTTCCTCTTCTTCTACTTCTAACTCCAGATAATAAATATTAGAAGTATTTTTAGGATTAGAAACATAAATTACACCTCCAAAAGTATCTCCATTGGTTACGTTTTGAATTAAATCAACAACTGTAATATTGGTCATTGCAATATTATTATTGTTTTTAATATTTTGAATATCGTTATTTGTTTCAGGAAAAGTCATTTGATCGTCATTAGAGACAATCCTTGCTAATATACAAAAATGCCATAAATCTTGTTCTTCTACGATAGTAGCATAATTTTGAGGATTTGGAATTAACCATGGTGCTTTTAAAATTATTTCTTGACCCGGATTAAGCACCGGTATAGTTATTGTTGCAATTGGTGCACCCATTTGAACATTATCTATATATAAATTTCCTTCCCATGATAATGGCCAAGTAGAAGATGTTCCTGCTTTTGACCAATATAGCTTTAATTCATCATTCCCACTTGAGGCAACACAGCTTTTGTTCTTAATTTTTACATACACATAATTAGGTATTGTTTCACTATATTCAGGATTTTGATGCTCTTCTATTCCATCATCATTATTTCTTATCCAAATTGACTCACTACTCCAAAACTTTTTTGTGATTGTATTAGGTTCAATTCCTTCATCTTTAAAAGAATCTGCTATCATTAAATCTAGTGTAGGTGAATATAACTGTTGAGCTTTTACAACTGCAGCGTGAGCATCAACTAAACCATAACCCATTTCATTATTCCATCTTCCATTGTTTCTATTAGTTTGATATGTATAAGTATAATTCCCCACCTTTTGGGCTGTTTTTTCAATAATATCATTAACTTCTTTACCCGTCAAACAAGGATTCGTAGATAAAATTAATGCTGATACGCCTGAAACAAATGGTGCTGAAAAAGAAGTGCCTTGCTCTAGAATTACATTATTATATAAATCCGTTGTTAATATATTAGTCCCTGGTGCAACTAAATCAAGTTTATTCCCAAAATTAGAAAAGCTTGCTTTAGAGCCATTCTCATTCATTGCTCCAACAACTAATATGTTATTTATTGTATTTGCCGGAAATGGTATGTTTGAATTTCCATTGTTAGCAGAAGCATGAACCACAACACAACCTAGTCCATTTCTTCCATTTGTTATTACATTATTTAATGCATCTTCTATAAATCCATTTGGTGTACAACCCCAAGAATTATTAATAACATGAGCTCCGTTAATCATAGCTAAATTAATAGCGTTTGCAAGTCTTTGTAGATTTAAATTTCCAGAGGACAACATACTTATTGACATTAATTTAGTTTTAGGTGCTGTTCCTACAATTTGGTAATTGTTGTTTTTCAATGCACCAATTATACCAGCAACATTTGTACCATGTGGTGTTGCATTAATACTTGGCGATGATTGTGAAACGGCATCCCAACTAAAAGGATGAATATTATCAATCAAATCTTGATGTTCCAATTCAATTCCACTATCTATAACAGCTACAATACTATTTTCCCCTTCTGTTATAGACCAAGCTTGACAGGCATTTATATCTAAATTAGGATTGTTAGTGTTATAAAGCCCCCATTGTTGTTGAAAAAGCGGATCATTTGTGCAATCTGAATTATTATTAGAAAACACAACATCCATAAAGTCAGGCACAGCACCATCAAAAAAACCGGTTTCATAAAAATAATTTGCTACCTCTAAAGCATTATCTAAAGTTGTCTTATTGCATTTTAATGTAAACCACAAAGGCATAAATTGATTTTGCTCAATTACTTCTACATTTTTAGCTAAAGATATAGTATGAAGCAGTTGAACATCATTTAAGCTTTTTAATTTTACATAGAAATAACTAGACATATCAATTGTAGCACCATTAGAAGTAATAAAAGATGGTGATACTGTTAAAACAGAAGAATTATTTCTTAAACTATTGATTTTTTGCAAATACTCCATATCTGAATAAATATGGGGGGGGGGGGTAAATTCAATTTTAGCCCATTTTGTTGAATCTTTTACATCTTTTAAAAAAACAAAGTCTTTAAAACCATATTCCATTATTGAATTAACACTTGTTTCATTTGAAACATTTATTGTTAAAAATCTTTTATCAAGTTCAATGTTTATTTTCTGTCCTTTGAAATAATAATACTTAGTTTGTGAAAATGATGCTATACTTGATAAGAAAATTAAGTAAAAAAGTTTTTTCATGACATTTTTTTAATAAATACCTTCAAATATAAAAAAAATAGAAACAATTTCAAAATTATTAATAGTTTTCTTAGTTTTTTTCTTTTTATTATAATTATTCGAAATTTATTAACACTTTTTATTCCAATTTAGTATGTTTACCAGCTTTCAGCCGGTACATTATGGTAATTCGTTGATGAGTATCGGCATTAGCGTTTTGGTGATTGTAGTGGCGGCCTTAAATTTATTTTTGGATTTTGATCAAATTGAAAAAGGAGCTCAAAAACAATTGCCTAAATACATGGAATGGTTTGGAGCGATGGGATTGATGATTACCTTGGTTTGGTTGTATGTAGAGTTTTTGCGATTGCTTTCTAAGATTTCGAGTAGAGATTAATTAAAGTACTTTATCATAAAAAATGCCTCAAAAAGTATCTGACTTTTGAGGCATTTTTTATGTAAATATTTCTTTAAGCCGCTCTTTCAAAAGCTATAAAATTAACCAATTCACCTGCTTTATTAAATACAGGAAAACCTTGAATATGGCATTGGTATAAAGAACCGTTTTTGCAATAATTGGTCACTACTTTATCAAAAGGCTGTTTGTTTTGAACAGCTAGTCCTATTTCTCTTGATATTTCTGGACAAGTGGCTTCACCCTGAAACATTTTTGGAGAATTTCCGATGACTTCATTAGGTTGGTATCCGTTCATGTGAATCATGTTTTGCGTAGCATACACAATTTTTAACTTCGGACACGTTACTACCACAACCGTGTCGTGTTGCATCATTTTATTCAATTGAAGATTGTTTTGCCATTGTTGAGCAACAGCCATTTGATTCAATTGATTTTGATCGGAAAGACAGGCGTTTAATAATCCGGAAAATTCACTATAGAAATTCCAACAAATGAGCGGTAATTTTTTTATTGACAATTTTGAAATATAACTAAAGTATCCCTTGTCATAGGTTGATAATTCTGCCATGAGCTTTAAATTTGAACCAAATGTATACTTTATTTTTTCATGATAACTTAAACAAAATAAGTTTAACTTTTGTTGAAGTTTGAAAAAGTTAGTTACTTTTGAAGTATGTTTTCAAAATACAACGTATTTCTTATACCGTTTTTCTTGACTGTTATTGGGTATAGTCAACCCTATCAACCATTATTGGAAACCGACAACGAATGGCATTTTACCACTTGTTATAATGGTTGTCTAACCGATATTTACTATACCAACAGCGATACGCTTGTAAACGGACTTTCACACAAAATTTTAGACGGTTATCATTATATCTCCAGAACGTTTTTACTTCGTGAAAATACGGAAGAAAAAAAGGTGTTTTTAACGAAAATCAACCCCAATCGAATTGACACCTATTTACTTTATGATTTTTCATTGGAAGAAGGTGATACCTTTGAAATGAAAAACCCTATAAGTCCTTTTCCCGCAGAAGGTGGATGGTTTGTGTTGGATTCGATTCGAAATCGTCCGTTTCAAGAAACTGAAATAAGAAGGTACTTTTACTTCTCTCCGCATCCCGAAAATACGGTTTCTAATCAAAATGCTATTTGGGTTGAAGGCGTTGGTTCGCTTTCCATCATTAATGCTCCCGGTGGTTATCCGGAACTAAATAGTGTTGGCTCACTTACTTGCTTTTATAAAAACTATACTCTTTTTTATACGGATGAAAACGAAGAAACCCCCATTTGTGAAGAAACAATTTTAAATTCTGATGAATTAATTCTATTCCAACCTGAAATTATTTTTCATTCTTCAACTAAAGAGCTTATTATCAAAAGTAATGAAAAGTGGCACTCGTGTGTGTTGTATGATGTGCTCGGACAACAATTAGCCGTAAACCATTCACAAGATGAAAACAATTGGTCTTTACAAGAATTCACACTACCGAACGGAATCTATTTCATCAAAATAACTTTTAAAAATCAAGTAATCACCAAAAAAATACTTTGGAAAAACGATTAATTAAAACTCAAATTTTAATTGAACCGCCACCGTTTTCTTGATTTCTGTATTCAAATTATGCAGTGAAATTCCCAACAAACGAACTGAATCTTTTAATTTTTCCTGGTACAACAACTCTTTTGCGGTAGCCAACAACAAGGATTTCTCTGAAATAAAATACGGCAAGGTTTTACTTCGGGTTTGCAAGGTAAAATCGGAATACTTAATTTTAAGGGTTACGGTTTTTCCGGCTATTTTATACTTCTGTAATCGTTTTTCCAATTCTTTGGCAATGCTTTCCAATCGTTCTTCCATAAACACTTCCGAGGATAAATTGGCATTAAACGTTCGCTCAGCCCCAACTGATTTGGAAATACGATTTGGCTTTACCGGACTGTTATGAATACCTCTGACGATGTAATAATAATGCACTCCGCTTTTGCCAAAATGTTTTTCTAAAAAAGCTAAACTTTGGTTTTTTAAATCCATTCCGGTATATATCCCAAATTGATACATTCGCTCAGCGGTAACTTTACCAATACCATAAAACTTTTTAATGTCTAACGCTTCCAAAAAAGTTGCCACCTCATCCGGATTTACAGTTTTTTGACCGTTTGGTTTGTTGTAATCTGAAGCTACTTTGGCCACAAACTTATTCACGGAAATTCCGGCCGAAGCGGTTAATCCGGTTACTTCAAAAATGCGTTTTCTAATCTCTTGAGCTAATAAAGTAGCACTCGGGTTTCCTTTTTTATTTTGGGTTACATCCAAATAGGCTTCATCTAACGACAACGGTTCCACTAAATCAGTATATTCATAGAAAATCTTTCGAATTTGCTTCGATATTTCACTGTATCGCTCAAATCGTGGGCGAACAAAAACTAGTTCCGGACATAATTTTTTAGCCAATACGCCACTCATTGCACTTCGAACACCAAACTTTCGGGCTTCATAACTGGCCGCAGAAATGACGCCTCTTACTTCGCTTCCGCCAACAGCGAGTGGTTTTCCTTTTAGTTCAGGAAAATCCTTTTGCTCAACTGAAGCATAAAAGGCATCCATATCAATATGAATGATTTTTCGTTGATGAAGAGGTGTTTCCATACCACAAATTTATGTATCTTTCGCTAAGATTATCCTTTACCAATGATAGAAATAGAAAGAAAATTTAAAGTGCTTTCTGAGGCATTTAAAGCAGCAGCATTTCAACAAAACAGAATTGTGCAAGGTTATTTATGTTCAGATCCTGAACGCACGGTTCGGATTAGAATCAAAGGAAACAAAGGCTTTTTAACCATTAAAGGAAAAGGAAACGAATCAGGAATGACCCGTTTAGAATGGGAAAAAGAAATTACGGTTTCAGAAGCTGAATTGTTGTTACCGTTATGCGAAAAAGGCGTGATTGAAAAAACCAGATACGATATTCAATGCGGTAATCACATTATTGAAGTGGATGAATTTTATGGTGATAATGAAGGATTGATAATAGCCGAAATCGAACTAAACTCAGAAACCGAGTCGTTTGAAAAACCGCACTGGCTGGGCGAGGAAGTAACCAACGACGAACGCTTTTACAATGCTTATCTAAGTAAAAATCCTTTTAAAAATTGGTCCATATGAAACTACAATCACTACTTATTGGCTCTATACTCATTTTGATCTTGTCCTGCCAATATAATTCTGTTTACAACAAAATGGACTTAGAATTTGATCAAAACAGATGGTATAAAAACAGTCCTAAAAATCATCTTTTTTCTATTGAACAAGAGGGAAAATATGATGTTTTCATTCATTTTAAACATGTATATGATTTTCAATTTGATTCTATCCCATTAATCATCAAGAGCAAAAATCCTGATGGAAAAATGGATGTTATCACTTTCTATTTGAGTGTTAAAAAAGAAAAAGATAGAGGTGATTGTGTAGGCGATATTTGTGATTTAAAAGAAATTCTATTTGCTTCAAAGGAAATGAAAAGCGGTAATCATGAAGTTTCAATCGAAAATCAATTTAAACACGACTATTTACCAAACGTTTTAGGTATTGGTCTTTCAGTTGAAAAAAGGCAATAAATCAATCTTTTTGAGTCGAAATAGTATCTATAATTTCTTCCACTAGTTCTATCGTTACCTTCATTGAACCATATCCATGATGACGGGCAATATCGCGAAAGGCTCTTTTGGTTAAATCAATATGTCTTCCTTTAGTAAAAGGACCTCTGTCATTAATTTTAACAATGGTTGATTTTCCATTGGCTTCGTTTGTTACCCGCACTTTTGTGCCAAATGGAAGTGTGCGATGTGCAGCAGTATATTTTTGATTGTCAAATCGTTCTCCGCTTGCCGTTCTTCTACCATTGAACTTATCAGCATAATAAGAAGCGTGAGCCCCTTTTTTTAGCAATGTAAATTTGAAATTTCCCTCCTTTTGAATACTATCAATAAGAATAGAATCTTTTTTTAAGGTATCATTTACAGTCATAAATGAAAAAAAAGATCCATTAAAAGATTTATTTTTTATAGAAAAACCACTCAATAAAGCTAAAAAAAGAATACCTAAAATTCCAACTATCCATTTATGTTTCATGAGCTTATTATTTTTATGGTGATTCAATTATCAAAATACATTCCAAAATGAAAAAACCACGCAATGCGTGGTTGTTTTTACTTTAACTCAGCCAAGAAACCCAAGGAATTCGGCTCATTAGTAAAATGAATCCCAAAGAATAAAAGATTAAAATCTTTTTAAACTTATCGTCCATGTGTGCTTTTTTGTGTTGTGACCATCCAATTGTAATTAAAACAATAGCAATAATATTCACTAAAGGATGTTCAAGTGATGTTAAACGCAATGTTTCGTTTTTCATCTCTCCCAACACTTTTAAACCAACTGGCGAAACAAAATAAAGTAATAACCCTAAAACCAATTGAATGTGTGTAAAAATCAATCCGAATAGTGAAATTCTTAAATCTTTTGCTTCATAATCTCTGTTTGCTCCATAGCCCATTAGGGCGTTTATGATTCCGGCAAACAAAACAATCATGGCCAACCAAGCCCACCAAGAGTGCAATTTTAAAAGTAATTCGTACATTTTTATTTTAAATTATTGAAAGACAAATATAAACAAAAATTGTAATTTTTAACATTATTGATGTAGATTCCTATTAATTATAACAAAAATTAAATTTTCATTTATTTTTTAAGAAATAATGCAATAATGTAGTGGTAGAACTATCATGTGTTTTTACCTTTCCCGAATGTATTTCATCTAATATAGAATTAGCCAATTGTTTTCCTAATTCAACTCCCCATTGGTCATAACTGAAAATATTCCAAATAACCCCTTGCACAAATATTTTGTGTTCATAAAGAGCAATCAATTCGCCCAAACTTTCCGGAGTTAATTGATTGATTAATATCGTATTGGTTGGTCGATTGCCCGAAAAGATTTTAAACGGCAATAAATAAGCTGCTTTTTCTTCACTTATGCCTTGTTTGTTAAATTCGGCTATTACCTGCTCAGCAGATTTTCCATTTAATAAGGCTTCTGTTTGAGCAAAAAAGTTCGACATCAATTTGTCATGATGGTCTTGATTGCCGTGTAATGGCTTAACAAACCCAATAAAATCAGTCGGTATTAATTTTGTTCCTTGATGAATCAACTGAAAAAAGGCGTGTTGCGAATTGGTTCCGGGTTCTCCCCATATCAAAGTTCCGGTTTGATACTGAACAGGGTTGCCGCCTCGGTCAATACTTTTACCGTTACTTTCCATGATACCTTGTTGTAAATAAGGGGCTAATTTTTGAAGGTATTGTGTGTAAGGAATCAATGCTTCACTTTCGGCACCAAAAAAGTTGTTGTACCAAACACTCAACAAGGCCAAAATTACCGGTAAATTTTGCTCAAATGGCGTGTTTTTAAAATGATTATCCATTTGATTGGCTCCTTTTAACAAGGCATCAAAATGATCAAACCCAACCGCTAGACTAATGGATAATCCAACCGCACTCCACAACGAAAAACGTCCGCCAACCCAATCCCACATAGGGAAAATATTATCCGGGTGAATCCCAAAATCGGTTACTCTTTGCACGTTAGTAGAAACGGCTACAAAGTGTTTCGCCACATCTTGTTGAGTAGCCGATTGTAAAAACCAATTACGAATCGTTTCAGAGTTTGAAAGTGTTTCTTGCGTTGTAAACGTCTTTGAAACAATCACAAATAACGTAGTTTCTGGATTTAATTTCTGAATTACTTCTTGAACGTGATCGCCATCCACATTAGAAACAAAATGTACCGATAAATGGTTTTTATAAAAAGCCAATGATTCTGTAACCATTGCAGGTCCTAAATCTGAACCGCCAATGCCAATGTTTACAATGTCGGTAAATGTTTTTCCGGTAAATCCTTTTCGAACACCTGAAATAACTTCATTGGTAAACACCTTTATTTTATTTTTAACCGATTGAATTTCCGGCATAACATCAATGCCGTCCACTTTTACAACGGTATCTGCCGGACAACGCAAAGCCGTATGTAATACCGCTCTGTTTTCCGTTTGATTAATCGCTGCACCATTAAAATACTGTTGAATAGCGTCCGATAACTCTATTTCATGAGCCAAGCTAATCAAATGCTTCATCGTTTCCTGATTGACAATATTTTTCGAATAATCAACATAAAAATCATTCCATTGAACATGAAATGAAGTAGCTCTATTCGGATCTTGTTCAAATAATTCCTGCATGGTTACAGTTTGCATTTCTTCAAAATGATTTCGAAGGTTTTCCCATGCTTTTGTCTGTGTCGGATTGATATTCTTTAATGCCATTTTATTTCAATTTTTGTTGTGCAATACTGTCTAATTCTTTCTTTAACGGTGCAATATATTCTAAATATTTTGCTTTGTGTTTTGCATTCATAGGCTCCGTATTCGGAAGTTTTTGTCCTAAAGGATCCACTTGTTCACCATTCTTCCAAAAACGATAACACACGTGAGGACCTGTAGCTAAACCAGTACTACCAACTAATCCGATGGTTTGTCCTTGCGTAACTGATTGCCCTTGTCGTACCAATATTTTGGACATATGAAGGTATTGAGTCGAATAAGTTCCGTTGTGCTTTACTTTCACAAAATTACCATTACCTGCGGTATAACCGGTTCGTTCAACCACACCGGAAGCGGTTGTTTTAATCGGTGTTCCATGTGGAGCAGCATAATCGGTTCCTTTGTGAGCTTTCCAAGTCATTTGCACCGGATGAAAACGTTTGGGTGAAAACCGTGAAGAAATACGGAAATAATCCAAAGGAGCTTTTAAAAACATGGTTTTTAAACCTTTGCCTTCCTCGTCGTAGTACTCAAATCGTTTAGCAAGGCTATCTATTTTATAAGGAAAAGCATAAATTCTTTTGCCTTTGTGTTCAAAAAAGGAACTTTCCAAACGATCAACCCCAACATAAACGGTATCGTTGATGAACTTTTCATACATTGTTACCGCAAATTTGTCATCTTTTTGAATTTTAAAGAAGTCAATAGAATACTCGTAAATCTTAGCTAAATTGTTAGCAACGCCAGCTTCTACTCCGTTTTTATTTAAGGTTTCAGACAAAGAACCGGTGATAGCGGTAGCAATCGTACGCTTTTTTATCGTAATGGGTTTTTGCTTGTTATACGCTTTTACAATCGTATCTCTAAAGTCAACAACACTATAGTGAATGTTATCTTTTTGGTAAATAAAAACTTGTAATTGATGCGGAGCTTCTTTTGCTTTTAAAAGTGTAATTGGTTTTCCAACCCGAATATCCCGCATGTTGAAACTGTCTTTAATTTGTTCGGTAACTTCATGTACTTTAAAATTACCAATGTTGTAACTTTCAAGTAATTTGCCAAAGGTGTCACCTGATTTAATGGTGTCTTGCACCACTTGAAAATCATTCAAGGTAAACCCAAATTCAATAACAATCGGGATTTTCTTTTGTTCATCTTTTTCAATTTCTACCTGGTCAACCTTTCTTTCGCATGAAAACAAAAGCAACGAAACACCAAGCAGAAGTACTTTATGTAATTTCAATTTGTTCTTTTTAATTCAATTATACACTTTCTTTTTCGCCCCAAACCGCTAATTCCTCTGCTGACCATAATTCCGGAAAAAAGATTCTACGTTGGTACTTTGGCAACATATACTTTTTCCAATCGCTTCCCCCGGTAGCTTCTCCACTTCCTTGTCCGCTTTCAATGTACTTTTTAGCCGCATGATAATGCCCCATCACCCAGGTAATATTTACCGTATAATCATAATGCCGCATGGCTGCAATCAAATCTTTGTCTTGCTGATCTTCTTGTGGCAACTGTTTGAATTTACGCCATACATTGATGGTGTTGTATTCTTCCATAAAACGCAAAAACTCCTGCTTATATTTTTTCTCAAAGGCTAAAATTAAATATGATTTTTCGCCGGTTTGATAATCTTTTCCGGCTGCTTGCCAATACAAATGCTCAAAAGCATGTTCATAGGGCGTATTTCGGTCAATTGTGGCTCTAAATCGATAATCAATTAAGTTAATCAAATCAGTTGAGGCAAATTCAATCAAGCGGTACTGAGCACTTTGAAATCCGCTGGCAGGGGTTAACGTATTGCGGAATTTCATGTATTGTTCCACTTCCATTCCATCTTTCATGATGGTAAAAGAAGTGGTCAACATATCAAAATAGCGACTGATACGCATTAATTTATCGGTAAAAACACTTGTTGTTAAGGTGGAAGAATGACTAATTTGTTCTATTTCCCATAAAATCATTTTAAACAACAATTCATTCACTTGATGATACATGATAAACACCATTTCATCCGGCAAAGTGGTGCGTTGCGTTTGTAAATTCAATAAAGCATCTGTTTGAATATAATCCCAATATGTAATTGGCTTTGCCCACAAAAGTCCTTCTAAATGTGTTTCAGTTTTTTGGTTTATCGCTTGAAACTTTTCTTCTAATTTTTCAAGTATTTCTTCGTGAGCGGTTGTATTCATTATGGTTTTGCTTTAACGGTAAACGTATGTTTTAATCCTTTGAATTGTTCCAAATCTGCTTTTAGCGAACCCACCATCAAACTCGCTTTGATACGAATGGGTAATTTATTGTCGTCATCTGATATCCAAACAGTTAAGCTTTCTTGTTCTTTAAAAACCCGACCAGCTTGCACATACGGACGAAAAATCATGGTTGGAATGACCCCAAATTTAGTTTTTAAATCTTCACGACCCATAAATTTTAGCTTAAATTTAGTCGTTTCATCATCAAAAAACATATCAATGTCTATCGATTCTCCCACTTTTAGCTTGTCCACCTTTGGGTGGTTTCTCAAATAATAAAAAGTAGATAGAATATCTTGCACATTATTGGGCACTTCAAAAGTTTTCTCGGTTTTACGTTTGTAGTCTTTGACTAAAACCGTTTTATTTTGCGGATTAAAAAACCCTTCTTGGTTTTTGGTGTAGCCACCTTCATTAATTTTCCGCACAAACTGATACGGATTTCCGGTTTCTTTATCAAAATAACTTTGATAATCGTCTTCTACTTCAAAGAAAAACTTGGTCATACCGGTAGTGTATCCCCTACCTTTGGCGTGAAATACTTTTTTGTTGTTTCTAACCGCTTCACGAACGCTTAATTCTGCAATTCCGGCATTAATCATACCATAATGAATACGAAATTGAAACCATTCACCTACATCAAAAGCATCTTCTTTTGGTGGTTGAACCCCTTGAGAACTAAACCCGGAAGTGATAAAAAACAGCAGTAAAAACAGTAATTTTTTCATACAATATCGTCTTTTTGATAAAAGGCGTTACAATTTCTGTTCCAAATGTACTAAAACTAAAAATGACCTCAAAAAAAGGTTGAATTTTAATGATTTTTTGAAGGTATTGTTTTGTTGCTTCAAGTTAATCTCAATAAATATTGGGATTCGAATTTGTTCATAAAAAATTTTGAAATTCTAAAAAAAATCAAAACTGAAAAAGTAAACCAGTCCCAAAGCCTTTAAGTTCTGTGTCTCTATTGAAGGAAGGTTTCATTAAGGCCGCTATGTTCTAGCAAATTTTATTAATGGTTCAATATTCCCTTTATCTGCTAGTCTTATCGATTTAATATACTCTTTTCTAACTTCATCGGCTTTTACCATATTAGAACTATGCCATGAAAAAATTTCTTTTTTAAAAATAGATTCGACAATTATATCCGCCATCAAGCGTGAATGCCGACCATTTCCATTCGGAAAACAATGGATGTTGACTAATCTATGCTTGAATCTAATTGCTATTTCATCTGGCGGAAACGTAGCGTTATCAATCCAATAATTTGTATCGTCAAACAATACTTTCAAATCATGCCAAATATTTATCCATTTTACCCCAATATTTTTTTCTGATTGTCTAAATTCCCCTGCCCATTTCCAAACTTTACCAAACATTCTTTTGTGCAATACTTTTATAAAATGATCAGTCAAAATCGTTTCTTTTTTTAACTTCTGTTTTAAAAGCCATTCAATAGCATTTTCTATATTTAGCTGTTCATATTCATCTAATTCCGCATGAGTTGTTATGGTCTTTATTAAAAGTCCTTCTTTTTCTTCTTCATTTAAAGGGGTTTGACCTTCTTCGTATTCTAAATCTAATCCCATAATGACCTCCGCATTTCTCGTTTTATATCACTTGCCAAATCTGTTATTGCTTTTTGAATTTGTTCTTCACTATTGCCCTGATTCTCAAGTTGCATATTGTGATTTGTTCGTAAAACAATTTTTCTAGCCAATTCTTCGGATTTATATTCTATGAGTTTTTCTAATGAACCTTTCTTAGGAACAAATCCATAAACAAATTTCATATCCAGTGCATTCGCTGTTTCTTTGAGTAAATGTATAGAAATAGATTCATTTGCTTCTCTTTCTTCTATTTTTTTCACTCCTTGTTTGGTAATATTTAATCGTTCACCCAATTGTTCAAGCGTCATATTTAAAGCCGTTCTAATACTATATATCCATCCTTTTTCGGGAATAATTACATTTTCAGCTTTTTGGAAAGATTTTATCTTTCTATCCAATTGCTCAATTAATAATTTTTTTTGATTTCTCATGACAATTCTATTTAAAAAACGCTACAAATGTAAACATATTTATTTACATTTTAAATAAATAGTAAACATAATATATTACTTTTTAACATATAAGTAAATTTATATGTTTATTTTATTAAAATTTAGTATACTTAAAAGTTTACTTTTTTCAAATAGGTACAACCAAAAGGAAACAATTAGTATTGTAATGTTTATTATTATGATTTATTTAAATGCTATGTGAAGGGCTGTTAAAGCGAGTAGTGATAATAACAGCAGTAAAAAAAAAGTAATTTTTTCATGTTATATCGTCTTTTTGATAAAAGGCGTTACAATTTCTGTTCCAAATGAACTAAATCTAAAAAAGACCTCAAAAAAAGGTTGAATTTTAATGATTTTTTGAGGGGGTTGTTTTGTTAATGAAAAGTCAATCTTAAAACTTTAAGATTGGCAGAACTTAGTATTAATTTCAAGAGAACCCTTCTTGTGGCTAGTAAAAAAGTGGAAATAGAAAAAAACCCGAAAAGCAATTTACTTTTCGGGTTACTCCATGTTTATATTGATAAACTTTAATCAACTTTAGCATACCGTTCTGCACAACCTTCTATGCATCCAATTTGACCGGGAGGTGATAAATCATTGTCTAAAATCATTTCTGTTTCAGAATAAAAATTAATTTTTTGCTTTTTACTATACGTTGTTTCATTCAACCGAGACGTAAAAGTTATAATACTATCGGATGAAACACTAAAAGTTCCATTTGGATAATTGGGCACTTCAGGAGATACAAATGTACCATCTGCTTTTAATTCAATTATTGGTCCATTATCAATTAAATATGGCCCTGGTGGGTCATAATCCAAATACTCAACATATTGCCATTTTCCTAAAATAGGAGTAATATCAAATGAAGTCTGTTTATCATTGTTATCAGAACAATTGACGAAGACCAAAAAAATTAGACCAAAAAAAGCATACTTTTTACAACTAAATTTCACAAGAAAATAATTAAGGATTATTGATTCTTTCTAAACGCAATTGCGGCCCAAATATCGCTCCCGGTGCGATATATTCTAGTACATTATCATTAAGTATAAGAATTTTAAATCGTTCCGGGTTTGATATGCCTGATGGCGTAATAGTATAATTAAAAGTTAGAATTGAATCATTTGCAATGTTAAATTTTCCACTATATGTTTCAGAAGGTATAAATGTTGTTTCAAAAGTTTTGTTTTGTCTAAAAGTAGTTTCAAAACCATTTTCAACTGTATGATAATTAAAACCCGTTTCGGGATCTTCTTCATCATCATAGTAACCCACTAATTTCCAATCTCCAACAATTTTATTCATCATCAAACCATTTGAATTGTCTTCACTATCTGAACAACCTAATGATACAAAAAGTATCAAAATTATTATTTTTTTCATATTTAATTTATTCTGCTATTATTACTTGTTGATTAAAACCACCTTCGTTGGTAAATAAATTCACCACATAATTATTACCGCTTATTAAGTTAACATTTTCAATTGTGAATTCATTTGTTTCAAATACATTTCTATATATCTCATTGCCTTGATAGTCAAAAATAGTAATTGAATTATTAACTTTATCTAACTCACTGTTAAAAAACTGAGGTTGTTCCAAATCTTTATAATTGCACGGTGAAGTATTTTCAGGTTTTTGAACTATAACATTAATTAAACCGTTTCTAACAGGGTTTGGGGCAATGATAGATTGAATGTTATTTTTAAAACAAGGGTTGTTTTTAGGATCCCCAACATCAACATAATTTTCACTTATTAAATACTTTTCACCAGACTGTGTTATTTCATGACAAGTTATCAAATAACTTTTTGAAATATTACCCCAATTAACAATAGCTTGATTTGTTGAACTAGTAAAAATATTTTTTTCATTAGGTAGAGCTCCAACAAAATAAGGTTTTATATTTTCACTATTTAATGCAGTTGGTTCACTTTCCTGCTCATGAATTTCCCACATATACTTTACAACTGGATCATCTAAATCTTCATCCTCTGGATCTATTGGAATTATTAAACCCATATCTCCATAATCCTTACTTACCCAATCATAAAGTCCAGCCATTCTGAAAACACCAAAAAGACATCTTGTTCGAATTGTTTTCGTTTTTACTATACTTCCATTAATGGTTACGCTAATAGTAGAATTAGATGTACTTGGTAATGTTCTAGTAATATTAACAGAAGAATTTGTTGAGGAACCAATAATTTGCAAACATCCACTTACACTCCAATTATAAGTTGGTGTGCCAATAGGAGCCACAGAAACTCTATAAGAATCTATCCTACCCGAACGACATATTTTTGAAGGTCCAACAACATTTGCACAATTGTAAGAGCGAATGCTTTGTAATTCTGGAGCTCCAGTAATAGAACTAAACATTCTTTCGCCTTGACCGGGTGAAAAATGTTGCTTACCTATCCAATATGACATTATATTTTTCTTGTCTGGATTGTAATTATTCAAACCATATGGATTGTTTACATTACTGTTTCCGCCCATTGTTGTATAATCAGCAGGTGTATCACAAACTAAATCACCTCTAATATGACATTCAACAGAATTAAAAGGGTTTTCTGCACAACTTGCATTAAAACCATTCGCTGTTGAAGTACATCTGAAAGTATGTCTAAGATTTAAAGCATGACCTACTTCATGTGAAACAGTACAGTCATTTGTGGCGTGAATTCCTTTAATAGTTACTCTTAAAGTTCCAAAAGTTGCTATACCACCTAATGATGGATTATGATTAAAATTTTTGATAAAATAAATATTTAAACAATTAGGAATATTTGCAGGACTACTTCCTTGCAAATAATTATTGTAATTTGTACTGTTAATGTAGTCAAAAGTACCTACTTGGTTGAAATAAATTCCGTGAGGATTAAATTTAGAATTCATTTCAGACAAAACCTGAGGAATAATGTTTGGATTAATGGCGGCATTCGCACCATTATTATCTCTTACAATTCTAAAACAAACATTTATACAATGTATATCTACATTTGCTGAACTCCTATTAAAATGATATTGGTCGTAAGTTTGATAATTTTCAGTATCAACAAAACCACATTCTTGAGCATTTAATCTAGCTAAACAAATAAACAAATAAACAAATAAATTGTAATAATTCTTCATAAACAAATAAGTTTTTATTGGTTAATTAAATGTAAAAATATTAAATGCTTATTTAATTAACAAATAATTTCTGCTTAAAATATTAAAAGTAAAAAAATTTTAATAAATACCAAAGTAAGATTAATTTATTTTAGTCAGCAGAGTCCCTTGTTTAGTAAAACAATTTAAAAACCGAAAAACACTTTTTCATAAACTCCCACATTCCTCTCCTCTCACTAAAAATAACAAAATCTTTCCTCCTAAACCATATCCAAATGAAATGATTTGTTGTAAAACTAATTGTCTCATTGACACATTACCAAACAACACAAAACACAAAGCCCAACTGTTTCCAATTGGGCTGTATGCTAATTAACTAACCAAAAAACTATAAATTATGAAAATTTACATTACTCCAAGGAGGTAACCACTCCTCCTTTTTGCGAGTGCAAAGATAATTCGTTTGTTGCGAAATATTTATTCATTTTTTTACTTTAACACTATTTTGACAAAAAACCACTGCTTTGATAGGTTAAAATTTCATTATTCGTAATTTTAAGCTGTTTTTGTTTCTAACTTGTTACTATAATTTGACAAACTTTACACCATTTCATAAAAAAACCGTTCGGTAATCGTTTCAAAAACAACTACCTAACGGAAATTTTAATTAAATTTTGATTTATAATGTTCCTCTTAACGCTTGCTCACGTTCGATACTTTCAAACAACGCTTTGAAATTTCCGGCTCCAAATCCTCTGGCTCCCATCCGTTGGATGATTTCAAAGAATAAAGTTGGTCGGTCTTCCACCGGTTTGGTGAATATTTGTAACAAATAACCTTCCTCATCAGCATCAATCATAATGCCCAATTTCTGAAGTTCGTTGATGTCTTCCTTGAATTTAGACATGTGGTCTTTTAACCGTTCCGGAATGGCATCATAATACGCTTGTGGAGGCGTACTCAAAAACTCCACACCTCTTTTACGCATTTCAGCTACCGTAGAAATGATATCATCAGTAGCTACAGCAATGTGCTGCACTCCCGGACCTTCATAAAAATCTAAATATTCTTCAATTTGTGATTTTTTCTTTCCTTCTGCCGGTTCATTGATAGGGAATTTAATTCTACCATTACCGTTACTCATCACTTTACTCATTAAAGCGGAATATTCTGTGGTAATCTGTTTGTCGTCAAACGATAAGAAATTCACAAATCCCATGACATCTTCATACCATTTTACCCACGTATTCATTTCATTCCAACCCACATTTCCTACCATGTGATCTACATATTTCAACCCTACCGGAGTCGGATTGTAATCCGATTTCCATTCCTTATACCCCGGAAGGAAAGTGCCATTATAATTTTTGCGTTCAACGAATAGATGAACGGTTTCGCCGTACGTGTAAATTCCAGCACGAATTACTTCGCCATGTTCATCCGTTTCAACCGTAGGCTCCATGAAAACTCTAGCTCCTCTTTTAGTGGTTTCTTCAAATGATTTACGTGCGTCTTCTACCCATAACGCCACGATTTTGACTCCATCTCCATGTTTTTTCACATGTTCGCCAATTGGCGAATCGCTTTTTAAAGCAGTGGTTAATACCAATCGGATTTTATCTTGCTTCAACACATACGAAGCTCGATCTTTTACGCCAGTTTCCAATCCGGCATAGGCCAAGGATTGAAATCCAAAAGCTGTTTTGTAAAAATGAGCCGCTTGTTTGGCATTTCCAACATAAAACTCTACATAATCGGTTCCCATTAAAGGAAGAAAATCTTGAGCTCCTTCAAATATTTTTTCTAGTCCGTATTCTACTGATTTTATTTCTTGTGACATAATTTTTTAATGTGGCAATTGGTTAATGTGGCAATGTGTCAATTTAGAAAACTGCTGAAATTGCATTTCAATAACCAATTGGGTTAAACTTTTTTTTTAATTTGTCAATTGGTTAATGTGTCGATGTGTCAATTTAGAAAACTGGTAAAATTTACATTTCATCAACCAATTGGCTTAAACTTTATTTATTAATTTTTGAAGTTGCAATAATTTTATTTGTAATTTTTAAAATATCAAATAACTCTACTAACAATTCTTCTGTGTCAGGATAACGTTGCAGTTCATTGCATAAAAACAACCAAAATTCGGTTTCATCAGCTTCTTTCATGGCAATTTTAAATTTATGAATGAAATCGGCTTTGCTTTGAGCGTTTTGAGCTTCTTTTATGTTTGCTCCTATTGATGTACCGGACTTAAGCAGTTGATTAGCAACAACAAACTTTTTGTTTTCCTCTAATTTTTCGGTGTATAAAACAATCTTCTTGGCAAACTCAAATGATTTTACAAGAATTAAATTATCCTTGTACTTTTCTTTAAATGTTATCATGGCTTATAAAATTAATGTGTCAATTGACTGATTTGTTTACAAATGTTTTTAAATTATAAATGTGATTTTTTAAATATAATTTCTAATATCTTAATTACTATTACCCCTCATTGACAAATTGCCGAATTGACAAATTGACAAATTATCAAAGCCACGATTGGTAATACTTCTCATCCGCCACTTTCATCGCTTCATCTGTTACCATCAAAGGTTTAAAGGTATCAACCATCACGGCTAATTCTTTCGTTTCGGTTTTTCCGATACTGCGTTCATACGCTCCAGGATGTGGACCATGCGGAATACCCGCCGGATGCAACGATATATTCCCCGGTTTCACATCGTTTCTACTCATAAAATCTCCATCTACATAATACAACACCTCATCACTGTCAATATTGCTATGATTATAAGGAGCCGGAATAGAAAGTGGATGATAATCATACAATCTCGGCACAAACGAACACACTACAAAAGCATCGGTTTCAAAAGTTTGATGTACCGGTGGCGGTTGGTGTATTCTACCTGTTATCGGTTCAAAATCGTGAATGGAAAAGGCATACGGATAATTGTACCCATCATAACCCACCACATCAAAAGGATGAGAGGCATAAACCATTTCTATAATTTCATCTCTTTTTTTCACTTTAATTACAAAATCTCCCAACTCGTCATAGGTTTCCAATTCGGTTGGGCGACGTAAATCGCGTTCGCAATAAGGTGAATGCTCTAACAATTGACCAAACCAATTACGATACCGTTTTGGGGTGTAAATAGGCCGTCTGGATTCTACAATAAATAAGCGATTATCGTCTGTGTCAAAATCAATTTTATAGATAATTCCACGAGGAATCAATAAATAATCACCGTATTTAAAATCGATATTACCTAAAAAAGTGCGAAGTTTTCCGCTTCCTTTGTGAATGAAAATCATTTCATCGGAATCGGTGTTTTTATAAAAATAATCTTGAGTTCTGTTTTGAGGAGCGGCCAACGTAATATGACAATCCGAATTGGTCAATACGATTTTACGGCTTTCCAAATAATCTTTTTCTGGAGTAACATCAAAACCGTGCAATTTATAGGATTGCATGTTATTGGCTTTAACCACATTGGGTGCTACAGAATATTGCTTGCGAATTTCTTTAACTTGTGTCGGTCGATGGATGTGATACATATTAGAATACATTCCGTCAAAACCAACTGTTCCAAACAATTGTTCGTAATAAAGCTCACCGTCGGGCTTTCTGAATTGTGTATGTCGTTTGGGAGGAATACTCCCTAATTGATGATAAAATGGCATTTTTGTGAATTTAAATTAAAAAAATAATAATTGTCATCTTGACCAATTGGCTAATTGACACATTACCCAATTGACACATGAATTCATTCCGGATTGCGTTTCATCAGGAAGTGGAGGTAAGCTAATAATCCGGGCCAAAAAGATACCATAACAACAATTTTTGTTAGAATTGGTTTTTTTTGATGTTGACTCCAACAATTATACCCAGCCCAAACGCTACTAAAAAACCAAGAATGATAAACATATTATGAGAATTTAATAAAATGCTTCACAAATATCGTAAAAAAATGAATACTACACAATTAAAACCAAAAACCAATTCCAAACCATGTGAAATGATCTTTTGTTTCTGGAGACCAACTGTGTTTGATTTCTAGAGGACCTATAACGGTTTCCATTCCGTAACCAAAACCATAACCGGTATACGAAGGTCTTTGCAACCAATTATCATCATCAAAAATATTAGTTCCAATGTTGGAAAAATTAGCAAATGCATTTAGGTGATTTCGTTTAAAAATTTCTACATCCACTTGGAATAGGGCTTTTACATAACTGTTCCCCGCTAAACTAAGGAAATCATAGCCATAAAACGGGCGAAAATTATTCACCGGATAAAATCCATATCCGCCTAAAACAAAATTAAAAAAGGGCACAGATTCTTCGCCAATTGAAAATCCGCCTTCGCTTTGCACCAATAATGTTGTTTTACGTATGATTTTTTTGGCAAACCCAAAATCAGCCTTAAAAATAGAATAACGATTAAATGAATTAGTATAGTCGGTAGAATATAAAAACGATTGTATATCTCCATTAAAATACCAACCTGATTTAGGGAAATATTTGTTGTCAAATGAATCAAACTTCAAGTAACCAAACAAACTGTAATAATCACTTTTTTCAAATAAAGAGGTTGAGTTTTGTAATGTTTCAGATTCTATTTTTAAACGTTTGTGTTCAAATCCGGCTCCCACTAAAAACTTTTGAACAAATAATGTTTGCAGATATATTTGATTGGTAAAATCAATAAAATTAATATTTAATGTACTGATATTATTTTCAGCAAACAAAACGCCATCACTAAAATCTGAAGTAATGTTTCGATTGAACTGATTCAGTCTTGATTTAAAGCCAAAACTCCAGTGAAATCCATTATCGATATAGTAATCTAAATAATACCTAAAATTATCACCAAGCACAAAATCTCCTGAAATAACGTCGTTTTTGAAAAGAATTTTCTTTTGCGTCACGTTCACTAACAAGGCACTTTTATACAACCCATCATAATGCAATCCAAATCGCAACAATGTTTTGTTAGGGTTTTCGGTTAAATTAAGATTCAATCGATCTTCATCATGGTCTTTGTCAAAAGTGTAATTGATACTACCAAAACTTTGTGAAGCGTTCAAGTTTTCAACACCTTGTTTTAACTTTCCATATGTTAGATTGCTTCCCGGTTTAAACCTTAACTTACCAATTATATAAGAACGAGTATAATTATCTAGTTTTGTGTGGCTTAAACTCTTAATCCCAATACTATCTCTTTCGGTTTTTACCTCTTGTAAAGGTTCTTTTGTGTAATTTTGACCGAGTTTTTTTAACTCATTTAACACTGCTTTAGCCGCCAATTCTCCCTTATCAACTATTTCGGAACCTTTATCAAAAGAGATAACCGAATATTCTCCAATATCAGGTTTGATATAAATATTTGTTATCAACTTTTTCTCCTGCATTTTTTGAATCATTTGCAAATTTGAAATTTGCACCAAAATTCGCGTAGCATCTCTCAAAAAAGTTCTGTCTTTTAGATCATCTTGCACATCTACACCAATAATGATATCGGCTCCTAATTTCTTAATTTCTTCTGCGGGAAAATTATTAACAACTCCACCATCAATTAAATATTTTCCATCAATAATTATTGGCGAATACAACGATGGGAATGCTCCACTTGCCATGATTGATTGAGCCAAATAACCACTGTTTAAAATGACTTCTTCTCCTGTTTCAATGTTGGTAGCTACACATAAAAAAGGTATTGGCAATTGATTAAAATCACGAACATGTCGCACATTATGCGTAAGCCGTGAAATCATGTTATAGTTATACAATCCTTTTGATAATGCAGATGGAATCCCTAAACGAAGTTTATTAAATGGTAAAGTCAAGGCATAACGCTCATCGTTTCCTTTTTCGTAAAAATTCTTGGAAGATCGAGGTACAAAATCTTGTATTACCGCATCATAATCTGTATGCGTAAAGATACTATCCAGTTGTTTGGCGTTATAGCCTGCAGCATATAATCCTCCAACAATGGCTCCCATACTTGTGCCGCTGATGTAATCAATTTTAATTCCGGCTTCTTCAATCACTTTCAACACACCAATATGTGCCAAACCTTTGGCTCCACCACCACTTAAAACTAAACCAATTTTTGGACGATTGGGATTTTCTTCTTGTGCAAAGGTTGTTGAGGATAATAGGAAAAAGGTAATAGGTAATAGGTAATAGGTGATGGGTAATGGGTGAAAGGAAGTCTTGTATAATAAAGACTTTTGATTCCTTTTTTGAAGAATCAAAACGAACATCACGACACCTAAAATTAAACCCATCAAAAGACCCACATTATTTTATTTAACAATAGTTCTGTAAAATTCGGAAATTTTTTTGGCTTTTGAAGCACCAACCACGTCAGAAATTTCACTTTCGTTGGCTTGAGCTAATCTTTTAACACTTTTGAAATGTTTTAGTAACGTTACCATCGTCTTTTCTCCGATTCCGGGAATGGTTTCAAGCGAGGTCTGCAAAGCTGATTTACTCCGTTTGTCTCGATGATGCGTAATTCCAAAACGGTGAGCTTCGTTTCGCAATTGCTGAATGATTTTAAGCGTTTCCGATTTTTTATCCAAATACAACGGTACAGAATCACCGGGATAAAACAATTCTTCTAATCGTTTGGCAATTCCGATAATCGCAATTTTTCCCCGTAATCCTAAATCGTCTAAACTTTTTAAAGCAGAAGACAATTGTCCTTTTCCTCCATCAATGATAATCAACTGAGGTAAAGGTTGGTTTTCCTCTAATAAGCGTTTGTAACGACGATATACCACTTCTTCCATCGAGGCAAAATCATTCGGCCCTTCAACTGTTTTGATATTGAAATGACGATAATCCTTTTTGCTGGGTTTACCGTCTTTAAACACCACACAAGCTGCAACTGGATTCGTTCCTTGAATATTCGAATTGTCAAAACATTCAATATGACGTGGCTCTACGGAAAGACGTAAATCTTTTTGCATTTGAGCCATAATCCGATTGGTATGGCGTTCAGGGTCCACAATCTGAATTTGTTTCAATTGCTCTAAACGGTGGTACTTGGCGTTGCGTTGCGAAAGTTCCAAAATTTGCTTTTTGTCGCCCAACTGCGGAACGGTTACTTTTATTTTATCCCCAAAATCCAATTCAAACGGTAAGATCAATTCTTTAGACGTCAAATGAAATCGCTCCCGAAGTTCTACTATAGCCAATTCCAACAATTCTTCATCTGTTTCATCTAATTTCTTTTTCATTTCCAACGTATGAGAACGAATAATCGCTCCATGAGCAATTTGAAGAAAATTAACATACGCCATCGATTCATCCGACACAATCGAAAAAACGTCAATATTGGATATCTTCGGATTTAGAATAGTGGATTTGGCCTGATAATTCTCTAAAACATCTATTTTTTCTTTGATTTTTTGTGCTTCTTCAAATTCCATATTTTGAGCATGCAGCATCATTTTTTGTTTAAAAGCCTTGATGCTGTCTTTAAAATTTCCTTTTAAAATTTCCCGAATAGCATCTACTTGACTTTGGTAATTTTCTAAACTTTCCAACCCTTCACATGGGCCTTTACAATTGCCAATGTGGTATTCTAAACACACTTTGTATTTATGATTCCGTATATTTTGTTCACTTAAATCGTAATTACACGTTCGCAACGGATACAATTCTTTAATCATATCCAACAGCGTATTTACCGTTTTAAAATTGGTATATGGACCAAAATATTCTGAACCGTCTTTTATCATTTTCCGAGTGGGAAAAATGCGGGAAAAAGGTTCTTTTTTAATGCAAATCCACGGATAGGTTTTGTCATCTTTTAAATTGATGTTGTACCTTGGTTGGAGTTTTTTAATCAAATTGTTTTCCAATAACAAGGCGTCTTGTTCGGTAGCTACGACGATATGACGAATTTCCACAATTTTCTTCACCAAAACAGCCGTTTTGTGGTTGTCATGGGATTTGGTAAAATAAGACGAAACTCTCTTCTTTAAATTCTTTGCTTTTCCAACATACAATATCTTACCTTCCTTATCAAAATACTGGTACACCCCCGGACCATCGGGTAGTGTTTGAAGTTGGAGTTCTAAGGAAGGTATCTGCATAGTACAAATATAGTAGTAAAAAAAGGTGCGTGCAACTAACATTTATCATATTTCCTCTTTAGCAAACTACCTAGCTTTGCCCAAAATAAACAACCATGAAGTATTGGAAAAAATATAGCCACCAAGAACGTTTAGACAAAACAACTGAGGCATTAGCTCAAAACGTAAACTTTGCACAAGACATTTCGCTGGGTTTTCCGGCTTCTAAATTGGATGGAAAAGTGTTTTATGACAATGCTCCATTTTTGAAAGATGCTCCAACACTGCAAACTTTTGTGGCCAACCCCAATCACATTGGTTGTCACACCTTAGGTCAATCCGAAAGCGTGTTCAGTGGCACCCAACAACTAGAACGGGAAGTTTTAAACGCATTGGCTATCGACGTTTTTAAATCTAAACCCAATGAATTTGACGGCTATATTTCACCCGGCGGAACAGAAGCCAACATTCAAGCTTTATGGATGTACCGCAATTATTTCCTTCACGAACATAATGCTTCTTTACAAGAAATAGCCATTGTTTCCTCAGAAGACACGCATTATTCCATCCCGAAAGGGGCTAACCTTTTACAAGTAGATTGGCTCAAAATTCCGGTTGATTTTTCAACCCGTCAATTGGATAAAAAAGCTTTACAAGCGATTCTTTTACAAGCGAAAGACAACGGTAAAAAATATTGTATTGTGGTGTCAAATATGGGAACCACTATGTTTGGTTCAGTGGACAATCCGTTGGATTATATCGAAACGTTAAACGCTCTTCAACTGCCGTTTAAATTACACATTGATGGTGCGTATGGCGGATTTGTGTATCCGTTTAGTAACCAACAGTCAACGATTAATTTCAGTAATCCTGACATTAGTTCAATTACCATTGATGCCCATAAAATGCTACAAGCACCGTATGGAACCGGTATTTTTATTTGCCGAAAAAACCTCATCCATCATGTGCTCACCAAAGAAGCAGAATATGTGGAAGGCATGGATGTTACCCTTTGCGGAAGCCGTTCCGGTGCCAATGCTATTGCCGTTTGGATGATTTTGTCAACTTACGGTCCACACGGTTGGTTCGAAAAAGTAAGCACCCTGCAATTACGAACCGATTTCTTGTGTCGTGAATTAGACCAATTGAACATTCGCTACTTTCGAGAACCGTTTATGAATATTGTAACGATAGAAGCAAAATACATTTCCAGTGAAATCGCTCATCGTTTTCGATTGGTGCCGCAATCACATTTGAATGATAACAAGTGGTATAAAATTGTGGTGATGAATCACGTGGAACCCGAACATTTAATTACTTTTATAGCCGAATTGAATGCTTCGGTATATGCATAAAAAAGAACTTCGGTTAAAATATAAAGCCTTACGTGCCGCTCTTTCTGAAGAAGAAAGAGAAGAAAAAAGCTTAGTCATTGCCAACCAATTGCTTCGGTTGAATATTTGGGATAAAACCTATTTCCATCTTTTTCTTTCCATTGCCGAACAAAAAGAAATTGATACCGAATTCATCTTGCAAATTCTAGCCGGAAAAGACAAAGAAATAGTAATTGCCAAAAGTGATTTCACTACCGGAATTATGACCCATTTCCTATTAACCGACAACACCAAAATCAAAAAAAACGCATACAATATTCCGGAACCTATTAACGGTTTGGAAGTGCCTGTTGCCAAAATAGAAGTGGTGTTTATTCCGTTATTGGCCTTTGATCAAAAAGGCCATCGGGTGGGCTACGGAAAAGGGTTTTATGATCGGTTTTTAAAGGAATGTTCTCCAGAAACCATCAAAATTGGATTGTCCTTTTTTGAACCGGAAGAAAAAATTGAAGACGTTTTTGAATCTGATATACGATTGAATTATTGCGTTACACCAAATGAAATCTATTCGTTTGATTAAGCAGCAACTTCCTCTGTAGATTCTTCTTTTTTATCTGTACCAAAGGCTTTTTTGTTGAATACAATCAAAATACCAACTCCGGTAGAAATAGCCATATCGGCAATGTTAAAAATGGCATTAAAAAAAGTAAAGTATTTTCCACCTACAAAAGGAAGCCACTCGGGTAAATTCCCTTTCCAAATCGGGAAATACAACATATCTACCACTTTACCGTGGAACCATGAGCCATAAGGCTGGTCTGAAAACAATGTTGAAGCTGAATGATAACTATCGTTAAAAAGTACGCCATAAAAAACACTGTCAATAATATTACCAAATGCTCCGGCTAAAATAAGGGCAATTGACACAATCAAGTAGGAAGAACTATGCTTACGAACACTGTCCCACAGCCAATATCCAATTCCAAATACTGCTACAATACGAAATAAGGTTAAAAATAACTTTCCATAGTCTCCCGGAATTTTGGTACCCCAAGCCATTCCTTCATTTTCAATAAAATGAATACGAAACCATTCAAAAACCTTGATTTCTTCTCCTAAAACAAAATTAGTTTTGATATAGAGTTTAGATACCTGATCTACTAATAAAACAAGAAAAACAAGTAAATAAGCTTTCTTTAAAGTCATTTTTTGGGTTTTAAAGGTGCAAAAATAACAATATTATCAAACATTAGTGAAATTATACCAAGAAGTGTAAAAAGTTTAAATAATTTTTAGCATTTCAACGCAACTTTACGGAGATTTTTGCATCTTACTATCAAAAATGTTAATACATTTGTTTAACCTAATACCTTACCAATGAAAACATTAAAATCCTTTTGGATAATTGCGATTTCTCTTTTTATGTTCACCGCCTGTAACGATGAAGAAGGTAACAACGAAACCGCAAAATTTGCCGTACCGATTGTTAAAACCCTATCAGAAATTAGAAATTCCATAACCATTGAATCGGCTCAACCAACACAATCGGATGGTAAAATTTATGTGACGCAAAGTCTTTTATTTTATGTCGCTCAAGAATCCGGTATCCATGTGTTCGATAATTCCAATCCGCAAAATCCGCAAAACATGATTTTCATTAATTTGGAAGGAGTGCACGATATCGCTATCAAGGGAAACTACTTATATGCGGACAATTTTGTTGATTTAGTGGTGTTCGATATCTCAGACCTCAACAATATTACCTTAGTGAGAACCGTAGAAAATGTATTGGAGTTTTATCCTGCTTATCCCGAAGAAGCTGAATATTATGCGTATGAGGATTACCCGGGTGTAAATGAAATCATGGTGGGTTTTCGAATTGAAGTACGTCAAAAACCAAATCATGATGAAATGATATTAGCCAACGATGCGTTTAGTGGTTTAGAAAGCTCAAGTGGTGGTGCAATTGGAACAGGTGGCTCATTTGCTAAATTCCAAATTAACAACAATGCTCTTTATACGGTTGAAAATTTTGAATTGAATGTATTTAATATTTCAAATCCAACGCAAACTTTTTTTGATAAATCCATTTACATGACCGAGTGGTTAGGTGGCGGAGTGTTTGAAACCCTTTTCAAACAAAAAGAATTTTTATTCATCGGTTCTACCAACGGAATGTATATTGTAAACGCTTTTGATGAATTTAACCCTTTCTTTGTTTCCGGTTTTTCACATGCAACCGCCTGTGACCCTGTGGTTGTGCATGCCAATACCGCATATATTACCGTTCGTGGTGGTTCTACTTGCGGTGCCATTGAAGACCAAGTCAACGTTATCGACATCACTAACATTGAAAACCCAACCTTAATTTCAACCTATTTGTTAAGTCAGCCTTATGGCTTGGGGATTCGAAATAATGTGTTGTACGTATGTGCAGATGGAAACTTAAATGTTTTTGACGCTACCAATTCTGCCGAGTTAGTGCTTCAAAACACTTACAATGACCAAGTAAAAGACGTGATCGCTTTAGACACACACTTAATTGCCGTTGGAATTAATAAAATTGTACAATACAGTTATGGTGCTAATCATACCTTAGAAGTCATTAGCACTGTAAATTTCTAATTTGAACTATATATAAATAAAAAAGAGAGGACTTCAACATCCTCTCTTTTTATTTTCTAATTTTAAATCAATTCCCTTAGTACCTCAGCACCTTAGAGCCTTAGTACCTTAGAAAAACGCACCTTATCGCTGCATATTTTTCGCCTCAATACTCATCGTAGCATGCGGCACTAATTTTAAGCGTTCTTTTGAGATTAATTTACCCGTTACTTTACAAACACCATAGGTTTTGTTTTCTACTCTAAAAAGAGCGTTTCTTAAATCGCGGATAAACTTTTCCTGGCGAATAGCCAATTGAGAATTTGCTTCTTTGCTCATGGTTTCAGAACCTTCTTCAAATGCTTTGAATGTTGGTGAGGTATCATCCGTTCCGTTATTCAAATCATTCATGTAGGCACTTTTTATGAGTTCCAAATCGTTTTGGGCTTTCTCAATCTTTTTTAAGATAATTTCTTTGAACTCCGCTAAATCAGCTTCTGAGTATCGTACTACTTCATCTGTCATGTTAATCTATTTTGAAATTATTATTTTTGTTTTAATGTCATCAAACTCAATTTCCGTACCATTTTCTAAACTATTTTCAAAAACCAAGGTTTCTGTTAGTGTTTCTGACTTAATATACGTTTCATTGGCTAAAACGGCTTCTTCTAAATGACCATCTTTCATCAACTGCACTTTTATCTTGTCGGTCACCTCAAAACCACTGTCTTTTCGCAAGTTTTGAATACGGTTTACCAGTTCTCTGGCAATTCCTTCTTTTCGCAATTCCTCCGTAATGGTGATATCTAATGCTACCGTAATTCCATTCGCATTAGCCACTAACCAACCCGGAATATCTTGTGAAGAAATTTCCACATCATCTAATGATAAAGTTATTGAATTTCCTGAAATAACAAGCGTGTAGCTACCATTGCGGTCTAATGCATTGATTTGTTCTTGACTAAAACCTTGTATCTCTTTGGCTATCAATCCCATATCTTTACCGAAACGCGGTCCTAAAGCCTTGAAATTAGGCTTAATTTGTTTTACCAACACAACCGAAGCATCGTCTAACAACACCACTTCTTTCACGTTTACTTCGGCTTTTATCAAGTCGGAAACGGCTTCAATTTCAGCACGCTGTTGGTCGTCAAGTATAGGAATCATAACCTTTTGCAACGGTTGACGCACTTTAATCATCTCCTTCTTGCGAAGCGATAAAACTAACGAGGAAACCGTCTGTGCTTTCATCATTTTGCTCTCCAACGATTTATCAACATATTTTTCAACATATTTCGGAAAATCGGCCAAATGTACGCTGTCAAAATTTTCTGAATGTGTGGCTTGTGTTAAATCTCTGTAAAGCCTATCCATAAAGAAAGGAGCAATTGGAGCTGATAATTTAGCCACCGTAATCAAACACGTATATAATGTTTGATATGCCGCAATTTTATCCGTGCCGTATTCGCCTTTCCAAAATCTTCTTCTACACAAACGAACGTACCAGTTGCTCAAATTCTCCTGTACAAAATCAGAAATCGCTCTCGCGGCTCTGGTGGGTTCATAATCCGCATAGCTTTCATCTACCAATTGAACTAACGTTTGTAGTTCCGATAAAATCCATCGGTCAATCTCCGGTCTTTCCGTCAGCGGAACTTCTGCTTCTTGATACGTAAATCCGTCAATGTTTGCATACAACGAAAAGAACGAATAGGTATTATATAAGGTGCCGAAAAACTTACGTCGAACTTCGGCAACGCCTTCAATATCAAATTTTAAATTATCCCACGGATTCGCATTGGCAATCATGTACCAACGTGTGGCATCCGGACCGTAATCCGCCAACGTAGTAAATGGGTCAATTGCATTACCCAAACGCTTCGACATTTTTTGTCCGTTTTTGTCTAATACTAATCCATTAGAAACCACATTTTTATACGCTATTTTATCAAAAACCAACGTTCCAATCGCATGCAAGGTGTAAAACCAACCACGCGTTTGATCGACACCTTCCGCAATAAAATCGGCTGGGAATGCTTCATTATTATCAATCAAATGCTTGTTTTCAAATGGATAATGCCATTGAGCATACGGCATCGCACCGGAGTCAAACCAAACGTCAATTAAATCGGTTTCGCGTTTCATCGGTTTTCCGGATTTGGAAACTAATGTGATGGCATCAACCACATTTTTATGCAAATCAACTAAATCATAGTTTTCTTCGCTCATATTACCGATTTCAAAACCTTTAAACGGATTTTCTTTTTGGAAACCGGCTGCAATGGATTGTTCAATCGCTTGATACAATTCTTCTACCGAACCGATTAAAACTTCTTCGGTTTTATCTTCTGTTCGCCAAATTGGTAACGGAATTCCCCAGTATCTGGAACGGGATAAATTCCAATCGTTGGCGTTTTTCAACCAGTTGCCAAAACGACCTTCTCCTGTTGCTTTAGGTTTCCAGTTGATGGTATCGTTTAAATCGAACATACGGTCTTTGATTTCCGTTACTTTGATGAACCAAGAATCCAACGGATAATACAAAATCGGTTTATCTGTTCGCCAACAATGCGGATAACTGTGCACGTATTTTTCTACTTTGAAGGCTTTGTTTTCTTCTTTTAGCTGAATAGCAATTTCTACATCGGCAGAGCGTTCGGGAGCTTCGCCTTCGTTGTAATATTCATTTTTTACATATTTACCGGAAAAATCACCTAAACCTTGGATGAATTTTCCTTGTAAATCCACTAGCGGAACAGGATTTCCGTTAGCATCCAACACCAACATCGGTGGTACTTCGGGTGTAGCTTCTTTCGCCACTTTCGCATCATCCGCACCAAAAGTAGGAGCCGTATGTACGATTCCGGTACCGTCTTCTGTGGTCACAAAATCACCGGAAATTACTCGGAAAGCATTTTCAGGATGTTGATACGGTAAAATCCAAGGTAATAATTGTTCGTAACGAATACCTACTAAATCTGCTCCTAAAAAACCAGAAGATATGATTGAATATTCTATTTTACCATCTTCTCTAATAATTGGCTCATTTCTATCTTCAAGCTTTATATATTTTCCTGAAAATTGCTTACCTATTAAATTTTCTGCTAGAATAATATTAATTCTTTCAAATGTATATTGGTTAAAAGTTCTTATCAAAGAATATCTAATCTTTGGTCCAACCGTCAAGGCCGTATTACTCGGCAATGTCCAAGGCGTAGTCGTCCAAGCTAAAATATGAATAGCACCAAATCCTTGTAAAAAACTCGGTAAGGTTTCCGGTTTTGTTTTAAATTGAGCTACAACCGTTGTATCGGTCACATCTCTGTAACTTCCCGGTTGATTCACTTCGTGCGAAGATAATCCCGTTCCTGCTTTGGGTGAATACGGTTGAATGGTGTAGCCTTTGTACAACAAATCTTTATCATAAATCTGTTTCAGCAACCACCAAACCGACTCCATGTATTTCGATTTATAAGTCACATACGGGTCGTTCATGTCCACCCAGTAGCCCATTTTCTCAGTCAAATCGTTCCACACGTCGGTGTATCGCATCACGGTGCGTTTACACGCTTCGTTGTATTCAGCTACGGTGATTTTAGTACCGATGTCTTCTTTGGTAATGCCTAATTCTTTTTCGGTACCCAATTCAACGGGCAAACCGTGGGTATCCCAGCCGGCTTTTCGTTTTACTTGAAAGCCTTTTTGGGTTTTATAACGGCAAAAAATATCTTTAATCGCACGAGCCATCACGTGGTGAATACCCGGCAAACCATTGGCTGAAGGCGGACCTTCAAAAAACACATACGGTGGTTGCCCTTCACGGCTGGTGACACTTTGTTCAAAAATCTGGTTTTCCTTCCAATACTTCAGTACTTCCGAGGCCACAGTTGGCAAGTCAAGTCCTTTGTATTCAGCGAATTTCATACTCATGTTTTCTCGTTCTAAAAAATCAATTTGCGAAAGTAATGATTTTTGAGATAATTTGGTAAAATAATGTGGTAATGTGGCAATGTGCCAATTCGGCAATGTGGCAATGTGGCAATGAGGTAAAGGTCAATTTTACAAGTACTAATTGGATTCTGTGTCTTCCGTGCTTTCTGTGAGAGAAAAAAATCAAAGCTATCAAAATCCGCTTCCATCCATTATAGCGAAGCTATCCATCCGCAACAATCAGCGTTTTGCTCTGCAAATCCGTTCCATCTGCGTTCCAAAATCTTTGCGACTCTGCTCCCGATGATTCGGGATGGCGAGAAAATCAAAAAGCGTAGCGTCCCTGTGCTCTCAGTGCCTCCATCGTGCCCTTAGTGGTTGAAAAACTCAGCAACTCAGCCACTCAGCCACTCAGCCACTCAGCAACTCAGCCACTCAGCCACTCCTCAAGAAAACACCTCCCCCAACACCTCCAACGACTTCGGCCATCGAAACCCATCCAAATGAAACGCATAATAATCCATCAACACCTTCAACAGCAGTTGCCGTTCTGCCGACACAAAACATTTCGTATCGCCGGTTAGTTTCAACGAAAGTAATTTTTTAAACAACACCGTTTCGTGTTCCGAGAGGCAACTCACGGCGTGGTACTCGGTAAACACCCCTTCGGTCAGTTCAAAAAAAGGAGCGTCTTGTTGTGAAATATCGGGATAAAACCCTAAAAAGCGAGTCATGCCCAGCAGTAAAATCAAGTGAAAATTGGCCACTTCCTCATGGCTGTCCAACCAAAGCAACGCCGTTTCGAGGTAATCAAAAAAGGGCTCATTTTTTTCCTCTTCCTGAATGCAGTGGTGGAGCACTTCCGAGAGAAACAATACGATGGAACTTTTCACTACGTTGGTAGGCAAGCTCACATACGGTTGAGCGATACGCACTTCCTTAAAATACTCCAACTTGCCTTGGTTTTTGTGGGTAGCCTCAATGTCCAGTAAGGTAAGCGGTTGAAAATACCCCATCTTCTGCTGACTCTTACGGGCCGAAAACGCGTTGGGCACAAAATAACTCTTCACCCCATCGGTGCGGGTAAAGCACTTTACAATCAGGGATTTCTCCTGGTACTTTAACGCCGAAATCACGAGGGCTTTGGTTTTGACTTGCATGAGGTAAAAATCAGAAAAATAATTTGAATCTTAATTTATTTTTAATTTTCTTTATGATTAAATTAAATTTAAATAATAATGTCTAAAAACCTCTGGACCCGCCAAGAACTAATCCTAGCTTTTAATCTCTATTTAAAGCTTCCTTTTGGTAAAATGCATAAGCAAACGCCAGAGATTATTGAGTTGGCTAATTTGTTGGGCAGAACACCCAGTTCAATCGGGATGCGTTTAGGAAACTTTGCAAGTTGTGACCCTAACTTACAAGCAAGAGGTATTGGCGGTTTAAAAGGAGGTATGAATCAAGTAAAACCAATTTGGGATGAGTTCTTCCACAACCAAGAAGAATTAGTGTTTTTGAGTGAGAAAATTTTAGCAGAAAAACAACAAACCAGTATTGAATCAAAATACAAAGAAGTCTTAGCAGATATAAGTCACTTAAAAGGTGAAACCATTATTCGTGAAGTAAAAACAAGAGTAAATCAATCGGTTTTTAGACAAATGGTGCTTTCCAATTATGATTCCAAATGTGCTATCACTGGTATTGATATTCCACAGTTACTTTTTGCTAGCCATATTGTTCCGTGGTCACAAAACGAAAAAGAACGATTAAATCCAGAAAACGGTATTTGTTTATCAAGTCTTTATGACAAAGCCTATGACAAAGGTTTAATTGGCATCAACACAAATCATGAAATCATCTTATCCGGTGAACTCAAAAAGAAAAAAGAGGCACCTTATTTCGCAACTCATTTTGCTATCCTTGAAAAACAAAAGATAAATACACCGCAAGATTATTTCCCAAAAAAAGAATTTTTAGAATATCATTTGGATACTATTTTCAACAAACAATTCATTTATTGACAGATAAAATATTAATTCCTACATTAGCCTTTCCATAAAAGCAGTTGTTTATGAAAAACAAATACGTTGATTTTATTTCAGATGAGCATTTTTTAGAATGTGTGGCCAATCTGCATAAAGCTTATACAAAAGCAAAAAACAATTTGACTAAAAAAAGTTTTTACAGTAATAAAGTAGATACCATTAAGTTAACGTTTGATGCTAAATTCAACGCTATTGATGAAGAAAGTTTGATCAAAGGTGAAATTCTTAGACAAATTGATAAATCAATTAATAATTCTATTGGAACATTTCACGAGCAAATTTTAGGAGGGATAAAAGGTTTTGAAGTTGGTAAATTAAGTGGTTTTGACATTAAGGCAAATGACAACACTCTATTTGCAGATATTAAAAACAAACATAATACGATGAACAGTAGTTCGGCAGAAGCATTGTTTCAAAAACTAGCTCGATATGCCGATACTTACAAAAAATCAAAATGTTATTGGGTTCAAATCTTAGCCAAAAGTAGTTTTTGCGAATTATGGCAAGGCGAAATTAACGGGAAAGAATACAGCCACAGTAGAGTTTACAAAATTTCTGGTGATCAATTCTATGCTTTACTTTCAGGTGAACAAGACGCTTTTTATCAACTTTATAAAAAGCTGCCATTAGTGATTACCGACTATTTGAAAAGTATTGAAAACACAAGCTCAGAAAATGAAAACTCAGCTTTAGAAGAAATCAACAAGGAAACCAAAAAATCCAAAAGAACTGTTTTAGACCAAATTACTTTTGAAAATTATGGTTTTTATTTGGGTTTTGACAAGCTGTAATACGCATTCAAAAACTTCACAATCGAATAGCCCACTTCCTTCCCTAAATTTACGGGTACAGCATTGCCTATTTGTTTATACTGCTGAGCAATAGAACCTGCAAATTGCCAATCATCAGGAAAGGTTTGAATGCGTGCATATTCGCGAACCGTAAAAGGTCTCGTTTCTTCCGGATGGCAACGTTCTGTTTGCTTTTGAGCTGGGCTACAGGTTAGCGTTAAACATGGTTCATCCCAACCAATCCTTCGTGCTATGCCGGTTTTTCCACCGCCTAAATGAAAACTTCCGCCCATAAATTCTTTTTGAATATCAAGTGGTAAATCTCTCCAGTAGCCTTTTGGTGGGACTAAATCCAATACTTCAATTTTACTTTTAGGATATTTTGAACCTTCTGATTTTGGCACATCCGAATCAAATAAATCTCCTTTTTTCAATGCATCGCTTAAATTATAGATGCGTTTGTATGGTTTTGGATAATCATATTTTATGTCAATATCTTTTCGAATTCCTACCAAAATCAATCGTTCACGCTTTTGAGGCACATTGTAATGAATCGCTTTCAACACTTGAACAGGAACAACATGATAGCCAATTTCATCCAAAATAGAAATCATTCCTTGCAGGGTTTTACCTCCATCATGACTAAGCAAGCCACGAACATTTTCTCCTATACAAATTGGTGGATTTACTTCTTTGACTACCCGAGCAAATTCATAGAAAAGTGTTCCTCTTGCATCGGCTAAACCCAATTTTTTTCCTGCATAACTAAACGCTTGACATGGAAAACCGCCCGTAACCACATCTACTTTATCCTTATATTCTGTAAAATTAAATTGTTTGATATCACCTTCTAAAACATTCCAATTGGGTCGATTGTTTCGTAATGTTTGACAAGCCCATTTGTCTACATCATTCAAAGCCACACATTTTAATCCGGCTTTTTCCATTCCTACAGCCAAACCTCCTGCACCAGCAAATAATTCAATTACAGTGTAATTATGATTAGGTTGCACATGATTGGAAACTGATTCTTTAACTTTAAAATCTATAAAGCCTCCAAACAAATTATCTAAATCAGATTTTCTGTATAAACGATAATTACTCATGGGTTCTCGAACCGCATTTAACTTTCCTTCATTATCCCATCTACGCAGTGTTTCTTTACTTTTGCTTATATATTCTGAAGCTTCAGACAGTGTCATTAAATCATCCATAACCAAATTATTTAACCTTATACAATGGTTACAAATTTAAAAGAAAAAATGACTTAACAAAATAAAAAGAAATCTAATTTTAGTAATTTTATAAACATAAAAAACTGCAAATGATTCAACACAAAAAATGTACTTGCGACGAAGATGCTTGGGAAGAAATTGTCGTCAAAAATGATGATTACTTTCATAACAAAACAGTAGTATATTATCATTGTGATGAATGTGGAGAAGATTTCAGAATTGAAGATTTTGAAACAGGCGAAGAACTATTTTTAGGAAATGAGTAAATTTATAATCATACCAAAATGACCCACCTCCAAAAAATCCAGTACCTCCAAAAATTCCTAAACCAACCCCATCATTCCTATTATGATGATTTCACAGCACCTATTCTTCTTTATTTCAATGATGATTTCTCAGAAGTAAACCCACAATTTGCCTTTTTACATGAGCTAAACAGTCCTGAAGCCATTGAACAAAAAATTGATTTTCTGTTATCTCAATTTGTCCTCAAATTCGATGCTGAGCAAGAAACAGAAAATGATTTTATTCACTACTACATTGGGAGCTAATTTCTTCCCATTTTCATATCAATTCTTGGGGGTTGTGGTACCCTTTTTTGCTAATTCCCCATAAAACCAACCGTTTTCCGCACAACCCAACCATTCAGCAAAGCTTGCCTCGATTATAAAAGAGCGTAAAAGCTATCTAATCGCCCGTCAATAAAGGAGAGTAATGACTTTTGTTATGATTGCTGTTTCCTTCGGGTTTCCTTCGGGTTTTATTCGATATTGGTTCGGGGTTGTGGTACCCTTTGTTGATGTCTTATTTTCAAAAAAAAGGGGGGGGTTCATAACCAAACAGCAATTTATCTGCCATTACACTCAAAAAAGAGTACATTTTTTAGCTAAAAAAGGGGGCTAACCACCCTAAACATTCACCAAAATTTTTATCTTTGTTTCAAGCAGGTATACCTTTCTTTTTCGCTGTTTTTTCCCTTTTTTTTGCAAGTTGTAATAGTACTGGTATAGTAGAGATATAGTACTAGTATAGTAGTAGTATAGCATACCAAAGCCTGATCAAAGCCTGATAAACCCCAAGTCAAAGCCATGTGAAAGCGTTAGTTACTATATGCTAAAAGCGATATCGCTTTACCTTTT
>NZ_AUDM01000004.1 GCF_000425465.1 Flavobacterium filum DSM 17961 | reverse complement strand
CTATAGATGTAAAGGCAGTAATGTCATAGTCGAGTAGTACTAATAACCCGTAAGCTTATGTGAATAAAGTTCCCCCGATTACGATCGGGGGAGAAAAACTTTTCTACGAAATTAATTTTTATCTCAGTATGTTAAAATATTTTCTCGTTGCATTAACGAGAGTAATTAGTGACAAGTAATTAGTAATTAGTCATCTGACTAATCACCAATCACTAAGAACTAATCACTAAAATTTAAGGTGGTTATTGCGGCGGGGCTCACCTCTTCCCATTCCGAACAGAGAAGTTAAGCCCGCCTGCGCAGATGGTACTGCATTTTGTGGGAGAGTATGTCGCCGCCTTCTTTTAGAAACCCTTCATCTAACGATGAGGGGTTTTTTGTTTTATATGTCTTGTCCTAAAATAGGTTTAGACAAAAGTATAACTTATGAAAACAGAACAAAAATTGGATCAAGTCGAAAACCTGTGGATTTGAAAAAATTAAGCATATAAATTAGTAAGTCTAAAGAGGAAGAATTGCGGGTTCGAGGGAAACAGAGATAAAATATTTTCTCACAGAAAACACGGAATGAGATTGCTTCGCAATAGTTGTTTTGCCTGCTTTGCAGGAGATTACTTTGTTAGTTTGCTATTGCTGGTGTCCTATTTCGACTTCTTCATCTTGCGAAATGACAAAACTGAGACTGATGACTGAAAACTTTTTTCTCACAGAAAGCACGGAAAACACAGAAAGGGATTGCTTCGCAATGGTTGTTTGCCACAAAGAAAGCCACTAAATTACCTCAAAAATTAAACAGACTTAAGTAGATATTGACAATCTTTTACGATGATGCATTGATCACATTTTGGATTGGTTGGGCGACATATTTCTCTTCCGAGAAATGAAATAGCCATTCCGATTTCGTTCCAGATTTCAGAAGGAAGGATTTTCATGAGTTGTTTTTCGATTTTTATACCATCTTTGCTGTCATCGGTTAGGCCAATTCTTGGAGAAACTCGGATTACGTGTAAGTCAGCTATAATTCCTTCTGCTTTTTTGTTGGTTTCACGAATAATTACATTGGCTGATTTTCCTACCTATTCCTTTTAGAGCAGTCAAGTTTTCAAGATTTGTTGGGATGTATTTATCTTCTTTTACGGTTTTAGCGATTTCAATAAGCCAATTTGCTTTTGTCGCAAAATTTCTCACTTTACTAATAAAAGGAATTAACGATTCTGCGTTTGAACCGGCTAATACTTCCATATTCGGAAAGTTTTTGAATAATTCAGGTGAAATTTTATTGATGTTTGCATCTGAATCTTGAGCAGAAAGCACAACCATGACCAACAATTGATAAGCATTTTGGTAATCTAATGGATGCTTTCGTCCTTTATATTTTAGAATTAAAGGAGTAAGTTTTTCATTCCAATTAGGTGTTTCTTCAAATAGATTCATTTTCACTCTTTAAAATCAATCGATAATGAATTTACACAATAGCGAATTCCAGTTTCAGTAGGACCATCATCGAAGACGTGACCAAGATGTCCGCCGCATGAAGCACACAAGATTTCAGTTCGAATCATTCCGTGAGTTGTATCTTTATGGTATTCCACTTTTCCAGGAATAGATTTGTCAAACGATGGCCAACCACAATGTGCGTTAAATTTTGTTGAACTTTCAAATAGTGGTTCTCCACAACCGGCACAACAATAAGTGCCTTTTTCAAAATGAAGGTTGTATTGTCCGGTGTGTGGAAATTCTGTTCCTTTTTGGCGGAGGATTTTATATTTTTCTAAACCAAGTTCGGTTTTCCATTCTTCTTCAGTTTTTTGGACTTTATAACTCATTTTATTTTTGGTTTAAATTTAACAGAAACTGAATTGGTACAAAAACGTTTTCCGGTTGTTTCTTTGGGACCGTCGTTGAAAACATGACCAAGATGACCACCGCAATTGGCACACATAACTTCTACACGAGACATGCCAAAACTATAGTCATTTTCATAGATAACAGAACCTTTAATGGCTTGGTCAAAAGAAGGCCAACCGCAGTCGGAATCGAATTTGGTTTCTGAGGCAAATAATGGATTCTCACAGGCGGCACAAACGTATTGTCCTTCTTCAAAGTGATTCCAATATTCTCCGGTGAAAGCTCTTTCCGTTCCTTTTTTACGTAGAACTTCGTATTGTTCTGGTGTGAGTTCAGCTTTCCATTCGGCTTCGGTTTTAACGACTTTTAAGGGTTTTTTAGTTTCTTTTTTTTGTCCTTGACACGAGGTTAAGGTGAAGATAGACAGAATTAAAATTAATTTTTTCATAGCTGTTTTTTTTTTTTTTTTGACACGAATTTCACTAATTATCACGGATTAAGAATTTCACGGAGCTTAACTTTTTTATTTTGCCACGAATTACACTAATTAGCACGAATTTAAAACGAATAAAATTTGTGAAATTCGTGTAATTCGTGTAATTCGTGGTTAAACCTATATTATCATAATTATTCCTTTTTAGCACATGTCCTAGCCCGGATAGTAGCGGAAACCCCGCAGGACTGAAAGCTAATTTTTCTTCACTTTTTGGGGCGACCAAAGGAAGCCACGAAAAAGTGATAGAAAAATAGCTTGAAGGCCGAGGAGTTACAGCGAATAGCCGGATTAGCTCCTGATAAAAGCAATTATTTCTTCGATTACTTTTTCGTTTCCAAGTATTTTTCGATGTCCTAATTTTTTGGTTATCATTAGTTTACTATTTTTTAGATGATTGTGAATATTGTGTGCACATTTTACATTTACATCTGAATCGTCTTCGTCATGAATTATAAAAACCGGCGTTTCAATATTTTTAGCAACCACTGAAGTGGAATAATTATTCATGGATTCTCCGAATTTCTGTTCAAAATGTTCACGCATTCGATTGCCGATTTCGGGTTTGAGCTGTAATTTTTCAATAAAATCGGTTATAATATCCTGAATCAAATCTCCGCTTCCGATAATTACGGCTTTTTTGACATTCAGGTTTTGTTTGATGGCGTTGATGATGGACATGCCACCTAACGAATGACCGATGGCATATTCAAAAGGTCCGAATTTTTTATCCAGTTCATGTATACTCGCAATAAATTCGGTCATTATTGACGAATTTCCTTTGCTTTTTCCGTGTGCCGGAGCATCAAAACTCACCGTTGCATAACCCATTTCAATGAGTTTATCAGCTATTTTGACTAATTGTGTGCCGCGACCAGACCAACCGTGAACGAGCAAAATCTTTTTAGGACTGTTGCCGTATTGGTAGGTTTTTATGGTTTTATTGATGGATGGAATTAAAATATCGCGTTGAATACTTTGTTTATCCATTTGAAATTCCCGTTTCGGAATCTTGTGTTTTATGGGTGTTGTAAAAAGTTTTGCAGCAAATTGAGTAGCTAATTTTGGTGAAATTGCTTGCAAAAATTTAGCGGTTATGAGAATTGGCTTCGGAATCTGCAAGGATTGATTGTCAGATTTGGTTTTTTTTGACATTTCAATAAATTTTAAGGAAAGATAAGATTTAATTTTATTTTTTATAAATTTAGAGTTCATAAAAATTACTTAAAATGCAAAATCAGACGCGAATCATTATTGAAAGTGTGAAGCCTCAATTAGATGGAGGTTCTTTTTATATCAAGCGAATTATCAACCAAAAAGTGAATGTATCGGCACATGTTTTTTCAGACGGTCATGATGTGGTGGAATGTTGTGTGAAATTTAAGCATGAAAAAGACAAAAAGTGGAGTGAAGTGCGAATGTCTCCCACCGAAAATGACGAATGGGAAGCTGAATTTACAGTTGAAAAACAAGGATTTTATTCCTATTTTATTGAAGGTTGGGTTGATTATGCTTTGAATTGGCAACACGGAACGGAGCGAAAGATAAATGATAATCAACACGTTAAATCGGAGTTGTTGGAAGGAGCAGAGTATTGCCAAGCGATTTTGAAAGAAGTTACGAAAGAGGAAAAAGCCTATTTGAATTCTGCCATTAAAGCGTTTCAAGATGCAAAATTATACGATTCTGCGATTGAAATTGCGTTGTCGGATGAATTACATCAGATTTTTAAGAAATACCCAACTAGAACATTAGCGAATTCTTCTGCGGAATTGAAGGTGTATGTGGATAGAAAAAAAGCCTTGTTTAGCACTTGGTATGAATTTTTTCCACGTTCAGCTTCAGAAACTCCCGGGAAACATGGAACCTTTAAAGATTGCGAACGATTGTTGCCACGTGTAGCCGAAATGGGTTTTGATACGTTGTATTTTCCGCCGATTCATCCGATTGGTGAAGTGAATCGCAAAGGAAAAAACAATGCCACTACGGCTGAAAAAGGCGATGTGGGTTCACCGTGGGGAATTGGTTCAAAACATGGCGGACATAAATCAACACACCCTGAATTGGGAACGATTGACGATTTTAAAGCGTTGGTTAAAAAAGCCCAATCGATGGGCATTGAAGTAGCGATGGATTATGCATTGCAAGCCGCTCCTGATCATCCGTATGTGAAGGATTTTCCGCAATGGTTTAAATGGCGACCGGACGGAACGGTGCAATATGCCGAAAATCCACCAAAAAAATACCAAGATATTCAACCGATTTATTTTGAAAGCGGCGATTGGAAAAACTTATGGAAAGAATTGTTAGATGTTGCTTTATTTTGGGTTGAAGAATGTGGGATTCGCGTTTTCCGAGTGGATAATCCGCATACAAAACCGTTTTATATTTGGGGTTGGTTAATTGGTGAGATTAAGAAAAAACATCCGGATGTATTGTTTTTATCAGAAGCTTTCACACGACCGAAAATTATGAATGAATTGGCGAAGCAAGGTTTTTCGCAATCTTATACTTATTTTACGTGGCGAAATACGAAAGCCGAGTTGATTGAATACGTAACCGAATTGACGCAAACGGAACAAAAAGAATTTTTTAGACCAAATTTCTGGCCAAATACGCCTGATATTCTGCCTTTTGCGTTGCAAACCGGAAATGAATCGGTTTATTTACAGAAATATTTTTTAGCTGCGACATTGAGTTCAAGTGTCGGAATTTACGGTCCTGCTTATGAATTTTTGGTTCATCAACCGATGGCAAAAGGAAAAGAAGAATATTTGAATTCGGAGAAATACGAAGTATATCATTGGGATTGGGAAGCGAAAAACAAATTGACTACGTTGATTACTCGCATCAATCATATCAGAAAACAGCAAGAATCGTTGCAACAAACCAATAATATTGTTTTTTGTAAAACAGATAACGAGCAATTGATTGCTTACTATAAATTTGATGATGCAAAAACCGATCATACGTTGATGGTTTGTAGTATGAATGCACAAAATCCGTTGCAAGCCGTTGTTCGTTTACCTTTGGAAGAAATTGGAAATCAGCCCGTTAAAGTGACCGATTTAATCACCGGAAACAGTTACTATTGGGATAGAGAGTGGAATTTCGTGGAATTACATCCTGCTTTACCTTTTCATTTATTTAAAATTGAACGATAATGAATACAACCAACCAAGATACTTTTACCAGTACATTCGAATTTAAAACAACGTGGGAAACTTGTTTTGAAGACGACGATTTTGTCAAGGTTTTTTCTTCGGATATTTTAGAAAATTATATCATCAACAAACGTTGGTATGGTGGAAAAGCGAGTACGTTAAAGTACATCGAGGTGGTTGATCAGTTTAAGATAACTTCGAAGAAAAACACCTATTATGGTGTGTTGTTGGAAGTGAATTTCAAAGAAGCTTTTTACCAACATTATTTTATGCCTTTGGCTTTTATGGCTAAAGAAGAATTAGATACAAGCACTGTTATTGCTCCTGTTGTGATGGGAAAACAAACCGGTTATTTAGTTGATGCTTTACATCAAGAAGATTTCCGTAAATTGTTGTTTGATAATATTGTAAAGTCAAAAGAAACACCCGGATTGAAATTGGTTTTTCACAAAGGCTCATCCATTGAAAAAGAAGAATATCAATCTTCTCGTTTTATGGGATTGGAGCAAAGCAACACGTCAATTATTTACAATGATTCGTTTGTGTTGAAGATTTTTAGAAGAATTTATGTCAGCACAAATCCCGACTATGAAATCAGTCGTTTTTTGACAGAACGCATGCATTTTGAAAATACACCACGTTATACCGGAAGCATTAATTTGGCTTTGGCCGAAGGAAATATTACGCTCGGTTTGATGCAAGAATTGGTTTCCAATCAGGGCGATGCATGGAAGTTTATGTTGGAACAAATTGACGGTGTTTTTGATAATTTGAAACGCAAAAAAATCAAAATCGATAAATTACCCGATATTTCGATGTTTAAGCGATTACGGATAAATGAAATTCCGCCTGAAATTATTGATTGGGTGGGATTGAGTTTGTTTTTGCGTATTCAAACGTTGGCTTTACGAACGGCAGAAATGCACATTGCGTTGGGAAGCGATATTCACGAAACAGCTTTTACACCAACCACTTACAACGGTGATTATACCGTTTGGCTAAAAAACAGGATGTTATATCAATTTCAGAATCGATTGAATATCATTGAAAACAGTTTACATAAATTGGATGGATTGGCGTTGGAATTGGCTCATCAATTTATGGAAAATAAAAAGTTGGTCCGAAAACATTTTGTGGATTTCGATTGGACAAAAATGAAATCGGAACGCATTCGCATTCACGGTGATTATCATTTGGGACAAGTGTTGGTGAATGGTGATGATTTCTATATTTTAGATTTTGAAGGTGAACCGGAAAGCACCATTCGTGACCGAAAAGTGAAACAACCGCCGTTGAAAGATGTGGCAGGAATGTTTCGTTCGTTTCATTACGCCATTTATGCGACGATTTTTAACAACAAAGAAAAATATCCCTATGAACAAGAAGAATTGTTTAAAGCTGGAGAAATTTTATACAAATATTTTGTAGGCGTCTTTTTGGAAACCTACATCGAAAAAGCTCAATCCGGCAATTTAAACATTGGTTATAACCACGAAATCGACTTTTTGTTGAAGTATTGTTTGTTGGAAAAAGCTGTTTATGAGTTGGGTTATGAATTGAATTCGAGACCACGATGGGCGGTGATTCCGTTGAGGGGGATTCAGAGTATTATGAATTATTAGAATAGTCGATAGTTAGTTGCTATGATGAAAAAACGACTCTACATATTATTAATTTTTGGATTTTCGATTTCAGCGTTTGCTCAAGACAAACATTTTGAACTCGAAAGGAAACTTATTGAGCACTTCAAAAAACAAACTTGGGGAAGTGCTTTGATAACGAAAGACAGTCTATATTTAAGCCCTCTCAAAGAAAAGTTTAATGTTTCCGTAAGCGACAACTATATTGAATTCGACACAACTCATCATGTAATAAAAAATCCATATTTCATTAACAAATATGAATATGATGAAGAAGAAAAAAATTATGTTAAAAATTTTCCAAAATCTTTTTCAGTCATATTTGAAAACTCTCTTGTTTCGCTTTTTGAAAATGGAAAATTTGCTTGTTTTAATCTTGATAATTTTGAGCGTGATACAAAATTTGAAGGTAAATTAAACACTAAAAAATTTAAATATCATTGGATAATTGACAATCAATTAGGCGGTTTGTCAGGTAATTCTATTTTCTTATGGAGTGGAAGTAAATGGACTAAATACAAAGACAAATTTCCACTCAAAAATAAACCAAAACTATTTGAAGATGAAAAATTCATTGTTTACGGTGATTGTTTTGGAGAATGGGGCGGAACAGTTTACTTTTTTGAAAAATCAACTTCAAAAACATTTTTTACTGAATCTACTTGTGCTAATTCTGTAATTAAAAATGCAAACGGTTATAATGTATTAGCTCACTTGGGACACTTCGATGGTTCAACAGAAGTAAAAACTATATATGACCCAACTAAATTAACCTTTGCAAAACCAAAAGAAATTGGAAAAACAGTTAAAGGACAGGCTTTAGGTTATACCGATAAATCAAATGCATACGTGAAAAAAATTGACTTTTACGATGTTCAAATATTTTCATCATTTAGTTACGAAGACAAAGTTTTATATATAGTTCATCTTTCTGACCTTACATTCATTGCAGAAATTAAGAATAATGAAATAGAAATTGTAAATCCTTTATTTTTTAACGATTTATACACTCACGACCCAATTACAAACAAGTATGGTAATTACACTTTAATGAACCTAGACCATTACGGTACAGGATTAGACAGAGAAATATCAGTATTAATAATAAATGGAAAAAAAATCACAAAACTAGACTGGAATGAAAATCACAGCCGCTAACAGCCGTTTCAAAATCGTGGGTTTCGTACTTCTATGACAGTGAAGTGCTGAATTTAAGCTTTGGATATCTAATGAAGTTTAGTGCTGAAAATCCACGCCTTTGCAAAGCGGCAAAGCGATAAAAAAATTAAATAAACTATAAAAATTAAAACCATTTAAGGTTAAAAAATATGAACCAAGTACAACCACATTCCCTTTTCACCGATTTTGACATCGCCTTATTCAAAGCCGGAAAACATTTTAGATTATACGAAAAATTAGGAGCTCATCTCACGGAGGTCAACGGCGTAAAAGGCGTTTATTTTGCCGTTTGGGCACCGTCTGCACGTTCGGTTTCGGTGGTGGGCGATTTTAATTATTGGATTCAAGGCGAACATCAATTGCATGTTCGTTGGGATTCTTCCGGAATTTGGGAAGGATTTATTCCCGGAGTAGATAAAGGAACAAAATACAAATATAAAATTCAGTCCAACAACAACGGAATCATCACTGAAAAAGCCGATCCTTTTGCGTTGTATTGCCAAAAACCACCGGAAACGGCTTCGGTTATTTGGGATTTGGAATACAAATGGAAAGACGAAAAATGGATGGATTCCCGAAAAGAAAAAAATGGTTTAGATAAACCGTATTCGGTGTATGAAGTGCATTTGGGTTCGTGGAAACGCAATTTAGAGCAAGATCGTTCGCTGACGTATTTAGAATTGGCGGAAGATTTGGTGAATTATGTCAAAGAAACCGGTTTTACGCACGTTGAATTTATGCCAATTATGGAATATCCATACGATCCATCGTGGGGTTATCAGTTGGTGGGTTATTTTGCTCCAACGTCCCGATTTGGAAAACCGCAGGATTTTATGTTTTTGGTGGATAAATTGCATCAAGCCGGAATAGGTGTGATTTTAGACTGGGTTCCGTCGCATTTTCCCGACGATGCTCACGGTTTAGGATTTTTTGACGGTTCCAATTTGTATGAACATCCCGATCGAAGAAAAGGGTATCACCCTGATTGGAAAAGTTTAGTTTTTAATTATGGTAGAAATGAAGTGCGTTCGTTTTTGATTTCCAACGCCTTATTTTGGTTGGATTATTATCACGCAGACGGACTTCGTGTTGATGCCGTGGCTTCGATGTTGTATTTGGATTATTCCAGAAAAGAAGGGGAGTGGGAGCCGAATATTTTTGGCGGAAGAGAAAATTTAGACACAATCAGTTTCTTAAAAGATTTTAATGAAGCGGTTTATACAAATTATGAAGGAGTACAGACCATTGCCGAAGAAAGCACGTCGTTTCCAATGGTTTCCAGACCAACATCGGTAGGTGGATTAGGATTTGGAATGAAATGGATGATGGGATGGATGCACGATACTTTAGAATACTTTAAACGCGAATCGATTTATCGAAAATACCATCAAAATGATTTGACTTTTTCGATGACGTATGCGTTTTCCGAAAACTTTATGTTACCGCTTTCGCACGATGAAGTTGTTTATGGAAAAAAATCCATTTTAGGACGAATGACAGGCGACGAATGGCAGCAGTTTGCCAATTTGCGACTACTTTACGGTTATATGTTCACGCATCCGGGAACGAATTTATTGTTTATGGGATCTGAATTCGGTCAACGAGCCGAGTGGAAATTTGACGGAAGTTTAGACTGGCATTTGTTGCAATACGGTTATCACGAAGGCACACGAAAATGTATTTCAGACTTGAATGAACTCTATAAAACCAATCCCGCTTTATTTGAAAATCAATTTAGTCCTGAAGGTTTTGAGTGGATCAATTATTCCGACCATCAAAATGCGGTACTGAGTTATATCCGTAAAGGAAAAAATGAAAAAGAAAATGTAGTGGTGGTTTGTAATTTTACGCCGGTTGTTCGGGAGAATTATCGAATTGGATTGCCTTCCAAAGGAAAATTGACTGAAATTTTTAATTCTGATAAAGTGGAATACGGCGGAAGTGGTATCAACAATAAAAAAGCCATCAAAATTGAAAAAGAACCTTGGAATGGCAGAGATTTTTCGGCAGAATTGACTTTGCCGCCGTTGGGAGTTTCGGTTTTTAAGGTTTCTGTGAAGTAGAATAACTATTTTTTAACCATTAAGGTATTAAGTTTCATTAAGAAATAGTCTTAAACCTGACAGGTTTCAAAAACCTGTCAGGTTTAAATCCCTCTTAGCTAGAGGGATTTTCATTTTATCCATAAACGCAAACGTTTGAGTTAATAAAACCTCAAATTAAAAACAAATAAATAGGTTCAACTTTGTAAATTTGAACATTATAACCCAAAAGTATGATTACAAATACCGAATTAGAATACAAAGGCGATCAATTTCCTTCTAAGATAATTTCCTTTAATCAAGATGTTGACAACGTCTTTTTTTACACTGAAAATAATGTGGTTTTAAAGATTACGATTCTTCGCGATAGTATGATTCGTTTTCGTTACACGACCAAAGGCTATTTCAATAAGGATTTCTCGTATGCTATTGATAAAGGACAATCTCACGGTTACAATGAATTGAATGTTGAAGAACATAAAACTTTTTATACCATTACCACCAGTAAAATTGTTTGTAAAATCAATAAAGAAAATGCAAAAGTTTCGATTTTTGATTTAGAAGGTTTTCAAATTTTGGATGATGAAATTGGTTTTCATTGGGAGGAAAGTTATGAATTTGGTGGAAACATCGTAAAAATGAGCAAGAAAGCCAATGACGGCGAATGTTATTATGGTTTGGGCGATAAAGCCACACATTTAAACTTAAAGGGGAAACGTGTTGAAAATTGGGCTACCGATCAATACGCTTTTCATCGCGATCAAGAACCTTTGTATAAAGTGGTACCCTTTTATATTGGATTACATCACAACAAAGCTTATGGAATCTTTTTTGATAATACGTTCCGAACGTTTTTTGATTTTTGTCATGAACGCAGAAACGTCACCAGTTTTTGGGCTGAGGGAGGTGAAATGAATTATTATTTCATTTACGGTCCAAAAATGAAAGATGTGGTGACGAATTATACTCATCTTACCGGAAAACCGGAGCTTCCACCGATGTGGACGTTGGGTTATCATCAATGTAAATGGAGTTATTATCCGGAAAGTAAGGTAAAAGAAATCACATCCACTTTTAGAAAATTACAAATTCCTTGTGATGCTATCTATTTGGATATTGATTATATGGAAGGTTTCCGTTGTTTTACTTGGAGCAAAGAATACTTTCCTGAACCCAAGCGAATGGTAGCCGAATTAGCCAAAGACGGTTTTAAAACCGTTGTCATTATTGACCCGGGAATAAAAATTGACAAAGAGTATTGGGTTTATCAGGAAGCCTTAGACAAAGATTATTTCTGCAAACGAGCCGACGGACCTTACATGAAAGGAAAAGTTTGGCCCGGTGAATGTAATTTCCCGGACTATACCAATCCTGAAGTTCGTGAATGGTGGGCCGGTTTATTCAAAGAATTGATTTCGGATATTGGGGTAAAAGGAGTGTGGAATGATATGAATGAGCCTGCTGTAATGGATGTTCCCGGAAAAACCTTTCCGATGGATGTTCGTCATGACTATGATGGTCATCCGTGCAGTCACCGAAAAGCTCATAATATTTACGGAACACAAATGGCAAGAGCAACCTATGAAGGTGTGAAGCGATTTGCTTATCCAAAACGACCATTTATTATCACGCGTTCGGCTTATTCCGGTGCTCAACGTTATACTTCGTCTTGGACGGGTGACAACGTAGCTACTTGGGAGCATTTATGGATAGCCAACATTCAAATGCAACGTATGTCGATTAGCGGAATGGGTTTTACCGGTTCTGATATTGGTGGTTTTGCCGAACAACCTTCGGGCGAATTGTATGCTCGTTGGATACAGTTAGGCGTGTTTCATCCGTTTTGCAGAACCCATTCTTCCGGAGATCATGGCGAGCAAGAACCATGGTCATTTGGAGAAGATGTAGTTAATATAACTCGCAAATTTGTGAATCTTCGTTATCAATTATTACCTTATTTATATACCATGTTCTGGAAATATGTTAATGAGGGAGAACCGATGCTAAAACCATTGGTTTATTTTGATCAGGAAGATATTCAAACCTTGTATCGAACAGATGAATTTATATTTGGAAATCATATTTTGGTTTGTCCGATTTTAGAGCCCAATGCTTTAGGTCGCCGAATGTATTTACCCAAAGGAAAATGGTATAATTATTGGACGAATGAATTGGTGGAAGGAAAAAGAGAATTATGGGTAGCAACCGATTATGATCAAATTCCGATTTTTATCAAAGAAGGAGCTATTGTTCCGAAATATCCGGTTCAACAATATGTAGGCGAAAAAGATTTTGATGAAATAACACTTGAAGTTTATTATACATTTGGAAAAGAAAAAACCGTTTTATATGAAGATGCTCAAGATGGTTATGATTATAACAAAGGAAGATTTTCATTGCGAACGTTTAATTTTACAGGTAAAGAAAAAGAGGTCATCATTCAATTACATAAAGAAGGCGAATTTATGACCAACTATCAAAAATTCAAAATTAATCTGATTGGATTGCCTTTTAAAGTGACTTCAATTGAAATAGATAATGAAAAAGTGAATTTAGAGTCTGTTTCATTTGATGGGGTTTCAAGTATGCTTGTAGATAAATTTTTTACAGAACTTCATATTATAGGTGAATAACCGTATTTTTGTAGTATCATTAAATAATAAAATTATGAAACGCTATTTTGCTTTTGGATTATTCGGAGTTTTTGTTTTTACGATGGGATGTGCTACTAATCCGTTAACAGGAAAAAGTTCATTGGCATTGGTAAATAACAGTTCAATTTTTCCAAGTGCTTTTCAACAGTATGATGCATTTTTAAAGGAAAATAAAGTAGTTACGGGAACAACTGATGCAAAACGTGTTGAAACGGTTGGTATAAAAATCAAACAAGCCGCTGAAAAATGGTTGGCCGCCGTTGGTCATCCTGAGTATTTAAAAGATTATCAATGGGAATATAAATTGGTGGAAGATAAAGCGGTGAATGCTTGGTGTATGCCTGGTGGAAAAATTGTAGTTTATACTGGTATAATGCCTATTGCCAAAGACGAAGCCGGTTTAGCCACTGTAATGGGTCACGAAGTTGCTCATGCATTATTAAATCACGGACAACAACGAATGAGTGCCGGAATTCTGCAACAAGCCGGTGCAGTTGGAGTAGGGTTAGCGGTTGGAGAAAAAAGTGAGCAAGCACAAGCAATTGCAATGACTGCATATGGTGCAGGTTCACAAATGTTTGGAATGTTACCATTCAGCAGGAGTCACGAAAGTGAAGCGGATAAAATCGGGTTGATTTTAATGGCAATAGCCGGTTATAATCCGGAAGCAGCTGTTCCGTTTTGGCAAAGAATGGGAGCGGCTTCTGGTGGACAAGCACCACCGGAATTTATGAGTACGCATCCATCACATGACACTCGTGTTTCAAATTTAACCAATTGGATTCCCGAAGCAAAAAAAGAAGCAGCTAAGTACGGAGTTGTTTTCAAATAAAAAAATAGTATCTTCGAAGCTGTTCTTAAAAGAGCAGCTTTTTTTATGACCAAAAATTTCAACTATGGCAACACTTGAAAAAGGAAGTAGTAAACTTTTAAATGCATGGGCGTTTTATGACTGGGCGAATTCGGTTTATCCGTTGGTGATTTCGTCTTCTATTTTTCCGCTTTATTATGGATTTTTATTTCCGAAAGATAATCCGAATGTGCTTTTTATGGGTTACGAATTTAAAAGTACAGCTTTAATTAGTTTTGTGACCGCTTTTGCCTTTTTATGTGTTGCATTTATTTCTCCAATTCTATCCGGTATTGCCGATTTTGCAGGAAATAAAAAACGATTTATGCAGTTCTTTTGCTATTTAGGTGCTTTGTCTTGTATTGGAATGTATTGGTTTACGGCTGATAATATCTACTTTGGAATTGTATGCTTTTTCTTTGGATTGATAGGTTTTTGGGGAAGTTTGGTATTTTATAATTCCTATTTGCCTGATATTGCTCACAAAGAACAACAAGACAGTTTGAGTGCCAAAGGCTATTCTATGGGATATATAGGAAGTGTTATATTACTCGCTTTAAATTTATACATCATTTTAGGTAAAGAGGGGCAAGAAGCACTAGATGCGATGCGAATGGCTTTTGCGATGACCGGAATTTGGTGGATTCTTTTTGCTCAATATGCGTTTTGGTTCTTGCCAAAAGGAAATAAAAATGCAGATAAAATTACTAAAGATGTCATTTTTAATGGTTTTAAAGAATTAAAAAAAGTACAAAGTCAGTTATATCATAATCTAAGGCTTTATCGCTATTTGGTTGCTTTCTTTGTGTATAGTATGGCGGTTCAAACTGTGATGTTAGTGGCTACTTATTTTGGAGAACAAGAAATCAATTGGTCAACAGATAGTGAAAAAACAACGGGATTAATTATTAGTATTTTAGTAATTCAATTGGTTGCAGTAATAGGGGCAACATTGACTTCTCGAGCATCAGAAATGTTTGGTAATATTCGAACGTTGATTGTGATCAACGCCATTTGGGCCATTATTTGTGTGTTTGCTTATTTTGTAACCGAACCCATTCATTTTTATGTGACTGCTGGTTTTGTGGGAATGGTGATGGGAGGAATTCAAGCACTTTCTCGTTCAACTTATTCTAAATTTTTACCCAAAACCGAAGATACAGCTTCCTTTTTTAGTTTTTATGATGTTGCTGAAAAAATCGGAATTGTGATTGGAATGGCAATCTACGGAACAATCGATCAAATCACCGGAAGTATGCGAAATGCGATTGTTTTTCTTATGGTTTTCTTTGTAGCAGGATTATTATTGTTGCTACGTGTGCCAAAAAATCAAGTTTCAGAAGTGTGATAGCTTAATAGAATAGCTCTTAAGTAGTAGATTTTACTTCAAAAAAGAACACGAATTTCACTAATTTGCACTAATCTGAATAGATTAATTCGTGCCAATTCGTGAAATTCGTGTCAGATAATAAATTTTCTAAATCATCTTAATTTTACCAGAACCTGCCACTTTTGTATCAATTTTTTTAGGTTTTCCCTTGTATTCTATATCACCTGAACCGGAAACCCGAGCTTCAATAAATTCTGTACAATTGGTTGAAATATTTCCAGAGCCCGAAACGTTAACTTTACTGTTTTGAGAAACTAAATCAAGAGCATATATATCACCTGAACCAGCTAAGCTAGCTTCAAAATCTGAACAAATTCCTTTAAGATTAATGTCTCCAGAACCAGCTAAAGAAGCGGTTACATTTTTAGCATCAATGGCTAATTTTATATCACCAGAACCCGCCAAAGACATCTTGAATTGATCAGACTTTAGGGTAAAAGAAGAAATAATATCACCCGAACCGGCTAAACTAACTGATGATATCGATTTAACCGGAATAGTGATTTCAATTTTATTCCCTTTTGAGGGTTGAAGATTAAATCCTTTTTCGGTTTTGATTTTTAATTCATCGCCATTGGTTTCAATAATTACATATTCAAGTAAGTTTTCTTCACCTTTTAAAGTAATTTTACCTTCATTACCTTCAATTAAAGTGACATAAAAAGCCCCGGCTACACCTATTTCGTCATAATCAGATGTGGTAATGTTTTTGGCTACGATATTTCCGTTTCCTTTAATTTTTTCTTGTCCCCATTGTGCAAAAGCAGTTGAAACGGACAAAAATGTACAAATGATAAATAGTTTTTTCATAATGAGTTTTGTTTTAATTGCTAACAGATAAATTTACATTTCCATAATTGGAGTTAATTGAAAGTTTGTTTCCACCACTTTTTTTATAAAAGCCTTTATACGATTTAGATGAATGCGTTTCAATTCTAGCGTTATATTCTAATGCGGCTTCACTTGTAAAATTGGCATATTTAGTAGAGACGTCAAAATCAAAGAAATAGTTAGGACTGTGTGTGATTTTTACATTCGTGTAACCAGCATTTATCGTAATATTACTTGCCTTTGCTGAAACACCATTCAGCGATAAATTACTATAATTGGTGGAAAGTTTTAAGTTGCTTTCAATCTCATCGATTTTGATGGTTAAGTAATTTCCGCTACCTTCAACATTGTGGATTTTTCCCAAAACAATTTTCCCGTAATTACTGGCATATTTTAAATTATTTCCGTTTTGAACGTTTACATCGGTGTAACTGGTATTGAGGTCTAAATTTGTAAATGAACCGATAGAAATACCGGAATATTTAGCGTTTATAGTGGCGTTTTTCATTCCATCAATAGTAGATTTTGAACAATAATCAATTTTGATTGTATTAGAAGAATTGTTCAGTTTTCCCATCGAAATTTTACCGTATTTACAGATAACATCTGAACTACCAAAAAGATCATGAGTCATAATATTTCCGTATTGATTATCTATTTTTATGTTACCGTTTTTTGGAATTTTGATGGTATAATTGACTTCCATACTGTTTCTTCGTGATGAATTACCCACTCGTTCAAAGATTGTTTTGGCTGAATATAAACTTTTTGTACCGCCCATTTCAATCGAAATGGAAGCTAGTTTTTCATTTACCCAACTTTCATCATCAGCACTAACAGTAATGATTACTTCAATGTCAATTTTATCTTCTTCCCATGTTGTTATAAATATGTTACCATATTTATTTTCAACATCTAATGTTGCATCAGAATTAACAACCACAGTCTTTTTTACTGTTTTTTGCTTGGTAAATTTCCCATTATGATTGGTGGCCAATCCTGTAAAAGAAATGAAGCAAATAAATAATAGGTTATATAGATTTTTCATTTTCGATGTTTTTTTGATGAGTAATGATTTCAATTTTTTTGATTACTTCTTCCAGAAATGAAATTCGCGTTTGAAAATTCAGAATCATGGCATGAAGCAATTGTTTGGTGTCTCCGTTTTTTTGTAATTCGTTGATGATTTTTTGATAATCTTGCTCAAAAACTTTCATTTGAGTGAGAGCATCATTGATAATTTGTTCCGTTTCCGGAGTTTGTTTTGATTTTAAATCGGTTAATTCTTTTTCAACAACAGAGGCAAAGTAGTCGTGGGTTTCTTTGGTCTGTGCCGATGCATTCTGCCACTGATTAGTTGGCTGATTGTCTTTAAGTTGATAAAAACTGATGATTCCGGCAATCAATAGGAGTGAAGCGGCCAATGATAACGGTATCCAATTTTTCTTTTTCGTTTGAACCGGTTCCGCGTTTAGTTTTTTCGAAAAACGATCAGTATGACCTAACCGTGGAGTTTCGGTATCCCATTGATTTTCTAATTGACTAAATAACTGTTCGATTGAATCTTTTTTCTCTTTCATAATCCTTTTATTTTGAGGCTAATTGTACACGTAAACTTTCTTTTGCTCTGCTCAAAGTCGTTCGGCAGTTAGCATAGCTAATATTAATAATTTCGCAAACTTCTTCTAAATCATAGCCTTCAATTAATACTAAAGTTAAAATCATTCGGTAGCTTTCTTTTAGCTTTTGCATGGCATTCATCACTTCTTGTACTTTTAATTGTGTAAAAGGCATGGAATCTTCTTCTATTGTATCTTCAATTTTATACGCCTTTGCTTCATAATCATCATGATTAAAAAAACTATTTTTCTTATAAAAATCGATACTAAAATTGATAACGATTCTTTTTAGCCATGCACCAAAAGCCACTTCGCCTTTGAATGTTTCCAATTTTTGAAAAGCTCTTAAAAAAGCTTCCTGCATCACATCTTCCGCAAAATGTTCATCTTTCACAATTCGAAGAGCCACGTTATACATCGCTTTGCAATAGCGATTATACACTTCTAATTGTGCTTTTTGATTATTTTGTTGGCAAAGTAAAATCAGTTGCTCAATATTTTCTTTAGCTAAATTCAAAAGTTTGATGTTGATTTGATAGAAAGACGGCTTCTTTTTTTAATGTTACACTTTTTTGAAATTTATGAAATAAAATTTAAAAGAGACTAGGTTTTTTTTATATTTGGGACTTAAATAAAATAAAATGAAAAATATTGGATTTTTTAGTGTCGCTCTAGTAGTTTTTTCTGTTTTTATGATTTCTTGTTCGGCAGATATTGAACCGTTAGATCCTGCTATTCAAGTTCCGGGTAATGGGAATGGCGGAGGTGGAAATAATGGCGGCGGCGGCGGTGATGGCGGCGGAGTTTCAACCGGAGATTATTGGCCTATGACGGTTAATAATCAATGGGTTTTTGCACAAGATGGTGTGGATCAAAGTCCAATGAAAATTGTTTCAACACAACAAATAGACAGTAAGACACATTATAAATATGAAAACTTTTTAGGAACTTCTACTTTGGGTTCATCGTTTGAAGGCTTGATAACTACAAGAAAATCAAATGGTGTGTATTATTACAGAGCTGAAGTTAATATTCCTTCGGTTGATGGAAATCCTGCAATAAATGTATCGCCTTTAGAAATCATTGTATTAAAAGATTTTTTAGAAGTTAATCAGACTTGGACACAAAGTTTAACTCAAACTACCACCATTACTGGACTTCCACCCATTAATACTCCGGTATCTATTGTTGGTAAAATTTTAGAAAAAGATGCTTCGTTAACAATTGGAGCAACAACTTATACAAATATCATAAGAGTAGAATTGATTCAAACCACTCAAGGTGAGGTTAATAAAAATTATTATTGGTTTGCTAAAGATATCGGAATCGTAAAATATCAAAATTTATATCAAACAGTTGATACAATTAGTGAATTACAATCGTATGTAATCAACTAATTTTTTCATAAAATTAATAATTAAAGCCGTTTCTTCAAAGAAGCGGTTTTTTTATGGCATATATTTTGACTATTCATAAGTGTGAAAATGTAGTTCATCGTTTTTGTAAGTTTTTATTATTCATAATCAATTAGATGCTCTATATTTGTTACCCTTTATGAAAAAAGTTTAACCTGACAAATTGACCCTAAATATATATGTCAAACCACAATATTATCACGATTGACAAATTGTCATTACATGATTTTGATACTGAAGCCGATTTAATTCCGTTGTTAACACCGGAAGATGAAGAGGAAATGTCAAAAGAGGAATTACCCAATTCGCTTCCTATTTTACCCTTACGAAACACTGTTTTATTTCCCGGAGTTGTAATTCCAATTACCGCGGGGAGAGATAAATCGATTAAATTGATTAATGATGCCAATGCCGCCGGAAAAGTGATTGGTGTTGTAGCTCAGAAAGATGAAGATGTAGAAGACCCCAAAAGAGATGATATTCATCAAATTGGAACGGTTGCTCAAATTCTCCGAGTGTTAAAAATGCCGGATGGTAATGTAACCGTTATTCTTCAAGGGAAAAAGCGTTTTCAAATTAGTAAAGTTATTTCAGAGGAACCCTATATCAATGCTTTGGTTAAAGAAGTTCAGGAAAAACGACCAGGTGCTACTGATACTGAATTTGGTGCAATCATCGATTCTATTAAGGAAATGGCCATCAAAATCATAAAAGAAAGTCCAAACATTCCATCTGAAGCTACTTTTGCTATCAAAAATATTGAGAGTCAGTCTTTCTTAATCAACTTTGTTTCCTCGAACATGAACTTAGATGTAAATGAGAAACAAAAACTTTTGTCGATGAACGTATTGAAAGAAAGAGCTCTTTCTACCTTACGTTACATGAATACTGAATTACAAAAGTTAGAACTTAAAAATGACATCCAATCGAAAGTACGCATCGATTTAGATCAACAACAACGCGAATATTTTCTTCATCAACAAATGAAAACCATTCAAGAAGAATTGGGTGGAGTTTCCTATGATCAGGAAATTGATGAAATGCGTGCCAAAGCCAAATCTAAAAAGTGGGATGAAAAAACGGCGAAGCATTTTGAAAAGGAAATTTCAAAATTGCAACGTACTAATCCGCAATCACCGGATTTTGGAATACTTCGTAATTATTTAGAGTTGTTTTTAGAATTGCCATGGAATAAATTTTCAACAGATAATTTTGATTTAAAAAGAGCTCAAAAAATTTTAGATAAAGATCATTTCGGTTTAGAAGATGTCAAAAAAAGAATCATTGAACATTTGGCGGTTTTAAAATTGCGAAATGACATGAAATCGCCTATTATTTGTTTAACAGGCCCTCCGGGTGTTGGTAAAACTTCAATAGGTAAATCGATTGCCAAAGCATTGGGGAGAGAATACATTAGAATGTCTCTTGGTGGTTTGCGTGATGAAGCGGAAATCAGAGGTCATCGCAAAACGTATATTGGTGCAATGCCCGGTAGAATTTTGCAAAACATTAAAAAAGCAGGTACTTCTAATCCTGTTTTTGTGTTAGATGAAATTGATAAATTATCCGCAAGCCATAATGGTGATCCATCTTCTGCTTTACTTGAAGTGTTAGATCCTGAGCAAAACAAAGAATTCTATGATAATTTCCTTGAAATGGGGTATGATTTGTCAAAAGTGATGTTCATTGCTACTTCTAACACGATGTCAACTATTCAACCTGCTTTGAAAGATAGAATGGAAGTGATAAAAATGTCAGGTTATACATTAGAAGAAAAAGTAGAAATTGCCCGTCAACATTTATTACCTAAACAATTAAAAGAGCACGGATTAACAGCAAAACATTTGGTAATTGGAAAAAAACAATTGGAAAAAATTGTGGAAGGCTATACCAGAGAATCCGGAGTAAGAGCTTTAGAACAAAAAATTGCTCAAGTAATTCGTAATGCTGCAAAAGCTGTTGCAATGGAAGAAGAGTATAATGTAAAAGTTACCGATGAAGATATCATTAAAGCATTAGGAGCTCCACGTTTGGAAAGAGACAAATCAGAAGGAAATGAAGTGGCTGGAGTTGTAACCGGTTTAGCTTGGACGAGTGTTGGAGGTGATATTTTATTTATAGAATCTTTGATTTCCAAAGGAAAAGGAACGTTAACTTTAACCGGAAATTTAGGTAATGTAATGAAAGAATCGGCTACTATTGCCTTAGAATACATTAAAGCGAACGCTTCACTTTTTGGTATAAAAGAAGAGATTTTAAACAATTATAATATTCATATTCACGTGCCGGAGGGAGCTACACCAAAAGACGGTCCAAGTGCCGGAATTGCGATGTTAACTTCTTTGGTTTCTGTATTAACGCAAAAAAGAGTGAAAAAGAATTTAGCCATGACCGGAGAAATTACGCTTCGTGGAAAAGTACTTCCAGTGGGTGGAATTAAAGAAAAAATATTGGCGGCTAAAAGAGCTAATATTAAAGAAATCATCCTTTGTGCTGATAATAAAAGTGATATTGATGAAATCAAACCGGAATATTTAGAAGGCTTAACGTTTCATTACGTTAAAGAAATGAGCGAGGTTGTTGCACTAGCAATTACAAATCAAAAAGCCAAAAATGCTAAAAATTTATAATTAATTATACTGTCAAAATAAAAATGGTGATGTAATTATCACCATTTTTTATTTTTTACATGTTTATTTTTTCTCCTTAAAAAATAATATCTTCGCATTAGCGTTATCTTAAAGCCAATTGAGTTGTAACTGTAATGATTAAAACCTTTTTAACCTTTTTTTTTCTATTTCTTTTCACTGTAAATTATGGTCAAATTGGCGGTCAATCGGTATATCAATTTTTGAGTTTGGTCACATCACCCAGACAAGCGGCATTGGGTGGAAAAGTCATCACACATTATGATTATGACGTGAATGCAGCCATTTTCAATCCAGCCTCGATTAATGATGAAATGCATAATCATCTCTCTGTTAACTACGGAAAATATTTTGGAGAAGTTACGTATGGAACCGCAGCTTATGCTTATACTTACGATCGGCATTTGCAAACTTTTCATGCGGGTGTTAACTATGTGAATTACGGTAATTTTGAAGGATACGACGAAAATGGTCAACGCACTGCTGATTTTACGGGTAGCGAAGCCGCACTTTCATTTGGTTATTCTTATGCTGTTACAAACAATCTTTTTATTGGTGCAAATGCTAAGCTAATTACGTCTACCCTTGAAAGTTATCATTCTTTTGGTGGTGCAATTGATGTTGGAGCTATTTATATTGATGATAGAAATGATATCAATTATGCATTTGTGGTGCGTAATTTTGGGACACAATTTACAACCTATGCTGGAACGCAGGAAAAACTACCTTTTGAAATCATAGCCGGAATATCACAGAAAGTTGAAAATGTTCCGATTCGATGGCACATTACACTTGAAAATTTGCAACAATGGAACATCGCTTTTTCTAATCCGGCACGTGCTCAAGGAACATTGGATGGGGGTGAACAAAAGGAAAAAGTTTCGTTTTTTAATAATGCTTTGCGTCACGTGATTTTAGGAGCTGAATTTTTCCCCGGAAAAGCTTTTAATCTTCGTCTTGGGTATAATTTCAGACGAGCAGAAGAATTGAGAATCGAAGAACAACGTCATTTCTCCGGAATTTCTGCCGGTTTTAGTTTGCGAATGAATAAAATACGTTTTGATTATTCGTATTCCCGTTATACTGTTGCGGCCAATATGAGCTTGTTTGGATTGATGATTAATTTGCAGTAAGGTTGATTGGTGTATAGAAAATAGAGTATAGAAAATAGAGTATAGAAAATAGAGTATAGAAAATAGAGTATAGAAAATAGAGTATAGAAAATAGAGAATAGAGTATAGAAAATAGAGAATACAGAATAGAGAATAGAGAATAGAAAAAAGAAAATGAGGGTGAACCTTAGTTCCTCAGTAACTTATCACCTCAGCACCTTAAAAACATGAATAACATTACCATTGCCATTGACGGATTTTCTTCCACAGGAAAAAGTACATTAGCTAAACAGCTTGCCAAACATTTAGGTTATGTTTATGTTGACACCGGAGCAATGTATCGTGCGGTGACTTATTTTGCTATGCAAAATCAGTTGGTTGGAGAAGATTTTTTGAATAAAGAAGGATTGATTCAAAAATTACCGGAAATCAAATTGCATTTTCAATTTAATCCTGAATTAGGATTTGCAGAAATGTTTTTGAACAATGTCAATGTAGAAATGCAAATCCGAACGATTGAAGTTTCACGATTGGTGAGTAAAATTGCTGAAATTTCAGAAGTGCGTTCTAAATTAGTAGAACAGCAACAGGAAATGGGTAAAAACAAAAGAATTGTAATGGATGGTCGTGATATTGGAACCGTTGTTTTTCCGGATGCGGAATTGAAGTTGTTTATGACTGCAAGTGCTCACACGCGTGCGAAACGGCGTTTTGATGAATTAGTGGATAAAGGACAAAATGTTTCCTATGATGAGGTACTTCAAAACGTTGAAGAACGCGATTACATTGATACTCATCGTGAGGATTCTCCTCTGGTAAAAGCTGAAGATGCCATTGAAATTGATAATTCTACGTTGACCAAGAAAGAACAATTTGATTTGGTATTGGAATTAATTCACAAATTTTTTGCTTAATTCTTTTTTGGTTGCCGTATTGCCGTTAATCATGATGAATTTTAAATTGAGCATGGCTGCATTCTGCTCTTTTTTTACTTCATATTGGAATGTATATCGACAACTTCCAAGCGTGGAGGAGCCATAACCTTGATAAATCAAATTCAGCGTGTCTCCAACAATTTGAATTTCTCCCAAATAGGAATAACCACAAAAACCGGCTGCATTAAACTGAATTAAGCAGTGATTATCTTTCAATTCAATACGTTCTACTTCTAATGATTTGATTTCATCTGAAAACTCAGCTTGTAAGGGTTTCACTGAAAAGGATTGAAGATGCATTCCACTATTTTTAGCTTCTCTTATTTTTTCACTATTGTGTAAAATTACATTTCCTTTTAATTCATTCTGGGAAACAAACGCAGTAGACTGTTCTTCAAAATGGGTTTGTCCCAGACTGATGAAAGGTAAAAAAAGCACAACTAATTTAAGCAGTAATCTTCTCATTTTTAGACTTTTTACATTCAAATGTATAAAAGCTAAATAGTAAACCCTATTTTTTTCGTTTAAGTGCATGAATAAACGATATAACTTTCATTGATAATCAAATCAATACTTTCCATTTTTACGTATATGATTTTCGGGAATCAATTTGTATTTTTGAATTCATTTCTGATATTCTAAAATATAAAAAATAATTTTCTCGCAAAGAAGCAAAGTCGCTGAGAATGTATTTTAAACTTTGCGTCTCTACGAGAAAACAAATGATACAAATATGAAAATCGTTATATCGCCAGCCAAATCATTGGATTACGAATCGCCCATTCCGGTGGATAAAGCCACACAATTTTGTTTTTTGAAAGAAGCTCAACAAATCAATAAGCTATTAAAAAAGCAAAAGCCAAAGCAATTGATGGAATTGATGGACATATCTGATAAATTGGCCGATTTGAATTGGCAACGCAACCAAGAACGGGATTTAGATAATTTTACTCCGCAAAACTCACGTCAAGCGATTTATGCATTTAATGGAGATGTATATATCGGTTTAGACATTCATACTTTACCGACTGAAAAAGTTGATGTTTTGCAAGACAAACTCCGTATTCTCTCCGGCTTGTATGGTTTGTTGAAACCACTGGATTTGATGCAACCGTATCGATTGGAAATGGGAACTAAATTTCCGATAGGAAAAAGCAAAAACCTCTACGAATTTTGGAAAGCCAAAATCACCAAGCAATTGAACAGCGAACTCCAAAAAGGCGAACTTTTTATCAATTTAGCCAGTAACGAGTATTTTGATGCAGTGGATGTAAAAACTTTAAAAGTCCCCGTCATCACACCCGAATTCAAAGACTACAAAGACGGGAAATTAAAAATGATTAGCTTTTTTGCTAAGAAAGCGAGAGGGATGATGGTGCGATATATCATTGATACCAATGCGGAAACCATTGATGATTTAAAAGGTTTTAACTACGAAGGCTATGCATTTGATGCGAATTTGAGTAAAGGGGATAGGTTGGTTTTTACGAGGTAGATTTTTATCCTCACCCCCGACCCCTCTCCAAAGGAGAGGGGAGATAGGACGTGGTAAAATACTGTTAGATTATAAGTAATGAATCTGCTTTTTATCCTTTATAGCGAAGCTATCAAAATCTGTGAAGATCAGCGTTTGCAAAGCAATCCGTCCCGATAACAATCGGGATCCGCGTTCCAATTAAGAATTAGTTTCTTTCACCTCCAAAACATACCCAATCCCATGCACATTGGTCAACTTAATGCTTTCATCCTCACTCAGTTTTTTACGTAATTTGGAAATATACGTATCCAAACTTCTCCCCACAAAAACACCGTGATCTTCCCAGACTTTTTTTGAGAGTTCTTCTCGTTTGATGATTTTGTTGGGATTTTCTATAAATAGCGAAAGCAATTCCACCTCTTTTTTGGAAAGACCGATTTCATTTGAGGCCAATAGTAATTTACTCTCTTCAGGATAAAACTGAAATTTGCCCAATGGAATAAAACGTTCGTTAGTGGAATCAAGTTGTTTCGTTTCTCTCTTTTTGGGGAAGAAAACAAAAGATGAAATTAGGCTAACAATAAGTAAACCTATCCAATAGTATTGTGTTGTATTGGTTTTTACATTTAAAAATTGTACTTCAATTGAATAGCATTTTTTTGGTATTATCCTTCCGCTACACGGGATAATATCTTGAATTAACGCATTACTTTTTTTATAACTATAGGACACTTCAGAATCTTGACATTGTTTCACTTCTATTTGATAAAGTGGTGAGAGATTAGCTTTTTTGAAACTTTTTTCTACAATGGAAACTAAACTGTCCGGATGAATGATTAGTTCTTTTTCAAAGGAAAGTTGGTACTTTGACTGTTCTATTTTCTTTACCGGTAAAATGAGTGAAGTACTATCACCATTGGCTAACAACAATTTATTGCCCACATCTCGCAAGGCAATTTTTGTCAATGCTGTAAATGCTTCCTTATTATTCTGAGAAGTGACAAGAAGTAAAGCAGATGAAATGGCAATCAAAACACTACCGTAAAAATATATTTTTCGTTGATTCATAAGTGGTGCAAATAACATACAATTTTGTGATTTTTTAAAACAGTTGACACTTCTTTTACATTTTTTTTGCATTTTAAACAATTGATTGGACTAGTTTTACATCAAGTTTGTTCGGATAGAGCAACTTTATCGTAAATAAACTTTATTACAATATGAATTCAATAATGAAATACTTGCAATTACATAATCTTCTACTAAAAACATTTATTTTATCAATATGTTTTTTGGGTATTACATCGTGTGCCGGGCAAATTGAAAAACACGCTACAGCATTAAAATTCATACCGGAACAAACGAAAATACATGCCAATAGTATTAGTTTAAAAGCAGAAACTTTACCCGAGTATAGAGTTGACATCCATGACAAAGATTACCAAGGAAACCAAATCAGTGGCGTGATTCGTACTGTTTTTCAAGATAGTAAGGGAAATTTTTGGTTTGGCACACAAAGCGGACTCTGTCGAAAAGACAAAAATGGACTTGTTTATTTTGATCTTAAAAACCGTATTGGACAGGGAGTAACGGTACATGTTATCCTTGAAGATAAAATGGGTGTGATTTGGATTGGCTATGGGGGTGGAATTGCGAAATATGACGGAACGTATTTTACCAATTATCATGAAAAAGATATTCTGATAACCGGCGGACTTTGGAGCATGCTAATGGACTCAAAAGGAACACTTTGGGTTGGAACTACACATGGTGTCTTTACTTTTGATGGCAAAGCATTTACACCTTTTGAAATTCCGGAAGGAAAAGTAAATCCAAACTTTGGCGTTAGCACTTCTAAAATGATACACTCCATTACCGAAGATAGCAAAGGCAATATGTGGTTTGCAACCAATGGCGGAGCGTATAGGTTTGACGGAAATACATTAACGAACATTTCAGCTAAAGACCAATCGCTTTCCAATTTTGTAAATCAAATTATTGAAAGAGCAGATGGGACGTTTTGGATTTCCACCGTGAACGGACTTTTTCTCTACGATGGGACTTCGTTTAAAAGCATCACTGAAAAATTATTAGGTAAGGATGTAGGAGTAGGCTGCATTTTTGAAGATAATATCGGTACGATTTGGTTTACTGCGAAAAAGAGTGATATCTATAATTATGACGGCAAAACATTTCAGAAAATTGAAGCTAAAATTAAAATAACCGATCATACAGTATTGCCCTTTGAAGTTAACCAAGACCAACAAAAGCAAGAAGGTAATTTTTTACCTTTCCCTTTTCAAGTCTACCAAGACCGACAACAACGACTTTGGTTTGTAGGGTTTAAAGGAGCGTATCGTTTTGAAAACAATGCCTTTGTGAATGTTACTAGAATCGGACCGTGGTAACGGTAATTATAGAATCAATTTTAATTAAAAATCTTTAAAATCATCAATCATGAACAACAATTTATTTTTTGGCTTATTACTACTTTCGTTCAATTACAATTGTGCGGAAGTTAACTCACAAGACATGGCTCAAAACACCAAAGCGGTTGACAGCGTGTTTGTTGGACAAACTCATTTTAGCGATGATTTGGTGCGGGAAGATCCGCTTTACACTGCTATCGTTCGCGTTGACAAACAAAACGATAAGGAACATTTACTTTCCATCCAAATGAATGTAAAGAAGGATGGCTATTTTGTTTCACCAACAGAACCCGGTTCTTTTACAGGAAAATTTACGATTGTGCTTACTGAACCGCAACATCTACAAACTAATGGAGCCATCATCGAAACCCCTTTATCAAAAGTGGATGAAAACGAAGGTTACGTTAAATGGGTTCGCCAAAACACGCATTACAAACAATCGTTAAAAGTCCTAACCAACGAAAATTTTGAAGTGTATGGCTATATTCAATTTACGATTGAACCACGTTGCACGTTAGAAAAAATTCCGTTTATTCTTTCGTATGTGGATGGAAAGTTGAGTGTGAAGATGGATGGGTGTTAACTGTTGTCGGTTGTCTGTTAACAGTTGTCTGTTGTCTGTTGTCAGTAGTTATAAGAAAAAAAATAGTATTTAATCCATTAATAACATGAAAAAAATCATTTCAATATCCATCCTTACGTTGGTAATAGTTGGCGGACTGGTGTTTAGCTTTACTCAGTTCAACAACGACAAGATTGCCAGTAATGAAATTAAAACGGAGACTTCTAATAAGTCAAAACAAAAGCCCCTTTCAGCGGAAGAAATAAAAGCAGAATTGAAAAAATGGGAGGCAAGTCCGGATGGGATGGCTTTCAAAAAATGGGAAGCTTCACCCGCCGGCCAAAAAGTGTATGCTGCTGAAGCTAAAATCATGCCATCCATTAAGAATAATACTACTATGGAAGCAGTTGTCACTTCTTTATCTCTCCCTGAAGGTTCTAGACTCGGTTTTGGCGTAATGGTTCAAATCGAAGGGGAAGATTACATTCTTTCTTTTGGCATTGAACAACCCGGTAAAAACAGTTTGAACTTAAAAAGAGAATTTGACCTTTTACGAATGCTTAAAGTAAACGACAAAATTAGCCTAAAGAGTAAAAATGTATCGCATGCTCCAAAGTATGCTTATCCAATCGTGTCGGGTGATTATGTGGAAAGAGAGGGTGAAGTGATGTATAAAAGAACTCCGCGAAAAGGTGGGTGTTAAGAAAATATATTTTGAAAATTGATTTAGAAGTTTGTTTTTTCTGAGATAGTGAATTGGTGATTTTGTTTGTGGGTATGAGAGAGACGCTCGCACGAGCTGGGGAATATAAAGTATTATTAGGATTTTTCAATCTTTTATTTGCTGCGAAGTCCAGACGCTAGAAGAGCTGAGTAAAGCTCTCGTGTCTGAAGAAGGAAGAATATCAGCTAATATAAGCGATATTTGCAGAGTAGTTTACTATTAAAGAAGACTTAGTGGAGGTGGGGTTTTCTAACGTAATATAATTCGGTGAAGATTTTGCAAAAATGAATTATGCTTTTAAATTCATGAGTTAAAAGATTTATTGCAATATTTTCATAAGGTAATGGTGTAATATTAAAATATTTTTGCTCTAATATTTTTTCATCATCGTCAAAATAATCCCAAGTAAAAATACATAAATCTTTTGTTCCAAGTTTTTCTTTTCTGATAATCCACTTTTTTAATTCACTTTCTTTTTCCTTTATATTTTCATATAGATTTAGTTCAGATTCTGTAATTGAAGCGAATTTTATTAAATCAGTGAAATAACTTATACTGTTATATAATTTACAAAAGTCATTATAATAATCATTTGTGAAGTTTTTTATTTCACTACATGTAGGCAAATCACCATTTCTATTAATTTTATTAAACTTTTTTTTATTGAATTCTTCAAACAAACCTTTGTTTTGGCTTATCCAAGTTGTTAGTTCTTGGATGTTGTAGATTGATTTATCTTTGAAAAAATTAAGAGATTTAATTAAATCAGAATTTTCATTTTGCATATTACACTTAAAATAAATTTAGTCAATATTCCAATAATTTTCAGGGTCGCCTTCAAAAGCAGAATTTATTGTATCATCATCAAAACCATACACACCATTATATTCTGAATAACTACGTCTATCGTAATCATAATCTTCGTAATCGTAATCTTCATATTCTTCTTCAAAATTTTCATCAAGAAAATGACCGAATTTTTCAGAATTTGATTTTACATTTAAGTCTAAGAAATAATTATTTTGGACTTCGTCGTAAGTTACACCATATATTTTTTCGAACTTTTCATTGTTTAATTTTAAAGTTTCTACATTAAAGTTTAATTTAAAGTCGGTCAAGTTAGGTGAATACTCAAAAATTGTTGAGTTTAAACGTTTAACAATGAAATTAGATAAGAATTTTAATTTTTCAATTTTTAATAAATGTGGAGGGATTGCAAATACATCTACGTTTTTTATAGCCCAATCCAAATAATTAATGTCAGGATTAATTAGATTTGTTTTTTCAGAAATATCACAATTAATGCAATTCTTATGACTTAATGTTCTCATAATTCGATAATCTGACGTTAAAATTTTTTCTAAGATATTTGAAAAATGTTCTGTTTCTTCTAAATCATTTTCATCTTGATTTATGTAGAAATGTTTTTCTATTGCAAAGAAATTTTTTGTTATTAAAGAATTGAACGAATGATTTCTAACGTCATCTATAGTTTTTCTTATTTGGTCAGTTATTTCGAAGTGTGGAACTATAATTTTTTTGTTAAAATCTTTATTTATGCAAAAATTTATAACCTCGTTTAAATATTCTTTTAACAAGTAATCTCTATTGAATGTGCTATTGATTTGTCCTTTTAGAACTTCAATAATTGACTTGTCTTTATATTTACCAAATTTTATTTTTTCTTCTGAATTAATGAAACAAGAAATCCTTTTTTCAATAACGTGCCCATTTTCAAAGTTCAGCCAAAGATAATTTTCATGATAACTTGAAAAGTCATTATAAATGGCTTTTCCTAATCCGATTTGAATTATTCCTGAAAACCAATTTGCAAAAACGGGTTCATTTGTATTAAAAACCTCAAAGTAATTTTGATTTGAAGTTTCTATGTCAATTATGTATAATTTGTCATCTGATAATTTCCAATATCCTTGATAACCTCTCCAATGAGCGGTTGTATGTGCTTCAAACTTAAGTTTGTTTGTTTCAATAAATTGATTTAAAGGCAAATTACTCATCGTGTAATTTTCGCCTCTATATTCAATTATTTCTTTAGCTTGCATTGTCATAATTTCACTCTATTTTATGTTTTTGCAAAATTTTGGGATATAATTACTGCCAACTGGTATAACATCAAATATAAACAACATTTATGTAATTTATAAGTAAAATAATTAAGGAAAAATAAACATTTTTTTCTCAAGATTTAAGAAAATAAATTTAAATCAAATTTTACAATTACCTCTCCCCACCAAAAATCTCCTTCACTGCCTCATCATAACTCCTCGGGTTCTGAGCTTTTTTAATTTTTTTCAACGTCTTTTGTGGGTTGGAGAAGGAAGTGAAAAAGTATTCCCAAAAACCCAACATTTTCATTTTGATAGGCGTGGGGCCGGAAAGAGCAGGATTATTTGCTAATTTGTTAGATTTTTTTTGTTTGTTTAAAAATGAAAAGTGGTATTCTAAACTCGATTAATCCCACCAAATATAAATTATCTTTTTATTGAAATATTTTTTGAATATATCTTCATTAATCATTTCATAATCATATTCAACTTCATCAGGTTTTAAATTTTTTATAGCTTCTTTTACTTCTTCTTTTGTTAAATCTCCAATTATGTATATCATATCAGAATAAAACCATTCGTTATCATTTAATTTTCCATTATCATAAATCATAACTTCATTTAACTTAACATAAGAAGCATTAACTTTAGGGTTTTCAGATAATTTTTTCAAAGTTTTATAATATTCTGAAACGCTTGGTTTTTTGATTAAATTTGAAGCGATTGAACCTTCATCATTATTTCCATCAAAAAATTCATCAATTGATAAAAGTATTGGTTTATCAAAATTATGGAAATTTAATAAATCGTATTTTTTTACAATAATATCTCTTTTTACAATGTCAATATTATTTTCTTCTTTTATAATTTTATTACAGCTTAAAAGAGTAAATAAACAGGCAAATACTAAATGTGATTTAATTTTATTCATATTATTTATATTTTATCATAATCTCATTTCTCCCCACCAAAAATCTCCTTCACCGCCTCCACATAACTTCTTGGATTCTGAGCTTTTTTAATTTTTTTCAACGTCTTTTGTGGGTTGGAGAAGGAAGTGAAAAAGTATTCCCAAAAACCTAACATTTTCATTAATAAAAAAAGTTAACTGAAAAAATATCCAATTAACTTTTCATATTTTGAATGTATAAATTTAATACATTTTAATTTTATCTATCGCTTCATCGGCGAGACTTTCAGTTAAACCAACTGAACCGCTTGTTTGGATTAATTTACTTTTTAAAAAGTCGGGCAATCCGTTCAGCGATTTATCGTCGTCAATGATGATGAATTTTTCATCCACATTTTTCGTGTTAAACCATTGCAAAAGTTCTTCTTTTCGATTCAAATGATTCGGATTCTTTGGAAGTCGCGTGATTTTATTTACGTTGATATTTCTTCGTTTAAAAATGTTGTTCCATTCTTTCAACGTGTATTTGTATTTGTGCGAGGTGGTCAATACAATATTGGCACTTGAACTAGCAATAATTCTATCAAGCGACCGAACGGCATTTGAACTGAACGCAGGGAAACCGTCTTCTAAAATTTCCGGTTTTCGCCATGCGTTGGCAGGTACCATCACTCCATCTATGTCTAAATATAGTAACATGATGCAAATGTAAAAAGTAAATCTTAAATTAATTCCTTTTTTCTTTTCAGATATAAATAAAAATCTAGCGTTTACTTTTCCCCACCAAAAATCTCCTTCACCGCCTCCACATAACTTTTCGGATTTTGAGCTTTTTTAATCTTTTTTAACGTCTTTTGTGGGTTGGAGAAGGAAGTGGAAAAGTATTCCCAAAAACCTAACATTTTCATTTTGATAGGCGTAGGGCCGGAAAGAGCAGCATCGTATTCTTGGTAAATCGTGTCGTGAAATTCTTTGAAGATTTGCCAACGGTTGGTTGGGTATTCTGTGGTGTTGTTTTTAATCATACTTGGCAAAAACGGGTCGGCAATCAAACCGCGACCAATCATAAAATGATCAATACTCGGGAAACGTTCTTGCATTTCTTTAAACTTGGCAACAGAATTAATATCGCCGTTGTAATAAAGTTTGTGTCGTGTATTTTCGGTGCAGCGTTGAAAGGCTTCTAAATTCACACCGCCATTGTACAATTGCTTACCAATTCGGGCGTGAATGGCAATGTTTTTAATTGGATATTTATCCAAAATGGGGAAAACATCTAAAATTTCTTCGGGATGTTCGTAGCCCATTCGCATTTTCATGGAAACAATGACGTCGGTTTCCTTGTGCACACGGTTTAAAATATGATCAATCCGCTGAGGTTCGCAAATCAACCCGGAACCCATTCCTTTTTTGGTCACCATCGGATAGGGACAACCTAAATTCCAGTTGAGTTCTTTGTAACCCAACTCTTGAATGTATTTCACGACAAACAAAAACTCATCGGCATCATTCGTCATTACTTGCGGAATCAATTCGGAGACTTTGTTGTTTTCGGGTTGCAAATCACGTTGGTAGGAATTTTTGATGACCAATTTTCCATCCAACCGAATGTAGGGAGCATAAAACGTATCAATTCCACCAAAATAATGATGAAACGCATTCCGAAAACGAAAATCGGTGAAACCTTGCAATGGCGAAGAAAGTAGGGTAGGACTCATGGTTTAATTTGAGTGGTAAAGATAAGGGAAAAGGTATAAGCTTGAGATTGGAAAAATTAAAATTTTGACTATTCAATCAGTTTTTTAAACCATTAAGAAATTAAGTTTCATTAAGGTTTTCCTTTTAATTTCTTAATGGTTTTAAGTGTTTATAACTAAATTTTATAACCTTCAATAAAGACCTCTTCAATCAAATTACTCCCAAACTCATAGGGCAATTGATAAAATGAATGAATGGGTTTAGTAATGATAATGTTGGCCTTTTTACCTTTGGTAATACTTCCATGTGTGTCTGAAATGCCCATCGCATACGCTCCATTAATTGTTGCGGCATTAATCGCTTCCTCTGGAGTCATTTTCATTTTAATACAAGCGGTTGCGACTACAAAATTCATGTTTCCGGAAGGAGTTGTTCCGGGATTATAATCGGTTGCTAGGGCTAATGGCAATCCGGCTTCCATCATTTTTCTAGCTGGGGTATAGGGAATACTGATGAAATAACTACACGAAGGTAAGGCAACCGGCATTGTTTGGGTGTTTTTGAGCACTTCAATATCTTCATCGGTTACAATTTCCAAATGATCTACCGACAAAGCGTTATGTTTTACGCATGCTGCAATACCGTTGATGGCAGTGAATTGATTGACATGAATCTTGGCTTGTAAACTATATTTTTTTCCCGCTTCCATAATGCGTTCTGTTTCTTGCACCGAAAAATAACCGGTTTCGAGAAATGCATCAATGTAATCGGCTAAGTTTTCTTTGGCTATTTTCGGTAACATTTCATTGATTATTAAATCGATATAACAGGAATGATTTTCTTTATATTCTTTCGGAAAAGCATGAGCTCCCAAAAAGGTAGCTTTTATTTTGATGGGATAGTTTTCTGCTAATTTTTTAATAGCACGAAGCATTTTCAGTTCACCCTCTACCGTCAAACCATAACCGGATTTAATTTCGATAGCTCCGGTGCCCAATTTCATGACTTCTTCTAAGCGAACTTTTGATTGTTCGTAAATTTCTTCTTCGCTGGTTGCATTGAGTTTTTGAGCGGAATTTAAAATGCCGCCACCTCTAATGGCAATTTCTTCATAGCTTAAACCATTGATTCTATCTACAAATTCCTGTACGCGATTGCCGGCATATACCAAATGGGTGTGACTGTCGCACCAAGTGGGTAAAACAACTTTTCCTGTTGCATCAATAATTTTTGCCTCAGAAAGCGTTGGACAATTTTTCATCTCACCAAAATCAACAATTACATCATCTTCCAATAATAGAAATGCATTTTTTAGCATAGGTAATGTTGCCATTTCGCTACCGGAAACCATATGAATTCCTTTTTCTCTGATTTGAATCAGTTCTTTGATATTTACAATCAGTGTTTGCATGAAAAAATATTTTTTGTAAAAATAGAATGAAAAAATTAAATCCCTTATTTTTATAAAAAATAAAAACCGTGAAACGACTTAAATATAAAAAAGGGAGAAAAGTTCAACCTAACTATTTTGAATATACCGGACAACACAAAGATCAACCGGTAGAAATGCAACTTTATGTATATAATTCTGAATCATTTACGGAGACAAAAGATCTTCAATTTGAGAAAAATGAAATTGAATCATTGCTTCATTCAAATGATGTTAAGTGGTTAAATATACATGGTTTGCATGATGTAGAATTAATTAAAAGAGTAGTTGAAACCATTGGTATTGATGCCTACATTGCCGGAGATGTGTTGAATGTAGCCAAGCGTACCCGAATGGAAGATTTAGAAAATGCATTGTTTTTTAGCATCAAATCTATTTTGCCTGAAAAAGACGAAGCAAGCGTGCGTGTGGAGCAAATTAGTTTTATTTTAAAAGATAATATTCTTGTTTCTTTTCAAGAAAAAAGAGGAGATTTTTTTACCCACATTCGTGAACGTATCAAAACAAATTCAGGTATTGTTTGCAAAAAGAAGAACGACTTTTTACTTTTCTTGATGTTAGATGCAGTAATGGAGAATTTTTATATTACCATTGAAAAGTATGAAGACCTAATTGAACAATTGCAAATTGAGGCAAAAGTAAATGATAATCAAGATGTTTTGGTTCGAATTGAAAAGTGTAGTGAAGATTTATACTATTTAAAACGTTCCATTATTCCACTAAAAGATTCATTGTATAATTTGAAATCCCTAAAAGAAGATGATGATTTTAATGGAATTGAAAAATCAAATTTTACTTTTTTCTCTCGTTTATATCAAAAAAGTTTAGAACTTTTAGATCAAATCGAATATGATATCAGTTCTTTAGAGAGTGCTTCCAGTTTTTATTTTTCTGCCCAAAGTCATCGCATGAATGAAATCATGAAAACCTTGACAATTGTATCTGTGGTTTTTATTCCATTAACCTTTATTGTGGGTGTTTATGGAATGAATTTTGAAAACATACCGGAATTAAAAGCTCCCAACGGATATTTCATCACATTGGGAGTTATGTTTGTCTTAGTTTTAGGAATGATTTACTATTTCAAACGTAAAAAATGGTTTTAGTTTACCGTAAAATTATAAGTAGTTCCACTAAGATTTACCGCAGAAGTATTGATGGTTAAAAACGTAAAGTTATTGGCACTATCAGAAATCAAATCAAAATTTGAACCGTTATATCCATCGAAAAAAACTAATCTATATTGCCCCGGCTGTGTTAATTTAATTCCGCCCCTGTGTTCATATTGGTTGGTAGTTGAATTAAAATCGGCATAACCGGTTATATATAAATTGGTAGTAATTCTACCTTTTTCAACTACAAAATTATTTCCGACAGAAACATTTTCCCAATCAACTTCATTTATTTTCTTTTCTAAACGATAAGTAAAAACGAAATAATTTGATTTTGTTGTTTTGAAAACATCTAAAGGAGTGGTTTGATTCGGTTGATTTAAATAACGACTAAAATTATTAGTGTTTAGCCACAATACATCATTGACATTATAATTACTTTCTACTTCTAAAGTAACTAGATTAGGAATAGAAGTGTAAACCGCATTGTAAAATTCTTCATCCTCTTTACTGCAACTATTTAAAATTGGTAAAAGAATAAGCATATAAAATAAAATGGACTTTTTCATACTTTTAAAATTAAAAACGATAACCAACATTAATACCTACTCGGGAAATATAATCCGGACTTTCGCCGGAGCTGAATAGATTTTTACCCATTCCCACAAAAATATCGATACCCAGTTTTTCTTTGATGTAAAATTTGTGTCCAATGGCTCCACCTATAGCAAAATCGGAATAATCTTTTTGAACCGCTTCATAATAACCATTGTTATTTTCATCTACCAATCGCTCCAATTCTCTATATTTACCTTGGTTGGATGAAACAAAAACTTCTATAAAATAGTAACGAATTTGACTTTTAGATAATGAATATCGAACAAAAGGAATAATTTGATAGTCTTCTAACGTTCTATTTTTACCCAATTCAAAATCTTCTTCACGGGATTTACTTTGGTTAAAATTACCACTCACACCTACTGAAAAATCATCAGATAAAAAGCGTTCATAACTTAGATGTACTTTTCCAAAGGCAACTATAGAAAAAACATCAAATTTAAGTTCATTTTTTCCTAAATCAAATTTTTGGTTATCTTGAGCGGAAACCAAACAAAAACTGAATAAAAAGAGAAATATTATTTTTTTCATTGCAATGAATTATAGGTTGTAAATATATAAAAAAAGGGTTGCCGTATAGCAATATTTAACGATTTAATTCTTTTACTAATTCAACGTTAATGCACCTAGAATTTCTTCTGACATAAATGGTCCACCCGGATATCTTGCTGTGTAATCTAAATTTAACCAAATCTGACCTCGCTCATCAATATGATAATGAATTTCTTTGTTTTTACTTTCGTCAATAAACAAAACCTCTTTTATCAAATAAACAGCCGCTTCTAAATCTGCTTTTTGACCTACTAACATCTCCGGATAAATATGTCCGCCAGTGTGAATTAAACGTGGTGTACCACCAATAGCACGAATACAAGCAGCCATCAAAATTGCATGGTCATCACAATCTCCCGAAAAATGCAACAAACTTTCACTTGCGTAGGCAATATATTCTTGTCCTTTTGGGTCATTTACGTAATTCCAACGGTTACGGATTTCTTTAAATACGGCAAAACATTGTATCATTTTACGGTATTTTTGCTGGCCTTTGATGTCTCTAAAGTGTAATGTAGTTGCGGTTAAAGCAAAATTTCGAACTTCACGATTGTCAAAGTCAATTGCTTTTATGATTTGTGTTTTGTTAGGAAAAGGCAATAATTTTGAAATCACAATATCTTGCGGATTTGGGTTTTCCGTCATGGAATAAATCATAAAACCGTAATTCTGAAAAACAGTTGCAAATCCATAACCCCCAAAAATAGTACCGTAAATCAAAAAAATGAAATAAACCGCGATACCTAAAAGAAGTACAGTTTTTATTAAACGAAGTATCAATTGGATAATTAATAATAAAAGAATGGCAATTACTATTCTGTCAAATGAAAATGGCCACTCCGGATCTTTTAAGTTTAGATGAATAATGAGGAATAAAGGTATGGCTATTAATATATTCAAAATAAAAATAATTACGTCATCCCAAGGTTTTTTGACTTGGAATTTCGTTTTTAAATCTTGAAATTGATAGGTTCCGAATACTTTCATTTACACTAAAACGAAATATTGACTACAAGCAATATACCATTTCTGCAAAAGTACTTTTTTTATTGATAAGGTTTAGGTCAAAAAGTTGATTTTGAACTTTGTTTAACGTTTCCTGCGTTATATTTTTTTGTGACCATTTGGTTTGACTTAACCATTGGTTGATATCCTCAATTTTTTGGTTGTATCGCTCAGCTAAGGTACGATTAATACTTGGAATATCTTTAAATTCAGCAGTTGTGGCATTGATAATTTCTAAAATGTGTTCAATAGTTTGTGCATGCGTTTGAAGTAATTCTTCCCGAACAGCAATCACAAAACATGGCCACGGAGTAGGACAGTCGGCAATTCTACGAAATGTACCGTTGTCAACCAAAGGTTTGGTCATGAACTTTTCCCACATAAAATAATCAGCTTTTCCGTTGGATAAAGCTTCAACCGCACCATCAATCGTGTTGACGATTTCAAAATCTAAAGCATCTGTTTTCCATCCTTGATTTTGAGCATTCACAATTGCCATTAAATGTGAACCGGAACCCATTCGGCTTATCGCTACTTTGGTATTTTCTAAATCAGAAAGAGTTTGATATTTTGATTTTGCATCCACGTGAATTCCCCAAATAAGTGGACTTTCCACATACACTTGAACTATTTTGGATGGATTTCCGGCAGTAATATCTTTTACAATTCCTTCGGAAAGAATCACAGCAATATCTGTTTCGCCATCACGAAGAAGTTGACACATCTTTCCGGTTCCTTCGGGAACATCTGTCCATTGTAAATCGATTCCGGCTTCTTCAAATTCTCCGTTTTCTAGGCACAAATGCCATGGTAAGTTGAAATGTTCGGGTACGCCGGCTATTTTGATGGTTTTCATTATCGGGTTTAAAAGTTTAAAGGTTTAAGAGTTTAAGAGTTTGAGAGTTGCCACCATTTCCAAATCACACTCTCATTATCCGGATAATCTTCCATAAACTGAAAACCTACTTTTTGCAATACATGGTTAGAAGCTCCGTTTTGAGCATGTGTGTAAGCGTGCATTTTGTCAATGTTCATTTGGTTAAATCCATAGTCTAACCAAGCAATTGAAGCTTCTGTTGCATAACCTTTGTTCCAAAAATTTTCGTTTAAACGGTAGCCATAATCGTAGAAGTTGGTATTTCCGTTTTCAATATGATCGTTTACGAATTTAATTCCTGTCCAACCAATAAATTCACCTGTTTCTTTTAGGATTGTAGCAAAGCGACCAATTTTATTAGCTACATATTGCATTTGCACCATTTCAATAATCTTGATGGTTTCATTTATGTCTTGCGTTGGACTTTGCCATAAATAGGTATGAACATTCGGATTATTATCCATTTCAAACATGGCTTCGGCATCACTAAGTTCAAGCGGACGGAGGAGAAGGCGATTGGTTTCGAGGATTAAATTCATATTCTAATTTTTGAAAACAAATTGAAATAATTAACAAAATTCTGAAATATTTGTTTGTATGATATTTGACACATTGACAAATAGACTCATTGTCAAATTATTCAGCCAATTTATCCAATGCATATTCAATCAATGCATCCACCGCTTTGTATGGATCTTCGCTAAATGTTCCGTTTGCACGGTTGGCAATAATGGCGTTCAATGACAAGCAATTATGACCTAATAATTTTCCTAAGCCATAAATAGCAGCTGTTTCCATTTCTAAATTGGTCATTTGAATGCCGTTGTAATTAAATGCATCCATTTTAGAATTTAGTTCTGCATCTTGAATGTTTAAACGCAATACACGTCCTTGTGGACCATAAAATCCGCCTGCTGTTCCGGTAAAACCTTTCTTAATCTGATTGCTCTCAAATTTTTTAATTAGTGAATTACTTCCTTTAATCACATACGGACGGCCTTTTCGTAAATCCCAATCTGTTTGTTTAATAAAGGCTTCTTCAATGTCTTTTTCGGAAACCGCATCAATTAAATAGGAGCGAAGCATGTTATCAAGTCCTAATCCGTAGGCACTCATCACAAAACTATCAACCGGAATATCGGCTTGCAACGAACCGGATGTTCCAATGCGAACAATGTTTAACGAAGTTAATTTGCCTTTAATGGTTCTGGTTTTTAAATCGATATTGACTAACGCATCGAGTTCGTTCATCACAATATCAATATTGTCCGGACCAATTCCGGTGGACATAACAGACATTCTTTTTCCTTTGTACATTCCGGTTTGTGTCTTGAATTCTCTTTTTTGGGTTGTAAATTCAATGGAATCGAAATGTTTGGTGATTTTTTCTACCCGATTTTGATCACCCACAAAAATAATGTCGTGAGCAATTTGTTCCGGCAATAAATTGATGTGATAAACACTGCCGTCGGGGTTTAGTATTAATTCGGATGATTGTATCATTTTTTTGAGGTGCTAAGGTGCTGAGGAACTAAGGTTCTAAGGTAAATTCAAAATAACTTGAAACCTTGAACTTGAAACAAAAATCATCCACCAACACGTTTGGTTTTAAATCCTTTATCTTTTAAAAATTGCATTATTTTGTCACGGTAATCACCTTGAATGATGATTTCGCCGTCTTTGAAACTTCCGCCTACGGCAAATTTGCTTTTTATTTCTTTGGCTAAGATTTTAAAGTCTTCATCGGTTCCATCATAACCTGAAATAATGGTAGTAGGTTTGCCTTTTCGTTTTTCGTACTGACAAATCATTGGTTCTTTTTGAACATATAATTCGTGTGGCGTATCATCAACTTGTTCCGGTTCGTTGGAAGGTTGATGGTCTGGAAAGAGTTTTTTGAGTTGTTCGTTTAGGTCCATTTATCTGAGTGGCTGAGAAGCTGAGTATCTGAGTAACTGAGAAAAAAACTCAGCAACTCAGTATCTCAGTAACTCAGTAACTTTAAATCAAAAAAGACATCAAGCCAAAACTCAATGTCTTTCTATTATGAGTTAATAAAATTTACTTCTTAATCAATCCCAAATCAACCAAACGTTCATGAAGAAATTCTCCTGCAGAAATGTCTTCGTATAATTTTGGATTATTTTCATCAATACAATCTTCCAAAACATCCAAACGCATGTCGCTTACAGGATGCATGAAGAATGGAATGGAATAACGTGAAGTTCCCCATAATTCTCTTGGCGGATTCACTACTTGATGAATAGTCGATTTTAATTTATTGTTGGTATGACGAGATAACATATCGCCCACATTAATCATCAATTCATCCGGCTCTGCCATCGCATCAATCCAATCGCCGTTGTGGTTTTGCACTTGTAATCCTTTACCTTGTGCTCCCATCAATAAGGTAATCAAGTTGATGTCGCCGTGAGCCGCTGCACGAACGGCATCTTTTGGTTCATCTGTAATTGGAGGATAATGAATCGGACGTAAAATACTGTTTCCGTCTTTGATGTATTTATCAAAATAGAATTCATCTAAACCTAAATACAAAGCTAAAGCTCTCAACACATAAACACCTGTTTTTTCCAACATTTGATAGGCTTCTTTACCCACCTCATTAAATTTTGGAAGTTCTGTAACTTCAACATTATCAGGATATTCTCCGGCATATTTTGAACCTTCACTTACATATTGACCAAAGTGCCAAAATTCTTTTAAATCACCTGCCGAACGACCTTTTGCATGTTCCTTACCAAAAGAAACATAACCACGTTGCCCACCAATTCCGGGGATTTCATATTTGGATTTTGTTTCAACTGGAAGTGTGAAAAAGTTTCGCACTTCGCTATATAATTCATCCACCAAACGATCATCTAAAAAATGACCTTTAAGGGCTACAAACCCTATATCTGAATAAGCTTTTCCGATTTCATTTACAAATTTTTGTTTGCGTACCGGGTCATCCGATAGGAAATCACGCAAGTCAACACTAGGAATTTTTTGCATATTAAATTATTGTTTGTTAATAACTCAAAGTGAGTTGAGTGCTTGTAAATACAAATGTAAATAAATATTTTGTTATGCAAAATTGAAAGTTATTAACAGTCGCGAAAACGTTTTATAAAAAAGTATCACAAAACGAATAGAATTTGTTATTTTTTGTACTTTTGGGAGCGTTTTAAAACACCCAAATTATGCTTTTTGATAGAAAAAATCTTTCCGACACGACACTTCTTGATTTATACATTCGTTTACTTAAACCCCGTTTAATTGAAGAAAAAATGCTCATCTTGCTTCGTCAAGGTAAAATTTCTAAATGGTTTTCAGGTATTGGACAAGAAGCGATTTCGGTAGGGATTACATCTGCGTTAGACAGAGATGAATATATTCTACCCATGCACAGAAATCTTGGAGTTTTTACTACACGAGATATTCCGTTACAGCGATTATTTGCTCAGTGGCAAGGTAAAAAAAGCGGTTTTACTAAGGGGCGAGATCGTTCGTTTCACTTTGGAACACAAGAGTATAAAATCATTGGAATGATTTCGCATTTGGGTCCGCAATTGGGTGTGGCAGACGGTATTGCTTTAGCCAATAAACTCCAAAAAAACGGTAAAATTACCGCAGTTTTTACCGGAGAAGGTGCTACTAGCGAAGGTGATTTTCATGAAGCTTTAAATATTGCTTCGGTTTGGGATTTACCTGTTTTATTTGTCATTGAAAATAATGGTTACGGACTTTCAACACCAACAAACGAGCAATACCGTTGTGCAAATTTAGCAGATAAAGGAATTGGTTACGGTATGGAAAGTTATATCATTGACGGAAATAATATTTTAGAAGTATTTACAAAAGTAGCTGATTTAAAGGCTTCACTTCGTGAAAATCCGAGACCTGTTTTATTGGAATTTCAAACGTTTAGAATGCGTGGACACGAAGAGGCCAGTGGTACTAAATACGTTCCTCAAGATTTGATGGATGAATGGGCTCAAAAAGATCCGATTGATAATTATAGAGAATATTTGAAAGAAATAGGTTTGTTAACCAATGAATATGACGAAGCTATTCGAACTGCTTTCAAGCAAGAAATGGACGAACATATCCGTTTGGTTTTTGACGAACCTGATTTTGTTGCAGATTTAAGTGAAGAGTTAAATGATGTATATAAACCGTATCAATTTGAAGAATTTACACATTCATCAGTAACTGAAAATATTCGTGTAATTGATGCGATTACGCAAAGTTTAAAACAATCTATGGAACGCCATCCTAACTTGGTTATCATGGGTCAAGACATTGCAGAATACGGTGGAGCTTTTAAAGTTACCGATGGTTTTGTGAACCTTTTTGGTAAAGATCGTGTTCGCAATACGCCGATTTGTGAGAGTGCAGTGGTTTCTGCCGGAATGGGTTTATCCATCAACGGACACAAAGCCATTGTAGAAATGCAGTTTGCCGATTTCGTTTCAACTGGGTTTAATCCAATCGTGAATTTATTAGCAAAACAACATTACCGTTGGAATGAAAAAGCAGATGTTGTTGTTCGTATGCCTTGTGGTGGGGGAACGCAAGCCGGACCGTTTCACTCGCAAACTAACGAAGCGTGGTTTACCAAAACACCCGGTTTAAAGGTGGTTTATCCTGCGTTTCCGTATGATGCAAAAGGATTATTAAATACTGCAATTAACGACCCGAATCCGGTGATGTATTTTGAACATAAACAATTGTATAGAAGCATTTATCAAGATGTTCCATCGGATTATTATACGATTCCGTTTGGAAAAGCAGCTTTGTTGAAAGAAGGTACACAAGTGACCATCATTTCTTTTGGTGCCGGAGTGCATTGGGCTTTAGAAACATTATCCAAACATCCTGAAATTAGTGCGGATGTGTTGGATTTACGTACGTTGCAACCTTTGGATACTGAAGCTATCTTTAAATCCGTTAAGAAAACCAACAAATGCATCATTCTTCATGAAGATACCATATTTGGTGGTATTGCCAGTGATATATCTGCGATGATCATGGAAAATTGTTTTGAGCATTTGGATGGTCCGGTGCGAAGAGTTGGCAGTTTAGAATCCCCAATTCCATTTGTGAAAGCATTGGAAGAACAATATTTGCCCAAAGAACGATTTGAAAAGGAATTACTTGAATTAGTAGCATATTAATTTTAGAGAGGCGTTTGCCTCTTTTTTTTTTTGCCTTATTTTATCAACCGAAAACGATTGAAATTCATTTTTTTTGGCTTTTATGAATAGAAGTCAACAAACCTGATATTTATCAGATTTTACTGTTTTCCTTCCTCTTAACTTTGTTTAAAATTTAAACATTGTTTGTTATGAATCTATCTCATATTGAACACATTGGTATAGCCGTAAATAGTTTAGAAGAAGCCATTCCGTTTTGGGAAGAAAAATTAGGATTAAAATGCTACAAGATTGAAGAAGTAAAGGAGCAGAAAGTAAAAACGGCTTTTTTTCAAATTGGGCAATCCAAAATTGAGTTGTTGGAATCCACTGACTCGGATGGACCGATTGGAAAATTTATTGAGAAAAAAGGGGAAGGCATTCATCACTTAGCGATTGCTGTAAAGGGTATTCAACAAAATTTAATGGAATTAGACGCAAAAGATGTTCAACTAATTGACAAAACACCTCGCAAAGGTGCAGAAGGGTTGGATATTGCTTTTTTGCATCCAAAATCAACGCACGGAGTTTTATTGGAACTCTGCGAAAATAATAACCGGTAAATCACTCATCATGGAAAGTGAAAAACAAATCAAAAAACTCTTAGATAAGCGAGCAGAAGCCCGTTTAGGAGGTGGTCAAAAGAGAATTGACACGCAACATGCTAAAGGAAAATTAACCGCTCGTGAACGCATTGAACTCTTGTTGGATGAAAATAGTTTCGAAGAGTTTGATATGTTTGTCACGCACCGAAGTACCAACTTTGGTTTAGAAGAACAAAAATATTTGGGAGATGGAGTAGTAACCGGATTTGGTACTATTGATGCACGATTAGTTTATGTTTTTTCACAAGATTTCACTGTTTTTGGAGGTTCATTATCAGAAACGTTTGCTCAAAAAATCTGTAAGGTGATGGATATGGCTTTAAAAATGGGAGCTCCTATCATCGGAATCAATGATAGTGGTGGGGCAAGAATTCAAGAAGGGGTGACCAGTTTGGCCGGTTATGCTGAAGTTTTCCAACGTAATATCATGGCATCGGGAGTGATTCCACAGATTTCAGCAGTGTTTGGGCCTTGTGCAGGTGGTGCGGTTTATTCACCGGCGTTGACTGATTTTATCATGATGACCAAACAAAACAGTTATATGTTTGTGACGGGGCCAAAAGTGGTTAAAACCGTTACCGGAGAGGTCGTTACAGATGAACAATTAGGTGGAGCAATGGTGCACGGAACCAAATCCGGAGTAACTCATTTTATAGCTGAAGACGAGCAAGAAGGCATCTTATTGATACGAAAATTATTAAGTTATCTTCCACAAAATAACTTAGAAGAACCGCCTTTATCCGTTTGTTTAGACCCAATTGAACGAATGGAAGATGAACTGAATACAATCATACCTGAAAATCCAAACAAGCCATATGATGTTAAAGAAGTGATACATTCTATTGCCGATGAGAAAGAGTTCTTTGAAGTACATCGTCATTATGCTCCAAACATTGTTGTTGGTTATGCTAAATTTAACGGACAACCGGTAGGCATCATCGCCAATCAACCGAGTTATTTGGCCGGTGTTTTAGATATTAATGCTTCGCGTAAAGCAGCCCGATTTGTCCGTTTTTGTGATGCCTTTAATTTGCCTTTGGTTACCTTAGTAGATGTTCCCGGATTTTTACCCGGTACTACACAAGAATATGGCGGAATTATTCTTCATGGGGCTAAATTATTGTTTGCTTATGGTGAAGCTACCGTTCCGAAAGTTACGATTATTTTGCGTAAAGCGTATGGTGGAGCCTATGATGTAATGAGTTCAAAACATTTGCGTGGCGATATTAATTATGCGTGGCCCAATGCAGAAATTGCCGTGATGGGGCCTAAAGGAGCCATAGAAATTCTATACCAAAAAGAGTACATGCAAATTGAGGATGAAGAAAAAAGAGCCTCATTTATTGCCGAGAAAACGGAAGAATACAAACAAAAGTTTGCCAATCCTTATAATGCCGCCAGTTATGGTTATATTGATGATGTAATTGAACCTAGAAACACACGTTTTCGTATTATTCGTGCCTTACAATCGCTGTCTACTAAGAAAGTGGTGAATCCGCCAAAAAAACATTCTAATATCCCACTCTAATATGAATGCTCTATTTTTTTTAGTTCAAGTAAGTACGCACAAAGATGCAGCGGAATTTGCCCGTTTGGATCCTTATGGAATTGGAATGACGTTAGTGGCTATGACTGTTGTTTTTCTTTCCCTTTTGATTTTGTATGTACTTTTTAAAAACATTGCCAAGCTATTTTCTTACGACTTTAGAAGTAAAATAACTCGACAAGAACATCCTATCCTAAAAGACGGCACTGCCACCTTAGAATTAGGAGCTGCTGTAGCAATGGCAATTCACCTTTATCAGCAGGAATTGCACGACCATGAAACGGCTTTGTTGACCATCAAAAAAATTAACCGAAGTTACTCGCCATGGAATTCTAAAATCTATGGTTTGCGAAAAGAATTAAAATAATCGGACATGAAAACATTCAATTTTAAAATAAACGGAAACCGGTACGAAGTTGTAATCGATAATTTAGAAGAAAGCACTGCTCATATTCAAGTAAACGGTGTGGACTATACGGTAGAATTAGAACAAAAATCAACAGTAGTTAAAACTCCTAAATTGGTTCGTTCTGTTGCTATACCCTCTACAGATTCTACTGAGGCTACTGCAAAAACCAGCTCACCATCTGCTCCAAAAGGTGGCGGAACCATTAAATCACCACTACCAGGAGTAATCTTAAAATTGCATGTTAAAGTGGGTGACACGGTGCAACTTTCACAGGAATTAATTACGCTTGAAGCCATGAAAATGGAAAACAGTATTCAAGCTGATAAAGCCGGAATAGTTGAAGCGATTCATTTTTCTACCGGTGATGCGGTGATGGAAGGCGATGTGTTAATGACCATAAAATAGGAAATCATGAGTGAGTTTTGGAGTTTTTTAGTTGAACACTTAGAGTTGTTTTTTACTTACACTGCTTTTGCAAATTTTACTATTGGACATGCGGTGATGATTCTTATTGGATTGATTTTTATTTATTTGGCCATTTTTAAAGAATATGAACCGATGTTATTGGTTCCGATCGGATTTGGAATTTTAATTGGAAACGTACCTTTTTTTCCCGGTTTGCAAATTGGGATTTATGAAGAGGGTAGTGTGTTAAATTATCTTTATTTTGGGGTAATGAAAGGTATTTACCCACCGTTAATTTTCTTAGGGATAGGGGCAATGACTGACTTTTCGGCACTAATCTCCAACCCAAAATTGATGTTAATTGGTGCCGCAGCTCAATTTGGTATTTTTGGAGCTTACATCGCTGCTTTAGCGTTAGGTTTTTTACCGGAACAAGCGGGAGCAATTGCTATTATTGGTGGAGCAGATGGTCCAACAGCTATCTTTTTATCTTCAAAATTAGCACCGGAACTTATGGGAGCAATTGCTATTTCTGCTTATTCTTATATGGCATTAGTACCCGTGATTCAACCTCCGATTATGCGATTGTTAACTACTTCAAAAGAACGTTTGATCCGGATGAAACCGCCCAGAGTTGTTTCCAGAAATGAAAAGATTATGTTTCCGATTGTTGGTTTATTGCTTACTACTTTTATTGTTCCGAGTGGATTACCGTTGTTGGGCATGTTGTTTTTTGGTAATTTATTAAAAGAAAGTGGCGTAACAAAACGTTTAGCTGATACAGCTAAAGGGTCGTTGATTGATATTGTTACGATTTTAATTGGCTTAACGGTTGGTGCTTCTACACAAGCCACTACTTTTTTAACCGGAAAATCAATAGGTATTTTTGCGATTGGTGCGATTTCCTTTGTGATTGCCACTACAGCCGGGGTTTTGTTTACCAAGTTTTTTAATTTGTTTTTGAAAGAAGGCAATAAAATTAATCCGTTGATTGGCAATTCAGGTGTTTCTGCTGTTCCGGATAGTGCTAGGGTTTCACAAGTTGTTGGTTTGGAATATGATAAAACGAACCATTTATTGATGCATGCCATGGGACCCAATGTTGCGGGTGTGATTGGTAGTGCAATTGCTGCCGGAGTTTTATTGAGTTTTTTAGGATAGTTTTACTGTAATCAATTGTCAGTAATCGGTTGAATGTTTTTGTCTTTTTGATGAGTATAAAAATGGTAGGTTTCTCAAAATTTACTATTTTTATTTTTTCAAACAGCTATGCAAAATTCTATAATTCACATTCACTACTATCATTCCCCAATTGGTGAGCTTGTTTTAGGCGATTATAATGACCAATTGTGTTTGTGTGATTGGCGATACCGCAAAATGCGAAATGAGGTTGATGCACGAATTTTAAAAGGTTTGCAAGCAGAATTTGTTGAAAATGTTACTCCTTTGTTAACCGAAACTCAGCATCAATTACAAGCTTATTTTGATAAAAAACGAACTATGTTTGATTTACCTCTTTTGTTGGTAGGAACCGATTTTCAGCAAACGGTTTGGAAGGCTCTTCAACAAATTGAATATGGTAAAACACAAACCTATATGGGTTTATCTAAGCAATTAAACAATCCAAAAGCTATTCGGGCAGTAGCTTCTGCAAATGGTGCCAATGCGATTTCGATAATCATTCCGTGTCATCGAATAATTGGTAGTAATCAAGAATTAGTGGGTTATGCAGGAGGAATATCAGCTAAGAAAAAATTATTGGCTTTGGAGCAGGGAAATCAGTTGGAGTTATTTTAAAAAAAATTGATAATGACAATCTTATGTCAACTTATTCAATTCTGATAATATTTTTTTGTCTTACTAAATTCATATTGTTTTATTTTTAACTTTGACATCGTTATGACTATTTACGTTATAGCTTTAAATTTTTTATTAAGTATAACAAAACATTGCCTCTAAGATATTGTTTTTATAATCCTGAACTAAATGAATCAAAGTGTAATTTTAAATTTTTCAAAACTCTCAAAGTCTTTGTTGTTGATTCCTTTATTTTTAATTATACTTATTATCGTTTATCTATTTACTCAAGATGCTCTGTCAATTGAGCAATATATCAGTATTCAAAAAGACTTGTTTTACATCATCAATCAAAATTTAGGTCAATACCCAACTTTTCAATATAATCTCACTCAAATAGGCGATTGTTTGATTTTCTTTGCACTTGTCAGTGTATTTTTCATTGTTACACCAAAATTATGGGAAGCTTTGTTATCAGCTTCTTTGATTTCATTAATTTTCTCGAGTACATTGAAAAAAATTTTTGCAATTCCACGTCCAGCTGCGGCATTGGATATAGAACAATGCATTATTGCGGGAAAAATTTTAAAAGGGCATAATAGTTTACCTTCGGGGCATTCCATTACTACATTTACGATTCTTACTGTGCTTTTATTTGCTTTTATGCCACAATTAAAAAAGTTAAAATTTTGGTGGATTTTAGCTGTGTTAACAATTGGATTTGTCATTGTTTTTTCTAGAGTAGGAGTAGGTGCTCACTATCCTTTAGATGTTATTTGTGGTAGCATAATAGGTTTTTTGAGTGGACTTTTAGGTATATTTTTTAATCAAAAATATCCAATTTGGAAATGGATAAATGAGCAAAAATATTATCCAATTTTTATGCTTTTATTTTTAGTAAGTGGAATATTGATTATTCAAAAATTGACGAAAGAAAATTTGATGATTTATTATGTAGCCTTAGCAACTTTAGGTTATACTTTATATAAAATTACAACTGTATATGTTAAAAAAAGAAATTAAAATAACCCATTTTGTCTTATTATTAAGTTTAATAAACTTCATTTTTTTTCATTATCCCTTTTATGTTTTTGTATTTAATAATCTTAATTACAATAGTATTAGTGGTGTTTTTGTGATTATTAGTTTAATCATTTTAATGATTATATTGAATGCATTTGTATTTTATCTTTTTTTCAATCTATCAAAATATTTTGGAAAATTCATACTCATTTTATTTTTCATACTTAATGCTTTAGCTGTTTATTTTGTAAATACTTACAGTGTTATTATTGACAAAAGTATGATTGGAAACGTGTTCAACACGAATTATGAAGAATCGAGTAGTTATTTTTCATTTAAATTAATTTTGTACCTATTATTCTTGGGTGTTTTACCAAGTATTTACGTTACAAAAGCAAAGATTATAAAAGTTACGTTTAAAAAATTTATGATTACTAGTTCACTTACCTTATTGTTTGTGCTACTATTGGTTTTTGCGAATGCGTCCAATTGGTTATGGATTGATAAAAATTCAAAACAATTAGGAGGATTAGCTATGCCTTGGTCATATACCGTCAATACTATTTCTTATTTTAACAGTAAACACAAAAAAAATAAAAAAGAAATACTATTACCCAATGCTACTATCAAAGACAACAAAAAATCCATTTTTGTTTTGGTTATAGGCGAATCAGCTAGAAGTGAGAATTTTTCTTTATACGGATATAAAAAAGAAACGAATCCATTACTTTCAAAAACCTCTAATTTACATCATTTTAATGCAACTTCTTGTACTACATATACAACCGGAAGTTTAAAATGTATTCTAGAACATCAAGATACCGGAGATTTATATGAAATATTACCAAATTATCTTCATCGAAATGATGTGGAAGTAATTTGGAAATCTACAAACTGGGGAGAACCACCTTTACACATTAAAAATTTTAAAAATAAATCGGCTCTAAAAGAATCTTGTAAAGGTGAGATATGCGACTATGATGGGATTTTATTAGAGGGTTTAAAAGAGCAAATAGAATTGAGTACTAAAAATAAAATTTTAGTGGTTCTGCATACAAGTACAAGTCATGGACCAACATACAATAAAAAATATCCGCCACAATTTGAAGTTTTTAAACCGGTTTGTAAAAGTGTAGAACTTAGTAATTGCTCACAGGAAGAATTAATTAATGCGTATGACAATACTATTGTATATACTGATTATCTTCTACATCAAGTAATAGAAAATTTAAAAGCTTTGCCAAGTTATGAAAGTGCAATGTTTTTTGTTTCTGATCATGGTGAATCATTGGGTGAGAAAAATTTATATATGCATGGACTTCCAATGAGTATTGCACCAAAAGAACAATATGAAATTCCTTTTATTGTATGGATGTCTAATCCATCGAAACAGTTAAAGCCAAGTTCTAATTTAACTCAACATCATGTTTTTCATAGTGTTCTACGATTCTTAAGTGTTGAAAGTCCAATTTATAATGAAGAAATGAATATTTTTATGAAATAATTTTTTTTGAATCTTGATTCAAGAAGATTTTGAATTGATAACTAAAATAATGTCCGGTCATCAATTTTTAATTTCAAGTAATAAGATAGATTTGAGTTAGATTTTTTTTTGACTTTAAAAGCAACTCTCAATTACAGAATGGAGAAAATTTTTGTAGCATATCCTAGATACAAATTAGAAACCCTTTTAGAAAGTTAGTTCAATTTAAAAAATCAGTATTAACTTGCTACTTATAAGGTTTTAATTAAAATCGTGAAATTATTTAAACAAAATGATTGTTGTCTGTTTTTCTGTAACAGTTCAATTAATAAACAGATATAAATTATTGATAAATATTTTGTTTTATAATTGAAAAGTAATTAAAATATTAGTGTCTTTACAAAATATTATTACAATATTTATTAAGTACGAAGGAACAATTAAGTTTTTCAATAAAGCAAAAGGCTTTGGATTTATTACCCCTAACAATGGTGGTCAGGATGTATTTGTTCATGTTACAGGTTTAAATGAAACTGTACGTGAAAATGATACTGTATCTTTTTCTATCGAAAATGGACAAAAAGGTCCTCATGCTGTGAATGTAAACGTTATCTAAAATATATTTTTACTTTTATTATTAAACCAACCCAGACAAGGTTGGTTTTTTTCTATATTTACATTAATAATATTTATGTTTTATATAAAATATATAAATAAAAATATATAAAAACTTCTTCTGAAATTTGCACTGTATAATTTTAAACCAAAACATATGACTCGAATTACAGTAGCAAAAGGTGACGGAATCGGACCGGAAATCATGGTTGCCACTTTGGCCATATTAAAGGCTGCGGGTGCACAATTGGAAATTGAAGAAATTGAGGTAGGAGAGAAGGTGTATTTATCAGGAAACACTTCCGGAATTTCAAATGAATCATGGGATGTGATTCGTCGAAACAAAATCTTTTTAAAGGCACCAATTACTACACCTCAAGGAGGAGGTTATAAAAGTTTGAATGTAACCACCCGCAAGTTTTTGGGACTATATGCAAATGTGCGTCCTTGTAAAAGTTTACACCCTTTTGTGGAAACGAAACATCCGGTAATGGATGTGGTAATTGTAAGGGAAAATGAAGAGGATTTGTATGCCGGAATAGAGCATCAGCAAACAGATGAGGTTGTGCAATGTTTAAAATTAATTAGTCGCCCGGGTTGTGAAAAAATCATTCGTTATGCTTTTGAATATACCAAGCAGCAAAACCGTAAAAAAGTAACCTGCTTTACGAAAGATAACATCATGAAACAAACAGATGGTTTATTTCACCAAGTATTTAATGAAATAGCGGCTGAATATCCTGAAATTGAAAACGAGCATTGGATTATTGATATCGGAGCAGCTAAAATGGCCGATACACCGGAAGCCTTTGATGTGATTGTGATGCCAAATTTATATGGCGATATTTTAAGTGATGTTGCCGCACAAATTACGGGTTCGGTAGGATTAGCCGGTTCTGCCAACATTGGAGAAGAGTGTTCGATGTTTGAAGCGATACATGGTTCTGCACCCAGAAGAGCGGGACAGAATTTAGCCAACCCATCAGGATTATTGCAAGGAGCAATTTTAATGTTAAATCACATTGGTCAAACAGATGTTGCGGAGAAAGTGCAAAATGCGTGGTTAAAAACGTTGGAAGACGGCGTACATACGTATGATATCTTCAAAGAGGGCAGTAGTAAAGAAAAAGTAGGTACAAAAGAATTTGCAGAAGCCGTTATTGCCCGATTAGGTCAAAAACCAGTTACATTACAACCGGTATCATATGCGGGTAGCGAGGCTCTTCAATTACCGAAATACAAACGTAAACCTGCTGCCAATAAAAGCTTGATAGGTGTGGATGTTTTTGTGCATTGGCAAGGGGAGAACCCGAATGAATTGGCAGAACAAATTAAGCAGTTAGAAAAAGAAAATTTAGTTCTAAAAATGATTACTAATCGTGGTATAAAAGTGTGGCCTGACGGTTTCAAGGAGACTTTTTGTACGGATCATTGGCGATGTCGTTTTCATGCCAAAGATGGTGGGGAAATCAATAAAAATGCTATACCTGCTATTTTACACGAGGCAAATGGTTTAGCTATTGATACCATTAAAACAGAGAATTTATATGCTTTTGACGGAAAACCAAGTTTTTCATTAGGGCAAGGACAATAATAAAAGAGAGGGGTTACACCCAAATTTGTTTAGTTTGTTTATTTATTGATTGATTATCGGCTGAATCTAATGATTTAGCCGATTTTTTTTATATCATGAGCAATCAATATTTGAGATTTTTTTTATATTTGGAAAGGAGCATTCTATTTTTAAAGGCTAACTCTTTTTACTTTAAACGATAACTATTTATGAAAAAAATTGCATTTGTTATTTTGTTATTTGTTCAGATTTCAATAGGTCAAACAGATAAAGATTCCCTATTAAAAAGAGATTTTCATCTTTTCAAAGATGAGGTAATTCAACTTACAGAGACTAAATTACATCAGATAAAGCAACAAAAAAGAGGAGAAGTAACAAAAAGATTAGATGATGATGAGGCCATAAAAATTTTAGAGATTACAAAAAAATACGGATATTTATCCAATTATAGAGTAAAGAGTATTATTGGGGAGGAATACTTTATTGATCAATTAAATGTGCATTTACTTTTTCAATGTTTTCCTGAAAAGTATAAGAAAGCGGCATATTTACTTTTAAAGGCAGAATATAAAATAGGAAACATCAAACGCTGTGATTTTGGATATTTAGTAATAGATATATTGAATGTAAAAGATTTCTCTGTATTAGAAGAATATGGAATTGTTGTAACAGAAGAGATAATTTCTGAAAAAAGTTGGATGTCTAGGTTTGAATGTTTAGATAAATAACTAAAAATTATATTTACGTTCAATAGCAAATCGAATAAGATCTGTTTTTCCTTGAACGCCAATTTTTTTCATGATATTTTTTCGATGTGAGTCAACGGTTGTTTTACTGATGAATAGATAATCAGCGATTTCTTGTGATGTTTTGCCTTCACCAATACAAACTAAAATTTCTTTTTCTCGTTGACTGAGAATAATTTCTTCTCTAGTTATTGAATCATAAGAAATAATCGGAGTATCAAAATGAGTATTTCCTTGAGCTACATTCCGGATTACTTCTATAACTTTTTTTAAAGAAGCATTTTTAATGATATATCCTTTTGCACCAGCTTCTTTCATTTGCAGAATAGCATCAAATTGTTCAAACATGCTAAATGCAATCACCTTGATTTGAGGATTTTTCTCTAAAATTATTTTAGTAGCCATGATGCCATCACATTTTGGCATCCGTATATCTGTAATGATAATATCCGGTTTTTTAATACTAGCAATTTCAATTAATTCTTCACCATTATTGGCCTCGCCAACCACTTCAATATCTTCTTCAAAGGAGAGCATTAATTTAATACCATCCAATAAAGCTTGGTGATCTTCAGCAATAACTATTCGAATCATAATGGTAAATCAATTATTATAGTAGTTCCTTTTCCGAGAATAGAATCAATTGTAAAGGAACCACCCATTTGTTCTACTTTTTTTTCAATATTCTTGAGCCCCATTCCTGTATTGGAATTTAATTTGTTTACTTCAAATCCAAATCCATTATCTTCAATAATGATATTAATATCTGTATGATTGTGTTGCGTTATGTAAATATTTACCTGACTTGCTTTAGCGTGTTTGATTATATTTGTACATAGTTCTTGAATCATTCTAAATATACCTACTTCTAATTGATTATCCAATCTTTCTTTTAGTCCAAAAGGAATTACATTAATATCCAAAAGATTTAAAATACTCATTTTGTCTGCCATAGACTTAACAGCCGGAACTAAACCTTCATTTCCAATTACACCTAAATTTTTATAATGAGCTAAATTTCTAACCTTTTGATAAGCTTCTTCAATTAATTCATCCGTTTTTTCATAAAGTTTTGACTCTTGTTCTTCCAAATCACCTTTTTGACGCTTTAAATTTTGAAAATTTAAACGAAGAGTTGCCAACATACTACCTAAATTATCGTGTAATTCATTTGCTAATTTCACTCTTTCTTTTTCTTGACTTTCCAACATAATGTCAATATTTTGCAATTCTTGTTCTTTAAGAATTGAATTCATTTTTTCTTTTTGCAATTCAATTTGTTGTTCATTTATAGTATTTTTCTTTTTAAGATTTTTTACCCATAAAAAAGCTATAACTATTGTAGTTACAATAAATCCGAGAAGGATGATTAAAATAAGTTTGTCAATTTTTTGGGTTTTTTCCAGAATTTTATTTTGGCTTTTGAGGTTTTCATTTTCAAGTGATTTTTCTTGCGTTTGAAAGTAAACATGAAATTCAGAAAGTTTATTGTCAATATCCTCTTGATTATATTCAGATTCATTTTGAGCATATTCACTTAACAATTCATATGCTGTTTTATAATCACCTATTTTTTCGAAATTTTTAGATTTAAAAAGTAAGATTAGATTTTTTAAACGCTTAACATGTTCTGTAATTGGAAGCTTTTCTGCTTCTTCTAAATATTCAATCGCTTTTATATAATTTTTTTTGTGAGTAAAACTAGCCGCTAGGTTCACGTAATTTTTACACAATTCGTTTACTCTATCTGCATTTTTGTTTAATAATAAGTTCTTTGACAGATAATAAATAGCTGAATCCGGCAAATTTAATTTTTCATTGTAAATTACGGCTAAACCATTGTAAATATTAACTAAAGTGTTTTTGTCATTCGTTTTAATATTGTGAGATAATGCTTTGAAATAATAACTCCTTGCTTTACTTATAGAATCATTAATTAATAAATGTATTGCTTTTTTATATAACCCGATAGCCATCATGCTATCATTTTTTGTACGATTGGCAAAAGCAATATATTCATTAAATAATTTAGGGGCTTCATTTTTTACATGATTAAAAGATGAATAAATTTCTGCTATTTCTAACTTTAACTCATAAACTTTGTTTTCATTTTTTAGTATTGAATATTTTTTTTGTGCTTTTAGTAAATAATTCAAAGCTTTATCCATTTGGTTTTCATTAGCATAGGCTTTTGCTTTGTAATAAAAAATTAATGCTAAATTTTCATCATTAGTATTTTTTTCAAAATCTTTTAAATAATTGATAATACTTAATGATTTTCCTTCTTTTAATAACTTCTCAATTTTATTAATATCAGGATTTTGAGCCTGTATAAAAATACTGCTTAACAAAATGTAAAGTAAAAAAAGTAAGTTTGTTTTCAAATGTAGTTGATTAGATTATAGAAATTCCAACTGTTCTCGGTTTACCACTTCCAGTTCTCAATGGATAAGCATTGGTTTGAGCACTACTTTTACGTTCAGCTGAAGAATAATAAGCAAATATTTTTTCTTTAATATCATCAATATTTTCTTCAATTAATAAATCGTCATGAATTAACAGTAATAATGTGTCTGGGGTATCCAAATCTAATGCTCTACCAGCATAATCTTCATTTAAGTCTCCTCCATCAGCAATGCTTCGTAAATCAATTTTCATTTGATAATTGTAATTATTGACGTTTGTAAATGCGTCAATTCCAAAGATTAATTGAATTGCAACAACATTTAATGTTTCATTGTTTTCCAATTTTGTACTGAAATTATAAAAATTAAAAGCATAAGGAGGAATAGATTCAACGGGAATTCCTAATTCTACATTCATTGTTTTTGCAATAGGATTAATGTATCCAATTGCTGTATAGGTTATGTCTGGCATGATTAATTAGTTTAATAGTTAATACAACCAAAATTCGACAATTAAATTTAAATAAAAAATCCCTAACAATAGGGATTTTTTATTATCTATTTTTCAAAAATATTTTGATGGTAAAAAGCAGTAAAATGAATAGAATGAAACCAATTACAATTTTATAACTTCCTTTATAATGCAGCTTATGTAAATTCAAATCTTTTCTGTAAACATAAATCATAGTTGCAACAAAAACAACAACAAAGAAAAGAGCAAACAACAATTGTCCGGTAGTAAACATAAACTTATTTTTCAACAAAAATAGTTAATAGTTTTTAAAACTTGTAAGTATATTTCATGGAATGAAATGTTAAATTTACCAAAAAATAGAACATGCAAAAACAAATAAAATCGGTTCAACAATTTCATGAAGCTTTTGAAATTGGCTATAAAAATGAGCCAACTGTAGGTCTAGGAGAAGCCAAAAATTTACTTCGTTTTAATTTAATGAAAGAAGAAAATGAAGAATATTTAGAAGCCGCAATGAATAATGATATTATTGAGGTTGCAGATGCATTAGGAGATATGCTCTATATCTTATGTGGAACAATTATTGAACACGGTTTACAACACAAAATTGAAGAAGTTTTTGATGAAATTCAAAGAAGTAATATGAGTAAATTAGGTGAAAATGGCAAGCCTATTTATCGAGAAGATGGAAAAGTGATGAAGGGGCCGAATTATTTTAAGCCTAATTTTGAAAAAATATTCAAATAGCAAGAAGAATTTATATTTATTAGCATTTTATCGACTATTTTTATCATTCATCAGAATTATTTTTTTTAATGATATGCTCGCTATACATTTGACTCACCATAGCATAAGTAGGTTAAGTTTATGGTAGATTTGGGGCAAAAAGGGTGGAAGTGATTCCACCTTTTTTATTTTATATTAATTAGGATATCACTTTTTTGTGTATAGAAACAATTGATATAGAAAGCATTAGTGTAGAGTAGTATAAAAAGGTTAATTTTTAAAATAAAAAGGTTTGCAAATCCCGAAAATCGTTCTATATTTGCACTCGCAATCAGAAAATGATTGTTTTTTATTGGAGAAATGGCAGAGTGGTCGATTGCGGCAGTCTTGAAAACTGTTGACTGTAACAGGTCCGGGGGTTCGAATCCCTCTTTCTCCGCCAGCTAAAATGCAAATGGTTACAAAACCCACTAAATTTAATGTTTTAGTGGGTTTTTTCTTTTAGGGTATTCCAAAAGTATTCATTAAATATCAATGTCAAAGGTGTCTTTTGAGGTGTCACCTGTTTATTAAAAAACGAAGTGACACCTATCAATAAAAGTGAGGGTTTACAACCCATTAGTACCGCTTCAAAATTTAAACATCTTGTGTAAAACTATTGAATGATTTAATTTAATACTAACATTAAAGGTTACCAACCATGAACACAACAGTATCAATTCTCTTTTACATAAAAAGAGCCAAAGCCAACAGTCAAGGGATTTCTCCAATTTATGTTAGAGTTACAGTCGAATCTAAATGGTTTGAATTTAGTAGCAAGAAATATGTGAATTAAGAAAAATGGTCAGTAGATGGAAACAAAGTTAAGGGGGCAAGTGAGCTTTCCTACAATTCGGAAAAGGATACCAATCAAAACCGAACTATTATTCTTTAGATTTTGTCAACCATTTGAGCAACAAGGTTACAAAAAAACTAACAATTGCACCAACACAAGCCAAAATTATTGTCCGGAAGATATCAACTGAAGTAATATTGGGTACGATACTCAATAAGGTTCCGCCGGCAGTTCCCACTTTCAACGAAAGTGTATTGTCGAAACTAGCCATCAGGTTCGCCTCCTTGGAGCTGACCTTCTTCATCAGCTTCTTTTTTGGCAAAATCCTCAACAGTTACCTGACTTACTGCTGACATAACTCCTCCGGTTACGGCAATATATCCGGCTGCGGTGACAACTGCTGCCGGCAAGGCAACCGGTGCAGCCAAAACAGAACCACTAATGTCCAATAAGGCAAGGCCTATGGTACCCAATATCTTGAAAAACTAGGGGGTGGGAGCTTTCGTTCGTTTAGCTATATTCTTGACAATAGTTTCACCTAACGGTTTAAAATATTTTTGCTATATTTAAGTCTTGATTCCGGTTTTTATTTTCTATTCATAACCCGTTGGGTGTAATTAAATTTTGGAAATAATTTTGCCACTAATTCACTAATTTTTTGCATTGATTATTCGATTTAATTCGAATTTTCATCGAAGATGAACAAATTATTGCTTTTGATTAATTTATAATTCGAGAATTCGTGGTAAAAAAACCAAAATAAACTTGAATAAAATAATTACACCCAACGGGTTATTCATATATTTTTATTATGATAAATGTCATAATTTATAAAACCACAATTAAAGACCTTTGTATCTCTAATTAAACTTGTCATGCAAATCGATTTAGATTTACTTTTCACTTGGGGAGCTGTTGCAAAAAAATATAAAAAAAATGATATTATTTTTTATGAAGATGATAGAGCTTTATTCTATTATCAAATAATCGAAGGTGCAGTAAGAATGTACAATTCAAATGAAGAAGGCAAAGAGTTTACGCAAGGTACATTTGGAAAAGGAAATAGTTTTGGTGAACCTCCTTTATTTATTAATGAAGTTTATCCAACTACAGCAATTGCATTACACGATAGTGTAATTATAAAATTATCAAAAGAAAAATTAATGCGAATTTTAGAAGATTATCCTTCAGTAAAACTCTCGTTCTTAGAATTATTGGCACAACGCATTTATAATAAAACCATAACATTTAAACAAATCATTAATCAAAATCCAGAACATCGGATTAAATGTTTTTTAGAAAATTATAAAAAGCAAAATAAATTAAGTTCTACTGAAAAAGTATTTATACCGTATACTCGACAAGAAATTGCAGATTTTACCGGATTGAGAGTTGAAACGGTCATAAGAACTCTTTCAGAGATGAACAAATCTAAAAAAGTGAGCATCGAAAAACATAAATTATATTTTTAATGAAAAAACTAAACTTAACACATTGGATTAAAATATCATTATTTAGTTTATTTGTTGTTGCTTTTTTGGGTGTTTTAATGCGTTATAAAATTGCTTTTGAATTGCCCTTTCTTGCCCAAAAAAATATTCAACATGCTCATTCACATTTTGCATTTGCCGGATGGGTTACCCAATTGTTAATGGTGTTGATGGTTCGCTATTTATCTCTTTATACTTCAGAATCAATAATTTCAAAATACAATATTTTATTCCGGATTAATATAATTGGAGCCTATATAATGTTGATTAGTTTCATCATACAAGGGTATGGTTTTATTTCCATTCTCTTTTCAACCTTGAGTATTTTTGTTTTTGTTTGGTTTGCCATTTTGTTTTACAAAGATTCTAAAGAAATTCCGTCAAGTTCACTGACCAAAAAATGGTTTTTGGTCGCATTGTTTTTTGGAGTTCTTTCATCTATTGGGACTTTTGCTTTGGCATATATGATGGCTACTAAAAATGTGCCACAAGATTTATATTTATCGTCTATTTACTTCTATCTGCATTTTCAATACAACGGTTGGTTTTGGTTTGCTTGCACCGGATTATTTGTCAGTTTAATTCCTGCTGATTTAGAGAATACAAAAGAAAACAAAACAGTTTTTCAATTATTTGCCTGGAGTTGTATTCCTGCCTATTTGTTATCGGTTTTATGGTTAAAACTACCGGCTTGGGTTTACGCACTCGCAGTAATTTCTGCTATAATTCAATTGATTGCATGGTTTAAATTAGTAAAATTATCATTTACAATTTTTAAATTAAACCCTCGCATCGCTGGATTTTTAAAAATTCTCTTTATTGGAATTGCCTTTTGCGTAACACTGAAATTAGTATTACAATTGGGTTCTGTTTTTCCGGCTATCAGCAAATTAGCTTTTGGATTCAGACCTATTGTGATTGCCTATCTTCATTTAGTTTTATTAGCAATCATCAGCGGATTTTTGTTAGCCTATCTATATACCAACGATTTGGTTTATAGAACTTCAAAAACAGTATTTTTTTTAATACTTTTTATTGTAGGCATATTTTTAAACGAGTTGATTTTAGTTCTTCAAGGAATCTTTTCCATTAAATATGTGCTTATTCCTTATGCTAATGAGTTGCTATTTATAGTATCAATTATTCTTTTTACTGGAATTTTCGGAATGGTGTACTTTAATAGAAAAAAAGTCTAAAAAAAGTACATTCTTATGATTTCACTCATAAAATTTCTTTGTTAAATATGTGAACTTTGATTCAGAAATTTTAAAGAAACTTAATTATGAAAAAAACAATTCAACTTCTCTTTATTACCGGGTCTATGCTGGTATTAAGTTGTAAAGAGAACAGTGAAACTCCTCAATCTACTGCTCCAGAAAATGGAGTAGACTTAAGTGTAGGACAAGAAGGAGTCGTAGATGAAACCTCTAATCCGAATATTGTTCAGGTGGCTTCAGGAAGTAAAGACCATACTACATTGGTTACAGCAGTTAAAGCTGCCGGTTTAGTTACTTCTTTAAGCAATGCCGGTCCTTTTACGGTCTTTGCTCCAACCAATGCTGCTTTTGATAAACTTCCTGAAGGAACAGTAGAGGGTTTATTAAAACCGGATAAAAAAGGAGATTTGGAAAATATCTTGGGGTATCATACTTACGTTGGTTCTTTAAAAACAGAATATATGCAAGACGGTCAAGAATTTGATATGGTCTTTGGTGGTAAAGTTAAAATCACCAAAGATGGAGATAAAACATTTGTTAATGGATCAGAAATTGTCGCCAGTATTCCAACTGCCAATGGAATTATTCATGTAATTGGAGACGTTTTATTACCCAAATAATATACTTATTTTTCTTATTTAATTATTAATTCAAAAAAGCGTGATGTGTCGTACTCACGCTTTTTTTTTATAAATACAAATTATAGTTTTGTTAAATATGAATGAACATGATTAAAATCATATTTTGCTCCTACTACAAAAAGCATCTTTGTGACTTTATACTAAAAACATCATTTAATGACAACTCAACTTCCTACTCATACGTTTCATATTCCTGTTATGGGATTAGCATTTACCATTGACAGTCCCATTCGAGTGGCTCAATACGGTATCGATTCAGTTATTTCCATTGCTGACGATGAATTAATTGAAAAAATGAATGCGTTTTATGCTGAAAAATTTCAAATCCCTTATCAGGAAATAACAAAAAAAATACAGGATTATCGAGCTAAAAGAATTACATCCTATTTAAATTTGGTAGATACGGTTGTGAAAGAAAAATTTGAACTATACAAAACAGAATTAGCCCACAGCAAAACAAGTTTGGAACATTTCATCGCAATGTTGCCAACAAAATCTGAATTAAAAACCAAATTAGATACTTTTTTATCCGAAGGTATTTCTTGTCCAACACAGCTCAAAACCTTCTTGGAAAAGAATTTCTTTCCGGGTAGTATTGACGTCAATATCATGACTAAACTCGACAAAGATAATTTTGATGGAAATGAACAATTGCCTGTCGAATTTAATGATGCACATGCGGCTTTGCGTGGGTTTGTAAATTCTACTGTAGAATCTTCACTGGTTTTTTCGGCAGGAATGAATCCGCGATTATTCAGTTATATGGAACAGTTTGACGTTTTCTATCCAACAGCTGAAGGTTTACTAAAAAAGAAAATTATTTTAAAAGTAAGTGATTATCGTTCAGCTTTAATCCAAGGTAGTATATTAGCAAAAAAAGGCATTTGGGTATCGGAATATCGAATCGAATCAGGACTAAATTGTGGCGGACACGCTTTTGCAACTGATGGATTACTATTAGGTCCGATTTTGGAAGAGTTCAAACAAAAGAAATCAGAATTAATCCAATCTACCTCTGATTTACTCAACAAGGCTTTAGTTGCAAAAGAAAAAGTAGTTCCGGAACAACCTCTACCCTTAAAAATTACTGTTCAAGGAGGAGTTGGAACTGCTGAAGAGCATCAATTTTTATTGGATTATTATCAAGTAGATTCTGTAGGTTGGGGGTCACCCTTTTTATTAGTTCCAGAAGCTACTTCGGTTGATCAGGAAACAAGGGATTTATTAGTGAAAGCAAAGGAAAACGATTTTTATCTCAGTAACATTTCACCTCTTGGTGTACCTTTTAACACAATTAAAGGAACTACGAATGATTTTTATAAAAACCAAAGAATTGAAGCTGAAAAAGCAGGTAGTTCGTGTCCTAAAAAGTTTTTGGCCTTGAGTAAAGAATATGATCCTACCGGAAGTTGCACCGCTTCTAAAAAATACCAAGACATCAAATTAGATTTGTTGAATGAACGTAAAAATGAAATTTCAGCAGAGCAATTTATAAAAGAATTCAAGCAAATTACTGAAAAATCATGTCTATGTGTTGGTTTAGCCAATTCAAGTTATTTAGAAATGGACATTCCTATCAAAGGTCAGTCGCAAGGAGTTGTTATTTGTCCCGGACCTAACTTAGCGTATTTTAACAAAGAAGTTTCATTATTTCAAATGGTTCAACATATTTACGGAAAAACAAACGAATTAGTTACAGTAAATAGACCACACTTTTTTATCAAAGAATTGTCGCTATATCTAAATTATTTCAAAAAAGAAATTAATGTATTTGAAGAAGCTACTTCACAACAACTAAAAAAAGTAAATCAATTTAAGTCCAACCTATTAGAAGGCATTTCGTATTATAAAACACTTTTCGAGAACAATCACTATTTTGCAGATTTAAAAAGTAAAATTTTCCAAGAACTAAATCAGTTTGAATCAGAACTAAAAAAGGAAAAAGAAGTACTTGTTTAACTTTTTGTCTTTAAAAAAGTTTCACCCGATTTTAAACCAAATGCTAATTCTTCTAAATTAGTAGATTCGAGCATTTGTCGTAAGTTATTTCGAATGGACATAAATTTTTCGTGCAACGGACAAGGATGATTTGCATTGCATTTTTCCATGCCTAATCCGCAACCTTTGAAAACAGCATCACCATCAATGGAATGAACAATGTGAGCTAATTTTACTTTTGAAATTAATTTTGTAGGAATATAAAAACCGCCATTGACTCCTCTTACCGATTGAATAACACCCTCTTTGGTTAGCTTTTGAAGAATTTTTGCGGTAAAAGCTTCGGGAGAATCAATCTCTTTGGCAATGTCAACAAAACCAACTTTCTTATCCAATAAAGAATTATTGGCAATAAAAATGGCTGCTTTAATGGCATATTCACATGATTTTGAAAACATAGCTACTTTTTTAATGCAATATTAAAAAATTAATATCAAAAAATTCAACTCGTATTGATTATTGAAAATAATTGAAATATTCTTCTAAATACGTTTTAAAATCTTCTGTTTTTTCAACAGTAACACCTTCAGAAAGACCATCAATTTTAGTTTTTAATGGAATTAAATAATTGTGCAATTGCTCATGGGCTTCACCGGTCATGGTACACTTTTTAAAAATCATGGAAAACTCAGCTTTTAAATTTGAAATTAATTCTTCAGAATTTCCACTTTCAGTTGAGTAATCTGTAATTAATTGTTGCATATTTTTAATGCCTTGGGTTGTTTCAGCATTGGCTTCCCATAATTGACCTTCGTTTAGTGAAACTGTAGGAAATTGAAAATCGTCCTCTTGTTCCATTGCTGTTTCAACAACTGCTTCATTGTTATTTTCCTTTTGTTGACAAGAATACAATCCTATAAAAAATAGGATCACTAAAAATTTAAATAATGTTTTCATCTTTTGTATTTTATAAATTGGAAAAGACTGCCTTAAAAAAGCAGCCCATTCCAGTTCTAAGAGTTAGTAAAGTGGTATTTCTATTTAATTTAAGTTACTCAAAATCTGCTTGTAACCGAATCGCTTTTGGAAACAAAATATTATTTTCCAGATGAATGTGTTTGTGTAAATCTTGCTCAAACTCTTTCAGCATTTGATAGGTTACTCTATACGTTGTACAAGCATCTGCGGGTGGAGTAAATCCATCAGTTAAGGTTGCAATCGTTGCAAAACGATCACCTTCAACTGTATGTTCGTCTTTCATCATTGCAATCGGATTTTCAACCGTTCCAAAATGAGGTTCTTGGATGGGTTGATTGTCTTTTTGTGCTTTCACCATTTTTTGGATGAAAGGAAAAAGAATCAATTCCTCTTTTTTCATGTGTTGAGCTAAATCACCTGCACTTAATTTGAATAAAGAATTAATTTCAAAAAGTTCCGGATGACGTTCGCCATGCACTTTGCATAATTTATCTAAAAACTGAAGTAATATAGGTATTTTTTCTTCTACATACGAATGATGTTTTTCAACAATATATTCGATTAATAAGGAAGGTGACCATGATTTGAAATCAATTGATTGGTCATTTGAATTTTGAATAACTTCTTCTAATTCGCTTTCAATTTCTTGAACAGAGAAACCTTTTCGCTCACAAACTTCAGATAAGGTTCTGTGTCCCTTACAACAAAAATCAATACCATGTTTTCCAAAAACGGATGCGGCTCTGTAATCTTGGGCTACCATTTCTCCAATGGTCATTTCGTGTGATAAAGTATTCATAATGTATCATTTATATTTATGATACAATATTACAATGTATATTACGAATGGATTATGACCAAAATCATAAGCAAAATGATAAATGAATTTTAAAATAAAATTCCTATAAATTTTTGCGTCGTATTTGGTCTGAAAATCAACATGATATAAGCCCAGTTTTGTGTAGAATTCAAATCTCCTCCTTTAATAAATTCATAAGTGTCTGTTTGAAACAAGTGGCTATATCCTCCTTGAATTGAAAAAGCGGGACTGACTATAAAGCCAATACTTAAGTCGATTTCTGAACCCAAACCTGAACCCAAGTTTTCTAAACCATTATTGACATATGCATTGGCTTGAAAATAATGATAATCTAACTGTATAAAGAACTTTTTGGAAAACTCATATCTACCCTTTAGATAATAATCGTTTAACCCCACGGAATTGATATGACGATTGGCCACATAAAACACATCCATGTAGCCGTTAAATAAATGGTTGGTTCCATATAACGGATTAAATGAAAAGTTCTTCTCGGTTTCGTTGGTATCAGTACCACTCAAGAATTCAAATCCGGCAATCATTCGAAAACGCTTTCCGGTAGTTTCATCATGAAAAAATGAACGCTGATATTGTGCACTTACATCATAACCCGATAACAACTTACCAACAAAATCTTTTCCTGTTTGATAATATGCAAAACCTGAGAGTTGGTTTTTTCCAAAAGTATATTTCAAGGTTGGCAAACCAAGCGTGAGATTATCAAAATGAGGATTTCCTTCCAATTGAGCATTTTGCCGGGATTCATTCCATGCTAAAAAGGAATAATACCAGTTTTCACTCTTGTTTTCATAGCGAAGCATTTGAGCACTTTTGTATTGATTAGGAACTATAAACGGAGCCTCTGCTACAGGTAGATTACCTCCATTTTGATTATAGCCCCCACCAATATATAATTTTCTGTTTCCTTTTTCATATCGAATCATTGCAAAATCGTGTGCTCTAGCTTGCATAAACCAATCGAGATTTCCCAAAAAACGAGCATTATCATAATTCAATTCCTGACGCCCTACTTTGATTGACCAGTTATCATCAAGTTTATAATGAGCCCAAGCTTCATGTAATGATAAATTGTTATCGCTAAGTTTTACCTGTGGACTATCACCCCAGGTGCGAACATCTTGAACCGACATAAACATTGTTAAATTTTCAAAAGAAAATTGAGCCTGCAATCTAGCTCTTTGAGTGATAAAATTGGCAGCCTCTTGCTGTTCTTTAAGGGGGTCTATATGTCCGTGTCGATATTCTGCTCTTTGTAAAATTTGACCATTTATTTCAAATTTTCCTTTTTCTTCATTTTGAGCATTTAAAACAAAATAAGAAAAAAAGAGGTAAATACATAGAACTGAAGAATGTTTATTCATAGTTTAATTATTTAAAATACTGGGTAAAAGTATCTACAATTAATTACAAACTACATGACAATTATCAATCCTCATTATGTTTAAAAAAATTCCTTACTCTAAAAACATGAAACAATGCAGGAAAAACGGCATCAATTGATTCTGAGACACCATTGGTTGAACCTGGGAGGGCTATGACAAGCATATCATTTTTAAAACCTGCCACACTTCGTGATAACATGGAATATGGTGTTCTTTGTTGTCCATAGTTTCTAATTGCTTCAACAATTCCCGGTATTTCTTTATCTAACAGAGGTTTTATGGCTTCTGGAGTTACATCTTTCGGAGAAAGACCAGTGCCACCGGTGATTAAAATTAAATTGCATCCTTCAGATTCCATAGCATTTATATTCTCTTGAATTTGTTGAATGTCATCAGGGATGACTTTATAATCAACAATTTCAGCCTCAAACGCTTTCATTTTCTCCATGATGATTTTTCCTGAGCGATCCGTTTTTTCTCCGGCAGAAATACTGTCTGAGCAAACAATTACCCCAATCTTTACCTGCGAAGCTATTTTTTGATAATCCGTTTTACCACCAGTTTTTTGAATTAACTTAATAGTTGAAACTTCTATAGATTTATCAACAGGCTTTAACATATCATACATTGTGATGGCTACAACGGATGAGGCATACATCGCTTCTACCTCAACACCCGTTTTATAAATTGTATGAATTTCGGTTTGAATTATAATGTCTAGTCCGTTAATTTCAAAGCTGATTTTAGTATATTCAATCGGTAATGGATGACAATCAGGTATAACGTCGCTGGTTTTTTTAGCAGCAAACAAACCCGCTGTTTTAGCCATTTCAAATACATCTCCTTTTGGAATTTGCTTTTGAATAATCTTATCAATTGTTTCCTGACTACTTACTTTAACTATGGCTTGGGCAACAGCTTTTCTAAGCGTACTATTTTTGTGTGTAATATCGACCATGATTAGTTTAGATTAGTTTTCCATTGGTGATTGCTATCTGAAAAAAGTTCTTTGCCCCATATGGGTACTTCCTTTTTGATTCTTTCTACAAGATATTCACAGGCATCTATGGCTATTTTTCTGTGTTTTGAAGAAGTGAACACAAACAAACAAATTTCTCCAGCCTTAACTTCTCCCAAACTATGGTAAATATGCAAGCATGTTAAGTCGAATTGTACGAAAGCTTGTTCTCTGATTTGAAATAACTTCTCTTCGGCCATAGTTTCATGTGTTGTATACTCAATTGCAGTTACTTGATTGGAGTCAACTTCATCGGCTCTAACTTGTCCTAAAAAAATAGAATGTGCACCAATATTCGTTTTTACACTATGATGTGCAATGGATTGAGCGATAAAATCAGGAGTGATAGCTCCGTTTATAAAAACTTTCTTTTTTTTATGCATGATGGTGATTTTTAATAAATAGTTCAATATTGTATGGATAATAATCCACTATTGATTGAGGAAGCAATGTCTTATAGATCTCGTAAGCAACCTTACTTCTTTTTCCTGTTTGACACACAAACAGAATTTTATTGGCGGTTAATTCTTGTATTCGATCCGGTAATTGATGTAAAGGAATTTCGAGGCATTTTAATGGAAGTCTTGGTACTTCTTCTTTATTTCGTACATCTACAATCAATGTGTCTTTATCCAATATAGTTAAAATTCCTTCTTTATCTTTTTCGGTTTTGTAGCCACAATAATAGCTATAATCAAAATCTAAAATATCCTTTGCGGTCAAAGGTGTTTTGATTGTTTCACTTCTTGGTACTATACCTAAACTCTGAAAACTGTTTTTCAAAAAATGAAAATACATCAAACTGTTTGACTTTAATTCTTTTGGGTAAAGCACCATTTTTATCAATTCATTGGCCATAAAATACCCAACGATTTGTGGTACTGTTGCAAATACTCCCTGAGCATTACAATCAGGAATTAAATTGGCTTTTGGCGGTATAGGAAACAAGTCTCTGTAGGTTGTTTTTTCTGCATCATTAACAGAAAAGTTCCAAACAGCCCATTGTCCTTCCCATTGAAAAACAGCACCATATACCCAAGGTTTATTGAACAATACACACGCATCATTAATTAAATAACGGGCATCAAAACGATCGGTTGCATCTACAATTATATCGTAGGACTTAAATAGTTCCAGTGCCTTCTCGGCATTTAGGAAAAAAGGGTATTTAATAATATTGACTTCGGAATTCATCAATAGGAGTCTTTGTGCCGCTACTGCTACCTTAGCTTTTCCCACATCTTGTTCTGTATACAACACTTGACGTGGCAAGTTGGAGATTTCTATTGTATCGCCATCCATAATTCCAATGGTACCTATACCGCAAGCAGTTAATTGTTGCATTACGGGCACTCCTAACCCCCCCGCACCTATAATTAAAACAGAGGTATTTTTTATTGTTTCTTGACCTTTGTTGCCAAAACCTGCCAATGCGATATGTCTTTGGTAACGTTCCATTTTATCCTCCTGAAAATGGTGGCATCAAAGCCAATTCTTTTACATCCTCTACTACAAAATTAGCAGAAGCCATTTGATGGTTTACTGCAAATTGAATGGGAATATCCTTTAACAAAGGAAATTGATTCCTCAAAAAAACCTCCATATCTCCAATAGTTTGAAATGAATCCCATGGAACTTGATCCTTGTCAATGTATTCTGATAAAATTCCAAAAAGTAAAATAGTCATAAAATATTGTTTATTATGTTGGTTTTCTTGACCAAATTTAATTCTTCAAATATGGTTGGTGGAGAACATTTAAGGTTCATTTTAATTTAGTCCGGAGATTTGTTCGCTTTAATAAAGTAAGCTTTCAATTTTTCTAAATCTTCAGGCTTGTTGCAATTTAGTAAAATTTCGTCATCAATCCACGCATCTACGGAATAGATTTGTATATTTATTTTCTCTAAAAAATCCATCATTTTGTAATTTCCATTTTGAATTTGATTTGTAATCACTGGTAAAATACACTTATGATAAATACCAATTAGAGGATACAAACGCTCTTTAAAACTCACAACAGTACATGGTCCTTTTGCATGATTCGCAAGTGATTGTAGCACCTGAGTCGGAAACAGAGGAATATCACATGACAAATAACACACATAGGAAGTTGGAGCATGTTTCAATGACTGATAAAGGCCTCCCAATGGTCCTATTTGTGGGTTATTGTCCGAAATAGACTGTAGCCCATATTTTGTGTTTTCACTCTCTTTTGTAACCAGAATGGGGCTATACCCTAACTTTTTAATAGCATGCGTTATCCGTTCTAAGAATGTATATTCTCCCAAAACTAGATTTGCTTTGTCGTATTTCATACGCGAACTATTTCCTGCTACGGTAATATAAAAAGTTATGTCCATATCAGTTTTATTACAGCAATTAAAAGTACCAATGCTAAAATCTTTTTTAGTAAAGATTCATTAAAACGATTGGCTCCAAAATACGACCCTAAAAATCCACCTACCAAAGTTACTCCAAGTATATTCAAAAAACTATCGGGAATATAAATTTGATTTTTCCACAACCCAATTAACCCTGAAATAGAATTTACAACTATAAACAAGGCACTTAGTATGGCTGCTTGTTTTACGTTTGACCATGAAAACCAGAGCAAAACCGGGGTTAAAAGAATTCCTCCCCCTATTCCTATTAATCCTGAAATAAAACCAATCACAGCTCCGGTAAACCATAAAATCCAAAAGGAAGTCACTTTGATTTCATGGATTTTTATGTTGTCATTTCTTATAAATCGCACAATCGGAATCAATAGTACGGTTGCTAAAAGCCATTTAAATGCTATTGATGGCATGCTGATACTTCCTCCCAAAAATGCCATGGGAACTGAGCCTAAAAATAAGGGCATAAGTAATGATAGATCAGGCTTTATTTTTCTTCTGAAATTTAAAAAAGCTACAGATGCCACTACTATATTTAGCAAAAGAGCATTGGTTCTAATCTCTAAAGGCAACATCGCCATTAGTGTCATCACAGCAATATAACCACTTGCACCACCATGTCCAATTCCTGCATATAGAAATGCGACCAAAAAAAATAACAACAACCAATACACTTCCATGGTTAAAAGTCAATGTAATTAAGCTCAATACCTTCTGAACATTGTTCCATAAAATCCGGTAAGCAAACCAAAGCATTTGCTCTTGAAAAAGCATCCATTCGATAACTTTCTTGTCCTTGTAAAAAGTAAAGTTTGTTCTGCTCTTGATAGGCCTTAACCCAATGAGTAAGCCCTTGTTTCTTTTGATAAGGAGTTAACAAAGATCCTTTTTTGAAGGTTATAAAATCCCCTTCAGGTTGCATATATTTCCTTAGAAATGGTTTTACATAAGTATGAAAGCAACTAAAAACCGCCGCTGGATTTCCTGGCAAAGCAAAAACATATTGTGAAATTTTGCTTCCAAAAAAAATAGGTTTACCCGGTTTTTGTTGAACTTTATAAAACAATTTATTTATTCCAATAGACTGAAGTGATGCTTGCACAAAATCGAAATCTCCTACGGAAATCCCACCGGTTATTAACACTACATCAGAACATTCAAGTGCTGCCTTGATGCTCTCTGAAGTGGCACTGAAGGTGTCTTTGGTATAAAACAATTTCACAATTTCTATTCCTAAATCGTCTAACAGTGTAGTTAATGTAATACCATTTGACTCATAAATCTGTCCAAACTTTAGTGTTTCTCCAGGAGCAATTAATTCATCTCCGGTAATAACCAAGCTTACTTTTGGTTTTCTATATACATCGAGATTTGTTATTCCAAATGTTGATAGAAATGAAATTATACCACTACTTATTTTGGTTCCTTTATTTAAAATTAAAGTATTTTTTTGGGTTTGAGAGCCCAAAGTCCGAATGTGATCCCCTTTTTGAATGGGTTTATCCAGGAATTTCATCTGATTGTCATCACTCAAAATCCATTCTTTCATCACAACTGTATCTGCCCCTTCTGGTATTGGTGCACCGGTAAATATCTTGTAAGCTTCACCCGGAGATAACTGATAACATTGGGTGTCGCCAGCTTTAACTATGCCAGAACATATGATGGTTTTGTTTTCATGCCAATCACTCCAACGAATAGCATAACCGTCCATTGCTGCATTTGTAAAAGGAGGCACAGCGATGGGAGCAAAAATATTTGAAGCTACAAAAGCGTCTTTTGCAGCTAAAAGCGGCAACGTTTGTACTGTGGGAAGAGGTATTTGTTTTTCAAGAATTTCAAATGCCTTTTGAACTGTTATAAAATCCATCAGCCACCTATTTTGATCATACTTCTATTATCGATTAATTCAGGATTTAGCTTAGTAAAATCACCTTGCATTTGTCCACCTAAAGCTTGGTGTTTTAAGAATAACGCTTTACGAATAATGGGTTCAATGGGTGCACTACTTCTCAATGTTGTAAGTAAATCTAATTCGTCTTTGCCAAAAAGGCAATTTTTCATTTTACCATCAGCAGTCAGTCGCATTCTGTTACAATCACTACAAAAAGGTTGGCTCATGGTAGTAATGAAAGCAAAAGTCCCTTCGAAACCAATCACTTTAAACTTTTTTGCTGTATCGTGTTTTTTATCTTTAAGTTTAACCACATCAAACTGAGATGAAATTTGTTGAAGCATTACGTCAAATGGAACTACTTTTAGAGAGTTCCATTGGTTTTTATCGAAAGGCATAAATTCGATGAATCGCACATGCAGGGGTAATTTTTGAGTAAGTTGGACGAAATTCACAACCTCATCTTGATTTACACCCTTCATAACAACTACGTTTAGCTTGACCGAAAATTTATGTTTAATCAATAACAAAATATTTTCCCAAACCTGATTAAAAGAATTTCTTTTGGTGAGTTCATGGAATTTTTTTGGACACATCGTGTCTAAGCTAACATTGAGCGATTTTATACCGGAATCTTTAAACGTTTGAATAAATTGATGTACCAAAAAGCCATTAGTTGTAAGCGTGAGTTCAACAGGTAAACCAGACAAGTCCTTAATAATATTTTGGGCGTCTTTTCTAACCAAGGGTTCGCCTCCGGTTAATCGTATTTTAGTAACACCTAAACTGCTGAATGTTTTTGCTATTTCAAAAATCTCTTCTCTTTGCATCAAATGACGTTGGGGCATAAAAGTGATGTCTTCATTGGGCATACAGTATAAACAACGGAAGTTGCAACTATCTGTCAATGAAACCCTCAAATAATCATGTTTTCGTTGAAATTTATCGTATAGCACTTCTTTTGGCTGTTTTAGTTTTTTTGCCCATTGGAATATAGTATAATAATCCAAGACAAATTAAAAAGATGACAACAGAGGCATAAAATGCAATGGTTGCGACATTTTGATCATTGTCCAATGTATAGTTAAGAGCCGTGTAAAGTAGCCAAATTTGTAATCCAACGTTCATAACCAAGATAACAATAACTGTGGATAATATTACATTAAGTTTGTTTGTATTGGCATTATTCTGATTGGTTCTAAAATTACTCATAGTGTTTGTATTTATACCGAAGTATTCGCCTCAGGACCCGTTACAAATATCTCATTATTTCTTACAATCACCTCTAAATGAGGCAATTTACGAGGTGGCGGCCCTGCAATTACGGAACCGTTGTTGGCATCAAAAAAACCATTATGACAAGGGCAAATAATTTGTCCGGAACCCGGTTGGTAATAAACGGAACAAGACAAATGGGTGCATTTTTGTTCGTAAGCTTTGAAAGACCCGTCTTCCAAATGAATAAGAATATAAGGTATGGTACTTCCTTCAATGACAAACGATTTGGTTCCTCCCAAGGGAATGTCTTCAACAGTACAAATAAAATGTTCGCCTTCAACCGGACTCTTCGGGAAAAAATTAGCTTTTGCAGCCACTAATCCGCAACCAAAGGCCAAACCACCTGAAACGAGTGTCAGCATTTTGGCAAATTCACGTCTACCTACTAAAGCGGCATTTTGCTTGTGATAAGGAAAATCTTGTTTCCAATTTTCTTCTTCTTGATTATTTTTCTGACTCATAGTTTTATTCTAATAAATTCGTAATTCGTTGCTGCCTTTTGGCATCATGATGTTCACTTTAGTATTGACAATTTCTTCTCCGAAAATAAAGGTGTTTACCGGTGTGCTGTTAGGTCTCATCTCTGCAATCTCTTCGCGGGTGCCAAAAAACAAAGCTCCACTTGGACATACCGTTGCACACATCGGTTTTTTTCCGATACTGGTTCTGTCATAACACATGGTGCATTTCATCATCAAATCATATTCTTCCACTTTTTTAGGGACTCCAAACGGACAAGCTTGTACACAATTGGAACAACCAATACAACGTTCAGTGTTTGCTGTATGAACAATTCCAAATTCGTCCTTAGAAATGGCGTCAGCAGGACAGACATTGGCACAAACCGGGTCTTCACAATGCATACAAACTTGTACCGTGGTTTGAATTGTCGTTGCACGATCCACATAATTTACGTGAATCATGGATTCGTGACCGTTGGTTTCGCATTCAGCACACGCCATTTCACAGGCTTTACATCCGATACAACGTTGCATGTCTACAAAAAACTCTAAGTTAGGATTATACATATTTTCTATACTCATAGTATTTTTTTTAGGTACTTTGATATGCTTTAACCATTTCTGAAGCCGGAGCTATTTCTCCTAATGGTTCTAATTTACATGCTGACACTTTAAATTCCGGAATTTTAGAGATTGGATCTAAGGTTCCAGGAGTTAATTGGTTTGCTGATTTTTTTCCAGGCCAATGGTAGGGAATAAAAACGGTATCTGTTCTGATCGTGTCTACGATGTTTGCCGGAAATATTGCTTCTCCCCGACGGGTAGAAACTTTTACCAATTCTCTTTGTTTAATACCAAATTTGGAAGCCATATCCGGATGAATTTCCAACAATGGTTCTGGGTATTGATTAACTAGTTTTCCTATTCTTCTGGTTTGCGTACCACTAAGGTATTGTGAAACCACTCTACCTGTAGTTAGGATTACAGGATATTCTTCATCTGTAATTTCTCCGGGAAGTTTATAAGGAACCGCATTAAAATGTGCTTTCCCATCGGGCGTTTTAAATTTACGATCTTCCCATAGTCGAGGCGTTCCGGGATGTCCTTCAGTTGGACATGGCCAAAACACACCCATTTCATCAACTATTCGCTTATACGTAATACCATAATAATCTGCGGTACCTCCTTTGGATGCAACTCTTAATTCATTAAAAATAGCTTCACTATTCTCATAGGTAAATTTATCTTTTACACCTAATCTTTCTGCTAACTCGAGAATGATGGAAGTATCTGTTCGAGCGTTTCCTGGAGGGTTAACTGCTTTATTAATTTTAATTACTCTCCCTTCTGCTGAAGTAGTGGTTCCTTCTTCTTCCTCTTGCAACGAACCCGGTAAGACGATATTAGCATGTCTGGCAGTTTCATTTAAAAAGAAGTCAATACAGACGTAATATTCCAGTTTTTCTAGAGCTTCGCGTACGTAATTACTATTAGGCAATGATACTAAAGGATTAAAACATATCGATATCAACCCTTTGATTTCCCCGCGATGTATGGCTTCAATTATTTCGTAGGCAGAAAGTCCCTTACCGGGCATCTCTTCTTCTTTGATTCCCCAAACATCTGCAATATATTTTCGATGTTCCGGGTTTTCAATATCTCTGTTTCCAGGAAGCTGATCGCACTTATGACCATGTTCTCTTCCGCCTTGCCCATTTCCTTGACCGGTTATGGTTGCATATCCGCAATAAGGTTTACCAATTCTTCCGGTAGCTAAAACCAAATTAATACACCCTAAAACATTATCTACACCTTTGGAATGGTGTTCAATTCCTCGTGCATGTAATAAAAAACTGGTGTTGGCATTGCCCCACCATTCTGCTGCTAATTTAATTTTTTCTTTATCAATACCGGTAACTTCCTCTGCCCACTCAAGTGAATAGTCTTTAACTGATTCAATTGTTTGCTCAAAGCCTGAGGTATGATTATCAATAAAATCGTGATCTAACATATCGTGTTGCACGAGGTAATTTAACATTGCACCATATAATGCCGAATCGGTACCCGGTCTAACATCCAAATGCAAATCGGCTGTTCTCGCTAAAGGTATCACTCTTGGGTCTATTACAATAAGTTTGGCTCCTCTATCTCTGGCTTTCCAAATCCAATGCGTCAACGTTGGAAAAGTTTCACTCACATTGGCACCAGCAACTATGATTACTTCTGCCTTTTCGAGGTCTGAGTAGTTGTTTGAGCCGCGGTCTAATCCAAACGCTTTTTTATTTCCAGCCCCTGCACTTACCATACATAAACGCCCGTTATAATCGAGGTTTTTAGTTTTTAATGCTACCCGAGCAAACTTTCCAACTAAATAACTCTTTTCATTGGTCAAAGAAACCCCTGAAAGCATGGCAAAAGCATCATTGCCATAGGTATTCTGAATTCTTTTGATTTCGGAAACTGTTTCAGACATTGCATCTTCCCAAGAAACAGTAACAAAACCTTTTCCGGGTATACTTTTTATCGGATCCATTAATCGATCCGGATGATTATTTTGTAAATATCGCTGAACTCCTTTTGGACACAATCTACCTTCATTAAAAGGAAATTCCATCCAAGGATCAAAGCCAACCACTTTATCATTTTTAACCAAAAGTTTAATTCCACATTGCATGCCACAAAAACAGCAATGTGTTTTGACTACTTCATCGGGTTCGTCTCTTCCCGGAAAACCTTCTTTTGGGGGATAGTTCAACGAAGGTCCAAATTGTTCAATAATTTTTTCTACTTCAACAGGTAGTTTTGCCATAACATTTTTTATTTTATCCAAATAAATTTCCACCTTTTAGCCTTGCTTCTAGGTGGGCTTTTGCTAATAATGATCTTTTTCCTTCCGGACTTAAATCTAAGTGAGACGTACCATCAGGTTTATCAAAATTAAAACCTAATTCTTTGGTCACTTCTTTCAAATCGTTTACGTGCATTTGGGTATCAAATTGATTGCCGGTATGCGGACAAACAGCCATTCCTTGTTTGATGCCTTCTTCTCTATAAATGTGAGCACCTATTTGAGCCGGTCTTTGTATGATGTGGAAAAACTTTCCAAAGGGAATCCATATTAAAAATATAATCACCGAAATTGCATGCAAAACAGCTAAAAAGTCAAAAGCAAAACCTTTCATAAACTGGTAGGAATAAGTCAACCCTAGCCCGGTCACTGAAATAATAATTAATAATATTAACGGCAACAAATCACTTTCAAAGTTTTGGGTAGCAATTAGACCGGGTTGTGTTAAACGCTTGCGTAAGAAATACAAAGATCCAAATATTACCATATACGAAGACCAATTTAATGCGTGGAAAGTCATAAATGCAATCAACGATCCTAACTTAAAATTAAAGACTGTAAATCCAAAAAAATGAGCCTCATAGATATCAATACCTCCCGGAGCTAGCGTAAAGTGTATCCATCCAAAAGTCAGTGGCAAGGTAATGGCAAAAGCAGTCATACATCCAAAAGCAATTAGAAAGTGGGCCAACCAACGGTATTTTCCTCTTGGGTATACAAATTTTTGAAGGCCAATATTTACAACGCTTTTTTTAAGAAAAAATCCAAAATGATATAAAATCCTTCCATTAAAAAACAATTGAAAACCTCTTTTAAAGTACATCCATGTAGGAGGTCGTTGTATCCAAACAGTATAACGATATGTCACACCGAACAGTGCAAAAATGGTTCCGAATAAGTAGGTAATTAATGCCGCATCAAAATTTTGCAAATCTCTTGAACCATAGAAAATGAGTGCGAGTAGTAAAGCTGTTACTGCAAATGCAACCAATAACGCTTTACCGTTTAGAGTTCTCAATATCGTTACCATATTATTTTTTGTTTAAATATACAAATTACATTTAGAATAGCCTAACTCGGTCTTTCACAACCTTTTCGAGTATAATAAGACCAATTAATCCAGGTTGCCCAAATTGAAATAACTCCAATCAAAGCAAAGAAAGGTATGGCTGTTCCGGTGATTTCGATAGACTGACCTATAAAAATATTATAAATAAAGGGGCCGAATGCAGCAATTGCGGCTGTCCAACCAATTACTCCGGCAGCTTTTCTTGGTGAATCAGAAAAAATAATGGGAAACTGTCTAAAAGTTGCCGCATTACCCACACCGGTAAAAAAGAAGATGACCATGACTAAACCAACAAACCAAGGAAATTGTTCCATAGAAGTAGGCGTTAACACACCCATAAAAATCATTAATGCAATACAGCTAACAATTGCTATTCCGGTAATATGTGTTAATATTGCTCCTCCTGTTTTATCTGCTATTTTTCCAAAAACCACTCTTACAGCAGAACCAATTAAAGGGCCATAGAAAGCATATTTCAGAGGGTCCGGTGCCTCAGGAAATTCGCCGTACAAAATTTTTATTAGCAATGGAAATGCTGCAGACATACCGGCAAAAGTTCCAAAGGTCATAAAATAAGTCAACGTGCAATACCATGTATGCTTAGAACCAAAAATATCTAATTGTTCTTTGAAAGAAGCAACCACCGGTACGCTTCTAAGTTTTATCCAAGAAATAATCCCCATGATAAACAATGGAATTACATAAAAGAAGGCTATATTTTGAAGATAAATGACTTGACCTGAATCTACTACAGTTTGACCTCCACCCCAAAAGGTAACGATACTCACCCCGAGTAAAATCGGAGAAATTAACTGTACCAAACTCACTCCAAAGTTACCAATACCCGCTTGTATTCCCAAGGCAGTTCCGATAAGTCTTTTAGGAAAAAAAGTACTTGTACTAGGCATGAAAGAAGAGAAATCACCTCCACCCATACCCATTAAAAAAGCAATCACCATAAAATATCCAAATGTTGAATTAGGATCGCCAACAGCATAACCAAGCATTAATAAAGGAATTATTTTAATTAGAGTAGCTACTGTAACAACCATTCGGGTACCGAACATTGGTATTAAAAAAGTGTGCAAAATTCTAAACAAACCTCCAGCTAGACCAGGCATGGCTGCTAACCAGAAGAGTTGCATTTTGGTAAAACTAAATCCAATAACAGGCAATTTAATAACCACTACACTGAAAAGGAACCAAGTTGCAAAAGACATTACTAAACTGATTGTAGTAATGGTGAGTGTATTCCAGGCAATTCTTTTTCCTGTAGATTCCCAGAAAATCTCATCTTCCGGATTCCAATTTTTTATCCAACTACTCATATATATAAAATTAAGTTTACAAAACAATTATTCTTCTGCAAAAGAGCCTTTGGGTTCTTTTAAAAAAAAGAAACAAAACAAAAAACTAACAGCAGCACCTGCCGCAATGATATAAAAAAATGTTTGAGCATCAACCATCGAAAAAATAACTAAATAGACAACTGCTCCTACGTTGCCGTATGCACCTGCCATTCCGGATATTTGTCCAGTCATTTTTTTATTGACAAAAGGAATAACTGCAAAAGTGGCCCCTTCTGCACCTTGAACAAAAAGCGAACAAATTATAGTGACTGCTACTGCCAACCATAGCGACCAAGTTGCGTTTATAAAAGACATAGAGAAAAAACCTAAGGCTATTCCAATCATGTAGATTAGCATTGTACGTTTTCGATTACCTAATTTGTCTGATAACCATCCGCCAAAAGGTCTTGCAAATAAATTGACAAATGCAAATGAGCCTGCAACAATTCCTGCTAAAGTTGGAGATATACTAAAGGTTTCCTGAAAGAAAAAAGGCAACATAGAAACTACAGCAAGTTCTGCTCCAAAATTAGCAAAATAGGTAGTATTTAACGCTGCAACACTGCTAAACGAATATCTATCTTCAATTGCTATGCCCTTCTTTAACAATGGGATGTTTATCTTAAGTGTCTTTATGATATGCATTACGAAGAAGATAGCTAAAATTATCCAAATCGCATATAACCATTCCTCGGTTAAGAATTTTTCGGTACTCCCATTTGAAATTTGAACATTACTCAACCGCCAGGCCAATAGCCCAAGGGCACCCATTAATGGGAATGACCAAATAATCAATTGTATCAAATCACTCCAAGAGGTTGCTATCAAAGGTTGTGTTTTCTTTATTCCTTGAAATTTTTTATCCTCTGGAGTATCTCTTACTACAATATAAAAAATAATTCCATATACAAATGAAACTAAAGCATTTAATGCTAACGCATAACGCCAACCATTTTCGTACTGACTAAAAATCTCTAAAGCTATCCAAGGCAAAGTCATTGCTGCAAAAGCAGAACCAAAGTTACCCCACCCTGCATACAAACCTTCGGCTCTACCTACCATATTGGGTGGGAACCAATCGGCAACCAAACGAATTCCAATTACGAATCCTGCACCAATGCAACTTAAAAATAATCTGGCAATCAGCAATTGCATGAAACTTGTTCCAAATGCAAAAAATAAAATCGGTATTGTCATTACCATCAAAAGAATACTAAATACCTTTCTAGGTCCGAACCGATCTATTAATGATCCAATCACAATTCGAGCAGGAATAGTCAATGCTACGTTAGCTATTGCAAGAATCTTTATGTGATCCGGAGTTAACCAATTTAACTTTTCTAACATGGTACTAGCAATTGGTGCCATGTTAAACCAAATATAAAAAGTTATAAAAAATGCTATCCAAGTATAGTGCAATAGCTTGATTCTCGGTTGCGAGAAATCGAGAAATTCTGGTTTGCCCATAATATAAGTCCTAAAAGTTACCGCAAAGTAACTATTCTATAATTAAATAAAAACTGATAAATATCATTTAAACAAAATTATAAATTTATGGTCTTATACATAATCACATCTGAAATATTCTTGGCTCTTTCTTTAATTTCTTCGGCTTTTTCACCTACAAAAAGTTCATCTACCGTTTGTCTGAAAACTTCATTCCAATGATTAAAATGAGCATGGGTTAACGGACATTTGTTGTGCAATTCTTTATGTTTTTGCATTGGATTTCCGTCAAAGTTTCCGGTAAAAAACAAAACATTATCCCAAAAATCATACATTTTAGGCAAATGATCTTCCCAATTCACTTGGGCAACATCATTAAATATAAAACCTATTACTTGATCGGTTTTAATTTTATCATAAAAAGCATCTACTAATCGGATGATATCACTTCGGTTTTGTATATCTTTTCTCATCGTACTTTAAATTAGGTTATTACAAATCTTTTCGAATGAATTTTCGCAAGGATAAATAAAACGGAATGACTACCCAAAGAACTAATAATCCGAACGAAGCAAAAAGTCCGGCGGTTGTTCCGAAAAAATCTTTAAAAATAGCTCCGGTATAACCCATCATCGCTGAAACATCTAAATGCAATAATATTTGAATTCGGGCTAAATCTATAGGACTTAACGCTGTTACGGCAACCATTGCTTTTTCAATAGGATATTCGGATAATTGAAACAATAAAAACAATACTAATCCATCAAAAAGTAATGCAAAATACAACCAGGTTAAGATGGCAAATCCAATTCCTTTTGCTTTGTCACGCGTAAGAATGGAGCATAAAAAAGCCAACGCAATGAACACTACAGAAATTAAACAACCTATCAAAATCATCATCAATCCAACAGCATTCGGGGCATTGATTAACAACGGAATTCCTGCTCCGATAAAAAAAGCCAAAACCATCGAAGCACTCAAACCAAAAAATAAACTTTGCCAGATTTTGTTTCGTTTAATGGGCTGACTCAAAAGCAGTTCGATAAACTCGGAACTGTTGTATAAATAGATGGTGGTGAATAAAATAGACACTAATGGAACCGTAAATAAAATAACGTTTAAAATCGTTAAAAGTCCTTTGGCACTATTGTCTTCTAAACCAAAAGCACTCCAAGACAAAAGACTTAAAACAATGGTATAGACTAAAACAATTTTGTTTTTTAGGATGTCGGTTAATATTATTTTGATGATTCTGTTCATTTTTTCTGTTTTAGAATACTTGCAATGGCTTTTGAAATTTTTGTTTCATTGGTTTCCGTTTTCAAATCGTCCACCTTTTTATGGAAATGAATATTGCCTTCTTGCATAAAAATAATTTCGGTGACCAAATCGTCTAACTCACTCAGCAAGTGCGAGGTAATTAAAATCAATTTTCCTTTTTCTTTCTCTTTGATAATTTTTTCTTTTAAAATTTCAGAAGCTAATGGATCTAAACCCGCAGTAGGTTCGTCTAAAATCAACACCTCAGGATTAAATAAAAAAGCCAACGTAGCACTCACTTTTTGGGTGGTTCCGCCGGAAAGCGTTCGCATTTGCTTATCTGCCATTTTATCTAACTCGAAACTGTGCCATAATTCTTCATCCAATTCTTGATTGGTATTTCGAATGGCTTTAATCATTTCAACAACTCCGCCAATGGTCATCGTATCAGGATAACGCCCTATTTGCGGCATATAACCAATGGATGAACGGTATAAATATTCTTTAACGATACTTCTTTTATTGAATTTTATGGAGCCTCTATCCGGTAAAACCATTCCTAAAATCGTTTTAATCAATGTCGTTTTTCCGCAACCGTTCGGACCAATTAAAGCAATACATTCGCCCTTTATGCAGGAAAGAGAAACATCGTTGAGCACGTTTAACTTTCCGAATTTTTTAGTTAAGTTTTTAATTTCTATCATAATTTCAGAGGCTTCATCAGGGGTGCATTATCTACAAAATTATCGGGTGTGATGCTGGGTAACACTTTTTCAGATTTGTCTAACAACGTAATCATGAAACTACGAAACAGTAACATTGCCGAAGGATTTTTTTCTACCAAAACTGCAAATAAACTGAGCGGATGATAGGGAACATCGCCCAATCCATCTCTATTAATATCATAGCCTTCGTATTTATCCCAATAATTATTGTTAAACGTGTTTAAAACTAAACTTCCATTGGTTCCCATATCGAAAGTATTGCCTTGAAAATTGTTGTTTACAATTTCATTATCCATGCAACTGGCTTGAATTTTCATGGCCCAACCATTACCTTCAAATACATTTTTTTCAATTTTGATACGGTTGGTTCCTTCCATGTAAATACCTGAAGTGTTGTTTTTAAAATAATTGGTATAGATATAACTATCTGAAATTTCTTTTAATAAAAGGCCGTACGAAGAAGCTCCCCAATTTTCATCAAAGTAATTATTTATCATGGTCACATCTTTTGAAAACATGACGGCTACTCCAGCACCATTGTTTCTAAAAATATTAGTGATGTAGGAATCATTGGAGGAGAACATAAAATGTAACCCGTAACGAATATTATTTGTTGCGATATTTCGCCAAATGACTGAATCATAAACAAATTCAAAATAGATTCCGTCACGATGACCTTTGATAGAGTTTCCAATGATTTGTAAATCATTGCTTTTCCATGCATGAATACCGTTACCAATTTGTTGTTCTTCTTTACCATAAGCAATAATCGTGTTGTTTTTAACAATACAGTTTCTTCCGTTTTGGATGTAAATTCCAAAGAAATTATCATCCAATTGATTTCCTTCAATAACAACAAACGATTTATTATACACTTTTATTCCACAGGGATCTTCTAATGCGGCAAATCCGGAATTAATTACTCTAAATCCTTTTACAATCACACTATCCGCATGAATCGATAGGACTTCTACTTTTTTCTGTCCGTCTAGAACAGGGAAATCTTTTCCTAAAAAAACAATTTTCTTATCTATACGAATGTTCCCTTCTTTATAAATACCTTTATGTACCAAAACGGTATCTCCATTATTCGATGCTTTTAAAGCTTGTTTGATGGTTTTATACGGTTTATTCGCTCCAACTTCAAGTTTTTGTGCTTGAAGTGAAAAAGTACAAAGAAAGAAAATGAAAAGTAGTCGCATTAATAGAGTTTTTATTTTAAAATTTCATTCCATTTAATTGCTTTTGCTTTTAGTTTATCACCAAAATTTAGAGCGTCAGCTTGCGTTGAAAATGCAGCAATGTTGCCATGCATGGGACTATTGATGTCACCTCCGGAAATATAAAAGGCAGTTGTGGCATCAATGAGTTGATTGTTTTTTGAGTAATCATGCACAAAATATCCACTTACTTTTGTTGTTTCATTTTCTTCACAATATTTCACTAAACAGGAAATATCATCAAACATATAATAACGTCCTTTTTGAGTTTGAATCTCAGCACCAAATTTTCCGTCAGAAATGGGCATTTTACAAAATTCACAAGCATCTACATTTAATTTAATTGGTTTGGGCTCATTATTTCCACAAGCTGCAAGTAAAAAAACAGGAATTAGTAATAAGGCAGCTTTTGGTTTCATAAACCTTTTGTACCATTTGAATTCCAATGTCAGCACAATAAAAATTAACAAACCACTACCAATTAACATCCATCCGCCAATGTCTGGAACCGAATAGGCACCAAAATTTAATAATTGTTTATACCCAATTAATGGGGGTTGATAAGACATTCCGGGTACTTTAATCGCTGCATTAGGATCTAAATTGTGTCCGTATTCATAATTCCATCGATAAAAATCAACACCTGCCAGTATGGTAAAAAGTATAAACGAGATAAATAATGCCACTACAAATTTTCTTTTGGCAATTAAAGCAGATGCTAAAGCAAATAGCCCAAAAAATGCAATAATGTATGGCAGAATTTTAAACTCTATAAAGTTCTCGGTATGTAAAGTAGCCATACCAATGTAATGGTTTAGACCATTAATTATTTCTACATCACCACCAATTTTATTTGCATACAGTTTTAAATTTAAACCTTCCGGATATTGTGGTGCATCTAAATCTATCTGCCACATTGGAAAATAGAGTGAACCCAAAAACAAGCCTGTTACAGTCAAAAGTAGCACTTTTGAGAGTAAAGATATTTTTACTGTTTTCATTTTTTTTGAATTAAGGGAGCATCAAGAAATTGATGCTCCCTTTGATTTATTATTTACTAGCCGGTAAGTTTGTACCTAAGCTAAATTGTAAAGGCACATTTGAACCTTTTGGAGATACACGAATATATCCTTGCATTTCTTGGTGTAACGCACTACAGAAGTCCGTACAATAGAATGGGAAAGTTCCAACTCTATCCGGAACCCATTTTAAGGTTGTGGTTTCACCCGGCATGATTAAAAGTTCACCATTATCTGCACCTTTAACAGCAAATCCGTGAGGCACATCCCAATCTTGTTCTAAATTGGTGACGTGGAAATATACTTCATCCCCTAAGAATACACCTTCTATATTATCCGGTGCAAAGTGCGAACGCATCGAAGTCATGTAAACATGTACTTTATTACCTTCACGCACTACTTTAGCTTCTTTTTCACCTTTGGCAGCATACGGATGTTTGTTTTCCTCTAGTTTATAGAATTTATATTGTCCGTTGTTTCGAATTAAATCGGCTGGTGCAGCTTGAGCATAATGAGGCTCTCCAATAGTTGGGAAATCTAAAATCAACTGCATTTTATCACCACTGATGTCATAAATTTGAGCACTCTGGCACAACTCAGGGCCGGTTGGTAAATAACGGTCTTTCGTAATTTTGTTGTACGCTACTAAATATTTACCAAATGGTTTTTTACTATCACCACCCGGAATACATAAGTGACCCACGGAATAATAAGTAGGAACTCTATCTAATACTTTTAGTGATTTAATATCCCATTTCACTACTTCAGATGAAACGAAGAAAGTTGTATAAGCATTTCCTTTACCGTCAAATTCGGTATGCAAAGGTCCTAAACCTGGTTTTTGCACTTCTCCATGTAAGGCTGCTTCATATTTTACAACCGGAATTCCACCATAATCACCCTCAAATGATTTATTTTTGATTGCGGTTTGCAATTTATCATAACTAAATACAGGAATTAAAGCCGCTAGTTTCCCCGAACCTACAATATATTCACCTGTTGGATCCACATCACAGCCATGAGGAGATTTAGGACATGGAATCATGTAACAAATATCTTTTAACTCGGAAGCATCTAATACTAAAACTTCTGTTTTAATTTCAGATTTTGCTGAATGGGTAGCATCATCCCAAGTGTTATGGGCATAACGTACTTTTTGTTTTTTTCCTTTACCGGCTTTTACATACTCTTCCGCTTTTTTCCAATTCACAGCCATGATAAAATCTTTGTCTTTTTGTGAAGCATTAACTTCTAATAAAGTATTGGCTTGTTCCGTATTATAGCACGAAAAGAAGAACCAACCGTGTGATTTCCCTTTACCGGCATGTGATAAGTCAAAGTTTACACCGGGAGTCATAATTTGAAAAGCGATATCCATCTCACCCTCTTTACCCACTTTTACAAAACTAATATGTCCTTTGTAATTGTCTTTGTACGTGTTAATTGGTACATCTCCATTTTCATAATCGCCAGGTACGCTAAAACGAGTACCCGCAACAACATATTCAGTATTTTCCGTAATAAATGGAGAAGAGTGATTACCACCACTGTTTGGTAACTCAATAATTTCAGCGGTTTTAAATGTTTTCAAATCAATTCGAGCAATTCGAGGCGTATTGTTGGCATTACCAAAAACCCATCTACCATCTATTTCTCCATTAGTTTGAGACATTTCAGTATGATGCAAATCATCCCAAGGCACAAAACCATGTGACGTATTTAACATCGGTTTGGTTTCTTCACTATATCCCCAACCTTTTTCAGGGTCAACTGAAAAAACAGGAATTACTCTAAACAATCTTCCACTCGGAAGTCCGTACACACTTAATTGCCCGCTGAAACCTCCGGAAACAAAGTTGTAAAATTCGTCGTATTTACCTGGAGCTACATAGGCTTTTTGGGCAGCATCACCACTTACTGTATCACTAGTGTTTTTGGGTTTACAGGATCCCATAAAAGCAGCAACAAAAACTACAGCTGAAGTTATTTTTAAAAAATTTGTTTTCATATACTTTCGATTTATATTCATAATTAGTTTATTAAAACTACTTCACACCGTCATTTTGACGCATGTATTCCAAAATATGTCGGGCTTCATCATCGGTTAGAGCTTGATTAGGCATACGCACCAAACATAGTTCCAATTGAGCCTGTAATTCAGGATCTTTGTCAATCATCGGGTCGGGATTCGTTGAAAAATTCATAATCCATTCCGGAGTTCTACGTTCTGTAACTCCCTTCCAACCTGGTCCAACCAATCGTTCATCTGTCAATTTATGGCAAGACATACATTTAACACCCGCCACTTTTTCACCATTTGCTGCCATGGCTACATCTAAGCCGTCTCCTAAATCTACAGAAGTAAATTTCCCTTCACCTCGTTTTGGATCATAAGTAGAAGCATCTGTTGCAGACGATTCTGTTGAAGATTCTGATGAAGAAGACTTTGAAAAATCCTCTCCTGCATTGGTTTTATCTTTTCCACATGAAATGAATAAAAGCAAACCAATTGCTAGTGCATACATTTTGTTCATAATTAGTATAAGTTTAAATTATGACACAAATTTCCTGACTAATTATTCTAAATTTTATGATTGCAATCATACAAATCATCTTTTTTTAACCATTATCTTTGCGTCATAAATAATAGATCATTTTGAAATATTTTATAATTATATTCTCCTTCTTCTTTTTATTCAAACCCGTATTCCCGGTTTTGAATTATGTGGTGAATTATGATTATATCTTAAAAGAATTATGTGAAAACAAGGCAAAACCGGAATTGGAATGTAATGGTAAATGTCATTTAAAAGCTGAATTAGCAAAGGCTTCTAAAGAAAACATTCCTGCCTCACAAGAATCAAAAAACATAGTTATTTTAGATTTACTATTTTTAGAAACCCTTTCTGAATTCAAATTCAACAAACTGTACGTTGAAAAACAAAAGGTTTCTATTGCTTATTCAAGACTATACTTTCGATTACATAGTACTGGCATTTTTCACCCGCCCACTGTGTAATCTTCCTATACGTATTTTAAAATTTCTAAACGGATTAATTTATAATCCACAAAATACTAGTATCTTATTTTTACCATAAGCCGATTTCAATCGGTGAATTCCAACTCATTGTTGTAATGGGCTTATGGTTCTTATTCCTATAACTCAAATTAAATTTACTATGAAACTTTATAAAATATTCTTCCTTTTTGCTCTAGCATTAATTACATCTTGTTCTTCTGATGATGATTCAACACCCGTTAACGAATTAGACGGTATAATTAAAGTCAAAGAATTTACCAATGACACTCATATTATCGAGTTATACACCTCTACCGGAACAACCCAACAAGGTTACAATGAGATTTCACTTAGAATTAAAGACAAAACAACAAACAACTACATTCAAAACGCAACAATTGAATGGATGCCAATGATGCACATGACCATGATGAATCATTCGTGTCCCTATTCTACAGTTGAAAAAGAAACCGATAAAGAAACCTTATACAAAGGATATATTGTTTTTCAAATGCCCCAAAATGAGTCGGAATATTGGGACTTAAAAATTGATTATTCTATAAATGAAACAAACTATACTGTAACGGATGTTATAGATGTTCCAGCCACCGAAAAAAGAGTAGTTAGCTCATTTATGGGAACAGACAACGTACGTTACATTGTTGCTTTGATTGATCCCAAAAACCCAAAAGTGGCCCTAAATGACATGACCGTTGGGGTGTATAAAATGGAAAACATGATGAATTTTCCGGTAGTAAACAATTATACCCTTAAAATTGACCCCAGAATGCCGAGTATGGGAAACCATGGTTCACCAAACAATCTTGATTTAACACAATCTGCTTCTGATGAATTTTACCATGGCAAAGTATCCTTAACAATGACCGGCTATTGGAAAATTAATTTGCAATTACTAAATGCTTCTAATGAAGTGTTAAAAGGGGAGGTAGTTACTGAAACTACTGAATCCAGTAGTATCTTCTTTGAAATTGAATTCTAAATAAAATAGTAACGGCCAAAAGTTATCTAAATTTTTGGCCCTTTTTTCTTACTCATGAAAAAACAATTTATTGTTTCAATAATGCTATTGATTTCAACCGTTAGTTGGACTCAAGAGCAAGTGAAAGATAGCATTTTACCTGTAAATCTCAGTGAAGTGATTCTAATAGGTAAACCAACTCAAGTACATCAAAAACAAGCAAAACCCCTTGCAAGTTTAGATGAATATTTGCAACAATCAGGCAGAATTGATATGATCAAACGAGGTGGCTACGCTTGGGAACCCATGATTAATAATATGGCAACCGAACGAACGATTGTCACCATTGATGGCATGCGGATATTTGGTGCTTGTACCGATAAAATGGATCCGGTGACTTCTTATGTAGAAATATCCAATCTTTCGGAAGCAACTATTTCATCGGGGCAAGAAGGTAGTTGTCACGGACCAACCATTGGTGGCTCTTTGGATTTGAAACGACTTCGAAGCACATATTCCGAACTGGGCTTGTCGGGTAGTTTAAGTAGTGGCTTTGAATTCAATAACAAGCAACGTATTATAGGCGGAATGGTGCACTACAAAGATAGTTCTTTTTATGCCGATGCGAATGTAACCTATCGAAAAGCTGATAATTATAAAGCTGGAAATAGTCAAGAAATAAAGTATTCTCAATTTCAAAAATGGAATGCTTCTGTTATTTCCGGTTATCAATTTCAAAATAAATTGATTGAAGGTTCGGTTATTTTTGATGAAGCCAATGATGTGGGTTATCCGGCTTTGCCAATGGATATTTCGCTTGCTCGTGCACTAATTACATCATTTAAATATGAAGTCGCTCCAAAGTCGGGACTCCTCAACCATTGGGAAAACAAATTATACTATAATACGATTACCCATTTTATGGACGATTCCAAACGACCAAATGTTCCCATTCGAATGGATATGCCGGGTTGGAGCGATACGTATGGTTATTATTCCAAAGGAAAAACAAAAAAAGATAAGCACCATCTACTATTTAATGTGAATGGATTTTACAATCGTTCGATTGCCGAAATGACGATGTATCCAAGTGACCCTGATGAAAATGCGATGTTCATGTACACTTGGCCGGATGTTAGAACCCTTTACAATGGTATTTATTTAGAAGATGAAATTGAATTCTCTTGCCATAACTCCCTAAAAATAAATGGTTCGTTTGGCTTTCATCAAAATAAAGTAGCTAACGAATTTGGATTGGAAAGTTTACAAATCTTTTATCCTGAAATGGCAGACCAACAAAATCGATTTTTAAAGAGTATTTCGCTGCAATACAAACATCAAGTAAAAGATTGGTTTTTTTCAGTGTGCTCCGGCTATGGTGAACGAGCTCCATCGGTAACAGAAGGCTATGCGTTTTATATCTTTAATAGTTTTGATTTGTTTGATTATATAGGAAATCCCAATCTTTCCAACGAAAAATCTGTGGAAGGAAATTTTGATATTCGGTACAAAACTGAAAAAATTAAAACAGGCATTACTTTTTCTGCATTTTATCTTCCGGACTATATCATCGGAATACCAGACGACAATCTTATTCCTATGACTATTGGGGCAAGCGGAGTCAAAATTTACGAACAACTATCTTTTGCCAATTTAATTCATTCTTCATTTCAATGTGATTATCGATTTAACGATTATTATTCATGGAATACTAAATTGCAATACAGTTATGGAAAAGATGCAGAAAAACGAAATTTACCCTTTATTAGCCCTTTGCAATACCAAAGTCAAATACAATATAAAAAGAATAGATTTCAAACGGAATTAAATGTAATAGGAAATGCGACTCAAACCAATTATAGTCCTTTTTATGGGGAAAATAGAACACCGGATTATGCTATCTTAAACTTATCTGTGGGTTATACTTTTAAATGGTATTCACAAAAACTATTGGTGAATGCAGGAGTTGAAAACCTATTTGACACCTATTATTCTACCTTCACCGACTGGAATAATATACCGCGAATGGGTAGAAATATTTACATAAATTTAAATTTCAGTCTCTAATATCAGTTTGTCTTTTTATAACTCCAAACGGCTAAACCATTTACGACAATTGCAAAAAGAGTTATTATCCCTAGATTTGGCAAAACTTCTTGAAGTCCGGCTCCTTTGAGTAGAACCATTCGTATAAATTCAACAAAATAGCGAATCGGATTGAATAAGGTCACGTTTTGTGCCCATTTTGGCATGCTTTCAATTGGCGTAAACAAACCACTCATTAGAATAAAGATAACAATGAAAAACCAAGCAATAAACATGGCTTGCTGTTGGGTTTCGGTATGATTAGAAAGAAATAAGCCAAAGCCTAAAATGAGCAATAAATATATAGAAGTAAAAAAATAAACCAATACAATGTTTCCCAACATAGGTACATTGAAAACAATTTTAGAAATTAGTAAGCCAATAGTTAAAATTACAAGCCCAATAACCCAAAAAGGAAATAATTTGCCAATAATAAATTGATATTTTTTTATCGGAGTAACGTTGATTTGCTCTAAAGTACCCAATTCTTTTTCTCGCACAATATTCATTGACGAGAGGAATAATGTTAACATCGTAATCAACAAGACTAAGATTCCCGGGACCATAAAAGTTTTATAATTAAGTGTCGAATTATACCAAAAGGAAGGAATAGTTTCAATTCGATTAGGCATTATTTGATTGTTTACAATGTGTTTGTTTTCCAACAGAATATGCTGATTGAACTGCTGAACAATTTGCGAAAGATATACATTTTGAACTCCCGCAGTTGCTCCATCAATAGCATTAATTAAAACCTGAATTTGAGTGGTAGTCTCATTTTGTAGTTGTTTTTCAAACGGGATAGGAATTTCTATCACCACATCGGTTTTACCGCTATTTAACCGCTCAATACCGGCTTGTGTTGTGGAAACAAACACTGCATCAGTAAAATAAGCATTTGCATTTATTTTTTCAATCAAAGTTCTTGAAGAGGATGAATTACTATAATCAACAATGGTTACCCGAATGTTTTTGACATCAAAAGTAGCCGCATTAGAAAGAATTAAAAGTTGTAAAATTGGTAGTATAAAGAGTAAACGAAGCATACTTTTATCCCTAAATATCTGTTTGAATTCTTTTTGTATGATGAATAGAATGATTTTCATGGTGCGATTATTTACTCCAAACGAGTTTTGTAATTTTTAATACTTAAACCAATAAAAAGAATGGTCATTCCAACTAAAATTAATGTTTCTTTGAGGATGTATTCTAAACCAACACCTTTTAACATTATCGACTTTACAATAATAATAAACCATTTCGCAGGAATAGTGTTACTGATGACTTGCATAGGTAATGGCATCGAAGCAATGGGAAAAATAAAACCTGATAATATGATAACCGGCAACATCAATCCCATCAACGAAATCATCATGGCTGTTTGTTGGGAGTTGGAAATGGTAGAAATGAATATCCCTAATGAAAGGGCTGTAATAATAAATAAAATACTCTCGACGGCTAACAATAAAATACTCCCTTGAATTGGCATTCCAAAAATAAAATAACCCATAGAAACAATAACGATGGCATTGATTACAGAAAGAAAAATATAAGGAAACACTTTACCCAAGATAACTTGAAAAGGCTTTAAAGGGGATACCAATAAAATTTCCATAGTGCCCAATTCTTTTTCTCTTGTTATCGAAATAGAGGTCATCATGGCAGAAACCAACATCAAAATAACGGTCATAACACCCGGAACAAAATTAAAGACGCTTTTTAATTCAGGATTATACAACATACGGCTTTGTATGACAACCCCAGTAGTATTTTTTTGAACTGTACTTTTTTGACTTTGATGGTTTTGAAAAATCGATTGAGTATAGTTTGCAATCGTATTGGCAATATTAGGTTCAGTAGCATCTGTAATGACTTGAACCGTAGCTTTCATTTCGGTTTGTAATTTTTTTGCAAAATCTTTTTCAAAGAGTAAAACGGCTTTTATTTTTCCTTTTTTAAACTCGCTTTCAATCGCTTTTTCAATCGCAATTTCATTTGCCACATGAAAATAAGGAGAAGCTTTAATCTTTTGAATAATTTTTTGTGTTTCAGTATCTTTCGAATAATCCAAAATAGCAATCTCTACATTATTAATTTCATTGGTAATGGCAAATCCAAACAGCAAAATTTGGGCAATAGGCATTCCAAAAAGAATAAACAACGAGCGTTTATCTCTAAAAATATGATAGAATTCCTTTTTAATAAAACCTAAAAATCGTTTCATCTTCCTTTTTATTTTGTTATTCTATGTTTCGGGCTAGCTTTAAAAATACTTCATTCATCGTACTAACTTGAAATTGATTTTTTAAGTTTTTCGGGGTATCCAAGGCTTCAATCACACCATCAACCATAATCGATACGCGGTCACAATATTCTGCCTCATCCATATAGTGTGTCGTTACAAAAATAGTAGTACCCTTGTGAGCTTCAGCATAAATCATTTCCCAAAATTGTCTGCGGGTGATGGGGTCTACTCCTCCGGTAGGTTCATCTAAAAAAACAATTTTAGGTTCATGTAGCATAGCTACAGAAAATGCCAATTTTTGTTTCCACCCCAAAGGTAAGTCGCCAACCTTTTTTTGGGCAATATCACCCAATTGCAATGTTTGAATTAACACCTCCGTCTTACTGTTGATTTGTTTTCGTGATAATCCGTAAATTCCACCAAAAAAAGTAATATTTTCTTTCACTGTTAAATCGTCGTACATCGAAAATTTCTGACTCATATAACCAATATTTTGTTTCACTTTTTCGCTTTGTGTGTGCACATCAAAACCGGCTACATTTGCTCTACCATTAGTAGGATTTGAAATTCCTATCAACATCTTCATAGCTGTTGTCTTTCCTGCACCATTTGCCCCTAAAAAACCAAATATTTCTCCTTTGTTTACGTGAAAGTTGATTCCTTTAACAGCAGTAAAGTGGCCAAATTGCTTGGTAAGGTTTTCTACGACTATAATTTTTTCCGAAAGATTGTTCATGTAAAATGGGTTTATAAATCCATAAAAATATCTTCTATAGTAGGGGTTGTTTTTTGAAGGATGATACTTTGATGTCCTTTTGCCTTCAAATAGTTACGCAAAGTTTCACTATCAAAAAAATTGTTCAAATCAATATAATGAACAAATTCTCCGAAAGCAAAAACACTGTAATACGATGGAAAATGTTTTAAATCTTCAATCAGTAGGTGCATTTGGTTACTGGCAACCTCATAAATGGTTTTTTGATAAGCATCAACAATTCCCTGTGGTGTATCAATTTTAAGGATTTTCCCCTCTTGAATGAGTGCGATTCGGTCACATAATGTGGCCTCATCCATATAAGGTGTTGAAACTAGAATGGTAATACCTTTCTGCTTCAGTCGTTTAAGCATTTCCCAAAATTCTTTTCTGGAGACAGGATCTACACCCGTTGTGGGTTCATCCAAAAACAAAACTTTTGGTTTGTGTATTAAAGCACAACAAAGGGCTAGTTTTTGTTTCATTCCACCTGATAACGCACCTGCTTTTCGGTTCTTAAAAGGTTCTATTTGTACATATATATCTTCAATTAAATCGTAATTTTCTTCAATCGTAGTACCGAAAATAGTTGCAAAAAAGGCTAAGTTTTCAGAGATAGTTAAATCCTGATACAGCGAGAATTTTCCGGGCATGTACCCCACAGCATTGCGTATTTCTTTCACTTGTTTCAAAATGTCGTAATTAGCTACTGTTGCACTTCCTTCGTTTGGTAATAACAAGGTGGTCAATAATCGGAAAAGAGTTGTTTTTCCGGCTCCGTCTGGTCCAATTAAACCAAAAAGTTCCCCTTCATTTACCTCCAAAGTAATGTTTTGAAGTGCTGGAATGTTTTTATACGATTTCGAAATATTCTGAACAGAAATACTCATGGTCTTAACCCTTAAAGATAAATAGTTACTTAATTAACAAAAAATTAGTTAACTCGTGAGCGTCAACCCAATGTTTTACATTAACCGGAATTTTAACATAATCCCCAGATGTCAAATGTATTTTTTTACCGGTTTCTTCATTGTAAGTGGCATCACCTGATACACACAGCAACAATGCCGGAATTGTGGTAACATGCTCTTTTAACTGTTCATTCTTGGCTATCTGTAAGGAAACTACTTTGCCTTGTGTAGGCTCAAAAAGCAGTTGAGTAGCTACTGCCTTATGTTCTGTATGCAAATTTTTAAGGTTCATACTGTTTGATTTTAAATTAGTTTTTGTTGATTTACAACCCATTGCAATTAAAACAATTGCTAGAAATAGTATTTTTTTCATAATTATTAATTTGTTAGCCTGACCTCCGCAGGCATCCCTATTTTTATACTTCCTTCATTTTTAACCGCTACTTTTACTGCATAAACTAAATTGGCTCTTTCTTCTCTCGTTTGAATGACTTTTGGCGTAAATTCTGCCTGAGCACTTATCCATGTGATTGTGCCATCATAGGTTTTTATTCCTTGTTCAGCATCAATCGAAACGTTAACTTTTTGTCCAATTTTCAATTGTGCTAATTGCGTTTCTGTAAAATACACGCGTAATTCCATTTCATGTAAATTAGCTATTTTATAAAGTGGTTTTCCAAATGAAGTGATTTCAGATGGTTCTGCATATTTTGTCAAAACTGTGCCTTCTAATGGATTAATAATAGTAGCTTTTTTTATCTGATCGTCTAATTTGTCAATTTGAACTTTTAACGATTTTATTTCATTTAAAATGGGAGCGTTTTGAGTTTGCACACTGCCAATTTGTTTTTCAATGACTTTCACTTTTCCTTCAATCTCTTCCACTTGTCGTTTTGTAGCTGCATTTTCTGCAAACATATTTTTAATTCGGGTTTGTTCTATTTTAGCAGTTTTTAATTGTTCATTTAAAACACTAATTTCTGATAGAACAGCAGCTGATTTTGCTTGAACGGTTTCAATAGTGGCTTTTAATTGTTCTTTATTATAATGCAGTTGTAAGGTATCGACTAACCCAACAAGTGTCCCTTTTTTAAGTTGAATACCTTCCTCTACATTTAAAAATTCAATTTTACCGTTGGATTCAGAAGAAACAATGATTTCAGTGGCTTCAAAATTTCCGTAAGCATCCGCTTTTTCATTATTTTTTTGGCAACTTATAATTAGTAGAAATGCTGTAAATGGGATTATTTTTTTTTTCATGGTTGATGTTTTAAATTCCGCTTATGATTTGGTAGTTTGCTTTAGCTAAAAGTAATTGAATATGGTGCGTTTTTTCATTAATTTTTGATTCAAATAAATGTGTTACCTCATTCAAATAGTCCGATGAAGTGATCACACCATTCTTCATTTGAGCTTCTGCCGAACGTACAATTTTTTCACGTAATTGAATAATTTCTAAATCTGATTTCAATTGTGCATTTATTTTTTCGATTTCAAAATTGTATTCATTCAATTGACGATTTTGATTGACTTCAAACGTTTCTTTTTCTGTTAAAATGATTTGTTTGGATAATTCTAGTACCTCTTTTTCTTTTTTTGTTTTATTCCATTCAAACAAAGTCCAATTTAACCGTAAGCCAGTCATATAAAATGTTTCAAATGAATTATTTAACATGTTTAACGCCGGATTTCCGTAGCCACCTTGAAGAAAAGCGTTTAGTTTTGGTGCATGGGTAGTTTCAATCACTTTTTGAGCAGCTTCTACTTGTTGATTTTGCAAATCATATAGGACTAATTCAGGTCGAATTCCACTTCTTTCTGCCTCAAAATGTGTTGGTTGGGATAAAATGGTGGTTGGATGAAAAACTTGTCCGGACAAGAGTTCTAAATTCTTCCAAAGTTTCAGTTGTTCAAGAGTAATATCACTTAACTGTTGATTGATGTTGATTATTTCAGCTTCAATCACTTGTTCTGAGGCCGGTAAAACCGCTCCAAATTTAACAGCAGTTTGAATCTCCTTACTTTTCTCTTCAAGTAGAACTTTTTTAGCTTGCAATAATTCCTGCCTTTCTTGCGAAAGTAATAGCCCAAAGTAGTATTGATTAACCTGGCTTTTTAATTGATATAGATTTACGATAGCTACTTGCTGTTGCGATTTAATTTGACTTGCTTTAAGTTGCGTTTGAGCCTTAATAGTTCCGCCATTATAAATCAATTGATTAATATCGAGGGTAGCTCTGTATTGATCTTTATTTAACGGCTCCATTGTTACATTGGGCATAGAAAACGGTACTTGTGTAACATCCGATTGATAACTAGCTTGAGCATGGAATGAAATTTTTGGTAATTTATCCTTTGCTAATACTATTGCTTCTAATTCCGATTGATTTTGGAGCAGATTGTTTTGTTTGGCTAGTGGATAGTTTTTTTCAACCAACGCATAGCATTTTTCAAGTGTCAATTGCTCCTGAGCCCTAAAATCTTGCCCAAACAAGATTACTATACTAAAAATTAATTTTTTCATCCTTTCTGAATTGCATTGATAATTTGAGTGGAAATATGCACTTTCCGAGCTTCCATTAACGCTATAAATTCATCGTCAGAAATAGCAATGATTCCTTTCACTAAAGTTTGAGCAGCAAATGGAAAAACGGTCATTGAGAAAATGTCTAATAAAAGTTGCTTTGGAGATAGGGGCATTATTTCTCCCAATTCAATTGCTCTTTCAATTTGTTTTACCAATTTTATGGGGTTCGGTCGTTGTTCTTCTTTGAGAAATTTTTCAACAAAATCAGGATTGTTGTTCATTTCCTGAATAATAAACTGAGGCAGAAAAGGATACTCAATCACAAAGGTGATATAACTGGCAGTAAACTTTCTTATTTTTTCAAATAGATCATCGTCTGAATTGAATATCTCATTAATTTGAGGGGCTAATTTGCCAAAAGCATTCATAAAAACGGCTTCAAAAAGTTTTTCTTTACTCCTAAAAAAGTAATGTAACATTGCTTTGTTTATTCCTGCTTCATCTGCAATCTCTTGCATTCTTGCTCCCATAAAGCCTTTGTTTTGAAATACTTTAAAGGCGGCTTCAAATATTTTTTCTTCTGTTGTCATTGAACTAACTATTAAGTTTAACCATTTGGTTAGCAAAGGTAATTATTAATTCATATCATCAGTAAAAAAAATAACTATTTTTTATGATTTAGATTTTTTAATAAAAGATTGTTGCATTAAAAAAAGGAGAATTCCAGCCAAACTAAAGAACAAAAGGGTACCCAATACAATAAAAACAACAATGATAAACGATAAACTATCTTGATGTTGAGAAAACGTTATAGAGGAATCGCTAAACTGCCAAATACTCTTTTTAACACCCATAATAACTAAAACTAATATAAAAAGAAACAATAAAGATTGTACAAGCCAAAAAAGTGCATTTAAAGTAATCCTAGTTAATTTATTTAAAAGTGGAGGTGCAATATAATAAAAAGCCCCTGCTAAAATAATCATCATATTGATGCCAATTGTAGTTCCCATGGCATGAGCTACTGTAATGTGGGTTCCATGAGTAAAAAGATTAACCGCCGGAATTGATAGTAGCAAAGCTAAAAATAAGTTAATGACAACCCAATATTCAGAAGCCATGATGAAGCGATAAGGGAAAAAGTAATAATATTTTTTTGCCTCAGAAAGTTGCTTTTTCCAATCCAAGATTATTTTTATAAAGATAATCCACTCTGTCATACTTACGACATAAGACAAATGATGGATAAATCGACTAGTGGGAACTAAATAAATATGATGCCCCCAATTAAACATCAAATTGAATAGCCCAAGAAAATACAAAGCGTAGGCTATTTTTTTGTGAGCCATTTCCGAATTACCACTTATTTTTGTCATCATATAAAGCGAGAATCCATACAAAAGCTGATTTACAGCACCTACAATTGAACCATTTACTTTCCATTGTAGCGTTAAATCTGAAATTAAATCATTTTTAAAATAAGGAAATATCCACAAATAATTCTCCAAAAAAACAAATAGGAAAAACACAATTCCGGTGAACCACATCCAATAATAAGAGGGCCATTTTTTTTCGGTCAACAAATTTTTCAAAATGAAAAATAAAAAAATTACAAACGAAAGAAAAATGGGTAAAGCCCAGATAGGATTAAACTCCCAATATTCTCTGCCGGAGAAATCTTTTGTAAAATAACTGTAAAATATTCCACTAATAGAAATAAACCACAAAAACAAGTGAATTTTAAGCCATTTTGACAGTTTCAGATTAGGAAAAATTTCAAATAAAGCAAGTGATACACATGCTAATCCTCCAATAATTATTCCAAAATATGCAGAGCTCACATGTAAGGGGCGTAACACATGAAAAGGTAATATTCCTTGAGTTGCATCTGTAAAACGGTAAGACTCTGAGGCAAGATGACCAAAAAACATTCCTAACAATAAAAGTGCTAACGCAAAACGCATTAACCAATAACTTGTTTTCATTTTACTTTTTCAACGTATAAGTACCATTTATATTAATTTGATAATCGGTAGGATTAGCAGTTCCGGTTTCATTCATCGCTTTTAAAAAAAACAATAAATCTGTCAACTCTTTATCCGATAACTGAAAAGCCGGCATTTGCTTGACTCCACTTGTAATAATTCCTTTTATATAAGCATCTGTCCTTCCCGGCTTAGACATAATATTGGTTAAATCCGGTCCCAAATAACCACCTAATCCATACATTTGATGACAAGTATGGCAATTGTTTCGTTGCCAAACTTCCTTTCCTGCGGACACATGTGTTTGTGTAGATAAATTTCGAAGCTCTTTATTTCTAAGAGGTTTTAGATAAATAGAAAAAGAAAATAAAAGAAATAAAACACTTAATGTAATAAATATTTTTAGGGGTGAAAACGAATAAAACTTAGCAACTGAAGGCATTTTCATTTTTTTTGTTTGTTTCTAAATGCAAGGCAATGGACGATTGATTCACGATAATCATCGCAGTTTGCAACATATTCTCTAATTCACAACAATTTTGGCAACGGTAATAATAATCTACACACTCCATTAAATCGGTATGAATTTTAATCAACTGTGTTAAAACTTTCATTTTATCTTCTTGACTACCCTGTAAAACTTGATAAGTCATAATGCTTCTCACTTGCTCTTTAAATTCATTTAATACAGCAGAATGAATACTAACGGGGGATTCAAATTCAATCAATTGAGTACATGAAAACTTTTGTTCAATCCCGCAAATAGAGGTAACAATTTGTTGAGCGGCATTAAACGAATAGACCAACGCTTCCAACAACGAATTAGAAGCCAAGCGATTGGCTCCATGTAATCCTGTACACGAACATTCACCTAATGCATATAAATTTTTCACAGAAGTTTGTCCGTATTCATTTACTGTAATTCCGCCACATTGATAATGAGCAACAGGAACAATGGGCACTAAGTCCTTTTCAGGATGAAGACCTGATGATATAAATCGTTCATAAATGGTAGGAAAATGATCTTTAAATTCGTCTTGATTTAAATGACGAAGGTCCAAATAAACAAAGGATTCAGATGAGTGATTCAATTCCTCAAAAATGGCGGCTGTAACGATATCTCTAGTCGCTAATTCTCCTCTAATATCAGAATTAAATAAAAATCGTTTTCCCTGTGAATTAACCACATAACCGCCAAAACCTCTTACAGCTTCAGAAATCAGAAACAAATTACTTTTATCTTTTTCGTAAAATGCAGTAGGATGAAATTGGATATATTGCATATCGCTTATTGTTGCTCCTGCTCTAAAAGCCATAGCTACTCCATCACCGGTAGCTATCGTAGGATTGGAAGTAAATGCAAACAATTGACCACTTCCCCCAGTGGCAAGAACCGTTGTTTTAGCATAAATAATTTTCAATTCTGATTGTGATTCTAACATATACGACATTCCAATGGCTTCATTTTCATCAGAATCCCTATTGGTAATAACATCAACACAAAATGCATTTGGAATCACTTCGATGTTTGCCTCATTCTTAATTCTATTCCACAAAACTTCTTGAATATGCCAACCGGTTTGATCTTTATAATGCACCACGCGGTTATGAGAATGTCCGCCTTCCAAGGCCAAAGCAAGCTGACCGTCTTTTTCGGTATCGAATACCGCTCCCCATTTTATTAACTCATTCAATCGTTGCGGTGCTTGCTTAATCACCATTTCAACCACTTTGGCATTGCATTTTCCTCTACCTGCTGCTAACGTATCTTGTATATGTTGTTCAAAACTATCGGTAAGTCGGTTACAAACCGCAGCAATTCCTCCTTGAGCCAAGGAAGTATTGGTTAATCGTGCATCGTTTTTAGACAACACAATAATTTGTAAATCAGGTTGTTGTTCAATTAAATGAATGGCTAAGGAAAGTCCTGCTATTCCAGTGCCCGAAATTAATACATCACATGTTTTCATAGGTCTAAATTTGAAGCATTCGTTGAATGGGATGTTGTGCTTTAGTGATTATTTCTTGTTCTAAAAAAACTTCAGGTGATTCGTTTAAAAGACACGTATAAATTTTTTCTAAAGTATTCATTTTCATAAATGCACATTCACTACAGGCACAAGTATTATCTTCTTTGGAAGGTGCAGGAATGAGTATTTTATCTGGAACTTCTTGTTGCATTTTAAACAAAATTCCATTTTCAGTAGCAATAATAAATTTTGTTTTGGGTGAAGATTTTATATAATTAATCATTCCGGAAGTAGAACCAATATAGTTTGCTGTTCGTAAAATATGAGCTTCTGACTCAGGGTGAGCAACAATTACTGCATCAGGATTTTTTTGATGTAAAGTAATTAGTTTTTCCAACGAAAATGCTTCGTGTACCACACAAGAACCTTCCCATAAAACCATATCCCGACCGGTTTCTTTGATAAGATAATTCCCTAAATTCCTATCCGGTGCAAAAACAATTTTTTCTTCTTTAGGTATTGTATTAATTACTTTGATAGCATTGGAAGAAGTGCAAACATAATCACTCAGGGTTTTAATTTCTGCCGAACAATTGATATACGTAACAACCACGTGATTGGGATAATTTTTAAGAAATTCTTCAAATTTATCAGGCGGACAACCATCAGACAATGAACATCCCGCATTTACATCAGGAACGATTACTTTTTTTGACGGATTTAAAATTTTTGCCGTTTCTGCCATAAAATATACACCGGCAAATACAATAATTGCTGCATCTGTTGAAGCTGCTTTTCTGGAAAGTTCAAGACTATCACCCACAAAATCTGCAATTTCCTGAATCTCAGGAGACTGATAATAATGAGCTAATAGTATTGCTTTTTTTGATTGCTTTAAGGCTGTAATTTTTTGTTGTAAAGTCGATACATTCATTTAAATAGGACTTTTTTATCTTATTTGCAATTAAAATTTTTTTATGTTTTTAAAAAGGTGGAATGAGAAACTAAACCACTAACTAAATCGGCTAATGATGTAGAATCTAAAGCTAATTTTAATTGCTCACGAATAGGTTTATATTGATTGTGAAACGGGCATGGTTTAATTTCTGAACAATCATTTAAACCTAAACTACATCTTTTAAATAGAGCTTCTCCATCAATGGCTAAAATAATATCACTTAATGTAACCTGAATAAGTTTTTCTTTAGAAACAAAAAAACCACCGCCATTTCCTTTCAGGGAATCAACAATATTGTTTCGGGCTAATTTTTGTAAAATTTTAGCCGTAAACGACTCAGGTGAATCAATCTTACGTGCAATTTCTCGCAAACTGATTCGATTACCTTGTTCCGTTTCTGCTGCAATTACTAAAGTTGCCCTAACGGCATATTCACATGTTTTAGAAAGCATTTTTTATTTCAAAAATAGTCATAATTCTCCAACAAAAAGCAAATGTATTAACTCCAACAATCCTTAGGTATGATTTTAATCATATTAACGCATGCAAAGTCGAATGTTATGAGTTGATAAATGCGTATAGTCAAAATTTTTTGAATTAATGAGTGGCTTCAAAGTGATTGAATTATTTCTGAAGGGTTGCAAAAAATAATTTCCATTATAGTCATTATCTTCTAAAAGTTGGGTCATTTGGACAATATCATTTTCATTTAACAAATCGGTGTGAACAGTTGTTCGCACTTCAAAAGGGGTTTTTGATTGTTGTAAAATAGAAAGACATTCCAAAAATTGCTCATAAAACCTAGATTCAGTAATGCTTTTAAACTTAGCTCGGGTTGCTTTAAAATCTAAAGCAACATAATCAATCAAACCCAAGGTAATGGCTTCCCGTAATCGTGCTGGCTTACTACCGTTAGTGTCAACTTTAATCAAAAACCCCATCGCTTTAATCAAAACCATTAATTCTAAGGATTCTTTGTACAACAAACATTCGCCACCACTAAAAACAACAGCATCTAATAAACCTCTTCGTTTTTCCAAAAAAGAAAGTATTTCGGGAATGGAATAACTTCCTTTCCCGAAAACAATCTCCGGATTATAACAATAACTACATTTCATATTGCATCCCGCAAACCAAAGAATGCACGCAGTTTGGTCAGGATAATCCAATAAGGTAAAGGCAGTGATGCTATGAACAATTTTTTTAGCACTTGGTTTCATTAAAATGTGTGCGTTGTTTGTGTTCTCCTTTTTTACCAATGTTAAAACTTTCTACCGGCCTGTGATAGCCCATTACTCGGGTATAAACTAAACATTTGGTTCGCAATTCGTTGTGTTGTTCTAATACAGAATTAGTTTGAGGTTGTGATTTCATAGTGGTTTGATTTAAGTTTTTCTAATAAAATTTCGTCGCATTTCGGACAGTATTCGTGTTCACCATTCAAATAACCGTGAACGGAACAAACACTAAATACAGGGGTAACGGTGATATAAGGTAATTTAAAGTTGGTAATCACTTTTTTTACAAAATTTCTGCAAGCTTCGGGTGAGCTGATTTTTTCATTCATATATAAATGCAAAACGGTTCCTCCCGTGTATTTACATTGTAAATCATCTTGCATCATTAAAGCTTCAAACGGATCTTCGGTAAAATCTACCGGAATTTGTGAACTATTGGTGTAATAAATATTTTCTCCTTCACCGGCTTGAATAATATCGTGATAACGCTTTTTATCTTCTTTGGCAAAACGATAGGTGGTTCCTTCGGCCGGAGTAGCCTCTAAATTGTATAAATTTCCGGTTTCCTCCTGAAATGCTTTCATACAATTTCTTATATGTTCTAATAATTCTAAGGCCATTTCAGAACCAAAATGACTCGTAATGTCGTGTTTACCATTTGTGAAATTTAAAATCATTTCATTAATTCCATTCACACCAATGGTGGAAAAATGATTCCGAAAATGAGGCAAATAGCGTTTGGTATACGGATACAATCCTCGGTCGTACATCTCTTGCACAAATACACGTTTTTTCTCTAAAGTTGATTTTGAAATTGCTAACAGATGATCCAATTGCTGATACAACTGCAATTTGTTACCGGCATTCAAATAGCCCAAACGAGCCATATTAATAGTAACAACACCAATACTTCCGGTCATTTCTGCACTGCCAAATAAACCATTGCCTCGTTTTAATAATTCTCGCAAATCTAGTTGTAATCTACAGCACATGCTTCGAACAGCATTGGGTTTGTAGGCATTCGGGTTTTCTACTTTTTGGCCGTTAGCATCAAAAGTGTACTGGCTTCCAATAAAATTCTGAAAGTAAGACGACCCAATTTTGGCCGTATTTTCAAATAATAAGTCGGTGTTTTCTCCATACCAATCAAAATCTTCAGTAATGTTTACTGTGGGAATGGGAAAAGTAAAGGGTTGTCCATTGGCATCGCCCTCCGTCATCACCGTGTAATAGGCTTTATTAATCATATTCATTTCCGGTTGAAAATGTTCATACCGCATTTCAAAAACCTCAGCAACGCCCCTAAGCTTTGCTCGATGTGCCAAATCGGGTGTTGTATGATGTAGAAATAAGTGTGCATTATTACGTGTAGGAATTTGTTCTTTCAAATCACTCGGAACAACCCAATCCAAAGTGATATTCGTAAAAGGTGATTGTCCCCACCGTGCGGGAACATTTAAATTATAAACAAAACTTCGTACAGCTTTTAGCACCTCTTCAAAACGTAAGTTATCTTTAAAAACATAGGGTGCTAAATAGGTATCAAACGAACTAAACGCTTGTGCACCCGCCCATTCACTCTGCAAAATGCCTAAAAAATTAGCCATTTGTCCCAAAGCTTCTCTAAAATGAGAGGGAGGTTTACTTTCCACACGGCCACGAACTCCGTTAAACCCATCGTTTAATAAAACGCGTAAACTCCATCCTGCACAATAACCGGTCAAGCAATCCAAATCGTGTATATGAATATCACCGTTTCGGTGTGCATAGCCTTCTTCTGGAGTGTACACTTTATCCAACCAGTAGTTGGCAATAATTTTACCGGCCACATTATTCACTAAGCCGGCATTTGAATAAGATGTATTGGCATTCGCATTAATTCGCCAATCGGTTTGCGATATGTATTCTTCAATGGTTTGAGTACTGTCAACATAGGTCGTGTCTTCATTTAATCCGTTAACGTGTTCTCGCTGTAATTTACGCGTATGTCGGTAAAGCATGAACGAACGCATTACGTCATAATGATTAAAGTCAAACAATACTTTTTCTATGGTATCTTGAATTTCTTCAACCGCAAAGGTCTCTTTATACGCTAAATGTTTCATAACTTCCACCACAACTTCCGGAGGATAGGGTTGTGATTCACTTTGAAAAGCTTTTTCGATAGCTTGTGCTATTTTAAATTTTTCAAACGGCTTAAAAACACCATTTCTTTTAATAACATATTTTTCCATACATCATGATTTTAAAAATAATTAAGTTGAATTGCTTCTTCAAAAATAAATTAAATAATACTTTTTTATCCTATTTGAATAATTATATATCAACATATTAAAAAATATTTTGTTAATAAGTTTAGAGATTTTTTAAATGAATATAGAAATTGACAAATTGAATTTGCAACAATATACCATATGACTATCAAAGGTATAAATGACATTTTTTAGCATAAATGACACCCAAATCAAACTTAAAATAGAAGTCAATTGCAATCGGTATTCCAATAGAATTTTTCAGTAACTTTAAATGTTGAAGTAAAAGCAAGTAAAACTCAAAGACTACTCAAAGTCTAGTCATAACCAAGGATAATGTATGAGAACAGAACCAAAACGAATATGTATCTACCCAAAGGACATACAACGCATTACAGGTAAGTCTTACCAACAAAGTAAACGAATGTTACAAAAGATTAGAAAGGACCTTAATAAGCTAGATAATGAGTTATTAAGTGTAGAGGAGTTCTGCCAATATACTAGCTTAAAATATGAACAAGTAGAACCCTTAATAATAGGATAATCTATCATTCAACCTAGCTAAAAAATGAACCATTTTAATTGATAATCTCATGAATTTAAACTATATTTGAGCTATTCAATACAAGTAATAAATTGAGTTAAATTTAAAGGTGCACAATTCGGTGCACTCATTTTGATAAAGATCGGAAGCCTTATAAATAAAGGAATAGGAGAGGTGTTACAAATCCCTCTTTCTCCGCAAGCTGAAAAGTAATTCAATTAAAAACCCTTAAAATACATAATTTAAGGGTTTTTTTAATATTCAAAAATTATTCAAAGTAAATAATCAGAATTGGAATTATTTTATTTTACTTTAAAATTCTTCTCAATCGCCTTAATCATTTCGCCTGCAATATCTTTGTTAGTCGCCCCTTCAATTCCTTCCAAACCAGGAGAAGAGTTGACTTCCAACAAAAGAGGGCCTTTACTCGAACGGATAATATCTACTCCAGCAACTTTTAAGCCCATAGCTTTGGCTGCTTTAATGGCGATTACTTTCTCTTCTTTAGTAGGTTTAATCACTGTAGCTGTTCCGCCTAAATGAATATTGGCTCTAAATTCTCCGGCTAATGCTTCTCTTTGAATTGTGGCAACTACTTTTCCATCAATGACAAACAAACGCAAATCTTTTCCGTTGGCTTCTTTGATGAATTCTTGTACTAAAATGTTTGCATTCAAACTTTTAAAAGCGTTAATCACACTTTCTGCAGCTTTTTTGGTTTCTGCCAAAACAACTCCTTTTCCTTGTGTTCCTTCTAATAGCTTTACTATTAAAGGAGTTCCACCTACCATTTTAATCAAATCATCTGTATCTAATGGCGAATTGGCAAATCCGGTGGTTGGAATATCGATTCCATTATTCAAGAGCAATTGCAACGAATACAATTTATCCCGCGATTGCGTTATTGCCGAAGAAGAATTCAAACAAAAAATCTTCAACGCTTCAAATTGACGCGTCAACGCACAACCATAAAACGTGATGTTCGGACGAATTCTTGGAATAACCGCATCCAATTCATTCAAAATTTTTCCTCCACGGTAATGAATTTCGGGCGTGTCGGCATCCAATTTCATGTAACATTCTTTAATGTTGAGAAATTGCATTTCGTGACCACGGCGTTCACCGGCTTCCATAATTCTTTTGTTGCTGTACAATTCCGGATTGCTGGCTAAAAGTCCAATTTTTAAACCTCTTTTTTCATTGAGTACTTCGGGATATAAATCTTTTAATTTATCTGTTGAAGTATCACCAAGTAGGTATTTTTGTTCCGGGTCAACCAACGCTCGTCCGCTCATGGCTTCTCGACCTAACAACATGCGAAAACCCATAGAATCTCGATTAGTCAGTGTCATTTCGATTGCCCAACTCGATTCTCCTAATTGTAATTGGGTTTGAATCACAAAACGCTGTTCTCTAAAACCACTAGAGCTTTTGACAATTCGTTTATCAATTAATGGAGCTTGACAACTTATTATTGTTTTTACATTATTTTGAATCGGATTGATGTCAAATTTTACCCAATGTTCTCCGTCTTTTACAAATGGGCTAATATTAATGGCATGCAGAGCAGAAGTTTTGGCTCCTGAATCTACACGAGCTTTGATGGTAGGAATTCCTAACTCTGGAAACGAACACCATTCTTCACTACCTAAAATTAATTTATTGTCTAACATTTTTTGATGATGATAATTAAAATAAAACCACGAATTCACATGATAAAAATAATTTATTCGTGAATTCGTGGCGTTATGAAAAGATTATATTTAACTCGTTGGCTTTTCGGCTTTTTTGATTTTTACCGTTAATTCATCGGCATTGTCTTCTAAATCCATAAAGATTTCATCACCTTCGTTAATTTTAGAAGTAATGATTTCTTCGGCAAGAGCATCCTCCACATATTTTTGAATGGCTCTTTTTAGCGGACGGGCTCCAAACTGTTTGTCAAAACCTTTTTCAGCAATGTAGGCTTTGGCTTTATCTGATAAATTTAGCGTATAACCTAAATCTTTGATACGAGCATATAATTTTTTCAATTCGATGTCGATAATCAAATTAATGTGTTCTTGTTCTAACGGATTGAAAACAATCACATCATCAATACGATTTAAAAATTCAGGGGCAAAAGTTTTCTTCAAAGCATTTTCGATAACGCTTTTTGAATGGTCATCAGCTTGTGAAACTTTTGCAGCTGTTCCAAAACCAACTCCTTGTCCAAAATCTTTTAATTGACGAGCTCCCACGTTGGAAGTCATAATGATAATGGTATTTCTAAAATCGATTTTTCTACCCAAACTATCTGTCAAATATCCGTCATCCAATACTTGCAACATCATATTGAAAACGTCAGGATGAGCTTTTTCAATTTCATCTAATAACACCACGCAATAGGGTTTGCGACGTACTTTTTCGGTTAATTGTCCACCTTCTTCATAACCTACATATCCTGGAGGTGCTCCAATTAATCTGGAAATGGCAAATTTTTCCATGTATTCGCTCATGTCAATACGCACCAATGCATCTTCTGAATCAAACAATTCTTTAGCAATAACTTTAGCCAATTGCGTTTTTCCAACACCGGTTTGACCAAGAAAAATAAACGAACCGATTGGACGATTTGGATCTTTCAATCCCGCACGATTACGTTGAATGGAGCGAGCAATTTTCATGACCGCTTCATCTTGACCAATTACCTTTCCTTTAATTAATTCGGGAAGGTGGGCTAATTTGTTGCTTTCGGTTTGAGCAATTCGGTTCACCGGAATGCCTGTCATCATCGAAACAACATCGGCTACATTATCTTCGGTAACGGTAATTCGATTGTTTTTAGAATCAATTTCCCATTGTTCTTGAGCGATGGCTAAATCTTTTTCAATGCGTTTTTCATCATCTCGCAACTTGGCCGCCTCTTCATATTTTTGCTTTTTAACGACTGTGTTTTTTAATTCTCGAACATCTTCTAATTGTTTTTCGAGTTCCAAAATTTGTTTTGGAACTTCTATGTTGGTGATGTGTACACGTGAACCCGCTTCGTCTAATGCATCAATTGCTTTGTCCGGTAAAAAACGGTCGGACATATAACGACTGGTTAATTTTACACACGCTTCAATTGCTTCAGGTGTGTACGTTACACTGTGATGGTCTTCGTATTTTCCTTTGATATTATTCAAAATGGTAATGGTTTCTTCCACTGAAGTTGGCTCAACAATTACCTTTTGAAAACGTCTTTCTAAGGCTCCGTCTTTTTCAATATATTGACGGTATTCGTCTAGCGTTGTAGCACCAATACATTGAATTTCACCTCGAGCTAAAGCAGGCTTAAACATGTTGGATGCATCCAAAGAACCGGTTGCACCACCTGCTCCCACAATAGTATGAATTTCGTCAATAAATAGAATAATATCGTCGTTCTTTTCTAATTCATTCATCACCGCTTTCATGCGTTCTTCAAATTGTCCACGGTATTTTGTCCCAGCAACTAAACTTGCCAAATCAAGCGTTACCACTCGCTTATTGAATAAAATACGAGAGACTTTCTTTTGAATGATTCGCAACGCTAAACCTTCAGCTATAGCCGATTTACCCACACCGGGTTCACCAATCAACAAAGGATTGTTTTTCTTTCTTCGGCTTAGGATTTGAGAAACCCGTTCAATTTCTTTTTCTCTTCCTACAACCGGGTCAAGTTTTCCTTCTTCAGCCAATTCAGTTAAATCGCGACCAAAATTATCTAAAACCGGAGTTTTCGATTTTTTATTGGTTTTTCCGGCCGGATTGTTAAAACTGCCTTCTTTTAAACTGTCATCTTGTCCGGAATCATCATTAAACGATTCGTTTTTAGGAAAGCTGTCAGTGTATTCTTCGTCGTTGTTATTGGGTATCATATTTAAATATTGTTCTTTAGCTGTATCATAATCGATTTTCAGCTTGTTAAGTAATTTTGTTGTAGGATCGTTTTCGTTCCTAAGAATACAGAGCAAAAGATGTGCCGTGCTAATAGAAGAACTTTGAAAAACTTTGGCTTCTAAGAAAGTAGTTTTCAAAGCTCTTTCCGCTTGACGGGTCAAATGTAAATTCTTCTTATCGTTGCCTACCTCAGTAATAGGATTAGGCGGACTCAGGATTTCAACTTTTTTTCGCAAGTAATCTAAATCAACATCTAAATTAGTGAGAATTGAAATTGCCTTTCCGTTGCCGTCTCTCAAAATGCCTAGCATCAAATGTTCAGTGCCAATAAAATCATGACCCAAACGAAGTGCTTCCTCTTTACTAAAGGTTATAACATCTTTTACTCTTGGAGAAAAATTATCATCCATAGCTTTTTTTTAATGGTAAATTTAATAAATATTCAGACCAAAAACAAAAATCATTCCGAACCGAATCTATTGTCAGCTAATTGACAAAAAAAAAATGAAAAATAAAAGCCAAAACAATGTATAATTATTAACTAAAAAAGGTGTGGATTTTGTTAATAAATCGTTGAAATTACCTAGCAAAAAAGCTTCCTAAAAGCCCAAAAATTCGTATATTGGCACGTTTGAAATAGCTATAAATTTAATATTTAAATACTTATGTCTGAAGGAGAAAAATTAATTCCTATTAACATTGAGGATGAGATGAAATCAGCGTACATCGACTATTCGATGTCAGTTATTGTTTCCAGAGCATTACCGGATGTTAGAGATGGTTTAAAACCTGTACACCGTAGAGTGCTTTACGGAATGTATGATTTAGGAGTTTTTTCAAATAGAGCTCACAAGAAATCCGCAAGAATTGTTGGAGAAGTTTTAGGTAAATATCACCCACACGGAGATTCATCTGTTTATGATGCGATGGTTCGTATGGCTCAAGAATGGAGTTTACGTTATTTATTAGTAGATGGTCAAGGTAACTTTGGATCGGTTGACGGTGATAGTCCGGCAGCGATGCGTTACACTGAAGCCAGAATGCAAAAGATTTCAGAAGAAATCATGGCAGATATTGAAAAAGAAACGGTTGATTTTCAATTGAACTTTGATGATACATTATATGAGCCTAAAGTAATGCCAACCAAAATTCCAAACTTATTAGTGAATGGAGCTTCGGGTATTGCTGTTGGTATGGCTACAAATATGCCACCACACAATTTAACAGAAGTGATTGATGGTACTTTAGCTTATATTGATAATAATGAAATTGAAATTGACGAATTGATGAATTTTGTCAAAGCACCTGATTTTCCAACAGGTGGTATTATTTATGGTTATGAAGGTGTACGAGAAGCGTTCAAAACAGGTAGAGGCCGAATTGTGATGCGGGCTAAAACTTCTTTTGAGGAAAGTAACGGAAGAGAAGCAATCATTGTAACTGAAATTCCATACCAAGTGAACAAAGCGGATATGATTAAAAAAACCGCTGATTTGGTAAATGAGAAAAAAATTGAAGGAATTTCAAATATTAGAGATGAATCGGATAGAAATGGTATGCGAATCGTTTACGAATTAAAACGAGATGCAGTGCCTAATGTTGTTTTAAATACCTTATATAAGTTTACACAATTACAATCTTCGTTTAGTGTAAACAATATTGCGTTAGTAAATGGTCGTCCGCAAATGTTGAATCTAAAAGATTTGATTCATTATTTTGTGGAACACCGTCATGATGTAGTGGTGAGAAGAGCTCAATTTGATTTACGTAAAGCAGAAGAAAGAGCACACATTTTAGAAGGTTTAATCATTGCATCGGATAATATTGATGAAGTAATTGCTTTAATTCGTGGTTCAAAAGATGGTGATGAAGCCCGTACAAAATTGATTGAACGTTTTTCGTTAACGGAAATTCAAGCACGTGCAATTGTAGAAATGCGTTTGCGTCAACTAACCGGATTGGAACAAGATAAGTTACGTGCTGAGTATGAAGAAATAATGAAATTGATCGCTTATTTGAGAGATTTATTAGCAAACAAAGACTTGAGAATGCAAGTTATCAAGGATGAATTGATTGAAATGCGTGATAAATATGGAGATGCAAGACGTTCTGTGATTGAATATTCGGGTGGTGATGTAAGCATAGAAGATTTAATTGCTGATGAAAATGTTGTGATTACCATTTCACATGCCGGTTATATCAAACGCACTAATTTATCTGAATACAAAACGCAAAATAGAGGAGGAGTTGGTCAAAAAAGTGCCGGAACTAGAGATCAAGATTTCTTAGAGCATTTATTTGTGGCAACCAATCACCAGTACATGTTATTCTTTACTCAAAAAGGAAAATGTTTCTGGATGCGTGTATATGAAATTCCGGAAGGAAGTAAAACGTCAAAAGGAAGAGCAATTCAAAACTTAATCAACATTGAAAATGATGATAAAGTAAAAGCATTCATTTGTACTCAAGATTTGAAAAACGAAGAATATATCAATAGTCATTATGTGATTATGGCTACTAAACAAGGTCAAGTGAAAAAGACGTTGTTAGAACAATATTCTCGTCCGAGAGTAAACGGAATTGCAGCAATTACTATTAAGGAAGACGACGAATTGTTAGAAGCAAAATTAACCAACGGAAAAAGTCAAATTTTAGTGGCTGTAAAATCCGGAAAATTGGTTCGATTTGAAGAAAGCAAAACCCGTCCGATGGGAAGAAGTGCTTCCGGAGTTCGTGGAATTACCTTAGCAGATGATAAAGATGAGGTGATTGGCATGGTTTCTGTAAACGATATGAACAGTGAAATTTTGGTTGTTTCTGAAAATGGATACGGAAAACGCTCTTCATTAGAAGATTACAGAATTACTAACCGTGGTGGAAAAGGTGTAAAAACACTTAATATTACGGATAAAACCGGAAAATTGGTTTCTATTAACAATGTGACAGATGCAGACGACTTGATGATTATCAATAAATCTGGATTGACCATTAGAATGGAAGTTTCCGATTTACGCGTAATGGGAAGAGCCACACAAGGAGTTCGATTGATCAACATCAAAGGAAACGATTCTATTGCTGCGGTAACTAAAGTAATGAAAGAAGAAGCAGCTGAAGAAGTAGAATTTGAAGATGTTACTGCAGCAGTAACAGGCGAAACAGTTTCAAATGACAATTCATCAGTTGAATATGATGATGATTTCACAGAAAGTGATGACGAAAACAAAGATGACCAAGAATAAATATTAATTAAATTAACTGTAAAATGAAAAGTAGATACATCATTTCTGCCTTTGCTTTATTTTTAAGTTTGGGAGTATTTGCCCAAAAAGACCAATTAAAAGCATTGGAAAAAGCGATTAAAAACTATGAACCTAGTAACTTAAAAAAAGCTCTTACTGATGCTGAAGCGGTAATTGGTTCAGCTGCGGATGCAGAAAAAGCTCAGTATTATTTTTTAAAAGGTAATGCACATTTAGAATTTGCTAAAAAAGGTATGGAAAAAGGGAAGAACCTAGTTTCTGCTGCCAAATCATATCAAGACCTTTTAGCAATTGAAAAAACATTAGGAAAAAAGAAGTATTCTTCTGAAGCAGAAACTTCATTAGCAACGGTTAGAGATGAACTAGTAAATGCAGCCATTGAAGATAATGCTGCAAAAAAATATAAAGAAGGTACAGAAAAGTTGTATGAAGCATACAAATTAAACACTAAGGATACTGTTTATTTGTATTATGCTGCCAATGGTGCTGTAAATGCTAAGGATTATGACAAAGCATTATCGTTATATGATGAGTTAAAAAAATTAAACTATTCAGGTAAAGGAATGGCTTATTATGCTAAAAATGTTTTAACAGAAGAAGAGGATTTCTTCAACTCAAAACAAGAACGTGATAATTCAGTTCGATTGAAAATGCATGCCAATCCTAGAGATGAAAAATTGCCATCAAAAAGAGGTGAGATTCTTAGAAATTATGCCTTAATTTTAGTTGAAAAAGGAGAATCAGATAAAGCTAGAACTGCTATTCAAGAAGCTAGAAAATCTAATCCTGAAGATCATTCTTTGGCTATAACGGAAGCAAATTTATACTTAGAAGCTCAAGATTTCGACTCCTATAAAAAAATTGTAAATGAAATCTTGACCAGAAATCCTAATGATGTTGATTTATATTACAATTTAGGTGTAATCTCTTCTAAAGCAAATAATGTTGCGGATGCTGAAAAATATTATACAAAAGCCATTGAAATTGATCCAAAATATAAAAATGCTTATTTGAATTTAGCTATTTTGGTTTTAGATGCTGATACAAAATTAGTAGATGAATCCAATAAATTAGGAAACTCAGCTAAAGACAATAAGCGTTATGAGGAAATTAAAGTAGAACGCGAAAAGGTTTTCAAAAAAGCATTACCTTATTTAGAGAAAGTTGTTGAATTAGATCCTAAAAATAAAGAAGCTAAACAAACGTTGATGAATGTTTACTCTGCTTTGGATATGACTGATAAATACAAAGCAATTAAAAATACTTTAGATTAATAATTTTATAAATTTATTTTAAAAATAAAAAAAGGTCGGATTTAAATATCCGACCTTTTTTTATATAATTTTTTTTATGACTCTTAATTTATGTGTATGCCTATTCGTTTCAGCATTATAAATTCCTAAATGGTCCAGACGATCAATTCTAACTTTTCCACTGGCATGAATAATGTAGTTGTCATTCATAATGATACCTACATGGATGATTTTCCCCTCTTCATTATCAAAAAAAGCCAAATCACCGGCTTCACTTTCTTCTATAAAACTTAATGCTTCACCTTGAGTAGCTTGTTGAGAAGCATCCCGCAAGAGTTTATAACCGTTTAGTTTATAAACCATTTGTGTAAAACCTGAACAATCTATGCCAAAAGGGGTTTTTCCACCCCATAAATAGGGAGCATTTAAGTATAAAAAAGCCGTCTTAATTAATTCCTGCTTGGGTTTTTGACCGGTAACTTTTAAACCTTCAAAAATAAAATTGTTAACATTTATTTTTTCAAAATTTAAAAAAGTAAGTGCAGCTCCAAGCGGAATTGGCATTAAAATATTTTGGTCATTTGTTACAAATTCAACTAAGTCATTATTTAAAATTATGGATGATTTTGAAATTTCATCAAATTCGTTTTGCGTAATAATTTGACATTGTTTGGAATCAATCCAGCCTTCATATTGATCATAGTGAAGTTGAATTTTTAACCATTGTTTTTGTTGTTCAATAATGGTAAAATGTTCCCCAAATAATACCTGCGAAACTTGTTCGCTTCTATCATTTGGTTCAACCCTTAATGGAATAATTGCCAGATTACAAATTCCGTACATGCAAATAATTTATCAATTATGCTCTTTCAATAACAACAGCAGATGCACCGCCACCGCCATTGCAAATTGCTGCCGCACCAAATTTAGCATTATTTTGATGTAAAACATTAATTAACGTTACTAAAATTCTTGCACCAGAGCATCCAAGCGGATGTCCTAACGAAACCGCACCTCCATTTACATTGATTTTATCAGAGGATAAACCTAAAATTTTCGCATTTGCTAATCCTACAACAGAAAATGCTTCATTGAATTCAAAATAATCAATTTGATCAAGTGATAAACCGGCTTTGTCTAATGCAATTGGCAATGCTTTTGCCGGAGCAGTAGTAAACCATTTTGGTTCTTGAGCCGCATCAGCATAACTGGTTACATACGCTAATGGTTTTAATCCTAACTCATTTGCTTTTTCTTCACTCATTAAAACAAGAGCTGCTGCACCATCATTAATAGTAGAAGCATTTGCAGCGGTTACAGTGCCGTCTTTAGTAAAAACGGCATTCAAACTCGGAATCTTATCTAATTTTACGTTGGTAAATTCTTCATCTTTGGCAACGATTACTGGTTCTCCACGTCTTTGTGGTACTTCAACCGGCACAATTTCATTATCAAATTTACCTTCTTCCCATGCTTTGGCAGAACGTTGATACGATTGAATAGCAAAAGCGTCTTGTTCTTCTCTTGAGATTGAATATTCTTTTGCACACAAATCAGCACTAACCCCCATTGCATTATTATCATAAGCATCAGTTAAACCATCTTTTTGAAGACCGTCCAACATGGAAGCCGGGCCAAATTTGTAACCATTTCTTAAATGAACATAATGAGGAATCAAACTCATGTTTTCCATTCCACCCACTACAACAATCGAATTATCACCACATTTTATAGATTGAGCACCTTGCATAAACGCTTTCATACCCGAAGCACAAACTTTGTTTATAGTCGTACAAGGAACAGCATTTGAAAGCCCGGCATATAAAGCGGCTTGTCTGGCTGGAGCTTGACCAACACCAGCTTGTACAACATTACCCATAAGTACTTCATCCACTAATGATGGATCTAAATTTATTTTGGAAAGAGCTCCTTTTATGGCTGTTGCACCTAATTGAGGAGCAGTTACAGTAGATAAACCACCCATAAAACTACCCATTGGGGTTCTGACTGCTGATACAATGACAACTTTTTTGTTCATAATTAAGAAATAATAAGTTTAGATTGCGAATTTAATAATTTTTAAGCGATTGAGCGTATTAAATATGGTACTTTTTCAAAAATTAAATTCAATCTAAATTTCTATTTGACCACTCTAACAGGTTAGTAAACGAATAAAAAAATTTTATCTATCTAATTGACTGATAGTCGCTTTATTTATTTCATCAAAAAAAACCAAAAAAAATAGTTCAATTACTTGTAAACTTAAGAATGTTACGTTACATTTGCAACCGCAAAAAAAGTCAAGTTCTTTGCAGAATAGGAGAGGTGCCGGAGTGGTAACGGAGCAGATTGCTAATCTGTCATCGGGTAACCGATGCCAGGGTTCGAATCCCTGTCTCTCCGCTTTTTTTCTCGGGGTGTAGCGTAGCCCGGTTATCGCGCCTGCTTTGGGAGCAGGAGGCCGCAGGTTCGAATCCTGCCACCCCGACTACGGTCCAGTAGCTCAGCTGGATAGAGCAACTGCCTTCTAAGCAGTAGGTCTCAGGTTCGAATCCTGACTGGATCACATCAAAACCATCTGATTTTTCAGGTGGTTTTTTTGTTTTAAAACCATATTATTAATTGTACTAAGCAAAAATTATTTAAGAATATTTTCTTTTAAACCATTGAAATATAGCTTGTAATGTTGTTTTAAACGATTTTTTTTACTTTTTCAACGTTTTTATGGTGAAATATTAACCTAAAATAGTAACTTTCCACCTTAATTTACTTGTTTGTAGCCCCAAATACTACTAACAATTTTTTACAAAATCAGAAAACATCACCGATAAATGTCGCCTGAAGAAAAATTGAATATTATTAACCGGTTAAATGCCCTTGAAAACCAGCAAAAAAAGAACCTGGATGATATAAGTGCACTCCGCAAATACCTTGAAGAAAATCCGAAGCTTGTTAAAAGTTGGTCCGATTTAAATGAGGTAAGTGGCTATTATATTGATAGTTTTTCAAAAATTGAATCCTACGAAAATAGACCGGTGCATGACGATAATCGAAATGTTTTTGCCACCGAAAATCAAGCGAAGTCTGCATTGGCGAAAGCTCAACTTTCTCAATTGCTTCACTCTTATTTTAGTGGTTGGAATCATCATTTAGAGAATTATGCCATCCTACCACAAATCAAAGAGGGCGAATTTATTCCTTATATTGGCATTTCAGTTTTACCTCAATTTTTAGCTTTTCGATCCAGAGATAAAGCACTTTTATTTTATGAACAACATAAAGAGTTGATTCATGATTATTGGAGTGAATTTTTACCCTAACTTTTTTCTTGTATCTTTACTCGTGGCAAATTAAAAGCTGTGTATAAAATGAATAAAGTTATCTTTTTTCTATTTTTTTTCATTCAAATTAGTTTTTGTCAAACGACAACTCCAAATGATACCTTGTTTGTTCGGTTAAAAGATTTTTCCAATCAGTTTGAATATGATTTGCGATATGCCACTGAAAATAATTTTTTGAATGCAAAAGTGTACGATTGTGCCGAATGTTATTTGCGATATAAAACAGTCAAAAAATTAATTGAAGCCAACGAAAAATTTTTGAAACTCGGCTACAAAATAAAACTTTTCGATTGCTATCGACCGTTGGATGTTCAAAAGAAAATGTGGAAAATTGTGCCTAATCCAATTTATGTAGCAGATCCCTCCAAAGGTTCAATTCATAACAGAGGATGTGCGGTTGATTTGACTTTAGTTGATTTAAGTGGAAATGAACTCGATATGGGTACACCCTTTGATCATTTCGGTAAAGAAGCCGCTCATTTGTACGAAAATAGTTCTGAAGTAGTTAAAAACAATCGTAAACTATTACGTGAAACAATGGAAAGTTCTTCTTTTAGAGTGTTTCAATCCGAATGGTGGCACTATAATTTAGCTACTGAACCAACTGATAAAATTTCAAATTTTACTTGGCAATGTGATTGATTATTCTACACAATGCAAATAATCAATAAAGAAATTAGCGGGACGATTAAATTCTTTTAACAATTCTGACTCCATTTCGAGTTTTATTCGAAAGTCAATGGTTTCTGTACTATATTTGATACGAATCATGCTTATCGGGCTTTGTTTTAACTCTTTAAAAGAATCTTTTAAAAACATAAAATTAGCTGATAAAACGCGTACATTTTTATTGTCGCTGTAAAAGAAATTTCCACAGTTTTCTTCTTGTACGTGAATTAAGGTTATTATTTTACCGTTTTCTAACTGAACATACATTTTGGTAGAAGCATCAATACAAATTGCTTTAATGAAGGCATTATTCTTTTGCACTTGTTGCAAGGTAAGATAGGGAGTTCCGTCATCATTTGTTAATGAGAAAAATAAATATTGCTCATTTTGACCAAAAATACGTTCATAAAGCAAGACTTCTTTGGTTGTTTTTAAACTTCCTAAACTATCCTTAACTTCTGTTGTATATTCACATTTTCGTTGTGCAAAAGTTTGTAATGAATAAAAGGCAAATAGCAATACAAGTAAAATTCTCATTTTTAAATTATAATTTTTTGCAAAGTAAAACAATTTTTTGGTTTTCTTCATCCGTTGTATAAAAGCAATACACCTCTCCACCGTCTTTGATTTTCCATTTTTTTCGTAAAGTTTCTACCGTTTCCGGAAAATTTCTTATCGTGATATTGGCTTTTGAAAGTCCAAGTTGCATCATATTTTTTTTGTTGTATAGAATTGTTTGTTGCAGTTCAAAAACTCTGCCACAAAAATTAATTAGCTCATTTGAAGTATAAAGATGTGAATGAGGATGCAATTTTTTCAATTTAAAAAAATGAGCAACTTCATCAAATCCACCTGATTTCATAATGGCGGCATTTGGTTCGTAAAGGTATTTTTCAGGTTTACCCAACGTTGCTTTACTCGAGTCTTCGTTTAAAACAAAGTCAAAAAGTTCCGTTTTTGATTTGGTCAAATTCACTGTTTTCAGAGTGGGTTGACCTGAATACTCTTTTTCAATTTCCCATAACAACTCTTTTACTTCATTTTCAACAGCAATAATGTGAATGTTTTTTACAAAATTCAGTTCATTCAACCCTGCTTTTATGTCTAAAATTGGGGCTGTTTTGATTAAGATTTGTTTTGAAAACTGAAAGTAATAATTCATTAATTCAGGAACATTTGGTTCGCAATCTTTCAATATGAAAACTTTCCCTTTTTGTTCATTTCTTCGGGAAGGATCGATATACAGCCAATCAAATTGTTGTTGTAATGACGAAAGTATTTCTTCACTATTTCCGGCAATACATTGAATATTGTTTGCGTTTAATTGCTTGAAATTATGTTGAACAATTGAGGATAAAACTGCATTTTGTTCACTATGAATGACCGATTCAAACTGTTTTGAAAAGAAATAGGCATCAATTCCAAAACCTCCGGTTAAGTCGATAATTTTTTTGCCCCTGATTAAACTTGATTTGAAGATTGCGGTTTTTTCTGATGAAGTTTGTTCAACCGAAATTTTTGAGGGATATATAATATTTCGCGTGGAATACCAAAGCGGTAATTTTTCTTTTGCTTTAGCTTTAGCTTCAATTTGTTGCAAAATTAATTTCCATTCCACATGTGGAAAAGGATTTTTTTGAAAAGCCAATTGCGAGGTTGGATTTTCACACTGTTTCCTAATATATTCTTGAATTTCGTTTGTTAATAATGCTTCCAAAAGGATTTTTTTTTAAATCTTATGGGTAAAAACCTGCACTAGTTTATTGTCGGGCAAGAAAGCTTTTGCCACCACTTTTACCATAGTATAAAACGGAACAGCGATAATCATTCCCACAATTCCGGAAATCATACCGGCAATCAAAATGACTAAGAATATTTCCAACGGATGCGATTGTGTACTTTTTGAGAAAATAATCGGTTGGTTCACATTGTTGTCGATTAACTGAACTATAAAAAAGCCGATTAAAACATAAATGGTTGTGGGTAAAATCTCTGTTTGAAAATCACCACCAATTTGACTTATCATGGTTAACGTTGCCGCTAAAATACTTCCAATTAAAGGTCCAACATAGGGAATGATGTTTAAAACGGCACATAATAAGGCAATTACAAACGCATTGTCAATTCCAAAAATCAATAAAACAATAAAATAAAGCACAAACACTATAAAAAGTTGAACCAATAATCCAACAAAATATCGCGTCAACATTTCATTGATTTTTTGAATAGATTGCAATGTTTCTTCTTCATGACTTACCGGTATAATTTTTTTGAAAGCTGCTATAAATGAAATTTGATCTTTCAAAAAGAAAAAAGTAATGAATAATACGGATGCAATTCCAATTCCAATTGAACTTAATGTACCTAAAAATCCATTCAAAAAGGAGGGTAAAAATGTAATATTAATGTATTGAGTAAAATTAAATTCTTTAAAAACTTCTTGAATATCGAAGTTGTTTTGATATAAATAAGATGAAAATTGATCGTATAAATGAATGACTTTTTGTTCAATATCAGCTGTATTTAACAATGAAAGACTTTGAATTTGAGATGTAATTAATGGTACAAATAACAAGATGAATAATGCTATACCTAAAATTAAAATTAGTAGGGTAGTAGTCACCGCCCAGAAGTTATTGAACTTTGTTTTTTTCTTTAAAAATTGAACAATCGGATTGCAAATCATGCTCAACAATAACGCTAAAATCAAATACACAAATAACGTTCGAATGGAAAACAAAAACCAAATTCCAATCGAAAAAAGCAAAAGTATTCCTATTGCTCTCAAAATTCCATTTGCTATAATTTTTGAATTCATTTCACTTTATTTTAATTCGAAAATACGTAATGTACCAAATTTGCTCCCATTTTCAGGGCTTTTTCTCTCACTTCTTTGGGGTTATTGTGTACTTCTTCATCTTCCCATCCGTCGCCTAAATCAGTTTCAAACGTATAAACTAAGGCTAATCTTCCTTCAATAAAAATTCCAAATGCCTGCGGTTTTTGTTTTTCATGTTCGTGAATTTTAGGTAAACCGTTTGGAAACGAAAATGGTCCTTGAAAAATTTTGTGCGTTGATGGAATTTCAATCAACTCATTATTTGGAAAAATCTTTTTGATTTCTTTTCGAATATATTTATCCATTCCGTAGTTGTCGTCAATGTGCAAAAATCCACCTGAAGTTAGATAGGCTCTGAGATTTTTCACCTCATTATCATTGAAAACCACATTACCGTGTCCGGTCATGTGCACAAACGGATAGGAAAACAATTCCGAGCTCCCAGGTTCAACCGTAGAAGGCTTTTGTTTGATTTTGGTTTGAATTGATTGATTACAAAACCGAATCAAATTGGGCAAAGAAGTCGGATTAGCATACCAATCGCCGCCGCCATTGTATTTCAATAAGGCGATTTCTTGAGCACCAACTAAAGAATGTACGAATAAAAAGATGAATACTATTTTTTTCATTGTTCATTTTTTAATACAACCGTGTGACACGCCACCAAAGCAGCTGTTTCTGTTCGCAAACGGTTATTTCCCAAAGATACGGGTATAAATTTATTTTCTAAAGCTAATTTGATTTCTTGAGTAGAAAAATCACCTTCCGGACCAATTAAAACGGTACATTTTTCACCAGGATGAATTTGTGAAGCGAAAGTTAATTTCTGAGTTTCTTCACAATGAGCAATGAATTTTTGCCCTTTTTCTTCCATTTGTATGAAATTTTTAAATGAAATAGGTTCATTTATTTTGGGTAAATAACATTGATTAGATTGTTTCATAGCCGATAGCAGAATTTTTTCCAATCGATCCGTTTTTAGCACTTTACGTTCGGAGTGTTCGCAAATAATGGGCGTAAATTCATGCAAACCAATTTCGGTAGCTTTTTCTAAAAACCATTCCAATCGCTCATTCATTTTTGTAGGAGCAACGACCATATGAAGATAATAATCAGTAGCCTTTTGTTGTTGAAAGCTAACAATTTCAACTGTACATTTTGAATCGGATGCAATACTGATTTTGGTTTCAAATAAAAAACCTAAACCATTTGTTACCATCAAAATATCACCTTCTTTTTTGCGTAATACTTTAATAATATGTTTGCTTTCTTCCTTATCAAAAATAAAAGAAGTTGAGTTTTCGTTTATGTCTTTAAAATAAAATAATTGCATTACAATTCAATTCTTGCTTTAGAAACTACAGATGAAGATTCAAAATTTTGTGCTAAAAATTTTTGATAGCCAACAATTCCAATCATAGCGGCATTATCGGTAGTATATTCAAATTTTGGGATATAGGTTTTCCAACCATATTTTTGTTCGGCATCTTTCAATGTCTGACGAATGCCGGAATTGGCAGAAACTCCACCACCAATCGCAATTTGATGAATTCCGGTTTGCTTAACGGCCAAATTCAATTTATCCATTAATATTTCGATAATGGTATGTTGAACAGATGCACAAATATCAGTTTTGTTTTCTTCAACAAAATTCGGATTTAGTTGCGTATTTTTTTGGATGAAATATAAAATTTGTGTTTTCAATCCGGAAAAACTAAAATCCAAATCGTCCACTTTTGGTTTTGTAAACGAATAGGCTTTCGGATTTCCTTCTTTAGAAAATTGGTCAATCAAAGGGCCACCGGGATAAGGAAGTCCAAGGATTTTAGCCGTTTTATCAAAGGCTTCACCAACGGCATCATCGGTTGTTTCGCCAATAATTTCCAAAGTTGAAAAATCAGTAACCTTTACAATTTGTGTATGTCCGCCAGAAATGGTTAAAGCCAAAAAAGGAAAAGTTGGTTTGTCAAATCCCGGTTCATCAATGAAGTGAGCAAAAATATGGGCTTGCATGTGATGAACTGCAATCAAAGGAATGTTAAGTGCGATAGACATTGATTTGGCAAAAGAACTTCCTACGAGTAATGAACCCATCAGCCCCGGTCCTTGTGTAAAAGCAATAGCATGAAGTTGATTTTTGGTAATTCCGGCTTTTTTTAGAGCAGCATCTACTACCGGTACAATATTTTGTTGATGGGCTCTTGATGCTAATTCAGGAACAACGCCACCATATGCTTCATGAATGTGTTGACGAGCAACCAAATTAGAAAGTACTTTATCATTTTCGAGCACAGCAGCAGCCGTATCATCACATGAACTTTCAATTGCTAAAAGATAAATTGGTTTTTCGGTCATAAAAAAGGCATGAAATTTGAATTATACTTTGTACGAATAATTTACTTTAATAATCTGTTAAAATAAAGGGTAAATTATTTACTTTTGTTTTGGTAAAAATAGGCTTTTTACCCGTTATGCTGCAAATTTTTTAATTGTTCGAGAGTATTAAAAAAATAAGAAAAATAATTGTTCGTTCCTTCATTGGAATTTTGCTGTTGATGCTCATCATCAGTGTATTACTCTCGTTGCCGTCAGTTCAAACTAAATTAGGTCAGTATTTTACAGAAAGAATAAACAAAGATTTTGGTACTGATATTCAGATTGATCAAGTCAATTTTACTTTTTTTGGCGGCGTAAAACTGAAAAGTGTTTTAATAAAAGATCATCACAAAGATACATTGATTTTTGCCGATAGAATCAAAACCAATATTCTGGATATTAATCGGTTAGTTGATGGCGATTTACTTTTTGGAGATATAAATATCAACAATTTGTACTTGAGAATGGTACAGTATAAATCCGAAAAAGAAACCAATTTAGACAAATTTATTGCTGCTTTTGATGATGGAAAACCATCGTCTGGAAAGTTTTTAATGAAAGCCAATAAAATCAAAGTGGCCGACTCACGATTTGTGCTAATTGATCAGAATTTACAAACACCAAAAAGTGTTGATTTTAAGAAAATCAATGGAACTTTACATCGATTTAAGATTAAAGGAAGTGATGTTACGACGCATATCAGTAAGCTATCTCTTAAGGATTTTAGAGGGTTATTTGTCACAGAACTCAATACAGATTTCACCTATACCAAAACCAATATTCTTTTAGAAAAATTATTGCTCAAAACCCAAAAATCGCATTTGGAAGGAAATTTAGCTATGCGGTATAATCGAGCTGATTTTGCAGATTTCATCAATAAAGTAATCTGGGATTTTAAAGTAGAAAAAGCTCAAATTGCATCATCAGACATTCGAAATTATTATGATGAATTGGGCAAAGAAAATGTATTTTCGTTTTCTACACATCTTGTTGGAACACTCAATAATTTTAAAACCAAACAACTTCGTTTAAACGATGATTATGCTTCAGAAATTAATGGAGATATTCAATTTATCAACATTTTTGGTAACGAAAATCAGGAATTTAAACTAATTGGGAATTTTGATAAACTCTCTTCTAATTATCAAGATTTGGTTAGTATTTTACCAAACTTACTAGGAAAAAATTTACCAACATCATTACGTAAATTAAATCAATTTACAGTAATTGGTCAAATAGAACTGACAACTGATGTAATTCAAACCGATTTATTTATGCAATCGGCATTGGGTGATGTGGAGGCTGATTTGTATATGACCAATATTCAAAATATTGATAATGCCAATTATTCCGGAACGATATCAACCCATAATTTTGATATTGGAACTTTCATAAATGAACGCGATTTAGGGAAAGTTTCTTTAGATGCCGAAGTAAATGGTAAAGGATTTACAGAAAAATTTATTGACACTAAAATTACGGGTGCTGTTAATCAACTTCAATTTAAAGGTTATAATTACAAAGGAATTATAGTTGATGGTAGTTTCAAATCGCCAATTTTTAAAGGAAAGTTAAACGTTAATGATCCTAATTTATTTATGGACTTTAAGGGTGTAATAGACATGTCTAAAAAAGTAAAAGTCTATCAGTTTGACACCCAAATTGATTATGCAAATTTGAAAAAATTAAATTTAGTAAAATCAGATAGTATTTCCATTTTTAAAGGAAAAATTTTCAGTAATTTAATTGGCAATAACATTAATACGATGTATGGAGATTTAAAAATTGAACAATCATCGTATCAAAATGGTAGAGATATTTTTGTATTTGATAATTTTACGATTACATCGAATTTTGATAGTTCTAATCAACGTTTAATTACAATTAATTCTCCTGACATCATTGATGGAAAAATTGAGGGTAAATTTGATTTTGAAGAAGTTCCGAAATTAGTTGAAAATTCATTGGGTAGTATATATGCTCATTTTAACTATAATAAAGTAAAAAAAGGACAATATCTTCGGTTTGATTTCTCAGTTTACAATAAAATTATTGAGATTTTTTATCCAGAGATCAGTTTAAGTTCGGATACAAAAATTAATGGTAGTATTAATGCAGACACAAATGATTTTAAATTGGATTTAACCTCCTCTAAAATTGAAGCTTTTGATAATGATATTCATGCCATTTCGTTAGAGATTGACAACAAAAATCCACTTTTTAATTCCTTTATTTCAATTGATAGTATCAAAAATAAATGGTATAAAATTGCAGATTTTAACCTCATTAACATTACCAGAAAAGATTCTTTAATTTTTAGAACTGAGTTCAAAGGAGGAAAAAATAGTGAAGATTATTTCAACTTTGATGCCTATCATACCATTAATAACGATAATAACAATGTTGTTGGATTTTTTAAATCAGAATTGAAATTCAAAGATTATATCTGGTTTTTAAATGAAATGGATGATAATTCCAACAAAATAATTTTTGATAAAAAGTTAAATAATTTCAACTTTGATCATTTTTCTTTAACACATGAAATTCAGCGGGTTGACTTCAATGGATTAATGAAAGGCAATGATTTTAAAGATTTAGAAATTAAGTTTAATGAAGTTAATATTGGTAAAATTATTCCTGACATTGAGAATTTTACCATGGATGGAAACATGAATGGAGTGGTCAATTTTAAACAGAATAAAACGCAGTTTGAACCTTATGCCTCCTTAAATGTCAATAATTTATTGGTAAATAATATAAAACTAGGTACAATCAAATTAGACATTAAAGGGAATGATGATTTCAATATTTTTAATGTAACATCAACATTGGAAAATGAAAATGTTGAAAGTTTTAATTTATTAGGGAATTTGTACTTTAAAGATAAAATTCCAACGATGAATATCGATGTTAAATTTGATAAATTTAATATTGGGGCTTTTAGCACAATGGGTGGTGATGTGGTGTCTAATATCAGAGGATTAGTAAACGGAAATGCAAATTTCAGAGGAGCAATTGACAACCCTGAAATGAACGGAAGACTCTTTTTGAACCAAGCCGGTTTACGAATTCCCTATCTGAATGTTGATTTAGAAATGGAACCAAATTCAATTGTTGACCTCACAGAAAGACAATTTTTAATGCGTAACATATCGATTACCGATACAAAATATAAAACAAAAGGAATCTTAACCGGAAATGTGAAACATTCTAAACTTTCCAATTGGATTTTAGATATTGGTGTCAATTCCAATTATTTATGTGTTTTAGATACACAAGATAGCGATGAAGCTTATTATTATGGAAAAGCATTTATTTCCGGTGATGCCAACATATCAGGTCCAACTGATGGTTTGTTGATCAAAGTAAACGCAAAATCAGAAAAAGGTACCGCAATTAAATTACCTATTTTAGATAACCAATCGATTAGTGAAAATTCGTTTATTCATTTTGTGACAAAAGAAGAGAAATACAACTTATTGACCGCAAACAGAAATGAAAAAAGGTATAATGGATTGGAACTTGAGTTTGAACTAGATATCAACAAAAATGCTGAAATTGAAGTGATTTTAGATAAAGAATCAGGTCACAATATGAAAGGTCGCGGAGTTGGAATTTTATCACTTCAAATTAACACTTTGGGGAAATTTAATATGTATGGTGATTTTATGGTTGATGAAGGTGAATATAATTTTAAATATCGAGGTTTAGTAAGTAAAAAATTCAATGTAAAAAACAATGGAAACATTGTGTGGGAAGGAGATCCGCTTAAAGCTCGATTGAATTTAGAAGCATTATATGAAACAAGAGCCAATCCCGGAGTTTTATTAAACAATACTACGTTAAATCAAAAAGTTCCTGTTGAAGTAGCTATTACTATTAATGGAACAATAAGTAATCCTGAACCGGATTTTAATATCAATTTTCCAACAGTTAGTTCTATTCTACGTTCTGAAATTGATACAAAACTGAGTGATAAAGATATTAGACAAACACAAGCCTTGTATCTTTTAGCCTCTAATAGTTTTATTAGTGATGACAGTTCTGCTGTTGGTCAAAATGCGTTATACAATAATTTATTCCAAACTGCGAGTGGTGTATTTGATAGTTTGTTTAAAGATGCGGATAGTAAAATTTCAATTGAAGTGGGTTATGTTGCCCCTGAAAAAACTCCAAATCGCGAAACAGATGGTAATGTTAGTGTTTCTACTTCATTTGCAATTAATGATCGAATTTCTGTAAATGGAGTATTAGGTGTACCCGTTGGAGGTGTAAATGATGCTGCAATTGTAGGTGATATTGAGGTGTTGTATCGCGTAAATAAAGACGGTACACTTAACATGAAAGCTTTTAACAGAGAAAATGATATTAACTATATAGGGGAAGGAATTGGTTATACACAAGGTATCGGTATATCTTATCAAGTTGATTTTAGTACATTCAACGAATTGTTTTATAAAATCTTTAGAAACTCGACCTATAAAAAAGAGAAAGAATCACAAAATGAAAATGAAGATTCTGATTATTCACCGGATTTTATAAATTTTTCTGATCGAAAAAAGAAAAATGAAAAACCAAAACCGGTTAATCAATCAACAGAGGTAGATGAAAATATTCCACATGACTAACCGGAGTTAGTAAATAAAAATTTTCTTCCAAAAACTTATCAACGAAAACGTTTGATTTTCGACTATTCTATTAATTACTCAAAAAACTACTATTTTAAGTCCCTAAACTTTGCTAATTTTACAGTATAAACTAAAAAAAATGAGCAAAATAATAAAAAAAATAGGTGTACTTACTTCCGGTGGAGATTCTCCGGGGATGAATGCTGCCATTCGATCTGTTGTTAGAACTTGTGCCTATTATAAAGTACAATGTCTTGGAATTTACAGAGGTTATCAAGGAATGATTGAAGGTGATTTCAAGGAAATGGGACCACGTTCTGTTCATAATATTGTGAATAAAGGAGGAACTATTCTAAAATCAGCACGTTCAAAGGAATTTATGACCGAAGAGGGTAGAAAACAGGCTTATGAAAATTTAATGAAAGAAAATGTTGATGCCCTTGTAGTTATTGGTGGTGATGGAAGTTTTACTGGTGCATTAGTGTTTAATAAAGAGTTTGGAATTCCAGTGATGGGAATACCAGGCACAATTGATAATGATATTTTTGGAACAAGTCATACTTTAGGCTTTGATACTGCATTAAATACTGTAGTGGAAGTAATTGACAAGATTAGAGATACCGCCAGTTCACACAACCGCTTGTTTTTAGTGGAAGTAATGGGGCGTGATGCCGGTCATATTGCTTTAAATGCCGGAATTGGTGCTGGTGCAGAAGAAATATTGATTCCAGAGGAAGACATGGGACTTGAACGTCTTTTAGAATCATTAAGAAGAAGTAAACTGTCCGGGAAATCTTCAAGTATTGTTGTGATTGCTGAAGGTGATAAAATTGGTAAAAATGTATTTGAATTAAAAGATTACATTGATCAAAATATGCAAGAGTATGACGTGAGAGTTTCTGTTTTAGGGCATATGCAAAGAGGTGGTGCACCTTCTTGTTTTGATAGGGTTCTTGCTTCTCGTTTAGGAGTTAAAGCAGTTGAGTCCTTGTTAGAGAATAAATCTGGTTATATGGTAGGTTTAATGAACGATAAAGTAGAATTGACTCCGTTAGATCAAGCTATCAAAGGTCACTCAACTATCGATAAAGAATTACTTAGGGTTTCAGATATAATGTCAATATAGTATATATAAAATTTTAAACGTAAATAAAATGTCAAAAGTAAAATTAGGAATCAATGGATTCGGTAGAATTGGAAGAATTGTTTTTAGAGAAAGCTTCAACAGAGATAATGTAGAGGTAGTAGCCATCAACGATTTGTTAGATGTAGATCATTTAGCTTATTTGTTAAAATATGACTCTGTTCACGGTCGTTTTGATGGAAAAGTAGAAGTAAAAGATGGTCAATTATATGTAAACGACAAATTTATTCGTGTAACCGCTGAGAAAGATCCAAAATTAATCAAATGGGATGATGAAAAAGTTGATGTTGATGTAGTTGCTGAATGTACAGGTATTTTTACCACGTTAGCTACTGCCCAAGCACATATTGATGGTGGTGCCAAAAAAGTGGTGATTTCTGCTCCATCTGCTGATGCTCCTATGTTTGTTATGGGTGTAAATCATCAAAAAGCAACAGCTGCTGATACAATTGTATCAAACGCATCATGTACAACCAACTGTTTAGCTCCTTTAGCTAAAGTTATCAATGACAATTTTGGAATAGTTGAAGGTTTAATGACTACTGTTCATGCTACAACGGCTACTCAATTAACAGTTGACGGACCTTCAAGAAAAGATTTTAGAGGGGGAAGAGCAGCTTTGTTAAATATCATTCCGGCTTCTACCGGTGCTGCAAAAGCGGTAGGTAAAGTAATCCCAGAATTAAACGGAAAATTAACCGGTATGTCGATGCGAGTTCCAACTGCTGACGTTTCTGTGGTGGATTTAACCGTAAAAGTTGCCAAAGAAACTTCTTATGAGGAAATTATGGCTGTGTTGAAAAGAGCATCTGAAAATGAAATGAAAGGAATCCTTGGTTACACAGAAGATGATGTAGTTTCTCAAGATTTTATATCTGATTCAAGAACCTCAATTGTAGATGCAAAAGCGGGTATCGGATTGAATTCAACTTTCTTTAAATTGGTTTCTTGGTATGATAATGAGTATGGATATTCTTCAAAATTGATTGATTTATCTGTTCATATCGCCAACTTATAAAACTAATGAAATCCCGTTGTAATGCTTTACAACGGGATTTTTATTTTTAACTAACAAACAAACTAACTTATGAAATTACTTGTAGATAGTGGGTCAACAAAAGCAGATTGGATTGCCATTGATGATAATGGAAAGGTTTTGTTTACCACTCAAACACTTGGTCTCAACCCGGAAGTGTTAACCAAAGAAGAAGTGATTGAACGTTTAAACGATAAATTTGATATTTCTTTTAATAAAACAAAAGCAAATCAATTGTTTTTTTACGGAGCAGGTTGTGGAACAGATCGTATGAAAATCTTTTTAACAGATGTGTTTAAAGCCTATTTTACAAATGCAACCATATCGGTAAATGAAGATACGTATGCGGCTGTTTATGCTACCACACCAAAAAATGAAAAAGCTATTGTTTGTATTTTAGGAACCGGTTCAAATTGTAGTTATTTTGACGGTTCAGTTTTACATCAAAAAGTGCAATCATTGGGCTATATCTGTATGGATGATGCGAGTGGAAATCGGTTTGGTCGTCATTTATTAAGAGGATATTCCTTTAACAAAATGCCAAAAGAAATGGCTCTTGAGTTTGAAGAAGAATACAACACCGATCCTGATTATATCAAGCAAAATTTGTATAAAGAACCCAATCCAAATGCCTATTTAGCCACATTTGCCAAATTTTTAATCAAACATAAAGATACCGAATTTTGTCAAAAATATATTTTCAAAGAAATGGAAGATTTTGTGGAAAATTACATCAAACAATATGATAATTGCCATGAATTGCCTATTCATTTTGTAGGATCAATTGCCTTTTATTTAAAGGATGAATTAAAAATTACGTTAGAAAAACACAATTTACAATTAGGTAATGTATTAAGAAGACCAATTGATGGTTTGATTGCTTATCACATCCTAAATAAATAACCCTGAACCACGATGAGAATCGTGGTTTTTTAATCTTATTAGAAATGGAAATCGCAGTAATCGCACATGATGGTAAAAAAGCCGATATGGTCCAGTTTTTAAATAAAAATAGTGCAGTTTTAAAAAGAGAACATATCAAAATAATTGCCACCGGAACAACCGGATCAAAAGCCGAAGCAGCAGGTTTTAAAGTCAAAAAAATGCTTTCAGGGCCACAAGGTGGAGATGCTCAAATAGCCGGAAGAGTAGCAGAAGGAAAAACAAAAATGGTACTTTTTTTCAAAGACCCATTATCCAGTCATCCTCACGAGGCGGATGTAAATATGCTTATTCGTGTGTGTGATGTACATAATGTGCCGTTGGCAACAAATGAAGCAACGGCTCAACTTCTCATAAATGGTATGTTTATCAATAGTTAAAATTCTTTTAAGAAATTTTATTCAAGCCATATTTACATTAAATTTAATGAAAAAAATTAATGAAAAAGGCTTTTTTACTTTTTATTATTTCCCAATTTGGCATTGCTCAACCCGGAATTATTTGGCAAAAGACAATGGGAGGAAATCAAATTGATGGGTATAGTTCTTGCGTGGTTGGAAATGACAACGGATTCTTGGTGGGTGGAACTTCAAATACCGGTATTAATGGTGACAAAAATGAGGTTAGCAGAGGATCAACTGACCCTTGGATAATAAAATTTTCTGATGGTGGATTGGTTCAGTGGCAAAAAACAATTGGAGGGAGTGGAAGTGATGCCTTAAATCAAATAATTAGCGATGATGAAAATGGTTACTTTCTAGCTTGTACCTCTTCATCAAACATTTCAGGTGAAAAAACAGAAAACAGAAGAGGTTTAAGCGATTATTGGTTAATCAAAATTGACAATCTTGGAAATATTATCAATCAAAAAACGATAGGAGGTGACAGAAATGATGTTTTAACTTCCATTATAAAAACTAACGATGGTCCTTTATTAAGTGGTTTTTCTGAATCTATGGCTTCTGGTGAGAAAACAGAAGATAGAAGAGGAGCTGTTGGAGATAATGATTTTTGGATTGTAAAAATGGATTTTAACTATTCAATCATCTGGCAACGAACAATTGGTGGCAATCAAAATGATCGATTATATAATGTAATTGCTACTTCTGATGGTGGGTTTTTATTGGCTGGTGATTCAAATTCGTTTATTTCAGCAGAAAAAACAGAAACTAATTTTGGCGATTATGATATTTGGATTGTAAAAGTAAATAGCCAAGGAATCATTGAATGGCAAAAAACCTTGGGAGGAAGTCAAACTGAGGTTTTTGGAGACATACTTCAAACCGATGATGGTGGATTTTTGGTTGGTTGTTATTCAAATTCTTCAATATCAGGAAATAAAACTGAAAATACTAAAGGCTTAAATGATTATTGGGTAATAAAATTATCTGGTAATGGAACTATAGAATGGCAAAAAGTAATCGGAGGTAATGATCAGGATAATTTAACTAGTATTTCCAAAAACGGTCAAGGATACGTTCTAGGAGGTAGTTCAAAATCGAATTTCTCCGGTGATAAGAACAGCTTTTCAAGAGGATTGGAAGATTTTTGGGTCGTTATGATAGATTTTGATGGAAACATAATTGGTCAAAAAACAATTGGTGGTGAACTTTATGATGGAATTGAAAATATGCTTGTAGACGATAATGGAAGCATTTTTCTGGGTGGAAATTCACTTTCAAGCATAGTAGGGGAAAAAACAGAAGTAAATAGAGGAGGGTCAGATTATTGGGTAATGCTTTTAGAACCAAATGCTTTATCTCTCGAGAGTACTCTTTTTTCTGAAATAAAAGTTTTTCCTAATCCAACCACAAAAACCATACATTTTCGCTTTTCAACACCATTTACAGGTAAGATTGCACAAACAGATAGTTTAGGAAAAACGATTCAAACCCTTGAAATTAAAAACCAAGTAAATTTTTCTACTGAGGTATTAGGTTCAGACGGTATTTACTTTTTTAGCATAGAAAATGAAAACGGACTTTCAAAAACGGTTAAAATTGTAAAACAAGAATAAATTTTATGTAATATTCTATTTAAAGTATTGTAAACTTAAATAAAAAAAAGTTTTTATGAAAAATTTGTTATAATTTCCTGTTTTAATTGTTAAAATATTAAAAAATAATTTTAAATTTGATTGATTTTAAATTTTATTTTCATGAAAACTTACTTACTTACTTACTTACTTACTTACTTACTGATTTTATTTTCTTTTTCAATTAAAGCACAAACTACTTTTACATGTGGAGTTATTGAAGAAGGTAACATTGTTTTGAATAATTTTCAACCTCAAAATTATGACCCGGATGCTAAATACGTATTAAATATTTTTTTTACATTTATTAATGATGATAATGGTAATACAGGAAGTATTTTGTTTCCTAATTATCAGTATGGTGAGAATGAAGCAATGGAATTAATTAAAATATTAAATGTTGAATTTAACCAATTTAATATTTTTTTTAAATATAAAGGTTATCGTGTTGTAAATAATTCTATTATGACAATGAATAATTTATCTGGCTTGCCTTCCATTCCAAATATGTATAATATTTATTTGATGCAATATGTTGGTGGTGCTAATGCATATTCCATTTATGGAAATACATTTATAAAAATGACTTTTGGAACCTTTGAAGGTATTTATAGAGAATTAGCGATAATTCATGAAATGGGACATTGTTTACGTTTAGCACATACTTTTCAAAATTATAATATAAATGATCCAAATAATGGACCAGAAGGAAACTGTGAACATGTTACTAGAGATGAAAATTCACCACTTTATAATGCTCACATAGCTGGTGATCAAGTTGAAGACACACCAGCATGTTTGCCATATCATACTTACGATAATTGTATTCATGTTTTTAATCCTAATGAAACAGATTGTTTAGGGACACCTTATGAAAATGTAATTCCTTCCAATTATATGAGTTATGACGCTTTAATTGAATGTGGTTTACACTTTACTCCAGGTCAAGCAAAACGAATGAGGAGCTATTTACAAAATCCGAGCTTATCTCACATAGTATTAACATATAATACAATAGAAAGTTTGTATGAGCCATTTGAAATTACGGATTATGGTGGAAATGTGGTTTTTAGTGTAGAAGATAATGGCGATGGTACAGCAGAAGTATGTAGAAATTTAAGAAAAAAACATCGCTTTCAAAAAGGGTTTGATTATGTGTTTTATTCTACATTTGGTGATGACCCATCTACAGCTATTATTGATGATTTACCTGTTGTAAAAAATAGTACAGCGTCTTTTTATGTTCAAATCAATCAAGTTAACCCAGCTGTTAGTAGAGAAGTTTTTGTAGATTGCAATAGAGGTTTTTATTGTTCAACAGAAAATTTTGTTAAAGGATTAGTTGTATCAACACCTTTAATTGGTTCTTATAATTTTACAGTCAAAGAATTGAACGATATGGAAGTAAAAGATCCTGGATTATATGAATCCTTAATGAATCAATTTTATCATATTATTAACAAAGAAACTGAAAGTGGTGCTATAAAACATACCATAATTTACAAACAATAATATGAAAATTATTTTTATCATATCTAATTTATTTGTTTTAAATGTATTTGCTCAACCCGGAATTATTTGGCAAAAGACAATTGGCGGAAACGATTATGATTGGGTTAGAAAATGTGAAAATTATGATGGTGATTTTTTTATTGGCGGAACTTCATATTCAAGTGCTTCTGGTGATAAGATGGAGTTGAGTAGGGGAGAAAGTGATTTATGGATGATTAAAATTTCTGAAATAGGAATTTTAGAATGGCAAAAAACAATAGGAGGTAGTGGTAGAGATGCTTTAATTCAAATGACTAAAGATTTTGATGGTGGATTTTTATTAGGTTGTACTTCTTCTTCAAATATTTCTGGTGAGAAAACTGAAAATTCAAGAGGTTTAAATGATTATTGGATTCTTAAAATTGATGTTTTTGGTTCTATCGTTTGGCAAAAAACTATTGGAGGAAACAGACTTGATGGATTAAGTAATATCAAGAGAACTGATGATAATGGTTTGATAATTGGTGGCAGTTCCGATTCCCCAATATCGGGAGAAAAAACAGAGAATCCTAGAGGTAATTTTCAAAATCCTGATTTTTGGATTTTGAAATTAAACCAAGATAATGAAATCGAATGGCAGCGAACAATTGGAGGTGATTTAACAGATAGATTATTTACTATACAAATTACATCAGATGGTGGATATATTTTAGGGGGCGAATCAAATTCAAATAGTTCAGGTGAAAAAAATGAAAATTCAAGAGGTGATTTTGATTATTGGATTGTTAAATTGAACAACATCGGTGAAATAGAGTGGCAAAAAACTTTAGGAGGCAGTGGTTTAGAAGTATTTGGCGATTTAATCATTTCACAAGATAATGGTTACATAGTTGGAGGTTATTCTACTTCTCCTATTTCTGGAGATAAAACACTAGATAATTATGGGTTGTTTAACTTTTGGGTATTAAAACTAAATAGTGAAGGAGAAATTATTTGGCAAAAAGTATATGGTGGATTTGAAGGTGAAGTTTTAAATTCTATTAAGGAAAAATCAAATGGCAATATTTTACTTGCAGGAAGTTCCAGTTCAAATATTTCTGGTGTAAAAACTGAAAATTCACGTGGTTCTTCTGATTTTTGGTTGTTGGAAGTTGATGAAAATGGAGAGATTTTAGGTCAAAAAACCATTGGTGGTAGTGAAGCCGATAGTATTCAAGATTTAATTTGTTTAGATGATGGAAGGTATTTTTTGGCCGGTAATTCTCGTTCAGGAATATCTGGAGAAAAAACGGAGACAAATAGAGGAGAAACAGATTATTGGGTAATGCTTTTAGAACCAAATGCTTTATCTCTCGAGAGTACTCTTTTTTCTGAAATAAAAGTTTTTCCTAATCCAACCACAAAAACCATACATTTTCGCTTTTCAACACCATTTACAGGTAAGATTGCACAAACAGATAGTTTAGGAAAAACGATTCAAACACTTGAAATTAAAAACCAAGTAAATTTTTCTACTGAGGTATTAGGTTCAGACGGTATTTACTTTTTTAGCATAGAAAATGAAAACGGACTTTCAAAAACGGTTAAAATTGTAAAACAAGAATAAGTTTTATTTCAACGCTACCATTGAAATCTCCACATTCACTCCTTTTGGTAAACCAGCTACTTGAACAGTTTCTCTAGCCGGTGCTTGCTGCTCATCAAAATAAGTTGCATATACTTTATTGATAGCCGCAAAATCAGCCATATCCATGATGAAAATGGTGGTTTTTACAACATTGGAAAATGCCATGTCGGCAGCTTCTAAAACAGCCTTCATATTTTCCATTACTTGTTTTGTTTCTACTTCGATAGAATCTAAAATTAATTCACCGGAGAAAGGATGAAGTGCAATTTGACCTGAAGTATATAAGGTGTTTCCAATCAAAACAGCTTGACTATACGGCCCAATAGGAGCGGGTGCTTTTTCAGTAAAAATGATTTTTTTCATATTTTAAATTTTATCGTAAAGTTCTATCAGGTAACGAACGTCTATCCCATTTAATGTCGCTCAAAACAGATGATTTTATTCCAATAAAAAATCCCCAAGAAGCAAAATCACCATAAGGAGTCCAGTTGAAATCCATTCGCCAACTCAGCAAATCACGTTCAAATCGGAATTGAGTGAAGGTGACTCCATTTTGAACAAAATCATATCCGGTTGAAACACCAACTTTCCAACGAGGAGTTAAATCCATATTGCCGGAAATCATTACGGAATTTCCGGTAATTTTACTTTCTCTGTTGTTATTGCTATACGTCAAAGAATAAGCAAAAGTAATATCCCAAGGTATTTCTGATTTGTAAAATTCAGAGAATTTAGTTTCTTCTTCCTCATCATTTGAAAACTGGCTTTGCCTACTGTCACCTAAATCCGTGTTGGTACCAAATAAATCATCCTCTCGACCTCCATTTCTGGCTCCTTGTTTATTATTCTTCTTATTTCCCTCTTTAGATTTACTCGAAAAAGAATAGTTTGTTGTCATGTTGGCACTTGTCATTCTAAAAAGACTTCCGCCATTGTCTATATTCCATTTGTCAATTCTTCTTCCGGCTGCATTAATGGCATAAGGATCAAGAGTGGCAGCAAAATTCACATTCATTTTATTGTTAAATAAAACGGTTCCTCCGCTCACTCGCATCGGTGTCCAACGTAAAGAATCAGCAGCCATGTTATAGCTCGTTGAAAAATTTAGCTGATTCAACAACATTACTTTTTTGGCTTCCGTTTTTGTACTGTCTTTATCAGTTACTTTAGCTTCAAATGTATTACTCAAATTAAAACCTAAATTATTGGAGTAATTACTGGAAGGAGATCCAAAAATACCGCCATCAAATCGCGTATATTCTTGCATTTTCCCACTAGCATCCATGGCATAAGTATCATAATATTGTTCAAAGCTTGGCGTATAACTGTGCGAAATAGAAGGTCGCATTACATGTCGAATGGCTTGTATTTTTTTAGTTTCTCCAAAATTAAACGTTCCATAAATGGTTGTACCTACACTACTTGAAAAAGAATACGTTCTAAAGGCATCAAAACCATTTACTTCATTTGTTACAACTTGATTTAATTCAGAATCAAAATTCTTTCTTAATGTTTTAAAATACCAAACCTCATTGTAATTTGCACTTGTACTAACACTAAAATGTTTGAAAACTTTGAAATTAGTACTTAACGGAATGGAATGTTGAAAACCGGTTTTCGCATCTCTAAACATTTGAGGTTTAAAGAATAATGAATCAAATGTGCTGATTCTATTTTCACCTCTTAAATTATATTGAAAGTTGATGTTTTTTATAAATCCTTTCTTAACTCCGTCTTTTGGAGCAAAAGGAAATATTCTGTCCACACTCGCTTGAAGTGTTGGCAAAGTCATGTTGATTTGTTGTGTTTGTGTATTCTGATTGTGAGTTGCCGACAACGACATATTCACTTGCGGAACAGTATTAAAAGTTTTAGAATAGGAAACAGAAGAACTCAAGTTATTAACTAAGTTAGAGCCTACATTTATTTGATTAAGAGATTGTTGAAAAAACTGACTACTTCCCAAGTTCACAGAAGCAGAAAATCGAGAGTTAGGACTAGATTTCGGGTCTTGTGCATGTGACCACTGAATGTTGTAAATTCTGGATTTGGAATAATCTGGAAAACCTTTTTCACTTTGAATCAGATTTTCAAAACGAACATTCAAGTTTCCGCTAAACAAATATTTGACCGCATAAGAACTTTCAAAACGCAAACCATAACTTCCATTCGTATAATAATCTCCAAAAATGGTTAAATCTACATAGTCACTTAAAGCTAAATAATAGCCTATATTTTGAAGTGAATAACCTTGTCTTCTGGTATCTTGAAAAGTAGGTATTATGATTCCGGATTGACTTTCTTCCGTCATGGGAAAAAATGCAAACGGAATAGCAATTGGAGTTGGAACATCAGCAATAACCATATTGGTTAAGCCAGTAACCACTTTTTTCTTTGGAACCAATTTTATTTTTTTGGTGTAAAAATAGTATTCCGGATCATCAATATCTTTTGAAGTAGTAAATCTGGCACCTTTTAAAAAGTAAACGGAATCATTTTCTTTTTTGGAAATTTCTGCCTTCACTCGGAACTCGCCTTGGTCAGTTCTAGAATTCCAAATTAAAGCTTTTTTCGTTTTATAATTGAATCGAATAGAATCAGGTTCAACAACATTTGTTCCTTGTTTAAAAACGGGAAGTTGAGTGTAATTACCGGTGGAATCTTTTATTCTTCCGGCATACACTTCGTTTTTCTCATAGTTCATGACAATGATTCCGGCTTTTAATTCAATATCTTGATAATATAACTCAGCTTGATCATACAATGTAATTAACTTCTTTTTTTGGTCAATTTTAGTGTAGTTATCAGCTTTGTACTTGATTTTATCTTCTAAAACACTTTTCTTTTGTTCCACTTTAGTAGAATCTTTCTTTACCGAATCATTAACTGTAATGAAGTCCTCTTTGCTGACTATCAAGCTGTCTTGAATTTGGGATGGTGAAATTTTAAGTGTTTTAGAGGGAAGCTCTTGAGTATAACCATTTGCAAAACCAATTGTTAGGAAAAATGCTGATAAAACGATATGAAATAAGTTTGTATGCAAAGGTTTTAATACTATTTTTGTAAAATTATGGCTTGATTTTTGAACCGCCAAACTTAATGATAATTTCGGGTCAAAAATAAATAAATAATAAATCTTAAAACGTAGAGTTTTAATTAAAATTAACTTTTAGAAATGATGTATTCGCAAAATAAGTATAAATCGCTCATTTATATAGTTTTATTTTTCTTTTCATTCCAAATATTTGGACAATCAAATGAAAAATTTAAAGTTGTTTTAGATGCCGGTCATGGCGGAAAAGATTTTGGAGCCAACTACTATGGCTTTATCGAAAAAAATATTGCCTTGAATGTTGCTCTGAAAGTTGGAAAGATTCTTGAAAAAAATCCGGATGTACAAGTGATTTATACCAGAAAAACAGATGTTTTTGTTGAATTAATGGAAAGAGCAAAAATTGCCAATAGAGCAAATGCTAATTTGTTTTTATCGATTCATTGTAATGCAGCACCCAAAGGAGAAGCTCAGGGCACGGAGACATTTGTAATGGGTTTAACAAAGAATGCATCCAACTTAGAAGTGGCTAAAAAAGAGAATGCGGTAATTACACTTGAGAGTGATTATAAGGTTAAATACGCGGGTTATGATCCAAAATCTCCTGAAAGTATTATTGGGATTACGCTTTTGCAAGAAGAGTATTTAGATCAAAGTATTACGATTGCTACGAAAATTCAAAATGAATATACCAACAAATTAGACCGTAAAAACAGAGGTGTAAAACAAGGTCCGTTTCTTGTATTGAATCAAACCTCTATGCCGAGTGTTTTAACAGAATTAGGTTTTCTTTCCTATCGACCCGAAGGAGAATATTTAAATTCTGAAAGTGGCCAAAATGAATTAGCAAAAGGAATCGCAGATGCTATTTTATCCTATAAAAAAGAATATTATGGCGGAACAATTGTTGTTGATAGAACAGAAAGAGAAAAAGAAAAAGAAAAACCAGTTCCAAATGAAAGCTTAGCTAAAATTGATACACCTAAAACAAAAGAAGTTAAAAAAATTGAGCCTGAAATCGTAGCAAAACCATCAACTGATGAAGCCGTCTTTAAAATCCAAATCTCAGCAAGCGGAAAAAAATTAGATTTAGTTCCGCAGAATTTTAAAGGTTTATCGCCCATTTCATTGGTAGTTGATAATGCATTATATAAATATTTTTATGCGGAAACCTCCAGCTATGAAGAAGCCAAAACAAAATTAGCAGAAGCCAAAGAAAAAGGATATGAATCATCGTTTATTGTAGCTTTTAAGAACGGCAAAAAAATCAGCATTCAAGAAGCTTTGAAAAAAAAGTAACTAGAATTATTATACATTTGTAAAAAATAAATTGCATTGAAACTATCAAGAGAAATAAAAACTGCCATTCTGGTTATATCAGCCATTTTATTATTTATTTGGGGATATAGTTTTTTAAAAGGAACTGATATTTTGTCCAATCATAAAACAATATATGTTTTATATGATGATGTAGAAGGACTTATGTCTTCTTCACCGGTAACCATTAATGGATTAATAATAGGTAAAGTAAAAAACATACAATTTTCTGATGATTCAGGAAAGTTATTAGTAGAACTTCAAATTAATTCGGATTTTAAAATTTCTAAATCTAGTTTAGCCAGAATTTATGAACCGGGATTAATAGGTGGTAAGCAGATTCAAATAGTTCCCAACCTTGACGATAAAACTTTTATTGAGGATGGTGGTTATCTAAAAGGTGGTGTTAAGCCCGGTTTAACGGAATTGGTTTCTGAAAAATTAGCACCCTTACAAGAGAAAATTGAAAAAGCAATGGAAAGTGCTGATTTAGTTTTATTGAATGTAAACAGTTTATTGGATGAAAAAGCCAAAAATGATTTAAAGAAAAGTTTTAGCGAGTTAAGTGAAACACTTGCGGCATTAAATCAAGCATCAAATGGAGCAAATGAGCTTATTTCTTCCAACAAAGGAAAATTAAATAATGTGGTTACCAATTTTGAAAAAGTTTCTTCCAATTTTGAAAAAATTTCTGATTCTCTAGCTCAAGCTAATCTTAAACAAACGGTTCAAAATTTAGAAAAAACATTGGCAAGTGTAGATAAAATAATGGCTAACCTTGAAGCCGGAAATGGTACAATGGGTAAATTATTGAAAGATGATAAGATGTATGAAAATTTTACCAAATCATCCAAAGAATTGGAACTTTTGCTACAAGATTTACGTTTAAATCCTACACGATATGTAAATGTTTCTTTATTCGGTAAGAAAAACAAACCTTACGTAGCACCTAAAGAAACCGATTCAACTCAAACTAAAAAATAAGTTTTTATGAGTTATTTAGATAATATTTTATTTGCGATTCTTTTAGCAATTGGATTTGGATATTTTGCCATCAATGTCAAAAAATTAATCCGAAATATCAAATTAGGACAAGATGTAAACCGAAAAGACAGCCCGTCTGAGCGATGGAAAAATATGGCTATGATTGCTTTGGGGCAATCCAAAATGGTAAAAAGACCTATCGCCGGAATACTTCATATAATTGTGTATATTGGATTTATAATCATAAACTTAGAGATGTTAGAAATCATTATTGATGGCTTGTTTGGAACACATCGAGTTTTTGCATTCATGGGAGGATTTTACAATATTTTAATCGCTTCTTTTGAAATATTAGCTGTTTTAGTAGTGGTTGCTGTCATCCTTTTCTGGACAAGAAGAAATGTAATCAAATTAAAGCGTTTTATCAGTTCTGATTTAAAAGCATGGCCCAAAAGTGATGCCAATTACATTTTATATTTTGAAATTGTATTGATGTCTTTGTTTCTTCTTATGAATGCAGCAGATCTTTGGTTGCAACAAATGGAAGTACATCACTACAATGAAGCGGGGAGTTTTCCGGTGAGTCAATTTATTGCACCGCTTTTCAATGGCTTTTCAGAGGGAGTTGTGATAGTAATTGAACGTGCCGCTTGGTGGTTACACATTTGTGGGATTTTAATTTTCTTAAATTATTTATATTTTTCAAAACATCTGCATATCCTTTTAGCTTTCCCAAATACGTATTTTGCCGATTTAAATGCGAAAGGAAAGTTTGATAATTTAGAAAGTGTTACCAACGAAGTAAAATTAATGTTGGATCCTAGTGCCGATCCTTTTGCCGCTCCTGCCAATCCTGATGCTGTTCCGGCTAAGTTTGGTGCCAGTGATGTTCAAGACTTGAATTGGGTTCAGTTACTTAATGCCTATACGTGTACAGAATGTGGTCGATGTACTTCTTCTTGTCCGGCCAATCAAACCGGAAAGAAATTGTCTCCACGAAAAATAATGATGGATACTCGTGATCGACTGGAAGAAGTGGGTAAAAACATCGATGCCAATAAAGGTGTTTTTGTACCGGATAATAAATACTTATTAAATGATTACATCACTCCGGAAGAACTATGGGCGTGTACTTCTTGCAATGCTTGTGTAGAAGAATGTCCGGTAAATATTAGTCCGTTATCCATTATTATGGACATGAGAAGATATTTGGTCATGGAACAAAGTGCTGCTCCTATGTCGCTCAATGCTATGATGACTAATATAGAAAACAACGGAGCTCCATGGCAATACAATCAAATGGACCGATTAAACTGGAAAGACGAAAATTAATATAAACCAAACAATTTCCCATATATGTGAGGCTTGGGGAGGTGTTTAATGCATGTGAAACAAATTAAAATTTAAAAAATGAAAGCGGAAGACATTGAAAAGAAATTACAAACGGTGACCGAAAATGGTCAACATTTAAGCCCAATTTTACCTCCGGGAATTAAAAATTATTTGATTGATATTGACGGTACCATTTGCGACGATATTCCAAACGAAGAACCCGAGCGAATGTTGACAGCAGAAGTGTATCCGGATGCTTTAAAAACGTTGAATAAATGGTATGATGAAGGTCACATCATTTTCTTTTTTACATCCAGAACCGAAGCTCACAGAGAATATACCGAAATTTGGTTAAAAAAACACGGATTCAAATACCATGGAATGGTAATGGGAAAACCAAGAGGTGGGAATTACCATTGGATTGACAACCATTTAGTAAAAGCCACTCGTTACAGAGGAAAATTTACCGATTTGGTTGAAAAAGAAGTAACCATTCAGGTTTTTGATGACGAACATCATGAATAATTAACGATTTTTAGATTATTAGATTATCAGTTCATCTGAAAATCCAATAATCCAACAATCTAAAAAACTATAAAGCATGGCAGAAAATCTAATGGTGCCAACCATGGCAGAAATGATGGCTCAAGGCAAACAACCCGAAGTTTTATTTTGGGTGGGTTGTGCCGGTAGTTTTGACGATAGAGCCAAAAAAATTACCAAAGCTTTTGTACGGATTTTAAACCGTGCCAATGTTTCTTTTGCCGTTTTAGGAACAGAAGAAAGTTGCACCGGTGATCCGGCAAAGAGAGCCGGAAACGAATTTTTGTTTCAAATGCAAGCCATGATGAATATTCAAGTGATGGATGCTTATGAAGTAAAAAAAATCGTGACGGCTTGTCCACACTGTTTCAATACATTAAAAAATGAATATCCGGAACTTGGCGGTACTTATGAAGTGGTGCATCATACCCAATTTTTAAAATCGTTATTGGATGAGGGTCGTCTAACGATTGAAGGCGGCCAATTCAAAGGGAAACGAATCACTTTTCATGATCCTTGCTATTTAGGAAGAGCCAACAATGTGTATGAAGCACCTCGTGATTTGATTCAAAAGCTGGATGTTGAATTACTAGAAATGAAACGTTCTCGTGCCAATGGTTTATGTTGTGGAGCAGGAGGAGCCCAAATGTTTAAAGATGCCGAACCCGGTAATAAAGAAGTAAATATCGAACGTACCGAAGATGCATTGGAAACAAAACCGGATATTATTGCAGCGGGTTGTCCCTTTTGCAATACCATGATGACTGATGGTGTGAAAAATAAAGAAAAAGAAGCCTCAATAAAAGTCATGGATGTGGCTGAGTTGATTGCAAACGCACAAGATTTATAAATTAGGTAATGGGTGATGGGTTATGGGTAAAGGGAATTTTTTCTAACCTATCACCAATTACCCATTACTCTTTACCAAAAAAATAATGTATATTCCTTTTGAAAACCTTCCTGAAGAATCCCGAATTTGGATTTACCAATCCAACCGAAAATTTTCGGATGATGAAGTTACAGAAATAGAAAACGATTTAAAAGCTTTTGTTGAAGACTGGTCTGCTCATGGCACGTCTTTAGAAGCTTCTTTTATCCTTCAATACAATCGATTTATTATATTAGCTGTAAATCAAGAAGTACAGCAAGCCACCGGATGTTCTATTGATAAGTCAGTTGAATTCATTCAAGCCTTGGAACAAAAATACAAGGTTGATTTATTAGATAAAATGAACGTGACTTATCGTCAAGGCGAATATATCACGCATAAATCGTTGCTAGATTTTAAACGTATGGCGAAAGAAAAAGCAGTTTCTTCTAACACTATTGTTTTTAATAACTTAGTTAATACCATTGAAGAATGGAAAGAAAGTTGGGAAATTCCCGCTGCGGAAAGTTGGCATAGTCGCTTTTTTTAATTTAACTTCACAGAATTATAATTTTAGCTTAAATTACTGCGTTAGTCATAAAAAGGCATTAAAATTGACGTCTTTGAAATATTATGAATAGTAAATATTTTAAAATAGTTCCGTTGATACTTGTTTTGATTGTGGTTGTTAATTGTGCAACCAATAAAATCAAGCAAAAACCTTTGGCTATTCATGAACCAACTCAAACACATCAAAAAGATACTTTTCCTAAATTAGAATATCAGCATTCAGTTTCATTTAACTATTCCGTTCCAACTACTGACGAAAAGAAATGGGTGGATAGTATTTATAATGCTCTTTCTTTAGAAGAAAAAATAGGTCAGCTTTTTATGGTGGCGGCTTATTCCAACAAAGATTCAGCTCATATAAAATCATTAGATAAATTAATCACTGAACAAAAAATAGGTGGATTAATTTTTTTCCAAGGCGGACCCGTTCGTCAGGCAAAAATGACCAACCGCTTTCAAAAATTATCAAAAACCCCTTTGTTTATTGGTATAGATGCCGAGTGGGGACTGAGTATGCGTTTGGATTCGGTAACAAAATTTCCTTGGAACATGACTTTAGGAGCCATTCAAGACTTGAAACTTATTGAAGAAGTTGGGAAACAAATGGCACTACAATCCAAACAACTTGGAGTTCATTTTAATTTTGCTCCTGTTTTAGATATCAATACCAATCCCAAGAATCCAATTATCGGAAACCGTTCTTTTGGTGAAGATAAAGATCGAGTAACTGATAGAGCTTTGGCTTTGATGATTGGTTTACAAAACAATGGTGTTTTTGCCACAGGGAAACATTTTCCGGGACATGGAGCTACTTCAACCGATTCACATTATACTTTACCGGTTATCAATTTTACGCAAGAACACATTCGGAATGTAGAATTGTATCCGTATAAAAAACTTATCAACAAAGGATTAGCCAGTGTAATGGTTGCTCATTTAGAAGTACCTGCTTTTGAAACCCGTAAAGGATACCCTTCTTCCATTTCAAATGTAATTGTGACCGATTTATTAAAAGAGGAATTGAATTTTAAAGGATTAATTTTTACCGATGCCTTAAATATGAAAGGGGCGAGTAATTTTAAAAGTCCAGGAGATATTGACTTAGCCGCTTTTCAAGCCGGAAATGATATTTTGCTATTTCCGGAAAATGTTCCGATTGCAGTTCAAAAAATTAAAGAAGCTTACGAACAAAATTTGATTACCGAAGAACGCCTTACCCATTCAGTAAAAAAAATACTGCATTATAAATTCAAAGCAGGTTTGTCTAAAGTAAAACCAATTGATTTAACGAATCTTTCTAAATCAATCAATAATGAGGAGACGAATGCTTTATTATATAAACTGTATGAAAATAGTATCACTGTATTAAAGAACAAATTGAGTATTTTACCCATAAAAAACATTGAAAAAGAAAATATTGCATATCTGAAAATGGGTGATGATTCAAAAGGAATTTTTCTTGAAACACTTTCAAAATATGCAGAAGTCGAAGAAATTTCGAATGAAAATTTGGATTCATTACTACTTCAATTAGCAGATTTTAATAAAGTAATAATCGGTTATCATAAAGCTGATGGTGCTTGGAAAAAACATGATTTTTCTGTAAAGGAATTACAATGGATTTCCGAAATAGCTAAACGTAAAAAAGTTATTTTCACAGGTTTTGTAAAACCTTATGCTTTAAGTTCGATTACAAGTTTTGAAGATTTAGACGGTATTATTGTAGCCTATCAAAATAATGAAATTGCTCAAACAGTCGCAGCGGAAATAATTTTTGGAGCTATTGATGCGAAAGGTTTTTTGCCGGTTAGCATCAATGAAGAATTCAAAGTAAATCATGGATTGAAAACAGAAACAATAAATCGATTGGGTTTTACACATCCTCTAAATGTTGACATGAATCCGACAATTTTAGCTAAAATTGACGATATTATGCAAAAAACTATCGATGCCAAAATGATACCCGGTGGTCAAATTCTTGTGGCTAGAAAAGGGAAAGTAATTTATCAAAAAGCGTTTGGTTATCACACTTTTTCAAATAAAACAAGTGTGAAAAATTCGGATATTTATGATGTAGCTTCATTAACTAAAATAGTTTCAACATTGCCAATCACAATGCAATTATATGATAAAAAGAAAGTTACTTTAGAGACAAAAGTAGGAGATATGCTTCCTGTTTTTAAAGGAACCGATAAAGAGAACATTATTTTTAAAGATTTGCTTTCTCATTATGCACAATTGCAAGCGTGGTTGCCTTTTTACAAGCAAACACTAACAGCCGACAGAAAGCCATCTGATAAATATTATAGAAAGCTATACAGCGAAGAATTTCCTTATCAAGTTGCTGAAAATTTGTATTTGAGAAAAGATTATCAAGATTCGATATTACAAACCATTGCAAATAGTAAGTTGTTGCCCAAAAAGGAATACAAATACAGTGATTTTACATTTATCATTCTGAAAAATTTTATCGAAAAATCTACAAGTAAATCATTAGATGAATTAAGTGAACAAGGGTTCTATGCCAAAATAGGGGCAAATAATACACTTTATAATCCGTTGAAAAAATTTGATATGAGTGTTATTCCGCCCACAGAAGAAGATAATTATTTTAGATACCAAACCATTCAAGGATATGTACATGATATGGCTGCAGCAATGGAAGGTGGAATAGGTGGACATGCCGGAATTTTCTCCAATGCAATGGATATGGCTAAAATGATGCAACTTTTTCTCCAAAAAGGTAATTATGGTGGTCAGCAATTTTTCTCTGAAGAAACCTTTGATGTGTTCAATACTTGTTATTACTGTCCGGAAGGCAACCGACGCGGAATAGGCTTTGATAAACCTCAATTGGGTAAGTCCGGTCCAACATGTGGATGTGCATCAATGACTAGTTTTGGCCATACCGGATTTACGGGAACTATGGCTTGGGCAGATCCTGAAAAAGAATTAGTATATATATTTCTATCCAATCGAACCTATCCCAATGCGGATAAAAACTTACTTTCCCAAAATAACATAAGAGAAAATATACAGCAAGTGATTTACGATGCGATTATCAAATAATAGAATAGTCTATAATTTTTTCATATTGGACGCAAGTGTCTCAATAAATTTTGAGATTGGCCCTTTGATCATCATCGCCATCATAGGGTTGAAATCACCATCAAAAACCAATTGCACCTCCGAACTATTTTCAGTTAATGTATGAATGTTTCCGGTTAAAGTAAAGGGTAATTTATCAGAAGCAGCTCCCAAAACAACTTGACTTGGAGTATTTTTTTCCTTCATTTTCAATTTGATTTCCGGCATTCCTTTTAAACCGAAGATAAAAGAATCTTCTCCGGTTACTTCAAATTTGGCGATGGTATCCGGCATTAATTTTTCAAAATTGCGAACATCACTCAAGGATTCAAATAAATACTGAGCTGATTTTTCTACGGTAACTTTTGGGCTTTCTAAATTCATTTTTTTTTTCAGTTGTCTGTTGTCTGTTGACGGTAAACGGATAATCTATTTTCTATATTCTATTCTCTATATTCTAATTTCTTTTCTCAAACCTCCACACCCCAAGTAGATGGGCTTACTCGCCATTCTTGCAAAGTATGTTGTTCTTCTTCGGTGATGTATTTTTTGGCAACGGCCAATTCTAATAAATTGTCATAATTAGACAACGTATGCAACGTTACTTTAGCTTTTTTGAAGTTTTCAGTCGAAACATCAAATCCGTAAGTAAATATAGCAACCATTCCTTTTACATTTGCACCGGCTTCTTTTAAGGCTTCAACGGCCAATAAACTACTATTTCCGGTACTGATTAAATCTTCTACCACTACCACATTTTGTCCTTTTTGCAAAAAACCTTCTACTTGGTTTTGACGACCGTGTTTTTTAGGTTCCGGACGAACGTAAACAAAGGGTAGTCCCATGTATTCGGCAACTAACATTCCAATACCTATGGCACCGGTGGCGACACCTGCAATAACATCGGGTTTTCCAAATTCTTTTTCAATGTTTTTGGAAAATTCCTCCCGAATATAATTTCGAATCGGTGGAAATGAGAGCGTTACGCGGTTATCACAATAAATAGGAGATTTCCATCCGGAAGCCCATGTAAAAGGATTTTTTGGATTTAATTTAATTGCGTTTATTTGTAAAAGCAATTCGGCTGTTTTTTTAGCTGTATCTTTATTAAAAATCATAGTACAAATGTATAAAGTTTTTGTGAACGACAAGCCACTTTTTTTGACAAATCAGATACAAAAAGAAACTGATTTTCAATTGTTTTTATTGGATAGTGTTGATATCAAACAACTTATCATCAAAATCTTTAAAAATAAAGTGGATAAAGCTTTTTTATACCATCCGGATGAAAAAGAAATTCTTAAAAAATTGAAAGCTAAAATTCCGGTTGAAAAAGCCGGTGGCGGATTGGTTTTTAATGATAAAAATGAAGTTTTATTCATTTATCGCAATAAAAAATGGGACTTACCTAAAGGTGGAATTGAAAAAGGTGAAGAAATTGAAGATACAGCCCTTCGTGAAGTAGAAGAAGAAACCGGAGTAAAAAATTTGAAGATCACACGTAAATTATCGAAAACCTATCATATTTTCAAACGTAACGGTCGTTATAAATTGAAAATTACCCATTGGTTTGAAATGAAAACGTCCTTTTCCGGAAAAATGACAGGGCAATTGGAAGAAGGCATTGAAAAAGTAGAATGGGTCAAACCTGAAAACATTGCTTCGTGTTTGACCAATTCTTATGAAAATATTAAACTGTTATTTGAGAAAGAAACGATTTAATTATTTTAAAATTCTATAAACCGGGTAGGTAAGGTGAGAGGCCTCATAATAAGCCGAATTTTTATAAATCCAGTCCAATTGAGCCGAGCCATTTTCAGCAAATGCTTTGTCTTCGACTTTTTTCTTATCCAATTTTTCCTTTAAAGATGGATTCTTCTTTAAAATCTCAACAGCCAAATCTTCGAATACATACGCAGAATAACCTTCTTTTTGTTGCAAAACCGCATCAAAAAAGTTCCAATTAAAAAAGGAATCCGGAGCTTCGGGTTCTAATGTTTCCAATAAATATTTCACGCCAAATTGTTGAGTGGAAATGATATAGTCTCCTTTTTGGAATGAAACTTTTTCTATGGATTTAGTTACTGTTGTATTCGAATGTTGGTAATGCCCTTCATAAGCATTTGAACTCGTCTTGTAATCTGCAATTTTATATTTTTCTACTTCAATAATAGTGTCGTTTTCCAATTGCGTCATTTCAATTTGATTGAGTTTTAACAAACCCAGAACATTCCACCACGATTTCGGAATTACATAGGCTGATGGAATAGTTACGCTTTTGGTGGGAACATAAGAAGTGTAATAAGGTATTTGCTTTTTAAAGGGTTTCTTTTGGTCATAAAACAGTCGGTCTTTACCGGATATTTCGCTTTTCTTGTAACCGGATTCAAAACCTAAAAATTCAATTTGTTCCACTTTTGTACTGTCAATTTTCCACTGTAAAGGATAAGATTTTCCGACAGAAAAGGTCTTTGCATTATCCTTTTTTAACGTTTTAATTTTTTGAAAATTATTGTCGGTATAGTTCAACGTTTCCACCATAAATTCATAGGTGACTTTAACCCGATCTTCATATTTTTTGAGCATGTGTGTTTCCGGCATATATCCTATTGTATGAAATAAAGAGGTATAACCGGTTGAATATCTGGGTAAATCCATCATTTGTGAAAACCCTTTATCCGGTGTTGATCCATAAACCGTTACATACGGAATACTTTCAATTTTCTTTTTCAATAACTGTTTTCTGAGGGCCGGTGTCATTTCATTTTGTAAAAAGAGGCCTAAATCTGAACCTAATTTTTGATGTTGTGTCTGAATATAAGTAAACACATATTGATAATCGGCACCATTGCTCACGTGATTATCAATAAATACATCCGGTTTTACGAGATGAAAAATTTCGGCAAAACTTCTAGCATTTTTGGTATCTGATTTTACAAAATCACGATTCAAATCATAGTTTCTGGCATTTCCTCTGAAACCATACGCTTCCGGACCGTTTTGATTGGCTCTTGAAAAGGAATTTCTATTGAATGTTCCACCAATATTATAAAAAGGAATCATGGCCACAATCGTGTTTTTTGGAGCTGGAATTTTTTGAAAAACCAAATCCCGAAAAAGCATCATTGAAGCATCCACACCATCGGGTTCACCAGGATGAATGTTATTATTAATCAATAAAATGGCTTTCGATTGATTTTTTGAAAGATCAAAATTGCGAACCGGATTATACAGCAAAAGATGTAAAGGCTCACCAGAATCGGTTAGTCCCATTTCTTTGATTTCTAATGTGTTGTATTGAGCAGCTAATCTTTTGTAAAAAAGCATCGCTTCTTCATAAGTCGCGGTTTGATTTTTATTTCCTTTTTCATAAGGTGTTTGCCAATTGGAATTTTGAGCAAAAACAAAAAAGGGTAAAATAAATAGAAAAAAAGCTAGTTTTGATTGGAACATAAAGTTATTTTATTTTTACTGATTCGGGAACTAAAACCGTGAAGTCGCCACCGTTTCTGATAACATCGCGAACGATGCTTGAACTTATATACGAAGTTTTTGAGGCCGTCAACAAGAAAACGGTTTCAATTTTTGATAATCGTCGGTTGGTATGGGCAATGGCTTTTTCAAATTCAAAATCGGCCGGATTGCGTAAACCACGCAAAATGAACTCTGCTTTTTCTTTTTTGCATAAATCGATGGTTAATCCTTCGTAGGTAATGACGCGAACTTTGGGCTCATCTTTGAAAGCTTCTTCAATAAATTTTTTGCGTTCATCTAGCGAAAACATGTATTTTTTTTCAGCATTAACTCCAATAGCAACGATGACTTCATCAAACAATGAAATACCACGTTGTATGATATCAAAATGCCCTAATGTAATTGGGTCAAACGAACCGGGGAATATTGCTTTTTTCATTTCAATAGATTTTATTTGATTTCTAAACAAGCTATTTCAGAATACGCTTCAGATTGAATGAAATCAGAAATTAGAGCGTGTTTTGAATTTAAAATTAAGGCAATGAAATCGGTTTTTGTGTTACCGAAACGTAACCAGATAATCTTGGGTGGAAAACCTTTAAACTTTGATAAATCATAAAAATCACCGTCAAATGTTACAATTGTAAAGTCATTTTTATGAGCATATTTCCAAATTTCAATATCCGTGAAGTTTTCAATTCCTAGCTGTCTCACTTGTTTTGCCTCAGGAAAATTTATATCTATTTTAGATAGAATTCTAAAGGAAATATTTTGATCGAAAAGTAATTTCACGATGCTATTTGTATTTTATGTTCCTTATCGGCAGCATAAGCCAAACATGCTTTTATTTGTTCCTCATTGAGTTCAGGATAATCTTTTATGATATCACTTACATTCATTCCATTTGCTAACCAATTTAAAACATCATAAACCGTAATTCTTGTTCCGGAAATGATAGGTTTTCCAAAACGAACCTCAGCATTAATGGTGATATATTTTTTATAATCAATCATGATTTTTTGTTTAAAGATAAATATTTTATCGTAACAATGCCAATTCAATGGCGTTATCAAACAATTCCGTTAACGAAATTCCGGCAACTTTAGCTTGCTGTGGCAAAATACTCTCGGTTGTCATCCCCGGAATGGTATTCATTTCCAGCATATAGGGTTCGTTATTTACTATGATGAATTCACTTCGAGAAAAGCCTTTCATTTTCAAAACTTCATAAGCTCTTTTGGCAACTGTTTCTACTTTTTGTTTTAATTCATCGCTAATTCGGGCCGGAGTAATTTCTTGCGATTTTCCCAAATATTTGGCTTCGTAATCAAAAAAATCATTTTCAGAAACGATTTCTGTGATAGGAAGAACGGTTACTTTTCCTTTGTAATTAATCACTCCAACCGAAACTTCTACACCATCTAAAAAACTTTCGATGATGATTTCGTTATCTTCTTTGTACGCATTTTCTATGGCCGGAAGAAGTTCTTCTAACGATTTAACTTTCGAAATTCCGAAACTCGAACCGGATTTGTTGGGTTTTACAAAACAAGGTAAACCTACCGTTTTGATAATTAAATCGGCATCTATTACATCGCCTAAATTCAAATAATAGGAAGTAGCCGTTTTGATTCCATAAGGTTTTAAAACCGAAAGCAAATCTCTTTTGTTAAAGGTCAAAGCCGATTGGTAATAATCACAACTCGTTTGTGGAATTCCTAATAATTCAAAATAGGCTTGCATTAGGCCGTCTTCACCGGGTGTACCATGAATGGCATTAAAAACGACATCAAATGTTATTTTATCTCCATTTACATCTACAGAAAAATCATTTTTATTAACGGAATATTCAGTACCGGATTCGGTTACATAAACCCATTTTTCTTTGAAAATATGAATTTTAAAAGCCTTGTATTTTGATTTATCTAAATAAGAATAGACAACGCCGCCGCTGGTTAGCGAAATTTGATATTCACTGGAATATCCACCCATGATGATGGCAACATTTTTCATTTGATTGCGTTTGAAAGGTTAGGTTTATGATAAACAAAATTATCATTATTTATTGAAACAAAAAACGGTTTATAATTTTATATCTTTGCAACAAATAAAATAAACATGAGTCTAAGAGCTTATCTAACGAGTAAAATTTTCTTCAAACAAATGATTGCGGCAATTTCTATTGTTTTGGTCATTGCATTTGTGTTCTTTAATATGCTTTCTTATTTTACTAATCATGGTGAAGAAATCACTGTACCTAATTTAGGAAAATTGACAATTGAACAAGTAGAAGAAAAATTAGATAACCTCGATTTAGAATATGTTTTATTAGATACATTAGATTATAACAAAGATTTTCCAAAATTTGCGGTTGTTGAACAAGAACCAAAAGCAGGAGCCAAAGTAAAAGCAAATAGAAAAGTTTATATCAAAATTAACGCTGATGGTTATGCATTTGTTATGCTACCAGATTTAATTGAAAAAACCTACCGTCAAGCAGAACCAACTTTAAAATCAATTGGTTTAGAAGTAGGCAGCATAACGTATAAACCCTATTTGGGTAAAGATATGGTATTAGAAATGCGATATAATGGTCAAAAAGTGAAACCAGGAACAAAAATCATGAAAACTTCTAAAATTGATTTAGTTTTGGGTGACGGAAAAGTAGCTTTTGATGAAACCGAAATAGACAGCCTTTTAAATCAACAAGAAATTGAAGTTCAGTAATGAGTAATTTTAAATCTACTGATTTGGAATCTGAAGATGAGTTGTATGAACACCATCGTTTTGAAGTACCGAAAGGTCAATCAATTGTTCGCATTGATAAATATTTGATGCAAGTAGTTGAAAATACGACTAGAAATAAAATTCAACAAGCCGCAACAGAAGGAAATATTTTGGTTAATGAAGTTGCGGTAAAATCAAATTACAAGGTAAAACCCTTTGATGTCATTCGTTATTTGATGGCACATCCGCCGTATGAATATTTATTGGAACCGGAAGATATTCCTTTGAATATTATTTATGAAGATGATCAATTGTTGGTTATAAATAAAGAAGCCGGAATGGTTGTACATCCCGGTCACGGCAATTATAGCGGAACACTAGTAAATGCATTGGCTTTTCATTTTGAGAATTTACCGATGAATAGTTCCGAACGACCGGGTTTGGTGCATCGTATTGATAAAAATACTTCTGGTTTATTGGTAATTGCTAAGACAGATCATGCCATGGCGTATTTAGCCAAACAGTTTGCCGATAAGACTTCAGAAAGAGAATACATTGCCTTGGTTTGGGGGAATCCTTCGGAAGAAGAAGGTACGATTCGAGGTTTTATTGGAAGACATTTGAAAGACCGCATGCAAATGGCAGTTTTTCAAGACGAAGCTCACGGAAAACCAGCAGTTACCCATTATAAAGTACTAGAACGATTTGGCTATGTAACTTTGATTTCTTGTAAATTAGAAACAGGAAGAACACATCAAATTCGTGCTCACATGAAGCATATCGGTCATCCTTTATTTAACGACCAACGATATGGTGGAGATCAAATTTTGAAAGGAACAACGTTTACAAAATACAAACAGTTTGTTGAAAATTGTTTTAAAATTCTTCCGCGTCAAGCTTTACATGCCAAAACACTTGGTTTTGAGCATCCTACTACAAAGGAATTTAAGCGTTTTGATTCGCCTATTCCAGCTGATTTAACGGAATGCATTGAAAAATGGAGAAATTATTCCAAAACCCATCAACAACCGGAAGAAGAATAAAAAATTATTCTTTATAAATTTTATCGTAAAGGTGTTGGTATTTTTCTTTTACAATTTTCCGTTTCAGTTTCATGGTAGGTGTGAGGTGACCTCCATCAATTGACCAAACATCAGGAGTTAACTCAAATCGTTTGATTTTTTCCCAATTTCCAAATTTTTCATTGGCTTCATTCACTTCTTCTTGAAATCGTTCAATCACTTTAGGATTTTTAACAAGTTCATCATTTGATTCTGTTAAATCAACATGGTGTCTTTTTGCCCATTCTCTTACAAAATCAAAATTAGGTTGAATAAAAGCTCCCGGCATTTTTTCGCCATCCCCAATAACCATAACTTGTTCAATGAAAAAAGATTGTTTTAAACGATTTTCGATTAACTGTGGAGCAATATATTTTCCACCGGAAGTTTTAAACATTTCTTTTTTACGATCGGTAATTCTGAGAAAACCATCATTATCAAATTCGCCAATATCTCCCGTATGAAAATAACCGTCTTTAATGACTTCATTTGTTAAATTTTGGTCTTTGTAATAACCCATCATCACATTTGGTCCTTTACAAAGAATTTCTCCGTCTTCCGCAATTTTTACTTCTACACCTTTTATTAATTTTCCAACGGTACCAATTCTAAATAGTCCGTTTCGCATATCGTTTACAGATATAACCGGAGATGTTTCGGTTAAGCCATAACCTTCCATTACCGGAATTCCGGCAGCTGCAAATACTCTAGCTAAGCGAGGTTGAAGTGCGGCACTTCCTGAAACCATAACATCTAATTTTCCGCCAAGAGCTTCTTTCCATTTACTGAAAATTAATTTTCTGGCTATACCCAATTGTTTTTCATACCACCAACCGTTTTGTCTGTAGGGTTTGTAGCGTAAGCCAAGATTAATCGCCCAGAAAAAAAGCATTTTTTTGATACCGGTCAATTCTGCACCTTTTCCATAAATTTTGTCATATACTTTCTCTAATAATCTTGGCACAACGGTCATTACGTTGGGATGTACTTCTTTTAGATTATCAGTTAATTTTTCGATACTTTCTGCAAAATATACAGAAACGGAATAGTATTGGTAGATGTACAAAATTACCCTTTCAAAAATATGGCAAATAGGCAAAAAACTTAGGGCGGTACTTGTGCCTTCTTTAAAAGGAATTCTGGGAGCACTATCTAAAACATTGGAAACAATATTGTGATGAGAAAGCATTACACCTTTAGGTCTTCCTGTAGTTCCTGAAGTGTAAATGATAGTCGCTAATTCTTCAGGTTTTACATTGTTTTTACGGTCTTCCACCACATCTTGATTGGAAATATCTGAGCCTAATGCTAATAATTCCTTCCAGTTTTTACAACCTGAAATTTCATCAAAAGAAAAAATATCTTTTAATGTTGGGACATTATTTTTTATTGCAATTAATTTATCATAAACAACTTGATCTGAAACGATGCAATAACTCGATTCAGAATGATTTAAAATATATTCGTAATCTTCTGAAGCGATAGTAGGATAAATAGGTACCGTTTGAGCTCCTACTTGCAACGAACCAATGTCAAAAATATTCCATTCCGTTCGATTAGTAGAGGATATTAAGGCTATTTTATCATTTTTTTGAATTCCTAATCGAATAAATGCCCTTGAAATAGCATTCGATTTATCAATATATTCTTGTGTAGAAGTTTTTACCCATTCACCATTGTATTTGGTAACTAAACAGTCCGGAATATTATTTTTTTCCAGTTGATAATAGGGAAAATCAAAAAGGCGGGTTATTGAAATCATCTTTTTATAGAATTTTATGCAAATTAGAGAAAAAACAATGATTTTCAAACCATTTTAATAAAAAAAGGAGTTAAAAATTGTCAACTCCTTGATTTTTATTGATTCATATTCGAATTTATTTTTTACTTGTGCTATATTTTTTTGATTTATAGAGATAATCAGCTAAAATCAAGTGTGCTAGAGCATCATTGGCTAGCTCTTTATTAAGTTTATTGGGCAGTAATAGACTATCTTTTTCTACTTTAAATTGTTTAGGTGCTGCTTTTGGCATCAAGATTACCAAATCATTTTCTACTCTAAAGCCAAAATTATCATGAAATTGCATCAAACTTCGTGGTTTTAATACTTTATCTTGAGTTAAATTTCTTCCTAACATTGGCGTTTCATTTTTCATCCCACAGTAGCCTAAAATAGTAGTTGGAATATCAATTTGACTAGCTTGTTCTTTATATCGTTGACCTTTCGGAATATTTGGTCCAATAAGTAAAGCTGGAATTCTGAATTTTTTTATTGGGACTAAATTATTTCCGTAGGTACGCGTATTATGGTCAGAAATAATAACGAAAATAGTATTCTTGAAATATGCTTCTTTTTTTGCTAATGCTAAAAATTTTCCAATACTAAAGTCGGCATACTTTATTGCATTGTTTACTGTATTTTTCTTTTTATCATACAATTCAATCCGATTATCAGGAAATTCAAAAGGATCGTGATTGGATGTTGAAAAAAGTAGAGAGAAAAATGGTTTATCGCCTAACGTTTTGAAATAATCATTGGCTTTAGTAACCAAATCTTCATCTGAATAACCCCAAGTCCCTTTGAATGCATATTTTTTGCCATCTGCATCAAAATCGGTTTCATCGATGATATTTTCAAATCCATTTCCGCTAAAAAAGGAAGCCATATTGTCAAAATTAGCCATTCCGCCATAAATAAAACTGGTATCAAATCCTTCTTTTTTAAAGATTGATGCAAGTGTGAAAAAGTCATTTTGAGCATTACTTAATTTAACTACACTTTCTGATGGAGTGGGCATGAAGCCACTTACAACCGCTTCAATTCCTCTCACACTTCGGGTACCGGTACAATATAAATTGGTAAAAAGAAGTCCTTCTTGAGTTAATTTATCCAATTCAGGTGTTAGCGGTAACCCTCCTAAAGCACCCACATACTCAGCTCCCAAACTTTCTTGCAAAAAGATTACAACGTTGTATTTTTGATTGTTATCATTTACAACTGCTGTTGGATGAAAAAAATCATAATCATTACTTTTGATTTTTTTGGGATTAAAATCAGTATATTTTTGCACACGACTTACCGCTTCATCAATAGACATTTTACCATACATTTTTATGATGTTTTCTTCATCCTTAATTGAATAAGCCGCAAAACCAATAGTATATAAAGAATTTAAGGCTAATGAATTAACCATTTGATCAGTGGAAAAAACAGCGTTACTTGCATTGATTGGTCGTTTGGATGTTAAACTTGAACGAGCTCCAAAAACCAATAAAAATGCGATAACTGGAAATACAATTAATCGCTCTTTGTAATTTTGAGCGGTTGTGTAAAATAATTTTTTTCTGAACTTAAGTCCTAAAAAAATGGCAATTCCAAGAGTAATAAAAGTAATAATTATTGAAGTTAGATAGCCATTTACTAATGTTCCTAGAACTTCTTTGGGATAAATTAAATAATCAAGAAAGATTCGGTTGGGTCGTGTGTCATATTGATTTACAAAATCTGGTGTAGCTAATTCGCTAAATAAAAGTAAAAGTAAAAAAACTAAAAAGTAATACGATAGTAGTTTAACTACACCTTGAAACCATTTTTTTGGAGTAATCAGCAATATTAAAAAAGGAAGAATTGAAAGATAACTCAACAGAATAATATCAAATCGCAATCCGATTAAAAATAATTGTCCGTAAGATTCTACATCTGTAACACGTTCCAAATGAGTGATGAACAAAAAAAATCTGCTTAGATTTAAAATAATTAAACCTAAGCAGATAAAAACCAAAATTGGTTTTAGAAAAGTAATTAATTTCATAAAAATGTTAAAAAAACCAAAAATATGAAATTATAAGTAAAATATATTTATAAAAACTTAATAATTACTTAATTTTCTCAATCCATTTTCTAGCATTCACAAACGCTTCTATCCAAGGCGAAACTTCATCGTTTCTGTCTTTTGGATAATGTGCCCAATTCCAAGGGAAAGTGGAACGTTCAATATGAGGCATCATTACCAAATGACGACCCGTTTTATCACACATCATGGCTGTATTGAAATCGGAACCATTCGGATTGGCCGGATAATTTTCATAACCATATTTGGCTACAATATGATACTGACTTTCTTCATATGGCAACTTGAATTTTCCTTCGCCATGCGAAATCCAAACGCCTAAAGTTGTTCCTGCCAATGTAGAAAGCATCACCGAATTATTTTCTTGAATTTTTACAGAAGTAAATCCGCTTTCGTGTTTTTGACTGTCGTTGTGATGCATTTTTCCGTGAATTTCATGTTCCGGATTGATGACTTCTAATTCCATAAACAATTGACAACCATTACAAATTCCGACAGATAAAGTATCTTCTCGTTTGAAGAAATGATCCAATGCAGTTTTTGCTTTTTCGTTATATAAAAAAGCTCCTGCCCAACCTTTGGCAGAACCCAATACATCTGAATTGGAAAAACCACCCACCGCACCAATAAACTGAATGTCTTCTAAGTTTTCACGACCCGAAATCAAATCGGTCATGTGCACATCTTTTACATCAAATCCGGCTAGATACATGGCGTTTGCCATTTCGCGTTCAGAATTACTTCCTTTTTCACGAATTATGGCTGCTTTTGGTCTTGGTTTTGAAGCATCAATCTCCGGTTTTTTACCATTAAAATGAGATGGAAATTGATACTGTAACGGTTGATTTTTATAATTCACAAAGCGGGCTGCCGCTTTACCGTTTTGGGTTTGTTTTTGATCTAATAAATAAGATGTTTTAAACCAAGTATCTCTGTATTTTTCAATGTCTAACGAATAATTTCCTATCGCTAAACTATTCGAATCGGTTACTTTTCCTAATTTGTAGAAAGTGATATTTTCTTCCTTCAAGAATGATTCAAAAACGCTGTCATCATTCGCTTGAAGCACAATTCCGATATTTTCAGCAAATAAAATTTTCAGCAAATCTTTTTCTTCAAATCCCGAAGTTTCGGGAGTAAAATCGAGTTTCGCACCCAAATGGTTATCCGCAAAACACATTTCTAATAACGTGGTAATCAATCCACCGCTTCCAATATCGTGACCGGCAGCAATTTCATCGTTTTTGATTAATTCCTGAATCACATTGAATGCTTTTTTAAAGAAAGCTGCATTTTTGATGGTTGGCGTTTCTTTTCCAATCGCATTTCTAATTTGTGAAAAGGATGAACCACCCAATTTGAATTCATCTTGCGACAAATTGATATAGTAAATCGAACCAGCATTTTTTTGAAAAACGGGTTCAACTACTTTTGTAATTTCATTACAATTTCCGGCAGCAGAAATAATTACGGTTCCCGGAGCAATAACTTCGGTATCGGCATATTTTTGCTTCATGGAAAGGGAATCTTTTCCGGTTGGAATGTTGATTCCTAATTCGATTGCAAATTCAGAACACGCTTCAACGGCTTCATATAAACGAGCATCTTCACCTTCGTTTTTACAAGCCCACATCCAGTTGGCAGAAAGCGAAACACTTTTTAAACCATCTTTCAAAGGTGCAAAAACAATGTTGGATAAGGCTTCACCAATCGCATTTCGACTTCCGGCTTTTGGGTCGATTAACGCCGAAATAGGCGAGTGGCCAATGGAAGTAGCAATCCCTTCTTTTCCTTTATAATCCAACGCCATTACACCCACATTGTTCAACGGCAATTGAATGGGACCGGCACATTGTTGTTTGGCTACTTTTCCACCAACACAACGATCGACTTTGTTGGTTAACCAATCTTTACAAGCCACAGCTTCTAACTGCAAAACTTGTTCTAAATAGGTTTCAAAGTCGGCTTCTTTATAGTTTATTTCGGTAAAATTGCGTTCTACTGAAACATCTTTCATAATCATTTTTGGAGAACTTCCGAACATATCGGCCAATTCAAAATCCATAGGTTTGGCTCCGGTAGTTTTTGATTCGAAAGTAAAACGATGATAGCCCGTAACTTCTCCCACTTGATACATAGGAGAACGTTCTCTTTCGGCAATGCGTTGCAAGGTTTCAATGTCTTTTTGACCGATAACCAATCCCATTCGTTCCTGACTTTCGTTACCAATAATTTCTTTGGCAGATAAGGTAGGGTCGCCCACAGGCAATTTATCCAAATCGATTAATCCACCAGTCGCTTCTACTAATTCAGATAAACAGTTTAAGTGTCCTCCCGCACCGTGATCGTGAATGGAAACAATCGGATTTTCGTCACTTTCCACCAAACCACGAATGGCATTGGCGGCTCTTTTTTGCATTTCCGGATTAGAACGTTGGATGGCATTTAATTCGATTCCTGACCCAAAAGCTCCAGTATCCGCTGAAGAAACGGCAGCTCCACCCATTCCGATTCGGTAGTTTTCACCACCTAAAATCACAATTTGATCTCCGGTTTTTGGTTCGTGTTTTTGTGCTTGATCGGCTTTTCCGTAGCCAATTCCACCTGCTAACATGATTACTTTATCGAAACCTAATTTTCGGGCTTCTTCTTCGTGTTCAAATGTTAAAACCGAACCGGTAATTAACGGTTGCCCGAATTTATTACCAAAATCAGAAGCACCGTTGGAGGCTTTGATTAAAATATCCATTGGAGTTTGATACAACCATTTACGTTCTTCCATGGCATTTTCCCATGGACGAGTTTCTTCCAAACGAGAATAAGAAGTCATGTAAACCGCAGTTCCGGCTAACGGAAGTGAACCTTGTCCACCGGCAAGTCGGTCTCTGATTTCTCCACCCGAACCGGTTGCTGCTCCGTTAAATGGTTCAACTGTAGTTGGGAAATTATGTGTTTCGGCTTTTATCGAAATAACCGAAGCAAATTCTTTTGTTTGATAAAAATCAGGTTTATCGGCACTTTTGGGAGCAAATTGTTCCACTTTTGGCCCTTTGATAAAAGCGACATTATCTTTGTATGCCGAAACAATATCGTTTGGATTTTCGGCAGATGTTTTTTTGATTAATTTGAATAGGGAAGACGGTTTTTCCTCACCATCAATCACAAATGTACCATTGAAAATTTTGTGACGACAATGTTCTGAATTCACTTGTGAGAAACCAAAAACTTCGGAATCCGTTAAATTGCGTTTGAGTTTTATTGCTAACGTGTTTAAATAATTGACTTCTTCTTCGCTTAATGCCAATCCTTCTTGTTTATTGTAAGCTGCGATATCTTCAATTTCTTTGATGGCTTCGGGTTGAATGTTGATGGTGAAAATATCTTGATGTAATTCCGTATATTTTTGAAACAACATCGGATCAAAATCGGAATGATTGTTTTCAATTTTATGAAATTCTTCAATGCGAATGATACTTTCGATACCCATGTTCTGTGTGATTTCCACAGCATTGGTACTCCAAGGTGTAATCATAGCGGCACGAGGACCAACAAAAAAATCCGCTAAAACGGATTTTTCTATTTTATTTGTATTGCCAAAAAGCCAGTTTAATTTTGAAATGTCCTGAGCCGAAAGTTCGTTTTGCGATTGAACGGCAAAAACAGTTGAACTTTCGTTTCCGAAGAAATGAATCATATAAAAAATATTTGTGTTGTTGTTGGTGCAAATTTACGTTGAAAAAAGGTAGTTTCAAAGTATAGTTATTCACGAAGTTGTAAACAAAAAAAGACTGTTTTTTAAAAACAGTCTTTTTAAAGAATTAAAAGTGAATTTATTTTTTTCGGGTCATTATGATTTCCATGCTTTTGTATTCTTTTCCGCTGTAATCCACATCAAACATTTCCATTTTTCGGGTGTTTTCATCTACAATTGTGTAGATTTCCCGAACCGCTTTTTCCTTTTTAGTAACCGGATCTACTGTAGTTCCTGAGAAATTTATGGTTTTAGTAGCTTCGTCATATTTTCCAGACATAATCATAATTCCTGTACTCATATTATCAATCCAAGTAGATGTATATTCTTGTGAAGCATTGTTATAAGCCAATATGCTTTTTCCTTCAAAAGGCATTCCCATAAAGTCACCTTTGTGAATTGTTTCCTGATAACGATCTCCATAAATCATTTTTGATTCAGCTGTCATCTTATTTTTCATTGGTTCTGCACCAGGTTCCATCCACATGGTCATTTCTTCATTCCATGTGCCGGATTCCATAGCCAACATTTTGTGAGGTTCGCCTGGTGTCATATAGTCATTCCATGCATTGGAAATTGTTGTTGAATCAGGAATAGTTACATTTGTTTCCTCAACTTTTGTTGTGTCTTTTACTGTTGAATTATCGGATTTAGTTTCTTCTTTTTTTCCACAAGAAACAAGCGAAATAATCGCAATTAGGGATAAAAATTTTAGTTTCATAATTTTACTGTTTTGTTAGGTTTGTCATGTAAAATTATGAAAATAACTTTAATCTTCTTCAAAAACCGTAGAATTATAGGCTCCCATATCTAGAGGAGGATTTCGAGGATTATTCAAAATATCAGGAAAAATTGAAAATAATGCATTAGCTTGGCCTTTTGCCGCCGAGTCATCACCAATATTCAATTTATTCTTCACAATATTTAAAAATCGTGGATTGGCAACTGAATTATTGGTTGCAATGATACAGTTTACATAATGAGTAGTATCTGTTGCGAATTGATAAAGTGGATTATCGCTATAAACATTATTAATATTATTGAACTTTATCAAACAATGATCAAATTTATAATTGAAAGTTGGATGGTCCTTTTTATTGATTAACATTTGCAATTGATTGGAACCATAAATAATACAATTCGTAAAAGTAGCTTCTTCCAACGGAAGTATTTCCGGATCAGCTCCTTCTATAAAATTATTTAAAAAAACGGAAACTTGTTTTGAGCTAGCCCAATTGTTATTAAATGTAGAATGATTGAAATTGTATTTTCCACCATACGAACAAGCTAAAGCAATTTGTCCCGCACTATTAATAACAACATTTTCACCTTTCATATATGCATTTCTGGCTAAAATTCCATAATTAGAATGATCATAAATTTGAACATTTTTGAGTTTTACATCTGCTTCTGAGTTAGATAAACCCGTATTTCCATCAATCAACAATCCAACTATACCATTTTTGATGATACAGTTTGTAAATTCATTGTTCTTACTTCCTTGTGTCAACCATATTGCTCCCCATTGACCGGGTACATCTTCATAAAGCGGTTCCAATCGATCACCCTGAAAAATGACATGATTTTGTAATGGATTTTCAGGATTATTTGAAATCTCTCCATTGACTTTTATACTTCCTTGGTCACCAATAATCAAAACTGATTCAGCATGAAAATGAATGCGTGCACCCGCTTCTACTACCAATGTTTTGTTGGCAGGTACAGCAGCATAACCATATATTACATACGGTTTTGTATTGTTCCAAATGTATTCATTTCCGTTGATTGGGTCGTTTTCATCTAAAAGAAATCCTCGAACCGGACTATCACCGATATTAATATTTTCATACGTTCCATCGTCAAAACGTTGCGGATAAAGAAAATAAGCATCTTGAATTAACGTAACCAATTCCACTTTTTGTTCAGTAGTTCCATTGCCAAAAAGAATTTGATCGGTATATAAAAAATCGGTCGGATTGGCTGCAGCAACATCAGCGGTGACTTCAATAAAAATGTACATACTGTCTTTAGCAAGCATCTCTACATTTTCAAAAATACGGTTGTTCCCAACTATTCCATCAACGGTCATGCGGTATTTAGAATCCAATCCTTTACCCAATCGAATAGAAGGAATGCTGATATTTTTATTGGAACGATTATATACTTTTAAGGTGTAGGTACTCGAGCCAATGTTTGTAAAAACGGTATCTAAATAAACGGTATCTTTTGAAAATTCTAGTCCGCCTTGACTGGGTTCAAATTCAAAATCGTTGCGACAAGAAGTTAAGGATATAGCTGAAATAATGAAAAATAAAAAAAGTAAATTACGCATGAGCCTGATTTTTGGTAAAATTAACCATTAAATTGAATTTGCAAAAACTAAATGGATAACGAAATTAAGAGAATTTTAGTTTATGCACCTCCGAAAAATCTTTATTTTTACCAAAAAAAAACAATAATGACTCTAGATAAAGCTCAAATACTTCAAAATTGTAATGAATTCAGTAAAAACACCTTAATGGAAACCCTTGAAATTGAGTTTATTGATGTAGGAGAAGATTTTTTAAAAGCCAAAATGCCGGTAAATTCACGCATTCATCAACCCATGGGATTGTTACACGGAGGAGCTTCGGTTGCCTTAGCAGAAAGTGTTGGAAGTGCAGCTTCGATGTTGTTTGTAAATGCCGAAAAACAAGAAGTGCGTGGAATTGAAATTTCAGCCAATCATTTACGAAGTAAACGAGAAGGAACTGTTTTTGCAACCGCTAAAATTATTCACCAAGGAAGAAGTATTCATTTGTGGGAAATAAAAATTGAAGATGAAGAAGGAAAACTAATCTGTCTTTGCAAATTGTCAAACATTGTTTTACCTAAAAAGACTTCTTAACGATGGCAATTTTGTCTAAAGTTAAAATGCAGTTGGAACAAAATTTACCTTTTGTTTTGTATGTTCTTCCAAATCAAACTAAACTTTGTGGATTGTTTCAAAAGGACAATTCTATTCACGATTTTATAGGTCAAAGTGGATTTGTTTTTGCTTCCTTTGATGATAATAAAAAATATGTAATTCCTTCAGAAAGTTCATATTCTATTGAAGAAGAATTTAGTTTTGATGCTGTAAATCAGTCTGAAGTTTTGATGAATTATTCAGAAAATGAAAAGAAGCATTTTGAAGATATTGTTCAAAAAGCTGTAAATTCAATTCAAAAAGGCGACTTTGAAAAAGTGGTTCTTTCTAGAAAAATTGAAATGGAAAAGAAAGTTGATTTGATTGAAACTTTTTTGCGTTTAGTCAATCGTTATCCAACTGCTTTTCGTTCATTATTTTATCATCCGCAAATTGGTTGTTGGATGGGAGCCACACCTGAACAATTGATTAAAGTCGAAAACAATCATTTTGAAACCGTATCATTGGCCGGAACGCATCAAAAAAGTAGTTTTGAAAAATGGTCGTCAAAAGAAATTCAAGAACAACAAATTGTGACTGATTATATTTTGGATAGTTTGCATAGAGAAGTGCTTTCTTTGAAAGTTAGCGAACCATTTACGGTGGAAGCCGGTTCGTTAGTTCATCTAAAAACCATTATCACTGGCGATGTTCATTCGATAGAAAACACCAAAAATATCATTCAAAATTTACATCCAACGCCGGCAGTTTGCGGTTTTCCAAAAGAAAAAGCATTACAATTTATCAATGAAAATGAAGGTTACGACCGAAAATTTTATGCCGGTTATTTAGGTTTATGGAATGAACAGGAAGCATCTGCCAATCTTTTTGTAAATTTACGTTGTTTAGAAGTTGAGGAAAATAAAATAAACATTTATGTCGGTTGCGGAATCACCGGTGAAAGCAACCCTGAAAAAGAATTTTTGGAAACCGAACATAAATCACAAATCATGAAAAGTATTTTATAAATGAATAATCAAGTTGATATTTTAGCATTTGGTGCTCATCCTGACGATGTAGAATTAGGTTGTGCCGGAACAATTGCCAAAGAAATTTCGTTAGGAAGAAAAGTTGGAATCATCGATTTAACAGAAGGCGAATTAGGCACACGAGGTTCGGTTGAAATTCGTTACAAAGAAGCCTCAAAAGCGTCTGAAATATTAGGTATTTCTGTTCGTGAAAACCTAAAAATGCGAGATGGCTTTTTCAAAAATGATGAAGAGCACCAAATGCAAGTGATAAAAATGATTCGAAAATACCGTCCGAAAATTGTGTTGTGTAATGCAGTCGACGACCGTCATATCGATCACGGAAAAGGAGCAAAATTGGTTTCTGATGCTTGTTTTTTATCCGGATTAAAACGAATTGAAACCGTTTTGAATGGCGAAAAACAAGAAGCATGGCGACCAAATGTTGTTTATCATTACATACAATGGAAAGATTTAAAACCGGATTTTGTGGTGGATATAACAGGATTTATGGATAAAAAAGTACAAGCAATTATGGCGTATGATTCTCAATTTTATAATCCAAATTCTGACGAAATGGTTACGCCAATTGCTACCAAAAACTTTTTAGACAGCATAAAATACCGTTCGCAAGACTTAGGAAGACTCATCGGAACTGATTTTGCTGAAGGGTTTACTGTTGAAAGATATGTGGCTGTCAACAGCTTAGAAGATTTAATGTAAATTATTGTAAAAATCTTTGTAAAATTAAAGGTTTACACTATATTTGCACTCGCAAAATCAAATGGTGATTGTAGCTCAGTTGGTTAGAGCGTCGGATTGTGGTTCCGAAGGTCGCGGGTTCGAGACCCGTCTTTCACCCAGAAATGCAAAGCTTCGAGGAAACTCGGAGCTTTTTTTGTTTGATTATAAATATGGTAACTATTTTTTCGATTCGAAAGATTTTTTTTGTACCTTTAAATGTCAAATTTTAATTAGAAAAATTATGGGATCATTTGTAATCAGTAAAAGAAAAAACGGAGAATTTCAGTTTGTCTTAAAAGCCGGAAACGGTCAAGTTATTTTAGCAAGCGAGGGCTATACTACCAAAGCAGCATGTGAAAACGGAATTGAATCTGTTCGTAAGAATTCGCAAGTTGACGCACGTTTTGATCGTTTAGAAGCAAAAAATGGAAAGCCTTATTTCAATTTGAAGGCCACAAACGGACAAATTATTGGGAATAGTGAAATGTATGAATCGGTTGCCGCTCGTGATAACGGGATTGCTTCTGTTGCTAAAAATGCACCGGATGCTACTGTAAAAGAAGAATTAGAATAATATATATCATTATACATTTGAAATGAGAAGCTCTGAATAATCAGGGCTTTTTTATTTCAAACTTTGATAAAGTGAAAATATTCCAATCAAGAAAATTAGAACAAGAGCAATTTTTTTAAATCTTTCCTGTGGAATTTTTTCCAAAAGTTTTTGTCCCAACCAACTGCCAATAAAACCAATGATAAATAAATAGGGGATGTACATCAAAATGTCTTTTGTAATGTATCCGTTGTCATAGTAAACAAAAGTTCTTGTAAGATCAATCATCATATCAATTGATGCGGAGGTGGCAACAAATACACTTTTTTCTAAATTAAATGCCGCCATTGTCAAGCCTCTAATTGCACCACCGGTTCCAATTAAACCAGCTGAAAATCCTGAAATTGCACCTCCTAAAACAGTTTCCTTTCTTCTAGGAGGAATGATAAGTTTGTCTTTTACCAAAAAAAGTAAACTTAGCGAAATAAGAAAAAAACCAAGCGAGATTTCTAATAGTTGACTATTAAAAAATGAACTTAAATATCCACCAATAATTACAAAAATAACGGATGGAATGCCCATTTGTAGAATCAGTTTTTTATCTAAACCTTTACGAAACAAATAGATTTTAGATATGTTACTAGATAAATGAAATACAGCCGTAATTCCCAAAACGGTATGAAAATCGAAAAATAGGGTTGCAAATGGCACAAAAAATACTGAAGAACCAAATCCACCAATTGTGCCTATTATTTCTGCAAATAAAGTGAGTAACAAAAATAATAGAAGTGTACTATTATCCATAACTGTAAATTCTTCCTTAAAGTTACAAAAAAAACACATTCCCTAAGAAATGCGTTTTAAGTATTTTAAATTGAATTACTTTCCATCTTTATCAACCTTTGGTCGTTCAGGAGTATTGGCTAATTCCCAAGCCACAGCAAAAGCTAATTTTGTTCGTTTGGTTAACAAAGGATAATCAATTTTATCTGGTGTATCGGTTGGTTTGTGATAATCATCATGAACGCCGTTAAAATAAAAAATTGCCGGAATACCTTTCTTAGCAAAGTTGTAATGGTCAGAACGGTAATAAAATCGATTTGGGTCATTCAAATCGTTGTATTTATAATCCAATTCCATTCCGATGTATTTGGTGTTGGCTTCTTCGGAAATTCGATGTAAATCACTACTTAATCGGTCTGAACCAATTACATACACATAATTATCATTGTTTTCCTTTTCATAGCCTCTTCTTCCAATCATATCAATATTGATGTTGGTTATGGTATTGGCAATAGGGAACAATGGATTTTCTGCATAAAATCGAGAACCATGTAAACCATGTTCTTCACCGGTTACGTGTAAAAACAAAATAGAACGTCGAGGACCATTACCGGCTTTTTTTGCTTTTTGAAAAGCAGCAGCAATTTCTAATAAAGCAACCGTTCCAGAACCATCATCATCAGCACCGTTATAGACTTCTCCATTTTTCATACCAACGTGGTCATAATGAGCTGAAATTACTAGAATTTCATCCTTTTTATCCGTTCCTTCAATAAATGCCCAAATGTTTTCTGAATCACCCAATTTTGGACTAAATTGTGTTTTGAAAAATTCTGAAGGGATAGGTTGATAAAAAGTTGAAGCACCTTTTGGAAAAGAAATTCCCATTGCTTTATATTGTTGAATCAGATATTCACCTGCTTTCTTTTGTCCCGGTTCACCTGTATTTCTTCCTTCCATTTGATCAGAGGCAACAATATAGAGGTGTTTACTTAAATTTTCAGCTTTGATTTCGGAAAGATATTTTTCCGGAGTAACTTCTTTTGATGAATTTTTGTTAGAAGAACATCCAACCAATAATAGTGCGATTAAAGATGCACTTAAAAGGTATTTTTTCATTTTTTGATTAATTAATAGATGGACAAAAATAACAAAGTTAGCTTACAAAACCTCTTTTAAAAAGGATAAAAAATGCTCAAAAGAACGTTTGTCTGCAGTTTCATTATATGCTGCTCCTCTAGAATTATCATTTCCGGCTTTTTTATTGGTAAACGAATGAACAGCTCCTGAATAATAAATCATTTGCCAATCGGCTTTGGATTCTTTCATTTCTTGTTGAAAAGCCAACACTTCTTTTTCCGGAACAAAAGGATCATCGGCACCATGTAGTACTAAAACTTTAGCTTTTATTTCAGTTATTTTTCTATCTGAAGCTTTTCCTAAACCTCCATGAAAAGAAACGACTCCTTTTACATTCATTCCGGCTCGGGCGACCTCGATAGCACCTGTGCCTCCAAAACAATAGCCAATAACAACAATGTTGTTTTTATTTGCTCCATTTTTTATTAATTGATCCAAAGCCAATTGAATTCTTCGATGATAATCCGCTACATTATTTTTGTAGAAACCGGCTTGTTGTCCCGCTTCTTTTGAATTGGTAGGATAATTTCCTTCCCCATAAATATCAGCAATAAAAGCATGATAGCCCAATTTAGCTAAATTTTGAGCCACTTCTTTTGCGTGATCATCAATTCCCATCCAGGCCGGAAGAATTAAAATTCCGGGTTGATTAGCTATTGATTTAGACGGTGAAATGACAAAACCATTTAATTTTTGATTGCCATCTTGATAGGAAATTGGTTTTAGCTGAGCATTCATTTTGAATGATAACAATAGCAACAGAAGAACAACTTTTTTCATCTTTATTTTTTTGGTTAAAGTACAAAAAGTTTAACATTCAATGTTGGATAATTTTTTATTTTAACATTTAAAGGGAATAGATAAATAGTATAAAAAACATAATTTTTTCACCAACAAATTAAACAAAATAAAAAAATGACATTTATTTATTGCTAATTTAATTGAAATGTAACAAAAGTTACAAAATTAAATGAACAGCTTATCTAGTTTTACCAAACTAAATCAACTAGGTATGAAATCACATCAACAAATTTTGATTATTGGGGGCGGAACTGCCGGAATTATGACAGCGGCTCAATTAATGAAAAAAAATAATGCGTTATCTATTTCTATAATAGAACCATCAGAAAAACATTATTATCAACCGGCTTTTACATTAGTAGGAGCAGGGACTTATGATTATAAAAAAACAATACGTTATACAAAAGATTTAATTCCAAAAGGTGTTAATTGGATTAAGGATTTTGCAGTAGAAATTAATCCGGATTCAAAAGAGGTTAGTACAAAAAACTCAGGTAATTTGACTTATGATATCTTGGTAGTTGCAACCGGATTAGTGAATGACTTAGATGGAATTGAAGGTCTTAGAGAAGGACTTGAAAAAGGAGTCGTGTGCAGTAATTATGTTGACCCTAATAAAACATGGGAATTGCTGCAAAAATTTGAAGGAGGTAATGCCGTGTTTACTCAACCCACCACACCCATTAAATGTGGAGGAGCTCCTCAAAAAGCAGCTTATATGGCTGCGGATTATTTTAAGAAAAGAGGAATTTCAAATAAAACCAATATCGTATATGCGACTCCGGGTTCTGTTATTTTTGGGGTGAAAATTATTGCTGATGCCTTGATGAAGGTTATCGGAAATTACAACATTCATCTAAAAACGTTTTATGCTCCGATAAAAATTGATGCTACACAAAAAATTGTTTATTTCAAGGAAGTGAGCACAGGTGAAAATAAGTGTGTGGTAAATGAAAATAATATTCTGCGTGAAAAGCATACCGGAAATGAAATTATGGAAATTCCGTTTGATTTCTTGCATTTAGCACCTCCTCAAGCTCCACCTGCTTTTATCAAAAATTCAATTTTAGTGAATCAAGCCGGATGGTTGGATGTGAATATAAATACATTACAACACAATCAACACACAACTATTTTTGGTTTAGGAGATGTTGCCGGATTACCAACAGCAAAGACAGGTGCAGCTATTCGTAAACAAGTGCCGGTTGTTGTAGATAATATTTTAAAAGTATTAAAAAATCAAACTGCTGATAATCAAGGCTACTTGGGCTATTCTTCTTGTCCTTTGGTTGTTGGTTACGGAAAAATGATTTTAGCTGAATTTAATTATAAAAATGAATTTACTCCGGATCCAAAGTTGAAACAAATGCTTGTGTTTACTAGTAATAAACCACATTGGCGTTTATGGTTCTTAAAAAAATATATGCTGCCACATTTGTATTGGAATAAAATGATGAAAGGAGAAAATGTGTAAGACAATAAAAAAGACCCGTAGGATTTTCAATTTTTATTTTCCTAAATTTACAGTTGAATAATTTTACACATGAAAGAACTACTCCAAAAAACATACGGATTTGTATTTGAAGAAAAATTAATTGAAGAAATAGCTTCTGTTTCCTTACTTCGGGATTTTGAAGAAGGTGATATTTTGATTGACTTTGGCGATTATATCAAAAAAATGCCATTGTTGTTAGAAGGTGCAATTAAGATTTTAAGAGAAGATTTTGATGAAGGTGAATTGCTTTTGTATTTTATCGAAAAAGGCGACACGTGTGCCATGACAATGGCCTGTTGCATGGGCGAAACAAAAAGTGAAATTCGGGCCGTTGCAGAAACCAAAGGAAAAGTGATTATGATTCCGGTGTATAAAATGGAAGAATGGCTCGGAAAATACAAAAGCTGGAGAAATTATGTTTTTAATAGTTATAACAATCGTTTGAAGGAAATGTTGAACGCCATTGATAACTTGGCTTTTATGAATATGGATGAGCGATTAATCAGCTATTTACAAGACAAATCAAAAATTGTACATTCCAAAGAAATTCATACTACCCATCAAGAAATTGCGTATGATTTGCATACTTCAAGAGTCGTAATTTCCAGATTGTTGAAAGCATTAGAAAAAGAAGGAAGAATAAAACTGCATCGAGCTTCTATCGAATTGAATTAAGTTGAGTATCAAAAGTTACATTTCTATCCGCTAAACTCCTTTACATTTGACAAAAAATTTAAAATGGAAATCACTCAACTTATTGGTTATTTATTAGCGGTTTTAGTCGGTGTTTCGTTAGGACTAATTGGGAGTGGAGGTTCTATATTAACCGTTCCGATATTAGTTTACATCATGGCTGTTGAACCAGTTTTAGCTACTGCTTATTCCTTATTTATTGTTGGTTCAACCGCTTTGGTTGGTGGAATTCAAAATGCTTTACTCAAAAAAGTTGATTTTAAAACAGTGCTCATTTTTGGAATCCCGTCTATTGGTGCAGTGTATTTAACACGTGCTTTTCTTGTGCCATTTATACCAGAAGTACTATTTACAATTGGTGATTTTAGTTTTACAAAACCCATCGCTTTAATGCTTTTATTTGCTGTTGTGATGATTATGGCCTCTGTTTCTATGATTAAACCATCCAAAGTGAAAAGCGATGAAAATGTTTCAATAAATTATAATCTACCCATGATTTTTTTGGAAGGAACAGTAGTTGGTGTTTTAACCGGATTAGTAGGTGCCGGAGGTGGATTTTTGATTATTCCTGCATTGGTTTTATTGGCCAAAATGCCAATGAAATTAGCAGTAGGCACATCCTTATTTATCATTGCCGCAAAATCATTAATTGGATTTTTAGGAGATTTAAAAGGAACTCAGGCAATCGATTGGCACCTGTTATTTTACTTTACTTTAGCTTCAATTATTGGTATTTTCATTGGCATTTTTCTATCCAAAAAAATCGATGGAAACAAACTGAAAACCGGTTTTGGTTGGTTTGTACTTTTGATGGGAATTTATATTATTCTAAAAGAATTAGTTTTATAATTGCAAATGATTTCAAAAGAAACCTATCCCGGAATTTTGTTTACACTGTTCATTGCCACTTTTGCATGGATTGTTTGCTTGATTTTTCCTTTTTTAAATAGCATTTTAATGGGCTTACTGTTCGGAATCATCATTGGGAATTTTTTTAAACTTCCAGCTCCATTTTCATCGGGAATTAGTATCTCGGGTTCAAAAGTGTTAGAATTTTCCATTCTTTTTTTAGCGGTTGGAATTAATTATACTTATATGGGAAAAATTGGTTGGGAAAGTTTCTTGTTGGTAGGAATTGTTGTTTTCCTGGCACTCATTTTCAGTGTTTTTCTATCCAAAAAAATGAATTGTCCCAGCACAGTAGGATGGATGGTTGGTTTTGGAACCGCTATTTGTGGATCAAGTGCCATTGCAGCTTTGGCTCCAAGTTTGAAAAACAATAAAGAAGAAACCGGAATCGCATTGGCTGTTGTAAATCTTTTTGGTACACTTGGCATGTTGTTTTTACCTGTTTTAATTGGATTATTTTCATTGTCAACCACAGAAATTAGCCTACTTCTTGGTGGAACTTTGCATTCCGTTGGAAATGTTGCCGGAGCCGCATTTGCAGTTTCTGATGCTGTTGGTGAGCAAGCCATAACCATTAAATTGGCTAGAGTAGCTCTATTGTCACCGGGATTAATATTTTTTAATTTTCTTACTCGAGATAAAAACGCGACTAAAAATTGGAAAAGTTATTTTCAATTGCCTTGGTATTTATGGGGTTTCATTCTCATTACTATTTTGGTTTCCATTTTTCCCGTTACCGATTCTGTTTTGAAATTTTCATCAGAAACCGGAAAAATTCTCTTAACCATTGCCATGACAGCCATCGGATTGAAAGTTAGTTTTTCCGCTTTAATCCAATCCGGAAAAAAAGGATTATTTTACGGATTACTAATTTTCTTATTTCAAATTTCCCTCATTCTTTTGGGTATATTTTTTCTAAAGAACTGATAAATATCATTTTATACCATTTTATTGTCAACTATTTTTATCAAAATTTTTAAAAAGATGAAAGTAGAACAAATTTACACCGGTTGCATTGCTCATGCAGCTTATTATTTGGAAAGTAATAGCGAAGCGGCTATTTATGACCCTTTACGTGAAGTACAGCCTTACATTGATAGAGCAAAAAAAGACAATGCTAAAATCAAATATGTTTTTGAAACCCATTTTCATGCCGATTTTGTTTCAGGCCATTTGGATTTAGCCCAAAAAGAAGGAGCAAAAATTGTGTACGGACCCACCGCAAAACCGGGTTTTGAAGCTTTAGTAGCCGAAGATAATCAAGAATTTAAAGTGGGAAATTATACCGTAAAAGTTTTATACACACCCGGGCATACCTTAGAAAGTACAACTTATTTGTTGATTGACGAAAAAGGGAAAGAACACGGAATTATCTCTGGCGATACTTTATTTATTGGTGATGTTGGCCGTCCGGATTTGGCTCAACACGTGATTGCCGATTTAACGTAAGAAAAATTAGCCCGAATGTTGTTTCATTCGTTGCGAAATAAAATTATGCCTTTATCCGATGAATTGATAGTTTATCCCAATCACGGTGCAGGTTCAGCTTGTGGAAAAATGATGAGTAAAGAAACAACCGATACTTTAGGCAATCAAAAGAAAACCAATTATGCCTTGCGTCCGGATATGACCGAAGATGAATTTGTAAAAGAATTGCTCACCGGATTAACGACACCACCAGGGTATTTTCCTAAAAATGTGTTGATGAATATTCAAGGATACGAAAGTTTGGATACGATTATGGAACGAGGAAATAAAGCTCTTTCTTTAGATGAATTTGAAAAATTATCAACCTCTTTAGAAGTTTTACTTTTAGATACGCGTCGAGCAGAAGATTTTGCCAAAGGTTTTATTCCAAACAGTTTAAATATTGGTTTGGAAAGTAATTTTGCCATGTGGGTAGGCGAGTTGATACCAAATATCAAACAAAAAATTGTATTGATAACCTATCCCGGAAAAGAAGAAGAAAGCATTATTCGTCTTTCAAGAGTTGGATATGATTATGCAATCGGCTACCTTGAAGGTGGATTTGAAACTTGGAAAAATTCAGGAATGCTAATCGACACGGTCAACCGAATAACTGCTGATCATTTAGAAAATGAATTAGAAAAAAATATTCCACTTATTGATGTGAGAAAGAAAAGTGAATTCAATGCCGAACATGTTTTGGACGCTATCAATATTCCGTTGAACGAATTAGCCAACCGATTAAATGAAATACCAAAAGGAAAACCATTTATTCTAAATTGTGCCGGAGGTTATAGAAGTATGATTGCGGCTTCCATCTTAAAACAAAATGGTTTTACCAATTTTAAAGATGTAATTGGCGGATTCAATGCTATCAAAAATGAAGGAATTCCAACAACAGAATTTGTTTGTCCTTCTACCTTATTGTAATTGCAATCATAAAATTTTGTCAAAGCCTAAACAGATTCGTTTGGGCTTTTTTTATTTTTTATCTTTGTAACTAATGTTACATCTTACTTTGAGAAAGAAATGTAATTTTACCCAAAATAATACGATTATGAAAATAGAACAAATTTATACCGGTTGTTTAGCTCAAGGAGCATATTATATTGAAAGTCAAGGTGAAATTGCGATTATAGATCCTTTGCGTGAAGTACAGCCTTATTTAGACAAAGCTGAAAAAGCCAATGGTAGGATTAAATATATTTTTGAAACGCATTTCCATGCCGATTTTGTGAGTGGGCATGTTACGTTAGCTGAAAAAACAGGTGCTCCAATTATTTTTGGGCCAAATGCTAATCCTTCTTTTAAAGCTCATATTGCAAAAGATGGTGAGGTTTTTCAATTGGGTGAAATAACCATTACGGTTTTGCACACTCCTGGACACACGATGGAAAGTACAACCTATTTATTAAAAGACAAAAACGGAAAAGATTACGCTATTTTTAGTGGGGATACACTTTTCCTTGGCGATGTTGGCCGTCCGGATTTAGCTCAAAAAGCAGCTTCTATGACACAAGAAGAACTAGCCGGTTTACTATTCGATAGTTTACGTACTAAGATTATGCCATTAGCAGATGAGGTAATTGTTTATCCTGCACACGGAGCCGGTTCAGCATGTGGAAAAAATTTAAGTAAAGAAACGGTTGGTACGATTGGCGAACAAAAAGAAACCAATTATGCCTTACGAGCCAACATGACAAAACATGAGTTTATCAAAGAAGTTACCGATGGATTATTGCCACCACCAGCGTACTTTCCGATGAATGTAAAATTGAATAAAGAAGGTTACGAAAATGTTGAAAACATCATCAAAGAAGCACAAGCTTTTGAACCCAATGTTTTTGAAACGGTTGCTAATGACACTGATGCATTAGTATTAGATGTTCGTCACCAGGATGATTTTGCAAAAGGTCATATTCCAAAATCTATTTTTATTGGCATTGATGGACAATTTGCTCCATGGGTTGGTGCATTGATTTTAGATTACAAACAGCCTATTTTGCTAGTAACACCAGAAGGTAGAGAAGAGGAAACGATTACTCGTTTGGCTCGGGTTGGATATGACAATACGATTGGTTATTTGAAAGGTGGCTTTGCAGCTTGGAAAAAGGCCGGAATGGAATATGACACGGTTACTTCAGTTGATGCTACTGTTTTAGAAGAAAAAATAAATGAAAATGCATTGGTTTTTGACGTTCGCAAACCGGGCGAATATGCTTCTGAACACATTGTTGATGTTCCATCCACTCCTTTAGACTTTTTGAATGAACATTTAAGCGAATTTCCAAAAGAAAAAGATTTTTATGTGCATTGTGCCGGCGGTTACCGGAGTATGATTGCTTCATCTATTTTAAAAGCTAGAGGTTATCACAATGTTATTGATGTAAAAGGTGGTTTTGCCGCTATTAAAAATACCGGAATTTCAAGAACCGCTTATGTTTGTCCTAGTACTTTATAATTGAAAAAATATGAAAAAAATAGTTTTAGTGTTGCTTGCTTTTGTTTCAATCGCTTGTCAATCGCAACAAAATCCTAAAGTGAAAGTACTTCCTGCGAAAGAATACAAAACACTAATTTCAAAAGAAAAGGTGCAATTAGTTGATGTAAGAACACCCGGTGAATATTCGGCTGGAGCAATATTCGGAGCGGTTAACATTGATGTAACAAATGATGCCGTTTTTGAAAAAGAAATTCAAAAATTAGACAAATCAAAACCGGTTTATATTTATTGCAGAAGTGGTGCCAGAAGTCAAAAGGCAGCCAAAAAAATGTCTGAAATGGGTTTTACTTCAATCATAGATTTACAAGGTGGTTACATGGCTTGGAATTAAATATAGAATAAAATGGCAACTTTTCAAGAATTGATACAATCAGAAAAACCTGTTTTGGTTGATTTTTTTGCCACGTGGTGTGGTCCATGTCAACAATTGGCTCCTATTCTAAAAGAAGTGAAAGACGAATTGGGTGACAACGTTAGCATATTAAAAATTGATGTAGATAAAAATCAACAATTAGCAGCACAATACCAAGTGAGAGGAGTTCCCACCATGTTACTGTTTAAAAACGGTAAGCAGGTTTGGCGACAATCGGGATTGGTTTTTAAAAATGATTTAGTTAGGGAAATAAAGAATTATTTTTAAATTATTCAATTATAAGTTTCTTCATTACATTGTCTTTTTCTGAAATAATATTAACAAAATAAGTACCTTTTGAAAGATAAGAAACATCTACTTTTTGAAACTTATTTTCAAGTATATATTTTTTAATAATTTTACCAGTTAAGTCATAAATGAATAAAGAAATAGATTCGTACTCAGTTATATTTTCAGAACGAATATAAAATGATTCATTTGTTGGATTGGGATATAAATTGATTTTTTCAACATTTATATCTGACAATGATAGAGAACAATTCGTCAAATCACCTGGTAAATTATTGTCTAACCAATTCATTCTGGTTGTTATCCAATTCTTGAATTTTATAATTTGTCCTTCAAAAGTAGTAGGGTCATTCTCCAATTCAGGCGTTCCCGTATTGATTCCTAGATTTCCCCAACGTTCAAATTGTCTTGCTTGTGCTTGTTGTAAAAAGGAAGCATTTGAATCGATATAAGCATTTAGTGCAGTTTCACTCAAAAGTGTTTGACGTAAGTTATGCCATCTGCATTTTAATTCATTTTGAAAAGCTGGATCTTGCAGCAGGCGAACAAACCAACCGGTAGAATTATTATCGGGATTACAATCATTTATCAAATGTGCCCAACCGGAACCATCTGTTGTAGCCAATATTCCACATTCATTAATGTTTTTCCAGGCCCAATCAAAATCCCACACTGGTCCGGCTTTTAATTTGGCCAATTGATTATTACTGTTTTTATCTTTATGAAAATAACTACTTTTTTTTGAAACCATCGTTATTTCTGGATAATTCATTAATAATAAAATAATCGATAAATGAATTTGTATCCATATATTTTCGATAACCATCTGTTAAAGAAGTAAAGTTTGGACTATACAAAGCAGTTTCAAAATCGTTAATAAAAGACTGAATATAAGCTTGCTGTTGTGCACTAATATCCTCCGGTTTCGGATAGTGATAAACCAATCGAACATCTAATTCAGGATGGTCAATTGGACTATAATTCAATTGCCAACTATCATTTTGATTCCATAAATCATTTTTTAAAATATACCCACCGGTTAAGTCAAGTCCTGTGTTTTCATCGGGGTCTAACTTGGCAATATTGACGCGATTATTATCTCTTTTGATACTTTCCATCCAAATATAAACTCCTTGATATGTTCCATTTATAACAACTTCACAAAATTTATGTCGAGCAGCATAATGTCCCATATTTTGAAATAGTGAATAAGCAAGTGTATTTCGCATAAAGGCTTTGTCATTATAACTGGCAATCAATACCCAATCATGTTCTTCCGGCATACCAAAAACCGAAACATCTGATTCTTGAAATGATGCATCAAGCGTTTCAATTTTAAATGGCTTTTGTGGTAATGATTGAGAATAATTCCCTCTGTATTCTATATTTATATTTCCATTATATTCATTTGGTATATCAGTAATCATATTCATATTACCTTCTCCATTATAAATAATACCCATTGTTGCATTTATTTCCGGCTCATCTTGTATGGTCAATCCATTTGTATTGATAATTATTATTGGAAGATTGGAGGAAGTAAATACAAATGGAGTTGGAGCTTCCTCACCAAATGTGATTGACCAATTCAAAACTGAACCTGTATCAGCATCCGGATAGGTATCGATGATACGCAATATCCAAACTCCGTTACCGTTTTGATTATTATTAAAATTCCCTATTGTTTCTTGAGGCTTAAACTGACCCGTATAAGGTGGATTTCCTGAATTTATTGATATAGTAGCTGTTTGGTTTAAACAAGTGTTTGTAAAGTTATCTCCATCACCACCAATTCCAGAGAACAGATTAACCTGAGTACCGGATGGAGAAATTAGAAATACATTTAAGTCAGAATTCCAAGTATGAGTAATGTTCAAACAAACTTCTTTTAAGCCTAAGTTTGAAGATAAAGAATTTAATGAAACATCATTTACTGATAAATTAAAATTATTTGGTTGACCGTCATCCGTAATGTTTCCGATACTTCCGGAAAAAGTTTGACCATTTACTACAGTCAAAGCAAAAATTAATAGTAAAGTAAAATAAAGTCTCATTTGATTAAATTTTTATAAATAAATATCAATTGTTTCAATCAATATTTTCCATTCAACAATTCGCCTCCAATAGTTGATTTGGCTTCAATTCCTAACTTTTTCATCATTTCATAGGTTGTGCAAACCGCAGCAGAGGTTACCGGAATACCACATTCGGCTTGAATCAAATCGATAGCTTCTAACGAAGGCATTTGCACACAAGCGGAAGTCACTAAAACATCTACATCCGTTAAATCCAATTGTTTGTAGATTTCCAATAAATTCATTGGATTTTGAGCCGCTACTTCTAAATTATCAGGAATTTCCAGGGCAATGCTTTCTTTCACTTTGATGCCTTGGTGTTCAATATAATCTACCACTTTATCGGTAAGCGGACGCATATAAGGTGTAATGATGGAAATTTGTTTCGCTCCTAGTACTTTCAATCCGTTAATCAATGCTCCTGCAGAGGTCACAATAGGAGTAGGGAAGTCGTTGGCAATGGTTTCTTGATGCAAATTCACTTCGGAAACGCAGTGATAACCTCGACCCATACTCATAATGGCTACTAAACAAGCATAGCCCATCACATCTACATGAGCATCGGATAATTCTTGAGCACATTTTAAACTCATGGCGTCCATGGCTTCCAACTCTTCTTTAGTGACTTTTTTCATTCGCATACGGCTGGAGTGAAAGGTGAATCGTTCCGGTAAAATGGTTTCCCTTGCTCTGAAAATGGCAGGAATTTCAGTTTCCATTGTTATGTTTGAGGAAGGGACGATTTGGCCTATTTTGTATTTCATTTGGTATAATTTTATGAACACAGATTGATAAAATCTGAGAAATTTTAAAAATCTTATTTGTTTTTTATAATTGTTTTTTTGGAATACAGATTTTAGAAATTATAATAATTTTAAAAATTTCTTAAATCTGTGTTCAGAAATTTATATTTCCTTGATGGTATTAATTATCGTTCCAATTCCCTCCACAGTCGCTTCCACCACATCGCCATCCCACATCCATTCTTGCGGATTTCGTCCGGCACCTACTCCGGCTGGTGTTCCGGTAGCGATGATGTCACCGGGTTCTAAAGTGAAAACAGTGCTTAAATCTTCAATCAAATCATTGATGTTAAACAGCATGAATTGGGTATTGGAATTTTGTTTTTCCACACCGTTAACTTTCAATGACAAATTCAAGTTATGCGGATTCGGAATTTCATCTTTCGTAACCAAATACGGTCCCATCGGGGCAAATGTATCTTGTCCTTTGGAAACAATCCATTGTCCTTCTCTCCGGCAATCACGAGCGGAAATGTCGTTGATAACCGTATAACCAAACACATAATCTAAAGCTTCAGCTTTGGGTACATACTTTCCATATTCTCCAATCACAACGGCCAATTCCACTTCCCAATCTAGTTGTTGGGTTAGTTTTGGGTTTAACAGAATATTGGTATTAGTACCGGTTACCGTTGTAGGTGGTTTTGAAAATATGATGGGTTTTTGAGGAAGTTTACCTGTCGTGTCGAGAGTTCTTGCACTTTCTGCAACATGTTCTGTATAATTTAAACCAATTCCGATAATGTTTTTTCGTGGACGCTGAATAGGAGCCAAAATTTCAACTTCTTCAAACGTATAACCAATTTGTTCAAAGTCGATTTCACGGGTTTCTTTGATCATTTCTGTGATTTCTTCAATGATTTCAAATCCCAAATCAATTAAATCTAACATATCAATTGGTAACGGAAAATTGGATATTTCTCCAAAATCTTCCATGTCAATGATAAGATTGTTGTGTAAAAAGCCTAATCGGGGTTCGGTTTGAGGTGTTTTATAGGTAAGTAGTTTCATTTATTAAGGTTCTAAGGTATTAAGGTTATATGTAGAAGTGAAAACGTATTATTCTATTTTCAAAATTTGAGTGGTAGAATTTTCTTTAGATTTTACTTCCAATTCATAGGATTGATTACTTTTACGAAATTTTTTGATTTTCACAATATCACAAAAATCCATTTGTTCAAGATAAAAAGAATCTACCCTAATTATTTCATCTCCAAACTTAATTTTTTCGCGAAGCTGTTCATTCCAAACAAATCCAATGGAATATTTATTATCCATAATTGTTGCACTATACATTGGAGCTTTTTGATCTAATACGACAGATTCATTGGCTTCGAAATAAAATTTTTTGTTTTTAAAATCAATAATGATATCGCCATGTTGTAATAAATCTAATCCAATTCGAGAATTATTATCATCAGTAGTATTGCTTATCAGGTTTTTAAAGGTGGTGTTATTTAATTTGAAAAACGGTAAATTAAATAGTACTTGTTCGCTAACAGGAGCTGTTCCAAAAAGGCCAATACCATTTGAACCGGAACTTCTTGATAATTCGTTCCAAATATTTTCTTTGGAAAGTATGCCGAAAGCCCTTTTTGACATTTCAAAAAAGCCATCCATTCCGGTATCAATTAAGACATCTTCAACTACACGATTTTTTTTATCCGAAGAATAATCCACTTCAATATATGGTGATTTTTGTTGTCCAATTAATAATAACTTTGAAGGCTTAGATTGTGGATTTAATTTCTTGATATCATCAGTAACAATAATCTTTTTGTTTTTTAAACTGATTTTCAGAATTGATTTATGAAATAAATTGCTCCCAATAAAACCATCCATTTTAAAGCATTTCAATATAAAATGATTTTCTAAATCACTAACTAATGCTACATTATTTTCAAAAGATAAATCACCAAGTTCTATTGAATGAATGGCTACTAATTCCATTTCATCTGATTGACTATTGGCATCAGATACTTTTATCTTTTTTGATTTTGTAGAATTTATATCTTCTAAAACTCGTTTTGAAATGACGTTGGGAGCACCGGTATCTAACAAAAATGAATACGTTTTATTATTGATAACCACAGGAAGCATAATTTTATCATTGACTATCTCAAAATCAATTTCCTGATAATAATCTTTTTGATTAATTTTCCCTTTATCTAAAGCTAATTTTTGGGAAAATAATGGACTTGATAGAAATAAAAATACCAGTAATTTGCTTAATCTTATCATTTACATATATTTTTTATATTATTGAAAACCATTGTTTTCAGAATACTCTTTTTCCTGATACAATCCCAATCCTTCAATCACAGGTAAATCATTAAAGGCAAATAAACACGCATCTTCAGATTCAGAAAGATTATGATGTTCGTGCCAAGCCCAAGATGGAACACAGAAAATATCTCGCTCTTTCCAATCAAAACGTTGCCCGTTGATGATAGAATAGCCTTTTCCTTTGGCACATTGGTAAACAAATGAACCGGTATGCTTATGAGCTTTTCCTTTAAATCCGGCAGGCAATAATTGCATCGAAGCTCCCATCGTTTGCATCACATGACCTCCGGTTAACGGATTAGAATATTTCATGAAAATTCCATCAAAAGGATTAGGTTCTTTCACTTTCTGTGTTTCAAGTAATGATGGATAAACTTTTGACCACGAATATTTAAAAAGAGGAGAATAGGGTTTGTTCCACGTTTTATCAGCTGGAATGAGTCCGGCACAACCATAGGTCATTGGTGAGTAGTTTAATGGAGCTGTCAAGGGTTGTTTACCATCATAAACTGCATAATCATTGGCTTCTAGAGCATTCACCAACGGAATATCGAGTCCGTCCTGCCAAATGCAGGTTTTTCCACCTTCTTCAACACCATGTTCATGCCAAGTAGAGTTGGGTGTGATGACAAAATCATTCACCTCCAACATAATTTTATTACCATCTACAACGGTATATCCTTTTTCGCCTTCCATAATAAAACGTAGGGCAGAAGCACGATGCCGATGAGCAGATGTAAATTCACCCGGACGAGTGACTTGAATTCCGGTGTATAACCATCCCACAGCAGCGGCAACGTCTTTACGTTTGTCGTTGACCAAATACACCACACGACGTCCGGCTTGTTCAGGCGTAACAAGTTCGGATGATTTAAGGACCAATTCTCGTAAATCGTCATATTTCCATAGCATCGGAACAGAATTGGCACGTGGTTCCCAAGGTTCTATATCATTGGCAACCGTCCATAAAGCACCGGCACCCAGATTTTTTAATTCTTTGTAATAAGCTTTTAGTTCATCAGAATCTTGCACTCGTGCTCTTCCGTAAACGTCGTCTGAATGTTTTGCGTCCATTGTTTATTTAAATTTTTTTACACCTGACAGGTTTCAAAAACCTGTCAGGTGTAGAAACATTAATATTTATTTCTTATTAAACTCCTCCTGATTATCAATAAACGTAATCTTTCTCGTTGGAGCGGTATTTACCCGTAAATCAAAGATATCAAATCGGTTGTAATGTCCCAAAATATCGTGCATTTGTTTTGGTTGAATGCATTTTTCCAAATCGATGTCGGCATACACAATTCCTTCGTCATCAATCAAAGGTTCGCCCACAACAGCTCCGTTAGGACCGATAATTCCCGAGAAAGCAGAACTCTTTCGTGTCAATAATTCTTCGATATTCGGAACATCCGGTTTCAAAACGTCCATAATTTCCTTTGAAATCGTGGAACAGGAAACAATGGTAAACAATTTCCCTTCAAACGAATGAGCTGCGGCACGAATTTTAATTGCTTCCGCCATGTTGTAATCGGGTGGAGCAACGGGAAGCGAAATATAATTGGCAATATGAATCAATTCGCCTTGTGATAATAACGTAAATCGAGCTAATGTATTCGTGTTTTCACCACACGCCAAAGTGCCGATGGGACCGATTTCGGTTTTATATACTTTTAAGGAGGAACCATCACCGCTTGACCAAGTAAGTTTTTCTGCCCAAGTGGGGACTAACTTTCGGTGTTTTCCGATAAGCGTTCCGTGGTTATCGATGATGAGATTGGTATTGTAAATTTCGCCATAACTATCGCCACGTTCATTAATTCCGATGACCACGTGCATATTGAAGTTCTTTGCAGCTTGAAATATCGGTTTCATCGACTCATCTGATAAAGCAACTGAATTTTTATACAATTCTTCGTACCATTTACTGCCTTGCACAGGTGTCATAATCCAGTTCCAGTAAGGATATCCGGCAACGAAAACTTCCGGAAATGCAATTAATTTAGCACCATTTGAACTGGCTTCTTTAATGAAAGAAATCGCTTTTTCAATGGTTTTATCAACGTTTAAAAAAACGGGTGAGGTTTGAACGGCGGCGGCTTTGAATTTGTGGAATTGAATCATAATTAATATTTTTTTTAACACAGATTTAAGAAATTTTAAAAATTTGAATAATTGTATTTTTCTGATTTCTCTAATTTTTCAAATCCGTGTTCCCATTTTATATTTTAAAATTTGAAATTTTCTCCTTCATTTCCTCAGAAAAACATTCTGCTTTGATTTTTTCTCGGTCTTCGGCTATTTTTACGTTAACGAGAGTTACTTCGCCTTCTAAAACGGTTAATTCCTTTTCATTCACAAATTGAAATCCGCATAATACAGAGGCAAAACCGATATCTTTTACCCATAATTTTTTGGTCAACACTTCTCCCAATCGAGCTGGATTTTTGAATTGGATTTTTAAATCAACAGTTGGAATACCATTCGTTTCATGCATTTTTGAAAACGGTCGGTCGAGTGCTTCTTCAAACCAATCTTCTACTAAATCGTTGAGCATTTCCAAAAATCGTGGATAAAACACAATGCCTGCGTAGTCAATGTGTTTGAATTTTATTTTTTCTTGTTTGGTGAAAGTTTTATTCATCTTTATTTGTTTTTCTTAGCCACGAATTACACGAATTTTCACGAATTTAATTTGTGTAAATTAGTGTAATTCGTGGCTACTTTAATTTAAACCGCTGTATTTTCCCTGTCTCCGTTTTAGGCAAAGCTTCCGTAAAGTAAATCACTCTCGGATATTTATATGGAGCAGCTACTTCTTTGAACCAGTGTTGAATATGGTTTTTCATATTGTCTGTTGCTTTAGCTTTATCTTTTAGAACAATATGAGCACAAACTAACATGCCACGATCATCATCGGGTAAACCTACTACGGCACATTCCAGAATTTCTTCGTGGGTTAAAAGTACGGATTCTACTTCAATTGCCGCTATATTATATCCTGAAGAAATAATCATATCATCGCCACGAGCCACAAACCAAAAGTAACCTTCTTCATCTTGCTTGAAAATATCTCCGGTAATGTTCCAACCATTTTGAACGTATTCTTGCTGTTTTTCTGTACGATTCAAGTATTTACAACCTGTAATTCCACGAACGGCTAATCGGCCGGGTTCGTTTCTGGAAACTTCATTGCCATTACTATCAATAATTTTTGCTTCATAACCAGTAATAGCGACTCCGGTGGCTCCGGGTTTCATGTTTTCTTCGTTGGATGAAATGAAAATATGTAACATTTCGGTAGCTCCAATGCCGTCGATAATTTTTAATCCGGTCGCGTTGTGCCAATCTTCCCACACTTTTAAAGGCAAGGTTTCTCCTGCAGAGACACATTTGCGTAAGCTGGAAATATCATAGTCTTTTACTTTTGTTGTGATGATTCGCCAAGCCGTTGGAGCTGTGAAACAAATCGTGATTTTATGGTCTTGAATGGCTTGCAACAAAATATCCGGCGTTGGTTTTTCAATTAAAAATGTGGAAGCACCAAAATACATTGGGAACAAAACCAATCCACCCAAACCAAAGGTAAAACCGATGGGCGGACTTCCTGTAAAGACATCATTTGTTTTCGGTTGAAGCGAATAAACTGGAAAAGCCTCACAAATATTCAAAATATCTTTGTGATAATGAGCTGTCATTTTGGGCAAACCGGTTGTTCCCGAAGTAAAACCGATTAAGGCAACACTATCTGATTTGGAATGAAAATTGTCAAATGTTTTCGGTTTGAATGCCATTAATTGTTCTAATTGTGCATTGCCGTAGAAGCACGTTTTTTGAAGAAAATTCGATTTTACTAAATGCATTTCTTCTTCCAATTCTTTATCGCACAAGGCAATAGAAATCTCAGCACAATCGATAATGGTAGTCAATTCTTTCGAACGCAGTAAAGGCATTGTTGCAACAACAATTCCGCCTGCTTTTAAGACTGCAAACCAACAAGCAACCATCATGGGATTATTGGCAGACCGTAATAAAACCCTATTTCCGGATTGCAATCCTAAATCGTCAATCAAAACATGTGCAATTTGATTTGCTTTTTCATATAAGCCTTGATACGCCCAGGTTTCTTCAAAAGTACGAAGGCATGGAGCATTACCATGACCATTTAGAATGTGAGCATCTAAAAGACGTTCGACACAATTGAGCATTTCGGTTTCGTACTTTCCTTTTAAATAAGTAGGCTGCAAGTCGATGCTTGGAAGGAAATTGTGGGCGAAGTTGTCGTCAAAATGTTTCATGAGCTACTACTTTAATTTTTTTACTTCTTTAGAATGAACTAGCGATTTCATTTGAGTAATGGCAACTTTATTGAGTTGAATAAGCCGTTCACTTTGTGACAAACCTTGTTGAATAAGTAGTGCGTTTATACTTTCCAAATTACTCAGGACTACTAATTGCTCCAAAGTGGCAAAATCTCGAATATTTCCTTTTTGAGTCAAATTATTTTCTCTCCATTCTTTGGCTGTAATTCCAAATAAAGCTACATTCAGTAAATCCGCTTCATTTGCATAAACAAAACTCACTTGTTGCTTTGTAATTTCAAGCGGAATTAAATTTTCCTTAATCGCATCCGTATGAATGTGATAATTAATTTTTGAAATCGTACGTTGTAAATTCCATTCTAAATTCAAACGATCGTTTTCACTTTCTTTTAATCGTTGGAATTCTTTGATTAAATATAATTTAAATTCAGGACTTAACCAACTACCAAACTCAAAAGCCAAGTCTTTGTGAGCATATGTTCCTCCGCCATACCTACCTGATTTTGAATAAATACCGATTGCATTTGTTGCTTCAACCCATTTTTTTGGTGTTAAGTGAAAAGAATTTAAACCGGCTTCCTTTTTAAAGGTCTCGAATCCGCCACCTTTAAAATTTGGGTTGTGTATTTGTTCCCAAATACCTAAAAACTCCAATGTATTTCTGTTTCGCATCCAGCTGTAAATGAGGTCATCACCGCCAAATTTGGCAGTCATATCTGTCAATGAAATATAGTCATCATTATTTTTTGATGAAATAGTAATTTCAAAACCTTGAACTTCTATTTTAGATTTTTTTTCTTTCATTTTTTATTGCTTAGAAACTGAGTTGCAGAGATTTTAGGCAACACCGTTAATTGCGATATTTTCTAGTTTATTTGTGTTCAAATTTATTTTCATAATCCAATAGGAAATTCCGCCGTCCAAAATCATTTTATATTCTTCTTTCCAAAATCGATTATCTTGTTTTTTACTATTCTTGTCTAAATAAAATGAAATATGGAGCATTTTATCACCATCAGAATTAATATAGCCTAAATATTGTCTTTTATAATCCTTTAAATTTCTGGAAATGAATCTTCCATCTTTACTTTTTAATTTTTTTAAACCTAATCTTAAAATATGCTCAGCTAGATTAACTTCTTCAATAGTAGGGGTAAATCTTTTAAGTGAATTTTCAATTGCATTGGATTCAAAATTTTCATTAAAGACTTCTCCAATACTATTGTTATTTCGAATCAAATAAGCATTTTCGTTTTCTTTTATTTCAATAAAAGGAGTTGATTTACAAGAAGAAAATAGTACTATCATCAAAAGTAATAGAGCATTTCTTATGGACGAAAAATTCCTATTGATTTTTGTCATTGTCATTGATATTGTTATTTCTTATTACTCTTCGGCTTCAATGCTTTTTTCATTCCTTCCAATTGCTTCCGTTCAGCTGCTTTTAACGAATATAAATGAGAACTTCCCATTTTATATGGTAACGGAATATCATCCGTTTGCACATTTTCATACGCTTGAGCATTTCTAACAAAGTTAGCATCCGCCAATAATGGTCGGCCTAATGCCACTAAATCAGCTCTTCCATTCAAAATAATCGTATTAATTTGATCAATGTCTTGGATAAATCCGGCTGTTATGGTGGGAATATGAACCGTATTTCGAACCAAATCAGAAAAAGGCGTTTGCCACATTCTGCCCATTTGCGGTTTTTGGTTTGCCACCGTATTTCCGGTGGAAACATTAATAATGTCTGCTCCGGCAGATTTAAATGCATTGGCAATATAAATCACCTCTTCCTCTGAAATACCGTTTTCCGCCCAGTCACAAGCAGAAATTCGAACTGACATGGGTTTGTGTTGCGGAAAAACATTTCGCATTTCTGAAAATACTCTTAATGGAAATTTTATTCGGTTTTCGATATTTCCTCCAAATTCATCTGAACGACAATTTGTCAATGGCGATAAAAACGAAGCTAATAAAAATCCATGATGAGCTTGTAATTCAATCATATCAAAACCGGCTTGGTCGGCATTTTTGGCGGCTTGAACAAATTCTGCAGTGATTTTATCCATATCTTCCAAAGTCATTTCTTTTGGCGTTGCCAAGTTGGAATGAAATGGAATAGGAGAGGCGGAAAGTAATTCCCAAGCCTCATCAATCGGTTCATTTTGCCCCTCCCAAGGTTTTTTGATGGCTCCTTTTCTACCGGAATGTCCGAGTTGGATTCCTATTTTTGTTTGTGTATGTTGATGAATAAAATCCGTAATTTTTTTCCATTCAATCACTTGATTTTCATTGTAAATACCTGTACAACCTAAAGTGATACGTCCGGTTGAAGAAACCGCAGTCATTTCGGTTAAAATCAATCCAACTCCACCCGTTGCTCGACTTCCGTAATGCACCAAATGCCAATTGTTCACCAAACCGTTTTCGGCGGAGTATTGACCCATCGGAGCCATCACAATTCGGTTTGGTAATTCTAAATCTCTTAATTTAAAAGTAGAAAATGCCGCTGATTTTGAGTTGAGAGTTGAGAATTGGGAGTTTTGAGTTTCAAAAAATTCATTCAAAACCTTATCCGTAAATGATTTATCTCTAATTTGTAGATTTTCAAATGTCACTTTTTTGGAACGCGTCATGCATCCAAAAGCAAATTGATAGAAAGGATGTTGCATGTGTCTATCCATATTTTCAAACCAATCCAACGAAACCAAAGCGGCGTATTGAATCATTTCCACCGTATTTCTACGTGATTTGTCATATTGTTCAAAAGCGGCTTGCACATTGTTGGGATTTGCAATTACAGCATCTGACAAACCAATTGCGGAATCCATCGCCAATTTTGTTCCGGAACCAATGGAGTAGTGGGCCGTAGCTTTCGCATCACCCAGTAAAACGATATTGTTGTAAAACCATTTTTCGTTCGTTACGTGCGGAAATTGTCGCCAATGTGATTTGTTAGAAATAAGTGGATGTCCGTCTAATTCATCTTTGAAGATTTCAGCCATTTTTTGAATGGTATCTTCCTCGTTAGTGACTTCAAAACCAAAATTTTGCCAAGTTTCATCGTTACATTCAAAAATCCAGGTACTCATACCTTCTTCGTATTGATAGGTGTGAGCCACGATGGTGCCGAAAGGTGTTGTTCTGAAAAAATAGGTAAACGCATCCAAGGGTTTGGTGGAGCCTAGCCAAACAAAACGGTTCTTTTTGAGTTCGATTTTGGTGCCGAATTCAGAAGCATATTGTGTTCGAATGGCACTTCCAATTCCGTCGCAGGCGACAATAATATCCGAATCAGCAAACTGACTTAAATCATCAACATTTTGTTCAAAATGTAGGTTGACACCTTCTTCACGACAACGTTGATGCAATAATTTTAGTAACGTTTTTCGGGAACAACCACAAAATCCGTTTCCGGAAATGTTTACGTTTTGACCGTCACGGGCGATAATGATATCATCCCAATAGGCAAATTCGCTTCGAATGAGTTCATAGGATTTTAAATCTCGCATTAAAAATTCGCCTAACGTTTCATCTGAGAATACCACGCCAAAACCGAAACTGTCGTCGGGTTTGTTGCGTTCGTACACGTCAATTTGGCAATTTGGCATTGCTTTTTTGGTTAGTATGGAAAAGTAGAGTCCGCCTGGGCCGCCACCGATTACTGTTATTTTTTTCATTTTTAATTTGACACGGATTTCACCGATTTACACTGATTTCTTAAACATTAAATTACGCTCTTTTAATCGAAAAAAGTTCTCCCAACGTACTATAATTCGAACCTGCTAAACGAGCTACGGGTTTATAAACGTCTAAATTTATTCGATTGTTTTCCATCAAAATAGCATCATCAATATGAATGGTTTTTATTTTTCCAATGACAATACAAGCACCGCCACCCTCATTATTATCCATAAAATAGTGATGAATCATTTCACATTCAAAATGAATCGGACTTTCTTTTACACGTTTGGGTTTGATGAAAACAGAGTCGATAGGAGTAAGGTTGGTCAATTCAAATTCATCTACATCGGATGGAACCGATGCAGAAGTGGCATTCATTTGTTCGACAACATCCATGGTTACCAAATTCACAACAAATTCTCCATTGTGCAACACATTATTCAGCGTGTCTTTGTATTGATTATTATCTCTTCGGGTGGAAAACATTACACACGGCGGATCGCTCGAAATCATATTAAAATAAGAAAAAGGGGCGAGATTATTGATTCCGTCTTTGTCAATTGTTGAAATCCAACCAATTGGTCTTGGAATGATTGTTCCGGTTAATAATTTATACAAAACAGATGGATCTGTTTCATTTGTATTGAATTGCATAGATTTAGTGTTGTTTCTACAAATTAAAGAAAATTGACTGAATATCTTTTCATTTCAAAAGCTAAAAATGTATAGTAAGTTATTAACGATGCTCTAAACATCCTAAAATCAAACTATTTTAAAAATAGCATAATTTTATACAAAATGTAATTTTTTCCTAATAAATTTAAGCACTTCGTAAATTTTCCTAAAATAAAATATAAATAATGTTTTTATATTATTGCTAAATTAATATATTTATGCAAAATTTTTATATATGGAGATTTTAGCGTGTCCGAAATGTCAAAATAATCAAATTGTAAAAAGCGGTATTATCAAAGACAGACAGCGGTATTTGTGCAAAAAATGTAACTATTACTTTACAGTCAATAAGTTAGGAAAAAAGATAGATGATTACTATGTAACTAAAGCATTGCAATTGTATTTGGAAGGCCTGAGTTACCGTGAAATTGAACGGATTATTGGAGTTTCCCATGTTACCGTGAGCAATTGGGTAAAAGAGTTTAAAATCAAAAAACCGGCTCACACCGATTATCATCCCACTTATAAGATTTACAATCATTTAGAATTAGTAGAATTCCTAAAAAACAAGGATCAACTCAAAGGAGCCGGGATGATTATTACTGAATTAGGTGATAAATTTATGCTTATAAAATGGGAACGTTTCAAAGATTAACTATAGTAGTTTACAAAAATATATAACAAAATTTTTTTCTGGATTTTTAAAATAGAATTTAGTGCTGTCAAAATAGACAAACTAACCCTTATTTAACCAAAATTCTATTTATGAAAAAAGTATTATTTACAATTAGTCTTTTGATGTCATTCGGCTTTGCTTTTTCACAAGGCTCAACGGATTACGGAGGTGGACTAAAATTTAATTTAAATCCGGAAGGAACCAAATACATGCGTTTTATTGCATGGAATCAGATTTGGTTGCGTTCTTCTGAAATGAATCCGGGAACCATGATTGGAGATGAAGCAATTACTAAACAAGAAGACATTGGTCTTAGACGTCTGCGTTTATTGGCTTACGCACAAATTTCTCCGCGTTATATGATTGTAACGCATATTGGTATCAACAATCAAACCTTTATTAATGGCGGTGCCTCAGGTTCAGGTGGAACCGGCGGTTATGGTAATGGTAAAAAACCGGGATTGTTTTTCCATGACGCATGGAATGAATACGCAGTTGTGTTACCAAAAGAAAACAAACCTTTTAGTTTAAGTTTAGGTGGAGGTTTACATTATTACATGGGATTGTCTCGTATGACCATGTCATCAACGTTGAATTATTTGACCATTGACGCACCAATATTTAATTGGCCATTGATTGAAAACTCCGATCAATTTGCACGTCAAATCGGAATTTTTGCAAAAGGAAAATACGATCGTTTTGAATACCGTTTGAGTTTAAATAAACCTTTTGCTACCAACAATGTTCCGGTTGATGTAACAAATTCAGATTTGGCAAGAGCTGTAGATAATAATCACAATGCCAAATGGTCAAAAGCAGGTTATTTTGAATATCACTTTTTTGATAAAGAATCGAATTTCCTACCTTTTAAAGTGGGAACGTATTTAGGAACTAAAAAGATGTTTAACGTTGGTGCCGGATTTTATACCGCACCAAGCTCGACTGTTATTTCTGTAAATGGTGAAATTGAAAAACATGCTACCAATTTATTTGCCGGTGATGTCTTTTTAGATTTACCTGTTGGAAAAAAAGAGAAAAAAATGGCTGTAACTGCTTACAGTGTATTTTATTCGTATGATTTTGGGCCAAACTATTTGAGAAATATTGGTATCATGAACGAAGGTGTTGCTGATGCAGCTTTTACCGGTAATAAAGCTTTGGCTGGTCCGGGAAATCTTCAACCAATGATTGGAACAGGTACAATTTGGTACACCCAAGCAGGATTTTTGTTGCCTAATTCAAGCGAGAAACCTAAAGTAAGAATTCAACCTTATGCTGCATTAAGTCACAAAAATTTTGAAGCATTAGAAAAATCAAGTAATCAATTTGATTTTGGAACTAATTTCTTTTTAGATGGTCATCATGCTAAAATAACTGCACAATATTCAAACCGTCCTGTTTATACTGCGGTTGATAAAATAGATTCATATAAAGGTGAATTTTTATTGCAATTACAAATATATTTATAATCTTAAACAAACTAATCATGAGTAACCAAGCTAACGCTACAGCCTATTGGAAGGAAAATTTAAAATACCTTCTAATTTTATTATCCATTTGGTTTTTAGTTTCTTACGGAGCCGGGATATTATTTAAAGACGCATTAAATGCAGTCAAAATTGGTGGTTTTCCACTCGGGTTTTGGTTTGCACAACAAGGGTCAATCTATGTTTTTGTGATTTTGATTTTTGTGTATGTTCGACTAATGAATAAATTGGATAAAAAATACGGATACGACGAGGAATAGTCTTCTGTTGTCGGTTATCAGTTTTCTGTAAAATATTAAAATTTAAGTAACTCAGCTGCTCAGTACCTCAGCTACTCAGCAACTCAAAAAAATAAACAAAATGGATGTACAAATTTGGACATATATTATAGTAGGGATCACATTTGCTCTCTACATCGGAATTGCAATCTGGTCTCGAGCCGGATCAACTAAAGAATTTTATGTTGCCGGCGGTGGTGTTTCACCTATCGCAAACGGAATGGCAACTGCTGCAGACTGGATGTCAGCCGCTTCCTTTATTTCAATGGCGGGAATTATTTCTTTTGCCGGATATGATGGAGCGGTTTACTTAATGGGTTGGACCGGTGGTTATGTTTTATTAGCCTTATTATTAGCTCCTTACCTCAGAAAATTTGGAAAATTTACGGTGCCGGATTTTATAGGTGATCGCTATTATTCCAAAACAGCTCGTTCAGTGGCAGTTTTTTGTGCTTTGATCGTATCGTTTACGTATGTAGCGGGACAAATGCGTGGAGTAGGAGTAGTTTTCTCCAGATTCTTAGAAGTAGATATTAATACAGGAGTAATTATCGGGATGATAATCGTATTGTTTTATGCTGTTTTAGGTGGAATGAAAGGGATTACGTATACACAAGTGGCTCAATATTGTGTCTTGATTTTTGCTTTTATGGTTCCAGCTATTTTTATTTCCATTCAAATGACAGGTAATCCAATTCCACAATTAGGAATGGGAGGAACAATGGCCGATGGTTCAGGAACGTATTTATTGGATAAATTAAACGGATTGCAAACAGAATTAGGATTTGATGAATACACAAGCGGTTCTAAATCAATGATTGATGTATTTGCTATAACATTAGCATTAATGGTTGGAACTGCAGGATTACCTCACGTTATTGTTCGTTTTTTCACCGTTAAAAAAGTACGAGACGCCCGTAAATCAGCAGGTTGGGCATTGTTGTTAATTGCGATTCTTTATACTACTGCACCAGCTGTTGCGGTATTTGCTAAAACTAATTTAATTCAAACTGTAAGTGATAAAGAATATAGTTCTATGCCACAATGGTTTGTGAATTGGGAAAAAACAGGATTGTTAACTTTTGAAGACAAAAATGCAGACGGAAAAATTCAATATGTAGCCGATAAAGATGCCAACGAATTAAAAATTGACAATGATATTATGGTATTGGCTAATCCCGAAATTGCGAATTTGCCCAATTGGGTAATTGCATTAGTAGCGGCAGGAGCTTTAGCTGCTGCATTATCAACGGCTGCCGGATTATTGTTGGTGATTTCTTCTTCTGTTTCGCATGATTTAATTAAGAAAATGATCAACCCAAACATTTCAGAAAAAAGTGAACTATGGGCTGCTCGTGGATCTGCTGCTGTTGCGGTTTGTATTGCAGGATATTTCGGAATCAATCCACCAGGATTCGTTGCTGCCGTAGTGGCTTTAGCGTTTGGATTAGCCGCAGCTTCATTCTTCCCGGCCATTATTTTAGGTATTTTCTATAAGAAAATGAATAAAGAAGGTGCAATTAGTGGAATGGTAGTTGGAATGTTATTGATGATTTACTACATGTTGAAATTTAAATTCGGTATCTTCGATGGTGGAAAAGAAGTAGTAGATTCGTTAAAACCTGATTGGTGGTTTGGTATTTCACCGGAAGGTTTCGGAACAGTAGCTATGATTGCCAACTTTGTTGTAGCTTTGGTAGTGAATAAATTTACACCGGAACCACCTCATGATGTTCAGGAAATTGTGGAAAACATTCGAATTCCCTCTGGAGCAGGAGAAGCTGTTGACCATTAACTGATAATCAATGTTTTATAACATACTCTGCTTTTGAATATCAAGAGCAGAGTTTGTTTATAAAATGAAAAATGAAAATATGAAAAAAAGGCATCTTCAAAAATTTGTAATTCTTAGTTTGTTGCTTTGGGTAGCGTTTAACTTCCCAATTCTATTGCTGTTCAATAACTCCGATGCAATTTTTGGAATTCCAATCATCTATTTTTATATTTTTTCTGTTTGGACTTTATCCATCATTTTATCCTTTTATTTTTTAAAAAAATACAATGAATAGCGGGTATTTATTAGTCATATTACTCTTATATCTTGGATTACTTTTCTTTATTGCACAATGGGCAGAAGGAAAAGGAAATTCAAAATGGACAAATAATCCCTATGTTTATTCACTTTCACTTGCGGTGTATTGTACCACTTGGACGTACTACGGAAGTATTGGTGTGGCAGCCAATTCAGGTTTGAATTTTATTCCCATCTATCTCGGTCCGGTTATTGCCTTTCCGGCTTGGATTTTGATTCTAAGAAAAATAATTCGCATTTCAAGAGTCAATAAAATTTCGAGTATTGCCGATTTTATTTCCTTACGATATGGCAACAGTCGATTCATGGGGGCTTTGGTTACACTAATCGCATTAATAGCCATTTTACCCTATATCGGTTTACAATTAAAAGCTATTTCTGAAACGTTTCATATTGTTACAAATTCTGAGGAATCTAACAATGTATTTTTTGATACTTCTACTTATGTTGCGATTGTTTTAGCCGTATTTGCTTCTTTTTATGGTACTCGCTACGTAGATGCTTCCGAAAAGAGAAAAGGAATTGTAACGGCTGTGGCAATGGAATCATTACTCAAATTATTCTTTTTCATTATACTTGGATTGTATGTTACTTTTTATGTTTTTGATGGTTTTGATGCCATTTATGCCAAAGCTTCTTTGATGGAAAGTTTCGAAGAAAGAAATACAATTCATGGTTTAGAAGGCGGAATGAACTGGATGATGCTCATTGTTTTATCGTTCTTTTCGATATTTTTATTACCTCGACAATTTCATATGTCAATTGTAGAAAACAACCGAGAAAAGCACATTAGAACTGCCATTTGGTTATTTCCACTGTATCTTTTGTTGTTCAATTTGTTCGTTTACCCAATTGCATGGGGTGGAAATATTTTATTTGAAGGAAAAAATGTTAATCCGGATATGTTTTCCCTTTTGATTCCACAACTTTTTGACAATACAATCATGACAGTAATGGTCTTTTTGGGAGGATTTTCTGCCGCCATTTCTATGATTGTGGTTTCATCGATTACGCTTTCAACTATGTTGAGTAATAATTTATTGATTCCGTATGGCGTTTTAGGTTCGTTACAAAAAGATAATCAGGAAAGCAATAGCGAAAGAATTGTAAACATTAGACGAATTGGTATATTTCTTCTAATCATTTTAGCTTTTATTTATTACCGCTACTTTATCATGGATTTTTCGTTGGTATCGGTTGGAATGATTTCATTTGTAATTGTTGCCCAACTCGGTCCCGCTTTTTTTGGAGCTATTTTTTGGAAAAGAGGCTCACTAAACGGAGCAGTTGCCGGTATTGTGGTGGGAATGTTAATTTGCTTTTACACCATCATGTTGCCTTTTTTGCTGAGTTCAATTAATCCGGGAAGTAATTTCTTTAAAGAAGGTTTTTTCGGATTCACGATATTACAACCTTTTCAGCTTTTCGGATTGGATTATCTGGATCCTATTCCACATGCTCTTTTTTGGAGTTTGCTATTTAATGTATTGGTTTATATGGCTGTTTCTGTTAGTTTCAAAGGAAATTATCGCGAACGAAATTATGCAGAAATGTATGTTGATATCGACAAATACATCAACAATCACGAAAATGCTTTTGTGTGGAAAGGAACGGCTTATGTATCTGATATTCAAAAAGTTTTAAAGCGTTTTCTAGGTGAAGAGCGAACCAATCGTGCACTTTCTATTTTCAAAATGAAATATAATATCGCTCCTGATAATTTGATGGCAGATGCACGATTAGTCAAATTTGCAGAAAACTTACTAACCGGACACATTGGCACTGCTTCGGCTAAAATTTTAATTGAAAGTGTAACCAAAGAAGACAAAATCAGTTTACCGGAAGTCTTAAAAATATTAGAGGAATCGAAAGAAAATCTTATTATCAACAAAAAATTAACGGAAACATCCAATGAATTAAAAGAGCTTTCTTCTCAATTGAAAAAAGCCAATGAGAATTTGGTTTTGAAAGACAAACAAAAAGATGAATTTTTGGATACTGTTACGCATGAACTACGAACGCCAATAACCGCCATTCGTGCCGCAAGCGAAATTTTACATGACGATGATGAAATTCCGGATGAATTGAAAAAGCAATTTCTTCAAAATATTATTACCGAATCAGATCGTTTAAATCGTTTGATTGATAAAATTTTGGATTTGGAAAAATTTGAAACCGGTAAGCAGAAAATTTATCCAACTCAAGGGAGTATAGTTCAAACCATTTCAAAATCACTATCGCCTTTGCAACAATTGATTTCTAATAAAAAAATACACGTTGAATTTGATGAAAATCAGAATACCACTTTTATTTCTTTTGATGAAGAAAGAATCATTCAAGTGATTACCAATTTGGTTTCCAATGCTATTAAATTTGCTGATGAAAAGGATGGAATAATTATCATCACCCTTTCTGAGCATGAAGATGAATATCTGAAAGTGAATGTTTTTAACAACGGAAAAGGAGTCAATCCCGAGGATTTAGAGTCTATTTTCGACAAATTTTATCAATCCAGCAATCAAAATATTAAAAAACCAATCGGAAGCGGTTTAGGATTAGCCATTTGCAAGCAAATCATTGAAGCTCATAAAGGCAAAATTTGGGCAGAAAACGTTCAAAATGGCGTAACCTTTTCATTTACTCTTCCTAAAAAAATACAATAAAGATGAAAAAGATTTTATTAGTAGATGACGAACCCAACATTATCATGTCGTTGGAATATACGTTCAAAAAACAAAATTTTGAAGTATTTATCGCTCGTGACGGTCAAGAAGCTCTGGATATTTTAAAAACAGAACAACCGGATGTAATTATTCTCGACATCATGATGCCCAATGTTGATGGTTATGCTACCATTGAATCGATTAAAAAGAATGAAAAATTAACCCATTGTAAAGTCATTTTTCTCTCTGCCAAAAACAAAGAAAGTGATATTGAAAAAGGTATGCAATTAGGAGCTAATGCCTATATGACGAAACCTTTTTCAATTAAAAAATTAGTGGATCAAGTGAATGAATTGCTTGCTACTAGTTCATAGTCCTCAGTTCTCAGTCCTTAGTTCATAGTCCTTAGTAAGTAGTGAAGAATGAATTACAATATTAGAAACAACACACAAAAATGAAATATTTAGCATTATATCAAAAAAGTCTTGACAATCCTAAACAATTTTGGAGCGATCAAGCTGAATCTATACATTGGTTTAAAAAACCGCAAACCATTTTATCAAAAGACAAAAACGAGTATCCACTTTGGTATGCCGATGGCGAATTAAATGCGTGTTACTTGGCAATAGATAAACACATTGAAGACGGTTATGGTGAGCAAATTGCCATTATTTATGATTCTCCGGTTACGCAAACCGTAAAAAAATATACGTATAATGAAGTAAAAACAGAAGTGGCAAAACTTGCCGGAGGTTTACTTTCATTAGGCATTAAAAAAGGGGAAACGGCGGTTATTTATATGCCAATGATTCCGCAAGCCGCTTTTGCCATGTTGGCTTGTGCTCGAATTGGAGTCACTCATTCCGTTGTTTTTGGCGGATTTGCTCCTCATGAATTGGCAATCCGAATAGATGATTGTAAACCAAGAATTATTTTAACGGCGTCTTCCGGTATTGAAGTAGATCGTTTGATTGCCTATAAACCTTTAGTTGATGAAGCCATTGAATTAGCGAGTCATAAACCCAAAAAAGTGGTGGTTTTAAACCGAAAATTAGGAGCGAGAGTTCCTTTCAAAAAATACGATGTCGATTATGATGCGTTAGTGTATGGTTCAGAAGAAGTTGATTGTGTTTCGGTGGAATCGACTCATCCGTTATATGTTTTATATACATCGGGAACAACCGGAAAACCCAAAGGAATTGTCAGAGATACAGGTGGTTATGCAACCGCACTTAAATTTTCTATGCAATACATTTACGGAGCTCAACCCGGTGAAGTCTTTTGGGCCGCTTCAGATGTAGGTTGGGTAGTCGGACACAGTTACATTGTTTATGGTCCTCTCATCAATAGAAATACAACTGTTTTATTTGAGGGAAAACCAATTAAAACTCCTGATGCTTCAACTTTTTGGCGAGTGATATCAGATCATCAGGTAAAAGTGATGTTTACTGCTCCAACCGCTATTCGAGCCATCAAAAAAGAAGACCCGAATGGGGAATTTATCAAACAATACGATTTGTCGTGTTTACGAACCCAATTTTTAGCTGGAGAACGTTGTGATGTTGCTACTTTGGAATGGTATAATGAGCATATTCCGGTTCCGGCCATTGACCATTGGTGGCAAACGGAATCTGGTTGGCCGATGATTGCTAATATGATGGGAGTGGAGTTTTTGCCAATCAAACCTGGTTCAGCCGGAAAAGCAGTTACCGGTTATGCTATTCAAATTTTGGGTGAAAACGGTCAAGAATTGAATTCCAATGAAGAAGGATTTGTAACCATTAAATTACCCTTACCACCCGGAACGATGTTGGATTTATGGAACGATACTGAACGATTTCATTCCGGCTATTTACAAAAATTTCCCGGTTATTATTTTTCAGGAGATGGAGGATTTAAAGATGAAGAAGGATATATTTTCATTACCGGAAGAGTGGATGATGTTATCAATGTGGCAGGACATCGTTTGTCAACAGCCGAAATGGAAGAAATTGTAGCTTCGCATTCGGCGGTGGCTGAATGTGCCGTAATTGGTGTAAATGATGAACTTCGTGGACAAATTCCTTTAGCCATGATAGTAGTAAAAACCGGTAATGAAATGGAACATTTTCAATTGGAATACGAAATTGTTCATTTGATTCGTGAAAAAATTGGTGCGGTAGCTTGTTTGCGAAATGTAATGGTTGTTCAACGTTTACCCAAAACGCGTTCAGGAAAAATTTTAAGAAAGTTATTGAGAAGTATTGTTGATAAAGAAAATTTTCAAATTCCATCAACAATTGACGATGAAGCAATTATTGACGAAATTCAAGGAGTAATTGAGTTATATACAAATTCAAAGCAAAAATAAAACAGATTTCATAAAATAAGCTATATCTTTTTAGCAAAGATATATTGCTATTAAAGGATAGAATACATAAATTTACATGATATTAAAACTAAAGTTGAAACAATATGAGTTACTATAAAATACATGACCTCGAGAATTATTTCAAAATGTATAAAAAATCGGTACGTGAGCCCAGAAAATTTTGGGACCGTATTGCTGATGAGAATTTCACTTGGTACCAAAAATGGGACAAAGTATTTGAATTTGATATGCAAGAAGCAAAATTCAAATGGTTTTTAGATGCTAAAGTAAATATTACCAAAAACTGTATTGATCGTCATTTGGCTAAAAGAGGTGAAAAAACGGCCATTATTTTTGAACCCAATAATCCCGACGAAGAAGCACAACATATTACATACAATGATTTATATGGTAGAGTAGCCAAAATGTCGAATGTATTGCGTGATCAAGGCATCAAAAAAGGGGATAGGGTTTGTATTTATTTGCCGATGATTCCTGAATTGGCTGTTGCTGTTTTAGCTTGTGCACGAATTGGAGCGATACATTCAGTGGTTTTTGCAGGATTTTCAGCTTCGGCTGTTTCTGCCAGAATTAACGATAGTGAATGTAAAATGGTTATAACGTCGGACGGAGGTTATCGTGGAAATAAAACCATTGATTTAAAAGGTATTATTGATGAAGCATTAGAAAAATCACCTTGCGTAGAAAAAGTTTTGGTCGTAAAAAGAACTAACGAAAACGTGAACATGAAAGGGGGTCGTGATCTTTGGTTGCAACCGCTTTTAGACGATGCTATTCCCAATAATGTTGCCGAAATTATGGATGCAGAAGATCCGTTATTCATTCTTTATACTTCCGGTTCAACCGGAAAACCAAAAGGAATGTTGCATACCACGGCTGGTTACATGGTTTATACCGCCTATACGTTTAAAAATGTATTTAATTACGAAGAAAATGATATTTATTGGTGTACAGCTGACATTGGTTGGATAACCGGACATTCCTATATTTTATATGGCCCATTATTGAATGGAGCTACTACGGTTATTTTTGAAGGTGTTCCGTCTTATCCGGATTTCAGTCGCTTTTGGGAAGTGATTGAAAAACATAAAATTACTCAATTTTATACCGCTCCAACGGCCATTCGTGCCTTAGCTAAAGAAAGTTTGGATTACGTTCAACGTTTTCCATTAAAATCATTAAAAGTGATTGGTTCTGTTGGTGAACCGATAAACGAAGAAGCTTGGCACTGGTATAATGACCACGTAGGAGGGAAGCGATGCCCACTAGTCGATACATGGTGGCAAACGGAAACGGGAGGAATTATGATTTCACCTATTCCATTTGTTACACCCACAAAACCAACCTATGCTTCTTTACCATTACCGGGAATTCAACCCGTTTTGATGGATGAATTGCGAAACGAAATTGAAGGCAATCAAGTCACTGGAAGTTTGTGTATTAAATTCCCTTGGCCATCAATGGCACGAACAATATGGGGAGATCATCAACGATATAAAGAAACCTATTTTTCTGCTTTCCCAGGGAAATATTTCACTGGAGATGGTGCTTTACGTGATGAAGTAGGATATTACCGAATCACAGGTAGAGTAGATGATGTAATCATTGTTTCCGGTCATAATTTGGGAACCGCTCCAATTGAAGATTCTATCAACGAACACCCTGCAGTGGCAGAGAGTGCAATTGTTGGTTTCCCACATGATATCAAAGGAAATGCTTTATATGGCTTTGTGATTTTAAAAGAAACCGGTGAAACCCGTGATAAAGAAAATCTCCGTAAAGAAATAAACCAACAAATTTCTGATCAAATCGGACCAATTGCTAAATTGGATAAAATTCAGTTTGTAAGTGGTTTACCTAAAACACGTTCCGGAAAAATCATGCGACGAATTTTACGTAAAATTGCGGAAGGAGATTATTCTAATTTTGGAGATATAACTACGTTATTGAATCCTGAAATTGTGGAGGAGATTAAAGAAGGGAAGTTGTAAAAAATTATTTCGGGCTTATTGAAGTTTACAGACTCAATAAGCCCTTTTTTTTGGGATAGATTTTTATTGTTTTTTTTATTTTATAAACATTTAACTTATGTTTAATGATGGATGTTAAATTATGTAAGTAACTTTGATTTATTATTCTGTAAATCAAACTATTATGAAAACAAAAAATTACTTAAAATTATTTATTACAATTTGCGTTTTTCTCAGTAATTTTCTAATTATAAATGCCCAGGAAATCAAATTAATTGGTTTTAATATAACAGAAAATAATGAATTGGACATTGTAAAGTGGAATGCCGGTTCTAGTTCGTTTAATAGCAGTATACCTTCCACAATTCAATCCGTTTACATGGGAACTTCAACTTTTGATGTTAGAAGTGCAAAATTCTATGTCAATGCAATCCAGTATGATTCAGGAGAATATCAAAATAAACTTTTTAGTTATGATACCAATTCTCAAATAATTACTGTTTCTCCACAAAGTAGCTTATTCAACGGCGGAAGCGAAGTAGACATGGAGAGTGGTCTAGTTTACAGTTATGATTTTTCAGACCCTAACAACCCTGAATTTAAAATGTTTAATCCATCAACATTAACCACTACCACTTTAGGAGTTATAAATTTTGATTCGTTTAGAAGTTATTATCATGATTCTTCCTGTTTTGATTCTAATTTAAAAATATTTTATTTTACGGTATTAAAAGAAGATGGCGTCAAGGAGCTAGTTACCGTAAATGTAAATTCTCAGCCTTTTTCTTATACAATTCTTCCAATTACGGATTCAACGTTAGTAGATTTTTACGGATTAGAATTTAGCAACAAAACGAATACAATATACACCATGTATAACAACTCATATGAATTTGGAACACCAATCTCTGTTAAAATTGGTGTCTTAAATCCTCTAAACGCCACTGTCTCTACAATAGTTGACATGGTTGACACTCCGGGATATGAAATGGGCAACAAAACTTTTGACCAAGAAACCGATTCATTTATTTTTGTTGGTGTGGATACCGTTGGTGAACGCGATTTGAAAGTTGTAAATACAGTAACAGGAATCGTTGATAATCTGCCATTGCCATCAGAATATATTTTGGAATTCGAATGTGATAATTCAATTTTTGCAGCTAGCAGATATGGTGTTTTAGTTTTGAACGACAATAAATCCACTTCATTTACAATCTCTCCCAATCCAACCAATGATCTTATAAAAGTTGGTTTTGATGGAGTTGTTTCAAATTACTCTATAATTGATGTTATGGGAAAAACGGTTTCATCAGGATATTTAAATACCAACAATACAATTTATGTTGATGGACTTTCAAACGGAATGTATATTCTAAAATTAGAATCAGAATATAAAATTTTGACAGAAAAGTTTATTGTTAATTAAAAATTTAATTTTTTAACAATAAATTTGATTTTCTATGAAAGAGTAAGATTTATCAAAATCTAAAATTTAAAGCTATAGCAAAAATGCTAAATCATCAAAAAAATTGATTTTATTAGCGATAGCAGTTATGTTGGTAAGAGGAATATTTTTTTTATCGATTACCAGAAGAAAATTTAATCCCCAAGGTGTTTTGTTAGATGCACAAGGAAATTATACCTTGCATAGATCAGGAAGTAAATGTTCCGTTCATTTATTACAATATCTTACAGAGCAAATGGAAGTTTCATTTGATGTGGAAGAATCAAAGAAATTACGTTTACATTTTACCGAAGGAGAAAACGCTTATTTTCTGGATGGAATTACAGATATTATGCATTTGTCAGCTTTGGGAGCAACAGAAATTTGCAAACTTTTTGTGAGTGAAGTATGAAAACAAAATTTAGCTTTAGCCAACTATCTTAACTAGTTTATATCAAAAGTCTTTTCTTTAGTTTTAAAAAAACTAGAGCCGTAATATACGCATCTCCAGATGCGGTGTGTCGGTCGCTTTTTTCTACTTTTAATACTTTGCAAAGTTCATCTAAAGTTGAATGTTGATCCTCTTGCAAACCTTTGAATTTTTGATACATGGCATCCGTATCCATGCTGTCATTTTTGAGTTTTCCAACGTTTATGCGTTTAAGAGCTTGGTTAATCATTTCGATATCAAAATTCACGTTATGACCAACGAGAGTAGCATTTTTAATGAATTCTAAAAAGCGAATGACCGCTTCGGCTTCTACAATTTTTTCTTCCTTTCCTTCTTTTAAAATGCCGTGAATAGAGGCAGTTTCAGGTTTATATACATCTTGTTTTAGGAATACTTCCAATGCATCATTTACAATAACAGCATTTTCAACTACTGCAACTGCACCAATGGATAATATAACATCTTTGCGATGATCCAAGCCAGTTGTTTCACAATCAAAAACTACAAAGCGTTTTGGTTTAGAATCATTAGGTTCTTGCTCAAAATATTCGAGGTAATTCTCCCAAAATTTAGGATACTCTTTGTTTACTTTTTTAAACCATTTAAATACCATAAATTAAGTAAAATAAGTCAGTTGAAAACGATTTTTTATGGCATCTTGTACTTCGCGAATCGGTTGAAAAGTGTTTTTAAGTTTTACTTTATCTGATTTAGATAATTCATTCAAATTCAAATATCTACCGTTGCTATTGTTTGCTAAACCTTCTTCTGTTCTAAAATGAGAAAGTGTAGAAAAAGCATCTGCACAACTTTCAAATAAATCGGCGTTTTGAGGTTCTAATTCAGCCATTTTTTTATACCGTTGATAGGTGTTGTTGATTCCTTTGATATCTTGACTTAAAATCAATAATCGTGCAGCATCTATCAAGGGCATTAAAGCTCTACTTTTAATGTCAAAAGTATCTTTGTGTTCTCCGTCATCTTCTACCAAAAACTGACGGAAAAAGCCTAATGGAGGTGGGTTTTTCAATGCATCTGTCCCTAAATAAGCATAAAACAATTGATTATTATGAATGTTAGCAAAGATGTTTTCAGTAATTTGATTCACTAGGTTTTCATCCCCATAAATGAAATCATAATCAAAGAAAATTGAACACATTAAGATTCCTTTTTCTCCAGGTTTGTTGATCCAGGAATTATATTGCTTGTTCCAATCCGTTACTGATTTACACCACATTGGGTTGCTTGCCATCATTTCTGCCGGACAAAATTCGTAACCTATTTTATTCAATGTTTTGGTTACTTTTTCAGCTAATTCAACAAAATATTTTTTCACATCGTCATAGCGGTTTTCCTCTACATCATCAAAAATTAAGGCATTGTCTTGATCAGTCATCAATAATTGCTCTTTACGACCCTGACTGCCAATATTCATCCAAGCAAATCGAGTAGGGGGTTGTTCATCCATTTTCTCAATAGCTAACTCAACTGCTCTTTTGGTAATGGCAATATTGATTTCACCAACAAGATTTGAAATATGTTGAATAGGAATATTTTTATCCAATGAATTTTGAATTAAATCATTCAGTTTTTCACGCACCAATTTCAACTCTTTTGAACGAGTGGCACGCTTGGTTTCCTTTAGTAAAACACCGGGATTGTTGGCTTGTGCAACTACAACATCATGTTCAGAAATAATTCCGATAATGTTAGATTTTGTAGTTCCGTCAGCTGTAACACAAAGGTGACCAACATTTTGTTTCAACATGATTAATTGCGTTTCAGCAATTGATATGTTTTCAGAAACCGTAATTACAGGTGCTGACATTATTTGTTCGATTGGAATATCAATAGAAAATTTTCCGGTGGCAATTTTTGAACGTAAATCTTTATCAGTAACAATTCCAACAGGTAAATTATTTTCTTGAATAATTACACTACCAATTTTATGTTGTGTCATTGTTATTGCAACCTCTTTAACACTATTTTTTCTGGATGCTGTAATAGGAGTAGACGTATATTTAATGGGCTGAAAATATTGTATTTCAGAACTTTGTTCATTGTAAATTACATTTTCAGAAATCAGTTTTCCTTTATGTTCTTTGTCATAAGGATTTCTTGTATTGGAGGCAAAACTTTCCAATAAGAAACTTAAAACTTCAGCATTTTGACTTACATACGGTTTAAAAATTTCGATTGGAATAGCATAAATTAGGGACTCTTCTCGAGCTTTAGCGGTCATTAAATAATTGTTTTTTGCAAAAAAAGGACGAAGTCCAAGAATATCACCTTCATCACATTTATCAATCAGCGTTTCTTCTGTGTCAGAATTTACTGAAAGTCCAATTGCACCTTCTTTTACAACATAAAAAAAGCCATGCGTTTGATCGCCAACTTTAAAAAGTACTTGATTTTTCTCCATATGAAGCACGTGAATCTGTTTTGAAATATCGACTAATTCGCTATAAATCAAGCTAGTAAAAGGGGGGTAATTTTTTAAAAAATCGGCAATACGTTCAGCAATTGAATTTTTCATACAAAAAGTAAATTATACTATAAAATTAGTCAAATTGACCAATTTATTTCAAAAATTAAACCATATTTATTAACTTTATGAAAATATTTTTACATGAATTTAAAAAACAATCTGATTCGAATTGGGTTTTTATTGGGGTGGTTTACTTTAATTGCTCAGTACATCATATTTGTGAAAAATAGTGAGACAAATGTTTTGGTTACAAATCTCAAATTCTTTACTTATTTTACCATTTTATCTAATCTAATGGTTACGTTATTTTATAGTTTTTGCTTATTTTATAAAAAATCACAATTAATTTCTTATACAACTCAAATCACAATTGTAATTTATATTACGATCGTGGCTATTGTTTATAATTGTATTTTAAGGTTTATTTGGAATCCAACCGGATTAAGTAAAATTTTAGATGAATTATTACATGTCATTAATCCTGTATTATTTATTATAATATGGTTTAAAAATAATAATCGTTATCAAATTCCATATCGTTATATATTCAAAATTTTAATTTTTCCATTATTTTATTTGTCTTTGGTATTAATTCTTGGTTTTTTTATTAAACATTATCCATATCCATTTTTAGATGTGAATACAATTGGTTATAAAGTTGTTCTTCTAAATAGTGTAGGTGTAACAATACTTTTTGTTCTAACATCAATTGTTTTCATTTATATCAGTAATAAACGAATTTAATTATTAATAATTTCTATTTTACATAATATAAATTATAGTTCAATATCAGTATGTTATTAGAATGATTGATTAATTGAATTGGTTTGCTTTGTGTATGTAAATTTAACGATGAAAAGAAAATTCATTTTTTTATTGTTGTTTAAATTATTAACAATGTTTTTAACATTTTAAAACAAAAGATTTTAAGGGTTTTTTAACATTTAGTTGTTTTTTTGTTTAATTCACTTATAGACAAATAATTACATTCGTTTTTAATTCCGAGATTCGGACTGTAAGTTGACGTAGTTACTGGCGACGTCAACATTTTTTTGTGATACTTAAAATTTAGATTTTAACATAATTTTAAGAGTTATTATTTTCTTTATCGCTACGCTTTTGGAACGCTTCACTTCGTTACGCTGTAGAGTATTTCCTTTTTTAATTTGAACTTCTTTTTTAAGCTTTTAACACATTCATGAATTTTGAGTGTCCCCGCTTTTTACATTCAAAGTTGAAAAATTCCATTTTAAACACAATTACGCAAGCCGCCTTAAAAAGATTTTATAGCCTTTTTTTTCAATGTTATTGAAAGAAAAAAAAGGCTTAAAATCTAGATTTAAACGGCTTTCGATTGCTTATTAAAATGGAATTTTCATATGGTGGAATGTAAAAGGCGAAGAAACTCAAAACTCAAAAAGATGAATGTATTAAAAGTTCTTAAAAATAATCAGTTCAGAAAAGGAAATAAAAATTAGGCTCTAAAATCTAAAATCTAAAATCTGAATGTATCAAAAAAAAGTTTAACTAAAATCTTAAAAATTATGAATGCAAAAATGTACGAATTAAAAACTATTCAAACGAATTTTCCAAGAGTAAAAATTGTAACAAATGAAGATGCGGCAAAATTTATACGGGAATTATACAATGATGACATTGAAATTTTTGAATCTTTTTTCATACTGATGTTAAATATTTCAAATCAAACAATAGGTTATGCAAAAATTTCTCAGGGAGGTATTACCGGGACTGTAGTAGATGTACGTATTGTGGCGAAATATGCCGTTGAAAGTTTAGCAATAAGTGTTGTATTAGCTCACAACCACCCATCAGGAAAATTACAAGCAAGTGAGAATGATATTTTAATCACTGAAAAAATTAAAAAATGTTTGATGTTATTAGATATTATGGTAATGGACCATATTATTTTGACGAAAAATGGTTATTTGAGTATGGTAGCTGAAAATTTAATTTAAAAATTTATAGATATGACAAATACAGAATTGATTAATAAATTGATGAACTCATCAAAGTATGGAGCATTACAACAAGCTTTTATAATGCAAGGATTAGAGACTTTTGCAGATATAGTTATTAGTGAAAAAGATAACCTATTAAAAGAAGATGAAAAAAAAGTAAATGAAGGAAAGGTTAGTTTCATAAATTATAAAAGTTGGATAGGATGTGCAGAAGAAATAAAAGAATTGTTTGATAAAAGAAGAATGTATGAAGAATAAAAAGTTAATGAATACAGGATTTGAAAAAAATCCTGTATTATTCCCACCCGACCCGCCCAAAGCGGAATCTTTAGAAAGATTGCTTTCTAAAGATGCTTTAATGATTAAATTGATTAATCGTAACTTTTTGATTAGATATAGATTTTTTGAGAATCCTACACGAACTTTTTTAGTTGGTGCTGGTAATCTACATAAGATAATTGGTAAAATAGAAGCAAATAAAGCTTTTAACGAGGCGATTGATTGTAAAACTCAAGTATATAGCAAAAAATTTAGAAACCACCTTAAAATTGAATTTATAACAAAATAACTTTTAGAAATTATGGAAGAAATATTAAAAAGTATAGAAAAAGTATTATTACAAAATGTAAGTGATAATCATTTAAGACTAAAAAAGGCATTTAGAATAGATTCTACGTATGAACAAAGAATTTTGAATAGTGTGTGTAACATTGAAAGAATTCGTGTAAATGAAGCAGTATTAAAAAGAAAAGAAAGTGTGTTTGATATGGTGGATATATGTAAAGATATTTTAAAAGAATATTCTAAATATTGGTACATATCATTTGAAGATAACAACACAAAAATTTTAGCAAAAAATAATGATTCAGTTAACTATATTCATTTAAATGCTGATAAGACTAGAAAAGAAGAAGCTTTAATTATAATGAAGTGGATAAAAAAATATGAAATAAGTGAAGGTTTAGGTATTCAAACAAAAATGTTTAATTCAAAAATTAATGAAAATGAATAATTTAAAAAAATACAATCATAAAAAAAATATTAAAAATCCTAAAGAAGATTTTAATAGAAGTTTTACAGAATTGGAAATAAAAGAATTTGAAAATAAAGAAGAAGATTTACCAATGTACTTTGGTTGTATTCCTTACATTGTTTTAGCAGTTATTATGTACTGCTTATACGAATTATTTTATTGGTTAATGTTTAATTATATAAATGTGTAATAATGAATATAGATGTCAGAAATATTAATAGTGATTTTGAGAATAACATCAAAGATGTTATGAAAGAATTTGAAGTTAAAACAGCTTCAAAAGCTTTAGAAGTTGCTTTGAGAGATAGAAATGAAAAAAAAGAAATAATAAAAAAATTAAAAGAAAATAATAAATTGCTAATTGAAAAAATTGAAAAATTAGAAAAATATAAAGATGTTATTATTGATTTAAAAAATTTATTACGTGATTAAATTTTAAGTTCCGGGTGTGCTTTGCTTGCGGAATTTTACTTTTAACGTGATTTTATTATCCGGGTAATATCTGTAGATAAATTTTTTAACGTGATTTTGGTAAAAAGATCTCCAGAACCGGTTACTAAATTAACGTTAAAATAAAAGTGCAAAATTTGGCCAAAAAAAAAGCATCCACTAAAATAGTAGATGCTTTTATTTTAACCTTTATAAAAATATTCTGAAAGTAATTTGGTTAATAAAATTTTATCATTTGTTTTTATGCAATAACCTTGAATTGTTAAATTTTGATTGCTTTTGCATGAATCAAATATGTAAAAAATATTTTCATTTAATGGTTTGATTAAATTGTCTTGCAAAAATAACAATGCACCAACCTCAGATATTTTAGCAATATAAATAATATTGCTTTCATTAAATGTATGATTTGGTTTATTTGTGTGACTATAGTAAGGAACTATTTGATAGTCGTGACCTTTTAAAACAAGTTCAATTAATTGTTTTATATATTTTTTTTTCATAAATTTTAGTTTTCGTGTTTAGATCTACCGAAAAAAAACTGCATAATTTGGCTACCAGCTATAATAAAGCTAAAAGAATAATACATCATTACTAATTCTTTATTTTCAGATGGAAATGTGACAAAAAAAGCCATTGCACCAGCGAAAAAAGAATTTAATAATACACCTAATGAAAGATAATAAACAAATCTTTTTGAAAATAAATCATTTTGTCGTAATGCTTCAATTTGCATCTGTCTAGCATTTTCTAAATCTTTAAATTCAAGCTCCATTTCTTTAAAAATAATTTCTCGAAGTTGCATTTCAAATTTTAGTTTTTCATTTTTATCTGGAAATATTTTATCAAGTACGCCTTGAATTGGAGAAGAAAAGATTCCGTTTATTACTTTTAATATTTTTTCCATTAGATTTTGAATTTCATTGTATAACGCTTAATTGTAAAAAAATAAGCATCGGCAAAAGATGTTGAATAAGAATAGGCTTTTTGTAAAGCCTCATCAAATCTTAATTGAGATATTTGTACTCTTTTACGTTTTTTGTTATAAACAAAATACTTTTTATCCCAAGATCGATTTTTATCAGTTTCGACTTCAAATTTGAAATAAACAAATTTTTGTCTATATCTATTTTTTATCATTATTGTTTCTGATTAAGTACTTATGTATCTCATTAAAAGCTTTGAATAATGTATATATAAATGATGCTACATAAATAGCACCAAGTATCAAAGGATTAAAAATATTGAAAAATTCAATAAAAGTTAAAGATATAACAAGGTAGTATATAGTTAATGATTTCATTATCCTAATAAAGTTAAAGTTATTGCAGCTTTTGCAAGTGCAGATAATCCATTTTTTGAGGGTGTTTCTATTTGAAGTACACCAATACCATTTAAAAATAATTCACGCTCATCATTTCTACGATGAACTAATCCAGTTAATACCTTTCCACCAGCTTTTGTCCATTTCAAAAATTCTTCAGCTGCATCAGTATAATTATTCTGATTCAACAATTTCAATAAAGTAGATTTATTAAAATTTCCATTTCCTACGTTGTAAGAAAAGGAAATAAGAGCGTCAAAAATATTTGATGTAATTGGAACTAAAACTTTCGCATTTAAATTATTTTCAAATCTGATTAAATCAGCTTTTAAAAATTCTTCTGCTTTCGCTTCTGTAATTGTTTGACCAACATAAACATCAGTACCAGTATGACCGTAACCAATAGTTAAAATTCCTTTGATTTGTGAAGCTGATGTTATTGTAAGATTGGGCTGTAAATCATCATAAGCACGAAGACGTAAACCTTCATGATTTTTGAGTAGTTGTATTCCGTTTTGAGTTGTTTTCATGGATAAATGATTTAATAATTGAGCCTAAAAAACCACTTTTAGGTTGTTCTATTTTAGGCTTTACAAATAGTGAAGTTGTGGCATATATACATATAAATGGAGAAATCAGGACAATAGCTGTTAAAATAATTATAATTAAAGCTAAAATTATCAGAGATAAAAAAAATTTAAACATTGAAATAACTTTCAGGGTTAACTAAAACACCATCTTTTCTCAAAGTAAGATGTAAATGTGGTCCGGTAGATATACCAGTATTTCCAGTAGTGGCAATGACTTCACCTTGTTTTACTTTATCACCAATTTGAAAAAAAGAATTATTTTCAAGATGTGCGTAACCGGTTGTAAAACCATTATCATGTTGAATGATTAATTGTTTTCCACCAGTAGAATGAGTATTAATATTTTTAACTACACCGTTATATGGATTGATAATGTGAGTACCAATAGGAACAGCAATGTCTATACCATTATGGAAAGAAATATTTCCAGAAACGGGATGTTTTCTATTACCATATTTCGAAGTAATTCGAAAGGGTATAATAATTGGATATTTCATTTTAACTTTTTTAAAAAGTAAATAAAACAAAACAATTACAGCAATAATGATATAATTGTTTCTCATTTTTTTACTGGTAATGGTTTACTAATTTTTCAATAACAATTTCAAAAGGGTTTATATCAAGTGATATAAGTTGTTTTGGATTTGATGTACTTGGTGGAATCGTTGAAAAATCACTTGTTTTCGGTGGTGGTGTTGTTTCAACAACAACTAAATTTGGAACATTAGGAATAGATACTTTAGGTGTATTATCTGCAATTTGTTCAGGTGTGTTATAATTGCCGACAGCGGCAATAGTATTGCCAAAGTCATCAGTAACACCATCTAAAACCAAACCGCCACCTTCAACAATTGGTGTGTTTTTCTTTTTAGAAAAAAAGAAAAAAGCTAAAATTAAAATCAGAATATATTGAAATTTCATAATTTTGAAATAAATTTATTAATGTGGAAATTTTAAAAACAAAAGAAACAAGTAAAAAAATACTTGAAATGATAAAAAAAGCTGATGAATTTGTCGGTATTATAAGTCCGTATCTACAGATAAAAAACAAATATTTAGATGAAATTATTAATAAGAAAATAGATATAACAATTGTTTACGGTAAAACAGATATGTTACCGGAACTTGAAAATAATCTACATTCAATAAAAAACTTAAGCATCTTATTTTGTGAAAATTTACACGCTAAAATATATTATAGCGATAAAATATGTATCGTTTCAAGTATGAACTTTTACAAATTTTCAGAAGAAAACAATTTTGAATTAAGTGTTTTATTTGAAAAAAATGAAAAAGGATATCAAGAAATTTTAAATGCAGCATCAGAAATTATAGAAAATTCTTTTTTAGAAAAATTGTCAAATAAACTTGACAATAAAATTGGTTTTTGTATTCGAACCGGAGTTAAAATAAATTTCAATCCGAATAAACCATTTTGTAAAGAAGCTTTTGCAAAATGGAATGTTTATAAAAACATTCATTATAAAGAAAAGTATTGCCATCTTACTGGGGAAATTTCAAACGGCAATACTTCTTTTGCAAAACCAATCTTAAAAAAATGATGGAAACCAAGTTTTCAATTTAGCAAGGTTTGATGAACTAGTAATTTCATGTGAAATCCATTGTGTTAAATTTTGGTCTTTGCCCCAAAAAGTACCACTACCGGAAAAAATAGTATCATAAGGTTTTAAACCAAAAGCATCAAAAACAAGTACATAGTCTGCTTGGTTAAGTCCTTGCAACTCGGCAAGCACTTTAGATTCACTTGTTATAAAAGTTGAGCCCATTTCATCCCAAAGACGGTTAGCAATACCTTTTGCCTTTGCTTGGTTAATTGTAGGCAATCCAAAACCTTGAATCGTTCCATCAGGGTTAGTAATAACTAAATCTGATAAATCTACTTTCTTTTTTTTTGTAAACAAAAAATAAAAAGAAACGATTAAAACAGCTATAACAGTAAAATTAGGCATAATCTAGGTTTTTGCTAAAATGATTTTTAATAAAGCTTCTTTCGTTGCTTTTTTACCTTTTGGAAAAGGTATTTTATAATTCGTTAGAAAATCTTTTAACTCTTGTAAAGTAAGTTTTTCTAATTCCGTCATTTTCTTTTTTAAAGATAAATGACGGATAGTTTTATAATTTAAAGACATATATATTGATTTAGATTAATATCTTCGGCGAGACATCATTCCAGACATTTTGCCTCTTCTGTAACCTTTTCTTTGTCCTACTTTCAATCCGGTACGCTTACCAGCTAAATAGGCTTTTTTTTCGGCGGCAGTTTTTGTGCCTTTTTTACGTCTTTTACGAGTGGTTTTTTTACCAAATCCAAGAGCTTTAGCAAGTGGATCATTTGAAAACATTCCCATGATTATTTATTTTAAAGTTAAACATTTTAACGTGAAAATGGTTTTCCGGATTAAACCAGGTAAAAGATAATCACGTTATTTTATTTTTTTATTTGTTTAGATCAATCCGGATACGATTTTTTTATTACGTGAAAATTACTCTTCCATTTCTTTCTCAACAAGTCTATTTAAAAACTCAGGATGAGTAAATTTAGTCGCGAGATATTTCAAGTATAAAAATAAAATTGGTGCTAAAAGATAAAAAAGATTGTTTTTGAAAAGCTTTGCGTAAATCGCTTCAATTTTATTTTCTGAATCGGGTAAAGCCCGATTATGAAAATTATCCAAATCGTTAAACGTTCTAGTCATTGACATTTCATCTTCAAAAGCCCATCCAAATTGCTCAAGGTAAATTCTTTGAAAAATTTTGATTAAATTCATAATATTTTTTTTAAGATAATTTTGCAAGTAATAAACCAAGTCCAAGCAATAAAGGTACAGAACTACCTTCTTTTTTTGTTTCTGAATCAGGAGTATCTACAGTAGAACCGTTTGAACCGTCAAAATTTTGACTTTGTGATTGTAGGTTATAGTTAGATAAATTAACATTTGGATAAGTGACTTTTTCCTGACGATTTTTTGCAAAAGGATAAGCAGAACCGCTTTTTGTTGATGAAGCGGGAATTGTATAAGGAATGGCAACTTGAACTTGTGAAGTAGTTGCACCTTTGGAAATATAAGACTCTAAAAGAGTGTTAATTTCAGTTATAATGCCTTTGAAATAATCTCTTTGTGCATTGATTCCTTTTATTGAACATGCAGACCAAGAAGCCATTTTTCGCTTAACATTTGTAAAATACTCATCACAAACAAATACATATTTTAACAATTCATTCATTGACAATTGCATATCTGATTTAGATGATGCATTTGAAAGTTTATTGTTTAAAACTGTTAGATGTGGGATAAAAATATCTTCTAATTCTTTTTTTGCATCAGCCGGAGTTAGGGAAGCACCCCAACATGATAAATCGAAACCATTTGCAAAAACAGCTCCCAATGTTGAAGAAAAGAGATTAGTAGCAAATGAAGTAATACCCGCAATTCCTTGATTCATTGCGTTAGTTGCAGCCTGACCAGCCGATCCATTTAATTGACTTCCGGCAATTTCTAAAAATGCAGACATAATATTTTTTTATTTAAAAAAAACCCTGATAAAATCAGGGTTTTTTGTTATTTGTGTGATATTTTTTTTAATTACAACCGCAAGCACTTTTCAAGGTAGTAGCCTTGATAAATTGGATGTTTTCTGAGGAATGCTCGTTAGTTTTTGTAACTAATTCGTTTGCAATTTGGGGAGTTACAATACGACGTACAATAAACAACTCTCTACTGGCTTTAGCAGTAAGGAAGTCAATATCAATTGAAACTCCATTTAAGCCAATATCTTCTTTAATCAAATTAATCGGAGTTTTTGCGTAAGCAATATCCGGCTCAATTGTGTTATTCAATTGGTTGTAAATTTGACGAGCAGAATATTCTTCATTTAATTTATCAGAAGAAACTTCCAATTCATCAACTGAAAACACATCGTCATCAGCCGGAGGAAAATACACCAACTGATTAACAAAAGAGCCAAGTTTTAATGTGTGGTTAGTTTTTGTAGCTTCTAAAGTTAAACGTTCAATTGTTAATTGAGAGGTTTTCAATCCTACAGAAGGAATGGTTTCAATTACAACAGTAGCATCTTCAGAAGAACCGGAAAGGTTACCGTTTTTAATTTCAACATACAAACCACGTTGTTTGTTTAACACTTCATTTGTGCCAAAGTAGAAAGGTAAAATGTAAGTTTTAGTACCGTTGATAGTTTTTGCAACTTCAAAAGTTTTTTCAGATAACGGTGCGTTATTTGCAAAAATAATTCCATGTAAATGGTTTAACTTGAAGTTGTTTGGTGTGATTTGATGTACTTTTTGACCATCTAAAGTATTATGTACTTCAATTTGCATATTAGCAAGCATTGAAGAAACAAGTGCAGCTTCATCAGTTTCAATAGAAATTAATAAACCAGCTGTAGTTCCTTTTTCAAACACTTCAAATCTGCTTTCGCCTGGTGCAACAATAATTTTCATGTTTTTACTTTTTAGTTAAAAAATTGCCCAAACTTGGCATTTTTGAATTGATGAATTCTTTGATGTCACTGTGAAAATACATGACAAGACCCGCAACGGCTAACAATGTTAGCCAAGGCAAACGTGATAAAAATCTCATATTTTTTTATTTTATTTAATGAAGAGAATAAAAAGATAACTACGTTTTTAGTTTTGTCAAGTGTTTTGATTTTTTTTAACATTTATTTAAGGTTAATGATTATGCTGCCTTAATGCGTCATAAGAAATCAAATAAGGATTATGAAATATTTTTCTATGATAATGAGATTCTATATAAAATTTTTCGTAATATGATGAAAAATCAGTTTTTATATGAGTGAAGTCATATTTATGTTTGATAGTTTGTTTGTGTATGTTAAATTTTTCAAGTTGTTTTAATAATTCATAATAAGTACTTTTTGACATTCCTAATTGTTGAACAACTTGATTAATAGAAAATTCTTTATCCATTAAATCTAATATAAGTTTCATGCGAGGTTTATTTAACTTAATCAAATTTGCTTTTCTTTTTTTTGTTGTAGATAGATTTTTAAAAGTTTCGGGAAAATCTTTTTTCCATTGTTCAACTCTTTTTTCTACCTTTTTGTTATATAAATCAATTTGTTCCAAAATTGATTTTACTTCAGTAAATTCTTTTACTTTAAAATATTCAATTTCTGATTGAAATCTTTTAAAAATTATTTTAAATAATTGATCATTAAAAGAAGCCTCTTTCATTTCAATGATTTTATAATTTTGGTTAATAATTGTATTTTTATAATCTAAAAATTCATTTTCATGATTTTTTAAATTATTATTTGTAAGTAAAAAAAACTCATGTTTTTTATTAATGGAACGGTCGTATATTTCGTATTGTTTAAAAGTTTTTGTTGTGATAAGATTTTTTAATTTAAAAGCTTTAGCCTGATTTAACTTACCTTGAGATAATAGAAGATTATATCTAGTTATTAAATTATATGAATTTTGAAAAACTTTCCAATATTTACATGACTTTCTAAAAAAATTTTGTTTATATAAAGTGGAAAGATACGTTCTAGTAAAAGACATTTCATACCTTAAAATTTTATTAGATTCAATTATTAAAGATTTTATTTTCCATTTTAAAATATTGTCTAAATCTTCACAAAATGAAATATTTTCATTTTTTGGAAGATATGTTTTATAATAAGAAAATATTAAATCTTCAACTTTGCCATTCAATTTTTTATAAGTTTGATTGAAATATTTTTCAAATATTTTTTTTGCTTTTGGCATTAAATCTGCTTTTCTTACTTCAAAATACTGTTCATTTTCTTTAAATAATTTTGGGAAATCATTTACTAGAAATTCTTCGCCTTTAGAATATATTTTGAAGAAAAAACCATCTTTAGAATGCCTATAAAAAAAGGATGTATCTCGGTCATCTTTAACAATAGTATTGGAGCGTACTTTGGTCCGATAAAATTTACGTTGAGCATTCAAATAATCAAGTACCATTGCATGCTCAGAAAAATATTGATTATAGCATAAGTCTAAACGTTTAATTTCAACGTTATTTAAAGAAAAATTTGCTAAATCAGGAAGATTTAAAATAATAGAAAGGTCGTCAAAAAAAGTATATAAAAATTCAATTAATCTTTGACGTATATGCTCAATTTGGGTACTCCAATTTCGCATAGTGAAAATGTTATTTTTATAACGTTGACTTTCTATATTGGGTACAAATTGAGCAATGTTATGATTATATATATATTTAGGTATTGAAAAAGAAAATGTAATAGCGTCCATATTTTCATTAGCAGAAAACTGAACGCGATAATCAGATGATGGATTGTTTAATGAACCACGTACGGGACGAAAAAATAAATCCGTTCCGTTCATGCCATCAAAAAATATTCCTTCACGTTTAGTTAAAACAAAATCTTTAGGTATCGATTTTCTTTTAAATTCAGTTCCATCAGGTTCAATATGTATTTGTTCTGCTATAAAAGCTTTTTGTCTTTCAATATATACAGATTGGTAATGTAACAATCTATCATATAACTGATGATTAAAATCACTTTTAAAATCGTAACCAGATGGTTTATCTAAATGAATGTTTTTTGAATTAATATCATGCAATACTATTTCAATTGTATCAATCAATTATTGCCTAGTTTTTTGGTAATGATCTTTGTCAATTATAGGCATATATAAAATATAATAATGATAAGCATTTAATAATTGAAATGACAATTCAGATTCTAAAAGTGTGCCTTTTTGTATTCTATTATCTATAGATTGTAGATGAAAGAAAAGTTTATCTTTAGGAAGATTTGTAATTGCTATCAAAGACATAGTAACCAAATCTTTTAAAAAAACTGTCTCAATTGTTAATTTTGACATATTACAGTTTTTAAAAGTTCGTGTTTAACTATTTTTTTTAAAAATTCTTTATTGTTTTTTACATTTAATCTATATGTGTGGTCTGAATAAGCTTTTCTAATTTCGACTAAACCATCATTGATGTTAAAAGTGCAAAATATTGCAACTTTATTTTGTTTTTTTGGTCTAATTAATAAATAATTACCGGAGCGTTTAGTATTACAAAATTTTCTTAAAAAATTCACTAATGTGTTGAGATTAACTTTTGAAGTTTCTCTCATTTGAGAAATCATAAATTCAAATTCGGACATTGTTAATTGCTTTTTTGCCATGATTTAATTTTATTTAAATCATTTAATAATATACGTTTTATTTTACTTACTATAAATTATAATTCATTTTGAATAATTTAGATTTATTGATAAAACAAAACTTACAGATTGTCTTCAGCTAGTATAGTTATAAACAACTTATTAACAATTAGTTATAGTTCTAATACATCGAAAATAAAATGCTGATATAAAAATTTTACGTAATCTATATATTACAAAAAAAATATTTTTTTGCATTTCATCGATTTTTTGAGCATTTTTTTAACGCATTTAATCGATATTAAAATGCATTTCATCTATATTTGAATTGTTGAAACAATAAACCACAAGTTGTTTAACAGAGAAAAAAACTAATCCGTGTAACCCGCTAAACCCAAATTTAGCAACTTAACCTACTACTATGAAGAAAGCATTTACCTTTTTGAGTGCCATGTTGTGTTTACAACTTGCGGCACAAAATGTAACAGTTAGTTACAGCCCTTCGACTGCAAACTTTCCTAATCCGGAAAGAGGTTTTTACAAATACAGTGACACACAATCTTCAAGTGGTTATAATTTGATTAACCAATCAACATTAACCAATTATAGAACTAGTCAGAATATTTCTTTAGTTTTTAGGTATTTTTATTTGAATGATTTTGTGAATACAACAATTCCTCAATCGTATTTAAATAACATGCAAACTGATTTTAATCGGATTAGAAATGCAGGATTAAAAGCTGTTATTAGATTTGCCTATTCTGATGATGAAAATGCTCAATATCTAGATGCAACTAAAACAAGAATTTTAGAGCATATCAATCAACTTAAACCAATTTTAATTGCCAATACCGATGTAATTGCTGTAATGCAAGCTGGATTTATTGGAGCTTGGGGAGAATGGTATTATACCAACCAAGCAGAATTTGGCGGTTGGGGATATAATCAAACAAATTTAACCACTGCTAATTATAATCATAGAAAGGACATTACGAATGCCATTTTAGCAGCATTACCCAATACAAGAGCCGTTCAAATTCGTTACCCAAAAATGAAACAGCAAATGTATAATGCAACTTCTCCTCTACCTGCAAATCAAGCATTTACAAACTCTTCTTTGGCTCGAATTGGTCACCATAATGATTGTTTTTTATCAAGTAATACAGATGTTGGTACCTACACAAATGTGAATACAGAATATCCATATTTAGAACAAGAAACTAAATTTCTACCAATGGGTGGTGAAACGTGTGCTGTTTTTGAATCCAGAACAAATTGTGCAACTGCACAATTAGAAATGGCAAAATTTCATTGGTCGTATTTAAATTTAGATTATCATCCAAATGTTATTAATGGATGGCAAACAAGTGATTGTTTTGGTGATATTCAAAAGAAATTGGGGTATCGTTTTGAACTGACATCTGCAGTTTTTCCACAAAGTATAACTGCTAACAGTACTTTACCGGTAACTTTAAATCTGAAAAATGTTGGATATTCTGCCCCATTTAATGAACGATATGCATATATCGTGTTGAAAAATGCAGTTACAAATCAAACCTATTCTTTAATGCTAGAAGCAGATCCAAGAGATTGGATGGGAACAAAATCGATAACTGAGAATTTAACATTGCCAACAAATATGGTTCCGGGAAGTTATAAAGTATATTTACATTTACCGGATATTTATGAAACCATTGCTAATAGACCTGAATACGCTATACGATTTGCAAACAATAATATGTGGGAATCGTCAACAGGATATAACGATTTAAAACATACCATTATCGTAAATCAAGCACTTAGTTTGACAGATAATGATAGAGCTAAAGTTACTTTACATCCGGTTCCGGCATCTAATGAGTTGTTTGTAGAAATGGATACAATTGAAGACTATACTTTTACTATTTACAATTCAGTAGGGCAACAAATTAAATTGAATGCAACTCAAGTTGGTAACAAAGTTAGTTTTGATGTACAACATCTAAACAACGGAGTTTATTTCCTTCAATTTGAGAATGGACAAACCAAAGATTCAAGACGTTTTGTTGTGAAACACTAAATAATAAATTAATTGAAATAAAATAGCCGTCTCATTTTGGACGGCTATTTTTTTATTTTTTCTTTTTTTCTTTGAAACTATGTTTTAACCCAAATTGAATAGTATTGGAATAAAACTTATCTTGGTTAAAGATTTCAAAACTACCAACTAGAGCAGTGTAATTAAACAATCTATAGGAAATTGTTCCAGAGAAACGTTGAAATTCATCTGCATAATCATCTAAGAAATAGGCGGCTTCAGCTTTTGCTTTAAAATCATCTTTTTCCAAACCATAACTAAAAGACAATCCAGCACCACCAAAAAATCGTTTATCTAACATCCAATACGGATAACCGTCACCTAAATTTGTAGATCCTCTTACTAATGAAGATTCAAGGAATGGAACCCATTTAAATTGTTTTTCCTCTCCATCATCCCAACCGGTTCTTAAGGTAAACGTAATATCAATATTATTATCGGTTATAAAATCAGTATTATAATTACTTTTTGAATAATAGCTTGATTCAATTGCCAAACTAACATTTATCTTTTTATAAAAATACATACTCTGATAAAGGTTTGTTTGTACATGATAAATTTCTTTAGCATGACCAGGAGCGGTTTGAACAGGCATAACATTTATTTGAGCAGAACTAAAGTTTTTATTGTATGTTTTACTAATTCCCGCTCCAAATTGCATATAAAGCTCGTTAAAATTATCCATTTCTAAACGAATTCTTGACCAATACTGAAATTTATCATAAGAAAATGGATTTTTATACTGATACTCAATTCCGAAAAGATTTCTAAATTTATTTTGTTCAGAAATTGGAATAGTTGTCTCCTCCTCTGCTCTATTCATCATTCTTGTAAAGGTTGGATCAACAATAATCGTATCAATAGTTGAACGAATTAAAGGGTAAAACTCAGAATAGGTTGCAGCAATACGATGTAAGTTTTTCTTTTTATCGTAAAAATTGTAAGAATGTCTTGTTGCTATTGAAGCTCTTCGAGTTTGATTGGTTTGCAATTCATTTTCAGACTCAATAAAATTGCCATATTTAAGTCGATTGGTTTTTGTGAGTGATTTTTTTACGTTATCATAAAACAATTCAGAATGATTTTGTAATAAATCTTGTTGTAACATTTCATCTTGATAAATAACATCTTCATTAAGCATTTTTCGTAGGCTTTCCTTTTCTTTGGAATCTGGTAATTCATTTGCAATGACCCATGATTCTTTGAATTTACCCATTTCATGATAATAATTACTCATCAAGGCTTTTGTTTTATAATCATCTGGATTAGTCTGGATATAATTATTATATTCACTGATCAGGATATCATATTGCTTTAACTCCATTAACCACTCCATTTTTGTAGCAAAATCAATTTCATTACTATAAAACGACCAATCATATGCTTTTTGAAACTGTTTTTCATTCGCATATAACCAGGTTATGTTGGTGGCCAAATCTTTAAAATCTAAATTGGGTTGAATTTTCTCTAATTCTTGTAAAGCAGTCTGCGGTTCATACCACAACAAATGTTGAATATAATTAAATAAACTTTCTTTTCCTGTATCAACGCTTAATAAAGTGATTAGGGCTTGTTTAATTTTTTCTTTATTTTCAGGAGTATTAAAGTCGGCCACATATCGATTGAGTAAATCTTTATCTCTTGGATTTACTAATAATTGTGCGTTTATCCATTTTTCCATAGCTAAATCATTCGGATAACCAATTAATTTATCCAACTCTTGAGAATACATTACATTTTCTTTGGTTGGATATTTGGAGCAATGTTTTTCTAACATTTTCCATACATCCTCTCCTTTATTTTCCCATGACATGTACTCTGCATATTTGTTCCAAACGGCATAATCAATTTTTGATTCGCTCAACATTCGTTGTTTCAAAGCTTCTTTTTCGATTCGTAGTTGTTCTTCATAATCATCAAAACTATCTGCACCATTTTCAAATTCTCTAACTTTTACAACATACGTGTAATAATCGGACTTGATTTTACTGAAAATAAAATCCAATTCTTTGTCTCGGTATTCTCGATAATCTTTTAAGGACAATTTTGGTTCATTGGTGTAAATTGAATATAAATATCCATTTAAGTAAGGTGTTTTTGAAAAAGTAACAGCATTTTGTTTCAATTGTGATTCGATGTTTTCAGCTTTTTCCAATGTGCCATATAAAAACCAATATTGACTGTTTGACAAAGAAGTTTCCGGATTAATTTCCTCCACTATGTATTGACCATTGTAGATTTTATGATTGAACTTAGAAGCTCTCCAGTCTAATGTAACCGGACCACCTTCAGCAGCGTTTAAAAAGCGTGAATGAGGAAAAGCACGCGTAAATTCTTTCATGTAAGCATCAAATTCTGCTAAAAGCCCACCCTCTACTCCTTTTGTTTTTCTCCAGCCTAATCCTTTTGCATTGCGTAGTTCAAAATTACCGGCACTTTTGTTAAATGGACTAGGTATTTGATAGACATCATCAGGATGTACAAAGTGATTCCATATACCGGAATATAAATACAAAGAATGAATATTGTATTTAGAATTATCATCTACCACAAAACCACTTGAAATTCGAGGATAATCAAACATGTTGTGATGATAAGGATCAAAATCATATTCTCTATTTCCACCTTCGTAAGTTTCACCTAAATACAAACTACACATATAATTAATGGTTGGTAAACCTTCTTTTAATTGTTTTAACCCCATTTGATCAATATAATTGGAAGGAGGAACATAAGAAACCGGCAAATCACCAAAACTACTGACTTTCCATTTTTTTTGAACCCCTTCTAAAGCAGTAACAATAAATTCTGGTTTTTTCCAATCTCTTTTTACTAATGAAACATGATTATAACCATGAAAACCTAATTCGTGACCATTTTTCAAACAATCACGCATGAGCCAACTACTAACCGGTTCTACTCTATTGCTTAAGGTTACTTTTTTCTCATCCCATTGTGAAAAAAGAAAGGGAGGATTGGTTTTTACATTATAATCAAATGCCGGTACAGCTGTATAGCTCACTTGGTATTTTTTAGCTAATTCTTTCATATCCGGCCACCAGATTTTTCTAACAAAATCAGAAATAGATAAATTCATTTCAGATTTAATAGGTTCCATTTTGGTATCGTATAATGGAGATGGAAAATCATCTAAAAAGATAGTATTGGTATTGGCAACCGGATATGGAATTGCTTCTAAGCCCATCATGATTCCGGAATATAACAATCCGCGATCCATTTTTTCTAATTCAAAAGTGGTATTGAAATTGATAACCCTCCCTACTCCTATTTTATTTTCAATGATAAAAGGGAATGAAGTATTATTAATAGCCGTTGCATGGATCTTTACTTTTGTTTTATCAAAATTTTCTCCGCTCATTCCATAATGAGTAATCGCTTTTCTTACTTCGGAATTTTTCATAGTTGGAAGAAATGATTCCGTGAAATTGATTCCCAGAGAAGTAATATCGGTTGAGTATTCTGCATTAACTTTCATTCCTGCCATAAAACCAAAACGTTTGTCTTCGCAGGCAAAAGGTAGAAAAAGGGTTCCTCCATCGGATACAAATTTTAATAGCTTTTCTACAGAAGCATCCGATAGTTTTTTTGTTTCTAAAACACAGATGACGCGAGTTGATTCTTGAATAGCTAAATTAGCATTCCAACTTTTAACATTTATATTTCGAAAAGGCATTTTAGTGTAATTGCACATTTTTTTCAAATGATTACTGTATTTTACACTTATCGGATTTTCAAAATCAATGATATATTCAACCACTGGAGGTAAATTTAAATCAGCATCATTATATCTTCTTAAATTAGATAATTTGTCTTTTTCGCTAGAAAACAAATCATTTTTTAAAGGATTTAAAGCATCAAAATCAGCACAGCTGAATAATGACAGCATCATAAACAGAAATAAAACTGCTTTTGGTATGGAAGTTAAAAATGCACGGTTTTTCATACTTAATAGATTAGGTCATCAATTTTACTTGATTTGGGTTCATTTACAATCTCATATACATTTACATAAGGGCTTTTATAAAATAAAGAAACTTCTCGACCACGCTTTTTTAATGTTTCAATTTGGTCCATTAATAGCGGTTCAATTTCACTTTGATCTGCAAAATGATTGTTTCGTTCCGAATTATCATGATATACAAATACTAATATGCTTTTGGGAATGACATATTGAGGATTTTCAACTAAGAAATTGGGCTTTTTCTTGTTCTTATGATACATTTCATCACTTTCCAAATATCCATATAGGAAATCTTCATAATTGATGAAGAAATGTTTATTAATACTCATGGTTTGAGCAATATTATCATTAACTACTGCATACGAAAAAGGGAAATATTCGTGGAGAATTTCATCATAAGCATCTAAAACCATCCTAGGTGTTTTGTCAGAAGTATTAACGTTATTAAAAATATCTTTTTGGAAATATATAATGCCAGTGAGTAATACTATGGAAGCAAATGTTGCAAAAGTATATTTGAATTTATATAAATATTTGGTTAAGAATGAAAACAATCGCAAAAGAATTGCCGCAGTTATTCCAAAACAAATTGGGATAAAAACAGACAAAGCTAAACGAAGTGAATCTTTGTCAATCCATTCATAACCCAAGAAATATAAAGCTACTAATAGATTAAAATAAAGTAAAAATACTAAAGAAGGTTTCCATTCTTCTTTTTTGATCCAAATTAAAATGGGAAGAATAATAATTCCAAATATTGAACCATATTGATAATAGGTAATTAACTCTTCAAATGGAACCATCAGATTTGGCATATAAGTAAATGAATTGACAGATATCAAACTAGATTGAAGAAAAATCATGAAATCATTTTGCTTATGCATACAAGCTAAAAAGTAGGCACCTAAAATTAGAGCAGTTCCAACCAAATAAGCCGCTAATGATAGCCATTTAAAATATAGATATTTTTTGTTTACAAAAAGAATTGATATGACATAAAAAGGAGGAATTAAAATAAGTAATGTAAACAAATCAATTAATCCAATCGCGAAAAAACAGGTTGTTAAACTAAAGAAAAAATTGGTCTTCTTAAAATTAATAACATCTGGTCTCAAAGTATAAATCATAGCCGGTAAAGCAAGGGTTAAGGCTAATAAAACAGGATGATTTTGCAATAAATAATGAATTTCTACCGGTGATAAAAAGTAAAGAAAAATATAGGCAAAGAAACCAATCATAGGAGCAAATACAGCAGAAACGGTAATTTTCCGAATGGACCAAAAAACGATAATACTTAGTAATACATCTTCAATAATAACTAATGTTTGCAAGCCCGTTTCCGGACTCACATCAACAAGTTTAGAATAAATATTAGCAAAAGCCAACTCACCCTCCACCTCTACTGTTGTTTCAAACCAGTGAAAATTATCAAATTGAATAATTTTATATAAATCTGTTATCCATAAATCAGATAATAAGAAGGTATCGTAAGTGTAAAAATAATATCTTCCTAAGAATGCGAGAGTTATCAATATTAATGTACAATAAAATACATAAACACGGTCATCTTTTAGGTTTTTTGGACGCTCAAGCTTTACTCGTTCTATGATTGATTTTTTATTTTCTGTATCTTTTAAAAATTCAAAAAATCTGTTTTTTGATGATTTTTTGAAAAATTTCAATGGATTTTTAAAGTATTTTATCCCAACAACATCTAATAGAATAAAGATTAAAATGACAAACAAGAAGTTAATTAAACTGTAAACGTTTAACTGAATCAGGACAAATACTATTATTAAAGTAAGACTTCCATACTTAAACCATTCATTTACGATAAATTGTATAAGTGTGTGACTTCCTTCACGTTTTACTAATTTATTATTACAATAATATAAGAATAGTATTAGTAAAACCATCCTTATAAAACCTATTAATATGGAGCTTGATAAAATCATTTTTTACTATTACTAAAAGAGGGAATTCCTTGTAAATCGATGCTTCCGATAAAATAACTCACATTTAAATTATTTATCTTTTGTTGTATATTTTTATACAGTTCTTGATTATCAGCATACTCAACCAATAAAACTGGTAAATTATATTTTTCTGTAACTGTCTTTAATTTATTTAGATAAATATCTGTTTCCTTTTGTTCTCTTAATTGATATTTTTTGGTAGAGAATTGATAATTGGTAAATACAGATTCAAATAGCACTGCATTTACATATAAACTAGTATCGTTTATTAATTCAAAACCTGCATTTTGAATAAAGAAAGCATCCGGATTGGCTTGTCTAATTTTTTTTAATAAAGAAAATAATTCCTTTTTTTGATTTTTTTGTGGACCAAATGAGGTGAAATTGTCAATGTTATCTAAAAACATTCCATCAAAACCTTTGTCTAAACATTTTTTTACTAATCGTGATAATACAATTACAGTTTTATCTTTTGATAAATCAAGATAATGACTGTTCCAATTGTTGTTTTTTCCTAAAGTATTATCCTTTAATAGGTTGAAATGTGTAGCATTGCTATTTACTTCTCCTAAACTAATATAAGCAACTACATGCTTATTCTGCTTTTTCAAAAGGCGTATTTCTTCTTTATTATAATGTTTTTCTTCTAAAATGACATAAGAATAGCCTTTGATTTGATCTGTTTTGATTTTACCATAGCAAACAAAAACGGAACTCTTATTTACCTTTGATTCAGATAAATATGCTATCATTATCGATGGCAAAAGCCAAAAAAATAAATTAATACGCCGCATAATAATGATAGTCTAATTTTTTGAAAAAATGAAAAATATGTTTCATTGTATATCCCATAAAAAATAGAGAGCCTAAGAACATCCCTACTACACTATATTCAAAACTTACAAATCTACTTAACACAAAACCAACCATAAAATTGATTACAATAGCATAAATAATTCCCTTAACAGGTTGTAAAGTTTGTCCAAGTGTAAACAAATAAAGGGTGTTTAACATGCCCCAAGCCAGAAAGAAATAGCCAGTTCCTCCAATATAACATACCATTACACTTAAATTATCAAGCTCTTCATTAAACTGACCTTTATAACCCCATGAAGCAAACATTACTTGATATATAAGCAAATAAATGACTAATGTTGAAACTAATAAAACAATTACATTTTGCCAATATAATTTGAACAACTCTTTATTAAATTGTTTTGGTTTTTGAAAATTGATTACTTTCTGAGTGATGTCCAAAAAGCGAGTAAATGAAGCTATACTGTATTCTAAAACTCCAGCCAATAAAAGAAATACTAAAATAGCCATGTCCATTCCAAGTTCATAGTTTTTTTCAAAATATACGATAAAGGGTAATTGTCCGTCTTTAGAGGTTGACCATGCTAATATTCGATCAATAAATATGAACAAATAAACACAAAAGCCGTACAAGAAATAACGATGATTTTGATAAATTAATACTGTATCTTTAATTGTTAAATCAGCTTTAGGGGGATGTTTTTTTAGATATTTTCGGAAGAATAAAGATAGATAAATTTTAGTAATTAAAATTGCAACAGCAATTCCAATCCAATGGGTATAATATATAAGTAAAGTTGAAAATTGGTTTAAAGCAATTGTAATCACTGTTCCGGTTACAATTGAAATGGTAATCATCCATCGTTGTCTTATGGTATGTAAAGGTGCTAAGACTAATAATAAAGTTCCAATTAAAAAAGCATAAGCAAAAATGACTAATAAAACTTTAAATGGAAAAATATGAAAAAATACATTGATAAAATAAATGGAAGCAAAAACGACTAATAATGTCTTTACGCCCAATTTCAATAAAGAATCTACCGTTTTCTTTGTCATGGAATAATCGTGATAATTCCAATAAAAAGTTGCTTGCCGTCCAATAACTTGTACAAATCCACCGGTAGAAACGATACCAATAATAACCCCTAAAACAACAGCTGTAGATTGTAAATGATTAAAATGAACGTGTGTCCATAACGAATAACCAAAAGCTACAATAGCAGCAATTTGAAGAAATACCGGTAAAAGATGAAAAATTCCTAATGGGTAGTATTGGGCAAAAAGCTTAGCTTTAACCCTCATATAATCAGAAAGTTGTATGGTTTCAGGATTAGTAGCAACAAACTCTTTCTCTTTTGCATTCAAACTTTCTTTGTGCTCAATCGAAGTAGTTAATTGTCTGTAAATATATACAGCCAAATCTTGAATATTTGATACGCCATAATCAGCTTCCGTATCAATATCCCGAATACCAAAAGACTCAATAGTTGCGGCAACAACTCTGCTGCTTACCGGTTTTCCTATTTTATCTTTTACATTTTCTATTAATATCTTTATATTTTCACTATGCTTTTCCATGATGCATTAGTAGAACTCATATTCTATTGTTGTTAGGTTAAATAAATTGGGGCGGTAGATTTTTTAGGAGGCTTTAATTGTTTGTTCTTCTTCTATTGTTATAATTGGTAATTGAACTTCTTTAACTTCTTTATTGGCAACTTGTTCGTAAACATTTTCATAAGCATTAATAAATTTATCAATGGTAAAGTTACGAATTACTTTTTCTCTGGCATACTCACCCATTCTATCTCTTAACGCTTTATCTTTTAATAAAATCACTACACTGTTTCCGATTTCTTCATAATCTTTTGGCTTGCAAATAAATCCACAGTTTTCATCTAATGCTTCGGTAACTCCACCAACATCAGTAGCAACAACCGGAATTCCACAACTCATTGATTCTAAAACGGTATAAGGGAAGCCTTCTGAAATGGAAGTCAAAATAGAAATATCGCCTTCACAAAATAATTCATGTGGTTTGCTGTGATATCCGGCTAATTTGAAATTAGCTCTAATACCTAACTCATCAATCAAACGCTCGCATTCAGCAGTATATTCAGGTACGGCATTATTATCACCATATACCAAATATTGAATGTTTGGAATTTGTTTTTGAGCAACAGCACAAGATCTAATCATCGTAATGATATCTTTCAAATCAAATATACGAGCAGCAGCAACAACAGTTGGTACATCTTTTAAGTGACTTGGTTTTGGAAGTGGTTTGAATAATTGATGATCAATACCATTATAAATCACTTCAATTTTTTTAGGGTCAGCTCCATATAATTTCTCCCATTTCATGTTGAATTTGTTTACTGAGAGAATTTTATCTGCTTTGTAATACACCAATTCTGTAACACATTCTGAGAATTTAATCAACATCTTTTTCAAGAAAAATGAATATTCTGAAGAATTGATGGCTAATAATCGCTCACGAATAAATACGCCGTGCTCAGTTACAACCATTGGTGTTCCATATTTATATTTTAAAACCAAAGCAGGAATTACAGGAAACCCGGATAAGGTCAAATGTGAAACATCAACTCTTGGAACATTAATGGAAAGTGGAATCAAAAAGCGATAAATCCAACGCATTCCCGAAGTTAAATCAAATAAAGTAACTTTTTCATTCTCATCATCTCCATTTAACTCACTTACCATGTAACAAAAAGTTCTCCAAACCGATTCACTCTTCATGGTTTTTTTATAATCATGCTTTTGAAAATAACGCCACATTTTTTTCATCGTTTCATCAAAAGCTCTTACATCTCTAGTGTTAGAAAAAATATGACGCAATAAATCTTGAAAAATTGGAATGAAAATTTCATTGATTTTTTTCAAATCATTTTTTTCTTTTATAGAAATGATTTTAAAATATTTTTTTCCATAGTCAATCATTTCTTGTGGTTCAAGCGGTGACCACATTGGAACTTGTATAACGTTAGTTACGTTATCACTTAGTGTATATTTTGATTTAGATTCGAAATCTGCATTGATAGAGTAAAGAGTGAAATTAGAATTTTTCACATCATTACAGAGCATGTGAGCCCAAGTAGAAACTCCACCACCATTAAAAGGATACGTACCTTCTAAAATTAACATTACATCGTGCTTTCTTTTCATAACGCTTACTTAATAAAATTCCATACGCCATAGGTTCTTTCAATAAGAACATAGCAAATTGATGCACTTAAACAATCTTAGGGTGGTTTGTGGTATTTTTGATACGCCGGTTTTTGGGGACGACTTAATCTGAATTTAATTCATCAATCATTAACATTTTATTTGTAATTGATTCATGTTTTAAATCTTAGACAAATGTAAATTGAATATAAAAGAGCACAAAATAAATCCTCTGAAATCTGTTGAAAACACTCATTTTATCGATGAAATGCACTATGCTTTAGACCAGTTGCATATATTACCGATTAACGGTAGTAAGCTATTGATTTTAACAAACTTAATGGAGTCTTTTTAGTAAGAATAAACTATTCAGAAGCAAATATTTTTTCACGGTGTAATTTGCCTATTTCAACTAGTAATCGGACTTTATAATCTTCAATTAACCAATCGCGATAGTTTTTGGTGGAGTTAGCCAAGCAAGTAGTAAAATGACGCACTCTGCTTTCAATATCATCAGCTAACTCTTTGGCTAATTGTTTGGCTTCATTAAGGGTTTCAGAATTATCTACGCACATTTGTGCATGATGGCGAATCGATTTATCAATCACAACTTTAGGTCGTTCTTGATTTCTAATAGCCAATCTGTAAGCTTCCTCAATATCAAAAGTTATTTCTTCTGTCTTAGAAAATTTTTGCCTTAATTCATCCGGCATTTTATAGGTAAAATTTAATTCAATTTCTGCATCTCCTTTTAGATTATGAATGTATTGTTCCGGAAATTTAAAAATATGTTGCCAATCAATTCGATCGGTCCACAAGCCAAATCGGGCTGCATTGTTACCTAAATCAATAATCGTAAATTTATCTTTATTGGGTAGCTTTCTTGACCCTCTTCCAATCATTTGAAAATATAAAGTCAATGATTTGGTTGCTCGATTCAAAATAATGGTTTCAACAGTAGGTTCATCAAATCCGGTGGTCAAAATACCTACTGAAGTTAAAATTGCATCCGGTGTATCTTTAAACCACTTCAATATTTCTTTACGTTCTTCATTGTTATTAGTATTGTCTAAATGCCTGATATTCTTGTATCCGGCTTCTTTAAAACTATCCAAAACATGAAGAGAGGTTATAATTCCGTTGTTGAAAATCAATGTCTTTTTTCCCTGCGAATGGTACTGATAAGCATGAATCAATTTTTCTTGCATCATCATGTTGGTATATAATTCATCAGATGATTTAACGGTGTAATCACCATTGATTCCCACTTTTAAAGAAGTTAAACCTACATCATAGGAATACGTTGTTGCTTTGGCTAAATATCCATTATCTATCAAAGAATCAATACTATGACCAACCAAAAGTTCTTGATAATTCTCCTTCATCGGAAGTTTGATATTTGAACTCAATGGTGTAGCTGTAACTCCAAGAAAAAAGGAGTTTTTAAAAGCATGAAATAATTTTCTGAAGGAATTAAAATGAGCTTCATCAATGATTAATAATCCTACATCATGAATCAATAATTTTTCATCATTTAAGCGGTTTTTCAAGGTTTCCACCATGGCAACAAAACAGCTGTAATCATCTTGATCAGGCAAGTCTTTAACTAAACTATTGATGATTTTATTTTTTACATCAAATGCTTTTAACATTTTAGAAGTTTGTTTACACAACTCTATTCGATGAGTGAGCACCACTACCTTTTTATCATACTTTTCAAGATATCGACGAACGATTTCTGAAAATATTACCGTTTTTCCTCCTCCGGTTGGTAATTGATAAAGTAAATGATGATTGACTGAAGAATTTTCTATTTTGTCAAAAATAAGATCAATATCACTTAATTGATAGCCATAGAGTTTTTTCTTCTCCTCTATTTCCAATAAAATATCTTTTTTTGACATTGATTTGAAAAATAAAATTTTGCAAAAATAATCAGTTAAAACCCTAAATAATAATTTTATAGCATTAATTGTTGAAAATTTACATTTTGTTCATAAAAAGGTTAAATTATACTTAAAAATTATTTATTCATTTCAAAATTTACAAATAATACTACTGATTTTATTATTTTTACGCCCCTTTAAAAGCCTTTTCAGTCGTTTTATGAAGTATAAATTAAAAATAACACCTGTTGACAAATGGATTATAGATCCTGTTAACCGATTTATCGGTAAATCAACAACAGGTGGAATTGTTTTGTTTTTATCGGCTGTTGTTGCTTTAATTTTGGCTAATTCACCGTTGCAACATGCTTATCATCATTTTTGGGAACATAAAATAAGTTTCGGAATTGGTGAAAATATACTTCTCGATAAAACGTTGCATCATTGGATTAATGATGGATTAATGGGCGTTTTCTTTTTTGTGGTTGGTCTCGAATTAAAAAGAGAAATAATAGGTGGTGAATTATCCAATCCTCGAAAAGCCATTTTGCCAATTGTTGCCGGATTAGGCGGTATGATTTTCCCTGCCTTGATTTATTTGCTTTTTAACCAAACCGGTGAAGCTCACAGTGGTTGGGGAATTCCAATGGCTACAGATATTGCCTTTGCTCTTGGTGTACTTTTTCTGTTAGGTAAAAGAGTTCCAACATCTTTGAAAGTTTTTTTAACTGTTTTGGCCATTGCCGATGATTTAGGTGCCGTTTTGGTGATTGCCTTTTTTTATACTTCTGATATTTCTTTCACGAGTCTAATCATTGGTTCAATATTTTTATTATTGCTCATTTTCTCAAATAAAATTGGCGTTAGAAATACCTTTTATTACGGGTTATTAGGTGTAGGTGGTTTATGGATTGCCTTCTTAGTTTCTGGTGTTCATGCAACTATTGCTGGCGTTTTAGCTGCATTTACCATTCCGGCAAACGTAAAAATTGATGAAGTTGGGTTCATTGAAAAAATGAAAAAATATTTGCAAAAATTTAAAGAAGCAGATCCTAATGACGTTCCTACGGTTACACCTGAGCAACTTCATATTCTTGAAGATATGCGTACCCTTTCTAAACAAGCCATGACACCACTTCAACGTTTAGAACACGGAATGCATCCCTTTGTAACATTTGTTGTTATGCCAATTTTTGCACTTGCCAATGCCGGTGTAACCTTATCAGCTGAAACAGCAGAAACAGGCACAAGTTATGTAGCTATAGGTGTTGCTCTTGGTTTATTATTGGGTAAATTCATCGGAATTGTTGGCACCTCTTCCCTATTTGTAAAGTTAAAGCTAGCACCACTTCCTGATGGAATGAACTATAAACATTTAATTGGAGTAGGATTTTTAGCATCCATCGGATTTACAATGTCGTTATTCATTGCTAATTTGGCTTTTACAAATCCAATTTATATTCATCAAGCAAAAATCGGAATTCTAATTGCCTCGCTAATTGGCGGAATTATAGGATTTACATTTTTATATTTTAGTCATCCCAAATCTAAACTTAAACCTTCTGACATTCATTAATATGCAAAAAGATAGAATCAAAAAAAATAAATGGAAACAATTACATTTATATTATACCTATACAGGATTTTATAAATTCATAATAGAAGGTTTAAAGAGTGCTTTCTTGCCAACCGTTATTATTGTAGGTGCCCTTCTTTATGTTCATTATAATGTAATCAATATCAATGTTGCATTAGTAAATTTTACTCAAAATTACAGTGACTTTGCCATATTTTCAGTATTTTTTGCTTCAGAATCCATTTTAGGTTTAATTCCTCCAGATATTTTTATTGCATGGACCAAAAATACAGATCATCCAATACTATTTTTATCAATCCTAGCACTATTGTCATACTTGGGCGGAGTTGTATCTTATTTGTCAGGAAAAGCGATGCTATTGATACCCTCAGTTAACAAATTTATGTTTACTAAAATGAGTAAACACATTACCAACATGCGAAAATGGGGTGGGTTTTTAATTGCAGTAGGAGCATTATTACCATTACCATTTGCAATGGCATCTATGGCCGCAGGAATGATTAAATTTAATTTTAAAAATTTCCTTTTGTTTGCTTTGTTGCGATTACTTCGCTTTATCATTTACGGTTTTGCCATTTATCAAATGTTATAATACTATGTTATCATTTTTCAAAAAAATTGCTTTGTTGGAGGGACTTTCATTGCTATTACTAATCTTTTTTGCCATGCCAATGAAGTATGTGATGGATCAAAAAGAATATGTTCAAATAATAGGAATGGCTCATGGAATTTTATTTATAGCCTATATTTTCTTAGCCATAATTTTAAAATACACCGAAAAGTGGAACACTAAATTATTTATGATAGTTTGTTTGGCTTCACTTATACCATTTGGAACATTTTATTTAGAAAAAAAATACCTTTAATCCTTTTTTAAGCGGTCTTGGATAAATTCAATTTGGGTTTTGCCATGAGGTTTTGGTTTTCCATTTTCATCTAAATTAACCATGGTAATTGCTTCTACAGTAATGATGGTTTCTCTTGTCATGATATTTCTCACTTCACAAGTCAAGACAATTGATGTTTTACCAAATTTAACTACATCAATTCCAATTTCAACAATATCTCCGGGTTTAGCAGAACTTTTAAAATTAATTTCTGACATGTGTTTGGTGACAACTTTTGGATTTTCTAGCTGAATAATAGAATATAAAGCAACTTCTTCGTCTATCCACGCTAATAATCGTCCACCAAACAATGTACCATTTGGATTTAAATCTTCGGGTTTAACCCATTTTCTGGTATGAAATCGCATATCTTTTTTTTTCAAAATTACTATTTTTTTATTTTTTATTATTAAGAAACGAAAATGAGACATTTTTTTTAAGAAAGTTCATACGTAATAAGGAATAAGTTGCATTTAATCTATAAAAACCTTTCATTTAACACTCACTTTTTTAACATATCATTAGATTATCTGAACAATTCATTTATATTTGCACTAGTTTAAATGATATTTATAATCAATAATTAACGAACAATGAGAAAAAGTTTACTTATTCTTTCCTTTTCAGTTTTGCTTTTCAGTACTTTTAATGTTAAGGCTCAAGAAGAAAAAACAGATGAATACAACAAATGGACATTTGAATTAAATGCTGGACAAAGCAAAGGTATTAAACCTTATTCTATTGGTTATTTTGGAAGTGACCCAGGAAAGTTTTTCGGTGGAGTAACAATTAATAATTACAATGGTGGTGTTAGATATATGTTTAGTCCAAAATTTGGATTAAAATTAGATTTTGGTTTTGATCGTTTAAAGAACTTGAGTGATGAAAGTTTAGAATTTGAAATGCAAAACATTAGAATTGGTTTTCAAGGAGTAATTAATGGAGCTCGTTTATTCGACATTCAAGAATCATTGGGTCGCTTCTCATTCCTTTTCCATGGTGGTGTTCAAGTTGCACAAATGACTCCTAAAATGGGCATAAACGAAGGTAGAGATGAATGGAATGGTGGTGTAATGTTCGGTTTTACTCCGGAATTCAGAATTACTAAAAACTTTGCACTAAATGCTGATTTTACAATGTTATCAAATGTGAGACAACATTTTAATTGGGATGGTGCTTATTCAGATGCTAATAACAATTTAGCAGGTAGTATGTATACTATTTCTATGGGTGTTTCTGTATCTTTTGGTGCTCATAAAATCCACGGTGATTGGGCTGTGTTAACCAATAAACAACAAGAAGAAATTGCTGCTCTTGAGAAAAGAGTTGGACAAATTGAGAACAACATGACGGACAGTGATCAAGACGGGGTGCCTGATTATCTTGATGTTGAACCAAACTCTATTGCCGGTGTAGCGGTTGATACAAAAGGAAGAATGGTTGATATTAATCAAAATGGTGTTCCTGATGAATTGGAGAAATTCTTGAACAATACATATGTTACCAATGAAACGTATAATTCAGGAAATAATAATGCTGAAATGATGGCTAAATTCATCAATGATGGTTATGTTGCTACCTATTTTGATTTCAACAAAAAGCAACCTACAAATGTTTCTACAGAAGGTATAGATTTTATCCGTACTTATTTGTTAAACAATCCTGAATCAACTGTTGATATTATTGGTCATGCAGATGAAATCGGTAAAACACCTTACAACGATAAGTTAGCTAACGATAGAGCAAATAATGTTAAAGAAATATTAGTTAAAGCTGGTATTGATCCAAATCGTTTAAACGTAGTTTCACAAGGAGAAGATGCTTCTGTTGATAAAGATTCTGCTGGTGCAAGAAGATTGGTAAGAAGAGTAACTTTCAAAGTGAAATAATTAACAGTCAATTCTTAATAACTATAAATTAACCTCTGTTTTTTAACAGAGGTTTTTTTATACTTTTAAAAGAAAAAATATCATGACTACGCGAGATCTTTATATCACTGAAAACAGAGGCGAATCACTTGGAATGATTACTGAGTTTTCATCAGCGGAAGAACGATTTCAAAATGCAACCATCCGCCCTATTCTTAAATTGCAAAATGATTTATTTATTGAAGTTTTTAAAAACTACATCACCAAGCATAAAAATGATTTTTATAGTTATTCAATTGAAAAGAAAAATCAATTTATAGAAACGTCTATTCAAAAAGATATCAAATTTAGAAATGCTTTAAAAGGAATGGTAATTGGTTTATTTACAGTTGAGGAATATGCTGAATATTTAAAAAATTCATCAAACCTAAATAAACGTATGATGAATATGCTAATTGAACGTTTAAAAAGTCAACTTATCCTTTTTGATTCTCAACAAGCATCTTAATCGATTTTTCTAAAAACAGCAATAACTTGATCGGATTGTGTTAGAAATAATCGGTTATACTTAATTTTATAACCTGTTGACTGTTGAATGACTTTAAAATATGTAGTTTCAAAAGTTAAATTATTACACGCCATTTTAGTAGAAATTATTTGTGTAAAACGGAGTAAATCTCTTTCTTGAAAAATACTTCCGTTAAATCGATTACATCCTGAAAATCCACTAATTTTTTTGGTAGAAGAATTAATTTCAATTGATGGCATATTGTTTTGGAATAGTGTTCTGTCCAATTCTTTTCCTTCTAAAGATTCCAAAATCCAATTATCATACAATCGATAATCAATACTATACTTTCCACAACCAGAAAATAATTCTTCCTCAGAATTAAACCCTTTTTTCCATTTTATTTCAACTTTATAATCACTTTTTTGATTATTATAACCCTCGCAAGATTGTGCATAAATAGAAATTTGTACGTTTTCATCACCGGATCGAACAGTATATAATTTGATATTCGCATCAGCTGCTCGAATGGGTTCAACGTGAAGAGCAGTAAAATCAATTTGTTGTTGACTATTTTTAAATCGAACTTGTTGTTCAGAAATTTCTAATATCCACATTGAATCTTTTCCAACTGCTTTAAAATATCCTTCCTCTTTAGACTTTAACAAATTTGCCTCTTTTGTCATTATAGTAGAAGATGATTTTTTAGTAGTTTCACAACTTAAAAAACCGATAAAAAACAAAATAATTACTATTCTTTTCATATTAGTCAAATTTATATTGAACTATAAATTTACTCAATTTTGATGAATAATGATAACATGTTTTTCACTACGACACCAAAAAAAGTTGTTTTGTGGTGTAAACAATTCTTAATTTTATTGTTTTCGGACTTTGCAGAGAGCTAATTTTATTGAAAAAACTGAAATTCAATACTCCATTTTATCGTTTTTTTTGATTTTTTACCATCGTTTTACATGTGTGTAAAGCTTAATGATAAAAATTTAAGGAACTTAATTATTTATGTAAAATACTGATATTTTTTCATTATTATTGTTAAAACGATTGATATGAGAGAAGAATACTTCAAATGGTACTCCCCCAATTTAAGTAGGGAAATTCAAATGTTAGTTTTTGGTCATGCTGGTTATCCAGTGATTTTATTCCCAACCTCTATGGGAAGTTATCATGAAAATAGAGACCAAGGTTTAATTGAATCGGCAAAATGGTATATTGAACAAGGACTAATTCAAATATTTTGTCCGGATAGCATTGATAAAGATAGTTTTTACAACAAGAAAATTCATCCTTCCCATCGCATCCAAAACCATGTTTGGTATGATAAAATGATTTGCCATGAAATTGTAGAGAAAGTCAAAAATAACACCTACTCCGGAAAAGTTGCTGTAGCAGGTTGCAGTTTTGGAGGTTATCATGCTGCCAATTTTGCTTTTCGACATCCAGGCTATGTAAGTCATGTGTTTGCAATGGGTGGAGCATTCAGCATTAAAAGCTTTATGGATGGTTATCATGACGAAAATGTATTTTATAATAGTCCAGAAGATTTTCTTCATGGTTTAAATGACCGCGAACTTTGGAACATGGATATTATATTAGGTACTTCCAATTGGGATATTTGTCTCGATGCCAATTTAAAACTCAGTAGAGTGCTTGCTCATCGTGATATTCCACATTGGTTGGATATTCGACAGGACCGAGAACACGATTGGCCGGTGTGGCGGGAAATGTTTCCTCATTATTTATCCAGAATTAAATATTTTTAAACAGCACTAAAAACAAAACAATATGAAAAAAATTGGAATCTTATTCGGAATGGAAGATACCTTCCCACAAGCGTTTATAGACCGCGTAAATTCAAAAAATGAAAAAGGAATCGTAGCAGAAGCAGTATCCATCGATAAAGTGGTTCAAAATAAAGCTACGGAATATGCCGTAATCATTGACCGTATATCACAAGATGTACCTTTTTATAGAGCCTATTTAAAAAATGCTGCTCTCACCGGTACTGCCGTAATCAATAATCCATTTTGGTGGAGTGCCGATGATAAGTTTTTCAACAATTGCCTTGCTGATGTTTTAGGTGTTCCGCTACCCAATACAGTAATTTTACCTTCTGCTGAACATCCAACCGATACTTCCAGTAAATCTTTTCGTAATTTAAAATATCCACTCAACTGGGAAGCCATTTTTGACTATGTCAAGTTTCCAGCTTATATGAAACCATATGCCGGTGGCGGATGGAAAAATGTATATCGCTTGGAGAACCGTGATGAGTTTTGGGATATTCACCGGGAAACCGGACAATTAGTGATGCTTTTACAAGAAGAAATTGTGTTTGAATCTTATTTCAGAGTATATTGTTTGGGCGGAAAGTCGGTGCGAATTATGCCTTATGAACCCAGAAATCCGCATCATTTGCGTTATGTAGTGGATGGTCCTCCGGCAGATAAAAAATTATTGGCTACGATTAAAGACTACACGATTCGACTTTGTAAAGGATTGGGGTATGATTTCAATACAGTTGAATTTGCCGTACGTGACGGTATTCCCTATGCAATCGACTTTGGAAATCCGGCTCCCGATGCTGAAATTACTTCGGTAGGTAAAGAAAATTTTGAATGGGTAGTAGAAGAAGCCGCTAAAATGGCCATTGAATACGCCAAAAAACACAAAGAAGGACAGATGAACCTTACTTGGGGAACATTTATGAAAGATTCCGTAAATGACGCTAAACGTTTTTAAAAAACTGCTAATTGAATTAAAATGAGTGTGAAGAAACCTTTACCTGTTTTTACATTAGGTGTAGAAGAGGAATATTTAATTATCGACCCCGAAACGCGTGACCTTCGATCGCACATGTCGAAAATTGTGGATGGAGCCAAAATTATTTTACAAGAGCAAGTAAAAGCCGAAATGCACCAATCGGTGGTAGAAGTCGGAACCAATATTTGCAAAAACGTTAAAGAAGCTCGAGAGGAAATCACTTTTCTACGAAAAAAGATTGTGGAATTGGCTGCTAAACAAGGATTAGTAGTAGGTGCCGCCGGAACGCATCCATTTTCTAAATGGCAAGATCAACCCATTACGGATGACCCTCGTTACCATAATATTGTAAATGAATTGCAAGATGCGGCTCGTTCCAATTTGATTTTTGGTATGCATTGCCATGTGGGAATCGAAAGTCGGGAAATTGGGTTGCAGCTAATCAATCAAGCCTGTTATTTTTTACCCCATATTTTTTCACTTTCTACCAATTCACCTTTTTGGGAAGGAAGAAATACGGGATATAAATCGTTTAGAACCAAAGTATTTGATAAATTTCCCCGTACCGGATTACCGGAATATTTTGACTCTGTTCAATCGTATGACAATTTCTTGGAAACATTAGTGAAAACAAATTGTATCGACAATCCCAAAAAAATTTGGTGGGATTTACGTTTGCACCCATTCTATAATACCATTGAATTCCGCATTTGCGATATGAGTCTGACAGTAGATGAAACCATTTGTATCGTTGCAATTATTCAAGCTATCGTAGCAAAATTGTATAAATTAAATACGGCTAATACAAGTTTTAATGTGTATCGCTTGGCGTTAATTAAGGAGAATAAATTCAGGGCAGCTCGTTATGGTGTACAAGGAAATATGATTGATTTTGGTTTGCAAAAAGAAGTACCAACTAAAGAGTTAATTCTAGAATTGCTTGATTTTATTGATGATGTAGTGGATGAACTCGGAAGCCGTGAAGAAATCAATTACGTCCACAATATTCTGAGAGACGGAACCGGAGCAGCTAAACAATTAGCCGTTTATGAAGAAACAAAAGATTTAACCAAAGTAGTAGATTTTATTACGAGTGAATTTACAAAAGGAATTTAAAAGCATTTTTGTCATTCCGAAAAGATGACGAAGTCGAAAGAGGAATCTCCCGTCTTTACGGGCAAAAATGTTTACACATTTTGAATCTTTAGCAAAGTTTCAATGTAAATCTTGAAAAAATCTATAAAATCAGTATTCAATAAATAATGTTAATTTCTATTGAATAAAGAACAATAAAAGCTTAGAAGTCAACTAAATCAAAATTGGTATATTTGCATCAATTAATTGTGACCTTATGAATTCACATATCAGAATAGCGGTGTTAGACATGTACAATGGCGAACCCAACCAGGGAATGCGGTGTATCATCGATATCATTAACCGTTTTAATCAAATGGTTTCGTTTCAAATCTTTGATATCAGAGGAAAAAAAGAATTTCCGGATATAACAAAATTTGACATCTATATTTCAACCGGCGGTCCCGGAAATCCTTTAGAAGGTGACGGTGTTTGGGATAAAAAATATTATGAATTGATTGATGCCTTATGGAAATGGAATAAAGAAAATGAAATGAAGAAACATGTTTTGTTCATTTGTCATTCTTTTCAAATGGCTTGTAAACACTTTGGCTTAGCCGAAATCAACAAGCGAAAAGATACTTCTTTTGGTATTATGACCACGCACAAAGTAAATGAAGGATTGACAGACATACTTTTTGAAGGCCTCCAAAATCCGTTTTATACGATTGATAGTCGTGATTTTCAAGTGGTACAACCTCACCTTAAAAACATTAAGAAATTAGGTGCACAAATTATTGCGTTGGAAAAAATTCGCGACCATGTACAATACGAACGTGCTATCATGGGAATCCGTTTTTCAAAGGAGTTTGTGGGTGTTCAATTCCACCCGGAAGCCGATCCGCTGAGTTTCCTGGCACATATGAAAAACAGAGCTTTTAGAGAAAAAATTATTGAAATGAAAGGCAAAGTTAAATATTCAAAAATGTTGGAATACTTAGTGGAAGAAGATAAAATTTATTTGACCAATGAAACCATCATCCCCAATTTTCTTCGCACCTCTATTAATGATTTATTAAAGCATAAAAAGACATTATCAAATTAATCGATACACAACACTAAATAAGGCACTCAAGTTTTTCTTTTGTGCCTTTTTTAAAACCAAAATAGTATGAATCAACATTATAGAAAGGTATTCAACGCACAATTTTCAGAAGAAAAATACAACCAACTCATCGATTCTATCACAAACGATTTTGATTATCGTCCTACATTTCGTATTGGTGAAACTCCTTTTTTCATTCCAAATGAATTGAAAGCACAATTGTTGCAAGGATGCCAAGAGGTGATTGATTTTATACAAAAACCGGATTTCAAATCTTTAACCAACAAAGCTTTAGAACTCAACCGTAAAGTACCCAATGAAGATCAACATACTACTTTCTTGGCGATTGATTTTGGTATTTGTGAAGATAATGGAAAAATTATTCCAAAATTGATCGAAGTGCAAGGCTTTCCATCCTTGTTTAATTTTCAGAATGAATTATCTAAGAAATTTGTTAACCTCTACCCTTTTCTTAATGAATTAACCCCTTTTTTAAGTGGTTATACACATGAAAGTTATTTGGCGTTAATGGAAGAAGTACTACTAAACCGTCATCCCAAAGAGCAAGTAATTCTATTGGAAATTGAACCGGAAAAACAAAACACTAAAATCGATTTTTATTACTGTCAACGCGACTTTGGTATTCCGATTGTATGTGTCACAGAACTCTTTCAAAAAGGTAAAAATCTCTACTATACCAACAAAAAGGGTGAAGAAATTGAAGTAAAACGCATCTACAATCGGGTTATTTTTGACGAATTAGATTTGCGTACCGATTTACAATTGAACTTTGATTTTTCAGATGATTTAGATGTAGAATGGGCCGGACATCCGAATTGGTTTTTCCGCATCAGTAAGTTCATTTTATCATATTTGAAAGGAGATTATTTCATTGAAACGACTTTGTTGAGTGATTTAAAAGAAATTCCAACCGATTTAGAGAATTATGTGCTGAAACCTTTGTTTTCTTTCTCCGGTAGTGGTGTGATTTTCCATGTTAAAAAAGAAGATATCGAAGCGGTTGTAGAAAAAGACTTATACATATTACAGAAAAAAGTGAATTACATCCCAATCATTCAATCACCGGATGGTAAAGTCAAAGCAGAAGTTCGCATTCTTTGTGTTTGGCCCGATAATGCCCCTGCTCCTATTCCGGTAACGAATTTAGTGCGTTTAAGCCGTGGCGAAATGATTGGCGTGAAATTCAATAAAGATAAAGATTGGGTGGGTGGAACGGTTGGGATGTTTGAGCGATAATTTTTAACATAAAGAAATTAATTTTTTTTCATTGATCCTTAATGAATACCTTAATTTTTCTTAATTGCTTAATGTTTAATTTTAGATTAATTTCTTCACCATTTCTATTCTCAACTCCTCCAAATTCTCATAATTCAAATACTTCGCCCAAGTATCTTCATTCAAAATGAGTTTGATTTTTTTGAGAGTTTTGGCGGTTTCTGATGCATTTCGCAACGTAGCTTTTCCATTATAAAAAGGCATGTCTTTATGAAAAAAGTCAGCTGTTTTCTGTTCCCAATTGACTTGAATAAAAAATAAGTTGGCGGTTTCATCATTCGCATAAAAATCGATCCAATTGGCAAAACCAATTTTTGTATGTTGATTTTTATAATCACTTAACGGAAGCAAACGCCAACGGCAATTAGCCACCCTACCCCAATGATTAGAAATCCGATAAACACCCTCTTCTGTAAAATAATATTCACTTCCCGACTTGCTTTTGAACTGCGATTGCTGTAAATCAAAATCCGATTGCGAAACTTCTTTCCAAAGGCAAAAAGTGTGTTTGTGGAAGTTTAAAGCTGAATATTTCTTCAATGTTTGAGATTTATTCTTTTTATGTTTTTTATGTAATATGGAACTCTTTCCTTTTTTAAATAATTAAACAACAAATCATTATCTATTATTCCTTTATGTGCAATGAAATAATCGGAAGAATCTTTTTTATTGATATAAACTACAATAGGTTGATTTTCATTTGTTCTAAAATCTCCTTCCAAATATTTTTTGGACAAAGTTAAATTTGAATCTATGAATACTTTATAGTTTAAAAGGTATTCTTTTATTCGAAAAGATTTATATACTATTTTAGTTTCTGTTACCAAGGCCTGTTTTTTATCATAATCAGACTCTTTGAAAACTTTTTCGTTTTTGCAACTAAATAGCAACAAAAAAAATAAGGCAACTTAATCTAATCATAAAAATATTTTCTCTAAGTTAACTACACCTGACAGGTTTTTGAAACCTGTCAGGTGTAAACATAATTTTTAAAAGCAAAAACAGTGTTTGTGGAAGTTTAAAGCTGAATATTTCTTCATAAAGTTATTTGCCACAAATTTCACGAATTTTCACTAATTTAAAAAAATAACAGTTTGTCAATCAGATAATTCGTGTATATTCGTGTAATTCGTGGCTAAAAAATAAATTAATGCAACTTCTTCACTTCCTGTTGTTGAGCAACAGCCGCAAAATCCTTCACCAATCGTTCTGCATAATCGTCTAACAATTCCCGAACACGTTCGTGCTTATCTGATTTTACAATCAATCCGGCATGGTATTCTAAAGGTACTCTGAAACAGACTTCACTATCGTTAAACCCACTCAAATCTGGATGTTCGTATTTGGATAACGTCAACACTATTCCGGCATATTGTTTTTTAGGAGTTGGAACTTTGTAGGTTTCATAACGAACTAATGCATCTTCAATTTTAGCCCATTCACCCCATAAATTAATTCCGGAAGCGGCTTCCACCATTTCCGCTAAATGAGCTCCACCTACTCGGGAAGACGTTTCTAAAAAGTAAATTTTTCCGTCTTCATTACATTTGATAAATTCAGTATGCGTGGCACCGTGTTTCATTCCAAACGCTTTCATTACTTGCTCATTTACTTTTTTTATCGCTTTATCATCAGCATTATTGTACGGAATGTTGGCACTTCTGAAAATCCCACCGCCTTGCGAAATTTCCATTGGCGTAGCCAAATATTGTGAAGTAATACTAAACAACACTTTTCCGTTAAAATTCAATCCGTCACAGTGATACACCGCTCCGGGTTTGAATTGTTCCACTAAATATTTGATACGATTATCTCCTAATTCGTGAATTTTTTGCCACAATTCCTCTTTAGTATGCACTTTCATAATTCCGGAAGCAGAAGCTTCAGAACGGGGCTTCAACACCCAAGGGGGAGAAACAGTATCCGCAAAGTGATTGATATACTCATCATTGAACAACGCACTAAATGCCGGCACAGGTACACCTTCAGATTGGGCTTTTACCCGCATGGCCAATTTATCTCTAAAATACCTTCCGGTGGTTTGTCCCATACCTGCCATTCGTAGATTTTCTCGCAAAAAAGTAGCTTTTTCCACATCAAAATCGTCTAACGCTACGATGGCATCTACTTTTTCTTTTCGCATCAATCCGGCCACACCGTGCAAAAGCATATCCAAATCCCAATCGATATCTTGTCCGGGCATGTAAAAAATTTCATCAATGGAATCAAATGCCCAAGGTTTATCCCGTAATTTCTCGGAAGTAATCAAGAATACCTTGTTTCCTAATCGCTTCATGTTAATTAAAAAATCATTTCCCTTAAAATAATTGGAAATGCAAATAAATGTTTTGGTAGTTTGCTCCATAACCTATTGATTTTGAATAAAAGTAGTAATTAATTGTACACCAAATGCCGTGGCATGTTTGGTTTTGGCAAATTCATCGTCCACAAATGACACTCCGGCAATATCCAAATGTGCCCAAGAAGGATGATTGTCAGTAAAAAATTCTAAAAACTTCGCAGCTGAAATCGCTCCGGCAACCGGTTTCCCGGAATAATTCTTTACATCGGCAATTTCACTTTCAATATCAGATTGATACGCCTCCCAAAGTGGCAAAGGCCACAAACGTTCCCCAGTTTTGGTTCCGGCCTCTTGAAGTTTTTTAGATAGTTGTTCATTATTCGTAAACAAAGCACCACATTCATAACCAAATGTAGCTACACTGCTTCCGGTTAAGGTAGCAATATCTATAATCGTTTCGGGATTGTAATTTTTGATGAGATATGATAATCCATCTGCTAAAATTAAACGGCCTTCGGCATCGGTATCAATGATTTCAATCGTATGTCCGCTATAACTTTCTATGACATCACTAGGCAAAAAGGATTGAGCATCTACTGAATTTTCGCAAGCCGGTACAATTGCCGTAACACGATGTGGTAATTTCAAATCGGCTATCAATTGCATGGCACCTAAAACGGCCGCACCACCCGCCATATCACATTTCATATGTACCATTCCGGCAGTTTTAATGTTCAAACCTCCCGTATCAAACGTGATGCCTTTACCCACCAAACCAAAATGTTTTTGAGCGTTTTTCGGTTGGTAATCTAAAACAATAAATTGGGCTTCATTGGCACTACCTTTTCCAACAGAAATAAAGGCATGTAATCCGATTTCTTTGGCTTTTTTTGCTCCGATGATCTCCACTTCCAATTTGAATTTTTTGCCTAAATCGATTGACCAATTGGCCAAATGTTTAGGGGTAATTTTATTAGGTGGCAAATCAACCAAATGAAAAGTTTCCAATTGAGCTTGAGCCGTTTTTAAACCCAATTCAACTGCTTTTTGGCGATTGGTGGCACTCACAATATTCAATACCGATCGCACTTCCTGTAACGGATGTACTTTTTTCTCTTTTTTGTAATGTCCCAATTGATAGGTGCCTAAAACTAATCCGTTCACAGCCGCAGCAGCCCATTCATCCGTAAAAAAGTCAGGTAAAAACAGAGACGTTTCTTTTTGAAAAAAAGAGGCTTGCTTTTGAGCCACACGTCTGAATATTTTCTTAAAATCGGTTACCATCGGTTTCTTTCCCAAACCAATAAAAAGATAAACAACACCCACTTTCTCTAACGCATAATGGGTATCTTTCTTTCCGGAAAAAATAGAATTAGAAACCGATAACGATAAATATTGAACAGTTTCCTCTATCTCCAAAACGGGAACCAATACTAAACTTTCTGTTGAACTAACTTTGTTTAAATGCTTTATTTTCATAATTTTTATTCTTCTTTTGTACTAAAAAACAACCATTCGATTGCTTTGGGGAATTCGTCACTCCAATAGATTTCATTGTGCTTGCCAAATTCGTTGATGCTTAATCGCACTTTCATTTTGTCTTCTAACGATTTTCGTTTTAATAATCGCTTTTTAAAGTTTTTTACATGGTCAATCATAGTTGCACTTTCATCTCCGCCGGCATACAAATAAATGCGGGTTTCTTGTGGTTCTTCCATATCTAAAAACGATAATTTTATTTTTGGTACTACCCACAATGAGGGCGAAAAAATCATCAACTTCCCAAACACTTCCGGATACATAATGCCACTGAAAATGCTCACTAATCCTCCCATCGAACTCCCACCTATTCCGGTGTGCTCCCGTTCGGGTTTGGTGCGAAAATTAGTATCTACAAAAGGCTTTAACGTATCGGTTAAAAAACGAATGTATTTTTTTCCTTGACCGGCACCTAAAACGGTATTGCCCACATTGTATTCGATGATTCGTTCATTATCAGCATGCTCAACAGCAATAACAATGATTTTACCGATTTTATACTCTGCCATAACAGCGAGTTTTTTATCAATTTCCCAATTGCCGTATTGGGCTTTTTCATTGAATAAATTTTGAGCATCTTGTAAATACATCACCGGATAATGTTCGGTTGATGTTTCATAATCATGCGGTAACAAGGCCCAAACTTTGCGGGTTTTGTTCAACTGTGGAATTTCAAACTCTTTCGAAATTAAGTGAACTTTGGGTAAAAAGTTGGGTTTAAAAGGCAACCAGTTGTGTCGCCATTTGGCCACATGTTCTTTTCGTACTCCGGAATGTTGTTTACACGAACGGTTTTCGGTTCGGTTTCCGTATTTGTCAATTTCAACCTCACTCCAATCGCCACGGGTAAATTTGTATAATAATTCTTCAGGATATACAAAATCAGGAGCAAATGTGTAATGGTATAAACCTTTGGCCACTTTATCCATTTGGAAACGCTTATCTTGCGTAATCCATTGGTTAAAATTCCCTGAAATATACACCGGTCGGTCATCATCTTCATCGGTAGTAAGCAGGATATTCAGTTGAGGATCAATGATTTCTTTTTCTGTTTGGTGCGATAGCGTATTTTCTTCCGGCTTCATAGTACGAGGTAATTCGTATTCAAAATTTAATAATGAGTAAATATAGGCCTTTCCGCTCATGATAAAAAATTTTTTTTCAGGTTGATGCATTTCTGAAAGAATGAAAAGCAAAGCCTCTTTTTATTCACAATTATCAAATTTATGTACAAAATACCACCTCAAAATCGCATTATTTTTAATACATTAGCCACTTCAAATTTTACAAATATTACACATGAAAAATACAGCGTTAACGCATATTCACGAAAGTTTAGGAGCAAAAATGGTTCCGTTTGCCGGATTTAATATGCCGGTACAATATGAAGGAGTAACAGCAGAACATGAAACCGTACGGAACGGTGTTGGGGTTTTTGATGTTTCCCACATGGGTGAATTTTTACTAACCGGACCAAATGCACTGGCTTTGATTCAAAAAGTGACTTCTAATGATGCGTCAACATTAACCATAGGTAGAGCCCAATATTCGTGTTTACCTAATGCAGAGGGCGGAATTGTAGATGATTTGATTGTGTATCGCATGAAAGAGGAACAATATTTATTGGTCGTAAATGCTTCCAATATTGAAAAAGATTGGAATTGGATTTCGTCTCACAATGATTTAGGTGTGGACATGAAAAACCTTTCGGATGACTATTCCTTGTTAGCAATTCAAGGACCAAAAGCGGTTGAAGCGATGCAAGCCTTAACTTCAGTGAACTTATCAGAAATCAAATACTATCATTTTGAGGTGGCCGATTTTGCCGGAATTGAACATGTAATTATTTCGGCTACCGGCTATACCGGTTCGGGCGGATTTGAAATTTATTGTAAAAATTCCGAAGTAGAACAAATATGGAACAAAGTATTTGAAGCAGGTGCTCCTTTTGGTATCAAACCAATTGGTCTAGCGGCTCGCGATACTTTGCGTTTGGAAATGGGATTTTGTTTGTATGGAAATGACATCAACGATTCGACTTCTCCACTTGAAGCCGGTTTAGGGTGGATAACCAAATTTACCAAAGACTTTGTCAATTCCGAAAACCTGAAAAAACAAAAAGAAGAAGGTGTTTCTCGAAAATTGGTAGGTTTTGAATTGTTGGAAAGAGGAATTCCGCGTCATGACTACGAGATTGTAGATGCGAATGGAAACAATATTGGAATTGTAACATCCGGTACAATGGCTCCTACTGTTGGAAAAGGAATTGGAATGGGTTACGTAAAAACAGAACATTCAGCAATTGATTCTGAAATTTATATCCAAATCAGAAATAATAAAGTATTGGCAAAAGTGGTCAAAATGCCTTTTTATAAGAAGTAAAAGTTTTTGAAATTTTAGTTTAAATACTATTTTTGCACCACAATTTTGAACTTTGGAAAACGAATACAGAACTTTGAAATAAATAGAAATGGGAAGAGCGTTTGAATTTAGAAAAGCACGAAAAATGAAGCGTTGGTCAGCCATGGCCAAAACATTTACCCGAATAGGAAAAGATATTGTAATGGCCGTTAAAGAAGGTGGTCCGAATGCGGAAACCAATTCACGATTAAGAGCGGTTATTCAAAATGCGAAAGCGGCGAATATGCCGAAAGATAATGTGGAAAGAGCGATTAAAAAAGCTTCCGATAAAGATACTGCTAACTTTAAAGAAGTACTTTTTGAAGGCTATGCTCCTCATGGAATTGCTATTTTAATTGAAACAGCTACCGACAACAACAATAGAACCGTAGCGAATATTCGCAGTTATTTTAATAAATGTAATGGAGCATTAGGCACACAAGGTTCTGTTGAATTCATGTTTGATCATACCTGCAATTTCAGAATACCGGCTGAAGGTCAAAATGTAGAAGATTTAGAATTAGAAATGATTGATTTTGGTGTAGAAGAAATCTTTGCTGATGAAGACGGAATCGTAATGTATGCTCCTTTTGAAAGTTTTGGTGCCATTCAAAAAGAACTGGAAAACCGTAATATCGAAATCTTATCTTCCGGTTTTGAACGCATTCCACAAGTAACCAAAGAATTAACCCCTGAGCAAGTGGCAGACGTAGAAAAACTATTGGAAAAAATTGAAGAAGATGATGATGTGATGAATGTGTACCACACCATGCAGGAATAAATCAACTTGAATAGCTATATATAAAACTCCTTCAAAAGGAGTTTTTTTAGTTAGTAAACAATGGTAATTTATACATTGTTGACCCATTTCTTAATTTATTTATTATTTACTTTACAACAAAAAAATGGCCCGATTCAAAGAAAATGATTTACCAAAATCAAAAATAAATACAACTTCATTAAACAAAGCAATTACCATTTTTAGATATGCAGGTGCACATCGCTGGAAGTTTTTTGTAGGTTTACTTTTTTTATTGTTCACCGGTGGTACTGCCCTAGCCTTTCCAAAACTCATGGGAATGCTAGTAGATTGTGTAAAAGATAAAGACCTTAGTGCTGCCAACAATGTTGCCTTATTATTACTCGGAATTTTATTCTTGCAATCCTTTTTTTCCTTTTTTAGAATTTTTCTTTTTGTCAATTTTACCGAAAACACGTTAGCTAATTTGCGTTTTGCTTTGTATGCCAACTTAATCAAATTGCCTATGAACTTTTTTACGCAAAAAAGAGTAGGTGAATTAAACAGTAGAATCAGTTCTGATATTGCCCAAATACAAGATACCTTAACAACAACCATAGCAGAATTTCTGAGACAATTCATATTAATTATCGGCGGTGTAATTCTTTTAGCTAGTGAAAGCATTAAGCTTACCTTGATGATGTTGGCCATTGTGCCCCTAGTTGCTGTTGCGGCGGTTATTTTTGGTCGTTTTATTCGAAAATATTCTAAAAAAGTACAAGATACCGTGGCAGAAAGTCAAGTGATTGTGGAAGAAACATTACAGGGTATTTCTAACGTTAAAGCCTTTTCAAATGAATGGTATGAAATAGACCGCTATCAATCGAAAATTAAAGAAATTGTGTCCATTGCCATTAAAGGCGGACAATACCGGGGCTATTTTGCTTCTTTCATCATTTTTTGCTTATTTGGTGCTATTGTGGGTGTAGTTTGGTTTGGTGTCACTTTAAGTATTGAAGGGGAAATGTCTGTAGGTCAATTGATTACGTTTGTTTTGTATTCTACTTTTGTGGGAGCCTCTTTTGGTGGAATAGCTGAATTATATGCCCAAATTCAAAAAGCGGTTGGAGCAACAGAACGCGTTTTTGAACTATTAGACGAAAAACCTGAAGGTATCAAAAATACTCAAAACGGAACTTCTTTAAAATTAAAAGGTAATGTATCGTTTAATCATGTGGGATTTAGTTATCCTTCCCGAAAAGAAATTACGGTTTTATCCGATGTTTCGTTTCAAGCGACATTTGGACAAAAAATTGCTTTAGTGGGTACGAGTGGTGCCGGAAAATCCACTATTTCCGCTTTACTGCTTCGTTTTTATGATGTGGACAAAGGTGAAATTATCATTGACGAAAAAAATATCCAAGAATATGATTTAGCTGAACTTCGTGGAAACATGAGTATCGTGCCACAAGACGTCATTCTTTTTGGTGGGAGTATCAAAGAAAACATCGCCTACGGCAAACCGGATGCTACTTTTGAAGAAATAAAGTTGGCTGCTCAACAAGCTAATGCCTTAGAATTCATTAACGGATTTCCGGAACAATTTGAAACCCTCGTAGGCGAAAGAGGAATTAAACTCTCGGGCGGACAACGTCAACGCATTGCAATTGCCCGTGCATTACTTAAAAATCCAAGTATTTTAATCTTAGATGAAGCAACTTCTTCTCTTGATAGTGAAAGTGAAAAACTAGTTCAAGAAGCTCTGGAAACACTGATGAAAGGCAGAACGAGTATCATCATTGCTCATCGTTTATCCACTATTCGCACAGCGGATACCATTTTGGTATTGAATAATGGAATTATTGCTGAACAAGGAACACACAAAGTACTAATGGAAGTTGAAAATGGTATCTATAAAAACTTGAGTAATCTTCAATTTTCAGAATAAAAAAACGCCAAGCAAATCACTTGGCGTTTTATCTATATTCTATTATCTAAAAAATAAGCTTACTTAATAAATTCTATTTTCTGAACTTCTTCCATGTTTATGCTGTCAAAGAAGCCTTGCTCATTCATCCAATCATCACTGAATACTTTGCTCATGTAACGTGAACCATGATCAGGGAAAATCGCAATTACATTAGAATTGGAATCAAACTCCCCTTCCTCAGCAAATTGACGAATGGCTTGTACTACTGCACCTGAGGTATATCCTACAAATAATCCTTCTTTAACTGCAATTTCACGAGTAGTGTGAGCACTTTCCTCGTCGGTTACTTTAATGAATTTGTCAATTACGTCAAAATCAGTAGCTGTAGGAATTAAATTTTTTCCTAAACCTTCAATGCGGTAAGGGTAAATTTCTTCGCTATCAAACTCTTTCGTTTCATGGTATTTTTTTAATACTGAACCATACGCATCAACGCCTAGAATTCTGATATTCGGATTTTTCTCTTTTAAATATTTTGCAGTACCGGATAATGTTCCTCCTGTTCCACTGCAGGCTATTAAATGAGTAATTTTACCGTTGGTTTGTTCCCAGATTTCCGGACCGGTTGTTTTGTAGTGGGCATCAATATTTAATTGGTTAAAATATTGATTGATGTATATTGAACCTTTCGTTTCTTCGTGTAAACGTTTAGCAACATTATAATATGAACGTTCATCATCAGCTGAAACGTGTGCGGGACAAACATACACTTTTGCTCCCATACTACGTAACATATCAATTTTATCTTTAGATGATTTAGAACTTACCGCTAAAATACAATTGTAACCTTTGATGATACTTACCATCGCTAAACTAAATCCTGTGTTTCCTGAAGTAGTTTCAATGATGGTATCTCCTGGTGAAAGTATTCCTTGACGCTCAGCTTCTTCAATAATATAAAGTGCTATTCTGTCTTTTGTAGAATGACCAGGATTGAATGCTTCTACTTTAGCGTAATAATTACCTTCTAGATTTGATGTGACGTTGTTGAGCTTTATTAGAGGAGTGTTTCCTATTAAATCCAACACACTATTATAAGCTTTGATTTGTTCTTTCATAAAAAATATGTTAGTCAAGGTAAAATTTTTATAAAATTTTTGTAAACCTTAGAACCATGCAAATGTATAAAAAAAATTGATTTATTTCTTAATTCCTTCTAAATCTAATAAAAAACTAAATTCTTTTGCTAATTCCTTCAAGGCTTCAAACCTTCCGGATGCCCCACCATGACCGGCATCCATGTTGGTGTCTAAATACAAAACTTTCTTATCTGTTTTTAAAGTTCTCAACTTTGCCACCCATTTTGCCGGTTCCCAATATTGTACTTGCGAATCATGTAAGCCTGTGGTAACCAACATGTTTGGGTAATCTTGAGCCTTAACATTGTCATAAGGCGAATAGGACTTCATATAATCGTAATACACTTTATCATTCGGATTTCCCCACTCATCATATTCTCCGGTTGTTAACGGAATAGAATCATCTAACATAGTGGTAATGACATCTACAAATGGAACAGCCGCTATCACACCATTGTATAATTCAGGAGCCATATTCACAATAGTTCCCATTAATAAGCCACCGGCAGATCCACCTTGTGCATACAAATGTTTTGAACTTGTAAATTTTTGTTCAATCATAAATTTTGAACAGTCAATAAAATCGGTAAACGTGTTTTTCTTTTTCAATAATTTTCCGTCTTCATACCACTGTCTACCCATGTCTTCTCCTCCGCGAATATGAGCAATAGCATAAATAAACCCTCTGTCTAACAAACTTAAAATAGTGGAATCAAAATTGGGTTCCATTGAATAACCATACGAACCATATGCATATAACAATAATGGATTATTACCGTCTTTCTTCATTTCCTTACGGTACACTACTGAAATCGGTATTTTGGTTCCATCCGTCGCAGTGGCCCAAACTCGCTCTTCTTTATAATTGTTCTTATCAAATTTTCCTCCTAAAACCTCATACTCTTTTTTGATTTCTTTGGTTTTGGTTTTCATGTTAAAATCAATCACGGAATATGGCGTGGCCAATGATTGATAGCCATAACGTAAAATATCGGTATCAAAGTCGATATTGGTATTTGTCTCTGCTGAATAGGTTTCAATGTCAAACGGCAAATAATAATCTCCACTCTTGTCCCATGGCATGATTCGGATTTTATTTAAACCATTTGAACGCTCTTCTACTACTAAATAGTTTTTAAAAATCTCAATTCCTTCAATCAACACTTTTTCATCATGTGGAATAACATCCACCCAATTGGAAGAAGCAGTGGCATTATCCGGTGTTTTCATCACTTTAAAATTAGTCGCTTTATCCTTGTTGGTCACAATATAAAAGTGATCATTATAATGTGAAATATTATACTCCAATCCTCTCACACGCGGTTGAAATACCTTAAATTTTCCATTCGGTTCATTTGCATTTAAAGTTTGAAATTCTGACGTCAACGTACTGGTACTCCCAATCACAATAAATTTTTTCGATTTAGTTTTGGCAACATATACGGTGAATGTTTCATCTTTTTCAAAATATACTAATTCGTCTTTTTTGGCATCCGTTCCTAATACATGTTTGTGAATCTTATCCGAACGCAACGTCTTTTTATCTTTTGTAGAATAGAATAACGTCTTGTTATCATTTGCCCAAACCGACTCTCCGTTTACATTCGGAATTTTATCCGCTAAAATTTCACCGGTTTCTAAATTTTTTACTTGTAAAGTGTAAATTCTTCTCCCCGTTTCATCCGTAGCAAAAGAAACCAATTTGTTGTCTTCGCTTACATTGAGTCCGGATAGTTTGAAATAGGCTTTGCCTTTGGCCATCTCATTACAATCAAACATGATTTCTTCGTTGGCGGTCAAACTTCCTTTTTTTCTTGAAAAAATGGGGTATTCTTTCCCTTTTTCAAAACGGGTAATGTAATAATAACCATTGTATAAATACGGAACCGACTCATCATCCTCTTTGATTCGGGCTTTCATTTCATCAAATAATTGTTGCTGAAAATCTTTCGTATGAGCTGTCATTTTTTCATAATAGGTATTCTCATCCTTTAAATATTGAATTACTTCAGGATTTTCGGGGTCGTTTAACCAATAATAGGAATCAATTCGCTTGTCACCGTGTTTCTCTAAAACGGTATCTTTTTTCGCCGCCATCGGCGGAACAAGGTTTTCTGACATGGTTGTCTCTTTTTTAGCACAAGAAGTTGCAAAAATAATGCAAACTAAACTTAAACGTATCGTAAATTTCATAAAAAAATGCTTACTCAAAACTATGCAATATACTACATTTGTAAATGAATAACGATAAAAATTATTAACATGTTTGGCGACTTAATGGGCATGATGGGTAAATTGAAAGAAACCCAGCAAAAAATTGAAGAAACAAAAAAGCGATTAGACCACGTTTTAATTGATGAACAAAGCAATGACGGACTTTTAAAGGTGACGTTAACGGCTAATCGAACCGTAAAATCAATTGAAATTGATCCTTCTCTATTGGATGACAAAGAACAACTAGAGGACTATTTTATTTTGGTTATGAACAAAGCGATTCAAAAAGCAACCAACGTAAATGAAGCTGAATTAGCTGCCGTTGCCAAAGAAGGTATGCCGAATATCCCTGGTATGGATATGTTTCGATAAACAAAGTAATGAGCAAAAGCCTACATCTTTTCATTCTCCTTTTGGTGGTTGTACAATTTAGTGCTTTTGCTCAACCTTCCTTTTACATATCTGTTGATTTTAAATTCTTTGAAAATGATAAACCCTTAACACCTAAAGAATTTGATAAAAAGTATATCATTATCAACCCATCCAAGCATAAAAATAAACACCCAAATTATCATTTTAACCCAACTAACAAAACCTTCTCGGTGGGCGGAAGCGTAGTTTATAATGATTTGATTATTGATATTATCAAACAAAAAGATACCATGCAATTGGTTTTTAAAACCAAAGGTGGAACCAGAAAACAATTTGCTATTGAACATTTGTCATTTAAAGAAGGTACTTTTTTCATCGAAGAAGAAAAGCTTACAAGATTAGACATCCAGAATAGTAAATCCAACTACTACAATGCATTATTGACTTCTATTAGCGACCAAACCTTCCAACAAAAAGAAAATTTTCTGTTGAAAGAAATAAATAAACAGAAATTGAAATACGGCATAGATGATGATGACTTTTTACCCAAAAAGGAAATCGAATTAATCGAAATATCAGGCTTAAAAGACCAAAAAATACTCACGACATATCAAAATTATTTGGTAAAGAAAAACTTTGTAGATCAACCGGAACATGATCGAATAGAGGATGGAAAAGTCATTTATGCTCCTGACAACCGTTTCAAAATCTTTATCTTCAAAGGAGAAAGTTGTGGGGCAAATTGCCATACTTTTTACAATTCTTTTCTCCATTTTAATTTAGATAAGAAATATCCAACTGTCGTAGAAACGAATTTCTTCCCAATTGATAAAATTATCCAAATGGACGAATCAAATTACATTGTCTTACACTCAGGCTATGATGGTGGCGGAATTTATTCAGAAGAACACTATGTAGCAACTATAATTACGCTTAACAAAAACAAAATAAAGATTGGAAAATTTTCACTTTCCAATATGCATCAAAGCAACAAAAATGAAACTGAAATACAAATAACCGCCAGACAATCCGAATTGGAAGACGGAACTCCTTTTGGTATGAAATTTAACCCCCAAAACAAAATGGTGGAATATCAATATTTCATTACCAACCAAAATACCGGTGATAAACGAAGATATTCCGGTAAACTTATCTATGAAAATGGCATTTTCAGATGGCTTTCTAAATCGGGATAATTCACTAAAACGACATCTTCTCTAACGCTTCCATTACATACGAATGCATCACTTCTTTGTAATCCAAATGGGTCACCATTCTCAATTTTCCTTTGCCTAACGAACTGATGGAAATGTTTTTCTGTTTTAATTTTTCAATCACCAATTCGTCTTTGATGTGCGGTAAAACGGAAAAAATCACAATATTCGTCTCTACTTCTTCCACCGATTGTACCCAATTTGTTTTGGATAACACCTCCCCTAATTCCTTTGCACGTCGATGGTCTTCTGTCAATCGCTCAATGTTGTGTTCCATCGCATATAGTGCCGCAGCTGCCAAATAACCGGCTTGTCGCATGCCACCGCCCAATACTTTTCGAATGCGTAAGGCTTTAGGATAATCCTTTTCACTCATCAACAAAACGGAACCAATTGGTGCTCCCATTCCTTTAGAAAAACAAACCGAAATGGTGTCAAACAAAATCCCGAATTGCAACGGGTCTTGGTTTTTGGCTACCAAGGCATTCCATAATCGTGCTCCGTCTAAATGGTATTTTAATCCGTGACGGTCGCATACTTTACGAATGGCTATTAAATCTTCTATTTCATAACACGCTCCTCCACCTTTGTTGGTTGTATTTTCTAAGGAAACCAATGTGGTTAACGGACTATGGTAAAAATCCGGTGGGTTGATGGCGGCTTCCACTTGCTCGGCTGTAATCATCCCGCGATTACCCTCCAATAAACGACAGGAAACCCCACTGTTAAAGGAAACTCCTCCTCCTTCGTAGTTAAAAATATGGGCATATTTATCGGCAATCAATTGCTCTCCCGGTTGGGTGTGTAATTTGATGGCGGTTTGATTCGCCATAGTTCCGGAAGGAAAAAACAAGGCTTTTTCCATCCCAAAAAAAGCAGCCGTATAGGCTTCTAATTCATTAACCGTAGGGTCGTGTTTGAATACATCATCACCCACTTTTGCCGTAAACATCGCCCTTAACATGTCTAAAGAAGGCTTGGTTACCGTATCACTAATTAAATTTATTTCCATGCGTAAAACACTGTATTGCTTATATTCTTTTTCTTATTTGTACTTTATATTTACTTCATTTTCACCCTTACAATCCTTAATATGCCTTATATGGTTTAAACAAAATAATCACCAAAAAATCTAAGTATTAGCCAATCATTAAATCAATAGCATTTCTATTTTTAATTTGACAAAGCTCATTATTATTTATGGCAAAAAATCACTTTTCTTTTTGATTAGGACAAATCACATCTTGTCCCTACCTTTGCAAAGAACAAAACTACAACAATTATGACAAATACCGAACAAATAAAAGGTATTGTAGAACGCCTTGGTGCGTTGAGGAGGTATCTTTGACATCGATAAGAAGTTAATTGAAATTACCAACGAAGAAGAAAAAACCTTCGACCCTACCTTTTGGAACAACCCAAAAGAAGCTGAAATCGTGGTCCGCGACTTACGTTCCAAGAAAAAATGGGTAGAAGATTACCAAAAAGCAGTCAATTTATCGGAAGAATTACAAATGGTTTTTGAATTTTTCAAAGACGGCGATGCTACTGAGGAAGAAGTAGATACCGTTTTTGAGCAAACCAATACCTTAATTGAAAACCTTGAGTTCAAAAACATGCTTTCTGAGGAAGGCGACAACCTGAGTGCCGTATTGCAAATTACTGCCGGTGCAGGTGGTACGGAAAGTTGTGATTGGGCTTCGATGCTCATGCGAATGTACCTCATGTGGGCCGAAAAAGAAGGTTACAAAGTAAAAGAATTGAACTTTCAGGAAGGCGATGTGGCCGGAATCAAAACCGTAACCCTTGAAATTGAAGGCGATTATGCCTTTGGTTACCTCAAAGGGGAAAACGGTGTGCATCGATTGGTGCGTATTTCACCGTTTGACAGTAACGCCAAACGCCATACTTCTTTTGCTTCTGTATATGTGTATCCGTTAGTGGATGATACGATTGAAATTGAAATCAATCCGGCCGATTTAGAAATCATCACCTCTCGTTCGAGTGGTGCAGGTGGACAAAACGTGAACAAAGTAGAAACGAAAGTGCAGTTGTTTCATAAACCAACCGGAATTCAAATTCAATGCTCTGAAACGCGTTCACAACAAGACAATCGTCAACGGGCGATGCAAATGCTTCGTTCGCAATTGTATGAAATTGAATTGAACAAACGAATGGCTCAACGGGCCGATATTGAAGCCGGGAAAATGAAAATTGAATGGGGTTCACAAATCCGAAACTATGTGATGCATCCTTATAAATTAGTCAAAGACGTTCGAACCGCTCACGAAACCAGTGATGTTGAAGGTGTGATGAACGGCGAAATTGATGCGTTTTTGAAAGCGTATTTGATGATGATGGGACAGAAGGAGGAATAGTTAAGAGTTTAGAAGTTTAAAGGTTTAAAAGTTTAAAAGGGGTTGGTGGTTAAATGGTTTGTATTTTGTTAAATAGGGGAGTGTTCAATAAACTGTGTCATTTCATTTTATTCTATCACTAAAATACGCATTTAAATCATTTTGAATAGCAGACCAGTGAAAAATTTGTCCATTCCATCTAGTTTGTGCATTCATAATAGCTAAGTATACCTGTTTTAGGATTGCGTTTTCTGAAGAGAATGCACCTTTAGTTTTGGTTACTTTTCGTATCATTCTGTGATAACTTTCTATTGGATTTGTTGTGTACATTAGTCTCTTTAAATGAGGTGAATACTTGTAAATATTAGCTAGTCTATCCCAGTTTTTATCCCAGCTCCTAAATATTGCAGGGTATTTTT
>NZ_AUDM01000003.1 GCF_000425465.1 Flavobacterium filum DSM 17961 | reverse complement strand
TGGATGAGAAAATATAGTAATTTGGTAAAAGGACTTACAATAACAAGACCAGAACAGGTTTGGGTAAGTGATATTACTTATATCCGATTAACCAATCAATGGGGCTATCTAAGTTTAATTACAGATGCGTATTCTAGAAAGATAATGGGCTATAGTTTTCGTCAAGACCTTGCTGCTGAAGGTTGCATTGAAGCCTTGAAGATGGCTCTAAATAATAGATTGTATAATGAATCAATCATCCATCATTCTGATAGAGGTTCACAGTATTGTTCTCACAACTATGTTGATTTATTGCTAAAAAACAACATAGGTATTAGCATGACCGAAAATGGAGATCCATATGAAAATGCATTAGCAGAAAGAATAAATGGTATTATTAAAACAGAATTTAATCTTTACTCTAGCAGCTTGGGTTTTGACCAAACAGGATATCAAGTAAGTAAAAGCATTAAGTCTTATAATGAATTAAGACCTCATGCAAGTTGTGATTATTTAACCCCTAACCAAGCTCATTTGAAATCAGATAAATTAAACAAACGATGGAAGAATTATTATAGAAGTTTTAATTATGAAAAAACAGTTGTATAGTATTTTTAGGATTAAGAATTATATTTGTATAACTATAATAGGATTTATTTAATAACCTGTATAGTTATTTTAGGACGGGTCAATGGCCTTCTTGAAAGTTCTATTGAACATACAAAAAATGGACCTATACTATCCTAATTTTGAGGATAAACTTACTCATCTTTTCTTTTCAATAAATAAAAACCACTGTTTTAATGACGGTAACAAAAGAGCATCTATTGCTCTTTCTGCATATTTCTTAGAAATAAACAATTGCGGTTTTATTATTCCAAAATTTATAGAAAAAATGGAAAACATTGCTGTCGATGTTGCGGACAATAAAATAGATAAAGAGCTTTTACTAGAAATTATTTATTCTGTACTTTATGAATATGATTTTAGTGAAGAACTGAAGCTAAAAATTGTACTGGTAAAAATAAATTCATAGAAATTTTACCAATTGCTTAATAAAGTAAAATCGCAAAGGACGCAAAGTTTGAATAAATAACTTTTGAAACTCTAAAGATTAAATTTTCCTGAAGTTCAATACAGTCAATCCTCTAGCCCCAATTGCGGTGGAAATAAAAAAGTTCCGAAAAAAATCGGAACTTTTTTATTGCAACGGAAAGCGGGAAAATGGTTGACTGAAAATGCCCGAGCCATTCGCTTCTAATAATTTAAAAATAAACCTAGATTATGTGATTTCTCCCTTTGGTCGAAATGACACAAAGTACGGTTAAACTTTACAAATCAAACCCCAAATTCACTCCCAATTTCATCGCAATAATCTTCATGATGCGTTGTTTGAGTTCCGGTATTTTGATGCTTTCGATGACTTCGTTGGAGAACGCATACAGCAATAAGGCTTTGGCTTCTTTTTGCGGGATGCCGCGTTGTTGCATGTAGAACATCGCACTTTCGTCTAGTTGGCCAATCGTGCAGCCGTGTGAACATTTCACATCATCGGCAAAAATTTCCAATTGGGGTTTGGCGTTGATGGTGGCTTTGTCGCTCAATAAAATGTTGTTGTTTTGTTGAAAAGCATCGGTTTTTTGGGCTTCTTTTTCAACGAAAATTTTTCCATTGAAAACGCCTGTTGAACTTCCGCCTAGGATGGTTTTATAGTTTTGATGGCTTTCGCAATTGGGCGTGGCGTGATTTACTAAGGTGTAATGATCCACGTGTTGCTTGTCGCCAATAATCGTAATTCCTTTTAAAGTTGAATCGATTCGTTCGCCAAAATGATAGAAATTCAGGTTGTTTCGGGTGATATTTCCACCAAACGAAAACGTGTGCACCGCCACTCTACTCTCTTGTTTTTGAGAAATATAAGTGTTGTCAATCAAATTCGCGGTTTGTTCGTCGTTTTGAATTTTATAGTAATCAACAATGGCTCGTTTTTGAGCAAAAATTTCGGTTACTGAATTGGTCAAAACCGGATTACTATTCAAACTTTGATGACGTTCGATGATTTGCACATGAGCATTTTCGCCAACGATAATCAAATTTCGAGGTTGAACCATCAACGCACTTTCAATTCCGGTTGAAAAATGAATGATTTCAATCGGTTTGTCTGCCACTTTGCTTTTTGGAATGTTGATGAACGCTCCTTCTTGTGCAAAAGCCGTATTTAAGGTAGTTAAACTTTCGTCTTTGCTGGCAATTTGGTTGAAATAAGTATCCAAAATCATTTTATATTTTGGCTTTGTCAACACCGAAGAAAGCAAGCAAACATCAATTCCTTCGTGGGTGGTTGACGACATAAACGAACTGAATTTTCCATCGATAAACACTAATTTATAGGTGTCAATTTCGTGTAGAAAAAATTTCTTGACGTCTTTAAATTCAATCGAATTTTCTCGTTTTGGGAAAACTGAAAAATCATTTTTTAATACAGAATTGAGTGATGTATATTTCCAAGCTTCCTCTTTTTTGGTTGGGAAACCTTTGTTTTCAAAGTTTTTGATGGCAGAAGTTCGGATGTCGTGCAACTGTGCAGTTACATCAACTTTTTCTTCAAAAGCCATGAAGGATGAAATTAATTTTTCTTTTAAATCCATTTTAAATGTCGAGATTTTAAAAATCTACAAATATTTTATTTTAACCATTAAGGTGTTAAGTTTCATTAAACGTTACAGCTTAATTTTCTTAATTTCTTAATGGTTTAAATTTAATTTTTAAACTTCTTGTTCTTGTTTTATCCAGTCGTAACCTCTTTCTTCTAATTCCAACGCCAATTCTTTCCCGCCGGATTTTACGATTTTTCCGTCCATCAACACATGTACAAAATCAGGAACGATATAATCTAACAAACGTTGGTAGTGCGTGATAACCAAAACAGCATTGTCATTACTTTTTAATTTATTTACACCGTTGGCCACAATTCGCAACGCATCGATATCTAATCCTGAATCGGTTTCATCTAAGATGGCTAATTTGGGTTCTAACATTGCCATTTGAAAGATTTCGTTACGCTTTTTCTCTCCACCCGAAAAACCTTCGTTTAAGGAACGCGATAAAAACTTACGGTCGATTTCTAATAATTCAGATTTTTCACGAATTAGTTTTAGCATTTCGTTGGCTGGCATTTCTTCTTTACCGTTGGCTTTTCTGTGCTCGTTAATAGCCGTTTTCATAAAGTTTGTTACCGAAACACCCGGAATTTCTACCGGATATTGAAACGATAAGAAAACGCCTTTATGAGCTCGTTCTTCGGGAGCTAATTCAGCTAAATCCTCACCTTCTAATTCGACAGTTCCTTCCGTAACTTCGTAATTTTCATTTCCGGCAATAACGGCTGAAAGTGTACTTTTTCCGGAACCGTTTGGCCCCATGATGGCGTGAACTTCTCCGGCTTTGATTTCAAGATTGATGCCTTTTAATATTTCTTTGTCTTCAATGGAAGCGTGTAAATTTTTTATGCTTAACATTTTTATTTTTTTTAAACCATTAAGGGATTAAGATTCATTAAGTTTTTATTTATCTATATTATTCGTAATGTCCTTTCAAAGAAATTATACTCAGAATATTTATGGTGTTTTCATCTATGATTTGGTAAATAATTCTATGTTCTGAATCTATTCGTCTTGACCAATAACCTGTTAAATCATGTTTTAAAGCTTCAGGTTTTCCTATTCCTTCAAATGGATTTTGCTGAATAGCTTTAATCAATTCAGAAATTTTTTTAATGATAATTTTGTTTCCAGATTTTGACCAAAATGCTAAGTCTTTTTCAGCTTTTTTAGAATATCTTACTTCCATAAATTATCTAATTCTTCCATTGAAATTTTCACATATTTTCCTTCTCTAACTTCTTTAGCTGCTTCCAAAATTTCCTTTACAAATTCGGGATTATAGGGTTTCTCAATTTTTTCAACAATTTCAAAACCAAGTGACTTTGCCAATTTTTTTAAAAGTGGAAAATCTTTTTTCTTTACGTTTTTTAAAATTATGTCCATGATTTCTAATTTTTATTAACCTACCGAACCTTCCAACGAGATCTCCAACAATTTTTGTGCTTCCACCGCAAATTCCATTGGTAATTTATTCAGTACTTCTTTACTGAATCCGTTTACAATTAAAGCAATCGCTTTTTCCGTTGGAATACCACGTTGGTTGCAATAAAACACTTGGTCTTCTCCAATTTTGGAAGTCGTTGCTTCGTGTTCGATTTTGGCGGATGTATTTTTACTTTCGATATACGGAAAGGTGTGTGCTCCACAATTATTCCCCATCAAAAGCGAATCACATTGTGAAAAATTTCTAGCGTTATCAGCTCTAGACGAAATTTGAACCAAACCTCGGTAACTGTTTTGCGATTTTCCTGCTGAAATTCCTTTGGAAATAATGGTGGACTTAGTGTTTTTACCCAAATGAATCATCTTGGTTCCGGTATCGGCTTGTTGGTAATTATTGGTTACGGCAATCGAATAAAATTCGCCAATTGAATTATCTCCTTTCAAAACACATGAAGGATATTTCCATGTAACGGCAGAACCTGTTTCTACTTGTGTCCATGAGATTTTGGCATTTTTCTCACACAACCCTCTTTTAGTCACAAAGTTATAAACGCCACCTTTTCCTTCTTTGTTTCCGGGAAACCAGTTTTGAACGGTGGAGTATTTTATTTCGGCATCATCCAACGCAATCAATTCTACCACAGCGGCATGCAATTGATTTTCATCACGGCTTGGAGCAGTACAACCTTCTAAATAGGAAACATAACTGCCTTCATCAGCAATTACTAACGTTCGTTCAAACTGACCTGTTCCGGCTTGATTGATTCGGAAATAAGTGGATAATTCCATCGGACATCGAACACCTTTTGGTATGTAACAAAAACTTCCATCTGAAAAAACAGCAGAATTCAATGCGGCATAAAAGTTGTCTTTTTGCGGAACAACCGTTCCTAAATACTTCTGAACCAACTCCGGATGTTCTTTGATAGCTTCGGAAATACTCATAAAAATGATGCCTTTTTCAGCTAACGTTTTTTTGAAAGTAGTAGCCACAGAAACAGAATCAACCACAATATCCATCGCCACATTGTTCATTTTCTTTTGTTCATCGATCGAAATTCCGAGCTTTTTGTACATTGCTAGTAATTCCGGATCAACATCATCTAGTGTTTTATTTGGATCTGCTTTTTTTGGAGCCGAGTAATACGAAATCGCTTGAAAATCGGGTTTTTCATAATGCACATTTGCCCATTCCGGTTCGATCATTTCTTGCCAAGCCCGAAACGCTTCTAAACGCCAATTGGTCATCCATTCGGGTTCTCCTTTTTTCTGAGAAATCGCTCGGACAATGTCTACGTTTAACCCAATAGGAAAAGTCTCCGAGTCTAATTCGGTGTAAAATCCGTATTCGTATTCTTTGGTTTCGAGTTCAACTTTTAAATCGTCCTCTGTATATTTTGCCATTTTATTAATTTTTTTAAACTATTAAGAAGTTAAGGAACATTACGTTTTTATCTTAATAGTTTTGTTTTTAAAGTGAAAAACTTTCACCACATCCGCACGTTCTATTCGCATTTGGGTTATTGAAAACAAATCCTTTTCCGTTAAGTCCTCCAGAAAACTCTAAAATAGTTCCGGCTAAATAAAGGAAACTTTTCTTTTCAACAGCTACTCGTATATTGTTGTCTTCAAAGACTTTATCATTCTCTCCGATTTCTTTGTCGAATTTTAAATCATACGACAAACCGGAACATCCACCACTTTTTACACCTACACGAACGTAATCATGAGCGGCATCAAAACCATCATCTTGCATCAAATCGATGATTTTTTTTCTGGCTGTATCTGAAACTTTAATCATATACTATTTTGATTTTGTCTAAATTAACCGCAAAGATACATCAAAATAAGAATTTTAAAAGGATTCCTAACATTTTTAAAACGAATGTATGGATAGATAAAATTGATTTCAAGCGATGTTCTTGCTGATTTTTTTATTAAATTTGTTACATGCTTAACAAAGATAAACCCAACATTCCGCCCTATCTTCTTTGGGAATACGATTTAAAAACATTTAACTACGACAAATCGTATAAAATTGTTATTGAACGTGTTTTACAATTGGGAACTCTAAACGATTGGAAGGAGATGATACGGTTTTATCCAAAAGAAAAAATTTTGGAAACCATTGAATGGTCTGCTCAACTTGATAAAAGAGACAAAGATTTTAGTGTTTTTTTCTTAAAATCTGATATGCTATATGTTGTGTAAAGATCCTTTTATTGTTCATCCTAATACATTTAATTTAATTCAGGAATTACAATCGCTTGATTTCCTGAAAGGTTTTTATTTAGTTGGCGGAACGGCATTGGCATTAAAAATTGGCCATCGAAATTCAATTGACATTGATTTATTCACTCAAGATGAATTTAATGACAATGAACTTTTAGAAAATCTTCTTGAAAAATTTGATTTAAATTTAATTTACAATCGTAAAAACACCATTGTTTGCTCAATAAATGAAGTAAAAACAGATTTTATCCGGCATAATTATCCTCTAATTAACAACCCAATTACTGAAGAGGGAATTACATATCTTTCTTTAGAAGATATATGTGCCATGAAACTTCATGCAATACAAAACTCGGGGAAACGTTTAAAAGATTTTATCGATATTTATTTTTTACTCGAGCATTTTTCTCTGAATCAAATGTTGGGTTTTTATGAAATTAAATACAAGTATTCTAATAAATTAATTGCCTTAAGAGCTATAAATTATTTTGACGATATTGACCCAAGCATAGATCCTCCTGTTTTAAAAAATTCAATTTCAATAGCAAAAATTCAAAAAAGAATTCAAGAAGCAACATTACACGGAAACAAAAAATTTTAAACCATGAAACTATACCCCATTGAAGCCGGAAATTTTAAACTCGACGGCGGAGCCATGTTTGGCGTGGTACCAAAAACCATCTGGAGCCGAACAAATCCGGCAGACGAGAACAACCTCATCGACATTGCTGCACGTTGTTTATTGATTGAAGATGGAAATCGATTAATTTTAATCGACACCGGAATGGGCAACAAACAATCGGATAAATTTTTTGGTTATTATTCCCTTTGGGGTGAACATTCATTAGATAAATCATTGGCAAAATATGGTTTTCATCGTGATGATGTGACCGATGTTTTTATGACGCACCTTCATTTTGATCACTGTGGCGGAAGTGTCAATTGGAACAAAGACCGCACGGGTTATGAAGTCGCTTTTAAAAATGCGAAATTTTGGACGAATGAAAATCATTGGGAATGGGCAACGAAACCCAATTCAAGAGAAAAAGCTTCTTTTTTGCATGAAAACATCATTCCGATGCAAGAAAGTGGTCAGCTAAATTTTATCCGAAGACCCAACAGTGATTTTGGCTTTTCAGAAGAATTAAATTTTGGCATTTTTTATGCGGATGGTCATACCGAAAAACAAATGTTGCCTCACATCCAATATCAAGACAAAACCATTGTTTTTTGTGCTGATTTATTGGCGACAGCCGGTCATATTCCGATTCCGTATGTGATGGGTTATGATACACGACCGCTTTTAACGTTAGATGAAAAAGCGAAATTTATGAATGCCGTAGCAGAAAATAATTATTACTTATTTTTAGAACACGATGCTCATAACGAAATCATCACGGTTGAAAAAACCGAAAAAGGCGTTCGATTGAAAGAAGTTTTCCGTTGTGAAGATGTCTTAACATAGTGTTAATCTCATCCGTTTAGCTTTTAAAAATCCTATTTTTACTCCAAAAATCAAATAATGAATTCTATTAAATCTTTATCTCTCTTAGCTGTTTCCGGTGTTTTGTTAACCGGTTGCGGAACCCAAAAAAATATAGCTTACCAACAATTAAAACCGATTACATCTGAAAGCGTTCCTTTAAAAAACGCTAAAATAACTGATGCAGAATTGTTGCGTTGGAGTCATTTAGACCTCATCAAAGATACGATTCCCGGCATGAGTGTAGATCGAGCGTATAACGAACTTTTAAAAGATAAAAAAGGTCAAAAGGTGATTGTTGCGGTTATCGATAGCGGTACCGACATTGAACACGATGATTTAAAAGGTCGCGTTTGGACGAACGCTAAAGAAATTCCCGGAAACGGAATTGATGATGATAAAAACGGATATGTAGATGATATTCACGGTTGGAATTTCCTTGGCGACGGCATTCATGAAAACTATGAGTTTATTCGTTTGCTTAAAAAGGGAGATGACGGTTCAGAAGCATATAAAAAGCTTCAAGCAAAATACGATAGCAAAAAAGAAGAAATTTTGGGTAATAAACAGCAATTGGATTTTATCCTTGCGGCTGATAAAGCCATTTCCGACCATTTGAAAAAAGAAAATTACACCCTTCAAGACATCAAATCCATTTTAACGACAGATGCTACTTTGGGAAATTACAAATTGGTTATGCTTCAAGTATTATCAACCACTACTGTTGAAGAATTTAAAAAAGAAATCAATGACTTCAAAGATTACATCTATGACCAATTGAACTATAATTTGAATTTGGAATATGACGGTCGCAAGATTTTAGGTGATAACCCTGAAGATTTTTCCACTAAATATTATGGCAACAACCAAGTTTGGGGACCGGATAAAAAATATGCTATGCATGGCACTCACGTAGCGGGAATTATTGCCCAAGTGCGTGGAAATAATTTAGGAGGCGACGGTGTGGCTACAGATGTTGAAATTATGGCTATTCGTGCAGTGCCAAATGGCGATGAATACGACAAAGACATCGCATTGGCCATTCGTTATGCAGTAGATAACGGAGCAAAAGTAATTAACGGTAGTTTTGGAAAAGGCTATTCTCCTCAAAAAGAGTGGGTGCATGACGCAATCAAATATGCGGAAAGCAAAGATGTACTATTCGTGCATGCAGCTGGAAACGACACCGACAATTTAGATGTGGTGGAAAGCTATCCAAACGACCGCGTGGGCGAACAGGAAATTGCTTCAAATTTCATTAAAATCGGAGCATTAAATTATGAATATGGCACGAAGATGGTTGCCGCTTTTTCTAACTACGGAAAAAAAGATGTTGATGTTTTTGCTCCCGGTGTAAAAATTTATGCCACTGTGCCTAACCAAGAATTTAAATACGAGCAAGGTACTTCTATGGCATCGCCAAATGCAGCCGGTGTTGCGGCTTTGATTCGTTCGTATTATCCAAATTTAAAAGCAGCTCAAGTAAAACAAATCCTTAAAGAAAGCGGCGTTTTAATCAACAGAACGATTGCTATTGGTGGAGAAAATTCAAACAAAGCTAACTTTACTGAATTATCCGGAACAGGAAAAATTGTGAATGCGTATAATGCTATTTTAATGGCAGAAAAAATGTTAAAATAAAAACCAATGAAACAACTTTTTATCCTTTCTATTTGTCTACTTTCGGGAGTCGTTATTGCCCAAAACAACCCTAATCCCGGTTATTGGCAACAACAAGCCGATTACAAAATGGAGTTGTCAATGGATGTGAAAACCTTTCAATACAAAGGAACGCAAACACTGGAATATTCCAATAATTCAAATGACACACTTCGCAAAGTGTTTTATCATTTGTATTTTAATGCATTTCAACCGGGAAGCGAAATGGATATTCGTTTACAAACGATAACCGACCCTGACAAGCGAATGGTGAAAAGCTTTAAAGTAGGCGACAAAGAAGTCAAAGAAAGTAGAATTTCTACCCTGAAACCGGAGCAAATTGGCTATTTAAAAATCGCTAATTTCAAACAAGACGGACAAGTTGCTGCTACAAAAGTAGTGGGAACCATTTTAGAAGTTACCTTAGTAAAACCCATACTTCCCAAATCAAAATCTACTTTTACGTTGGATTTTGACGGACAAGTGCCGGAGCAAGTGCGTCGTTCGGGAAGAAATAGTTCCGAAGGTGTAGCTCTTTCGATGACGCAATGGTATCCGAAAATTTGTGAATTTGACTTTGAAGGCTGGCACGCTGACCCTTATATCGGAAGAGAATTTCACGGTGTTTGGGGTAATTTTGATGTAAAAATTACGATTGATAAAACCTACACGATTGGTGCTTCCGGCTATTTGCAAAACAAAAATGAAATCGGTCACGGCTATCAAGATGAAGGCGTGGTGGTTAATCATCCGAAAAAAACCAAAACCTTAACGTGGCATTTCGTAGCTCCAAAAGTACACGATTTTGCTTGGGGTGCCGATAACAATTATATTCACGATAAAATCATCGGAGAAAACGGCGTAGAGTTACATTTCTTTTACAAAAACGACAAAGAAATCCTCGAAAACTGGAAAGCTTTACAACCTAAAACGGCTGAATTGTTAAGTTTTTTTAATAAAAATATCGGACTTTATCCCTACAAACAATATTCAGTGATTCAAGGCGGCGATGGCGGAATGGAATATGCCATGTGTACCCTCATCACCGGAAAACGCTCGTTAGGCAGTTTAGTGGGCGTAACCGCTCACGAATTGGCTCATATTTGGTTTCAGCACGTGTTGGCAACCAACGAAAGTAAACACGAATGGATGGACGAAGGATTTACTTCTTTCATTTCCGACATGGCGATGACGCAAGTGATGCCACCTAAAAACAAAAAGGAAGACGAAAACCCGTTTCAAAGTGCGTACAACAACTATTTCTATATGGTGAGCACCGGTCGTGAGCAACCGCAATCTACACATGCTGACCGTTATGATGAAAATATGGTGTACGGTATTTCTTCGTACAGCAAAGGAACAGTGTTCTTGACCCAATTGGCGTATGTAATTGGCATGGAGAATATGTTTAAAACCTTAAAACGCTATTACCACGATTATCAATTTACGCATCCCACGCCCAATGATTTTAAACGCTCGGCAGAACGCGTTTCAGGAGCGGTTTTAGATTGGTATTTGGTTGATTGGACACAAACCACCAACACCATTGATTACGGCATTAAAAACATCGACGATAACGGAAAAGTTACTTTAGAACGCATCGGAAGAATGCCCATGCCGTTGGATATTTTAGTTTCCTACGAAGACGGCACGGTAGAAAGTTTTTACATTCCCAACCCGTTAATGCGATGGGAAAAAGAAAACCCGTATCCGCAAGTAAAAAGAACCGTTTTGAAAGGCTGGGATTGGGCGTATCCAACGTATGAATTGCCACTCTCGCAAGCAAAAGCAAAAATTAAATCGGTGGTGATTGACCCGAGTGGTTTAATGGCCGATGTGAATCAAGAGAACAATAGTTATCCTAAAACGAAATAAAGAAAGAATCCGGACGTAATGTTCGGATTTTTTTTGGAATGTTGCTAGGTCGGAGAAACTCGCAGTGTTGTAACCTAGTGCTTTTTTTATTTAGGTTTATATGGTCCAAGAAATTTGTCGCCATTAAAATGGACTAAATGGTCAGGATTATCTGCTATCCAAACTTCTGTTTCCCAAGCAATATCTGTCATAAATTGCCTAAACTTTGTTCTATTCAAAAATGCAGTTACATAAACAATGTCTGCTTTGCAGTTTTTTGTAAGTTTTTGAAGTTGAATTAACCTGAGTTCGCTTATCGGACCCGAAGAGTGAACCGCTTCTATCAAATAAAGCCAATTCTTTTCCTTTGAATAAGCTATTACATCTGGCAATTCTTCGTGTGAAATCTCAAAGAAATTCAGTTGTTCAAGTTTTTCTTTTTCAAGATAAAGATATTTGTCAGATGTGTCTCCAACATAAAGTACTTCAGCACCGTGTCCGAATCTTGGTAAAAAGTATTCTATAATTGCTTTTTGTAAGTCGTTATGCTCTCCTGACGAAAAAGTCAGTTTACCACCACCTGATGGAAGTGTAACATTGACTTTTGCGATTTCTCTTTCCCTTTTTAGTTTTTTTCTTAATGGCTCAATATCCTTCAATTTTTCAGAGACCATTTTCTCCCAATCTTTTGATCCATAATTTCTTATAAGTTCAGCGTAAGTTGGATTGATTGAGTAGCCACGTGTTGAATCGTTGGTCGCTGAATTTGGATTTGATTGTAAAACGACTTCTGCAACTGTGAGTAGTTTTAGGTCTTTTCTACGAATATCATCATAAGAACCTGAACTAATATTTTCTCTAAAATGGTTGTTCACATAAATGATAATATCTCTTGTTTTGAGAGCGTAACCACTATTCAAGTCTTTTGCTTTTTTGAAGTCAGCAATCTTTTTAATGTCGCCACTTGCTAAAAATGCAATTGCCATTCTTTCCAATCTTCTAGGTGTAGCATCTAAAGGAATCCCAAAAGTGTCAAGGATGTAAAGTGTAGTATTTATCAGTTCCTGAACCTGAGGTGTTTTTTCACTAAATGTTTTTGAATTATCGGGACTGATATACTGTTTCATTTTCAAATAATTTTAATTGTTCGTTTTCTGTGATTGCATAATGATTTTCAACTTCGTCCATCAAGTATTTTTTGATATTTAAAGCTAAATGATAAGCGAAATTAGGTGCAACAGCATTGCCAATTTGATTGTATTGATGCGTTTCTGTACCTGAAAACTCATACCAATCAGGAAAACTTTGAAGTCTTGCAGCTTCACGAACCGTAATTCTGCGTCTGCGACCGTCTTTTAATTTCACTCGGTGCATATCTCCCGTTGCACCTGCTAAATTCCTGCAAGTCAATGTTCTAGCTGGTCTGTCTAAGTATAAATCTCTTGGGTTAATACATTTTGAAGCTTTTTCATAATTCGCAACGTATCTGTCCATAGATTCAGAAAAAAACTTAGAGTCTTCATCATATTGAAATGCAAGTTCTCCTAAAGCTTGACCTGCTGTTACTTTTCGGTTTGTTTTTTTTGGAAGATTGATTTTTTGTTTTGAGCCAATGACAATAACTCGTTCTCTGTTTTGAGGCACTTCATAGTTTACGGCATTTAAAAGGGAGTAATTGATATAATAACCTAACCTTTCAAGTTCTTCAATCACTTCTTTTAAATACCACTTATTCTTGTAAAGCATTCCACGAACATTTTCAAAAAGCAATACTTCTGGGTCAAGCTGCCTTATTGCAGACAGAAAAATCGGAAATCCATCTCTTGAATCTTTTAAACCAAGTTGTTTTCCGCCAACACTAAATGGTTGGCATGGTGGGCCGCCAATCACAATATCAGCTTTCGGATATATTGTTTCAACTGTCAACTTTTCATTGAAACACTCTCCAATTAAGTTTTTGTTGTATGTATTGGTTGCTTGTTCGTCCATTTCATAGCCGATAGTTTTAAATCCATTAGCTTCAAAACCAAGGGAAAGTCCACCGCAACCTGCAAAAAGATCAACAACTGTTTTGTTTAAATCAGTATCAATCCAAGGTTTCAGTTTTGTGTTTATTTCTTCCCAATATTCCATTCTTCAAAGTTACAAATTTATTTTATGTTTAAGGTTTCTTAGTGTTGGCGAAAACTTGCAAATATACAATACAAACTAGGGTATATCTAGCTAAACATTTTAATTAACGCAGATTAATTTAGTAAAATTATTCCACCAAAATACAAAAAAAACAAACACTTCCGCCATTCCAAAACAAATACACATCACTCAAAACCTTTTTGTACTTTTGCCGTATGACCTTCACTTATCCCAAACACGAGAAACTCAAAAGCCAAAAGCAGATTGATTTGCTGTTTTCGGAGGGGAAATCGGTTTCCAAATATCCGTTGCGATTGGTTTTTGCTCCGGTGGAATTGGAGAACGAGGAGAAAATTAAATTTGGGGTTTCGGTTTCAAAGAAATATTTTAAAAAAGCAGTCGATCGCAATTACTACAAACGGTTGCTTCGCGAATGTTATCGGTTGAACAAAAGTATTTTATTCGAAAACCTCGATAAGCCGTATGCCATGATGTTTTTTTACCAAAGCAAAGAAGCGATGACTTTTACTGAAATGAACGAAAAAACGGTTCAATTGTTTGAGAAATTTATCAAGGAAATTCAATCGTAAAAATTGGTTCGATTGTTGTTGTACGTTTTTTGAGAAATTTTCGTTTTACTTCTAAATCAATCCATTATGAAATTAGCAATAGCCTACCTTTCCCTCTTGGTTTTTCCGTTGATGTGTGGAGGAAATCCGGATAATACTGTTTATGAAACCGCAGTTACAGAAGAAGCTGCTGCTCCGGCAATGATAGACGACAAAGCCGCTTCAGGCAATTTTGAAGCCCAAACCGAACAAAAAATCATCAAAGAGAGCAATCTTCGCTATGAAACGCAAGATTTAGACGCTACCTATCAACAAATTATTGCATCCGTCAAGAAAAACAAAGCCTATGTGCAAAGTGATACGGAAGGAAAAGACTACAATTCACTTTACAGAACGATTACGGTTCGCATTCCAAACGCTAATTTTGATGCTTTTTTGGCCGATGTAGGAAAAGGCGTGGCCTATTTTGACCGAAAGGAAATTTCTGCTCAAGACGTTACGGCCGAATTTATCGATATTGAAGCCAGATTAAAAGCTAAGAAAACGTTAGAAGCTCGTTATCTTGAGTTGCTTTCGAAGGCGACTAAAGTTTCCGAAATTTTGGAAATTGAAAAAGAATTATCGGTCATTCGGGAAGAAATTGAAGCAAAGGAAGGACAATTAAAGTATTTGCAAAACCGCGTTTCGTTGAGCACCGTGACCATCGAATTCTATAAAAAAGTGGCCAATGCGGAAGATGCCACGGTTTCTTATGGGACTAAAATGTGGAACGCCATCAAATCGGGCTGGAACGGAATTTCGAGTTTCTTCATTGGTTTACTTCATATTTGGCCTTTTATTCTTATTTTAGTTGCCGTTATTTTTATTATTCGAAAAAAATTGAAAAAGAAAAATGTTTAATACACTTATAAAGATTAAAAAAAGATATCTACTCCCTGTTGTTCTCAGTGGATTTATTGTGGTGGGAAGTAGTTTCAAAGAAGATTTTTTTGAAATTGCCAAGCAAATTGAAATCTTCACCAATTTGTTTAAAACCGTGAACATGAACTATGTTGACGAGACCAATCCGGGTGAAATGATGGACAAAGCCATTAAAAGTATGTTGGCCGATTTGGACCCGTACACCAACTATTTCAACGAAGCAGATGTAGTTAAATTTAAAATCAACAATACAGGCGAATATACCGGAATTGGAGCGATGATTACCCGAAAAGATGGTAAAATCATCATCAAGGAACCGTACAAAGATTATCCGGCTGACAAAGCAGGGTTGAAAGCCGGTGATGAAATCTTTCAAATTGGCGATGTGAATTTAAAAGATTATAAAGAAGATGCTTCTGCCTTGATGCGAGGTGCGAAAAATGCCAAAGTTGAAGTAAAATTCATCCGTCAAGGCAAAACGCAAACGGCTACCATTGTGTTGGACGAAGTAGAAGTAAAAGCGGTACCGTTTTATGGCAAAGTAGATGAGAAAACCGGGTATATAGTTTTGACCCAATTCAATAAAAAAGCCTCTTTTGAAACACAAGCGGCATTATTGGATTTGAAATCTAAAGGTGCTGAGCGTATCATTTTAGATTTACGAGGGAATCCTGGTGGATTATTGGGAGAAGCTGTTAACATTTGTAATTTATTTGTGCCGAAAGGAGAAGTGATTGTGACCACCAAATCCAAAATTGAAAAACACAATCAAACCTATAAAACCACACGCGAACCAATTGATTTAGACATTCCTTTGGTGGTTTTAGTGGATGGAAAAAGTGCTTCTGCCAGTGAAATTGTTTCCGGTGCGTTACAAGATTTGGATCGTGCCGTTGTAGTGGGAAGCCGCAGTTTCGGGAAAGGATTAGTGCAAAGACCGTTGGATTTAACATATGGAACACAGGTAAAAGTGACGATTTCCCGTTATTACACGCCTTCCGGCAGATGTATTCAAGCCTTGGATTATTCGAAAAAAGATGCGGAAGGAAAAGCGATTAAAACCGACGCAAAAAACTTCAATGCCTTTAAAACCAGAAAAGGAAGAACCGTTTATGATGGTGGAGGAATTCAACCCGATGTAGAATTAGCAGAAACAAAATTAAGTGCGATTGCTGAAGCTCTTCAGAAAAATGATGCTATTTTTAATTATGCTACAGCTTATTTTTATAAAAATCCAAATCCGGGCAACACGATTCCAACTATTACAGATGCAGATTTTAATGATTTTAAAGCGTTTTTAAAGAAAAAAAACTTCTCGTTCGACACAGAGACTGAAAAACAATTAAAAAAGACGCTAGAAGCCGCTCAAAACGAAAAAATTGACGAAAACATCAAAACGGAATACCAAAACTTATTGACTGCTTTACGAAAAAGTGAGGATATTCAGTTAGACAAGAACAAAATTGAAATCAAAGAGTTGCTTTTGGATGAATTGATCAAACGTTATCAATACAAAGAAGGGCTTTATCAGTATTATATTCAAAATAATTCTGAGGTAAAAAAAGGAACTGAATTGTTGGCTAATAGTAACGAATACAATAAAATTATCAAAAAATAATGATACGCCTTTTTTCGCTTTTGATGTTGTTCTGTTTGGTGTCTGAAGTTTCAGCACAAGAAGAAATTGTGCATTCCATTTATTTTGAAACGAATAAATCAGATATCGATGCTCGAAAAACTTCTGAAATTATTGATTTTATCAAAAAAACAGACAGTACCAGAATTGAAAGTATCCAAATTTTTGGGTATTGTGACGATATTGGAAAAGATGAATATAACCGAAAACTTTCTACCGAACGTGCCAATAAAGTAAAAAACAAAATCATTGAAAACGGCATTACCAATAAAATCATTGTAACAATTGAGGGAAAAGGAAGAATTTTAATTGAAGATGATATTTTAGATAATTTACCGGCTGTTCGTTCTAAAAATCGAAGAGTGGATATTGTGCTGAACATGAAGCCGCTTCCAAAAGTAGAACTAAAAATACCCGGCGTTTACAGCACTTTTAACAAAGAAAACATTGTGGGTGATCGCATCATGCTTTCTGATATGCTTTTTGAACGAGGTAGCAGCGTATTGACCCTAAAATGTAAAAACGAATTGGATAAGGTGGCAAAAATGCTTCTGAAGCACAAAAACATTTCTATTGAAATTCAAGGGCATATTTGTTGCACGCCACCTAATCACAAAGAAGCCATTGACAAAGGCACCAAAAAGCGAAAGTTATCGCATAACCGAGCTGAAAACGTTTATAAATATCTCATTTTTAAAAAAATTCCGAAAGAACGCTTAACGTTTAAAGGATATGGAAACACCATACCACTTGGCAAAGGACCGGAATTGGATAGACGGGTAGAGTTAGTGATTACTAAGTTGTAATACTTCTTTTCATTTGAATATGTTCAATATCATCTTCCAAATACACCTCACTGGTTTTCACAAAACCTAAGTTCTCATAGAATTTTTGAAGGTACAACTGAGCGGAAATGGTGATGTTGGTTTCATTTAATTCTGATTTGGTTACCTCGATTGCTTTTTGCATCAAATCATAACCCCATTTTCTGTCGCGGTATTTTTGTTTGACAACTACTCTACCAATGGATGCTTCTTCAAAATAATCACCGGGTTTAAAAATACGAACATAGGCTACCATTTCGTTTTCAAAAAAACCCAGAAGGTGAAAAGCTTTTTGGTCTTTGCCGTCAATGTCTTGGTAGACGCAATTTTGCTCTACTACAAACACTTTGCTACGCAGTTGAAGAATCTTATATAATTCATCAATCGATAATTCATTAAACTTTTTTAAAATAAAAATCATTTTTATAAGTTTTTTATTATTTTTAAAACATCAAAACCTTTTAAATTATGAAAAAAACTACGCTTTTAATTCTGATTTTTTTGAATGTACAAATATACGCTCAAATTAAATTTGAAAATGGATACCTTGTTGACAATTTTGGTGTTCGAAAAAACTGTTTAATAAAAAATATGGATTGGGCTAAAAACCCCGAAGAATTTGAGTACAAACTTTCTGAAAATGGAGAAATACAAAAAGGGAATCTATTAAACGTAAATGAATTTGGAACGGATGAAGGAAACAAATACATCAAAATGGTATTTGATTTTGACAAATCAACTGATATCGCTTCAAAACTTAGTAATAACGGAACACCAGAATTTGCAATAAAAACAGGTTATTTAAAGGTTCTAATTGAAGGTAAAATTAATTTATATGTCTATAATTCAGGAGGAATTGCAAGATATTACGTAATTAAAGAAGGAGAAATGTTGGAAACTTTAGTGTATAAAAAATATAGAGTTTCAGAACTCCGATATAAAGAAAACAATATGTTTAGAAATCAACTTTGGAATTTAGTAAAAGACAATGACTTTAAACTAAAAGAAATTGAAAAACTAAGCTATAATTATAATGAAATTTCAAAATTGATACTAAAATACAATCAACAAAACAGTAATTTAGTAATGGATAACACCAATAAGAGTAAGTCTATTTTGAATTTATATGCAAAAACTGGATTAAACTCATCTTCACTAGAATTATCAAATCCAGTTGTTAATGGAAATTATAAATATGAAAACGCTACATCTATATACCTTGGTTTAGAAGCTGAATTTATATTAGGTATTAACAAAAACAAATGGGCTCTTTTAATTGACCCAAGTTTTTCAAGTTTTAAAGGAACGGTTAAAAATGCTAATGGAGAACCTCAATCAATTATAGATTATAGCTCAATAGATATTCCAATTGGTATTCGTTATAATATGTATATTAATGAAAATTCTAGGGTTTTCATCAATACATTTTATATGTTCGATTTTCCAACCAAACTTGATGCAAAACTTAAGACATCTCAAGGTTTTATTGAGTTTAACGATTTAAAATGGCAAGGAAGCACAACCGATTACGAGCCAATTTTTGGTTTAGGATATAACTATAAAAACAAATTAAGTGCTGAAGTAAGGTATTGTTTTAATAATGATTTGCTAAACAGATTGCGTTTCTACGACACAAAATATTCAACATTATCTATAATTTTGGGGTATCGAATTTTTCAGAGTAATAAGAGAAAATAATAAAAACAGAAAACGCTACAAAATTAAAAGTTGTAGCGTTTTCTGTTTTTAAATTATTCCATTACAAAAACTTCACAGAGCGAATAATCGATTCTAATTCGTGCATCAAATCTCTTTTGGATTGAGAAGGATTATAACAAAACCCTTCTAAAACCAAATAACGATTGTTTTTTTCGTCTTTGATGGCATAATTAATGAACGGACCGGCCATGTAATCATTTTTCAGAAACCAATTGCCTTTTGTTTCATACGTTTTTTTACCGTCTAATTTGATAAAAAACAAATAAGGAGCATACGCTTCTTCGGTAATCATAAAAGTATTGGGAAGCGTTCCTTGGATGTGTTTTTCACCAATTGAATCACGAACTCTGATAATATTGGAAACCACATTCGAATCTTTTTCAAACTGCTTAATTGGAACTTCGTACATCAAAATACTATTGTTACCAGATGGTAATTCTTTTCGTATCCAAAGAAACTTATCTTCTTCGATGATGTATTTGTAGGCGGTAGGTAATTTTAACTTAACGTTGAATTTCTTTTGAATTTTGGTATCGTCTAAAAGTGACATAGAAATGCGACGTTGATTTTCAATAATATCAGTTTTTTTATACTTTTTAATGATTTCATCAGCGTTTTCTTCAATTAAAAAGAGAAGTTCCTCAACTGTTTGGCCACTGATGTAAGCAACATTTTGAGGTTTTGCAAATTCATTTTCTTTCAGTTCAAATCCTGATTCTTCACTCTTAGTAATGACTAAAATATTTCTACTATTAGTCATAAATCCTTCGAATAATTTTGGAATATACTGCTTGATGGTGAACAAAGGTTCTTCGGTAGGTAAACCATCAACCGGAGCAGCAAATTTACTTCTGATGCTGTCACCTACTTCACCATTCCATAATTGATTATCAATAATAACAGATAAGTGATTAATTCTTCCTGAGGATTCTTTTAAAAGCGAATCGTCTTTTTCTTCTTTACAAGACAAAAACAATACTGAAAAGGCAAAAAATAACGCTAATTTTTTCATGGAAATTATATTTTGGAATCACTAAAATTAACCACTAATTTTTAGTTTCATTCCCGGTTTTATTTTTCCACTGCTAATACCGTTCCATTTTTTTAAATCAGACACGGTTACACCTTTTATTTTTTGAGAAATACTAAATAAAGAGTCACCTTTTTTTACAATGTATACCTTTTCTGATTGATATTTAGATTGACGTTCTGATTTTACGGGCTTTGCTTCAACCTGTGCAACTTCTTGCTTTTCAGGAAGTAAAACTTTTAAACTTGTTCCAATCTTAACATTTGAATCTTCCAATTCATTCCATTCTTTTAACTCATCAACTGAAACATTATATTTTTTGGCAATTTGAATTAAATTATCACCAGCCTGCACAATATAATTTTCAGTTATCAACTCAATTGGTGCAGAGACAAGTAAACTAGAACCGATTAAAATGTTTTCATCTTCTAAATTATTCCACGTTTTTATATCATCTCTTGTTACATTGTGTTTTTTAGCAATGCTATATAATGATTCTCCTTTTTCAACTACATGTAATTCATTCGGTTTGATTTGGCTTTTCTGAAGCACTGAGTCTTGTACTTTTTCAGCAACATTTGATTTTGATTTAGCAGGTGTTGCCACTGCTACAACTTGTTCTTCTGTAATTATTTTTAAATTTCTACCTAATGGAGCACTATTAGATTTTAACTTATTCCATTTTTTTATTTCAGAAATTGTAACGCCATATTTTTTAGAAATACCACCCAATGTTTCGCCTCTTCTAACTTTGTGGTATTTTGTTTTTATTACAGATTCACTTTCGGTACCGGCAACATAATCAGGATTAAAAAATGGTTTTTCTCTTTTATTAAATTCATATTCAGCGTAAGCATAGATTTTAGGCTCGTTTGATGTAAAAATAGCCACTTTATCTAAAGGTAAACGAACATAGTGCTTTTTATCCTTGATAAACGGAATAAAATCTCTTTTGTAAGATGGGTTTAAAAACTGTAATTGTTCCACAGATATGTCTAACACATCCGACAACTGCTTGAACGAAATCTTGTTTTTAATTAAAATAGTGTCCGTTGCAAAATGATTGGCTACCGGTTTGTTAGGTTTAATTCCATGCTCTTTGTGAAATTCAAAAACATACATTGTAGCTAAAAAAGCCGGCACATAACCTTGCGTTTCTTTAGGTAAATAAGGTCTAATGTTCCAATAATTTTGCTTTCCACCGGATCTTCTGATAGCTTTCGTAACATTTCCCGGTCCGGCATTGTAAGAAGCCAAAACCAAGTCCCAATCACCAAAGATGGCGTACATGTTCACCATGTATTGGCAAGCCGCTTCAGTGGCTTTTAACATATCGCTTCTTTCATCGGTAAAAGTGTTGATGTCAAGATTGTATTGCTTTCCGGTTCCATACATAAATTGCCATAATCCTGTAGCTCCAGCTTTTGAAACCGCTCTAGGATTTAAAGCTGACTCTACAACGGCTAAATATTTGATTTCCAACGGAACATTATACTTAGCTAAAGCCTCTTCAAAGAATGGAAAATAATATTGTGATAACGACATTAATCTTTCATACGCCTTTTTGCGATTTTTCAGATAATGCTTAATGATATTTTCCAAACCTTGATTATATTCGATATGAAAAGCTGATTTTGAATCTAAAATTTTTAATCGCTCTTTTAACAAATCAGTAGATAAATCGTAATCAACCTTGATATCCGGATTAAGATTTTCAATATCCGCAATCATCTCGGGAAATAAATCTTGATTGCTTAATTCGCTCATCCATCTTTCATCTACACAAACTGCTACATCATGTTTGACAAATGTTTTTTTGATGGAATCTAAATAGGAAATTTTGTTTTCTTGTTGCGTTAAAGTTCCCACCAAAGTGGAATCTTGAGCCATTACAGCCAACGAAAAAAACGAAAATAATGAAAGTGTGGTATTACGAAAATTCATTTTTGGGTAATCTTTTATTTATCAGTTGTTTAGTCTGTTTTTGCAAACATAAACAGATACAACGATAAATGTTGTTTATTTATTGTTAAAAGTATGATTATTCTAAAATTGCGGCAATTCCCGGTAAGGTTCTTCCTTCAAGCATTTCCAACATTGCTCCTCCTCCGGTTGACACATAACTCATTTTTGACTCAAGACCGAATTGTTTCACCGCCGCCACTGAGTCGCCTCCGCCTACTAAAGAAAAGGCTCCATTGGCAGTTGATTCTGCGATGAAATTTCCTAATTCGATTGTACCGTTGGCAAAATTTTCCATTTCAAAAACACCTAATGGTCCGTTCCATAAAATGGTTTTAGAATTCATAATTACTTCTTTAAAATTCTCCAACGATTTTGGTCCGGCATCTAACCCTTGCCATCCATCAGGAATAGCTCTAACGTCTACAACTTGAGTGTTGGCATTGTTTGAAAAAGCATCAGCCGCTACAACATCAACAGGTAGATGTAAATGAACATTCTTTTCTTTAGCCAAATGAAGAATGTCTAAGGCTAATTGCAACTTATCATCCTCACAAATTGAATTTCCAACCTGTCCGCCTAACGCTTTGATGAAGGTAAATGTCATTCCGCCGCCAATGATCATGTGGTCAACTTTGTCTAAAATATTTTCAATTACGGTGATTTTAGATGACACTTTTGAACCTCCTAAAACAGCGGTAACCGGTTTTTTACTGTCTTTTAATACTTTGTTTAAGCTGTCGATTTCTTTAGCCAATAATGTTCCAAAGCATTTATCATTTGGGAAAAATTGTGCAATTATGGTAGTAGAAGCGTGAGCTCGGTGAGCTGTTCCAAAAGCATCGTTTACATAAATATCGCCTAAAGAAGCTAATTTTTTTGAAAATTCTACATCTCCTGCTTCCTCTTCGTTATAAAAACGAAGGTTTTCTAATAATAAAACTTCGCCTGGTTGTAAATCTGATGCTGCTTTTTCAGCAATTTCTCCAATACAATCACTTGTAAATTTCACCGGAATACCTAGTATTTCTGAAGTTTTCGACACAATATGTTTTAAAGAATACTTTTCTTCAACACCTTTTGGTCTTCCTAAATGCGACATTAAAATCACACTTCCTCCATCAGCCAAAATTTTATCAATGGTTGGTTTTGCTGCTTCAATTCTGTTGGCATCGGTAACATTAAAATGTTCATCAAGTGGCACATTAAAATCTACTCGGATTAATGCTTTTTTATTTTTAAAATTGAAGTCAAACAATGTTTTCATGGTTTATTTTTTTTGGTTTACTAATTTTACAAAGTTAGTTTTTTCAACTGAAAAAGAAACTGATTTTTATCAATCGATATTGACGGTCAAAATCCACATTTCTTCAGTATATCGATTGTTGAGTTTTGAGTCTTTTGCTTTTTCTGCTTCCTCTTTGTTTTTGTAATAGGTTAAAAAAACATATAAATAGTTGTTTTCAGGATTTATAAAATAATCGGGCTCTAATCCGTCTTGTCTTAATTTCATCATAAAACGGGCCGCGTTTACTCTTTCATTAAAAACATTTACCACGATATAATATCCTTTTGGCGTATTTGGAATGTTCATTTTTTGCTCCAACGAAGAAGTTGCGGTACTTGATGATTTTGGTTCTTCTTGAAGTGGTTTACTCACCTTTTGCTCAGTTTTTACATTCGCTTGGGAGGGTTTAGAATCCGTTACCGCCGCGATAGATGGTTTAGTTTGAACTTTTGGAGTGGTTGTTTCCTTTAGTGTTTGCTCGGCTTCATCTTTAGTTACCGATTTTTGTTTTTTAGGATTTTTAGCAGATAGTTGATTAACCACCGCAACCGAATTCTGTTTTATTTCTGGTTTACTTTCAGAAACGACTTCTACAGGTTTTTCCTTTTGTTTTGGTAGTTCTAATCTTGCCACTTCACTATTGGTGTCTTTATCTACTTTTTTAAACGTATTATCAACATACACTATTTTTGTGTTGTCCTGTGGTTCTTTTACTTTCTCGGGCTTAGCTTCAATGCTTAACGCACAAAAAAACAAATAGAATAAATCACCTGATGTTTTAAATTTAACCGTTGCCTCGGTAGCATTATTGCTAATTATGGAATTGTTATGATTTCGAAGCGTTGAAAGAAATGCATCATAGCCCAGCGTATTTTTACTATCCGGAATTCGGTAACGAAAATGCTCATCTTCTACCGTTATCGAACTATCAAAAAAATTACTATACTTTCTGGTGAAAGTTTTTATGTTGGAAAAAGAAGGTTGTGTTGAAGAGCTAAACATCACTAAATCACCATCCACTTGATAATCTCCTTCAAGAGCTGATGCTGCCATTTTGATTACTACATCACCTTTTGCAGGTGTTTCAAAGTTTTTAAACTTGATATCGATGCTGTTTAGTGAGGCACCACCAAATCCATCATTAATGGCAATATATTTTTCACTCATTGATTCATCTTCATACACAAAAACAATGGTCCAGCCCGCCGCAGTTCCACCCAAAAGTGTTCCTTGGGTTGCTTTAACATTTGCTAATGTATAAAAACCAAACGGATTTTCAAGAGTAGAAACTATCTCAGTAATATCGGCAAACACAGCATAAGGAGCAACATCTCTCATTTTTTTGTCTTTCAAACCATCAAAAATAACCTCTCCCTTTACCGGTATATATTCTTTTTTTGTAGGCAGTTTGATCAATACTTCATCAAAGGTTTCTCTGGTTTTATCAAATGCTACAAACTTATCTTCGCCTTTTTTATAACCACTTTCATATTTGTATGTAGCCGCCCAATATAACCCTGCAAAAACTACTTTTTTTCCTGCTTCATTTTTATCAAAGAGTGCTGCACTACTGGATGAAAAAGTATTTTTATCATTGTCTATATCAATATATTCCATATCCGCTTCATCATTGGTAATGGCATCAATACTTTGGTCGTTATAAGGGTCGTTGGGTGAATTTTTCTTATCAATTCGATTAAGAATGGAATTGGCAATAATGGTCATGTCTCCTTTTAAGGTCACCTTGAAACGTTCTTTAAAAGGAACGGTTAATTGTGCAAAACCACCATTAAAAATGGCTAACATCAAGGCTAATAAAAAATATTGACGTCTATTGTTTTGCATACACAATCTCATTTTGGTGAGAATATTACCGGTTTCCAACAATTCATTTGGGTTCAAATGTACTAAAGATAGACGACAAAATGCGTTTTTTACCGATTAAAGTAGTTAAATTTATTTCTTTTTTCATACAAATCAGTATTTAAAAGGAATTCAAATAGAAAAATAGATTTTTTCACAGGGTTGAGGGAAGAAAATAATTTATATTTGCTTTATGCTATTTAGTCAACTTTTAGGTCAGGAACACATTAAAAATCATTTAACCCGAAGTATTCAATTGGGGAGAATTCCTCATGCTCAACTTTTTGTGGGTCCGGAAGGCAGCGGAACACTTCCCATGGCGATTGCGTATGCCCAATATCTTTTGTGTGGAAATGTAGGAAACGAAAACACAGGTGGAAACGATGCGTGTAATTTAAAATTTGAACATTTTGCCCATCCTGATTTGCATTTTATTTATCCTACGGTTACAACGGACGAAGTAAAATCTAAACCAAAAAGCATTGATTTTATTCAGGATTGGAGAAGATTTTTATCTGAAAATAGTTACGGCGAATTGTTTGATTGGTTTACCCTTTTAGGTGTTGAAAACAAGCAAGGTGAAATAAGAGTGGATGACGCACAAGAAATATTGAAAACACTTTCACTTAAGTCGTATGAAGGCGGTTACAAAGTAATGATTATTTGGATGGCTGATAAAATGAACATTCCTGCATCTAATAAATTGCTGAAAATTTTAGAAGAACCAACCGACAAAACGGTTTTTATTTTAATTACTGAAAAGGCAGAAGACTTGATTCAAACTATTCGATCGCGTTGTCAAGTGATTGATTTTAATGGTTTGCCGGAAAATGTAATCGTAGAAGCCTTGGTTGAGAAACGTCAACTTGATGGAAAAACAGCTACAAAAATCGCTCATCAAGCTCAAGGAAATTACAATAAAGCATTGAAATTATTGAGTGATGATCACGAAGATCTACCTTTTGAACAATGGTTTGTGCTTTGGGTTCGTGCTGCATTTAAAGCGAAAGGAAATGCGGCTGCCATTCAGGAATTAATTGAATGGAGTGAAGAGATTGCCAAGTTAGGTCGTGAAACGCAAAAGAAATTTTTATCGTTTTGCATTGAAATGTTTCGCCAAGCCTTATTGTTGAATTATCAAGCTACTTCATTGGTGTATTTAGAACCAAAAGTAGAAAAGTTTAAATTAGAAAATTTTGCTCCGTTTGTTAACGGAAATAATATTTTGGCTATTTATCAAGAACTTAACGATGCCATGTATCATATTGAACGCAACGGCAATGCGAAAATCATTTTAACCGATTTATCGATTAAATTAACTCGTTTAATTCATAAAAAATAAACGCATGAACAATCCGGCTTCTTTTTTGATTCTTTTGCTTTTAACATTGACTTTTTTGCAATCCGGTTACGACAAATTATTTTATTGGAAGGATAATTTGGCTTGGCTAAAAGAACATTTTTCAAAAACACTACTCAAAAATGTTGTACCACAAGCGTTGGGTTTTATATTGGTATTAGAATTATTTACCAGTATTTTAGCCATTGCCGGCATGGTTCAATTGTTATACAACGGCAACCGAGAATATGGCTTTTATGCCGCTGTGATGAGTTGTATCACACTTCTTTTTTTACTTTTCGGACAACGTTTAGCCAAAGATTATGATGGAGCAAGAACGATTGTGATTTATTTTATACCGGCAGTTTTAGCTGTTTATTGGCTGAATTAGTGTTGGTTAACATATTTTAGTATATTTGTTTTACGTAAACTTCTGGATATGAATAAAAAAGTTCTTTTTTCGTTCCTTTTTTTGTGCTTAACTCAGCTTTCTTTTGCTTGCTATGATTATAGTTATTATAAATATTTAGCTAAAAAGGAAAAGAAACTAATTGTTATTTTCTTTATTCAAAAAGATTGTTCCGATTGTGGAAGAATAGATAGTGAACTTAATTTTGTTCCACAACTTAGTAGTATAATCAATCGCTTTGTTTACTTTCCTTCTGAAAATATTGGATTTTTACCTAAAAACGAAAATCCTTTTAAATTGTATAATATTATTGAAGATACTACACCTAAAGCCTTATTAGTAGATGCTTCCGGTGAGATTATCAAACGCTTTGACAATATAAAATACAGTAATGTTTTTTTACAAGAATTACAATTTTATACAACTTCAACAGAAAAAATTGCTAATGGATTTAAAAAATTTAACTCCAATTCTATGAATGACCTTTTAGAAGCTGCCGAAGGTTATTATCTTATTTCGCAAGAAGTGAACGATCGGGCAAAAAGCACCTTTCTTGAAATGGCTAATTCCTATATTCAAAATGCTGAAAATTTGACAAAAAAGAAATTGTTCAACAACAAAAAAAATTTAGAAAAATTAGCTTTAATGCAATTATATCATGATGCTTTTAGTCAAAACTTTCAGAAATTAGCTTTGGAATTATCTACATGGAATGAAGCAACAATTCATCATCATAATTTAGCCAATTATTATTTTCTGAAATTAGTGGTTTCACAATCCGATGATGAAATAGCAAAAAAATTAAAAGCGATAGATAACAAAAACCGTATTGATACTGTTGCTTTATTGCAATCAAGCTATTGATTTTGCAGCTTTAAACAATCGTAATTCTTCCCAAGAATATAAATCGCCAACTTTTTCTTTCAAAGGCGTCAGACTTTCTTCGTTGTATCCTTCAAATAGAGCGTTTAATTCTCTTATTTTATCTTCTGGTAGCAAATCATGCACAGAAACTGTTTTTGCTTGAATAAGCTTTGTGAAATGGCCGTAAATAGTATTTTTAGTCAAAACGCGTGCTTTTGCAATCTCCTCTAAACTCATGTTTTGTTGCCAAAGTTCATAAGTCTCTTGAATTGTCGATTTTTTTTGCTCTTTTGCTTTTTTCTTCTTTGGTAAATATTGATACGGGTCAAAATCTTCCTCTTCCGAATCTTCTTCAATTATATCGTTTTTGAGTGTTTTGAAATGTGCTATTACCGTTTGCATTTTATTTCGCTTGTAGTGCTGAATTTCATCCGAAATCAAATTTTCTTTACTAATTTCTTTGTTATCCGCTAAAACAGCAATCATATTCAGTGCTTTGAACAATTGTAGAATTGCTTTGGTTGTGCTTTCTTCCAATTCAGCTAGTTCTGTCATGAACTCTTTCACTCTTTTTTTCCGTTTCACTTCCTCCATTTTTAATAAAAGTTCAAATAAAACGGTATCTAATTTTGGAAAAAAATAATTGTGTGCTGCTTGAATTCTTTGATAAATATGCGTTAAATCAACCTCTTCCGAATGAAAAAGCTTATGAAGTTGGGCAATAAACTTTTGTGCCGGTTCTAATAAAGCCGCAACTTGTTCTTCTGTTTGAATGATCCAATTTTGATGTTTTGCTTTTTCGGCTTTTTCAGCATTCTCTTGATAACTAAACCGATGATTACGCCATTGTTGAGCTAACTCATGCCAATCAAAACTATTTTTGATGTAGGATTGAATAAACTGATGTGTTTCTTTTTGAAGTTCGGCCACTATTTTGTCATTATCTGCTTTATTTTCAGCATATTGCATCACTTCTTGGTCATTTGTAATTCCGTTTAATTGAATTGGTTTCAACAAAACCAATCCATCAAGCGAACGTAGTCGTGACAATGCTACATAAGCTTGTCCGGGTAAAAACACTTGAGAAACATCCAAAACAGCTTTATCAAAGGTTAAACCTTGACTTTTATGAACAGTGATTGCCCACGCTAATTTAATAGGATAATGAACAAATGTACCAAGTGTTTCTTCATCAATTTCTTTGGTGTTTTCATTGACTGAATAGCGAATGTTTTTCCACTCATATTTTTCTACTTCGATTGTTTTATTTTCATCCGGAAAATGAACAATAATTTCTTCATCCGATAGAGACTTGATAAAACCCATTTTCCCATTAAAATAATTCTTTTCCGGCGATAAATCATTTTTGATAAACATGATTTGAGCTCCAACTTTCAGTTGCAAAATTTCTTCAACAGGATAAATCTTTTCCGGAAAATCTCCAACGACTTCAGGTTTAAAACGATAACATGTTCCATCCAATTCATCCAGTGATTCTGCATTAATCGAATCAGCTTTGACATTATGGGTAGTTAAAGTAATATAACCTTTATTGGTTTTGATATCAAAACTAGGTTTCACAAAATCATTCAACACCTCCATATCTTGCTGAGTAATGATGTTGTTGCGAAGGTTGTTTAAAACGGATATAAATCGTTCATCGGTCTGACGAAAAATCTTGGTTAGTTCTATATACAATGGGGGTTTTTCTTGAATTACTTTGGCATTGAAAAAGAAAATTCCACGGTAATAGTTGCGTAAAACTTGCCATTCCTCATTTTTTACAACGGGTGGCAATTGCAATAAGTCGCCAATAAAAAGAACTTGTACTCCGCCGAAAGGCTTGTCTTTTCTTCTGACTTTTCGCAACATAAAATCCACAGCATCAAGTAAATCAGCTCTCAACATACTCACTTCATCAATAATGAGTAATTCCATATTAAGCATCACGGCTTTCTTTTGACCGCTCATTTTAAAATGCTTGACTAAGGTATTCTTTGTTTCGAATTTTTGATGTTGCGAGATACTTGAACCAGCGATATATTCGGGAATGAATCCTCCAAAAGGTAACTGAAACATAGAATGAATCGTTACTCCGCCGGCATTAAGAGCGGCAATTCCCGTTGGAGCTACTACAACTGTGTTTTTATAGGTCGTTTGGATGATGTTCCTGAGTAAAGTAGTTTTTCCTGTACCGGCTTTACCGGTTAAGAATATGGAACAATTGGTTTGATTAATGAATTGAAGAATCTGTTTGGCTTCTGATGTAATTTCCATTTGGCGTTTAGTTTAAAATACGAAGATAAATAATTTTATAAAATTATAAAAATGAATGGAATAACAAAAATAAAAAAGCCTTTTCATTTGAAAAGGCTTAGCTAAATTTATTTTTTTGAAGTGTCTTCTTTATCTTTTTTAGGTTCTTCTTTTGTTTCTGAAGATGATTTGTTTTTATATCTTTCGTTAAGTAATTTAATCATTTCATTCGTAATATCATATTCTTCTTTGGCATACAAAACTGAGGCGGCATCACCGGTTCCATAAATATAATGATATCCTTTTTCTTTTCCGTAATCTTTAATGTATTTTTTTATGTCTTTTACTAAGCTATCCATTTCTTTTCCGCTTTCGTTTTGTAATTGACGTAAAATAGCTTGTTGAGCATATGACAATTCTTGTTCTTTTTGTTGTAATTCAGCTCCTTTTTGTTGTGCCCATTGTGGACCGTATGTTTGAGCATTTTTTTGGAAATTTGAAGCTTCACTTCTAAATCGAACCAATTCAGCTTCTAACTGCTTGCCCATTTCCTCTCCTTTGGCTTTGTATTTTTCTTCAATATCTTTTGCTTCTGTATATTCATCTAACAATTTAGACGTGTCTACATAAGCAGTTTTGAATTCTTTTTGTTCAGCAGCTTTTTCACAAGATGCCATAGCTAATAACAAGCTGAAAATAAAAATCGATTTTTTCATTATAAATAAATGGTTATAAATTTTGGTAAAAATAATAATTCTAAGTTAGATTCAAAGTAAGGTGAGAGAAAGTTATTGTAGTTAACTGTTTTTAAAAATATAAATGTGAGAAGAAAACTCTTTTGTCTTTTTCCCTTTTAGATTTGATTTTAGGCCAATCCAAAAAGCAGAAAGAACGTTCATTTTTCCTGTTTTGTATTTTTCAGATAATAAACTTACATAAAAACTATCAAACCACATGGGTTTAACATCTACTAATTTTATATTTTTTTGAGCAAACAATTGCTGAATAGCCGATTTAGAAAAATGCCAAAGATGTCTTGGCACATCAAAAGCCGCCCAATATTTTCCGTAATGATGGGCATCAAACGATTTATAATTTGGTACCGCAATGATAATTGTACCATCAGGTTTTAAAAGTCTTTTCAATTCATTGATTTGAAAATCTAAATCCGGTACATGTTCTAAAACATGCCACATGGTTATCACATCAAAATAATGGTCTTCTAATTCCTCATACGATTCTACTAAACAAACGCCTTTTTGTTTTGCAATTGATTTGGCTTTATCGCTAGGTTCCATTCCAACTGTTTTCCAATTTTGTTTTTTGGCTTCCGCTAAAAAATCGCCCGTTCCGGAACCAATATCTAAAACAATTCCTTTTGAGCCATTATAGTATTCAATTAGACAAACTTTATCTCTAATTGCTTTTTGCTTTACAAGATGATAGATTTTTTCAAACCACGATCTTTTTGCGTCTGTATGTGAAATATAATCTTCACTCTGATAATACTTTTGTAACTCTTCATTTTTTGGCTGCGGATGCGTTTTCAGTAATTGAAGATTTTCATCTATCAACAACTCAAACTCTTCTCCTGAGACAGAATAATCTTTTACGGTAATGTAAGGTTCTTTCAAAAAGTTCATGTACTATATTTTACTTTTTCCTTTGTTAGCTATTGTGTTTGTTGGACTTTACAAAATCGTTTCACGTGGAACATTCAATTCATTCTAATCGAAAACACTTTTAAAAACAGCAAACAACAAAGAAATTATCTTCCCATATAAATTAATAATATTGAAATGTCACTTGGTGAAACTCCACTAATTCGCGAAGCTTGTGAAACGGTAATCGGTCTAATTTTTTTGAACTTTTCTCTAGCTTCAAACGACAGAGATTTGATTTTATCATAATCAAAAGATTCAGGGATTTTCACATCTTCTAACCTTTTTAGCTTATCTGCATTATTTCGTTCTTTTTCAATGTAACCATTGTATTTCACTTGAATTTCTGCTTGCTCTATAGTTTCTTCGTCTAAATCATGTGAAGCAATATATTCTTTTACTTTATCAAATAAAACAATGTCGTTTAAATCAATTTGAGGTCTTGAAAACACTTTATACATTTTATCAGACTGCACCATTAATGAACTACCTTTTTCTTCTAAAACCGGATTTGCTTCATCAGGCGTGATACTGGTTTCTTTGAAAAATGTTACCATTTTTTCGGCTTCACCAAATTTATATTCCATACGTTTTAAACGTTCATCAGAGGCTAAACCAAGTGCATGACCTTTTGGTGTCAATCGCTCATCAGCATTATCTTGCCGTAACAACGTACGGTATTCCGCTCTAGACGTAAACATTCTATAGGGCTCTTCAGTTCCTTTAGTAATTAAATCATCAATTAAAACACCAATATACGCCTCATCACGTTTCAAAATAAACGCATCACGTTCTTGTATTTTAAGAGCCGCATTAATTCCGGCCATTAATCCTTGAGAGGCCGCTTCTTCATAACCAGTTGTACCGTTTATTTGTCCGGCAAAAAACAAACCTTCTACCAATTTGGTTTCTAAGGTGTGTTTTAATTGTGTTGGCGGGAAATAATCATATTCAATAGCATAACCCGGTCTGAAAAACTTCACGTTTTCAAATCCTTCAACAGAACGAAGAGCTTTATATTGCACTTCTTCCGGTAAGGAAGTTGAAAAACCATTTACATATACTTCAACTGTATTCCAACCTTCCGGTTCTACAAACAGTTGATGTCTGTCTTTGTCAGCAAAACGATTGATTTTATCTTCAATCGAAGGACAATATCTAGGGCCAGTACTTTTAATACGCCCATTAAACATTGGTGAGCGATCAAATCCTTCACGTAACAAATCATGAACTGTTTCAGAGGTATACGTCATCCAACACGATTTTTGATGTATCAACGGCTGTGTTGAATCCAAATAAGAAAACTTATGTGGTTTATCATCTCCTTTTTCCTCACGCATTTTTGAATAATCCAATGAACGCCCATCTACTCTTGGAGGTGTTCCTGTTTTCATTCTTCCTGCTTGAAAACCTAGTTTCACTAAATCTTCTGTAATTCCAAAGGCAGCACTTTCCCCAGCTCTTCCTCCGCCGAATTGTTTTTCACCGATATGAATTAATCCATTTAAAAACGTTCCGTTGGTCAAAACAACTGTTTTAGCATTGATTTCAATTCCTAAAGAAGTTTTAATTCCTTTTACTACATTGTTCTCAATTATCAAACCCGACACCATTTCTTGATAAAAATCAACATTGGGGGTATTTTCCAACATTAAACGCCATTCTTCAGCAAAACGCATTCGGTCACTTTGGACTCTTGGCGACCACATTGCCGGACCTTTCGACTTATTCAACATTTTAAACTGAATCGCCGTTTTATCAGAAACAATTCCCGAGTAACCCCCTAACGCATCAATCTCACGCACAATTTGTCCTTTTGCAATTCCGCCCATAGCGGGATTACACGACATTTGTCCAATGGTTTGCAAATTCATGGTGACCAATAAAGTTTTACAACCCATATTAGCGGCGGCGGCGGCGGCTTCTGAACCTGCGTGCCCTGCTCCTACCACAATTACATCATACTTATCTTGAAACATATTTTTTATTTGTTCCACGTGAAACAATTCACGCTTTTTGTTGTTTTAATGTTCCACGTGGAACATTTTGATTTTTTCATCTTCTTTTTGACGCATTAACAATTCGTCTTGTTTGATTTTGTCTTTATAGCCACAATAATGAAGTACGCCATGAGCCATTACTCTTTTCAATTCGTTTTCAAAAGAAACATTGAATTCTTTTGCGTTTTCAGTCACTCTTTCTACAGAAACAAAAATATCTCCGTGTAAAAAATTTCCTTCACTATAGTCAAAGCTAATAATATCGGTCAGCGTATCGTGATTGAGGTATTCAACGTTTATTTTGTGTAAATATTCATCATCACAAAAAATATAGTTGATGTCTCCTTCCTCTTTGTTTTCGGATGTAATCACGTTTTGAATCCAGGAAGCATAATCAGATTCGCTACTGAGTTCAAAATCGGTTTCGTAATTAAAACTAATCATTTGTTTTAAAGTATTCTTGAACCTTTTGGTTAAAATTTGGCCGCAAAGGTAAGCTTTGTCTGTTTAAAATCTCAACACTATTTAAATATTGTTGCATTTCTGGCGAAAGCGGTTTAACCTTGTTGTTAAATTCTTTTTGATTGGTTTCAGATTGTCGTTTAGAATCTTCGCCTTGTTGTTGAACTGCTTTTTCTAATTTTAGCATTTCGTAATTGATGTTCAACATGCGTTGTAATACTTCATTTTTGAAACCTTTGTTCAAAATTTGCTTTTCAGCATCTTTCATTTGATCCAACACTTTTTGTCCGCCGGGTGTTAATCCTTGTTTACGAAGTTGATCTTCTAACTGTTGACGTAAACGTCGTTGTTCTTGAAAAATTTCCATTAATTCTCTAGCATTTTCTTCACCGTCATTGTTGCCTTGACCACCTCCGCTACCTTCGCCGGGTTTATTGCCTTTTTGGTTTCCTTTTCCTTTTTCTCCCTTCTCGCCTTTCTCGCCTTCTTTACCACCGGGTTTGTCACCTTTCTCGCCTTCTTTTCCATCACCGGGCTTGTCGCCTTTTTCAATACCTTCTTTCATTTTATCAGACAACCCTTTTTGTTTTTGAATAATGTCAGGTAATTGTCCACCGCCTTGACCTTGACCTGGTTTTGGTTTACCGGCTCCGGAGCCCATTCCAGACATAGACATTTGCATGCTATTCATAATATCAGAGAGAAAATCAGCTAAACGATTCGCTGCTGAAACGGTATATTGTTGATGTGAAACCCCTTTTGGAATCATTGCTTCTGCAAGTGTTTCAAGCGATTTATCAACATTGTAATGTACTTTACCTATTTCTTCAGTAACTTTCTCAGTAATCATTTCGTTACGCAAAGACATCGCAAACAAACTATCGTCAACATGTTTAAATTGTTGCTTTAAATCCTGTTGGTTCTTTAAAAACTTATTATAAGAAGGAGCTCCTTTCTTTAAACCTTTAAATTGTTTCATCAAGTTTTCTTGCGAAAAGGAAAAAGCTAATAAATTATCAAGTATTTGACGCATCGCTTTAATATCTTCATCCATTTGTTCCATTTGACCACTCGCCATACTATCAGACATTTTCTGGCTCATTTGTTTCATCTTTTGAGCGGCACTTTTTTGTTTGGGTTTAGCTTTCTCTTTTTGGTCTTTCTGTAACTCATCAGATGCTTTTTCCATATCCTCTTCGATACTCTTTTCTTGTTTTTCGTCTGAAGGAATATCTAAGGGCTTTTTCAGTTCTTTATTATCTTTCTCAAGTTCACGAAGTTCTTCTTGTAATTTATCAAACTCTTTGTTTAACTCTTCTTGTTTAGCAGAAGTGTTTTCTTTATCTTCTTTTGATAAATTTTCTTGTTTTTCGGCTAATTTATCAAGCTTTTTCGTAAGCTGTTCTGCTTTCTTTTCAACGTAATATTTTTTAGTTAATTCAACTAATTGTTCTAGGTTTTTCGCTTGATTTTTACTGTTTTGTTTGATTTTATCTAATTTTTCCTGAACGTCTAAATCTTGGATTTTTTCCGTAAGTTTTTGAAGTTCATCTAACAATTTTTGATTTTCATCTGTTTGCTTTTCAATATTTTCGGCTCTTTTCTCAAGTTGTTCTTTCTTTTGATCTTTATCGTTTTTATTGAATTCATTCAGGTTGTTTTTTAACTCTTTAGAAAACTCTTTCATCATTTCTTCTTGTTGCTTTTGACGTTTGATGAAATCATTAATTTTCTGTTTGTCTTTGAATTCAAGGATTTCTTTTTCCTTGCTCATTTTTTGCAATTTATCCATTTCAGATAATTGCTTTTCTTGGTTTTTCAGCGATTTTTCTAGACTATTGATATTGTCTTTTTGCTGTTTTAATTGCTCTTCCTGACGCTCTTCTTCAGTATTAATACGGTCTGAAAAAATAGAAGATTTTGTGCTTTTAAAATTGTGAAGTGCATCATTATCAAATACTTCAAAATAATATTCATAGGCTACCCCTTCTGTAATTGGCAAATTACCAGGAAAAGAAAACACAAATTGATCAAACAATTCCTTTTTAACCGGAATAGTAGATTTTAACGCTGCTCGTTCATTGTTTTTTGGATAATAAACAATCTGAAGTTTGTGTAATCCATTATCATCAGACACTTGACCAATTAATATGTTTTTTTGAACCCTTAAACTATCCGGAGCGTTATTTACGGAAATGGTTGGAAATTGATCTTTTATAGTCGTTATTTGATAGTTCAATTTCTCATAATGTTTCACTTTACTATTTGAAGTAAGAATCTGATATTCTGTGTTTTGTAGTATTGTTTTAGCGAAAGAAAACAAATTATCCTTCTCAATAAAAGAGGAATACGCACTTCCTTCAAAATATTGAATTTGATTGGTTGCTAATGCTGATACTTTCCAACTAACTTTCGTTCCCTCCGGCACAATGGCATTACCGGAACCTTTAATCGTTTCAGCTTTTCGATTCAAATAAGATGGAAACTGCAAAACCATTTCAAAGTTTGAAATCGTTGGAACAGCCACTACTGAAAGTTCCAAATCAGGTGTAGAAACCGAATTGGATTCCACATGAAAAGTAATGTTTTTTGAAGGTTTCGTAAAACGATATTCAAAAACACCCGGTTTGGTACTTTCCATATAATAACTTTCATCACCAATAATAATCATTGCGTTTTCAGGAACTACTTTCCCTTCAGATTTCACTTGAAGAATAAAATCTGATCCTTGCTCTGTTTGTAAATTATCATTCAAAACCACAAATGAAAAAGGTGCCGGTGGCGAAAATTTCTCATTGTAACGAACTACACGATTCATACTGTCGGCAATAATATCGCTATTTCCGGTAAGCATAAAAAAGGCTAAAAACAATAAAGGAATAATTGCCCATGGCAAATATTTAGTGTTTTTCTTGAAATTAATTGCATTTCCAAAAGGAATAGGTTGAAGGGTTTTCCCTTTTTGATCTATAGAAGCCAATAACAATTCTGATGGCTTATTGTTTTCCGCCAATTGAAGAAAATTAATTAATTTGTCATTTACTTCAGAAAAGTGATTTCCAATGATTTGAGACGCTTGTTTGTAATCAATTCCTTTTTGAAGTTTGAATAATTTGAAGAGCGGAAACAATATAAAACGCGATAATAAGAAAAGTTCAACTCCAACAAAAGTCCAAAAAAGAATGGTTCTTCCGGTTGGTTTTAACCAAAGAAAATATTCTACAAAAAGCGTAAAAAAGAAATATAACAACCCAAAACCCACAAATAAAATTACTCCTTTGAGTAATTCGTTGGTGTAATATTTTTTTATAAATGCTTCTAACTTTTGATAAATCAACGACTTTGTTTCCAAAATAATAAGGCTTTTACTTGTAACCGATAAAAGTACAATTTTATTTTTTAGTCAAAAGTTAAAAGTTTTTAAAAGAATTTTATAATTTTAGAAAAACAATTTGAATCATGAAATACTTATGGGCATACAGCATCCCTTTAGTTGGAATTTTATGTATATTTCAACAAGGTTTGTGGTCGTATTTTTTATTGGTTTTTGTATTTGTTTTAATTCCTATTTTGGAATACATTCTACCGCTTGATCATTCCAATTATTCAGAAGAAGAAAAAGAAAAAAGACTTAAAAATAAGCTTTTTGATTGGTTATTGTACCTCAACGTTCTAATTGTATATGGAAGTCTCTTTTTTACGTTTACAATCGTTCAAACAAAGTCGTTACAACCTTATGAATTAATAGGAATAGTGCTCAGTTTAGGAATTATTTTGGGATCAAACGGAATAAATGTTGCTCATGAATTGGGACATCGAAAAAAACGTTATGAACGAATTCTAGGTAAACTATTGCTTATTCCGAGTCACTATACGCATTTTTTTATTGAACACAATCACGGTCATCATTTAGATGTTTCTACTCCGGATGATCCTTCAACGGCAAAATACAATCAAAGCTTGTATTCTTTTTGGTGGCAATCCGTTAGCGGAACGTATTTAAAAGCTTGGAAAATTCAGAAAAAAATCAATAAAATTGATACCATTTCTTTTTTCTCTCCAAAAAATGACATGTTTTGGTTTACCATTATCCAAATCACCTATTTAATAAGCTTATATACTTTCTTTAATTTAAAAGTTTTATTTGTGGGGATTTCTGCCGGAATAGTAGGTTTTCTTTTGTTGGAAACCATCAATTATATTGAACATTATGGTTTGAAAAGAAAAAAGTTGCCTTCCGGACGATATGAACGCGTTTCTGAAAAACATTCATGGAATTCCAATCATGTTTTAGGAAGAATCATTTTATATGAACTAACAAGGCATAGCGACCATCATTACAAATCAACCAAAGAATATCAAATTTTAGAATGTCATGAGGAAAGTCCACAATTGCCTTTCGGCTATCCCACTTCCATGGTTTTGTCTTTTATTCCTCCGCTATGGTATTCAATCATGAACAAGAGAATTCCGGAAGAAATGAAATAAATAGTTTACTAACTTTTATTCAACATAAAAAAGCAAACTAAATCTTATCTTTGCCAAAATATTTATACAAATGTCAAGACCTGTTCGCGTTCGTTTTGCACCCAGTCCAACCGGACCATTGCATATTGGTGGGGTGAGAACCGCTTTATTCAATTATCTATTTGCCAAAAAAAATAACGGTGTCTTTTATCTGCGTATTGAAGATACTGACCAAAATCGCTTTGTTCCCGGAGCAGAGCAATACATATTTGAAGCGTTGGAATGGTTAGGAATTTCACCTTCTGAAACGGTTGGAAAAAACGAAAAATTTGGTCCCTATCGTCAGAGTGAACGCAAGCATTTGTATAAACAATACGCCGATCAATTGATCCAATCAGGTTGGGCGTATTATGCGTTTGATACTCCGGAAGCCTTAGATAAATATCGTAAACAGCACGAAGAACAAGGAAAAACCTTTATTTATAATTGGCATAACCGTGAAAAATTAGATACTTCATTGGTGTTGTCACCAGAAGAAACGAACAGAAGAATTGCTGCCGGCGAAGATTTTGTGATACGTTTTAAAACACCTGTGAATGAGGTTTTAGAATTGAAAGACATCATTCGAGGCGACATCAAATTTGATACAAACTTACTGGATGACAAAGTGTTATTTAAAAGCGACGGAATGCCAACGTATCATTTGGCCAACATTGTTGATGACCATTTGATGGAAACGTCGCACGTAATTCGTGGCGAAGAATGGTTGCCTTCTCTCCCACTTCACCATTTGTTGTACAAAGCTTTTGACTGGGAAGCACCTGAATTTGCACATTTACCTTTGATTTTAAAACCTATTGGAAACGGAAAATTATCTAAACGAGATGGGGATAAAATGGGCTTTCCGGTATTTCCGTTGGAATGGAAAACAGAAGAAGGCATTTCATCGGGTTACAGAGAAACAGGTTATTTTCCTGAAGCAGTCATTAACTTTTTAGCTTTATTGGGTTGGAATGACGGCACCGACCAAGAATTATTCTCATTAGAAGAATTAGTGGAAAAATTTGATTTGAATCGCGTGCACAAAGCCGGAGCCAAATTTGATCCGGAGAAAAATAAATGGTTTAATCATCAGTATTTGCAGAAACAAAGTGATGAAAGTTTGGTGAATGAATTCCAGAAAATTGTTTTAGAAAAAACAGGAAAATGCGATTTCTCCTTCTTCGAAATGACAAAAATCGTGGGTTTAATCAAAGAACGAGCAAATTTTATGTCCGATTTTTGGGAATTAGCGGATTATTTCTTTGAAGCACCGACTTCATACGACGAAAAAGCAGCTAAAAATTGGAAAGAAGAAACACCTGCTTTAATGAAACAAGTGATAGAAGTTTTAGAATCGATTGACAATTTTACCTCTTTAAACATCGAAACCGTTTTAAAAGATTGGATGACCACCAATGAAATTGGAATGGGCAAAGTAATGCAACCGCTTCGATTAAGCCTTGTAGGAGCTTTAAAAGGGCCACATTTGTTTGATATTATTGAATTGATTGGAAAAGAAGAAACCGTTAAACGGATTGAAAAAGCAATAACAATTTTATAAAAAAGGCTCCAAATTTGGAGCCTTATTTTTTAAAAATAAAAGATAATATTTGCTGCGATGACTCCGAGGTTTCCTTTGAGTTTTCCATCAGCCAAAAGCTTTACTTCTTCTTGTTTATTTAAATTATTAAGAATATTTGTCACGCCGTATTGATAACATAAATTGAGTCGAACATTTTCAAAACCACCCGTAATTCCTGCATGTAGATTAAAATTAAATGGGGTTACATCTTCTATATCTTTAACGCGAAGCAATTCGTTACCCACAATAAAATTATTTTCATCAGTAGTGCTAGATTTTAATTTCCCATTTAATTGCAAAACCGGACCAAAATCAAGAGAAACCGGACCTCCGGCAATTTTATAACAAAGCAATAAATGTACTTGAACCGCCATCATTTTTAACTCTACTTCTTTTTCTGAAAATCCTGAAAATGTTTCAATTGCCATTTTATTTTCAGTGAAATTCATACCGTAAACCATTGAAAAATTATTGTAATAATTTCCACGGATGGCTAGACCTCCTGTCCAACTCATTTTAGGTTTAGTATTGAAATTACTAGTATAAAGACTCGTTTGGTTGATACCCAAACTTAAACCAATATGATTATAATCACCTTTTCCATACTGTGCAAAAGCTACTGTAGTTAGACCCAATAAAATATAGGTCAAAAAATATCTTTTCATGAATATTGAATTAAATTGTAACAAACGTACGAGAAATTTCGTATCATATAACATAACATATAAAACTATTTTTTTATGACTGGTTACATTATTATTGTATTAGGTGTTTTTCTTTTATTAGCTTCTTTTTTTACGGTGAAACAGCAAACATCGGCTGTAATTGAACGATTTGGAAAATTCAGTAGTATCAGACATTCAGGGTTGCAATTGAAAATTCCGGTTATTGACCGTATTGCAGGTAAAATTAACCTTAGAATTCAGCAATTAGACGTGATTATTGAGACGAAAACCAAAGACAACGTATTCGTTAAAATGAAAGTTTCGGTTCAGTTTAAAGTGATTCAAGAAAAGGTTTATGAGGCATTTTACAAACTAGAATATCCTCACGATCAAATTACTTCGTATGTCTTTGACGTGGTACGTGCCGAAGTGCCAAAACTTAAATTAGACGATGTTTTTGAACGTAAAGATGACATTGCTATTGCTGTAAAACGTGAGTTAAACGAGGCAATGACTACTTATGGATACGACATTATCAATACATTAATTACTGATATTGACCCAGATATTCAAGTGAAAAATGCGATGAACAGAATCAACGCTGCTGACCGTGAAAAAACCGCTGCCGAATACGAAGCAGAAGCCGGAAGAATTAGAATTGTAGCCAAAGCGAAAGCGGAAGCAGAAAGTAAAAGGCTTCAAGGTCAAGGTATTGCCGACCAAAGAAGAGAAATCGCTAGAGGTTTGGTAGAATCTGTAGATGTTTTGAATAAGGTAGGTATAAATTCGCAAGAAGCAAGTGCATTGATTGTGGTTACACAACATTATGACACATTACAAGCGATTGGTGCCGATGCTAATTCCAACTTGATTTTATTACCTAATTCTCCACAAGCCGGAAGTGATATGCTAAACAATATGGTCGCTAGTTTTACCGCCAGCAACCAAGTAGGTGAGGCGATGAAAAAAGCCAATAGCACCACTCGAATTGGAAAAAACAAAAAAGATGAATTCGGTACGACCGAAGAACATGCATAATTTTGAAAGAGGCCTTCGGGTCTCTTTTTTTTGAACTAAATTTTCTGTTTCTTCTTAGAACACAGATTTTGATAATTTGAATAATCTTAAAAAAAAAATTTTTTTTCTCACAGAAAACACGGAAAACACAGAATTTCTAATTTTAGTGTTTTTTGAAAGTAAAAATGAACAAAAAAACACGAAAAACGAATTAGAAGCGTTTAAATTCATTTTTACAATAGAAAGCATAAAATCATATTGCTGATTATTTTTGTTTTCTTAAAACCTTTCTAAAAAAGTCGTTTTTAATTGTTTTTGTCTATTTTATTTATGAAAACAATAATTTTTTACAATAATAAGAAAAGCCGCAACAACATGCGGCTTTTAATTGATTTTATTTATTATTTAAAATTATTCCTTCGCTTCTACTTTTGCCCACGTATCTCTCAAACCAACTGTTTTGTTAAAAACTAATTTTTCTGAAGAAGAATCTTTGTCGGTGCAAAAATAACCTAAACGTTGAAATTGAAATTTATCTTCCGGTTTAGTCGCTTTTAAAGTTGGTTCCACATATCCGGTAATTATTTCTAATGAATTAGGGTTAATGTAATTTTTAAAGTCAACTTCTTTATCACCATCCGGATTTTCATGTGTAAATAATCGGTCATAAACGCGAACTTCTGCCTCAACAGCATGTGGAATCGAAACCCAATGAATGGTTCCTTTTACTTTGCGTTGACTGGCTTCTGTTCCGCTACCTGACTTAGAATCAACATCATACCTTGCATGAATTTCGGTGATGTTTCCATCAGCATCTTTCACAACATTTTCACCTTTGATAATATAAGCATTCTTCAAACGCACTTCTGTTCCCAACGTTAAACGGAAAAATTTTTTATTGGCTTCTTCTTGAAAATCTTCTCTTTCAATGTATAATTCTTTAGAAAAAGGCACTTTTCTGTAGGTCAAAACTTCTTCTTCCGGATTATTTTCGGCATCCAACCATTCTTCTTGACCGTCCGGATAATTAGTAATAACCAACTTAACCGGATTCAAAACCGCCATCACACGAGGAGCTGTTTTATTCAAATCTTCGCGAACGCAAAACTCTAAAAGAGAAACATCAATTAAATTTGTACGCTTAGCAATACCGATTGTTTTAGCAAAATTACGGATGGAAGCCGGTGTATATCCTCTTCTTCTCATCCCGGAAATCGTACTCATTCGCGGATCATCCCAACCGGAAACATGTCCTTCTTGTACTAATTGCAGTAACTTTCGTTTACTCACAACCGTGTGCGAAAGGTTTCTTCTGGCAAATTCTCTTTGTTTCGGACGCACTTTTGTACTATCATAAATTTGGTCTAAAAACCAATCGTATAGTTCTCGGTGTGGCAAAAATTCCAGTGTACAAAGGGAATGTGATATACCTTCGATATAATCACTTTCGCCATGAGCCCAATCATACATTGGATAAATACACCACTTATCTCCTGTTCTGTGATGATGTTTATGCAAAATGCGATACATGATTGGGTCACGCATCAACATATTGGTAGAAGACATATCAATTTTGGCACGTAAAACGTGCGTTCCTTCCGGAAATTCACCGTTTTTCATGCGTTCAAAAAGATCAAGATTCTCTTCAACCGAACGATTTCTAAACGGACTATTGGTTCCCACTTGCGTTGGTGTGCCTTTTTGCTTAGCCATTTCTTCAGATGATTGGCTATCCACATAGGCTTTATCTTTTTTGATAAATTCAACCGCCCAATCATACAATTCTTGAAAATAATCAGAAGCATAACGTTCTTCAGCCCATTGATAACCAAGCCATTGCACATCACGTTTGATGGCATCAACGTATTCTTGTTCTTCTTTGGCGGGATTGGTATCGTCAAAACGCAAATTCACGGGTGACTGATAATCAATTCCTAATCCAAAATTCAAACAAATTGAACTTGCGTGACCTACATGAAGATATCCGTTTGGTTCAGGCGGAAAACGAAAACGAAGTTTTTCTTTTGAAAAACCTTTTTTTAGATCTTCTTCGATAATTTGTTCAATAAAATTGAGCGACTTTTCTTCTGACATAATTCCTAAAAATGAGCCACAAAAATACGTAAAAAAAATAGCGATTAACAGAAAAATGATTTTATAAAAAACGGTGTTAAAAAGTTAGTATATTTCTAAATAATCGACCAACTACATAGGCGTTTACGGTTTTCAATACAGTAATTTACGGTTTCCCACAAACTTGAATACCGTTCATCGATTTTAATGTTAATTTTAATTTGCTATCTAAATATTTGTATAATTTTAGAAAAACAAAATCCAAAAACAGATAAAAATAAAAACCATTTATCGTTTTTTTCGTAATTAAATGTAGTGTAGTGACTGTTTAAATTACAAAAAATAACAACCGATTGCTTTTGGGGTAAGAGCAATCCAACATGAAGAATGTTTTATGGTTTGGAAAATTACCCCTGCAAGCTATTATCTTACTGCTTTGCTTTCCTTGCTTATCTACAGCAATGGGGAAGGGTATGCTCAAACCATTGTAATTGGAACTCCTTCATTAGGTTTTACTCAAGCTTGTGCTTCACAAGGATTTAATTCGTATAATCTTAGTTTTACATTTTTTCCAGTTTCCAATCTTCAAGCCGGAAACCAATTTATCGTAGAATTATCCGATTCTACCGGAAGTTTTAGCTCACCAACTACATTAACTACTTCAACTAGTACTACTTCTCCGGTAAATGTTTCATTTGCTATGCCAACAACCGTTGCAGGAGAAGCCTACAGAATTCGTGTTAGAAGTACGGCTCCGGCAGTTACGAGTCCAAATAGTGTTGCATTTTCAGCATATTATGCTGTTCATAATCAACCTTTCTCAATTAATAATAACGTGAGTACCGTTTCATTTTGCGAAGGCGGAAATACAACTTTGAGTGTAGATAATACCGGAACGGCTGCTTCACCTTTGTTTTATTCCGGTTTAACGTATAAATGGTATAGAAATTTTGCGGAAGTTGTAGGTGCAACAGGTTCTTCTCTAACCGTAACCCAATCCGGAAATTATTATGCCATTGTAGATTATGGAAGTTGTGTGATGAATTCGTATTCCAATATTGTGACCGTTAATGTAACTGCCGGAATTAATTTATCCATTTCTTCTGCCGGAAATGCAGATTTTATTTGTGATGGAACTCCGCGACAATTAACTTCATCTCATCAAAATACAAGTTATACCTATCAATGGTTTAAAAATAATGTTGCCGTTTCTGGAGCAACCGGTCCAACGTATAATGCCACTCAGGAAGGAACTTATAAGTTAAGAATTACGTTTGGAGGTTGTGTTTTTGAATCGAATGCTATCTTTTTAGAATTAATTCAATTAGAAGTAGATTGGAATGTAAATGCGTCAGAAGTTTTGATTCCGGGAGAACAACTCCAGATTAATTCGGTTAACAACGCAATAAATCCAACCTATGTTTGGAGAAAAGACAATGTTGTAATTGCAGGTGCTAACTCAGCAAATTATACTGTTACACAACCAGGAACTTATCAACTTACGGTTACGGAAACACAAGGTTGCTCTTTTTTAAGACAGTTAACCGTTGTGGTTCAATATCCAATTGGATTTACAGTAACCATTCAAAATTCAGGCGATTATCAATCGTGTAATGTCACCACTTCTACACTGTCATTAAATTCAATCATAGCCCAAACCGCTAGCGGTAATGTTCCTGTTACTTTACCCAATTCAAACTTCACCTACCAATGGTTGTTGAATAATACACCAATTGCAGGAGCTACCGGAACAACGCATACCATTAATAATGCAACAGAAAACGGATCCTACAAACTTCGGGTAAGCATTCCAACCTTTACACCCATTGAATCAAATGCTGTTTCAATTGCTTTACAGCTTCCAACGCCGGTTATTTCAGCTAATGGTACATTATGTGGAACAAATTCAGTACAACTTAACAGTACCGTAAATAGTAGTGTATTTACTTATAAATGGTACAGAAATAATGCATTAATTACCGGTGCCACTCAATCAAGTTATACTACCAATCAACCGGGGAATTATCATTTAATTGTATCTATCGGAACTTGTTCTTCTCCTTCTAATACCTTGAACTTACAGCAAAATAGTATTACTGCAACGTTAAATTTACCGGCAACTTCTATCATTATTCCGGGAGAAACTAAAACAATAACAGCTACAACAAATGCAGTGAATCCAACATTTGAATGGTTTAGAAATAATGCCATCATCAGCGGACAAACCGGTTCATCTATTAATGTGACGCAAAATGGTATTTACAAAGTAAACATTACACAAACAACGGGTTGTAATGCAACACAAGAGGCGGTCACTGAATTGGTTTATCCTGATTCTTTCAACATAACAATTGCAGCAAATGCTGGTTATTCACCTTGTGAAAGTGAACAAGCAACGTTATCAATTACAAACTTTAATGCTGTAAGTGCATCCGAAACAATATCCGTTTTAAACAATTCGTATGGTTATGTATATGAATGGTTTAAGGATGGAGAATTAGTACTTTCATCCTCTACTACAACTTATAACATTGCGTCTTATTTAGAAAATGGTTTATATGAATTACGCGTTTCCATTCCAGGTTTTAGTTCTGTTATTTCAAATGTTGTAGAAATAAAGTTGGGTATTTCAGATGATTTTAGTTTATCATCTAATGGAGTTTTATGCGAATCGGGAGGAAGCGTAACCTTATCATCAGATATTACAAATCCGGATTATATTCTCACCTGGTTTTCTATTGAAAATAACGCTGAAATCGGTACCGGAAATTCAATTACCGTAACTGAACCCGGAAATTACTTTATGACGATTGATTATGATGGATGTACATATTCATCGAATACTATTGCTATTGATATCATCACAACAAATGGAATTACATTAAACATAGCCGACGCGATAACAATTATTCAAGGTGGTTCAAGAGAAGTTATTGCAAGTAGTGTAGATAATTATACTTGGTATTTAAATAATGAAATCATTGCAACCGGCAATACATTTTCTGTTTCACAAGCCGGAACTTATACCATTATCGGAACCATAGGAGATTGTGAATTCACAAAAACATTCACCGTAACAGTAGTAGAAAACACAAGCATTGTTGTACCAAATGTAATTACAATAAATAGCGATGGAATCAATGATTTTTGGTCAATTCCGAATGAATATGTGAACAAAGAAGAGGTAGAAGTAATTATTTATTCGCCAAAAGGGAAAGTCGTTTTTAGAGCTAGAAATTATCAAAATAACTGGCCAAATTCTACTTTGGAATATGCCAAAACAGAACCGGTATTTTACTATACCATTTCTGAAAATGACGAAATTATTAAAAGAGGTTCTATAACCGTAATCGAATAATAATGTTTAAAAAGTTGATAATCATAATGTTTACAGGTGTTGTGTTTGCAAATTTGCAAGCACAAGATACTCCTATATTGACGTTTACGATACCAACACAAAACACTTTATTATTAAATCGATTCATGATGAATCCTACTTTTTCTGCAGTACGAGAAAATGATTCGTATATCACATTATATCATCGTAATCAATGGATTCAATTTGATGATTCTCCTGAATTATATATGCTTTCTTATTCCGGGAAATATGGCGAAAGAGCAGGAGTGGGGATTGGAATTTATCAGCAGAATTTAGGAATTATTACCAGTTTTGGTGGCGTAGGAAACTATGCCTATCAAATTCCGATTCGTGAAAAAGTAAAGTTGACATTAGGTTTCAACGTTGCGTATTACAACAGTGGTGTGGATCGAAACAGAGCCGTAACCAACGAACCTGATCCAGCTATAATGGCATTGCGGAATAATTCTTTATTATCAGTAAAACCAGCTTTAAATGTAACATGGGGAAGTTTTGATTTTGGTGTTTATGCTGAAAATTTTGTGGATTATGATTTTAAATCCAGTAAGATGGTAAAAGAATATGCACAAAAAACCTATACCGGTCATGTAATGTATCATCATCAAATGCAAAACCAAGAAGGCTTGTTTGAAAACGGATTTTTTAGATTGATTGCCAGAGGAAAAATGAATCAAACGGATGATTTTGTGTATGGTGGTTCGGTGATAACCAACTTCCCAAATTTAGGTTGGGTGCAAGCCGGGATTGATGATTTTTATGGCGTAAATATTGGTGTTGGAGCTCATTTTACCAAAAAATTATCATTGGGTTATGCCTATGAAAGAGTCATAAACGATGGATTGGTAAATTTTGGTCCAACGCATGAAATTACGCTTTCTTATCGATTTGCCGGAAAAGAAAATGAGGAAAATGTGCAAAGAAAAGTTCTTCCAAAAAAGAAAACTACAGTTCTGGCAAAAAAACCAAAAGCTATCAAACAACCTTTAGAAGAAGTGGATGAATTGGAAGAAGAGGAAGAAGAATATGAAGACATTGCTGAAGAACCGATTGTAATTGAACCGGCTCCAAAGTCAAAGAAAACAGCTTTGAAAAAGAAAAAACCTTTAAAAGCAAATGTTAAAATGGAAGAAGAGGAGGAATACGAAAATGAGGAAAATGAAGATACAAAAACGTACAACAAAGAAATTGAAGTTGAAAAATTAAAAATGACGTTGGATGAAAGACATCTAAAACTATTGGAAATCATTTTGAAACAAGATGCTGAAGAACAATTAAAAAAGGGTGATTTTGAAAAACGCATTGACAACATGATGCAATACATTGAGCGTTTAGAAAAAACCATTGCTGAAAAAGATTGTAACTGTGAACCAAAATCAACCACTGTTACGGAGGAAAAAACAATCGAAACCACCACAAAAACAACTATAAAAAACGAAAATAGCCCAGCCAAAAAAGAAAGTAAAAGTGATTTAGAAAACAAATTATCTAATATGAAGTCTTCTACTAAAAGAGAAGAAATCAAATTGTCATCTCAAAAAAATAATTCAAAACAAAATGAATTGGAAGCTAAAATTTCCCAACTCAAAAAAGAAGAACCAAAAACAAATACCAACTCAAAATTTACTTTAACCGATGAAGAAATCAAAGAGTACTATTCCAGACTGACCGACAAAAAAAGAGCTACTGCCAAAAAAGGAAATTTTTTACAAGTAGAAAATCAAGAACCCGGATTTTACATTATTGCTAATGTTTTTTCTGAACCTGCTTTTGCTGATGATTTTATTCAAAAGCTAAAAAAACAAGGTATAAACGCCCATTATTTTATTAACCCAAAAAACAATTTCAGGTATGTGTATCTAAAAAAACATTCGGATTGGAGTGAAGCCCTAATCACTTACTATACGAATGTTGATAATACCTACTTTGAAGAAATTTGGATAATGAACATTAACATCAAATAACACCCCAAAATGAAAACGCCCCAAATACCACACTTTAAAACAATTGCCCTACTCAGTTGTTTTATGCTTGCTTCCTTAGCCACATTTGCCCAAGTTGCTGTTCCTTTTTCGGTTCGGTATCAACGCAATTTGAAGGGAGATATGACCTTGATTTCTAACGGAATTGTGAACAGACAAACCAATTCCAACACACCAAACGACCCTTATAACACGGTTGGAAACACCTCAGAATATAACGATAATTTAAACATGCGTTATATTGATATTGACGGAGATGCTTCTACCTTTAGTTCTAGTAGTGCAACCTTAACACTGCCAGCAAGTGGTTGTAACAAAATTGTATATGCCGGTTTATATTGGTCAGCTACCTATCGTTTTAACAACGGTTTTTCAACTTCTCCCGGAGATGGAGACAATATCCGCGAAAATGATTTTAACCAAGTTAAATTAAAATTACCGGGGGGAATTTATCAAGACATTACCGGTCAACTGATTTTTGACGGATTTACAAGTCCTGATTTTGTTGCTAATAGTCCGTATGCCTGCTATGCTGATATTACTTCTTTAGTTACCGGTTTAACTAATCCGGAAGGTGAATACACCATAGCAAACATACGTGCAACACAAGGATTTGTGAATGGAGGAGGAGTTTCAGGTGGTTGGACCATTTTCTTTGTATATGAAAATCCGACCATGACAGGAAAATTTATTACCGCTTATGACGGATTTGCCGGAGTGCGAGCTACAATCGGTCAAACTGACATTAACTATTCCGGCTTTACCACTTTGCCACCACCTTTTCCTGTTCGGGCTAAACTAGCTTCAGCAGCTTTAGAGGGTGACAACCGAATTACCGGTGACCAACTTTTATTTAGAGCGGCTTCTAATGCTACTTTTACCGCTTTAGGAAACATACTAAATGCAACAAATAATTTTTTCAACAGTAGATTAACATTAGATAATGTTGATTTTTTGAACAGAGTGCCTAACAGTTTAAATACATTAGGTTATGATGGCGATATCATCAATGTTGCCAACCCTTTAAATAGTGTAATTCCGAACAATGAAACAGCGGCAACACTTCGAATTACCTCAACACAAGACACTTACTTTATGTTCTTCAATGCATTCAATATTGAAGTCATAGAACCAGATATTAAATTAGTAAAAACAGTCGAAGATTTAGCAGGAAACGACATCGGTGGGGCTGATGTTAACCTGGGACAATTTTTAGATTATGTAGTAACTTTTCAAAACGTAGGAAATGATGATGCTACAAATACTACAATAAGAGATATTTTACCAATCAACACCAGTTTTATTTCGGCAGATTTAAGTGGAGCTCCTGGGGTGACCTTCACACATGATCCGGGATTAGACGAATTGGTTTTTACTATACCCAATAATTTAGTAGAAATAGGCGATCCTGTTTATACTATTCGCATTCGAGTTCAAGTAGCTACAACGTGTAGTGAATTAGAAGATGCGTGTTCAAATTTAATTCAAAATCAAGCTTATACAACCTATCGAGGAGTTTTAAATAGCAATTGGATATCAAATGATCCAAGTTTTGCCGGACTAGACAGTTGTGGATTTGGTCAACCCGGTCCGGCAAACTTCTTGGTTGATATTGACGATTGTATTTTTTCAACAGAAGCTTATTTGTGTGGAACAAGTTTACTTTTAACTGCCGCTAATGGATATGACACTTATACTTGGTATAATAGTAACGGTGCGGTTATTGGAAATACACAATCCATTACCGTTTCTGCTGTTGGAACCTATACGGTTGTGAATACTGCACCACCACCATGTATTGGTATTACTCAAACGTTTAATGTATTGTTGTTTGGAGCAACTCAAACCAATCCGGTTATTCCGTTTGCAGATCAAGTAGTAACTTGTCCAAATAATGGGGAACAATTACCTTATATTTTCTTATGCGGAACGAATGATAGCCAACTCATTCAAACCGGAATTAGTGATGCTACGAGTATTATTTGGGAAGTATTAAATGAAGCTAGTTGTCCTGCTGTAGGAATTGCGAATTGTGCCAACAATAATCCTTCTTGTCAATGGAATCAAGTAGGAACAGGTGCCAATTTTAATGTAACAACCGCCGGACAATATCGCTTAACTATCAACTATCAAGATGGCTGTTTTACCCGTTTTTACTTTAATGTTTACACGAATTTATTGGATATTCAATATGTATCAACAAACATTCTTTGTAATACGCCGGGAAGTATCACGATAACGAATCTTCCTTCTGATTATCAATTTCAGTTGGTTGATCAAATTACGGGTAGCGTTTTAGTTCCCTATCAAAACAATCCGGTTTTTTCAATTTCAACTGCCGGAGTTTACACGGTTCTAGTGACACAAATTGGTGTAACAGATGGTTGCGTATTTGAATTACCAAATATTGGAATTCAACAAAACAATTTTCAAGTCAACTTAATTCCTCAAAATACGAATTGTAACGGGTTTGGAAGTATTCGTGTTCAGGCAAACGGAGCTCAACCGCAATATCAATTTAGTATTACAAGTCCTATTAGTGCTACAAGCGGATGGGTTGTTGATAATGATTATACCTTTAATGGATTAAATCCGGGAACTTACACCGTTACAGTTGTTACAGAAGATGGTTGTTCATTTACCGGAACAGTAACTATTTTAAATCAAAACAATTTAGCTATTGTTGCAACAGTTACACAAAATATTGGTTGTAATACCGGAATCATAACTGTTGTTGCTAACGGTGGAAATCCTCCCTATTCTTATGCAATTGGTTCTATAAATGGTGTTGCTCAAAATCCAACAGCTGCTGATTTTCAAGCAGACAATGATTTTTCGATTTCAACACCCGGAACGTATACTTTTATAGTTGTGGATGGAAATAATTGTAGTTCAACTTCCAATCCGGTAACCATATCTGTTTCTCCAGATGTGACTTTTACAACAACTATTCAAAATATCCTTTGTCATGGTGCAACTAATGGATCTATCAGTTATTCGATAACCAATTCAAACGGTTATCAAATTACTTATCAATTAATTGATGCGAATGGAAATGTAATTAGTACAAACAATTCAGGTATTTTTAACAACTTACCGGCAGGAAACTACAGCGTTGTTTTGATACAAACACAAGGAAGTACCGTTTGTGATTTTTCGACTTCATTCACAATTACTGAACCCACTCAAATAACCGGAATAACACAAATAACACAAAATTATACTTGTATCACTAATGCCGGAACCATTAACATCGTTCCGGGTAGTATTTCCGGAGGAACTGCTCCCTACCAATTTAGTATTGATGGAGTAACATTTGTTTCTTCCTCTGAATTTTCAGGATTAGCTTCAGGAAATTATTCTATCTATATTCAAGATGCAAATGGTTGTGTTTTCCAAACCAATAGTGTTGCTCTTGTAGCACCCAATCAAATAACGGATGCAACTTTTAGTGCAACTGCCTTAACTTGTCCTGCACAAAATGCAACGGTAACAGTTTCACCGGTAGGCGGAACTGCTCCGTTTACCTATCAAATAATTGCACCTGCCGGACAAACGGTGAACAACGGAAACAATCCTGTTTTTGCGGGACTAACTGCCGGAACTTATACGTTTGAAGTAACCGACAGCAATGGTTGTTCATATCAAGAAACCTATTCTATAAATCCGTTACCTATAATTGATGTAATTGGTCAAACAATAAGCAATGTAGTGTGTTTTGGTGCTTCAAATGGTGCTATTTCTTTTGCGGTAACGCATTCTAATCCTTACAATTATCAAGTTGTAAATAGTGCAAATGTGGTGGTTGCTTCAGGAAATAATGCGACTTTAAATACCATTTCTTTAACCGGATTAGCCGCATCAACCTATACCATAACTGTGACTGACACTGTTACAAATTGTACAGATACGGCTTCCGCAATTGTTCAAGCTCCAAGTAGTGCGTTATCTTTTACATTTGTAGCCAATCCTATCAGTTGTAATGCAAATGGAAGTGTAATCATTACAGCAGCCGGCGGATGGGGAAATTATCAATATCAACTAACGCTTCCTAATGGAGGAGTAGTTGGTCCGCAATCAAATGCTACATTTACAAATTTAACACAAACCGGAACGTATTCTATTTCGGTTAACGATATCAATGGTTGTGTTGTGAGCAACACGTTCAACCTAACTACACCCACGAATCCTGTTGCTGTAATTGCATCGTCATCCGATTTATGTTTTGACGCTAATGGGGCTACATTAGTAATTGCAGTAACGGGTGGTGTAGTTCCTTATACGTATAGTATCAACGGAAACCCATCACAAAATTCAAATACGTTTGCTAATTTAACTCCCGGAAGTTATACTGTGCTTGTAACAGATGCTAATGGATGTTCCACAACTGTTTCACAAACCATTCAACCAACCTTAACAGGAGATGTTGCATTAACGAAAGGATTAGATTGTACAGCATCACCAAATGCTTTAATCTCAGCTACCATTTCTGGTGGATTAGCCCCATTTACGTATCAAGTTTCTTTTAATGGAGGAGCTTTGGGAACAGCTGTAAATGTAGTTGGAACCAACTTTACATACACAACTGCCAATGCAGGAAATTATCAATTCTTGATAACCGATGCACAAGGTTGTACATTTAACAGTCAAACAATCACGGTTAATCCGTTAACTTTACCTGAAATCATTTCTGTTGTTGAGGTAAGTGGAATTTTATGTCATGGAGGGAATGACGGTGAAATTCAAATCAACACGAATAATGCTGTTGGAACAGCTCCATTTGTGGTAGAAATCATCAACACTTCAACAGGAGTAAATTATGGAACACAAACCTCTGGCTTAACAGCCGGAACATATCAAATAACGTTAACAGATGCTAATTCATGTACCGATACAGCATCTATTACGTTAACAGAACCCAATCCGATTACATTTACTATATCAACAGTTGATATAACATGTAACAATCCGGGTGGTACTTCTTATGGTCAAATAATCGTGCAAGGTGTAGCCGGTGGAACTGCTCCATATACATATGTTTTAAATAATAATTTTGGTTTTATTGCTTCTTATACTTCTGTTGCCAATGAAAATCATTCTTTCCCAATTTTAAATTTTGGTATTTATAATGTGGAAGTAATTGATGCAAACGGTTGTTTATTGATGATTGATAACATTATCATCGCGTCGCCACCAAGCGATTTGATTATTGATGTTTCAGCTTCAACAGCGGATTGTGTGAATGGCGGAACTGCCGTAATTACGGTAACTTCTGCCGTTAGTAGCGGTTCATATGAATTTGCTATTTTGGAAACCAATACGCTACCTTATTCTTCCAGTTATCAACCGGCAGATGCAGGAACTCCTGAATCTTCTACTTTTACGGGATTAGTTCCGGGTGTTACATACACATTTGTAGTACATGATTTAGTAACAGATTGTTATTATTTTAAAACAGCTGCTACACCAATTAATACGCCTTCTAATCTAACAGCAGTTTTAAATGTAGTTGGAAACGTTAGTTGTACCGGAAGTAATGATGGATTTGTAAATTTTACATTCAATAATTATGATACTTCAACAACAAGTGTATCGTATGAAGTATTTAATTCACAATCCAATACTTCAACCGGAATTTCAGGAACTTCTGTTACAACAGGAGGCCCAATTTCAGTGACTAATTTAGGTCCGTTAGCTCCAGGAATTTATTATATCCTATTCACCGAAAATGGTGGAACTTTAACAGGTTGCAGCAGTGCGTCTTCAACATTTACCATATCTCAATCTACTAATTTGCTTCAAGTGACTGCCAATGTTACCCGTAACGACAACTGTAATCCAAACAGGGGACGCATTACAGCCACGGGTCAATTTGGAACTGCTCCTTATCAATTCCAATTAGTACCGGCAGGAAATCCGGCCCCTACGGTGGGAACTTGGGTTGGTAGTGCTACCAATGTTTTCAACGTAGAAGGTGGAAATTATGTGGTCTATATCAGAGATGCGAATAATTGTATTCAAGCTGCACCTGTTTTTGTTCCTACCGATCCTGCACCACAAATTGCCGCATCGGTAACCAATTTATGTTCCGCTTCACAAGGAAATTTCATTATTGAAGTAACCTTGACTACTGCGGGGATAGCTCCTTACACATTCAGTTTAAATGGTGGAACTTTCCAAACGCAAACGGTTCCAACATTTACTTATACGAATTTGAATTCAGGAAATTATTCCATTCGAGTAAGAGATTTTAATGGATGTATTCATACTGTAAACCTAACTATTCCTGCTCCGTTGAATTTAACTCCAGCAATTACAGCTCAAACATCTTGTGCTAATAATGATGGAATTATCACGGTAACCCCTTTCGGCGGAAGCGGAACTTTTACATACGAATTACAAAATAATGTTGGTAGCGTAATTGTAGCTGCTCAAGCTTCACCGATATTCAACGGATTGGCTTCCGGAAATTATGTGGTGGTAATAAATGACACAATCACAGGATGTTCTGCTCAAGCTCCAATAGAATTAGAGCCTGCAACACCTGTAACTTTCACCACAATCCAGAATAATGTAAGTTGTTTTGGAGGAAATGACGGAAATATTACGGTATCATTACCGGCAACTAATAATAATCCTGCTTATACTTATGTTTTAACCGATGGCGTAAATGCTCCTATTTCTCAAAACAATGGCGTTTTCACAGGATTATCGGCCGGTTCATATACAATTACGGTTACTTCAGCTAGAAATTGTTCATTACAACAAGTTGTTGTTATCACTGAACCTGCTTTGTTAACAGTTACCGCAACCGCAACCGATTTTGCTTGTAATGCTTCCAATGTGGTTCAAACTTCAACCATAACTGCAACAGCTACTTTTGGAACAGCTCCTTATGTTTACAGCATTAACGGAACAAATTTCTTTGCATCCAACACCTTTACAATTGTAGATAATGGAAGTGTTCAAAACATTACTGTAACAGTTCGTGATGCTAATAATTGTTTAGCAACAACTGTTGTTACAATTAATCCGTTACCAACTATTACAGCGGTTACTGCCACAACAATAACTAATTTAACTTGTACCAACAATGGAACTGTTCAAATTAATGTAACCGGAGGTTCAGGTGATTTTACTTTTGCATTATTACCTTTAGGAAGTCAACCAACAATAACTCCGGGAAGTGGAGTTTTTAGTGCCAACTTTACATTAACCACTCCAGGTTCATACACTTTCCAAGTTACCGATAATGTAACAGGGTGTTATTTTATTAGTGCTCCTTATGTTATTGCACCTTTCAACACTATACAAGCTAATATTCTTAATTCTTCTGCGGTAACTTGTTTTGGTGATTCAAATGGTACAATAACTGTGAACGTATCCGGTTATTCCGGCACAATTTCGTATGTGGTAAATGATATACAAGGAAACACTGTTGCATCCGGTAACGGAACAACTTCTGTAAATCCGTTTGTGATTTCAGGATTATCAGGCGGAAATTATCAAGTAATTGTAACAGCCACTCAATCACCGTTTTGTTCTGCAACCTCTAACTTTACGGTAGTTGCTTCACCAAGTCAACCATTAGTGTTAACGGCTAATCAAACCGCAAATGTAACATGTACCAATAATTTAGGTGAAATATTTGCTAGTGCAACCGGAGGATGGGGAACGTATCAATTTGAATTGGTGAACAACACGACTGCTACAACTCTTCAACCATTCGGAACCAACTCCTTGTTTACGGGATTATCGGCCGGAAACTATACTGTTTCTGTTCAAGATGGTGGTGGATGTTTGGTAAGCACAACCGTTATTTTAATTCAACCGAGTTTCATTTCAGCAAATCTTACTGTAACTAACACTAATTTACTTTGTAATGGTGATACAAATGCTTCGGTAACCGCAACAAATGTAACGGGTGGTCAAGGTGTTTATCAATACATTTTAAATACTTATAATGCCTCAGGAACTTCTATTGTGAGTAGTTCAGGTGGTCAAACAAGTCCAACATTTAATGGATTAGGTGCCGGAATTTACAGCATCACCATCACAGACGGATGGAATTGTGATTTTACCACCAATTTAGTGACCATCACAGAACCTTCATCAGTTGTAGCCACATTAAGCTTAACAAATTCTCTTACGTGTACAAATAATGCGGTTATCACTGTTTCTGCTTCAGGCGGAACTGCTCCTTATCAATATAGTACTGATGGAATTACTTTTACCAATACAACGGTATACAATGTTGGTCCCGGAACGTATCAATTCTTTGTAAGAGACGCTAATAATTGTGCGGTAGTTCAAACCAATCAAATTACTATTAATGCAATTCCGGCTCTTAATTTAAATTTGAATTTAAGCAGTGCCAACATTAATTGTTTCGGTGAAAGTACTGCAACTATTATTGCGAATGCAACCGGTGGTTTAGGAAATTATAATTATACCTTGTTAGATGCTTCAAACAATATTATTGCCGGTCCTCAGACCAGTGGACTCTTTACTAACTTACCTTCCGGAAACTATTTGGTTTCAGTGGTAAGTGTAGATTGTACCGCTGTTTCAGGAGTTATTCAAATTACTGATCCACAGGAATTGATAATTTCCAACTTAACCGTAAACAATGTTTTGTGTAGTGGTGGTGCAAACGGAAGTGTTTCCATCCAAACCACAGGTGGAACAGGAACAGTTCAATATGCTATTTCACCTAATTTAAATCAATTTTTCAACACCGGTACCTTCAATAATTTGGCTCCTGGGAATTATGATATTATCGTTCAAGATCAAAACGGTTGTTTTATACTGTTACCAATTCAAATCACAGAACCTGCTCCGTTAGTAGCTGACGTTGATTTAACATCGGTAGTTCAAAATTTATGTTTAGGCGATAATGATGGTTCTTTCACTGTTACCATATCCGGAGGAACTGCTCCGTATTCTACCAGTTTGAACAACCAAGATCCAAGTGCTTTTGTGGTGGGTCAACTTACCTTCTCAGGATTAGCAGGAGGAACCGATTACTTCATTTTTGTAAAAGATGCAAATGGTTGTGAAACGATTGCTTACATCTTCTTAGATGCACCGGTAGAAGTAGTTCCGGCTATTGAATCAGTTGTTTATAATTGTACCGGTAGTGTTCCTGGAAATGTTGTTACTGTATCAGTGAATGCAAGTGCAGTTGGAAATGTTCAATATGCTTTAGATGGCGGAACCTATCAATCTTCAAATGTTTTTGTAAATGTTCCTGCCGGAAATCACGTTATTTCAGTTCAACATACGAATGGTTGTACTAAAACTGTTGAGGTGAATATTAATGATAATCAACCGTTAAATGCAACTTTATCGAATGTTCAAAACGTTTTATGTAATGGTGGTTTAACCGGAAGCGTGACTATCTCTGTAACAGGAGGAACCGGAACGATTGAATATGCGATTTCACCTAACTTAACCACATTTACAACAAACAATGTGTTTACAAATTTAGCTGCCGGAACGTATGACATTATCGTTCGAGATGGAATTGGATGTAGTGTTCCGCTTCAAGTTATCATTACTGAACCAACTGTTGTAACTTCAACTGTTTCGGCTTTGGTTCAAGAATTATGTACCGGTGATGGAAATGCCAGCATCACTATTGCTGTAAGTGGTGGAGTTGCTCCTTATTCAACAAGTTTGAACAACCAAAATAATTTTGTACCGAATCAAATTACGTATGCAAACTTAACCGGTGGACAAACTTATACCGTCTTCATTCAAGATGCCAACGGATGTATTTCCTCTATTCCGGTAACGTTAGATGCACCCGTTACAATTTCACCAGCTGTTGATGTGGCTTATGTTTGTACCGGAAATGTAGTTGGTAATACCGTAACGGTTACTGTAAATGCAGCGGTAGTGAATAATGTAACATATTCACTTGATGGCGGAGCTTTCCAAACATCTGCTACTTTCACAAATGTGGCAGTTGGCAATCATACCATAACTGTGAGACATACCAATGGATGTGAACAACAAGTTCAGTTTACTATCAATCCATCTACACCTCTTCAAGCCTCTTTTACAACCACAAATGTTACTTGTAATGGTTTAACAAATGGAAGTATTCAAGTTTCAGCGGTTGGAGGAAACGGAACATTAGAGTATTCTATTTCGCCTAATTTGACCAATTTCTCAACCAATACTACTTTTACTAATTTGGCAGCCGGAAATTATCAAGTAATTGTTCGAGATGCCATCGGTTGTACATTACCATTGTCAATTACTATCAATCAACCTAATGTATTAAATGCTTCATTGGTAACCATGTTCCCTGATTTATGTTTGGGAGACAATGCCGGAGCAATTGAAGTTGGAATCACAGGTGGAACCGCTCCTTATTCAACTAGTTTAAACAATCCAAATAATTATGTAGTTAACCAAGTATTGTTTGAAAACTTGGCGGGTGGACAATCATATACCATTTTTGTAAGAGATGCGAATGGGTGTGTTACTTCATTAGAAGTTGCAGTAACTGGCGGTATTGACTTGAATCCGGGCATCACGATTGATTATGATTGTTATGGAAGTGCCACAATTAATACTGTTCGAATAAAAGTTGCTCAACAAATTGCTTCACAAACTAGCTATTCATTAGACGGAGGTCCTTTTCAATCCGGAAATGTGTTTACCAATTTAACCGATGGAAATCATACGGTTACCGTTTTACACGAGTTAGGTTGTTCTGAAACAATATCCTTTTCAATTGAAAACTACAATCCGATATCGTTAACATTGACAGAAACCGCTATTAATCAAATTTCAGCATTTGCAACCGGAGGAAACGGTAATTACACGTATTATCTTAATGGAATAGATTATGGAAGCGTTTCTGTTTTCCAAATTTTTGCGAGTGGTGTTTATACGGTAATGGTTGAAGATGCAAACGGATGTACAGCTGAAGCACAAATAACAATGGAATTTATTGATATTGAGATTCCAAACTTCTTTACACCAAACGATGACGGAGAAAATGATACTTGGGTACCTAAAAATTTAGATGGTTTCCCAAATGCAAAAATTGAAGTATTTGATCGTTACGGAAGAATTATAACCCAATTCGGTGATAAAGGTGAATGGGATGGACGATACAATGGTGCTCTGTTACCTACCGGAGACTATTGGTACACTATCACACTTTATGAAGGAAAACAATACGTTGGTAATGTAACCTTATACCGATAAAAAATAAAAAAACAACTCACTCCAAATCGCCACAAATTTGGAGTGAGTTTAACCCCAAAAACCTACAACCATGAAAAAATTAGCCCCACTTTTCATTTTACTTGCTTTTGTTCAACTAAAAGCACAAGAACTAAACCTACCTGCTTTTACGCAATATTTGGCTGATAATCCTTTTGTGATTTCTCCTGTATATGCCGGTATTGGCGACCATGTTAAAATTCGTGCCAATGGTTTAACCCAATGGGTCGGCATTAAAGATGCACCCCGAAATATGTCGTTAGCTGCGGATATGCGAATTGCCGATAAATCCGGTATTGGTGTTTATTTATATAGCGACAGAAACGGAAATACAAGACAATCGGGAGCAAAAATTAGTTTTGCCCATCATTTGGTTATTGATAAATATGCCGATCAATTTTTATCTTTTGGTATTTCTTATAATTTAAATCAATTCCGAATAGACATTGAAAATTTTAATGGTCAGGATATGGGAGTAATTGACGATAGAAGATTAACCAATCATAATGCAGAAGTTGGTATTCTTTACCGAAATAATGGATTTTATGGGAGTTTTACTGTAGCCAACTTATTAGATAAAAACCTAGATGTTTTTAATGATATTGAACCGTTAGAATTAAGAAACTATCAGTTTTTTACCGGTTATAAATGGAGAAGTAGTTCCAATAGTGATGTTGAAATTGAACCTTCTGCTTTTTTTCAATATTTTGAAAGTGATAAAAGATCAACCACCGATTTGAATTTGAAACTTCGTTTTTATAACTTTGAAGATTATTATTGGGCAGGACTATCGTATCGTTTTTTGAATGATCAATTGTTAGAACCATTAAATATTGGACCAATGTTGGGTTTGAAAAGAAGTAATTTTTACTTCGCTTATTCTTATCAGGTAACACTAAATAAATTGATAAATTATAATTCAGGAACGCATATGGTGACAATTGGATTAGATGTTTTTCAAGGCATCAGTAACTGTCCGTGTACCTATTAAAAACAACAAATGGGAACTATTAAATTACAAAACATCCGAACGTTTTCGTTTCATGGATGTTTAATGGAAGAAAGTAAAATCGGGTCCGATTATTCTGTTGATTTGGAAATTAAAACCGATATGCGAAAATCAGCCGAATCAGATGATTTGCATGATACAGTAGACTATGTTCATTTGAATAAAATTGTGGTAGAAGAAATGGCTATTCGTTCCAAATTATTAGAACACGTTGCTCATCGGATTATTAAACGTATTTTTGATGAAATTCCGGCTGTTTCACGAGCTATTGTTTCGGTTTCTAAATTGAATCCACCTATTGGTGGCGATGTAGAAGCGGTTACGGTGGTGATGGAGGAGTATAGGAGTTGATAGTTTGGAGTAGGGAGTTAAAAGGTTGCGGGGGTTTTTCGTAAAATTGTCATCCTGACGAAGAAAGAATCTATTGACTTTAAGAATAAGGTTACTTTTACAAAAGTTTTTTGAAGTTTAGTTTTTTAACTTTAAACTTTTTAATTACATTTGCCATCCGATTATAAGGCGTCGTGGCCGAGTGGCTAGGCATCGGTCTGCAAAACCGCGTACCCCGGTTCGAATCCGGGCGATGCCTCAAAATTAAAGCTTCTTTTTCAAGAAGCTTTTTTTGTTTTAAATTTTTAGAAAAAATTAATTAAAGATAACGCAAAACCGTCTAACAAGGTTATCCCGATTGCTATCGGGAGGGCGATGTCTCTGAAAAAGTTACCAATTTGGTAGCTCTTTTTTTTTAGCTTCATTGTGTCATTTCGACGATAGGAGAAATCGCATCATGTTGATTGATTAAATTCTTTATATGTTATGTGATTTCTCCTATCGTCGAAATGACACTGAAAAATAAAAAACTAAGATTTCAAATTGTATGTGTAATCAAAAGAATTAATAAATCAACTCCTTTATATTAGTGAATTTAAAAATCAGAAATTTGTATTTGAATTATTCCAATAGGATGAATAAAAATATTTAGTTCACTAAGAAGCTTAAATTCAATGTTGTAGATTATTATTTCTTTTCCTTTTTTTAACTTTAAAATTTCTTTATAAACCTCTTCTGTAATTTTATTTCCTTCAATGTGAAATTTCTTTTTTTTATGTATATATAAATCAAAACTTGTAACTTTTAAATTTAAAAATTCATACAGAAAATCTTCTAAATAAAAAGAAATCTCTGCATCTTTTAATTCTTCTTTCTTCATTAAAACAATACAGTTTTGACAATTTTTATTGTTTATTCTAGCAATATGTTTCTTTAGATTTTTTATCCTAAAAACATGTTCTTCAATCACTTTTGAATCATCTTGCAAAATAATTTCTAAAGTGACTACCATTTCATTTCCTTGTCCGGGAGCAATATAATATTTACCATTTTCTTCTTTTACTCCTAATCCGGAAACTGTAAATGATTTTGCATTTGGTACAGCAATCGAAATTGGATTTTGAATTCCACGATATACCACATTCAATTTATCAACAGAAATTACTCCTATTTTTGGTTTTGAAACTATTACAGTATCATTTTGTGCCAATATAAAATGACAAAGTAGTAAACAAAATATAAGAAGAATTTTTTTCATAATTATCACTCCTTCATCCGTTCCAACTTCTCTTTTATCATTTCCTTTTCCTTTGGAAAAAAACCTTGAATGATTAAAAAAAATCCAAAAATCATCAGAATTACACTGATAACCCGTTTGATTTTATAAATGATATACGGTGTTAATCTATTTTTAAGTTGTTTGGCTAAAATGATTTTAATAATATCGGTGATGAGGTAAGTAATTAGAATAACCGACATAAAAAGAACAATTCGATTAGGATTCATATCCATTTTTGGACCAAATACAATAATGATTCCAACCCAAAAACCCAACACACCAATATTAATGAAATTGAGTAAAAATCCTTTAAAAAATAAACCTAAATAATTGTTTTTAGGAATGGAATCCGCTACAAATTCAGGGTTGAGGTTTTTCTTTTTGCTCTTTTTTTCTTTAATAAAGGAAATCAAACCGAAAAAAAACATAATTACCCCACCAAGAATGAATAAACTCGGATCATCTTTGAGTTTTTCCAACAATTGGTTAGTACTGAAATAAGCAATCAGAATAAAAACCAAATCGCCAAAAACAACGCCTAAATCAAACGTCATAGCCGCTTTAAAACCTTTAGTAATACTGGTTTCTATCAGTACAAAAAAAACAGGACCAATGGTGAAAGCCAAGAGAATTCCCCACGGAATAGCAGCTAAAATATCGTTAAGCATTGAAAAAAGTTTCAGGTTTTAAGTTTCAAGTTATGAAACTTTCTAAATGCTAATTTAAAATTAAAAATTCAATTTAACACGTTTGTTATTTCATTTCTTTAATTGAACCTCCTAAAACGGTTTTCTGATTGATTTGTTTCGGACTGCCATAAATGTAAATATCACCTCCTGCTCGAACCTTGGCATCTACAAATTCTGTTGCAAAAATAGCGGCATTTCCACCGGCATTCAAGGAAATGGTAGTTTGTTCAGAAATAAAATTTCTTGCTTCTAATTCCGCACCGGATGATAGTATAATATCTTGATTGGCAGTGGTTCCGGTAATTTTTAATTTTCCTCCGGAAGTTGCTTTTATCGTTGCCTTTTTTACTTCTAAAGCAATTCTTATTTCAGCTCCTTCTTTAACATTTAAACTAAAATTAATTGCTTTTATCAGCTTTTCTGCATTTACATAAGAGCCTTCACTAGCTTCAACACCTTCCAATTTTTTATAATAAACGGTTACTTCAATTTCTTCGCCTTTTAAAAGTTTTGGAAATGGCATTCGGATTTTTAAATCGCCATTGTTGTTCACCACTTCCACTTCTGCCGCTCTGGAACCTTTGATTTCTACTTTATTTTCATTGGATGGAATAAGTTGAGCCGAAATTCTGTCAAATATTTTTACAGTTGTAAAGTCGCCCGGATTCTTAGTTATATTCTGAGCAAAAAGGAGAGAAGTAGATAGTATAAATAATAAAATGATTTTTTTCATGATGTGATGATTTTGATGATTGATGTTTAATTAGTTTCAAAAATAATACCATTTAAAGAGTTGAAATATTTTTTCTTTTTAAATAAAAATTATAAATAAAAAATAGTACTAAAACTGGTGAAATATATAAAAAACTATATTTCATTTTTTTAAATTTTAATGTTTGTAATTGTTCTGAAGTAATATAAATATCTTTCCAATAACCTCTGGGATCAGAGTATCCAATTGTATTTGCATTTGAAAAAGTTCCTTTCTCATATAAAAAAGGATTTAGAAATTTTCCATCTCCAACACTATGACCATTAATTGACTGTAAGTAGAAACAGTAAAATATAAAACTTATTATGATTATGATAAAAACTGAATTTATAAGCTTTTTCAAATTTTAATAATTTTTAATAAATAATACCTGAAAGCACTAATGCCATTCAGAATAACTGTCAACAGAAAACCGATAACCGACAACTATTCTTTTCTTCTAATAAAATGAAAATCCAATTGTTTCTTCACTAAATCGGCATTTTTAACTTTAACGTAAACTTCGTCGCCTAATTGTAAAATGCTCTTGGAAACTTCACCTACTAAGGCATATTGCTTTTCATCAAACACATAATAATCTTCACGAATTTCACGGATTCGCACCATTCCTTCGCATTTATTTTCGATGATTTCTACATAAATTCCCCATTCGGTTACACCGGAAATTACTCCTAAAAATTCCTGATCTTTATGGTCTTGCATGTATTTTACTTGCATGTATTTGATGCTATCACGTTCGGCTTGAGCTGCCAAATTTTCCATATCAGACGAATGAGCACATTTTTCTTCATACACTTCTGCCGAAACCGATTTTCCTCCATCTAAATAATACTGCAACAAACGATGCACCATCACATCCGGATAACGACGAATTGGCGAAGTAAAATGTGAATAATAATCAAACGCTAATCCGTAATGACCTATATTTTCGGTAGAATAAACGGCTTTACTCATACTTCGTATGGTCAACGTATCGACTAAATTTTGTTCTTTTTTACCATTTACTTCGTTCAATAAATTATTCAACGATTTTGAAATATCTTGTTTGGATTTGAAATTGATTTTATAACCAAATTTTGAAATCACCGTTTGTAAATTGATTAATTTATCTTCATTCGGTTCATCGTGAATTCGGTAAACAAAGGTTTTCTTTTGTTTTCCTATAAATTCTGCCACTTTTCGATTGGCCAACAGCATGAATTCTTCAATTAAATGATTGGCATCTTTGGAAATTTTAAAGAAAACACCAACCGGTTCTGCTTGTTCATTCAAATTGAATTTTACCTCTACTTTATCAAATGAAATCGCTCCGTTTGCCATTCGTTTTTGACGCAAAATTTTAGCTAATTCATCCAATTTTAAAGTAGCTTCCACCACATTTTCATCTACTTTATAATCTTTTCCGGTTAACGAAATTTCAGCCGGAATAACATCTTTTTTGGTTTCGATAATATACTGAGCTTCTTCATACGCAAATCGCTGATCCGAATAAATCACCGTTCTTCCAAACCATTGATTGATTACTTCTGCTTTAGGTGAAACTTCAAAAACAGCAGAGAAGGTAAATTTATCCTCATGTGGATTCAATGAACACGCATCGTTACTCAACACCTCCGGAAGCATCGGAACCACACGATCGACTAAATAAACCGACGTAGCTCGTTTATACGCTTCATCGTCCAAAATGGTTCCTTCTTGCAAATAATGCGAAACATCGGCAATGTGAATACCTATTTCGTAATTTCCATTGTCTAATTTTTCAAACGATAACGCATCATCAAAATCTTTAGCATCTTTTGGGTCAATCGTAAACGTTAATGTTTTTCGCATATCGCGACGTTTAGCAATCTCTTCTTCAGTAACTGAGGTATCAATTTTATTTGCGTATGCTTCTACTTCAATAGGAAAATCATACGGTAAACCATATTCAGCTAAAATGGCGTGAATTTCAGTATTGTGTTCGCCTGGTTTTCCTAACACTTTAATCACTGATCCAAACGGACTATCGGCTTTTTTTGGCCAATCTTCCATTTTTACCAAAACCACATCACCGTGTTCCGCATCGCCAATTTTATTTTTTGGAATGAAAATATCCGTGTACATTTTAGCATTGGCAGTAGTTACAAACGCAAAATTCTTTTGAATATCAATCACACCCACAAATTCGGTTTTAGCTCGTTCCAAAATTTCTAATACTTCTGCTTCGGGTCGGCGAGAGCTTCTTCGGTTGTAGATATAGGCTTTAACTTTATCGTTATCCAACGCATGATTCAAATTGATAAATGGAATAAAGACATCTTCTTCTAATTCATCACAAATAAAATAACCGGTTTTTCGAGAAGTCATATCGATGGTTCCTTCGTAATATTCGGCTTTAGAAACCATTTGATACTTACCAATTTCGGTTTCATGAATTTTATCTTGTGCTTTTAAAATTTTTAAATCTCGTATAATTTCATTTCTACTTTTAGTATCCGTTAATTCTAAAACAGCAGCTATTTGTTTGTAATTGAAAGACTTATTGGGTTCTTTGGATAAAATTTTAAAAATCTGTGCGGTAAAATCTTTGTTCTTTTTACCTAATTTTCTGGGTTTCTTACTCATAATTCTTTTCTAATAAAGTTGAAAATTACGAATAAGATGGGAGAAAATAGAATTTAGAAAGTAGATTTATTGAAAATATAACTTTTGTATCTTTATACAAATTTGCAAAATGAAAGACTTTGTTACCGTAGCCGTTTTCAATTTACCCTCTGAAATTTCAGTTTTAAAATCCGTTTTAGAAAACGAAGGTATTCCGTATTTTTTTGAAAATGAAACGATAGTTTCGATTGATCCTTTTGCGAGTATTGCGTATGGCGGAATTAAATTGAAAGTGCATCGCAATGATGAAGAACTGGTTCGAAGTATCTTAGATAATTTAGAAAGTCATCTTCGGATTGTGGAATAAAATTTTCTCCCAGAAAACACTAAAAGAACAGAATTACTCTTTTTAAAATTTAAGAACACAGATTTATAAAATTTGAGAAATCTTTTAAAATAAAAGGAACGCTGATCCCGATTACTATCGGGACAGATTAGCTTTGCTAAACGCGGATTTCTACTGATTTTCTTGACTCGATGTAAAAATATTTTAAAATTTAAGAAAGCTTAAAACCTTTTACCAATTACCCTTCACCCATTACCTTAAAATCTAAATAGTTTTCAACATTCTTTAAAAACATCAAAAAGAAATTTTAAATTAATTTTAATTTTATGATGGTTATTATAGCGTGTTAATTTGTAGAAAAACTTTTTTGAGAAATAATTTGAAATGCGGTTTCAATTAGTTTTACAAAATTATCAACACCTTTTTGAGAATTTAAAAACTTGAAAATGACCATTTTTTTAGTTTTTATTAACAGTTGTTAATATACAATTTTTAATTAAAAGTATGAATAAGTTTATTGTGAAAAACTGTTGAAAACCGAGTTGAAAAAGTTGATAATTTTAAAGTAAAAAATCAAAACTAAAGTTGATTTATTCATTTCAATTTTTGATTAGAAAAAATTTCTTTACTTCATCAAAATACTTCTAAAATTCTATCCGAATTTATTAACAACCCATGTTAATTTAATGTTATCTGAATATCAAGCGATTATGAAATGCTGTTAACAATGGAAAGATTTAACGTTTATTACAGTTGTCTGTTATAGGTTATCCGTTGTCTGTCAACCGTTTACACAACGGATAACCGACAACGGTCACACCAACTTCCTCAAAGCCCGAAAAGTAGCTTTAATAAAAACCCATTTTGGTAACGTTAACATCACTTTTAAATCAGAGAAAATAGTTCCTTCTTCGTTTAAAAATGTAAAGATATTTTGAATGGAATTTTTTTGAAAAAGTGTTCCAAAAAGTTGAGCTCCCAATTCATTATTTTGATGTAAAACTTCCAACAAAATTAAATCATACAACCAGTATCTATTTTTTTGATGAAATTGGGTTAGGTTTTGATTGGTTTTTAGAAATTCCACCAATTTTTCCGATTGTTTTTTACTGTTGAAAAACGTAAAACCGGTGCTGGCTTTTGTCCAACCACCTGCCGTTCCGATGAATAAAACCCTTTGTGAGTTTTGTTTGTGAAAAGGAAAACACGTCATCGGAATGTTTCCGGCTTCTTTTTCAACAATTTCATAATCAGTGATACCGAGATTTTCAAGATAATTTTGAATGGCTTTTTCGTATTCAACTTTTTCTAATACATCTTCAGAAAACAAAGTATATTCAAACAAAGCTTCGGTTTTTGAAGTCGGCAAAACATACATAAAACGAGTGTTTCCGTTTTGTTCAATCGTAAAATCCATGAATTTTACTTCTGAATCATCAAAAATTTCCGCTTTCGTTTTGATGAACCAACCAATGAAATGTTGTTTTAAATAAGGATAGTTGGTTTGGTTGAGAAGCGGATTGACATCGAAAAAACTATTCAATAAAAAATGACCGGAATAGGATTGATTTTTTCCTTGTATTTCAACAGAATTTCCAATCGTTTTCCAATTTAAAATTTCATCATTTATAAAAGTAAAATTGGATTTAGCCGAAATAGTATCGAACACCAATTGATAAAAATCACGACTTCGAATCATTTTATACAAATACGGTTTCATTGGAAAAGATTGTTGAAAATCCTGATTTCCTATAAATGCTTTTTCCCAAGTTTTGGATAGGATGGAATCAAATTCGCCGTTAGGTTCTTCCCAAAAACACCAGGTTCGATCGTTTTGGTTTTTGATTTCTTTATCAATAATTAATATCGATTTATCATCAAACCAGGCATCATTTGCCATCCGATATGCCGAAAGCAAACCGGATAAACCTGAACCAAGGATGATGTAATCGTATTTTTTTGACACAGATTTCACGAATTCACACAGATTTTGAATTTCACAAAGCTACTTATTAAGTTTATTTTAAAAACATCAAATTGAGCAACTATTTCACCGTCTCGTCTCCCCCTCCTTTGGAGGGGGTTGGGGGGAGGTTATTTTTTGCCACGAATTTCACTAATTCCACGAATTAAGTAAATTTATAAAATTTGTGCTAATTCGTGAAATCCGTGTCAAAGACTAAAATCTACTCTTAAAATTCTTAAAATCCTCATTCAACCCTTTAAAGTCCAAAACACCTTTTCTGTTTTTCAAATGCTCTAAAATAACAAACGATTTTTCAATTCGAAGTTGCGAGCTTTTGTATTTATTGACCACATGAATCAACGTTCGCTGTTTTCCGGGTGTGAGTTGGTGAAATAAATCGCTCCCATCTGGGTCGCTGAAAAGTACTTCTTCCATTTCTTCAGAAAGTGGCATACCGTATTTACTTTCGTCTTTCACTAATTCCACTTCAACATCATCATTCAAATGTAAATTCAGTTTTTTGCAGATGGCTTTATTCAATAAAATATAGTGAAAAGTACTTTTTGGCAACATTGCACAATGAAAAGAGAAAGTTCCGTTTAATGTGCAAACCACGCGTTTGTCTTGTGCTTCATAGCTTAATTTTTCAAAAACAGCAGGAGGAATCGGGATATGTAATTCCCAATACAAATCATTCTTATCAAACGAACAAACCTGACCGTTAAATTTCATCCTAACCTGATTGAATTTGATTATTTTTGTAAAGATAAAAATAACAACACAACAACACATGAAAATTTCAATTGGAAACGATCACGCCGGCCCGGACTATAAAAAAGCCATCGTTGATTTTTTAGAAAAACAAGGGCACGAAGTCATCAATCACGGCACCAATACTACTGATAGCGTGGATTATCCCGATTTTGGTCATCCTGTTGCCACCGATGTCGAAACCGGAAAAGCCGATTTAGGCATCGTTATTTGCGGCAGCGGAAACGGAATCGCCATGACTGTCAACAAGCACCAAGGCATAAGAGCAGCTTTGTGTTGGACCAAAGAAATTGCTGCTTTGGCCAGACAACATAACGATGCCAATATTATTAGTATTCCGGCTCGATTTACTTCGATTCCGCAAGCGGTGGAAATGGTGGATACGTTTTTGAAAACGGATTTCGAAGGCGGAAGACATCAAAATCGAGTGAATAAAATAAGTTGTTCCTAACAATTTAAACCATTAAGAAATTAAGTGTCATTAAGTTTTAGTTTCTTAATGACACTTAATTTCTTAATGGTTTTAAAAAATAAAAAACTAAATGTCCACCAACCCTAAAATCCACAAACACAACGTAACTGGAAAAAATCTGATTCTTTCCATTTTACTCAATACGGTTATTACTATTGCTCAGGTAATTGGCGGAATTGTTTCCGGTAGTTTGGCCTTAATTTCGGATGCGTTACACAATTTTTCAGATGTGCTTTCACTGATTTTTAGTTTGGTGGCACACAAATTATCCCGACGAAAAGCGTCCATCAGTCATACATTTGGTTATAAAAGAGCGGAATTAATTGCAGCGTTTATCAATGCTTCCACCTTAATTATTGTGGCGTTTATATTGATTTATCACGCGATTTTAAAGTTGATGCAGCCCGAACCAATTGAATCTAACCTAGTGATTTGGTTGGCTCTTTTAGGAATTGCTGTTAACGGATTTTCAGTATTATTACTTCGTAAAGATGCCGCTCATAACTTGAATATGAAATCGGCTTATCTGCATTTGTTAACCGATATGATGGCTTCTGTGGCGGTTTTAACCGGTGGTTTGTTGATGAAGTATTATCAAATTTATTGGGTAGATAGTGTGATGACCTTGCTAATTGCTTTGTACCTCATTGTGGTTGGTTTTGATTTGTTTATAAAATCCACCAAAATGTTGATGTTGTTTACACCGGATACCATCGACATTAAAGAAATTGTTCGCGAGGTACATCAAATCAAAGGGGTTGGGAAGTTGCACCACATTCACGTTTGGCATTTAAACGAAGAAGAACTGCATTTAGAAGCTCATCTCGATTGTGCTGCCGACATCAAAATGAGTGAATTCAACGATTTATTGCAGGAGATTGAAGAAGTGCTTTATGATAAATTCAACATCAATCACGTGAATATTCAACCGGAATTTCAGAAGGTTGATCCGAAGGATTTTATTGTGCAGGATTAGAATTATAATTCGTCTATTTCATTTATTTTTTTAAATGATTTTTCATATTTTCCATCAATAAAATAAATAAAACTTCCCTCTATTGATTGATTTGACGTTATCCCTGAAACAAATAAATTCATGTATTTTTCAGTTAGATTGGTGTTGTAGAATTCAACATCAATTCCAAATAACGGTTTTTTTAGAAGATAATCAGTATCCATTAATGCAGCATCATAATATTCCGCTACTACAAATAATTCGATATTATTTTGTAAACATCTATTTTGTACAATATTCAAAGCGTAACAAAATTCACTTTTACATTTTGGTTTCCAAATATAGATGAGCGACTTAGGGTATTGTTTCAAGCAATTTTTTATATCCTCATGATGTATAACAATTACTTTTTTTGGGTTTTCAAATCGACATGCTTTCGCCGCATCATATTTTTCAATTAACGATGGTTTCGCTTTTTTTGTTGAATGATAGTAACTGTAAAGTCCCTGAAAACTTCCGTTTATTTTACAGGAAGTGAGGGATAAAAGTAGTATTATGAAGATATTTTTTTTCAACGTTAAATCTACTTCACTATCATTTTCTTTATCATGACTTTATCATTATCAAATGTAACTTTTACCAAATAAAGCCCTTTTGAAATCCCATTTATATTGTATTCATTTGAATTATTTTTATTTTTAAAAACAAGTTTACCCAACATATCAACTATTTCTACCGTTTCTATTTTGTCAAATGATGAAATCGAAAAAGAACCATTGTTAGGGTTTGGGTATAAATTTACATCAGCAATAACGGCATCGTTCAATGACAAAGGATTAGGATCAAAACGAGCAATGAACGTATTGTCAATTGATAAGGTGGTCCAAGGACTGTTGTTATATAAAAAATTAGGTTGTAGAGCACCAGAAGTAGTAATACCGGATTGACTTTGGGTTCTACCAAGAAAAAAAAAGCTATCATTTTTAAAGAGTACATTCAAAATTTGGTCATTTAAATTGCCCCCAAAATAACTACCCCAATCTCTTTGCCCATCGGGTTTAAATTTCACTATAAAGCCATCGTAGTTACTGTTTTTATTAGGTTGAATAGAATTTAAAGTACTTATATTACTTTGAAGTTGAGTGTCACCAAACAAATAAACATTGTTGTTAAATATCATAACACTACATGGAAAAGCATTGCTACCATTTGGATCTGTAGGGTTTTCTCCAACATAAGTTCCCCATACTCGTTCCCCATTTTCAGTAAACTTTACTAAATAGTTAGTCAATGAATTTCTTGTGGGTTGAAAAGAATTAGGGGTTGCGATGTTTGTGTTACTTGATGTTTGGCCACAAAAATATACATAACCATTATCACATTTTAATCCATTATTGTTTAGATGTTCAGTAGCAGTTCCTCCATAATAAGTACTCCATATTCGTTGTCCATTAAAAGAGAATTTTGAAATAAAGGTATCACTACAACTTCCTGGAGAAGGTTGATGGCAATTAGGTGTTGCAAAATAAGTATTAGGAGTAAAATTAGGTGGACAATCTACTGATCTTCCGCTAACATAAATTCCTGATTGGCCTACATCTATTGATTTTATTAAAGAGGCGTTTGTTCCATAATATGTTGCCCAAATAGGGTTTCCAGTATCTGTAAATTTTGCTATAACAGATGGAGCATCATTTTTAACTTCTTGAAATACACCAGCTGTTGCTAAGTTTGTGTTTGTTGTATCAAAAGCTACATAAAAATGGTTAAATTGATCATTAACAATTGATTTATATATATTTCTTAAACCAATATCTGAGGTATTAAATACGACGTTATTTCCACCATAATAAGTACTCCACATAATATTCCCATCTGGATTAAATTTTGTGATAAAAGATGAAGATGCATTTTGCATTTGTGTTTGATAAGCATTGGGTGTAGAAATGTTTTGAGTGCTATTTGTAGAACCAATGCAATAAATATTATCATATTTATCAATAGATATTGCCTCAATATAATCAATGCCATTGCCACCTAAATAGGTTGCCCAAAGTAAATTTCCTTCTTGATTGAATTTAGACAAAAAACCATCAAATTGACCTCCACCATAGGTTGTTTGAAATGCATTAGGTGTAGCTAAATTAAATTGACCATTAGTATTTATAAGAACTCCACCCACAAAATAGATATTTCCTTGGCTATCCATTTCACTATCTATTATTTTCATACTCTCATCCCCGAAATAAGTTGCCCATGTTTTTAGGTAATTAGGTTGAGAGTAAAGAAAGTAAGGAAGTAAAAAAAAAATAGATTTAAGTATTGTTTTCATTTTAATAGAGTTTAAACCCCCAAATGATGTTAATCATTTGGGGAGAAATTTAAATTAATTATCATAAATAACTATTATGCCACCGCCAACTGTCATTCCATTTTCTTCATAAGAAGCTTCCCAACCAATTCCATCTAAAAATACAGGGCCATTATTACCATCAAAAGATAAATTACCACCGCCAAGCGAGCCATTAGGACCAACTTGAAACTTAATAAAATTAAATCTTTGTGGTAAAGCCAAAGCATTATTTAAGTTAGTACTTAGAAAATTAGCCCAAGTAGCACCGGCAGTAAATTGTCTTTGCCAAGCATTAATATAAGGCACACTTGTGGGAGAATAAAACGGAAAATAATTTACATTTGGGTTTTCTAATGTATAGGTAGTACCTGACGGAACATTGATAATTCCTCCTGAATAATTAGTTCTAAATCTAGGATAAGAGGAAGTAGCGGTTGATCTTGTTTGAATTTCTCCAACCTGAACGTTATAGCTGGAAAAATTAAAAATATATACTGTTTTTTGAGCAAAAGTAGTGATGCTTAAAAAGAAGGCTAAAAGTAAAATGATTTTTTTCATGTCTTTGTTTAGTTAGAGGTTACAATTTTGGTTTTTTCAGCATAAAGTTGCAATGCCATTGTAATGATAGAGGCATTATCGTCTCTTTTTTTTGACGCTTCAACAGCTGATTCTAATCCATTTGCTATTAGAAGTAGCTCTGCATTCTCTAATAAGATATCATTTTTGGTTTTTTCTTCTTTTTCAGCGTTAACATTTATTTTAAAACTGGGTGAGTTTTTAATTTTTAACCATTCAATCATTGAGTTCCTGAAATTTGTCATTTCAGGGGTTTTTGCCGCCTCTGGCATTTTACTCGTTGTTGATGTTATTTCTTCTTCTGAGGCACAAGCAACAAAAAAAACGGCAAAAATCAGTAGGAGGTAATTTTTAAAATTTTTCATAAATTTGCATTAATTAAATTAATTGCAGTCTTACTATGTCGTCGAAAACATATAAAAAAGTAAGGCTGCTTTTTTGTGTTTGTTTGGTCGTTCAAATTGTTGCTCAACAAACTTCAATAGTCAACAATTTGTTTCTAAAAAGTACTTACAAAAAACTAGAAAGGCATTTTTTGTATTGTGTCACAAGTGGGTGGTTAGTCCTTTTAAACCCTTAAAAATTTGATTATTAACTTGATAATTCCAAATATAAGGAGTTAAAAACAATAAACCTAGTCAGAATCTGACTAAAATTAACACTTAAAATTTGTAGGAATCATTTTTTTTTTTTCTACTTTTGTAAAACCCAAAACAAATTAGCCTAAAACAGTTATTCATGTTTTAATGCAATGCTATGTCTTCTAAAACCTTACAAAAAATTCGTCAACTCAGAAACGATAAAAACCTTACACAAGAATTTGTGGCAGAACAGATTGGTTGTTCCCAAAGTCATTATGCCAAACTGGAAAATGGAAAAGTGAAGTTAAATTTAGTAACCATAAACAAAATAGCTTCTGTATTAGAGGTAAACGTCAATGAATTAATGGATTAAATTCATTTTATATTGTTTGATATTTATATATTTTCGTTAATCCCGTCAATAAACTGACTCAATTTAGCTAAATTCCGTCAACAAACTGACGGAATTTACATTTTTTTACTATCTTTGTTCTTTCAATGCTAATTCAATTTTGAAAATGAATTATTATAAAAGAGCTGTGTTAGCTGATTTTCAATCCAAATTAAAACCGAATAAAGTATTAATTTTATTGGGAGCAAGACGCGTAGGCAAAACGCAACTGATAAAAAAATATTTAGAAAATGCAGATGAAAAAGTACTTCAACTAAATGGAGAAGACGTAAACGACGCTCGTTTGTTGGAAGAGAGAAGTTTGGCTAACTATTCAAAATTATTGCAAAATATTTCCCTATTAGTTATCGATGAAGCTCAGAATATTACAGATATTGGTCTGATTTTGAAATTCATAGTAGATACCATAGATGGAATAAAAGTCATTGCAACCGGTTCGTCTATGTTTGATTTAGCCAATAAATTAGGTGAACCATTGGTAGGAAGAAAAAGCACATTGTATTTATTTCCGTTGGCACAATTAGAGTTTTTACAGTTTGAAAATTATAAACAAACTACTGAAAATTTAGAAACCCGATTACTTTATGGCGGCTATCCTGAGTTGACTCATTATGAATCATGGGATGAAAAAAAAGATTATTTAAAAGAAATAGTGAATGCTTATCTGTTGAAAGATATTTTAATTTTTGAAGGTATTAAGAACGCAGATAAAATTTATGATTTACTGCGATTGATTGCATTTCAAATTGGCAAAGAAGTTTCGTTGCAAGAGTTAGGAAATCAATTGCAAATGTCTAAAAACACGGTAGAACGTTATTTAGATTTGTTGTCTAAAGTGTTTATTTTGTTCAAAGTAGAAGGTTTTTCAAGAAATCTTCGCAAAGAAATAACCAAATCAAGCCGTTGGTATTTTTATGATAATGGTATCCGAAATGCCATTATTAATAATTTTACTTCGTTGAATAACCGAACAGATGTTGGCGATTTATGGGAAAATTATCTCGCTTCTGAACGAATGAAAAAACAAGCCTATCAAAAAATGTCAAAACATAATTATTTTTGGCGAACCTATGACCAACAAGAATTAGATTGGCTAGAAACCGAAGCTGAAACGATAAATGCTTTTGAATTCAAATGGAGTGAAAATAAGAAATCTAAAATTCCAATTGCTTTTGCAAAAGCTTATCCGGAAGCAACTTTTGAAGTAATTAACAAACAAAATTATTTAGATTTTATAGTGTAAAAGTATATCAACACGCATTGTTATTTTACTTTTTTGTAAAAAAGTAAAATAAATACAGTTGCTATTTTACTTTTTTGTATATTTGTATAATAACAGATGTTTTAATTTTACTTTTTTATGCAACATTTTTCATCGGGTCAAATAATTAATCAAGGCTATTATAAAAGTTTTCAACCAAGTTTTATCAATAGAGATTGGGAAGTTAATGATATGAGTGTTTTACAATTATTAAGTAAAGCAGATAGACAACTCGGGCGGTTAGATATGTATTCTGAGTATGTAAATATTAACTTGTTTATTCAAATGCATATTGCTAAAGAAGCCATTCAATCCTCTAAAATAGAAGGAACACAAACCAAAATTGAAGAAGCATTTTTGTCTAAAGAAGAAATTAGTTCCGAAAAAAGAAACGATTGGGAAGAAGTGCAAAATTATATTGCTGCCATGAATGAAGCAGTTAAAATGTTGCACACAATACCGTTTTCTTCACGCTTAATTAAGCAAACGCATAAAATTTTGTTACAGGGAGTAAGAGGAGAGCATAAAATGCCGGGCGAATTTAGAACTAGTCAAAACTGGATTGGAGGAGCAAGTATAAGCGATGCTGTTTTTATACCACCGATTCATAATTCTATTGCAGAATTAATGTCGGATATTGAAAAATTTGCAAACGATGAATTAAATCCTTTACCAGATTTGATTAAAATTGCATTGATTCATTATCAATTTGAAACCATTCACCCATTTTTAGATGGTAATGGTAGGGTTGGAAGACTAATAATTACTTTATATTTGGTAAACAAAGGAATTTTAAAACAGCCAATTTTATATTTATCTGATTTTTTTGAACGAAATCGTCAGTTGTATTATGATAATTTGATGCGTGCCAGAACACACAATGATATTAATCAATGGCTCAAGTTTTTTTTAACAGGCGTGATAGAAACTGCTCAGAGCGGAGTACATACTTTTGATGCTATTTTACAATTGCAAAAAATTATTGACAGCAAGTTGAAAAACATAGGAAGTCGAAGCGGTGATGCATATAAAGTGATGGATTATTTATATACTAAACCCATAATTGATGCACAAAAAGTGAGCATAATTACCGGAAAATCAGCAAGACCCTCTTATAATTTAATTGCTTTATTAGAAGAATTAGAAATAATTAAAGAAGTAACCGGTGGACAAAGAGGAAAAATTTACACTTTTAAAGATTATATAGACTTATTTAAAAAATAAAAATGAACAACATCCAATATATTCAAACTGCCACACAACTTCCCACTAATGGAATTGAAAACACTATTAACTTATTAAATGAAGACTGCACTATTCCTTTCATTTCACGATACCGAAAAGATCAAACCGGCAATTTAGATGAAGTACAAATCGAACAAATTTTCAAACTCAACAAACAATTTGAAGAAATCGTTAAACGAAAAGAATCCATTTTAAAAGCGATTGATGAGCAAGGACAATTGTCGGCGGAATTAAAGTTGAAAATTGAAAATTCGTTCGATTTACAAGAAATAGAAGATTTTTATCTTCCATACAAAAAAAAGAAAAAAACCAAAGCCGATGTAGCTCGCGAAAAAGGTTTGGAACCTTTAGCCAAAATCATCATGGCTCAAAACAGCGATGCTATTGAAATTATTGCTTCAAAATATCTGAATGATCAAGTTGCCAATGAAGACGAAGCGTTGCAAGGAGCAAGAGACATTATTGCCGAATGGATAAATGAAAATACGTTTATCCGTAAAACTCTCCGACGATTATTTCAACGAAAAGCGATTGTTTCTACTAAAGTTGTGAAAAGTAAAAAAGACGAAGAAGCGGCACAAAAATTCAATCAATATTTCGAATGGGCTGAGCCACTTTCAAAAACGCCATCGCACAGATTATTGGCCATGTTGCGTGCCGAAGCCGAAGGTTTTGTAAAAATGAATATCGAAATCGATCCCGAAGGTTCGGGAGAAGAAGCTCTGGAATTCATCGAAAATAATACGATTAAAAATAACAAAGAAACGGCACATCAACTGAAATTAGCCATAAAAGATAGTTATAAACGATTGCTCGAACCGGCTATTTCCAACGAAACACTTCAGGAGTTTAAAACCAAAGCGGATGCAAAAGCCATTGATGTTTTTGCCCAAAATTTGAGTCAGCTTTTGTTAGCTCCGCCTTTGGGTGAAAAGCGAATTATGGCTATCGATCCGGGTTATCGTTCGGGTTGTAAAGTGGTTTGCTTGGATGAAAAAGGCGATTTGTTGTACAATGAAACCATTTATCCGCATCCGCCACAAAATGAAAATGCCATGGCGATGAAGAAAATTCGTTCGATGGTAAACGCATACAATATTGAAGCTATTTCCATTGGTAACGGAACAGCTAGTCGAGAAACTGAATTTTTCATTAAGAAAATTGCATTCGATAAGCCTGTTCAGGTTTTTGTGGTTTCCGAAGCCGGAGCATCGGTTTATTCTGCCTCAAAAATAGCAAGAGATGAATTTCCGAATTATGATGTCACCGTTCGCGGTTCAGTTTCCATTGGAAGACGATTGGCCGATCCGTTGGCGGAGTTGGTAAAAATTGATGCCAAATCCATCGGAGTGGGGCAATACCAGCACGATGTGGATCAAACGAAGTTGAAGGAAGAACTAGATACGGTTGTCGTTCGTTGTGTGAATTCTGTGGGTGTCAACTTGAATACCGCCAGTAAATCGCTGTTGAGTTATGTTTCCGGAATTGGTGAAAAAATGGCCGAAAACATTGTGGCTTTTCGTTCCGAAAACGGACCGTTTGAAGACCGAAAACAATTGAAAAAAGTTCCTCGATTAGGCGAAAAAGCGTTTCAACAAGCTGCGGCTTTTATTCGTATTCAAAACGGAAAAAATCCGTTGGATAATTCGGCAGTTCATCCGGAAGCGTATGCACTTGTGGAAAAAATGGCGAAAGATTTGAAAATTTCGCTATCTGATTTAATCGGAAGTAAAGAAAAAATTGGGTTGATAAAACCCGAAAATTATACCAATGAAACCATTGGAATTTTAGGAATCAAAGACATTTTAAAAGAACTCGAAAAACCCGGACTCGACCCCAGAACATCGGCCAAAGTTTTTGAATTTGACCCGAATGTGAAAAAAATGTCAGACTTAAGAACAGGTATGATTTTGCCCGGAATTGTCAACAACATCACGGCTTTTGGCTGTTTTGTAGATATTGGATTAAAAGAAAGTGGCTTGGTTCATATTTCACAACTCAAAGCCGGTTTTGTCTCGGATGTGAATGAAGTGGTAAAATTACACCAACACGTTCAAGTAAAAGTCGTTGAGGTAGATGAGGTGAGGAAACGGATTCAGTTGACGATGATTCTATAAAAAAATCCCAAATTTCAACTAGGCAAAATTTAGGATTTATGTTTTAAACAAGAAGAAGTTATTTTTTGATAAATTTCTTTGAAAATTCTCCTTCTTCTGTTTCTACTTTTACAATATATAATCCTTCAGCTAAACTACTTACATTAATTGTTTCATTTGTAGCTTCTTTAACCAGTTTTCCTTGTAAGTCATATATTTTTACAGCATTAATTGTTCTAAAATTAGTTGATTGAATATGCAACACTTCATCTACAGGGTTAGGATAAATAACAAGTGTATTTGCATTATCAAAGCTGGTAGTCCTTAAACTTTGTTCTGTATGCAAAGCGATTAAAGAAGCGGATGCATTACTCCCTTTATATGTAGTAAAATCACCTCCTAAAAGAATTTTGCCATCGGGTTGTATTACGATTGTACTAATACCACCATTAAATCCTATTCCTGTCATAAAAGAAGTGTCTATGCTACCATCATTATTCAAACGAATAATACTGTTTTCAGTTGCTCCGTCGTAACTAGTAAAATTACCTCCTAATAGAATTTTTCCATCATATTGTAATGAAATTGAGTGAACTGAACTATTAAATCCAATTCCGGTGTTAAATGAATTATCTTTGGTGCCATCAGCATTCAAACGAATGATTCTGTTTACAGTTTCTCCGTTAAAAGAATAAAAACTTCCTCCAACCAAAATTTTACCATCATTTTGTGTGGCGATTGAATTAACAGAGCCGTCTATTAATGCACCTGTGTTAAACGAAGCGTCTTTGGTACCATCTGCATTCAAACGAATGATTTTACCTATAAATTCTCCGTTGTAATATCCAAAAAACCCTCCTACTAAAATCTTACCATCAGGTTGTATTACAATTACATTAACACCATCAAAACTTGGTGAACCTTCAAATCCTGTACCTGTGTTAAAGGAAGTGTCTTTGCTACCATCCGCATTTAAACGAATAATTCCGTTTTCTGTCAACCCGTTATAATTTTTAAAATTTCCTCCTACCAGAATTTTACCATCAGGTTGGATTACCATTGTCCTAACACCAACATTACTAGAAGTACCATTAAACCCTGTTCCAGCGTTAAAGGAAGTGTCTTTACTACCATCCGCATTCAAACGAATGATTCTGTTTTCTGTTGCTCCTTTGTAAACAGTAAAATAACCTCCAACTAGAATCTTACCTTCAGGTTGGGTTACAATTTCTGAAACACTTAAAATATCATTATTGGTATTAATAGGACCAAATCCGGTTCCTGTGTTAAATGAATTATCTTTGGTGCCATCAGTATTCAAACGAATGATTTTGTTTTCTGTTTTTTCTTTGTAAGCAGTAAAACCACCACCAACCAGAATTTTCCCATCGGTTTGTGTTGCGATTGTAAAAACGCCTCCTTTAAATCCTATTTCTGTGTTGAAAGAAGCGTTTTTGGCACCATTGGTATTCAAATTAATAATTCTATTAATAATTGCTCCGTTGAAAGAGGTGAAATTACCGCCTACCAGAATTTTACCATCGGATTTTATGGATATTGACATAACAACGCTATTAAATCCTATTCCCACGTTAAAAGATGTATCTTTATTGCCATTCGCATTCAAACGAATGATTCTGTTTTCAGTTGCTCCTTTAAAAGAAGTAAAACTACCCCCTACCAGAATTGTACCATCAGGTTGGGTTGTGATTGTATTAACTGTATTATTAAATCCGGTTCCTGAGTTAAAGGAAGTGTCTTTGCTGCCATCAGCATTCAATCGAATGATTCTATTTTCAGTTTCTCCGTTGAAAGAAGTAAAATAACCTCCTACCAGAATTTTACCATCGGTTTGAATTGTGATTGTATTAACCGTATTATTAAATCCGGCTCCTGGGTTAAAGGAAGTGTCTTTAGTACCATCGGCATTCAAACGAATGATGCTGTTTTCAGTTGATCCGTTGAATGAAGTAAAATAACCTCCTACTAAAATTTTACCATCATTTTGTGTTTCGATTGAATAAACCGAGTTATTAATTAATATTCCTCCTGGTGTAAACGTGTCGTCTTTGGTTCCATCAGCATTCAAACGAATGATTCCATTGTTTCCAGTTTCACTGTTGTAACTAGTAAAAAATCCTCCTACCAAAATTTTACCATCAGATTGTAATGCAATTTTGAAAACGGAACCATTAAACCCAGTACCTGAATTAAAGGAGTCGTCTTTAGAACCATCGGAATTCAAACGAATGATATATTTTTCAATCACTCCATTATAAGTAATAAAACTGCCTCCTACTAGAATTTTACCATCAGGTAATGTTACAATTGTATGAATAACGGCGTGAGATTGTGTGCCTTCAAATCCTGTTCCGGTGTTAAATGAAGTATCTATGGTGCCATCTATATTCAAACGAATGATTCTAATTGCAGTTGCTCCGTTATACATAGTAAAATTACCACCTACCAAAATTTTACCATCGGGTTGTGTTGTTATTACGTAGATAGCACCATTAAATTGTGGTGCTGAACCAAAATTTTGTGCTACATCACCAGGGTTTTGAGCAAAACAACTATATGTAAAAGCAAATAATAAACTTAAAAAAAGCAAATTTTTTTTCATGATAAGTTGATTTTCAACCAAAAATAAAAAAACTATCTTGTTTATGTTGCTTTAACACTAAAAATTTAGCGATACTTTTTTAATTATAAAATTAATTCAATCAAGTAAAAGTCGTTGAGGTAGATGAAATAAGGAAACGGATTCAGTTGACGATGGTTCTGTAAAAATAATTATCTTTGTTACAATGAAAAAGCCAATTACTATAGACGATTTTTCGCAACATCTTTTTTGGGATGTGGATTTAGCTGATTTTGACTTTCAAAAACACAAATCTCATCTCATTCAAAAAGTACTGGAGTATGGCATAATGAACGATTGGAACTTATTGAAAGAAGTATATGGTTTAGAAACAATTAAAGAAGTTTCACTTAATTTGAGAAGTTTAGATGCGGTTACTTTATCATTTTTGGCTACAATATTTCAAATTGACAAAAAGGAATTTAGATGCTACAAACACAAACAGTTGTTCCCGACATATTGGAACTCTTAAAAAAGATAATGGCCGAACCGCTATTTAGAGATTATTTTTTAGTTGGTGGAACGGCTTTAGCATTACAAATAGGACACAGAAATTCTATTGATATTGATTTGTTTGGCGATTGTGAAATTAAACAAGATCATTTTATAGAAATATTAAAAAATTTTGGAGAAGTAATTGTTACTCAAAGTTCTAAAAATGTACTAATTACAAAGGTTAACGGAATTAAAGTTGATTTTGTAAATTATAAATATCCTTTGCTCTCCAATCCAGTTGAAATAGATTCTATTAGAATGTTAACCTCAGAAGACATTTCTGCTATGAAATTAAATGCCATTGCAGGTCGCGGTTCAAAGAAAGATTTTATAGATTTATATTTTTTAATGAATCAATATACATTGGCTGAAATGTTAACTTTCTATAATCAAAAATATATAGATGGTTCCATATTTATGGTGTTAAAAAGCTTGTCTTATTTTGAAGATGCAAATGAGCAATTATCTCCAAAAATGTATCAGGATTTCAACTGGGAAACCTGCAAACAAAAAATCATCAACGAAGTCATTAAACTTCAATAAAAAAATCCAAACACAAATTCAAAATTCGTGTTTGGATTTTTCGTGTAAAGGAAAAAAAATTATTCCTTTTTTTCTTCTTCTTTTTTAGTGGCCGGTTGGTCGTCTTTGGCTGCGTTTTTAAATTCTTTGATACCACTTCCTAAACCTTTCATTAATTCAGGAATTTTTTTACCTCCAAAAAGTAATAAAACCACCACTACAATTAACCCGATTTGCCAAGGACCAATAACGCCTAAAAATATTGCTAAAAAATTCATGATTTCTAAAATTGATTCCACAAAGGTAAAAAGAAAATATCGTATTTGTTTCGCTTATAGACAATTCTTAACGTTTTTATTCGTTTATCAGGTTAAAATTTGGTAGTTGAATGGCAAAATTGTATTTCAAGCGGGCTAAATTTCTATATTTGTAATAAATTCAAAAGAATGTCTGAAAAGCGATTTAAAAGGCAACAATTAAAAAAGAAATTATTCACCAAAAGCAGGTTAATCATTTTAAACGAGGAAACATTTGAAGAAAAATTTTCTTTGAAACTAAACCTGATGAACGTGTTTGTGGTAGCAACTATTTCTGCTATTTTGTTGATTTCTATCACTACTTATATTATTGCTTTTACTCCTTTACGGGAATTTATTCCGGGTTATGCTTCTAATAAATTAAAAAAAGACGCCACAATTCTAGCTGTTAAATCTGACTCTTTGGCTCTTGAAGTGAAGAAAAATGAATTATACCTTCAATCCATCAAAAAAATATTAACCGGTGATTTAGAATATGCAAAATTGAATAAAGATTCACTTTTGAATACTGAAAATCAAGATGTAGCAAAACATACGCTCACACCTTCTGAAGCTGAAATGACGTTGAGAGAACAAGTTGCTTTAGAAGATAAATACAATCTTTTTGAAAAAGCCCAATCAAAAGTAAGTCTAGTAATGTTTCCTCCTGTTCGAGGACACATTACAGAGAAATACAGTGCGGCCAAAAAGCATTATGCTGTAGATATTGCTTTAGCAAAAGATACGCCTATCAAATCGGTTGCTAACGGAACCGTTGTTTTTGCAGAATGGACTCCGACAACCGGTAACGTAATTATCATTAAACACCGTGATGCTATTTTATCGGTTTATAAACATGCGGCTAGTTTAACAAAAGCTCAAGGCGATGTGGTACGAACCGGTGAAGTAATTGGTTTAGCTGGTTCTACCGGAAAAGAATCTACCGGAATTCATTTGCATTTTGAACTTTGGAAAGATGGTTTTGCGATTGATCCAACTCAATTTATAGATTTTGAATAACGATGCGAATTAAAGTATTAGCCGCTAAATTATTTGCTAAAAAAGTAGCAAAAGAAACCGAAAAATGGTCGTCAAAACCAGTTGAAACACAGCAAAAAGTTTTTAAAAATCTGATTAAAGAAGCTTCCAAAACAAAATTTGGAAAAGACCATCATTTTGACCAAATCAACACGTTTCAAGATTTTGCAGAGAAAGTTCCGGTTCGCGATTATGAAGCGTTACGCCCTTATGTTGATTTGGTTGTAGAAGGCAAATCCGATATTTTGTGGAAAGGAAAACCTATTTATTTTGCTAAAACGTCGGGAACAACTTCTGGAGCAAAATATATTCCACTTACTAAAGAATCGATTCCGTTTCATATTCAAGCCGCTCGAAATGCATTGTTGAGCTATATTCATGAAACCGGAAATGCTGATTTTGTGAAAGGAAAAATGATTTTTTTGCAAGGAAGTCCCATTTTAGAAGAAAAAAATGGAATAAAACTGGGGCGACTTTCCGGAATTGTAGCACATTATGTACCGAAATACTTACTCAAAAACCGAATGCCGTCTTGGGAAACCAATTGCATTGACGATTGGGAAACCAAAGTAAACGCCATTGTAGATGAAACAATTAAGGAAGACATGACGGTGATTTCGGGAATTCCGGCCTGGGTGCAAATGTATTTTGAAAAATTACAGGAAAAGTCAGGTAAAAAAGTAGGCGAGTTGTTCAAAAATTTTAGTTTGTATGTATATGGTGGAGTAAATTTTGAACCGTACCGAGCCAAATTTGAAAATTTAATCGGTCGAAAAGTTGATTCGGTTGAATTATTTCCGGCTTCGGAAGGATTTTTTGCCTATCAAGACAAGCAAAACGAAAAAGGAATGTTGCTTTTGTTGAATGCCGGAATGTTTTATGAATTTATAAAGACAGAAGATTTCTTTACAGAAAATCCTAAACGATATACGATTGGCGAAGTGGAATTGGGAGTGAATTATGCTTTAATCATTTCAACCAATGCCGGACTTTGGGCGTATAATATTGGCGATACAGTTCAGTTTACTTCTTTAAAACCACATCGCGTGATTGTTTCCGGTCGAATCAAACATTTTATTTCCGCTTTTGGGGAACACGTGATTGGCAAAGAAGTAGAACACGCCTTGAAAGAAGCGATGGAGGGAACATCAATCCGAGTAAATGAGTTTACCGTTGCACCTCAAATCACTCCAGAATCCGGTTTACCTTATCACGAATGGTTGATTGAATTTGATCCCGAAGCCTCGGGAGAGCCCGAGAATTTGGAGGTTTTTGCTCTAAAAATTGACAACGCTATGCGAAAACAAAACACGTATTATGACGATTTAATAGAAGGAAAAGTATTGAGAACATTAGTGATTACAAAAGTGGCACAAAATGGTTTTCAGGAATATATGAAATCCATTGGAAAATTGGGCGGACAAAATAAAATGCCACGGTTGAGTAACGATAGAAAAATTGCTGATTTTCTCAACCAATTTAAAAAAGCGTAACTTTGCGGGTTAGAAATTAAAAATAAATGAAAGAAATTAAAAACATATCCCGTTCAAGAGCTCAAGAATCATCGGCAGCTATTGAACGATTATATATCACGATGCGTCATTTGTTCAACCGGGGTTTTTATAAACCAATGGGTGTTTCGGGTGAAACTTTGCGTGAAGCTTTATTGCAATTGCGACCTGAAATTTATGGTTCAATTGCTGAAGAAAAAGTTGAATTAAATGGATTATTGTATGTGATTGAACGTCTTCCGGTTGGAATTGAAGAATGTCGTTACATCAATTTAACATCAGACGAAGGGTATTCTAAATCACATTTTCAAGCGATTGTTCCACCGAAAAGAAGACGTAATTGCTACCGCATCGATGAAGAGCAAATGAATGTTGAAATTACACGCGGACGCTCGGATATTTATGATATTTTGACGCATTTGACGTTTATTTTCATCGAGTCACATAAAATTAAAGACAGAGTTTTATTAGACGAAAATCAACTTGAAGTCACTCGCGATTGGAAAAAAGTAGAACACTATGTTTTACAAAGTAAAAAGTTATCACAAATTGATAAAGAAAAAGCTATTTCTCACGCATCAAATGTTTTAGGGAGAAGTTTTTCAGAGATTTTAGATATTTATGACGCTTTTGGCTCAACTGAAAAACCGGATCGTTTTTTACACATTGTTTATTGGTTAGGGAAATTAGCCATTGAAGAAGTAATTGACAATAACAAGCGTACCATAACGTTTAGTCCGATTTTGAGAGAACGATTAGGTCATCATATTCACGGTGAAATTTGGGCTACTCGAATAAAAGACGTGTTGAAGGAAAATGATTTATTGGATAGACCAATTCATATTATCAGTGCCAACATGCACAGTGTTATGAATTCTATTTTTGCAACACAAGTCTTAAAAACTAAGTTTAAAGACAAACCGGATTTCTTTATTTATGAAGAATTAAGTAAATCAGGAGCAAATGATTTACGCAATAAAGTGGAAGAATTTGCTCTTAAAAATGGTATGATTTCGTTGCTAGATACTTCAGGAACAAACATTGACGTTCAAGTTTTTGATACGGCAAAAATTGATTTTGCGAAAACCAATTTTTCTAAAGCAACTTTCAAGGGTCAAAAACCGGTGTTGATTGTCATGGATTATGCTTTTGGCGAACAGGCGTATGAAACCATCGATGAATTATTAAAACCGTATAAAGAAGGTAAAGCGAAACAAACATTTTTAAATGTAGAATCGGTTTCCATTATGGGAAAAGCGGGAATTTTGCAAGGCGGAAAAGGCGATATCATGATTCCGTCGGCACACATTAACGAAGGCACGGGTGATAATTATCCGTTTGAAAATGAGTTAACCGCAGCCATGTTAATGGGTAATGATATTCCGGTGTATGCCGGTCCGATGGTGACAGTTTTGGGAACTTCGTTGCAAAACAAAGATTTATTGAAGTTTTTCCATGAATCAACGTGGGGAGTGATTGGACTTGAAATGGAAGGAGCATATTATCAAAAAGCCATTCAATCCGCTTCTAAAATTAGAAAAAGCATACCAGAAAACGTAAAAGTGCGTTATGCCTATTATGCTTCTGATAATCCTCTAGAAACCGGTAGCACGTTAGCTTCAGGTGGTTTAGGGACAACAGGTGTAAAGCCGACGTATTTAATCACGATTAAAATAATAGAACAAATTTTTAATACTAACTAATTTTTATGAGTTCAAGTACACAACAAAATTCAGATAATCAAGAAATTGACTTAGGGCAATTGGCTCATAAAATAAATGGATTTTATGAAGGTTTTTTGACTAGAATTTTCAAGTTTTTATTGTTTTTAAAAAGAAATAGCCTGATACTATTGGCTTTTTTTATCATTGGAGCTGGTATTGGATTTTATTTGGACAAAAAAGTGAAAACGTATAATCATCAAATGATTATTATGCCCAATTTTGGGAGTACAGATTATGTTTATGCTCAAATTGATTTACTTCAATCAAAAATTAATGAAAACGACACCTTATTTTTAAAAGAAATAGGTATTAAAGAGCCAAAAAAATTAGGAAAAATTAAAATTGAACCGATTATTGATGTGTATAAATTCGTAGATAATAAAACAGAGAATTTTGATTTGTTAAAATTAATGGCTGAAGATGGAAATATTGATAAAATTATTGAAGAAAAAACGACAAGTAAAAATTATCCCTTTCATACACTATCATATTCTACATCAAAATTATCTTCAAATGAAAATACTGTAGAACCAATTCTGAACTTTTTAAATAGTTCTGTCTATTTTAAAGAAATTCAAAAAGAATATGTGCAAAATATTCAAGTAAAAATGAAAGAAAACGATTCTATTATCACTCAAATAAATGGTGTTTTGAATCAGTTTAAAAACAAAATGAATAATAATCAAGGGGACAAATTGGTCTATTTTAATGAGAATACTCAATTAAATGAAATTATTAAAACAAAAGATTTATTGATTAGAGAACAAGGCTCATTACGTTTAGATTTGGTTAATTTGAATAAAGTTGTTCGTGATATTAGTGTAATTATTAACCAAAAAGAAACTAAAGGAACAAGTGGAAAAATGAAATTTGTATTACCTCTCTTCTTCTTCTTTATGTTTTTGATTGGTAAAGGTTTAATACGATTTTATAAAACACAATCCTTAAAAAACAATTAGTTTTTTATGAAAGGAATAATTTTAGCCGGAGGATCAGGAACGCGTTTACATCCGTTAACATTGGCAGTGAGTAAGCAGTTGATGCCGATTTATGATAAGCCAATGATATATTATCCTTTGTCCACATTAATGTGGGCCGGAATATATGAAATTCTAATTATTTCAACTCCACATGATTTACCTTTATTTCGTCAACTTTTAGGAGATGGAAGTAAATTAGGCTGTCGATTTGAGTATGCCGTTCAAGAACATCCTAACGGATTAGCAGAAGCGTTTTTAATCGGTAAAGAATTTGTGAGTAACGATAAAGTAGCCTTGATTTTAGGCGATAATATTTTCTACGGAACCGGTTTAGCCGAATTACTTCAGGCTAATAACAATCCAAATGGAGGTATCATTTATGCTTATCATGTGCAGGATCCAGAACGTTATGGAGTTGTCGATTTTGATGCGGATGGGAAAGTGATTTCAATTGAAGAAAAACCTAATCAACCCAAATCAAATTATGCCGTTCCAGGAATTTATTTTTATGACAATAGTGTTTTAGAAATCGCGGCTAATATAAAACCAAGTCATAGAGGTGAGCTAGAAATCACCGATGTCAATAAAGAATATTTGAATCGAGGAAAGTTAAAAGTCAGTATTTTAGATAGAGGAACAGCTTGGTTGGACACTGGAACATTTCAATCGCTTATTCAAGCTGGCCAATTTGTTCAAGTTATTGAAGAACGACAAGGTTTGAAAATTGGTGCCATTGAAGAAGCGGCTTATAAAATGGGGTTTATAGATGCTAATCAACTTAAACGCATAGCAGAACCATTACTAAAAAGTGGTTATGGAACGCATTTGATGGGATTAATTTAAATTGACACATTGACGAATTGTCCAATTGACATATTATCACTATGAAATTCTCTGAAACCAAATTAAAAGGTTGTTTCGTTATAGAGCCAAAAATTATCCATGATGAGCGAGGCTTTTTCATGGAAAGTTTCAATGAACGAACTTTTCAAGATGTAATCGGTCAAAATCTACGTTTTGTTCAAGATAATCAATCTTTTTCTACGAAAGGAGTTTTGCGTGGATTACATTATCAAACCGGGGAACATGCTCAAGCAAAATTAGTTCGGGTTTTACAAGGAGAAGTGTTAGATGTGGCGGTTGATATTCGTCCAGGTTCAGAAACGTATGGCCAATATGAAGCTGTGATTTTATCCGCTGAAAATCAAATTCAATTTTTTATTCCAAGAGGATTTGCACACGGGTTTTTGGTGTTGAGTGAAACAGCAACAATTTTTTATAAGTGTGATAATTTTTACAATATAGCATCAGAAGGCGGAATCATTTATAATGATTTAACCATTGGGATTGATTGGAATTTTGAGATAAAAAAACTAATTATTTCCGAAAAAGATACTTTTCTTCCCACACTAAAAAACGCCAAAAAAGTATGGTAGTTTTAGTTACGGGATCGGGCGGACAGTTGGGTCAAGCTTTGCAATTTATTGCACCGAATTATCCGGATATACATTTTGTTTTTTGTGATTCAACAATTTTGGACATAACCAACTTAAACAATATTAAACAACTATTTCAACAATTTAAACCCTCTTTTTGTATTAATGCCGCTGCTTACACAGCCGTTGATAAAGCAGAAAGCGAACCCGAAAGAGCTCATTTAATCAATGTGGTTGGTCCAAAAAATCTGGCTGAGGTTTGTAAAGAATTTGACATTATTTTACTTCACATTTCAACTGATTTTGTGTTTGACGGAACCAAAGATTCTCCTTATACTGAAGATGATTTTCCTAACCCAACCTGTGTTTATGGACAAACCAAATTAGACGGAGAAAAAGCGATTCAGGAAACTTGGCAAAAGCATTTCATCATTCGAACGTCTTGGGTATATTCTCAATTTGGGAATAATTTTATGAAAACGATGCTACGTTTAGCTTCTGAAAGGGATAAACTATCAGTTGTAAATGACCAAATTGGAACACCAACATATGCTGTTGATTTAGCAGAAGTGTTGATTAGAATAATCCAATCACCCTTTACCCATCACCCATCACCAAACACCTTCGGTATCTACAACTTCTCCAACGAAGGCCAAAGTAGTTGGTATGATTTTGCTAAAAAGATATTTGAATATAATAATATTAAGATTAATTTGGAGCCCATTCCATCAATAAGTTTCCCAACGCAAGCTAAAAGACCAACTTATAGTGTTTTGGATAAAAGAAACATTAAAAAAGTGTTTGGTGTTGAGGTTAAATATTGGGAAGAAAGTTTAAAAAAAATCTAAAAACGACTTTAAATATTTTTTAGTTTTTCAGCTTTTAAGTTTTCAAAATATTTAAAATAACTCAAAAGGATTAACATAAAGAAGTATATTCCGTTTTGTCTGTAAAAATAATCTTCAATACAACACATAAGAAAAGTATTCACAATAAATACATAAAAAATAAATGAATTTAATTTTAGAGCAAAGTGTGTTACTTTGAAACAGAAATATAGAAACCCAATAAATCCAATAAATCCTGAACCTAAAAGAATGTATAGAAAATAGTTGTGAGATAAGTATTTGTGATTTTCATAAAAAGAAGAATGGTATTTTGATTCAAAACAATTCAAAAGTTGATTTTGAATATCATAAAAACCAACACCTTTCCAAAAATTATTTTTTATAATTTCCCAATCACAAGTATAAATAGCAACACGAATATTTGTAGAATCGTGTGCTACACCGGTTGGATTTATCCCAAAACTTGTAAAAATTTCAACAAAACGAATGTATAGTCCAGGAACATAAATCAAAGAAAGTATGAAGAAGAGGACAAGTATTACTATAAAAACTAACTTATTTATACGTGAAATCGAAGTATGAAATAAAAAGAATAAGCCCAACACCACGTTCATTAAAACAATATTCAATTTGGTAAGTAACAAAAAGGTGATAATGTATAAAAACACTAATATGATTAAATCGATTTTTTTTGGACAAAAAGTATACTTTTTCAATTTGAAAACCATACAAAAAATAACAACCGAAGTATAATAGGCAGGATGTATACTAAATATTTTCGTTTCACTATAAACGAAATCTCGGAACAAAGAGCTATTGTATTTGGTTTCTATTAAACTTGAAAGGGGATTGTTTAATATAAATAATAAGATATAGGAAATCCCCAATACCACACATATCCATGTGAGAAAATTAAAACAACGGTCTAAATTTTCTTTAGTAAATAAGCTAACAGGCGACAAGTAAAAAACTAAAGGGAAAAGTAAAAAAAGTAAAGCATGATTAATAGCATTACTACTTTCTTTTAATCTTCCATATAAAATAGCGTCTAATAGAATTATCCAAAACGGGATAGTAAAATAAAATATGCTTTTGTTTTTTTTTTCTTTAACTGGAAAACTAAACGAAGTTATTATAGTTAAAACAGCGAAAATTAAAAAAGTAAAAGAGGATAAATTTTCTTTTAATAAAGGAAAACTGAATAAAAGTAAAATAAAATAGGGATACCTTTTTACAATTAAACTGTTCATCTCTATAATTTTAGACATTGTAAAATGATATCCCTATGTAAGAATTAAAAAACAGATTCGTGTTTTTTAACTTGGCTATTAATCCAATCAAAAGTAAGCTTCATACCATCCAGCAAAGTCATAGATGGTTCCCAATTCAATTTTTCTTTAAGAAGTTTGTTGTCTGAATTTCTTCCTCTAACTCCTGTTGGTCCAGGAATATTTTTGATAGACAAATTTTTTCCTGAGATAGAAATCGCCATATTAGCAAAATCATTAATTGAAATCATTTCTTCTGAACCAATATTTACTGGACCTGTAAAGTTGGAGTCCATTAATCGTTTTATTGCTTCGATACACTCATCAATATATAAAAAAGAGCGGGTTTGTTTACCATCACCCCAAACTTCGATAGAATCACCATCTTTTGCTTCGGCTACTTTTCTACACATTGCTGCAGGTGCCTTCTCTTTACCACCTGACCATGTACCTTGTGGGCCAAAAATATTATGGAAACGAGCGATTCGAACATCTATTCCATAATTTCTATGGTATGAAAGATAAAGACGCTCACTAAATAATTTTTCCCATCCATATTCGCTGTCTGGATTCGCCGGATAAGCTGAGTCTTCTGAACATTTTGGATTATTTGGATCCATTTGATTATATTCGGGATACATACAAGCAGAAGAAGAGTAAAAAATTTTTTTAACCCCAGCCTTTTGAGCAGCACCTAAAATATTTAGGTTACATAATGCAGAATTATTCATTACATCAGCATCGTGTTCACCGGTAAAAATATAACCTGCACCACCCATATCTGCTGCTAATTGATAGATTTCATCTATTCCTTCAACAACCTTTTTTGCAACTACAGGATCTCTTAAATCACCTAAAATAAATTCGTCCGAGTTATTATTACCGTATTCGTTTTCCTTTAAATCAACACCTCTAACCCAAAAACCAGATGATTTTAATTTGTTTACTAAATGACCACCAATAAATCCACCAGCACCACAAACTAATATTTTTTTCATAAGAAATTAAATTTTAAGGCAAAAGTAATTTATTTGTATTGAATTAGAAAATTTCAAATTCAAATAAATTGATTAAGATTCATATGGTTTAGATTTGTATTTTAATATTAGACATAACAACTTAAAACCCTTCAAATATCTTGGTATAAATACTTTAGGTTTAGAAATACATCTTGCTAGCCACCCTAAATATAAATAATCAATCCATAGTGGCATTTTAACTTGTCTGCCTGTTTTAAAAGATATAGCTGCACCAGTACACATTATCGCTGGAGAAAAAGAAAGATTTTCTTTAAGGTATAGCCCCAATTTTTCTTGCGTTCCGCCGCCAATATTAATCATAATCCATTTAGGTTGAACTTCCTCACACATTTTCAGTAAATTATAATCCGTAACATTATTATTGTAAAATGGAGCAGTGTAATTGTAAATCGTATTGTTATTAAATCCGTTTATTTCTAGGTAATTTTTGTTAATACTACCATCTTCATCACTCGGATTTATAAGCATCAATCTGTGCTGATTTATTAAATTAGATTGTTTGGTAAAATACTCAATAAATTCCAAACCGGAAATTTTGTGAAGTTTTTTCTTTGAAATTATATTCCAAATCAAAATCATATATCCACTGTCAGGAATTATTAAATCTGATTTTAGTAATGATTCATAATAAGCTTTATCTTCTTTAATTGTAACTAAAGCCGGTGCGGCAGGTACCGTCATTAATCCTCCATTATGCTTTAAAAGGTTAAATGCATCTGATACTTTACCTTTAATGAATGAAATTCCTAATATTTGAACGGTAGGATTATTGCTTTTTTTTATATCCATCTAAAGGATTATTAATTTTTTTCTGTAAATTTTAACTAATTAAAATATCACTCATTTTTGGTCAAATAAAGTCTTTAAAACGAGTAACGTCAAAGAATTTCCAAAAATAATTTTTTTTTTAATTTTGAATAGAAAATATGTATAAATTTGTCCCGCTAATTTAATTTAAACATGAAAAAATTAATTTTTGTTTTTGCACTTGTAATCGTTTCTTGTGGAAGAGAAAAAAAAGAAGTGTCAGCACCCGTAAATGATAAGTTTAGCATCGTATTAGAAGCGGTTTATCAACTTGACGATAGTTTGTCTGTTGTAATAAAAAAAGATGGTTATTGGGATTATGAAAATCCAATATCTTTATCTGTTAAAGGTCAAGATTTAGCTCAAAAAATTACTGTTGATTTACCTGAACAAGTCTATTTAGAAAATTTTCAAGTTACATTAAGCACAAATAAAGAACAAAAACATTTGGATTTAAAAGGTGTAACTGTTTTTAATAATGAAAAAGTAATGCTAGAAGGTAGTGCACTAAAATATGTTCCTTATTTCAATGCTAATTCTGGAATGAAGTGGGATGAAAAAATGATGCGTAACGATTTAAATTTTAACGGTGAGTATCCTCCTGGATTTGTTGGAAATGAACAATTAGAATCGGTTTTGATGAATTAAAATAAAAGAGTTGGAAACAACTCTTTTATTTTTTTAAATCGTTATATAGTTCATTCCAAAGCCAGCCTTTTTTTTCCCAAGAGTATTCGTTATATGTAAATTCGGAAAGTTGATTTCCTCGGTTAATTCGTTCTTTAGTGCTCCAATGTGATGCCTCATTTAAAGCATGGGTTAAATCTTCTATTATGGGGTCAATTAATACCCCTCCGCTTTTATTCCAATCTTTTTTTAATCCGGTATTCCAAGTAGTTATTACAGGTGTTTTAAGAGAAGCAGCTTCCAAATTCACCATTCCAATAACTTCAGAATAAGAAGGATTCACAAAGGCTCTTGCTTGGCCAAATAGTTTCACTTTCTCATCTCCAATACATTCTCCAATACATTCAATTCGGGAATTTAAATTTTTAGATTCTATGAGTTTTTTGATGGTTTGTGAATATTCATTAGGAAATCCGGCTAGTTTGAGTTTAATTTTTTTATTTTCTATTTTTTCAAATGCTTGAATGAGCAATTCAATTCCTTTAACTTTATGAAACCTACCTAAAAATAAAAAATAGTCCTCTTCGGGAATAAATAAATCATTTTTATAATTTTCATCAATTGAAATTAAATTAGGGATTTCAACAATGTTTTTATGACCACTTAAACGGTATAGATTTTCTTTTTCATTACTCGTGATAGCATGTAAAACAGTTGTATTTTGAAGTAGTTTTTTTAAAATCAAATGGTAATACACTTGTTTTTTAAAACCTTTATCTTGAAACAAATACGGCTCTAACATTCCGTGAGCAGTTAATATAGATGGAGCTTTTTTGGTTTTTGCTATTTTTGAGGCAATGTATTGTGGATACATCCACACTCCATGCAGATGAATTATTGAATTGGACTGAATTGTCTTTTGTAAGTAGTTTTCCAAATCAGAATTGTAGTGCCATGAATTTCTTTTACTTTGAATTTCGTGAAAAGAGTCTGAAGCTTCTCTGTGAAGGGTAATAACTTTGGATTTAAAATCATCAGATGAATTTAAATAATGGTCAAGTTTTGAAATCATGGTTCTAAGACCACCGCTTTCATAAGTTAAGTCTTCAGCTATATGAAAAATTTCTTTAGGCTTCACGAGTTTTTGAGTTGGTGAAAATTTGTTTTTGTTCTTTTACACTAAAATAGAAAAGCCAAATAAATAAAAATAATTCTGGAGGGAAATAATGCCCATCTCGAAATAATTTTAGTAAAAAATAAATAAATACTCCTTGAGCAAAAAACAAATCAGGTCTTTTAAAAACGGTAGAACTGTAATACAAAAACAAAAATACTCCGATAATTCCAAAAAGGCCAAACTCAGAAAATAACCGAGTTGCTAATGAGTTGGCATCAAAAGAATTATCGGTATGTCTTCTTTGAATTCTAAGATACTCTGGAGGCCTCATTTCTTTCAAATATTTTTCAGTATGCATGTAATGATGGCTACCTATTCCACTTCCTAGAGGGTGATCTGAAATATTTTTTCTGGCAATATATAAATTCCCAATCATTACATAGGAACTCAAATTTGTTTTTTCGTCAAATTTTCCGGTTTGAATCACTTTCAATGAGTTGTAGGTATCATCAACTCTCATTTTGAAGAAGGTATGTTCACTGTAAATATAGTAAAAAACAGCTCCTACAATCGGTAGAAGTGCTACTAGATAACCCATTCTGCGTAAAGTTAAATTTGGCAGAATAAACATAAGTCCACAACCGATATAGCCTAAAGATGAATTTGATAAAATTAGTGTGCCAAAAATTATACTAAATTCCAGATATTTCTTTGATTTTAAATAATAATAGCAAGCCGGAATAACAACTACAACATAATGAGCAGGTTCTTTAAATATACTCATCAAGCGGTAGCGGGGTTCGTTGTAATTTATAACATAAAGTATGTATCCTATTACGGCTACATATAAACTCATCTTTATATAAACTTTTATGATTTCTGAGGTTTTAAAAAGAGATACCACATTGTAAAAGTAAGATCCCACTATCGCGATACCAATGATTTGCGAAAGCATAAAATTATAGGGAATACCTATGGCTGTGTAACAAACTAAGCCATGAATAAAGAATCCTAAAAGAATAAAAACAAAGTTGCGATTGAATTTGATGTGATTGATTTTAAGTAAGAGTAAAAAATTTGAAAGAACAATCAAATACAATAATTTCCAATCAATAATATAATTAAAGAAAAAGGCTTCTGTAAAAATGGCAAAAACCGAAGAGTAAAGAATATATTTTTTAATATTTATTTTCAAAAGCCAATTTTTTCAAATTTAAACCAATCCGGATTTGGTATTCAGAATTAGGGTTTGTAAAATATACCATCAACTTCGAGCTGTTTTCCAGTTTTTTTATCATAGAAACCGTTTTCAATAGCCATCAACTTAAAACCAAAGTTTTCTAATTTTTTTTTAATGGTTTCGTAGGTTAATGCACCCTCATAACTTGGAATAAAAGCCATTTCTATTTGAATTCCATTGATTTTACTTAGGCTATTTAAAGCACCTTCTAAAACTTTTTCTTCATAACCTTGGGTATCTATTTTGAGATAGATTTTTTTACCGTTTAATTGCAAAGAATCAAAAAGCGTATCAAGCTTCGCTATTTTTATTTCTTCTTGTGTGATAAAGGAGGCTTCGGGAGCACTTTCGGTTAGTTGTGGAAGGTTGTTTAGTAAAGAGCTACTAACAGAGTTTTTAGAAATATTAATAACCGCTACGCCATCGCGTTCGCCTAATGAAGAGTGGTAAACATCCCAAAGCGGGTCGTTTTTTGCATTTTTAGCCAATTTAGTAAAAGCCTCTTGCATCGGTTCAAAAGAAATGATTTGACCTTTGAATCCTAAATTTCTCATCTCACCTCCATACTGACCAATATTGGCACCCACATCTAAAATGACATCTATTTGATTGGATTGAATCAATTTTATACGTCTATCTAGTTCCGGACTCGGATATTTTGAAATTTCAATGCGGGTTACCGAATTAAATAAGCGTTTTAGTTTGAGTAGGAAGCTTTTATTTTGAAGTAGGAATGAATTCATTTTTATGGTTTATCTCTAGTCTTGGGCTTTCAACTTATTTATAGCTCCAAATGTACAAATTATTAAAGTTTTGATTGTAATATTTTATTTTTTAAAATATCTATAATATTCCTATTTTGCTTTAAAACCATCTTGAAAACTATCTCCTCTTAACTCAAAATCATCTTGATAAAACCAAGTACAAGGAAATTGGTCAAAACACTGGGAACGCTCTATAGCAGGGTAATATATAGTATGATATTCCATTTTCTTATTTGGAATTAATACAGAATTAAAAATTATTCTTTTTTTAAATTTCACATTGTAAACGTCATTTTGTAAATAGATGAATTTGTTTGTATTTGATAGAGAACGGTATTCTGTTTTAAATTTTTGATAACTTTCTTGTATTAAGATAAAAAACCCGAGAAACACTAAAATTTGAAATACATTCTTAAAAATTAAAACATATTTTTTAAATAAAGGTTCAAGTAGTAATAATGGTAGAACGCTTAAAAGCAAAATGAATGAAAAAGAAAAACGAAAATCAGGAGCAGTAAAAAACCAAAAAACGAAACCAAAAATAGAGATAAAGAAGACTAATAAAAGAGATTTACTTTTGAAAAAAAACAACTTTAAATTGGTTAAAATGAAAATAACTAAAGGAGATAAACATGCCGAAATTAAAAGAAATTTATTGGTTGTTGTTTGTAATTTCCACCATTTTGGAATCCATTCAGTATAACTTAAATTAAGCACTTCAGTTTTAGATTCAAAAGGTATTCTAGCCCAAGATGTAATCCACTCCCTTATACTAATTACTTTTTCGACTTTTATTTTCCAATCAAATTCAAAAATATCTAAATGTTCCATTGGGAATATTAAATATCCAGTTAAAATAACATTTCTAATTAACCAAGGAGAAACTAATATAAAGCTAATTATTAAAAAAGATTTAACTTTTTGAAAAATAGATATGTCTCTGTTAATTAAAGCAATAAAACTTAACAACAATAATGGAGCAGTTGATATTTTTAAAGTAAAACAAAAAAGAGAAACAACTACAAAGAGAATTTGTTTTTCGCTAATCGATTTAACATCTACAATAATCTGAAGCATTAAAAAGGCTACAAATATATTTGGTAATAAATCGGTTCCCGGAGACGAAATATCTGATAAATACTGTTTTGTAAAATAAAAGAAGAAAACAAATAAAAGTAAACCTTTGGACTTAGAAATATTAAAAATGCTTTTAAAAATCCATATACCAAAAACAAAATAAACACAAGAGTTTACCGGAAAAATGTATTGATTATATAGTTCGTAAAAAGAAAAACAGGCACTTAAAGTAAAAACACTTGAGTTTAATCCAAAGCGATCATGTAAATTTGCTAAGCCTGGAACAACCTTGTAGTTTTCTATCCATTGAATTGCGTTGATATGATACAGATAAGAGTCATAATTTTGTGGAACTAAAACCGATACTAGTAATGTAAGAATTAGTAAACCAACAATTAATCCTACGGTTTTTTTATTTCTTTTAAACCATTTAAAATTGTAAATCTGAAATTTCCCAATAAAAAAAGATTTGTGTTTGTAGAAGAAAATTACTGATGGAACAGAAATAAAAATTAAAGTATAAAATGTGATTGGACTAAAAACAGAAATGAAATTTAAAATAGTTCCAATAAAGCAAATCCCTATAAAGAAATGATCTATTAAACTATATTTAGTTCTTTGTTTGGTATCAAATAGTTTGAGAGCCATTCCTCCAAAAGATATCGAGAGAAAGATTATAACACTAAAACAAAAGAGTAAAATAAGCATTGTTTAAACTTTTTTGGATACACATATAACAGATAACCCTATTTTGTTTAGTATAATTTTATCTGCCCATCTAAAAACAGGAACCAATAAATTAAATAATCCCATTTGATTTTCTGGTATGGTTTTTTTCTTCAATATTGATCCAGATATATACCAACCTATAATCCCAATAAAATTAAAATAAAAAGAGTTGACAATTTCTAGATTATTTTCAGCAATTACAGTTTCAATTTTTTTTCTTGTATAACGTCTGAAATGTTCAAGTTCTTTGTCGAAGTTATTGAATAAAAATTGATAAGCAGGTACTAAAATAATGAGACTACCTCCTTTTTTTAATAACTTTTTACAATTAGCTATTGCTTGCCTATCGTCTTCAATATGTTCAATTACATTCAAAGCGAAAACGGTATCAAATGTTCCAATTATTTCATCATATTTCGTGTCAAATTCAGGATCAATTAGATTTATTTTAATAGTTGGATTTGTAAATTTTTTTGAAACAATTTCAAGGTAATTTTCTCTTAAATCGCTTAGAACAATATCTTGAGAGTCTTGTATAAAAAATTCAGAAATATTACCTATTCCACAACCAATCTCTAAGATTCTACCCTTACAAAACGGTTTTATTGTTTCATACATCCATCTGTTGAATTTATTCGCTTTTTCTATAACATGAAGGGTTTCCATTCCTTCAAGATCAATTTCTTTTAAACTCATAATCTTAATTTATCTTGAATAAACCATATTTTAAAATGCAATAAATAGCTCTAAAGCCATCTTTCCAACCAATTTTTTTTCCTTCTTCATAGGTTCTTCCGTAATAAGAGATACCCACTTCATAAATTCTAATTTTTGGTATTCGCGAAATTTTAGCGGTTATCTCTGGTTCAAAGCCAAAACGTTTTTCACGAAGCGGAATTTGTTGAATGATATTGGTATTGAAAAGCTTGTAACACGTTTCCATATCTGTAAGATTAAGATTGGTAAACATGTTAGATAAAAAAGTTAAAAATTTATTACCTATAGTGTGCCAAAAGAAAGAAATTCTATGTGGATTTCCGCCCATAAAACGGCTACCATACACTACATCGGCAAAACCATCTAAAACCGGTTGAATCAACAAATTAAATTCATTGGGGTCGTATTCTAAATCTGCATCCTGAATAATTAAATATTCACCTGTAGCTTTACTAATTCCGGTGTGTAGTGCAGCTCCTTTGCCTTTGTTTACCTCATGTTTAAAGTATTGAATCGACATATCAGGATGAGTTTCAATGTATTTTAAAATAGCTTCCTCAGTATTGTCTTTAGAACAATCGTTTACAATAATGATTTCTTTTTCAATGCCATTAGGTAATGTAACATTTTGAAGTTTATCTAATATAAAATGAATAGTTGGACCTTCGTTGTAAGCAGGTATTATTATAGAAAGTTTGTTCATTTAAGTTTGGTTTGTTTATTTAATTTTTGACTATGGTGCGGAAAGATATAGAAATTTTTTCAAATGATTTTGTGTGTGAGATTCTTTTTTACAATTCTGTATGATTCCCAGGGTTGTAAAAAGCACCAAATGAATACCAAAACTGCAGAAGCTATAGCTACTGAAGAAACTCCAAAATGAAATTGAATAAGAAAATAGGTGATGGGAATTTTTAACAAGACACTTACTACCAAGGTTAGGATGTACCTCTTTAATTCTCCGATACCACTTAGAAAAAAACCATAAAAAAGCGAATACAATCGAAATAAGGTTAAGAATCCAATTGAAATGAATAACGTTTGAGAATAGTTAAAATCAGGTGAAATCCAAAGAGGAAATATCCATGGAGCTAACAAAGCAAAAAATACAAATAATAAAGAAATAACTAAAAACCCTAAGTTGAATTTGCGAAAACCGTCAAGCAACCAATGGTATTCTTTTTCATAATATTTTTTAGCAAAAATAGACCATAAGGGAGACATAGCCGCCATTAAAACCATTAGTGGAAATTGAAAATATTTGGTCAAAATCTCATAAGAAACTACCTCGGTTGAACCAAAAAAATAACTGATTAAATAGGTGTCAGAATTAAAAATAAAAATAAAGCACACTTGTATAATCATAAACTTTATACCCATCAGGTAAAGTTCTTTCAAGAAATTTTTAGGTGATTTTGTTCTTTTTTGAAACGAAATTTTTTCACTTTTAAACAAGTGCATCGTATACCCTAAATGCACACCAATCCCTACAATACCATTACAAATAGAAACCATAAGTAATTTAGTATCTGCATCAAAATCGTTTCCCCATAAGTAAAGGGAAACCAAGGATATCAACAAAAAAATTTGATTAACGGCAATTGATTTTTCGGCATATTTTCCTTTTAAAAAACCTACGTAAAGAGACTTGTGAGTATTGAGAATAAATTGAACACAAAAAAAACCTATGTTTAAAACAAAAAGAAACTGAATAAATCCAAGTGAAAAACCGGTAATGTTTAAAATGTTCGTTATATCAAAAAAATAAATTAATACTGAAAAAATTAAGAAAGAAAAGAAGGCAATACCAGTTGTAATTTTATACGTTGATTTAATGTAAGCGTTTAATTGCGAGGGATTATTCTCTAATTTTAGAACCGGAATTTTGGTTTTGAGTACACTTGAAATACCCAAGTCCATTAATAGAATCCACTGAAACAAAGCAAATATTAGAACCCAAATACTAAAACTGTTTTCTCCCAAAAACTGTATTAAAAGCGGAATGGATATAAAAAGGGATAGACCTGATATACCTTTATAGACACCGCTTAAAAATAAATTGTTTTGAAATAAAATTCGAAATTTTTGCATCAAATGGAAAGGGGTTAAAATTCACTTATGCTAACACAATAAATTGATTCTATGTCAAATTTTAAATCAATTGGCAATATACGAGATTGAATGCAAATATAATCTAAAGTGTTATTTAATTACATTTTTGAGTAGTCAATAGTAAAAATTACCAGTATTATGAAAAAAATAGTACCTTGCAAAGGGTTTGAATTATTTTATTTCAAATGTAGAACATGTATAAAGCTCAACATTCAATAAATACTTTTTTTAAGGATATACTTTTTGAATCTAAAAATCACCATTCCTTTTTACCCATGGTATTGCTTTTGGTTACCTTGCCACTGCACAATGGATTGAACAATGTGATGCTAGTTTTGTATGCTCTATCTGTCATTTTCTCTTTTAAAAGAGAAAATGTGCATTGGGTTAAAAATTTATTTCCGCTCATAGTTTTATTTTTTATGACAATTCTTTCTCTGAGTTGGAGTATAGATTTAGAGAGGTCTTTAAGAGCATTACCCCGATTTACGGCTTTTCTTTTAGTGCCTGTTTTATTTATGCTTTCAAAGCCTTTCAGTAGGAAACAGTTGAGTCTAATTTTGAGAATTTACAGTTATTCTATTGTGATTTATTGTTTGTTTTTTACACTAAAAGCTTTCAGTCTTTTTATTATTTCACAAGATGTCTCCGTTTTTTTCTTTCACGGATTGGTTCCTAAAGAACTGAATGCGGTTCATGTCTCGGTATACGTTGGTATGGCTTTTTTCATTTTAATTCAGCAAAACCAAAGAAGTTATTTAACAACTCTTTCGCTTTTATTGTTATTTGTTTTTATGATATTATTATCTGCCTATGCTATTTTAATTACTTTTTTACTGCTTTTTATTGTTTATTTGTTTTATTTCACCAAAACAGGAAAACAATTGAGGCTTCGAAACCTAATAGTCTTTATTTTGTTTATTGGAAGTGTTTTTTTTACGGGTAAAATTCAAGATTCTGTAGAAAGTGAATTAAAAGCAAAGTCAGAAAAAAGTATTAATCATACCGTAATAGCAAAAGAGGAAGTGGGTTTAAGAATAGTAAGTATCAATGAAGCCTGGACAAACAAAGAGTTTTCACCCAATGATTTTTTTCCAGGAACCGCTTTTCGGGTTTATCAAGCTCGCTTATTTTATGAGTTGTTTCAAGAAGATAAAGTGTTTTGGACAGGTTTCGGCTTGAATGCATCCTATAAAAAACTACAAGAAAAAGCTAAATCATATAATGTTTTTCAAGGAAATGAAACACAAGAAGGCTACCAAAATAAAAATTTTCACAACCAATACATTCAAAATTTTGCCGAGTTAGGTTTTTTTGGTTTTTTGATTTTATTGCTTTTGGTTGCAATTGTATTTAAAAATGCCCTACAACAAAAAGATTTTATTCAAATTGCTTTTGCAGTTCTAATGATAAGTTTATTTTTGACAGAAAGTTTCTTATGGCGACAAAGAGGCGTTGTTTTTTTTACAGCATTTTATTGTTTGTTTACCGCCACGCAACTTTTGCCAACAAAAAAAGATTAATATGAAGAGAATTCTTATAACAGGAGCGGCCGGATTTTTAGGCTCGCATCTATGTGACCGGTTTATTGCAGAGGGCTATTATGTTATTGGAATGGATAATTTGATAACCGGAGATTTAAAAAACATCCAACATTTATTTAAAGAACCTCATTTTGAATTTTACCATCACGATGTAACGAAGTTTGTATTTGTTCCCGGAAATCTGGATTATATCTTACATTTTGCCTCACCGGCTAGTCCAATTGATTATTTAAAAATACCCATTCAAACTCTAAAAGTGGGTTCTTTGGGAACACATAATTTATTGGGATTGGCAAGAGTTAAAAAAGCCAGAATATTAATAGCTTCAACATCTGAAGTATATGGAGATCCTTTGGTACACCCTCAAACTGAAGAATACTATGGTAACGTAAATACCATAGGACCACGAGGAGTATACGATGAAGCCAAACGTTTTCAGGAATCCATCACCATGGCTTATCATACTTTCCATGGTTTAGAAACTAGAATTGTTCGTATTTTTAACACCTATGGCCCACGTATGCGATTAAATGACGGGCGTGTTATTCCCGCTTTTATTGGTCAAGCGTTACGCGGTGAGGACTTAACCATTTTTGGAGATGGCATGCAAACCCGATCTTTTTGTTATGTAGACGATCAAGTAGAAGGGATTTACCGTCTTTTGTTATCCGATTATCACATGCCGGTAAATATTGGAAATCCCGATGAAATCACCATAAAAGATTTTGCAGAAGAAATCATAAAACTAACCGGAACGCAACAAAAAGTAGTCTACCATCCTTTACCCATAAACGACCCCTTGCAACGCCAACCCGATATTACAAAAGCAAAAGCAATTTTAGGCTGGGAACCCAAAGTTTCCAGAGCTGAGGGTATGAAGATTACTTATGAGTATTTCAAAACATTATCTACCGAGGAACTTTTAAAAGAGGAACATAAAGATTTCTCAGGATTCATTCATTAAAAAATGGTAGCAGCTCAAAGAGGAAGATATTCTAAATATATTCGACCAATAAGTGTTTTTTTAGACTTGTTGGTTATCGTATTTTTAACTTTATTCTTTTTTGAAAATCTATCACTTGATTTTTTTTATTTTGAAACATATCTTGTTATTTCTTGGTCTTTAATTGCTTTTATTGTTGGTTTTTATGAAGTTTACCGCTTTACAACACCAGTTGAAATTTTATCTAAAATCCTCAAACAATTTGTAGTTTTTTGTTTGGTTATAATTGCGTATTTTCCGTTTGCTAAGGAATCTGTTTTTAGTGGAAAGGCTATTGCTTTCTATATGATTGGTGCGTTTATATTGATTGTTTTACTTAAATATTTATTGTTTTATTATTTAAAAAAGTATAGAATTATTACCGGTAGTAATTACAGAAACGCAATAATAATTGGTTATACAGAAGAGGCTAAAAATCTAAAAGAACTTTTTGAAAATAGAAATGACTATGGTTATCGTTTTTATGGCTATTTTTCTGACAAAAAAACAAATGAAAACATAAAAGGTAAAGTAAGTGATGTCAAGACATTTGTTGTAGAAAACAAAATAGACGAGATTTATTGTTCCTTAAATGAAATTACAAACGAACAACTCAAAGAGTTAGTAGAATTTGCTGATGAAAATAATAAAACCATTAAGTTTATTCCAGATACAAAACAAATTTTTTCCAAAAACTTGAAGATTGATTATTATGAAATGTTTCCGGTACTTTCATTGCAAAGAACATTATTGCATGTGCCAATAGTTAAAGGGTTTAAAAGATTTTTTGACATTGTTTTTTCGTTGTTGGTCATTGTTTTTTTATTGTCATGGTTAATGCCAATTTTGGCAATACTTATTAAATTAGAATCAAAAGGTCCTGTTTTTTTCAAACAAGGAAGACCCGGTTTGGATGAAGAAGAATTTTTTTGCTATAAATTTCGTTCCATGCAAATTAATTATACAACCGAAAAAGAAGCATCAAAAAATGACCCAAGAGTTACCAGAATTGGTCGTTTCTTGCGAAAAACCAGTTTGGATGAAATGCCGCAATTTTTCAATGTGCTAGTTGGTGATATGTCGGTAGTAGGTCCTCGACCTCATCTTTGGTCTCAAAATAAAGCCTATGGGAATCGAATCAAAAAATATATGGTTCGTCATTATGTAAAACCCGGTATCACAGGTTTAGCTCAGGTAAAAGGTTTTAGAGGCGAAATTGAAACAGATGAAGACATGATAAACCGTATTAAATATGATGTCTTTTATATAGAAAATTGGTCGTTTGTAATGGATTTAAAAATCATTTTTCAAACCGTTATAAACATCTTCAAAGGAGAAGAAAAGGCATACTAATGAATGCTTTAGTTTCTATAATTACTCCAACTTTTAATTCTGCAAAATATATTGCTGAAACGATTCAATCCGTTCAAAATCAAACGTATTCCAATTGGGAAATGATAATTGTAGATGACGCTTCGTCTGATGAAACAGTACAAATTATTGAAAGCTATTCCCAAAAAGATGTAAGAATAAAAAATATAATTTTTGAAGATAATAAAGGGGCTGGAATTGCTCGCGATACAGCAGTAAAAATCTCAAAAGGTAAATACATAGCTTTTCTTGATGCGGATGACTTATGGAAGGCTAATAAATTGGAAAAGCAATTGAATTTTATGAAAAAAAATGAATTATATTTCACTTTTTCATTTTATGAATGTATTGATGAAGATGGAGTTTTATTAAATAAACTTATTCAATGTCCTCAAAACTTAAGTTATCGGCAGCTTTATTTTTGTAACTATGTAGGAAACTTAACTGGAATTTATGATGTTGATTTTTTTGGCAAAATTTCAATATCACATGTAAGAAAAAGACAAGATTGGATAATGTGGTTAACTATTCTAAAAAAAATTAAAATAGCTTATCCTGTTCAAGAAAGCTTGGCCTTATATAGGATAAGAAAAAATTCAATTTCTTCTTCAAAATTAGATTTAATTAAATACAACTACAAAGTATATCGAGAGCATCATAATTGTAATGTATTTGTTGCAATTATAAGTATAATTATTTTTTTATTTATTCAATTGTTTGTAAAGCCTTCATACATCAAAAAAGAAAAGTGAAAGTTAAAAAGGGTTGCTTATAATTTTGGTTTAATTTCTAATACTTTTTTATTTAATATCAGTTTGAAATTGTTTTAACTTACCACTTTTTGTTCGTTCTAAAATTGTTTTTCTGTTATAAGTAAACGTTAAACCTGGTTCTAAATATTCGGCAATTGATTTTTCAATTTCTTTAATTTGGATTTCATTTAATTCTGTAGAACTTACATAATCTATTTCAAAGTGATCAATCTTTTTTTGTCTGATTATGAATTCTTTTACGTTGCCATCGTCTTTTATTATGCTTTTTGTCACATAATAAAAGGTTAAACCGGGTGATTTTTTACCACTTGGTAAGACAGCAAAATCATTAGTTCTCCCAATTAATTTTTTTAAATAAACATTTTTAAGTGTACTTTTTTCATCAATTATTCCAATATCGCCAATTTCATATCGAATAAAAGGATGTGCGAAATTATATAATGAAGTAATTACAATTTTACCTTCTTTCCCGTGTGGAACTGGCAAATTGTTCTCATCTAAGATTTCAACAAAAATAGTTTCAGTATTTACTTGCCATTCACCTTTTGGGTTTTCAAACGCAATTAAGTCTAGTTCTGATGCACCATATTCATTTATGATAGGAATGCCTAAATATTTTTCCAACATTTTTCTATCATCTTCAAAAAGCATTTCTGAAGTTACCATGCAAATCTTAAGAGTTGGACAAACATCAGTTAGAATGATGTTTTTTTCTTGTAAATATTTACCAAATAATACTATTGAACTAGTGTAGCCATTGATATAATTAAATTTTTTATTTTTAAATTGTATCAATATTGTATCCAAAACTTTCTCTGATAAATCGAATATAGGAAAACGATATCGATGACTTAAAAAATCCTTTAAACGTTCTTTATAATAACCATAAAAATCGAGAGGAATTCCATAAAATCGAGCTTGAAAGGAACTGTTAAAGTCAATTCCATACCATCCAAAACGATGAAGTATTGAAGCCCATGTAATTGCATGAGCTTTTTTATCTTTAGCAAAAATAAAAGGATCACCACTTGAACCGGATGTTTTATTTACAAAAACATTTTTTTCTAAATAACCATTGGAAAGTCTCTCCTTAAGAGGTTTTTGTAAGTCTTTTTTAGTTAGTACTGGTAATTCATTCCAAGAATTAAATGATTTTCCTTTGTTTAAAGTACAATAAAACGAATTGTTTTGTAAGTGGAATTCTACAATTTCCTTCTTTTTGTTTACAATATATTTTTCATAATCCTTTTCAGGTATTTTTACTATTTCCTCAAATTCTTTCATAGCTTTCTTTATAGGAAAACCACTCATTTTTAATGAAAGAAGAAATATATTAAACATTCAAAAGAAATTTCTTCAAAAATATAAAATCCAAAACCGATAAACTATTCAACCGTCTTTTTTTTTATCTCAAAACAAAGTATTTTTGTCCAACAACAAATTGAACAAGTAAGAAGTTCAACAAAAGCAACACAACATGACAATTTTACTCCTTGGTTCTGGCGGACGCGAACATGCGTTGGCATGGAAACTACTTCAAAGCTCAAAATGTTCCAAACTTTTTGTAGCTCCCGGAAATGCCGGAACTGCTTCCATAGCAACAAATATTTCAATCCAACCAACCGATTTTGAATCCATTAAAAAGTTGGTTGTGGAAGAAAATATTGAAATGATTGTCGTTGGTCCAGAAGACCCATTAGTAGACGGAATTTTTGATTTCTTTAAAAATGACGCTGAATTAAAATCAATTCCCGTGATTGGCCCTTCAAAAGAAGGTGCAAAACTGGAAGGGAGTAAAGAATACGCCAAAGAATTTCTAATCAAACATAAAATTCCAACTGCGGCTTATGATAGTTTTACGACAGAAACAGTTGAAAAAGGATGTCAATTTTTAGAAACATTATCGCCCCCTTATGTTTTAAAAGCAGATGGTTTGGCAGCCGGAAAAGGTGTTGTAATTCTTAATGTTTTGGAAGAAGCCAAAACGGAATTGCGAAACATGTTGGTACATCAAAAATTTGGTAATGCGAGTTCAAAAGTGGTGATTGAAGAATTTTTAGACGGAATCGAATTAAGTTGTTTCGTGTTAACCGATGGAAAAAACTACAAAATTCTTCCCACAGCCAAAGATTATAAACGAATTGGCGAAGGCGATACCGGTTTAAATACCGGCGGAATGGGTGCTGTTTCTCCAGTTCCGTTTGCAGATGCTGTTTTGATGGAAAAAATAGAAACCCGAATTGTAAAACCTACTATTGAAGGGCTTCATAAAGACGGAATTGAGTACAAAGGTTTTGTCTTCATAGGTTTAATCAATGTAAAAGGAGAACCGATGGTGATTGAATACAATGTACGAATGGGCGATCCTGAAACCGAAGTGGTAATGCCAAGAATTAAATCAGACTTGGTTGAATTATTTCAAGCGGTTGCTAATCAAACGTTAAATGAAATTTCACTTGAAATCGATTCCAGAAGTGCTACTACTATCATGTTGGTTTCGGGGGGTTATCCGGAAGAGTACGAAAAAGGAAAAATCATTTCAGGAATTGAAAATGTGAACGGCTCTATTGTTTTTCATGCGGGAACCAAACTTGAAAACGAAAACATTGTTTCAAATGGAGGAAGAGTTTTGGCTATCACTTCGTATGGTTCAGATTATAAAGAGGCCATAAAAAAATCTTATCAAAATATAGAAAAGCTACATTTTGATAAGATGTATTATAGAAAAGATATCGGATTTGATCTTTAAATTTAAAATAAGTAGAAGTTGGATTGATAAAAATCTGACTTCTGTTTTTTTACTTAAAAAAAGAATGAGCCGTAGTATCTTGGTTTTCTTCGTTGTTGGCTTTGTGTAATTTTAATTGTTTAATCCAATAAACAATTGCAGCCGAACAGATAATCATAAACAACCAGTTGATGGTGTTGGCTCCCCACCAATTTGATAATTCCAAATTTCTGAAAAAATCGTATGGAAGAAAAAGAAAATCTACAAATAATGATTGAATTCCCTCGAAAAATGCTTTCATGGTATAAAGTATTATATTTACAACCACAAAAGTATAAAATATCCTTATGATTGCAAGTATTTTTAGTAAATCAAGACCATTTAATTACATTTTAGTTGTTGTTACTTTGGTTTTGTCTTTCTTTATCTACCAAATTCAACAACAAAACAGCAATTCAACATCAAACGAAATTATGGGTTGGATGGCTAAATTAGGTATTTTATTGACGTTAATTGCCTCATTGTTTATTACCAATTTCATCACTAAACGTAACGGATTAAGTAAAGACAATAGCTATTCCTCTCTTTTTTTTATTGCTTTTTTACTATTTATTCCTAAGGCTTTTACAGATAGTTCAATTGTTATTTCTTCCTTTTTTATATTGCTGGCCATGAGAAGATTAATTTCAATGAAATCGATGGTCACGCCAAAAGAAAAAATATTTGATGCTTCCTTATGGATTTTTATAGCCGCTTTGTTTCATTTTTGGAGCATACTTTTTATTGTAATTGTTTTTGTATCGATAGTATTTCACGTTTCCGGAGATTACAGAAATTGGGTACTCCCTTTTATTGCTTTTTTTGCGGTGGGAATTGTTTTTCTGTTTTTCTCACTCCTTTTTGATAAAACATGGATTTATTTAATATGGAATCAAATAGAAGCTGATTTTACCTTTTTCTACTTAGAAAGATCAGCAGCAAACGCAGCTTTGATTTTGTATGGATTGTTTTCATTCGTATTTTTAATTGCAATGCTCCTTACACTTTCTAAACGTCCCATCATCATGTTGGCGTCTTATAAAAAGGTAATTTATATCTTTTTAATTAGTCTCTTGATATATGTAATTTCTCCTGAAAAAAACAATGCATTATTATTGTATAGTACCATGCCACTATCCATCCTAGCTACAGCTTATCTGGAAATTAGTAAAGATACTGTGCTAAAAGAAATTATTGCCGGTTCGGTTTTGGCGTGTGGAATACTATTGTTTATTTTTCAATTATAATTTGACCCCATAAGCCAAATCTCCGGCATCGCCCAAACCGGGAATGATGTAGTTTTTTTCGTTTAATTTTTCATCCAAAGCCGCAACCCATAAATGACAATTGGCAGGAAGATTTTCTTCTAAATACGCAATTCCTTCGGGAGCTGCAATAACTACAGCAATGTGAATTTCTTTCGGTTTCTGCTCTAAATGCAATTTGTTCAAAACAGCCACAATCGATTGTCCGGTGGCTAGCATCGGATCGATTAAAATTAAAGTCTTATTTTCAAAAGAAGGAGCTGCTTGGTATTCTACCAAAATATCAAAATAATCGTCATTATTCGGATGATGACGATAAGCCGACACAAATCCATTTTCGGCATTATCAAAAATATTCATAAAACCGGTATGCAACGCTAAGCCGGCTCTCAGAATGGAACACAAAACCACATGGTCTTCCAACGCAGTAGTTTTTTTGATGCCAAGCGGTGTTTGCACTTCAATAGGAATATAAGGAAGCGTTTTACTCAATTCATACGCCATAATTTCGCCAATTCGCTCAATGTTTTTTCGGAAACGCATGCTGTCGTTTTGAACAGAAACATCACGAATTTGTGCCAAAAAATGATTGAGAATACTGTTTTGTTCCGAAATATAATGAAGATGCATAAACGTTTTAGTTTTGAATTAGTTTGATAAAGGTATAAAAAGTATATTTGTATTTTAAAATTTAATCCTATGTTTTCACAATTTGCGTTTTCTGTTTTTGAACAAAGTATAGCCGATTATCATGTTCATGATAATGTATATCAACCGGTTAACAACCCTTATCCAAAGGATAAAATCGAACATTTATTGTATGCCAAAAATTGGGTTGACACCGTGCAATGGCATTATGAAGACATCATCCGTGATCCGCAAATTGATCCGGTAGCAGCCTTAGATTTAAAACGAAAAATTGATGCGTCCAATCAAGTTCGCACCGATATGGTGGAATATATTGACAGTTATTTTCTTCAAAAATATAGTTCTGTTTCGGTTAAACCGGAAGCAAAAATCAACACCGAAAGTCCGGCTTGGGCAATTGACCGTCTTTCTATTTTGGCTTTAAAAATTTATCACATGAGTGAAGAAGCCAATCGTGCAGAAGCTACTCCGGAACATAGAGCCAAATGTCAGGAAAAATTAAACGTGTTGTTAGAACAAAAAAGCGATATGTTTTCGTCTATCGACCAATTGTTGAAAGATATTGAAAGCGGGGACAAATTCATGAAAGTCTATAAACAAATGAAAATGTACAACGATGAGGAGTTGAATCCTGTTTTGTATCAGAATAAGAAGTAAATTGTTTTAAACCATTAAGAAATTAAGAAAAGTTAAGCATCAAAATTTAATGAATCTTAATTCCTTAATGGTTTTTAATTTTTAATAAACCATTAATTGTCTCAAAAACCCCAACATATCCTCGTCATCCGACTCTCAGCTATGGGCGATGTGGCAATGACCGTTCCGGTTTTGCGAGCGTTAATTCAACAACATCCAGAACTTAAACTTACCGTTGTTTCCCGACCTTTTTTTAAACCTTTTTTCGACGGAATTCCGAATGTGAATTTCTTTGCGGTTGATTTACAAAAACGCCACAAAGGATTTTTCGGTTTGCTTCGATTGTTTTTAGATTTAAAAAAGTTGGATATTGATGCGGTTGCTGATTTACATAATGTTCTTAGATCAAAAGTTGTTAGAAGTTTATTCGCTTTAAGCGGAAAAAAAGTAGCGTTCACAGATAAAGGAAGAGCAGAAAAAAAAGCGTTGACTAGTTTGACAAACAAAGTTTTCAAACCCTTAAAACCTATGGTAGAACGCCATGTGGAAACATTTAAAAAACTCGGATTTTCTTTTGATTTAAATCACCCGAACTTTCCTCCCAAAGCAGTTTTATCAGATGAAATTCTGAAAATCACCGAAAATAAAAATCAAAATTGGGTGGGAATTGCTCCGTTTGCTCAATATGAAGGTAAAGTTTATCCACTCGATTTAATGCAAAAAGTGATTGATGAATTGGCTAAAAATAATTCAAACAAAATTTTTCTTTTTGGTGGTGGAAATGAGGAAATAAAGCAATTAAATCAACTTCAAAATAATCATTCAAACGTAATCGTCTTAGCCGGAAAATTGAAATTAAAACAAGAATTAGATGTAATTTCCAGTTTAGATGTTATGCTTTCCATGGATTCCGGAAACGCTCATTTAGCAGCGATGCTTGGTGTAAAAGTTATCACACTTTGGGGAGACACACATCCGTTTGCCGGATTTTCACCGTTTAATCAACCGTTGGAAAATTGTATTACAGCAGATAGAGAGAAATACCCGCTTTTGCCTACTTCCATTTATGGTAACAAGAAAGTAGAAGGTTATGAAGAGGCAATGCGAACAATATTAGTAGAAAGTATTGTAAAAAAAATTAATTTTATTTTGAACCATTAAGTTATTAAGGTTCATTAAGACAACTTTATACCTTAATGAACCTTAATAACTTAATGGTTTTTTCTATAAATAGATCTTATTGTCTTTACACATTCCCAAAATAAACGATTTTAAATTGGAAACGGCTTCGGCATAATTTGGAGCATCATAGCCAAACCGTTCGTGTTCCATTTGCTCTTTTTCCATGGCATTGCATCCTTTGATGACTTCCCGAATCATATCGAGCATTATTAATTCTTTGTTGTTGGTTTTTTCAAATTTAAAATCTACCAATTCATCTTCCAATCGGTCACAATATTCCAAAAGCTCTTGTACTTCCGGTTCATCCAAAAGGTCTTGAGCTTTTTTAAATATGTCTAGTTTATTCTTCACCAATCACTAATTACTATTCACTAATCACTTTCCTAAACATCATCATAATCCACAAAAATTTCACTCGAAGTTGGATGAGCTTGGCACGTTAAAATCAACCCTTCTGCAATTTCACCATCGGTTAAAATCGTATTCTTTTTCATTTCGGCAGTTCCTTTAGAAATTCTCGCTATACAACTACTGCATATTCCTCCTTGGCAAGAATAGGGAGCGTCCAAACCTTGTTTTAAAGCGGCTTCTAACAACGATTGTTTTTGCGACATTTCAAATGAAGTTTCGTCACCATCTACTAAAACAGTAATTTTTGTGTGACCTTCTAATGATTTCTGAATTTCATTTTCAGATGATGAAGCCGAAAATAATTCAAATTTTATGTCTTTTTCTTTAACATTGTTTTCTTTTAAAACATCACTAACACGATTAATCATTTCTTCCGGGCCACATAAGTAGAATTTGTCAAACTCTTTCTCTTTATGTTTGTTTTTCAACACAAAATTCACAGTAGATTTTTCAATTCGTCCAAACAATTGATCGTCGGCTTTTTGTTGACTAAAAACATAATGCACAAAAAAGCGTCCAACGTATTTCAATTGTAAATCGTGCAATTGGTTGTAAAAAATGGTTTCGTTACTCGATTTATTTCCATAAACCAACACAAAAGTGCTGTTGGGTTCTTTTTCTAAAACGGTTTGCAAAATCGACATAACCGGAGTAATTCCGCTTCCGGCCACAAAAGCAGCATAATTTTTTAATCGTGCAGCATCGGGTTCAAACGTAAATTTGCCTTCGGGAGTTCCAACTTCCAAAACTTTTCCGGCGGTTAATTGCTCATTGGCAAACTTTGAAAAATAACCGTTTTTGATAGCTTTAATGGCAATTTTCAACTCACCACTTTCCGGTGTAGAACAAATGGAATAAGCACGACGGATTTCATTCCCGTCTAAAGTAAGCTTTATGTTGATGTATTGACCGGCGGTAAATTGATAGTTTTCCTTTAATTCTGAAGGAACATTAAATAAAACTGAAACTGCTTCAGGTGTTTCCCGAGTAATTTCTTTGACTGCTAATTTATAGAAAGTTGACATGTATTTAATTTTTTACAAAGTTACGAATCTGAAAAATATTTTTTGGAATGGAAACGTAACAAAAATTCATTTTTACTACTAATAATCCATCTGCTAAACCATACCTTTTATATGATTAAACGTTTTCTCTCGCTCGAATGGAAATCTTTTTTTAGAGCCGCCTCTTTTCAAGCCGATTTGGCTATTAAGATTTTAATGGTTTTTGGTGCATTATCAATGATAATAACTTTTTTAAGTTTAGGAGCATTTACTTATTTTATCATAAAAAAATCTACTAATTCTGAACCTTTCGAATTAATTAATCGTTTCATTCTGTATTATTTTGTCTTTGATTTGGTTTTCCGTTTCTTCATGCAAAAAACACCGGTCATGAACATTCGACCGTTGTTGTATATTAACATCAAAAAAGATACAATAGTAAATTATACCTTAGGAAAATCGGCATTGTCATTTTTTAATATCATGCATTTGTTCTTTTTTATTCCACTTGCGGTGGTATTATGTGTTGAAGGATTTTCAGTTTTTGGTGTGATGACTTGGTTGGTTGGCATGTTGGCAACTGTATTAACCATTAATTTTATAAACATTTTAATCGATAAAAAAGATGTCGTATTTTATTCGATTGCAGTTGTTTTTATTACGTTAGGAGCGTTGCAGTATTTTGGATGGTTTGATGCGACCAACTATACCGTTTATTATTTCAAAGGATTGTATGATTATCCTTGGATGGTTATTATTGCTATTGTGGTTTTAATTTTGGTATATAAAATTGTGCACAATTTCTTCAAAAGCAATTTATATCTCGATGCCGGATTATCAACGCAACATGATATTGCTAAATCCCAACATTTTGATTGGTTGGATCAATTCGGAACCTTAGGAGCTTTTCTCAAAAATGATATTCGATTAATTACCCGCAACAAAAGAGCAAAATCAGTTATTATCATGAGCTTTCTCTTTTTGTTTTACGGACTTTTATTCATTACCGGAGCAATTGAAGCCTATGAAAATCCGGTTTGGAAGATTTTTGGAGGTATTTTCGTCACCGGTGGTTTCATGTTTAGTTTTGGACAATTTGTACCAAGTTGGGACAGTTCGTATTACAATTTGATGATGAGCCAGAATATTCCGTATCGTGATTATTTAAGTTCAAAATGGTGGTTGATGGTCATTGTAACCTTAATTTCAGCCGTTTTAGCTTCTTTTTACCTAATTTTCGGATGGAAAGTGTATTTGTTGGTGTTGGCTGCTGCCGTTTACAATATCGGAATCAATGCTCATATCGTTTTGTTGGCAGGTGCTTTTACGCGAACACCAATTGATTTGATGAGCAACAAAAATGCGTTTGGCGATAAAAAAGCGTTCAATTTTAAAACCTTGTTGTTGATTATTCCACAGATTTTAATTCCGTTAGCCTTATATTACTTAGGAATAGCTTTTTTTAACGACTTAATTGGATTACTGTTTGTCGCATTGGCCGGAGTGGCCGGTTTTGCTTTCAAAGGATATGTGTTTGATAAAATTGAGCACATTTACAAAACGCAGAAATACGAAACCATTTCAGCTTATAAACAAAAAAACTAACCCATTACCTTTTACCCATCACCTATAACCTTAAAACCATGATTCAAGTAAAAAACCTTAGCAAAACATACAACGGCACAACCGTTTTAAATATAAACGAATTAGAAATTCCAAAAGGACAAAGTTTTGGATTAGTAGGAAATAACGGTGCCGGAAAAACCACTTTTTTCAGTTTGTTGTTGGATTTGATTCAGCCCTCAACGGGGATGATTACGAGTAATTCGATTCAAATAAATACGAGTGAAAAGTGGAAACCATTTACTTCTGCTTTTATCGACGAAAGCTTTTTAATTGGGTATTTAACTCCGGAGGAATATTTCTATTTTATTGGCGAACTACGAGGTTGGAACAAAGCCGACGTGGATAGTTTTTTGGTGAAATATGAAGATTTTTTCAACGGTGAAATTTTGAATAACAAAAAATATTTACGTGATCTTTCTAAAGGAAATTCCAAAAAGGTGGGAATAGTTGCTGCGTTAATTGGTGAACCGGAAGTCGTGATTTTAGACGAACCGTTTGCTAATTTAGACCCAACTACACAAATTCGATTAAAAAAAATCATCAAAGAATTGGCAGACGACCCTACGGTTACTATTTTGGTATCCAGTCATGATTTGCAACACACTGTCGAAGTTTCTAATCGAATTGTAGCGTTACAAAAAGGAGAAATTGTGCTTGATTTGGTTCCTTCTTCCGAAACCTTAAAAGAATTAGAAGCCTTTTTTGCGGCATAAATTGAAACGTTTTTTGTCTTGATTTTATCGGCAAAAAGCGTTTCTATGCAAAAAACAGCCAATATTTTTCTCTATTTCAAAAAGAAACGTATTTTTACCCTTGCGATATACTAAAAGCATTCATTTTTAGTTATGCCATTAAACGTTTTTTAATTTTGAAAAATTTTACCTTAAAATATTTCATAGCAGCAATTTGTGTTGTTTTTCTAGCAGCTTGTTCTACCCGAAAAGATAAATTTATTAACCGTAATTTTCATGCGGTTAATACAGAGTTCAATGTGCTTTATAATGGTAATATTGCATTGGACGCTGGAATTACCGATTTAAAATTAAATTATCAAGACAATTTCTGGGAAATTTTACCAATCGAACGCTTACAAATTATTGATAAAGATGTAGCGTCAGACAAAAGTAATCCAAATTTTAAACGAGCAGAAGAAAAGGCAACTAAAGCAATTCAAAAACGCTCAATGTTGATTGGTGGTAGCGAAAAAAATCCACAAATGGATGAAGCTCACTTGTTGTTGGGAAAATCACGTTACTACGAACAACGATTTATTCCGGCATTAGAAGCGTTTAATTATATTTTATATAAAAGTCCGGCCAGTGATAAAATTTATGAAGCAAAAATTTGGAGAGAAAAAACCAATATACGTCTAGAAAATGATGCTTTAGCGATTAAAAATCTCAGAAAATTATTAAGCGAAATTAAATTTAAAGACCAAATTTTTTCTGATGCCAATGCTATTTTAGCTCAAGCATTCCTGAATGTTGAAGAGAAAGATAGTGCTGTTTCCCGATTAAAATTGGCCAAAGCATTTACAAAAAGAGATGAAGAAAAAGCTCGCTATTCTTTTATCTTAGGCCAACTTTACGAATCATTAAATCAAAAAGACAGTGCTTTTATGGCTTTTCAATCGGTTATCGATATGAAAAGAAAATCACCTCGTTTGTATGTTATTCAAGCACACGCCAAACAAGCACAACAGTTTGATTTTCAAAAAGGAGATACACTTCAATTTTTAGAAAAATTTGACAAGTTAATCGCCGATCGAGAAAACAGACCTTTTTTGGATATTCTTTACCATCAAAAAGGATTGTTTTATGACAAATTAAAAAAACCCAATCAAGCGATTGTCAATTACAACAAATCCTTAAAAGCACAATCGTTAGACAAGTATCTTTTGGCTTCGGACTATCGAAATTTAGGCGAAATTTATTTTTATAAAGCTAAATACCAAACAGCTGGAGTATATTATGACAGTACTTTGGTTTTGCTTGACAATCGTTCACGAGAATTTAAATCCATCAAGAAAAAAAGAGATAATTTAGTAGATGTGATTAAATATGAAGGAATTGCTCAACGAAATGACAGTATTCTAAATGTGGTTGGATTATCTGAAAGTGATCGAGTAGCATTTTACAATGATTATATTGAAAATTTAAAAAAGAAAGAAACGCTTGCTCGTCAAAAAGAAGAAAGAGCAGCCGATATTCAAGGGGCTAAAACAGCTAACCCAATGGCTACAAATCAACTTTCTATTAAAAACAACGCAAGTATTGGCGATCCAGGGTCGTTTTATTCGCCGGGTGGTTCAAAGTTTTACTTTTACAATCAATCAACAGTTGATGTAGGTAAACGCGAATTTATCAAACGATGGGGAAATCGTCAACCGAATGGAAACTGGCGTTTGAATAGTAAATCGTCAAAATCAAAAGAAGACGATGATGTTGAAGAATCGTCTAAAGATAAACAAGAAGAAGACAAAAACAACCCGATGTATTCACCGGAATTTTATATCGGGCAACTTCCAACTTCCAAAACAGAAATTGACAGTATCGGGAAAGAACGAAATTTTGCGTACTACCAATTAGGAGTTATTTATAAAGAGAAATTTAAAGAATATCAATTATCAGCCGATCGATTTGAAATTTTGTTAAAAAGCAAACCGGAAGAACGTTTGGTATTACCGGCTTTATATAACTTATTTAAAGTGTATGAAATCATAAATCCGGCAAAAGCGGTAGCCATAAAAGACAAAATTATAGCTCAATATCCCGAATCGAGATATGCTCAGATTTTATCAAAATCAGGCTCGTCATCAGATAATTTATCTAATGACCCTGACGTAGCCTATAATAATTTATTTAAAGCGTTTGAAAGAGGAGAGTTTAGAACATTAAAAGGCAATATCGATTTAGCCACAGATAAATTTACCGGAGAAGAGGTAATGCCAAAATTAGAATTGTTGAAAGCTAATGTTATTGCGAAACTTTCCGGAATTGAAGAGTTTAAAAAAGCAGTAAATTATGTTGCGTTAACTTATCCAAATGCTGACGAAGGCAAACAAGCAGAAGAAATGTTGGGCGATAATATTCCGTATTTAGAAAGCTTGTATTTTGATCAAGAGGAACCGACTACCTATAAAATTTTGTATCATGCTGATAATTTGGAAGATAAAGCCACCAAAACATTGATGGATAAAGTTACTAAATTTATCAAAGAAAGAAATCAACCACAACTCACGACTTCTGTTGATTTATATACGATGGAACAGAACTTTTTTGTGATTCATGGTCTGAAAGATGAAGAGTATGCCAAAGGTGTGGTTTCAATTTTAAAAGAGTTTAAAGACTATAAAATTGCTGAGAAAGCAATCATTATTTCTTCAGAGAATTATAAAATTGTTCAAATGCGAAAAAATTTGAATGAATATTTGAATCCTGAATTACGAATCACTCCTCCTGCTTATACACCAAAACAAAAGAGAGCAGTTGCAGAACAAAGCAAAGGTGAAATCATCATTCCGCATCAAAAACAACAGGCTGCTCCGGCAGAACAACCAAAATCAGTTTTGATGCCACCTTCCGGGAATGACCCTGGGAATCCGGTAAATTCCGGTCAAAAAGGAAGCCCGAAAGATAAAGTTAGAGAAGAACCAAGATCAGCCATCATGCCACCTTCTGAAGGCGGGTCTAAAAAAGGGTAACGACATGAGTATGTTTAAAAAAGATTCTAAATCGTACACCGATTTATTAGGTAAAACCAACAGAATTGTGGAAGGAACCATCATTAAAGGTGATATTTCATCATCAGCCGATTTTCGACTAGATGGTCATTTGATTGGAAATTTCACCTCAAAAGGGAAAATAGTAATTGGTCCAAGTGGCAGTATTAAAGGCGATATTGTCTGTAAAAATGCCGATATCGAAGGTAAATTTGATGGTAAAATTCAAGTTTTAGAAATTCTGAGTTTAAAATCTAAGGCTGTTATTCGAGGAGAAGTAATTTGCGGAAAATTAGCCGTTGAACCCGGTGCAGAATTTAGTGCCACCTGTGTTATGAAACCAAACGTAAAGACATTACCAACCCAAAATGAACCAGGAGCAGAAGAAAAAACCGCTTAATAAATGGTTGCAACTCATCAATATTCCAATTCAAATGGGAGTTGTGATTTTTCTTTTTGCCTATTTAGGAGAATGGTTAGACCAACATTATCAAAACAATAATCATCCCAATACCAAGCTTTTCACAATGATTGGTGTTTTTTTGGCTTTATATAATGTGATACGTCAAGTAAATCAACTTAATAAAGAGGAGTAAATGAAAGCGTATTGGCAATATGTAAGGTTTTTGTTGTTGGTTATTCCAATTTTTATTCTTCATTATTTCCTTTTTCAACTTCCTGATTTAAAAAACGAGGAGCAAAAGTTTCTAATTAGTATTCCGGTTTTGTATTTGGTTTACTTTATACTATCTACAATCATTATAAGTATAGTAGTAAAAGTTTCAAAAAAGAATTTTGATCAAGTAGGCATGACCTTTATGATTTTAACTTCTGTAAAAATGGGTGTTTCTTTTTTTATCGTTCGGCCAATTCTTTCCGCATCTGCCGAAAACAATATAGAAAAAATCAACTTTTTTGGTATTTTCATTCTTTTTTTGGCAATTGAAACCCTTATTACGATTCGATTATTAAACAAAAAACAGTAAATTACACATTATAGTGGTTTTTAGTCAAAAAAAATAAGTTTAATAAATTTGATTAATAAAGAAAAAATGTACCTTTGCACCAAATTTTAGAAACCTAAAAGTTTAGAACAAATACATCATGGTGATTTCAAAAAAACCACTTTATTTAATAGTTGCATTTTTCTTTGCGTTACTGCCTTTGATTTCAAATGCTACCATTTCTGATTCTACAGCTGTTCATACAGAAAATGCTCATTCAGAAGAACCAAAAGATTTAAAAACTGAAATAAAAGAGTATATCGCTCACCACTTGTTGGATTCTTATGATTTCCATTTGTTTTCATGGAAAGATGACGCGGGTCATGATCATCATATTGGTTTTCCATTGCCGGTTATTTTAATTGATAATGGAGTTCAAATATTTTCTTCGTCAAAATTTCATCATGGCGAAACTGTTGCGGAGAGCAATGGTAACTTTTATAAACTTTACCATGGTAAAATTTACAAAACAGATGCTGAAGGAACAGTTAGTTATGATGATAAACACCATGTTTCAAATGCAAAACCAACTATAGATTTATCAATAACCAAAAACGTCTTCATGATGTTGGTGGTTTCTGTTTTAATGTTCTTCTTGTTTTCCGGTTTAGCCAAATCGTATGCTAAAAACGGAGGAATTGCAAAAGGAGCTGGTCGATTCTTTGAGCCAATTATTCTTTATATCAGAGATGATATTGCTATTCCAAATATTGGACACAAAAATTATAAAAAATATATGAGCTATTTATTAACCATCTTTTTCTTTGTGTGGTTTTTAAATATGTTCGGATTAACACCGCTGGGAGTTAACGTTACCGGTAATATAGCTATTACTGCTGGTCTAGCTCTTTTAACGTACTTAATAACTACGTTTACAGCGAATAAAAATTATTGGGGACACATTTTCTGGATGCCGGGCGTGCCTAGTTTAATGAAAATAGTTTTAGCTCCAATCGAATTATTAGGAACAATCATTAAACCTTTTTCATTGATGATACGTTTGTATGCAAATATTGTTGCAGGTCACGTAGTATTAATGAGTATCATTGGTTTAATGTTTATTTTCAAAAACTGGTTAGGGAGTAGTTTGTCTTTCTTCTTAGCTTTTGCATTGTCATTATTGGAAATTTTGGTTGCTGCGTTGCAAGCGTATATTTTCACTATGTTATCGGCTCTTTATTTTGGAGCTGCCAATGAAGAGCACCATCATGATGAAGCTCATCATTAATAAATTGAATGTTTAATTAATTAATATATACATTATGCAAATTCCAACAATTGTAGGAGCAGGATTAATCGTTATCGGTGCTGGATTAGGTATCGGTAAAATTGGTGGTTCAGCAATGGACGCTATCGCTCGTCAACCAGAAGCATCTGGAAAAATTCAAACAGCTATGCTTATTGCAGCAGCTCTTATTGAAGGTATTGGTTTCGCTGCGTTATTCGCTGCTTAATTAAAAAAAACAAGCAACAGTTGTAACGGTTGGTTGCAACTGTTGTTTTAAATTTAAATTTTCTAAATACATTAATATAAATGGAGAAGTTAATAGAACAATTTTCACTTGGTTTGTTTGTGTGGATGCTTGTCATCTTCATCGGCTTAATTTTATTGTTGAAAAAATTTGCTTGGAAACCTATCTTAGATGCGGTTAATGAAAGAGAAGAAGGTATCAAAAATGCATTAGCATCTGCCGAAAGAGCAAAATTAGATATGCAAAACTTGACGGCTTCAAACGAGCGTTTGTTGGCAGAAGCCAGAGCAGAAAGAGATACTTTGTTAAAAGAAGCACGTGAAATCAAAGAAAAAATGATTAACGATGCAAAATCTGAAGCTCAAGCTCAAGGTGAAAAAATGATTGCTCAAGCAAAAGCGGCTATTGAAAGCGAAAAAAATGCGGCGATGGTTGAATTGAAAAATCAAGTGTCTTCCTTGTCAATTGAAATTGCAGAAAAAGTATTAAAAAGTGAATTATCCAATACAGAAGCTCAAACCAAGTTGGTCGAGAAAATGTTGGGTGATGCTAAATTAAATTAATCCGTATGTCAAGAGCTGCGATTAGATATGCTAAAGCTATCATGGATAATGCTGTTGCTGCCAATAGAGCAGATGCAGTAAACCTAGACATGAAAACCATTAGCGAAACCGTTCATTCAAACCACGAATTAAAATTATTCTTAGGTAGTCCGGTGGTGAGTGCCGATGTGAAATTTAATGCGTTGACGGAGATTTTTTCCGGAATTCAAAATGAGACAAAAAGTTTGTTTCGTCTTTTGAAAGAAAACAAGCGTTTTGAGATTTTAGGTGAAATTGCTCAACAATATAATGAGCTTCACGATGCCTTAAATGGAATTGAAGTGGCAAAAGTTACCACCGCTTTTCCAATTACTGCTGAATTAGAAGCAAAAGTTTTATCAAAAATCAAAGAATTTTCAAGTAAAAAAATCACGTTAATCAATACAATTGATCCGGCTATAATCGGTGGATTTATCTTGAGAATGGGTGATCAACAATATAATGCGTCTGTAGCCAACAGATTGCAACAATTAAAGAGAGAATTTAGTAATTAATATTCCAAAAAAGATATAAAACAATGGCGGAAATTAAACCTGCTGAAATTTCAGCAATATTAAAAAAACAATTATCTGGTTTTGAATCAGGTGCATCGTTAGAGGAAGTTGGAACAGTACTTCAAGTGGGTGACGGTATTGCTCGCGTTTACGGATTGTCTAACGCTCAATATGGTGAGTTAGTGCAATTTGAAAATGGATTAGAAGCAATCGTATTGAACTTGGAAGAAGACAATGTTGGGGTAGTATTGTTAGGTCCTTCAACAGGTATTAAAGAAGGTTCTACTGTAAAAAGAACACAACGTATTGCATCCCTAAAAGTTGGTGAGCAAATGGTAGGTCGTGTAGTAGATACGCTTGGAAATCCTATTGATGGTAAAGGACCAATCGGTGGAGATTTATATGAAATGCCATTAGAAAGAAAAGCTCCCGGGGTAATTTTCCGTCAACCGGTAAATGAACCTTTACAAACCGGTATCAAATCGATTGATGCAATGATTCCTGTTGGAAGAGGACAACGTGAGTTAGTTATTGGTGACCGTCAAACAGGTAAAACAACTGTTTGTATCGATACCATTTTGAATCAAAAAGAATTTTATGATGCTGGTCAACCGGTGTTTTGTATTTATGTTGCCGTTGGACAAAAAGCGTCAACTGTTGCCGGAATTGCTAAAACATTAGAAGATAAAGGAGCAATGGCTTATACAGTAATTGTAGCAGCTAATGCTTCTGACCCGGCTCCAATGCAAGTATATGCTCCAATGGCGGGTGCTGCAATCGGTGAATATTTCCGTGATTCAGGTCGTCCGGCTTTGATTATTTATGATGATTTATCAAAACAAGCGGTAGCCTACCGTGAGGTTTCTCTTTTGTTAAGAAGACCACCGGGACGTGAGGCGTACCCTGGAGACGTTTTCTATCTTCACTCTCGTTTATTAGAAAGAGCGTGTAAAGTGATTGCGGATGATGATATTGCAAAAAACATGAACGACTTACCTGAATCGTTACGTCCAATCGTAAAAGGAGGAGGTTCATTAACTGCTTTACCAATCATCGAAACACAAGCAGGTGACGTTTCTGCCTATATTCCAACCAACGTAATTTCGATTACAGATGGTCAGATTTTCTTAGATGGTGATTTGTTTAATTCAGGGGTTCGTCCGGCAATTAACGTAGGTATTTCAGTATCGCGTGTTGGAGGTAATGCACAAATTAAATCGATGAAAAAAGTATCCGGAACGTTGAAATTAGATCAAGCTCAATTCCGTGAATTAGAAGCGTTTGCTAAATTTGGTTCTGACTTAGATGCTGTTACTTTAAACGTAATTGAAAAAGGTAAAAGAAACGTTGAAATCTTAAAGCAATCGGTTAACGATCCTTATAAAGTGGAAGACCAAATTGCAATTATTTATGCCGGAACAAAAAACTTATTAAGAAACGTTCCAGTAAATAAAGTAAAAGAATTCGAAAGAGATTTTATCGAATATTTGAATAACAAACATAAAGATACGTTGAATGCATTAAAAGCTGGTAAATTCTCAGATGAATTAACCGATGTTTTAGATAATGCAGCAAAAGAAATTTCAGCTAAATATAATTAACTAGTAATTGGTAATTAGTGATTAGTAATTGGCAAAAAGCACAAACCGACTATTCACTAATTACTATTCACTAATCACTTAAAAAAAATGGCAAACTTAAAGGAAATCCGTAATAGAATCAGTTCCGTTCAGTCAACGATGCAAATTACATCGGCGATGAAGATGGTTTCTGCCGCAAAGTTGAAAAAGGCACAAGATGCCATTACAGCAATGCGACCTTATGCCGAAAAGCTTACCGAAATTCTACAAAGCCTCAGTGCTTCTATGGAAGGGGAAGTTGGTGGTGCTTTTACTGCTCAACGTGAAGTAAAAAAAGTATTGATTGTTGCCATTACTTCCAATAGAGGATTATGTGGAGCGTTTAACACCAATGTTATCAAACAGGTAAAAGTATTAGTAGATTCCTATAACGGAAAACAAGTTGATGTTTTTGCAATTGGTAAAAAAGGAAATGATGTTTTAAGTAAAACTTCTACCGTTATAGCTAATAAAAGTGAAGTATTTGACGCGTTAACATTTGATAATGTATCTACTATTTCAACGCTATTAACGGAGAAATTTATTTCCGGTGAATACGATAAAATTGAAATTGTATATAATCAATTCAAAAATGCTGCTACACAAATTGTTCAAACAGAACAATTTTTACCGTTAGCTCCTGTGGTGGGTGCTGCTATTGTAAATTCAGATTATATTTTTGAACCAACTAAAGAAGAAATTGTGTTGACCTTGATTCCTAAATCATTAAAAACACAACTATATAAAGCCATTCGTGATTCTTTTGCCTCTGAACACGGAGCTCGTATGACAGCCATGCACAAAGCAACCGATAACGCGACTGCTTTAAGAAACCAATTAAAATTAACGTATAACAAAGCTCGTCAAGCTGCGATTACAAATGAAATTTTAGAAATTGTTGGTGGTGCAGAAGCGTTAAACAAATAAGAATATTTACTAAAAATAAGTCAATTAAAATAACATACATTTAAGAAAGTCACGTGGATAGCGTGACTTTTTTATTTTATATCTTTGATATTCTAATCATTTTAAAATGAATAAATACTTTCTCCTTTTCAGTTTTTTGTTTGCCCAATTTCTTTTTGCACAGTCTACGCTTTCGTTATCTGAAATCATGAAAGGAGATGAATTTATTGGACATCAACCCGAAAATCATCGATGGTCTATTGATGGGTCTACTGTTTATTTTGATTGGAATCCGAAAAACGAAAAAGGGAACAGTACTTATTTCTGGAAAAAAGAGATGCAATCACCGGAATTATTGCAAAATGACATCAATTTTTCTGAGTTGAATTTTGACAATCAAAAACAATTTGAAACCGTATATTATATTCAAAACGGAAATCTTTTTTCTTATAACAAAAAATTGAGAGTACATAAAAAAGTTATTGTTACTTCCGGAAGAATTTCAAATTTGAAACGAAGTAGTGTTTCAAACATCCTTTTTTATCAGCAGAATAATAATCTATTCCAATTGAATTTGAATGATTATTCACTGATTCAACTTACGAATTTTAAACAAGGGAAACCGGATGAAAAAAATGATAAAGACAACTTTTTAATTCAACAACAGAAAGAACTTTTTCAATATGTAAATGATCAAATTGCTCAAGAAAAATGGTATGAAGCGAAGGCTAATCAAGATAAAAGAGTGTTGCCAAAGGAATTTTATTATGAAAAAGTTTCTATGGAACAATTGACTCCTTCACCCAACGGAAAATATGTAAGCTTTAGACAATCCGATTATGCTCCTTCAAATGCAACAAAAGTAGAGCAATTTATTACCGCAGATGGCTATACTAAAAGCACAACGGCTCGATCAAAAGTTTCAACATCCAATTTTAGTAAACATAAATTAGGAGTTTATCATGTAGAAAAAGATACGGTTTACTTTGTTTCTTTTTCAAAATTAAGCGGTATTGACGTGTTTCCGGAATATTATCAAGAATATGAAAATTTAAAAGAAGAGGAAAAAACGGAAAAAGCAATCGTTATGCAGGCTCCTGTTTATAACCAAGACGGAAGTTTAGCGGTTTTAGAAATCAGAAGCCAAGACAACAAAGACCGTTGGATTGTTCAATTTCATCCGGAAACCGCAACAATTACTGAGTTAGATCATCAACATGACGAAGCGTGGATTGCCGGCCCGGGTATTCCGGGTTATGCTTTTAGTCGCGGAACGTTGGGTTTTTTAAATGATAATCAAACTATTTATTTTCAATCAGAAGCAAGTGGTTTTTCGCATTTGTATGTGATGAATCTTAAAACTAAAAAAAAGACCCAACTCACTGATGGCAATTGGGAAGTGCGAGATGCAAAACTTTCCAACGACGGAAAATCGTTTTATATCACAACCAACACCACTCATCCGGGCAACCGAGAATTTTATAAAGTAGATATTGAGACCAAAAAAATGACGCCAATCTTAACCCAAGACGGAGCTTATGAAGTGGAAATTTCTCCTGATGAAAAAACGTTGTTGGTCCGTTATTCGTATAAAGATAAACCATGGGAATTGTATATTGCCGATAACAAATCCAATACAAAACTGCAACAAATTACGTTTTCAACTACTGAGCATTTTAAAAAATACAACTGGAAATCTCCCGAAGTTGTTACTTTCAAAGCCAAAGACGGAAATGAAGTGTATGCCAGAATTTATGAGCCAAAAAAAGAAATCAAAAACAATGCAGCTATTATTTTTGTGCATGGAGCCGGTTATTTGCAAAACGCTCATCATTTTTGGAGTAGTTACCACCGCGAATTTATGTTTCATAACTTGTTGACTGATATGGGATTTACCGTATTAGACATTGATTACCGTGGGAGTGATGGTTATGGACGTAATTTTCGAACCGGAATTTATCGTCACATGGGCGGATTGGATTTGGGAGACCATTTAGACGGAAAGCAATTTTTAATTTCACAAAAAGGTATTGATGCAAGCCGTGTTGGTATTTATGGCGGTTCCTATGGCGGTTTTATTACGCTTATGGCATTGCTTACCAAGCCGGGCGAATTCAAATCAGGAGCAGCTTTGCGATCAGTTACGGATTGGGCTCATTACAATCACGGTTATACCGGAAATATTTTGAACTTCCCGGAAACGGACCCAAGAGCATATCAAAAAAGTTCACCCATTTATTTTGCCGATAATTTGAAAGATAAATTGCTCATGTTACACGGAATGGTAGATGATAACGTGCAATTTCAAGACATAGTTCGTTTATCTCAACGATTCATTGAGTTGGGAAAAAAAGACTGGGATTTGGCGGTTTATCCTGTTGAGGCTCATGGATTTAAAGAAACCTATTCTTGGGTAGATGAATATTCCCGAATCTTAAATTTGTTTAATGAAACACTTTTGGATAAAAAATAATTTGTGTTAATTCGTGTAATTCTTACCTCCCACAACCCCCTCCAAAAGAGGGAGAGACGAGACAGTGAAAATTTGCTAATTTTACGATTGTTTTCAACATATAATTTAAAATTCGTGTCAATTTGTGTAATTCGTGGCTAAAAGAAATATTCAGTGTAAATCAGTATAATTCGTGTCAAAAAAAAGTGTAATGCAACTAAAAGAACTCACAACCAAAATAGAAATGCTAGAACAATTGCCCTTAATTCAGCAATTGTACCCTGAATTTACAGAACAAATTTACAGTGATTTATTAGACGAAATGTTACCGAATAACTACAAACAAGTAGTTGCTTTTGAAGACCAAATACCCGTTGGACTTTCCGGTTTTTGGGTGGGAACAAAATTATGGTGTGGAAAATACCTTGAATTAGACAACGTTATTGTTCATCCTGACCATCGATCAAAAGGAATTGGCAAAGTATTGACGGAATATTTAAATCAAAAAGCAATTGATTTAGGCTGTAAAGTCGTAGCATTAGATGCGTACACGAATAATTTTCCGGCTCATAAATTCTATTACAATTTAGGTTTTGTGCCTAAAGGGTTTCATTTTGTAAAGTTTTTAGAGGAGAAGAGATGAAAAATTTGTCATTTATAGTTTTACTGATTTTACTTAGCTGTGCTCCAAAAGACACCTTCCAATCGCAATTTCCCGTTCCGATTTTAGAATATTTTTATGAGGTAATTGGCAATCAAACTCATTTTATTATTGAGTTTAAAGAGGTAGTTCCCGTGGAAATTCGACTGCAAAAACTTTATTTCAGAAATAATGAAAGTCAAATTGAAATGACTTCCAATCGAAAAGCTATAGTTGTTTTTAGTAAACCGGATATCATTCTCGATGAAAATCCGGAAAAAGAGTTTGGAAATCAACCCCCAAATCTAAAGCAGCCAAGATTTCAACTAAAAGTCTCCGAAGCAATAGTAGAATATAAAGAAAATGGGAAAATAAAGCATTTCAAGCTCACCAACGTGAACGAAAAGTCAAATAAATAGTTACTTTTGCTTTTAACAAAATTAAATTCAACTTTTCTTGGGACTTTATAAATCGTTATTCAAACAAACCGCTATATATGGGTTAGCCACAGTGTTGCCTAGAATATTTAGTTTTTTGTTGGTTCCGCTTTATACAAAAATGTTGAAAACAGGAGAGTATGGTGAAGTTTCTATCATTTTTTCCTGGCTAGTGGTATTCAACGTGATTTTGGCCTATGGAATGGAAACTTCTTTTTTTCGGTTTTATCATTCACACGACGATAAAAGAGCGGTTATTGGTACATCAACCATTTCTGTTTTTTGGACCACCATTGTTTTTTTGATTGGAGCACTTTTGTTTCGAAATACGTTAGCTAATCTTTCCGGAATTGATGCCGAATTTATCACCTATACCATTTGGATTTTAGTGTTGGATGCCTTGGTTATTATTCCGTTTTCGAAACTAAGAGCTTACCAAAGACCGATTGTTTATGCTATCATAAAAATTGGAAACGTTGCGGTTAATCTCGGATTGAATCTTTTCTTTTTGATTTATTTACCCAAAATTGCTGCGGCTTATCCGAATAGTTTTTTGGCCAGTTTGTATGTAGAAAATTTTCAAATTGGGTATATTTTTGTGGCTAATATCGTAGCTAGTTTACTAACCTTAATCGTTCTTTCGCCTAATTATTTTCATATTCAATGGCATTTTGATGCTAAATTATGGCGACAAATGCTTCGGTATGGTTTCCCGATTTTAATTGCCGGATTAGCATTTGCCATCAACGAACATTTCGATAAAATTTTATTAGAAAAATTACATATCAGCAAAGCAGAAATTGGAGCCTATGCTGCTTGTTATAAAATCGGACTGTTCATGGTGCTGTTCAGAACAGCTTATACTTTAGGAATCGAACCTTTTTTCTTTAGCTATGCTAAAAATGAAAATGCTCCACAAACGTATGCCGATATTACCAAATATTTTGTGATTTTTGGTTCCGTCATTTCGTTGTCAGTGATTGTTTTTGCAGATGTTTTAAAACTGTTTTTGATTCCAAATGAAACGTATTGGTCGGCAATGAAAGTGGTTCCTTTGATCGTTTTGGCCAATTTCTTTTTGGGAATTTACACCAATCTTTCTGTTTGGTATAAGTTGACAGATCGCACCAAAATGGGAGCGTATATTTCAATAGTTGGAGCTATCGTCACCTTGATTTTGAACTTTTTATTGATTGAAAAATTCAGTTACATGGGTTCTGCTATTGCAACGATTGCTGCTTATGGAAGCATGATGACCATTTCCTATTATCTCGGCAATCGTCATTATCCGATTCCGTATGATACAAACAAAATTGGTTTTTATTTAGGACTTTCCGTGCTGTTTTCCTTTGTCTATTTTTATGGGTTTAGAGAGAATTATTTTGTTGGAATTGGATTGCTACTTGTTTTTCTTTATTTCATTTATCGAAATGAAAAAAATACACTTTTACGAATATTAAAAAAATCATCTTGAAATGAATATCAAAATCATCAATAAATCACAACATCCTTTACCAAATTATGAAACCATTGCTTCAGCTGGAATGGATTTACGAGCCAATTTATCTGAGCCAATCACTTTAAAATCATTAGAAAGAACCATCATAAAAACCGGATTGTTTATAGAATTGCCTATAGGTTGCGAGGCACAAGTTCGTCCACGTAGCGGTTTGGCAGCCAAAAAAGGAATTACTGTTTTAAATTCTCCAGGCACAGTTGATGCAGATTATCGTGGGGAGATTGGGGTTATTTTGGTAAATTTGTCCAAAGAAGATTTTGTTATTGAAAACGGTGAACGAATTGCTCAACTCATTATCGCCAAACACGAAAGAGCAGAATGGGTTGAAGTAGAAGTGTTAACTGAAACATCGCGTGGTGAAGGTGGTTTCGGAAGCACAGGCGTAAAATAATAATCAGTTTTCAGCGACAGTAAGCAGTTTAAAAAATTAATAATTAAAAGTATTCAGTCAAGTCTTAATACTTAATACTCAAATCTTAATACAGCAATATGAAAATAATAGTACCAATGGCCGGACGCGGCTCTAGATTAAGACCTCACACATTAACAGTACCAAAACCATTAATTCCGGTTGCCGGAAAACCTATCGTTCATCGATTGGTGGAAGATATAGCTGGAGTTTTGAACCAACCGATTGACGAAGTTGCTTTTATTATTCATGAAAGTTTTGGCAAACAAGTTGAAAATGAATTAATTGCAATTGCTCAAAAATTAGGTGCAAAAGGAACAATATACTACCAAAATGAAGCTTTAGGAACTGGTCACGCTATTATGTGTGCCAAAGATTCATTGAGTGGTCCAGCCGTCATTGCGTATGCCGATACATTAATTCGTGCCGATTTTGATCTGGACACAACAGCTGACAGCGTCATTTGGGTAAAACAAGTAGATCAACCGGAAGCTTTTGGCGTAGTAAATTTAAATGCAAATGGCGAAATCATTGAGTTGGTTGAAAAACCAAAAGAGTTTGTTTCTGATTTGGCGGTGATTGGCATATACTATTTCAAAGATGTTGCCGTTCTTAAAAGTGAGTTGCAATCCGTTCTAGATAATAACATCATTCATGGTGGCGAATACCAAATTAATGACGGAATCAAACAAATGATGGCAAAAGGCATGAAATTTGTTCCAGGACAAGTGGATGAATGGATGGACTGTGGAAATAAAGACGTAACCGTAGAAACCAACACCAGAATGTTAGGGTTTTTACATCAAGATGGAGAAGAATTGGTTTCAAAAACAATAAAATTAGAAAATGCAACCATCATTCCACCTTGTTATATTGGTGATGATGTGGTTTTGATTAACGCAACGGTTGGACCAAATGTTTCTCTTGGAAAAGGATGTCATGTTGTTGATTCAACCATCAAAAATAGTTTGGTTCAAACCCATTCTCACATAAAGAATGCAAGTTTAGATAATGCTATGATAGGGAATCATGCATCGTTTGATGGTAATTTCACAAGTATTAGCATCGGGGATTATTCGGTTTTAGAATAGAATAAATAAACATAATGCTCGCTCCCCTCTCCCATGGAGAGGGGTTGGGGGTGAGGTAAAATGATAAAACGCACATTACATATTCTACTTTTTATTGGAATTTTTTTTCAATCGATAACCTTATTATCACAAGTAGAACCTGAAGATATTGCTGTTGATTCAAGTGAGTTTCAAGAGGCGTTTTACGAATCATTACGAGAGAAAGGGATTGAAAATTATGATAAAGCTGTAAATGCTCTTCAAAAATGTTTGGTTTTAGAACCCAACAATCCGGTTGTGCATTTTGAGTTAGGTAAAAATTATTTGGCTCAAAAAGAGTATAAAAGAGCGTATGATAGTTTTGAAAAAGCATCTCAATTGGATCCAAAAAACAGATGGTTTTGGTCTGGAATGTACGATGTTTCATATGCTACTCGTGACTATAAAAACGCTATTGTAATTATTAAAAAGCTTATAGAATTTAAAAAAGAATATAAAGAAGATTTAGTGTCGTTATACATGTTTACTCAACAATATGATGAAGCATTAGCTTTAATAGATGAACTAACCACTACAATTGGGAAATCAGAAGTTAGAGAACAATTTAGAAGTCAAATTTTAAGCACAACTCGCTACCAAGGACAAGAGACAGAAAAATTAGTACAAGCGATTAAATTAAATCCAAAAGGTGAAGATAATTATGTGGCATTAATTTATCTGTATTCTGAAAACAATCAAGAGGATAAAGCAATGGAAATTGCAAAATTATTGGAAAAAGAAATTCCATCTTCTGATTGGGCTCAAGTGAGTTTATTCAAATTTCATCTAGAAAAAAGCGAAGGTGAAAAAGCTTCTGTTGCCATGCATAAAATATTGGGAAGTGCCAAAATAGATCGAAAAATCAAGCACCGTGTTTTCAATGAGTTTTTGGTGTTCGCAAAGAAAAATCCGGTTTTTGCAATTGAAATTGAAAAGGCAATTCCGTATTTCAAAAACGATACTCAACTAAATGTTGCCAAAGAAGTAGGGAAATTTTACCAACAAAAAGCAGATTGGAAAAATGCGGCCAAATTTTTTGAACTTGCTTCTGAAAATAACCCAACTGATTTTGAAAACAGTTTTTTATTGATGAATGCTTGGGTAGAAACCAATCAATATTCTTCTTTATTAACTTTTGCGGAGCGAAATAATGAATTATATCCTCTTCAACCGGAATTTTACTATTATGCCGGAATGGCTTATAATCAACAAAAAAAGTTTAAAAAAGCGAAAGATCTTTTAGAAATAGGTGTTGATTATGTAGTTGACAATCCAAAACTAGAGGCAAATTTTTATATTCAATTAGGCGAAGCTTTCAATGGATTGGGCGATGTGAAGAAAAAAGAAAGTTATTTTATAAAAGCAGATAAACTATTAAAAGCAATTAAATAATGAAACAAGTTTTTGGGATAATGATAATTCTATTTTCTTTAGTGGGTTGCAAAGCCAAAAAAGGAATTGTAGAAGGAAAAGCTTCGGATGATTTGACTACTCAAAAAATCATTGAAAATCATTATGCTTCAAAATCTGATTTTTCTACTGCTTATATTAGGGCAAACGCAAAGTATAAAGACAAAAATCAATCGTTAGCTTTTTCAGCAGAAATCAAAATGAAGAAAGATGAAATGATTTTGGTGAGCATTAGATTTCTTGGTATAACAATGGCCAAAGGGTTGATTACACCAAGTGAGGTAAAGTATTATGAAAAAAACGGCGGTAAATTTTTTGAAGGAGATTATACAACGTTAAGCAATTGGTTAGGCACTGATTTAGATTTTTTTAAGGTGCAAAACATGTTGTTAGGAAAAGCAATGGACGATTTAAGAAAAGGGAAATACAGCAATTTAATTGAAAACAAATGGTATAAATTACAGGAATTAACAGACCAAAAAAATGTGAAATCCTATTCTTTTGAAGCCATCAATTTTTTGATTAAAAAACAAGAAATTGAACAAGTGGAGAAAAACAGAAAACTAATCGTATCGTATCCGTTGCATAAAGAATATAAAGAAGCAATTTTACCGTTAAATCTTTTAATTGAAGCCATTCAAAACAGTGAAAAAACAGCTATATCATTGGAATATAATTCTATTACGTTTAATGAGCAATTGTCTTTTCCGTATAGTGTACCAAGTGGATATGAACAATTATTTATCGAAAACTAAAGTCTAGTCTATGCAAAAGTCAGTTTATATATTATTTTTTCTTTTCTGTAGCACTTTAGTTTTGGCTCAAACAGAAGCACAAAAAAAATTAGAGCAACGAAAAGCTCAATTGTTGGAGGAAATCAGATTGAATGAACGAATCCTTCAAGAAAACAAGAAGAAAGAAAAGTCTGTAGTTACGGTTATTCAACAGCAAAAAGCAAAAATTGAATTGCGTGAAAAATTGATTCAAACCAATGAAAAACAAGCTAAATTATTGTCGGATGATATTTATACCAATCAAGTAAAAATAAATCAACTAAACCGCGAATTAGAAATATTAAAAGAGGATTATGCCAATATGATTGTTAAGTCCTATAAAAGCCGATCTGAAAGAAGCAGAGCGATGTTTTTATTGTCTTCTCAAAATTTTACTCAGGCCTATAAAAGGATTCAGTACATGAAACAATATGCCGGACATCGTAAAAATCAAGGGGATGAAATCAAAGAAAAAACAACAGAATTAGAGGTATATAATGTGAAATTAGGAGCCTTAAAGGTTGAAAAAGAAAAAGTGATTAAAGAGCAAGAACAAGAGAAATTAGTTTTAGTAAAAGAAAAACAAGAGCAAGAAAAATTGGTTAAATCAATTAAAAAAGATCAAAAGAAAATTATTGCTGACATCAAGAAAAAACAACAGGAAGCCAATGAAATTGACAAAAAAATCCAACGTTTGATTCGTGAAGCTATTGCCGCTGAAAATAAAAAAACTGCCAAAAAAGAGGGTGTAAAAACTAAGTCAACCGGAACTTCTGAAACAAAAATTGTGCTAACAGCTGAAGGAAAAGTAGAATCAGATAATTTTAAAGCGAACAGAGGAAGTTTACCTTGGCCGGTTGAAAAAGGATTTGTGTCACTTAAATTTGGTAATCAACCGCATCCCGTTCAGCCGTCTTTAATTGTGCATAGTAATGGTGTTGAAATCACAACTGAACAAGGTTCAAATGCCAGAGCTGTTTTTGGCGGAACCGTTATGTCAATTCAAATTCTTTCTCCGGTAAATAAGTTAGTAATGATTAAACACGGTGATTTTATTACGGTTTACCAAAATTTAGAAACAATTTCCGTAAGTAAAGGCGATAAGGTAAACATCAAACAAACTATCGGTAGAATCAGAACAAATGAATCAACCGGAAAAACGGCCATTAAATTTTCTGTGCTTCAAAATGATACTTTCTTGAATCCTCAAAGTTGGTTGTATAACATGTAATTAGAAAACGATAACAAAAATATAAGCCCCAAAAAGTTTAAATCTTTGGGGCTTTTTTATGGATTTATAAGAAAAGTGCTTTTAATTCTGTAGCATCGTTGGGTTTCATTTTTCCTGCTAAAACCAAACTAAGTTGTTTTCGTCGTAAAGCAGCATCAAAGCGTTGTTTTTCTAATTCGGTTTGCGGTTCAATTTGTGGAACAGGAACGGGATTTCCTGTTTCGTCTACCGCTACAAACGTATAAATAGCTTCATTTGCTTTTGTTTTATTTCCCGATTCGCGGTCTTCAATCCAAACATCAATATAAATTTCCATGGAAGTGTTAAACGCACGTGAAACTTTTGATTCAACTGTAACTACACTTCCAAGCGGAATCGCTTTATTAAAGGCAACGTGATTGACAGATGCAGTCACACAAATTCTTCTGGAATGTCTTCTAGCCGAAATACTTGCTGCTCTGTCCATTCGAGCTAATAATTCTCCACCAAATAGATTATTCAAAGGATTGGTTTCACCAGGTAATACCACATCAGTTAAAGTGGTAACAGATTCGGAAGGAAATTTTACTTGCATCTTTTTTTTTGCAAAGGTAGAAATCTACTTTTAAAAAAATAGACAAAGAAAACATAAAAAAAGCCCTTTTAAAAAAGAGCTTCCTATATTATTCTTGAACTAAAAGCCAGGCTTCTTTGTTGTGATTGGCTTTAATTTCACCCAAGGCTTGTTGTGCTTCTTCTAAACGGGAATAACTATCATAAACCACTGGGTGCAATCCATGTTTATTTGGTTCAATTTGACGAGCATTATAGCCTAATTTTTGTAAACTAGCCACAGCTTTTTCAGCATTTTTAAGTTCTCTAAAAGCACCGGCAACAATATGATAATTTTTTTGTTCCTCAACTACAGTGAGTGAAACAGAAGAAATGGGGTTGTCAATAAAAAATGTAGCTTGTTGAATTTTTTGTTCAACTTTTTTCTGAACAGCTTTTTCTACTTGTAACAAATCATTGGCTCTTTTGGTTTCGTGCCATTGATTAACAAAAAAACCACTTATACCTAATCCAACTACTGCCACAGCGGCATATTTAAACCAATTTGGCCTTTGTTTTTCGGTTGAAAGAACGATAACCGGTTTTTCCTCTTTTGGTTCTGGTTCTACAGAAAGTAACTCTCTTTTTACAGGAGGAGATACAATAGAAGTTAAACCAAAAGCATCGGTTAAATAATTCAAAGTATCAATCGGTTCAAATACCAATCTGCCTTCCGGATTTAAGGTTAATTTACCGATCTGGTTAAGAAGTAGTGATTGTTGATTTTGAAGCAACAATTTCCATTCTTTTACTTCATTTTCAATTTGTTCAGTAGCTTTTTCAAAGCTAATTTTTTCAACTTTGGTAATGTAATTCGCCAAAATACCATCGTTGTTTTTTAATTGAAAATTAAACGAAATCATTTTTTTTGGCGGATATAAAGTATGTGTTGACGCCACTAATTTAGCCGATTGAAATTCGGTAAGAAAACCACCGAATCCTGGCACAATTACACATTGGTGTCGATATAACAATTGGGATATATATTGCTCCATTCTCATAACAACAAAGAAAAAAGATTACACGGCCGTTTCAAAATTTTATCAACAAATTTTATCAACAATTCACAAAAAAAGAATAACAAAAAGAACCTCAGAATTTTAGAAAAGCTAATTCTTTAAAAAAATCAAAAAAATACGGTTTAGTGTTTTAAAATTAGTGTTTTTTTTGTTTCTTTGAAGCTCATTTATACGCCATGTTAACATCTGAATTGTATTATACGCTCGCATTATTGAAGGCGGAAGGAGTAGGTGACGTAGTTGCCAAAAAACTCATCCAACACTGTGGTTCTGCCGAAAATGTTTTTCAATCTAAAAAGAAAGAATTACTTTCTATTGACGGAATTGGAACTGTTCTCTTAAAAAATCTCAACAACAAATCTATTTTTGACGATGCTCAAGCCGAATTGGATTTTATCCAAAAAGAAGGCATCATTGTTCATTCGTTCAAAGACGAAACTTATCCCGAAAAACTAAAATATTGTTTTGATAGTCCAACACTATTGTTTTCATCAGGGGAAATTCAGATGAATAAACAACCTATAATTAGTATTGTTGGCACTCGTCAAATTACGTCTTATGGAACTGCTTTTTGTAAACAATTAATTGAAGACATTGCTCCGCTAAACCCTATTATTGTGAGTGGTTTTGCTTACGGAGTTGATATTGTAGCTCATCAGGCAGCAATAGAGCATAATTTGCAAACCATTGGGGTTTTGGCTCATGGTTTAAATCAAATTTATCCCAAACAACACAAAAAATTTGTGGCTAAAATGGAGCAAAATGGAGGTTTTTTTACCGAATTTTGGCATACTTCCAATCCGGATAAAGAGAATTTTGTCAAGCGAAACCGAATTGTGGCCGGAATGGCTGAAGCAACAATTGTCATTGAAAGTGCTGAAAAAGGAGGGTCATTGATTACAGCTACTTTGGCCAATGATTATAATCGGGATGTGTTTGCTGTTCCGGGAAGAGTAGGCGATAAATTTAGTGCCGGATGTATCAATTTAATCAAAACCCAGCGAGCTCATTTGTTAACGTCTGCGGCTGATTTGATATATATTATGAACTGGCAATTGCAACCTCAAAAATCAAAACCGGTTCAAAAACAATTATTTGTTTCGTTAGAAGAAGACGAACAAAAAGTGTATGATTATTTGTTTCAAAAAGGAAAGGAATTGATGGACATAATCGCTATTGAATGTGACTTTCCGGTGTATAAAATATCTTCAATTTTGTTGAATTTAGAACTAAAAGGAGTTATTAGACCTTTGCCAGGCAAATTGTTTGAAGCCATTTAACCATTATATCGACTTTTCCCAAACGACTTCATATTTCGCATATTGACCATTTTCAATGGCTTCTAATACAAATATTTTTGGGAAAAGTTGATTGATGTCTTTTTTGAATTCATTTTTTTCTTCTTCAACAAAAAGATCATTGATGGTAACAATCTTCAGTTTTGAAAAGTCAGTTGAACTAATAGTTTCAAATTGATTTTTTTTGAATTCAAAAACAAAAGTATTTTTACAATAAATAAATCGAGTAATATTTACTTTGCGATGCCTTTTATGAATGAAAGATAAATTGATTTTTTTTAAAGGTTCTTTTTTAATGACAAAAGAGCAATTCTCACTCGCATTTTGGTTAAAAACAAGATAAACAGGTTCCTTACTTTGACCAAAGCAAAAAAATGTTGAAACAAAAAAGGCGAGTAAAATAAAATGCTTCATCTTATAAAAATCCCAATTGTTGTCTAACTCGTTTAAGAACACCATCAGCCACAGAAGATGCTTTTTGAGCTCCGTCACTTAAAGCTCGATCAACCTCTTCTAAATTGTTCATGTAATAATGATATTTTTCACGTTCTGATTGAAAACGTTCTAATACTAATTCAAAAAGAGCTTGTTTAGCATGACCATAACCATAATTTCCGGCCAAATAGTTTTGTGTCATCGCGTATACTTGATCCTGTTGAGCCAATAGTTTATAAATGGCAAAAACTTTACAGGTTTCAGGGTCTTTTGGTTCTTCCAAAGGTTTGCTGTCGGTTTCAATGGACATTATTTGTTTGCGTAACGCTTTGTCGTCTAAAAAAATATTAATGATATTTCCTCTTGATTTACTCATTTTATGGCCATCAGTTCCCGGAATATACATGGTTTCTTCTTGAATTTTGGCATCCGGTAACACAAATGTTTCTCCCATTTGATGATTGAATCTTGAGGCAACATCTCGCGTAATTTCCAAATGTTGTAATTGATCTTTTCCAACAGGAACAATCTCTGCATCATACAATAATATATCTGCAGCCATCAACATTGGATAGGTGAAAAGTCCGGCATTTACGTCCTCCAAGCGATCCGCCTTATCTTTAAATGAATGAGCTAATGTTAAGCGTTGAAAAGGAAAAAAGCAGCTCAAATACCATGATAATTCGGCTGTTTGCGGCACATCGCTTTGACGATAAAAAATTACTTTACTAATGTCTAAACCACAGGCCAACCAGGTTGCTGCTACACTATAGGTGTTTTGTCTTAATGAAGCCCCGTCTTTTATTTGCGTAATTGAATGTAAATCGGCAATAAATAAAAAAGAGGTGTTTTCAGGTTGATTCGCCATTTCAATCGCCGGCAAAATCGCTCCTAATAAATTACCTAAATGTGGTGTTCCTGTTGCTTGAATTCCAGTAAGTATTCTTGACATGTTCTGTTGGTTTAAAAAAGCACAAATTTCGTAAAGTTTTTTGTAAAAAAGCCAATAAATTAAAAGGTTATATTTTTTCGCACTATTTACCAAATTTTGTATAGAAGAATACCAATTGGTTTTAGTACATTTGGATCTATGAAATGGTTAAAAATTGTTTTTTGGATACTTTGGAGAGTATGGTTTTATGTGCTCATAGGACTTTTAATTGTGATTATGTTTCCATTGCTAATTGTTTCTATTTTAAAAGAAACATGGTATCCTTTCTTTTTTAAATTGGCTCAGATTTGGGCAAAAGGAATTTTATTCGGCATGGGTTTTTATACAAAAGTAAAAAGGGAACAACCATTCAAAAAAGGAGAAAGCTACATGTTGGTAGCGAATCATACTTCGATGACTGATATAATGTTGATGTTGATTATTGCAAAAAATCCTTTTGTTTTTGTTGGAAAAAAAGAATTGTCAAATATTCCGCTTTTTGGATTTTTTTATAAACGCACTTGTATTTTAGTCGATAGAGATAGTCCAAAAAGTAGAATGGCAGTATATGAAAGAGCTCAAAAAAGACTTCATCAAGGCTTAAGTATTTGTATTTTTCCGGAAGGACTTGTGCCGGAAGACGAATCAGTAGTGTTAGCTGAATTCAAAGACGGTGCGTTTCGGCTAGCAATTGAACACCAAATTCCTATCGTGCCAATGACTTTTTATGACAATAAGAAAAGATTATCTTATACGTTTTTTAGTGGAAGTCCCGGAATAATGAGAGCAAAAGTGCATGAATTTATTCCCACAGCCGGATTTACGGTTGACGATAAAAAAGCTATTCGCGATAAGGTGTGGGAGGTAATTCACACAGAATTAATCAACGATAATCAATCCACTTCAATAAATTAGAAACGTTCATCGTGCTGCGACACATCCAAACCAACTTGTTCAGATTCTTCGGAAACCCTTAGCGGAATGATACTATTTGTTACCTTATAAAGCAACAATGAACCAAAAAATGTAAAAGCCGCAACAAGAAGTAAGGCAATCATGTGGTGACCAAATACATTCCATCCGCCATGTAGCAAACTAGCGTTTTCACCTTGTGCAAAAATAGCAGTCAAAATCATTCCCATAATTCCACCAACACCGTGACAAGCAAATACATCTAGAGTATCATCAATGGCTTTTAGTTTTTTCCAATACAGCATTTTATTGGAAACGATTGCGGCAATGAAACCGAAGAATATACTTTGCGGAATAGTTACAAATCCAGCTGCCGGAGTGATGGCAACCAATCCAACAACTGCTCCAATACATGCACCTAAAGCTGACACTTTTCTTCCGTGAAGGCGATCAAAAAATATCCATGTAAGCATGGCTGAAGCTGAAGCAATAGTTGTTGTTGCAAATGCCATTGCGGCGGTAGCATTAGCGGCTAAAGCAGAACCGGCATTAAACCCAAACCAACCAAACCAAAGCATACCGGTTCCTAACAACACAAATGGAATATTGGTTGGAATATGCTCGTTGTTTTTTCTTTTTCCAAGCACTAAAACACCGGCCAAAGCTGCAAACCCTGCACTCATGTGCACAACCGTTCCACCGGCAAAATCTTTAACGCCAAAATAACTTCCTAACAAACCATTTGGATGCCAAACCATGTGACAAAGAGGTGTATAGATAAATAAGGTAAAAAGACAAATAAAAAGCAAATAGGAAATAAATCGAACTCGTTCAGCAAATGAACCGGTTATGATTGCAGGAGTAATCACAGCAAATTTCATTTGAAAAAGGGCAAACAACACAAAAGGAATAGTAGAAGCCATCTTAGCATGAGGCAAAACCGATACTTGATCAAAAAAAGCAAATTGAAAAGGATTTCCAATTATGCCATAATAATTCCCATTGATAGTTATTCCAACTGAATCACCAAAAGCTAAACTAAATCCAATGGCTACCCAAAGTAATGAAACGACTCCTAAACAAATAAAACTTTGCAACATGGTTGAAATGACATTTTTCTTTCCCACCATTCCTCCGTAAAAGAAAGATAATCCGGGTGTCATAAGCAATACTAAACTCGAAGAAGTTAATAACCAAGCAACATCAGCTGTTACAATATCTTCTTCTGTTCCAAAATTAGAAAGGTTTAGGGGTTCAGAAGGCCAAATGAGTCCTAAAACTGCTACAAAGGCTATCAAAACAAAGGAAACAATCCATCTTTTTTCAATTTTCATAACTTATACCCTTTAAAATTTAGGGTATAAAAATATAAAAATAAATTAAAAACAAAAACAACCCTTTAAATTTTAGGGTTAAAATATGTTTAAATAAAAAAAGGAAGCAATTTGCTCCCTTTTTCTATATGGTTAAGTTTGAATTATTTTTCCAACTTTAAGAATACAAGTAATCCTGTATCGGGATCGGTAAAACTTATGTTAACAGCATCATATGTAAGTGAAATGATGGAAAGAGGTAACGTTTCTGTTTCTCCTTCTTCATTAACCGTTAATAAGTTAAGGATATTTTTATCTAAATTATAGGTTCCGTTTGTTTGAAAATTTTCGCAAGCCGATCCTACAACTTCAAATGAGTTTTCTTCGAAAGTACCGTTTTCAGTTAATACCAAATTATCTCCTTCACAAGTTGAATCATTTGTATAATCAACATAAACTATGGTATTCAAATTGTTCATAGCACCAATTTGTTTGATGTACCATTTTCCAACAATGTAATTTTCCTGAACAAAATCATCCACCAATTTTTCATCATCTTCACATGAAGTGAAAAGACTCAAAAAAGCAAAAGACACTAATAAAACTAATTTTTTCATACATTAAAAAGTTAAATAAAAACAACCTTATACTTTGGATAAGGTTGTTTTTAAAATATTATTGAATTACAATGTTGTCAATATCCATGTTGGTTGTTAATGCCGGAGATGAAAGGGCTGAACCAACATATTCAAATAAAATTACTCCATTTCCGGTTAAGGAAGTTGGAAAATTCCAAACACCACTATTTGTAAAAGCAGCGGTAGATGAATTAGAAGTTGAAATTGCAAAATTAGAAGTAATATCAACTAAATTAGCAGGATTAACAACTCCACCAATTTGGTAATCTGTTGAATAATAAACTTTTAAAACCGCTCCAACATTGAATGAGGCTCTAGTTTGGAAAGAAATGGAATTGGCACATGTAAAATCTACAGGCACAATAAAATAGGTTTGAACATTTTGTGCAGTGCTAAAAGCAGTCATTTGAATGTATTTATTTGCCGGAGTTCCGTTTGAGCGACATCTCCAGTAAGCATTACCAACGAAAGGATCGTTAATGAAATTTGGAAAATCATTTTGACCTGTTGTATTTGAACCCGCTGTATAACTTTCAAAAGTTTCGTTTAAGCTACATAAGTAAGTTACATTATTACCAACGATTGGTGGAGCAAAATCAATTTCTACTCTTTCTCCTGTCAATTGAATATCTCTTTCATAACGAGCTACAAATTGATAATCACTTCCAAATTTTGTCATTACACCCCTAACTTTACCATAACCTGTTTGAGCTGGTTTTCCAGCAAAACGTGCAAAGCTACTTGTTCTGAAAATTACAGTATTTCCAACATTATTTGTTAACAAATGGTTGGTAGCACCACCTAAATCTTGAGTTGCTTCGTAGTAATTTTTACCAATAACAGCATCAACAAACTGAACACCATCTAACTCAATTAAAGTGTTTAAGTTAGCATCTTGTTTTGCTTCGTTTACAGTAAGTGTTCTTACTAATTGACTTTCCGGTACAATATTACATGTTCTATTTAATACAGATTTGTATTTGTATTCCGGAATTCTTCCTACAGAAGGAACATTTGAAGAGTTCACATAGATATCACCAATACGCAAACCACCATTTGAAATATCAGTATAAGAATTTTGTAACTTAATCATAACTTTTCTTCCTGGTTCAAAATTGATGAAAGTTGATGTTACATCAACAGGAACACTAAATCCTCTAGAACCGTCTAAGGTTTGAAAAGAAATAGATTTGAAAAAAGTTCCTTCTTCGTCACTTGTAGTTACATACGCTTCAATAACATCATCTTCAAGATATTGAGTTACAGTAGCCGTAGCCGTAATATCAGCAACTTCTTTGTTTTTTTGTAAAGTAGTTCCAACACAATCTAAATTTGGAACTTCATAATCGTCATCATTCACACAGCTAGTGCTTATTCCGGCAATTAAAGCCGTGAATAAAATTGATTTTAAGAAATTAGTTTTCATACGTATTTTTTTTATAAATTGATGTAAAAGTTAACAAAATAGGTTCTTCCGAAACCATAAAAATATTTTGGAGCAAATGAAGGTGTTCCACTTGAAACATCTTGATTCAATTCGCGATAATTTGCATTTCTTGCTTGTTCAAATCCTCCTGTTTTATATGTCACGTCAAAAATGTTGTTGATAGAAGCAAAGAAACCAAAAGTGTTTCTGTTTTTACGACTAATTCTCCAAGATTTTCCACCTACTAAATTAATCAATGTAAAATCTTCAAATTTTTCTTGTTTTAACAATTCTCTTGCTCTTTCTTCTGTAGCTTCAGGAAATGGGAAACCACTTATATCTGCCGGATTACTGAAAAAACTATCTGTTCTTAATAATGCAGAAACATCTAAATAATTGTTTGCAAGATAGTTGGCATTTGCTCCAATCCACCAGAATTTAGGATCTCTATATTCAATACCAAAGCTATAGGCTTGTTGAGGTGTTCCTGCAATTTTATAATCTTTTAGTTTAGCCGTTCCAACACCTACAATCGTGTTTTGTCCTGTTGCAGCTAAATTATCATTATTTAAAAACACATTTGGATTGTTTGCATAAGTATATTGCCCCCAACCTGCATTAGCAGTTAATTTAATTGTAGAAGTCATTTGGTATTCAAGACCTAACTCTCCTCCAAAATTTAACTTATCCATTCCGGTTACAATTTCAGCAATAAAGGCATCGCCACCATCACCATCGTTATCTTCAAAAACACCTTCAGCAAAGAAGAAAGAAGTTTCTGTTGCATTTTGAATTTTAGAATAATAACCTGTTAATCTTGCTTTTAGTCTAGGAGCACGGATCACATAACTTAAATCGGCACTTGAAATGGTTTCACTATCAACATCAAGAGTTAAGTTATTCAAACGAGCATTAGGAAATGAATTTCTTAAAGAAGGAGCTTTTGACATGTAAACACCATTTGCTGTAATAAAATGTCTTCCGGTAATTTTATAGGTTAAACCACCTTTGAATCCAAAATTATCGTATTCCAATTTTTTGCTTTTACCGAAAGAACTAGTTGGATAAATACCGTTTTTATATAAACCTTCTCTTTGGTATTCAGAACGCGAAAATTCTTGAGCCAAATAAAAATCAACTTTTTTATACGTAAATTTAAATTGGGTAAACGCGTTGATAACACTTGCATAAAGCTTGTAATTATAACCAAATTTATCGCCTTCTCTAACTTCTCTATCCGGATTATTTAAATCAGATTGCGACGCATCACCATCTTGGAAATTATCAATGTCAGAGTAATATTCACCTCCTAGTAAATCTAATAAATTTTGGAAGTTTTTGGAAGTTAAATTACGATAAGAAGCACCGGCATTCAAAACAATATTATCACTTAATTGAGAGTTAATAATTGTGTTAACTGCCCAAGTTGTATCATCTACACGGTCTTCGTATAAAACATATTTACTTCTGCCGGGTATATAATCTATAATATCATTATTACCATCTACAACTGCAGTTCTGTTGGCTCTATACATCATATCCCAATCAATCTGACGTTGAGAGAAGAAATTTGCATTTGCTGCATTTAATAAATTAGGCGTTGGAATTCCTCCTAAACCTCCAGGTAGATATGCAGAAGGGTTTTGTTGTAAAACTTCATCTACGTTATTGTTATACAACGATGTGTAATAACTTGGTAAGTTTCTGTAATATGTTGGATCCGGATTGGTTGCGTCTTGAAAATCAAGTCTTGAATTTCCAATTGAACCAAATTGATACATTACATTTGTGTTAACAGATGTTTTTTTGGATGGTTTCCAGTAATGACTTAAAATGAATACTGGTTCTTCAATGTCTCGGTCTCTTGAGTTTCTCTTTTTGCCATTTTGCCATCCCCAGTAAGAGTTATATTTTTCACCTGCAATACTGGTTACTTCATCCGTATTTGGCGAATTTTTTCCTCTACTGTTTTGAGCATAAATTGAAGTAAAGTTCAAGCTGTTTTTGCTGTTAATTCTTTTTTCAACACTCGCAAAAAATGAGTTAGCGGCATAATCAGTTCCTTCAAAGAAACCTTCTTGAGCCCATCTTCTTGAAGCGGAAATTACATAAGCCCATCCATTTTTATCCATTCCGGAAGCATGAGTAGCCATTCCTCTCCAACTGTAATTAGAGTTGGTTCCTGAGAATGAAATTCTACTTCCCGGACGGTAAATAGAGGCTCTTGTATTAATTTCTTGTGTTCCTAAAATTCCACCAAATGTATAATCAGATGGTGCAGAGCCCATTGTAAATTCTTGATTTCGGGTAGCATCATTCAATCCTCCCCAGTTACTCCATTGTGGTCTTCCGTCATAAATCTTGTTCATTACCATACCATTAATCATGGTGGTAGCATATTCGTTATCTAAACCTCTGATTCGATAACGAGCTTGACCCCAGTTAAACGCTGCCGCTTGTTGAAACGCATCTCTGGAGGCTTGCAATAAACCGGCGGTATTTTCTGAACCGCTGTTGTCATCGCCTAAATCGGTTTCTGTAAGCGTAATTAAACTTAATTGTTGCTCACTGGTAATGTCTTCTTCAAATGAAATAATTCCTAAGTCAAGTGTTTGACCGGCAACAATTTCTAATTTTAAAAGCTGTGAAGTGTACCCCTGACTTTTAATTTCTAAAAGTTGGTTACCACTTGGTACATTTTCCAAAACAAATTCACCTTGAGCGGAGGTTAGTCTCATGACGCTTGTGTTTTGAAGGGTAATGACCACACCTTGTATGCCGCGTTGTGTTTTGGAATCAACTACTGTACCTTTTACAGTCGTTGAGGTTTGTGCAAACCCCACCAACACTTGCATGACAAGAAAAATACTAAAAACAAGTTTTTTCATAAATAAAGTTAAAATTAATTCTTTTTTGTTAAGTTAAAAATTTCTTAACAGCCTGCAAATGTACATTATTTAATAATATTATTTACTTTTGGTGCGAAGTTTGTATTAAACTTCACTGTAATTTAATATACAATTTATGAAAATTAAACAATTGATTCCTGTTTTTATTGCTTTTCTTTCAATTTTAACCGCTCAAGCACAGCAAAAAAAGTATAAACTGCATACCGTTGCTTTTTATAATTTAGAGAATTTATTTGACACAAAAGATGATCCAAAAATTTTTGATGAAGAATATACTCCCGCTAATGGTTGGACAGAAGAAAAATACCAACAGAAATTAAGAAATTTAGAAAGGGTTATTGCAGAAATAGGCACAGGTGAACAACAGACCAACGCTCCTGTTATATTAGGTGTCTGTGAAATAGAAAATAGAGGAGTATTAGAAGATTTAGTCAAAACGCCAAAATTAGCTGCAAAAGATTACGGAATCGTACATTATGATTCTCCTGATGCTCGTGGTATAGATGTTGGGTTTTTGTACCAAAAGAAACATTTCACTCCAACAAGTTCTGCTAATATACCTTTAATTATTACAGACATAGACGGAAGTGGTAAAAGAGTTTATACCCGCGATCAATTATTAGTGAGTGGTTATTTAGACGGAGAAGAAATGCATTTTATCATTAATCACTGGCCATCTCGTTCAGGTGGTGAGAAAAGAAGTAGCCCATATCGTGAAGCAGCCGGTCGTTTAAACCGTAAAATTATGGATTCACTTATCGCTATAAATCCTAATGCCAAGATCATGACTATGGGTGATTTAAATGATGGTAGCTATAATAAAAGTGTAAAAGTTGAAATAGGTGCAAAATTGAAAAAATCGCAATTAAATGAACCAAGAGACATTTTTAATCCTTTTGAACAAATGGCTAAAGACGGACATGCAACACTTTTTTATCGTGATTCAGGTGATATTTTTGACCAAATCATGGTCTCACAACAATTTATTGGCGAAGATTATTCAACCTTTAAATATTGGAAAGCCGGAATTTATAATAAACCGTTTATGATTCAACAAACCGGACAATACAAAGGGTATCCTTTGCGAAATTCACCGGCTGAACCGGGTTTTAGTGACCACTTTCCTGTATATATTTATTTGATTAAAGAAGCAAAATAAATACTAAAGCCGATTCGTTTCGGCTTTTTTTATTTTGTAAATTTACCATTCTAAAATCGATACAAATGGCTATCCAAAAACCATTCAATCTCAATCAATGGATTGATGAAAACCGACACCTACTCAAACCACCCGTTGGAAACAAGAACATATATGTAGATTCCGGTGATTACATCGTCATGATTGTTGCCGGACTCAACGCCCGAAAAGACTATCACTACAACGAAACCGAAGAACTATTCTACCAACTCGAAGGAAACATCACCGTTTATGTGCAAGACAACGGAGAAAAAATTGCCATGCAACTCGGTCCCGGCGACATGTTTTTATTACCCGCCAAAACACCACATTCACCCGTCCGACAAGAAAATTCAATCGGATTAGTAGTCGAACGAAAGCGTGCCGGACAAGATATTCCCGACGGATTACTCTGGTTTTGCGACCATTGCAACCATAAATTATACGAAGTATATTTTGAACTCAAAGACATCGAAAAAGATTTCTTAGGTCATTTTCAACATTTTTATAACTCCAAAGAACTTAGAACCTGCCAAAATTGCGGTACTGTCATGGAAACCGATTCCCGATTCGTCGCCAAAACCGATAACTGATAACTGAAAACAGATTTTCGGCAGACAATTCCCGCTGTCCGTTACAAGCTTGTTTGCAAAAACTGTTTTTTCTAAGTTGCCCCAAGAGCTTCCTTTGGTCGCTTTGGTTCAACAAGAAAAAATCAGTTTTTGCTGCACAAGGCTTTCCACTACCATCGGGGCTGCAATTCGCTGCTATGTAACAAAAGTGGTTTTCCAAAACAAAAAAAATCGGTATCTTCGCAAAAAATATAACAAAAACCTTTAAAAAAGTTATAATGTCAACAATCGCACAACAATTCGGCATGACCGAAGCCCTAGAAATATTAGGCATCAAACCCATCAACGAAGGAACTTCCACCGGAAACAACCATTTTTCTAATGGAGAAATCATCGAAAGTTATTCACCTGTTGATGGTCAATTGATTGCCAAAGTAAAAACCACCACCGCAGCCGATTACGAAAAAGTAATGCAAACCGCAACCGAAGCTTTCAAAACCTTTCGTTTAATGCCGGCTCCAAAACGAGGCGAAATCGTTCGTCAGTTTGGTGAAAAATTGAGAAAATACAAAGAACCACTCGGGAAATTAGTTTCCTACGAAATGGGAAAATCACTTCAAGAAGGTTACGGTGAAGTGCAAGAAATGATAGACATTTGCGATTTTGCAGTAGGTCTTTCTCGTCAATTACACGGTTTAACCATGCATTCCGAGCGTCCCGGACATAGAATGTACGAGCAATATCATCCGCTTGGTGTGGTGGGAATCATTTCGGCCTTTAACTTTCCGGTAGCCGTTTGGTCTTGGAATACCGCTTTGGCTTGGATTTGTGGCGATGTTTGCGTTTGGAAACCTTCTGAAAAAACCCCACTTTGTGGTGTGGCGTGTCAAAACATCATTGCTGAAGTATTAAAAGAAAATAATTTACCGGAAGGAATCTCGTGTTTAATCAACGGCGATTACAAAGTAGGTGAATTAATGACACACGACAAACGTGTTCCTTTGGTTTCTGCAACCGGTTCCACCCGAATGGGTAAAATTGTTGCTCAAGCTTGTGCCGCTCGTTTAGGCAATTCATTATTGGAATTAGGAGGAAATAACGCCATCATCGTTACTCCGGATGCCGACATCAAAATGACGGTTATCGGTGCCGTTTTTGGAGCCGTTGGTACGGCCGGACAACGTTGTACTTCCACTAGAAGGTTAATCATTCACGAAAGTATTTATGATAAAGTAAAAGACGCTTTAGTTTCTGCATACGGACAATTACGCATCGGAAATCCGTTAGACCAAAACAACCATGTGGGTCCGCTAATTGATGTTCACGCCGTTGAAATGTATAAAAAAGCGTTAGAAAAAGTTGTAGCCGAAGGCGGAAAAGTAATTGTTGAAGGAGGTGTATTATCCGGTGAAGGTTATGAAAGTGGTTGTTATGTGAAACCTGCTATTGCCGAGGCTAGTAACTCATTTGAAATTGTTCAGCACGAAACCTTTGCTCCGGTTTTATATTTATTAAAATATTCCGGCGATGTGCACAATGCCATCGAAATCCAAAACGGTGTAGCCCAAGGATTATCTTCGGCCATCATGACCAACAATTTACGTGAAGCAGAAGCTTTCTTATCACATGCCGGTTCAGATTGCGGAATTGCCAACGTAAACATCGGAACATCCGGTGCTGAAATCGGTGGAGCTTTTGGTGGTGAAAAAGAAACCGGAGGTGGCCGCGAATCCGGTTCAGATGCTTGGAAAATTTATATGCGAAGACAAACGAATACAATTAATTATACCACAAGTTTGCCATTGGCACAAGGGATTAAGTTTGATTTGTAGTTTTGAGAACATAGAACATAGAGAATAGAATAAAGAAAATAGTAAATACAAAGCCTTGCAACATAAAAATTGCGAGGTTTTTTTATGGAATGACGCAACTTTTTGCTTTCTTTTTCATCTATAGATAAATCAATCAAATAATTCATGAAAAAGTTATTTTTATTTTTGGCTTGTATGCCGTTTTTACTCGCCACCACATGCGAAGAAGATGACGAGGTATATTGTACTCAAGAAGCAAAAGCCGGTTTGAATATTACTGTTAAAGATGCGGTGACGCAAGATTTACTTTCACTTGGTGTAACGGTTATAATTCAAGATGGTTTATATACCGAAACTTTAGAAGAATTCATTGGTGAAGATTTTTCATTTTTTATGGGAGCATGGGAACGAGTTGGTACTTATACCGTAACTGTTTCCAAAGAAGGTTATCAAACGTTCACTTCTGATCCCATTGTTGTAACGGCTGATGTTTGCCACGTTATTCCTCAACAAATAACCGTTGAACTTCAACCCAATTAAGACATGTTTTGTTTTGTTTTATACACAAAAAACCCTGCTAAGTACAAAAATTAGCAGGGTTTTTAATTATTTATCCATTGACTATTTGACTAATTGTCCAATTGCCACATTATTTCGTCTTCTTCACATACTGCGTTAAAATCACAATATATTGACCTTCTACCCGACCTTCAATTTGCTCGGCATTATCCCAAACCAATTTAATATTGTGCACAGCAGCACCACGTTTAGCTGTGAAGTTTGCTCCTTTTACATCTAAATCTTTAATCAAAACCACAGAATCACCATCTTTCAAGATGTTTCCGTTGGAATCCTTGTGGATAATTTTACCTTCGTCGTCATCTGCTTCTCCGGTAGCTTTTGCCCATTCTAAGGCATCTTCTTCCAGATACATCATTTCTAACAAATCGTGGTTTTTTAGTCGGGCTAACATTCTCCACGATACAATTTGCACTGGTAAATGTTCGCTCCACATGCTTTCATTTAAACCTCGCCAATCATCCGGATGTGTTGTTTCCGGATTTTCGATTTGATTTTTTAAATTTTCAGTAATTAATATACTGTTTTCTATACTTTCATCCGTTTTAGGAGCAACAGTATATACCACTAAATTTTCGTCAGAGCCGCTGATTTCACAAAGTGAACCGCTACGGTCTCTTAATCTTTTTTCGGTAATGGTCATTATAAATTGAAAGAAGCTCCGATACTAAATTGGAATTGATTGTTTAGTTTTTCATAACCAATTGGGTCATTGTTGTAAGAAGCAATTGGAAATCCAACTTCTGAAAACAATCCAAATCCTTCAGAAAAGAAATAACGAACGCCGGCATGAGCACCAAAATTACGCAATCCTAAATTTAAACCCGGATAAATATCAATAGCTTCCGGTAATTTTAAAACATTTCCAATGTTGGCACTAAAACGAGCTTTGATATCAAATTCGTCTTCAAATTTTGAAGCATCGCAATCCACACTCAACAAGTAAACAGTTTGAACACCAATTGACATGTTTTCACCAATCCCACGGTCATAAAACAAAGTAATTCCGGTTGCGTGGTCTTGAATGTTAGCACCTACTTGAAATTTTTGATCTCCTTTTCCTTTATACGCTTGAGCATTCGCAAAAAGAGAACCGAACAATAGTCCTAATACAAATAATTTTTTCATGGTTATAAAATTTTTACAAAGGTATGATTTTTAGTAAATAAAGGTGAAGTTAAATTGAATTTTCAATTTTTAATGAACACGGATTTTAAAAATTGGAGTAATTTGGATAATTTGATTTTTTGGGCTTTACACCTGACAGGTTTGAAAAAAAACCTGTCAAGTGTAATGTTATCAATAGATTTTTAAAATTTTAGAAATTTCTAAAATCCGTGTTCTAAAAATTAAACCGTCTTAATTTCTTCCTTTTTCGTTGGGATACAATTGAGGCAATGGTTCACTTTGCCAATATTTTTTAGAATCAATATTAATTTTAAAAATTGGAGTAATTTGGATAATTTGATTTTTTGGGCTTTACACCTGACAGGTTTTTTTTCAAACCTGTCAGGTGTAATGTTATCAATAGATTTTTAAAATTTTAGAAATTTCTAAAATCCGTGTTCTAAAAATTAAACCGTCTTAATTCCTTCCTTTCTCGTTGGGATACAATTGAGGCAACGATTCACTTTGCCAGTATTCTTTAGAATCCACATCTAAAATGGTAAGCGGTCCATAAAAAGCAGCTCCGGTATCGATATTCCACACACAGGCTTTGTTGATGGGAATTGTTTCATTGATACGAGTGGTAGGTGTATGACCAATATAAATTTCGTTGTAAAAAGTAAACCTTTTTGGATAATAAGGACTATTTTTAGTTAATTCCGGATTGAGCGAAAGAGCTGTTTCCCACAAGGTTCTATCCCAATAAAAGAGTCGAGGATAATATTCATAGGCAATGCCGTTTACGTTGGTAAAACCTGCATGTATAAACAATCGGTTTTGGTCATCTAAATAATAATCACGTAAATGATTTTCTAAGAAATCGATGTGTTCTAAACGTGTTTTTTCAGAAACGTTTTGATAAGCATCAATGGTTGATTGACCACCATGTTTGAACCATTCTTGGTTGTAATCGTTTGTTTTTAAATAATTGAGTAACAGTTCGTCGTGGTTACCACGTATGAAAAAACAGTTTTGTAGCTTCCCTAATTCAATTAAAAAATCTAACACCTGAGGCGATTCGCTCCAGCCATCTACATAATCGCCTAAGAAAATTAATGTATCATTTTTTGTGGCTTGACTTCTTTCAAGTACTTGGTGTAATGCCCGAAGACCACCGTGAATGTCGCCGATTACAAATGTTTTAGTCATTGATTTTATCATATTTCACCTTCCTCAAAATCCGCATAGTTTCCTTAAAATTGATATATACTAATGGATTTTCAACTGATTTAAGCAGGGTTTTGGCATCAATTAATTTTTGTTTAGCTTCTTCAAAGCCATTCAAATAACAAATCATTAGGGTTGAAGGCAAATTTAGTAAATCCTTGTTATCAGTTACGCTTAAAACGGTTCCTTTTTGTAATTTTTGTAATAAAGCTAAATTGGAATTATAAATATGAAACATCATTTTTCGATTGTATTGTGGTGGGTCAAACAAAAATTCGTTTTCGATTTTATAATATCCGTTATCAAAAAAGGTTAGTATTTGTTTTTCCAGAGGATAGTAACTTGTTTTGTCATTCAGCCCTAACGGAACATATTCAGTAATCGAAAATGTTTTGTCATCATATTCAATGGAAACTTCATCAAAAGCAGAGTAAAATAGCTTGATTTGCTCGTTAATTAATTCAATATCTACTCTTGAAAAAAAGATTTTATCCCTCACTTTTTTCTTTTGACCGGCCCAACAAACCACAAAAAGTTCTTTAAATACATGGTAATTTGAATACATGTCTTTATGACGATTGTTCATAAAATCCAAAACACCTTCTAATGTATAGGAAATACTGTTTCGCGAATTATTTTCAATTCCAATAACGGTTTCAGCATTCATTTTAGAAAATGGAATTTTTTCGTCTGTTGGGATGGAATTACTGCCTCTTCGTACAAAAACGGTGTGAGCCGGAATAGTATAAATTCCCTTTTTAAAAGCAGAAATTTTGCTGTTAGGTTTGATGGTTACCAATCCAACCACTTTGTCTTTTGGTAAGTTTGGAAATGGCACATTTTCATATTGAATTTTAGGAGGATTTTCCAAAAAAGCATTTACCAAGTTTTGAATGCGGCTATCGTCAAAGAAATCATCACCCACAATTTCATTTTCTTGATCTTCTACGCCCACAACAATATACGCATTATTAGTTGGATTGGAATTAGATAAGGCACAAATGTGCTTCAAAAACTTTGCTTTTCCCTCTTTTGAGTGTAGATTAAGTTGTCGTTTTTTATCATAGAAACTATTCTCATCATGATGAGCTAAAAGGTTTTTGATGAGCAATCGTTTATTAATCACGTGAATTACTTTTAATTAAAAAACGCTCAACAAATAAATTTATTGAGCGTTTAAGAGTCGTTAGAAAAAGATTAATTTTTAACTATTTTCTTTGTGCCAATTTTTGTGTTATCAGCAAAAACATTTACAAAATAAACGCCGTTATCTAAGTGTTTTAGGTTAATTTCAGCTTGCTTTGATTCCATTATTTTACGACCATTTAAATCAAATAGTTGATACGAAAAGTCACTAAAATCAGAATTGCTTACAGAAATTGAAACAACATCAGATGTTGGATTAGGATATGCATCAATTCGAGTTGAACGCGAAAAATCAGTAACCCCAAGTGTAGTTCCCTCTAAAGTAAAAGAAAGGTTATTAAAAGCAGTATTATTTGTTAAAGTACTGATTGTAGTCCAATTGGTTGCACCCGCTCCAAAAGCGTTAGCCGGATCAACCAATTTAGCTTGATAATTCGTTCCGCTAGCACCTGTTCCTGTATTCCAATTAAATCGAGCTGCTGCTGTATAAGCGGTTAAATTTACTTTAGGTGCAAAAACCAACCAATAAGTTGTAGATGCATCAACAATAACCGGACTGGGTAGAGCTGTAGTTAAATCAATATCAAAAACTACTGTTTGAGCCGTTTGAGTGAGTGTAATACCGGCTTGAGTTCCAACCACATCTAAATCGGCTACAATAGTTCCACCTAAACCACCGGGTATACCGGATGGAATATTAGTAGCACCATTGGTATAAATCATAAGTCGCATTCCTTGATAAATTGTAGAAAGGTTTTGGTCATTTTGAAATCCTCTCAACGTAACTTTGGTCAATTGAGTTTGTTCAGCAACCGTAAAATCATCGGCACTATACACAGCATTTCCATTCGAAAGAACATTCGAAACAATTCCATTTGTTCCGGTTACGGGTTGATCAAAAACAACTGTTTGACCAAACATAGCACTTGAACAAGCAAGAAGTAAAAAGTAAAGTTTTTTCATAAAAAGATGTTTAAAAATTTCTCCACCAAATTAGGAAATTTTATAATACAAAATATTTTTTTGACATAAAAAAAGCTATTTAACAAAAACAAAATCAGTTCTGTAGAAATTTATAACACTTATTATATTGTTTTAATTGTTTAAAATAGCCTTGTTAAGGCACTTTATTCCCCATACTCTCTGTCCAAATTTCAAACCAATCTTCAATATCCCATTTTATATTTTCGATTTTTTGCAATTGTTGAATTCGAGCAACATTAACAGTTCCCGCAACCGGAATGATGTTTGAAGGATGATGTTTAATCCAAGAAAGTAATAAAATATCGGCTCCAACATCGTATTTTTCTGTCAATCTTACCAATACTTTTTTTAATCTTCTGGTTTGTTCAGAATCTTCTCTAAATACACTTCCTAGTGGATTCCATGCCATCGGACGGATATTGTGAACTTGCATATGGTCTAAGCTTCCATCCAACATGGGTTGAAAATGAGTAGCAGAAAATTGAATTTGATTATACGATACTTTCGTTTTTTGTTGAATTAAATCCGTTTGAGAAGGCGTAAAGTTTGACAAACCAAAGTCAATAATTTTACCTTCTTTATTCAATTTTTCAACTGCTTCCGCAATTTCATCAGCTTGCATCAAAGGGCTTGGTCGATGAAGTAAAAACACATCCAAATAATCCGTTTGAAGATTTTTCAGCGAATTTTCTGCAGACCAAACAATGTATTCCTTTGAATAATCATAATGCTTAATCCGATTATTTCGATTATCAGAAAGATGCTGAATACCGCATTTTGTGATCAATTGAATGGCTGAACGATTGATTTTACTTTGTTTAAAAGCTTCGCCAAATGCTGCTTCTGTGGTATATCCACCATAAATATCAGCGTGGTCAAATGTGGTGATTTTATTTTCTAAACAAATTAGAATTTGGTTGGACATTTCAGCTTCACTTAAATTTTTGTCCCAAACACCCCAATTCATGGTGCCAGCTATTACGGATGATAATTTTGTTTTCATTTTTTATGGATAATAGGTTATTGGTAATGGGTAATAGGTAAAAGGTTATAGGTTGTTATAAATTGAAACTTCTAAACTTCTAAACTTTTAAACTTTTAAACTTTTAAACTTTTAAACTTTTAAACTTTTAAACTTTTAAACTTTTAAACTTTTAAACTTTTAAACTTTTAAACTTTTAAACTTTTAAACTTTTAAACTTTTCCTATTCGGTCTTAAAATTATAAAAACTAAATCACAAAACACTCTTAAAGCCTACTATTTAAAAGAAGTTTTAACGCAATGTTAACATCTTGAAAGGAATAAAATTTTCAATTTGCACTGTTAAAATTAACAATTTAATTTTAGTTCAAAAAACGGAATAAAATGGAAGAAAACACAGCCACATTGGATATTAGAGCCATCAATGAAAAAATTGAAAGAGAAAGTGCGTTTATCGATTTGCTTACTTATGAAATGAACAAAGTTATTGTGGGTCAAAAGCACATGGTTGAACGATTGTTAATTGGTCTTTTGGGACAAGGACACATTTTGTTGGAAGGTGTTCCGGGTTTAGCCAAAACGTTAGCCATTAACACCTTGTCACAAGCCGTTCAAGGTTCGTTTAGCCGAATTCAGTTTACACCCGATTTGCTTCCTGCCGATGTAATCGGAACGATGATTTACAATATCAAACAAAATGAATTTTCCATCAAAAAAGGACCCATTTTTGCCAATTTTGTTTTGGCTGATGAGATCAACCGTGCCCCTGCAAAAGTGCAATCCGCATTGTTAGAAGCCATGCAGGAGAAGCAAGTAACGATTGGTGAAACCAGTTTTAAATTAGATAAGCCGTTCTTGGTTTTAGCCACTCAAAACCCAATCGAACAAGAAGGAACGTATCCGTTACCGGAAGCTCAAATGGACCGTTTCATGCTCAAAACTGTAATTGATTATCCCAAAATGGAAGACGAGCGTTTGGTTATTCGTCAAAACCTAAAAGGAAGTTATGAGAAGGTAAATGCGGTGATTTCGATTGATCAAATTCTTCGTGCTCAACAAGCCGTTCGTGAGGTGTATATGGATGAAAAAATTGAAAAGTATATTTTAGATATTATTTTCGCTACGCGTTTCCCTGAAAAATATAAACTAGAAAGCTTAAAACCACTAATCAGTTACGGTTCTTCGCCTCGTGGAAGTATCAATTTAGCCACAGCTGCCAAATGTTATGCGTTTATTAAACGAAGAGGTTATGTGATTCCGGAAGATGTTCGTGCCGTTGTACACGATGTTTTGCGTCACCGTATCGGAATTACCTACGAAGCTGAAGCTGAAAATATTACTTCGGTTGAAATCATTAATAAGATTGTAAACGAAATTGAAGTGCCTTAAAATTTAGTTGGCAGTTATCAGTTATCAGTAGGCAGTGAAGATGTTTAACGGATAACAAAAAACCGACAACCGACAACTGAAGAAAGAATGGAAACAAAAGAGCTACTCAAAAAAGTACGAAAAATAGAAATCAAAACCCGACGATTGAGTGATCATATCTTTTCGGGAGAATACCATACGTCGTTTAAAGGTCGTGGTATGACGTTTTCAGAAGTGCGTCAATACCAGTTTGGTGATGATGTTCGTGCGATTGATTGGAATGTGACGGCTCGCTACAACGAACCGTATATCAAGGTTTTTGAAGAAGAACGAGAACTCACCATGATGTTGATGGTTGATATTTCGGGTTCGGAAAGTTTTGGTACAAAAAACCAATTAAAAAGTGAGATTGTAACCGAAATTGCAGCAACAATGGCTTTTTCAGCCACGCAAAACAACGATAAAATCGGACTGATTTTGTTTTCAGATGAAATCGAATTGTATGTGCCTCCCAAAAAAGGGAAATCACACGTTCTTCGTATCATTCGGGAGTTGATTGAATTTAAACCGAAAAGTCATAAAACCAATCTTTCACAAGCGTTGAAGTTTTTGTCAAGTGTGATGAAAAAGAAAGCGATTGTTTTTTTAATTTCTGATTTTATTGCCGATGATTCGTATGAGCATACGTTAAAAATTGCCGGAAAAAAACACGACATCACCGGCATTAGAGTATATGATATTCGAGAAGAAAAAATACCTAACATTGGAATGGTAAATATGTTGGATGCCGAAACCGGAGAAACTCTTTTGGTGAACACCAATTCAAAATCCATTCGAATGGAATATGAAAAATACTACCGAGACAGAGTGAATTATTTCAAAGAAACCTTTTCCCGATGTGGTTCTGGAACGGTTCATACACGTGTAGATGAAAGTTATGTAACCAAATTATTGACTTATTTCAAATCCAGATAAACTAGTTGTTAAGCCAAAATGAAACAAAAAATATATATACTTTTTCTACTGCTTACCACTGTGGTTTTTGCTCAACAAAAAAGAGTAACTACTTCAGTAGACAGTACCAAAGTAAAAATAGGAGCTCAAATCAATTTGACACTTAAGACAACGGTAGATACCTTATCCAAAGTTGCCTTTCCGGAAGGAAAATTATTCGGACGATTGGAAGTGCTAGAAAGTTATCCCACCGATACCATCAAGGAAAACGATAAATACCAATTGATTAAAAAATACGGGTTGACGCAATTTGATAGCGGAAGATATACCATTCCTTCCCTTCAAGTGATAATCAATTCAAAAGTTTATCCGACTGATAGTGTTTTGGTTGAAATTCTTCCCGTGGTAGTTGATACGTTAAAGCAACACATGTATGATATCAAAGATATTTCAACGGTTCCAAATGATTATTCGTATTGGTGGATAATTCTATTGATACTGATAGGAGTGGCCGGACTGGGTTATCTTATTTATTATTTTATTAAAAGAAATAAAAAACCGGTTGAAGAAGAAATCTTGTATGCATCTCCCATCGAGAAAGCTACGGCTCATTTAAAGTCATTGGAAAAAAAGAGCTTGGTAGAACGTGGCGAAGTGAAAGAATATTATTCCGAATTAACGGATATTGCCCGAACGTATATTGAAGAAGCCATCGAAATTCCGGCAATGGAAAGTACTACCGATGAATTGATAGCCGCTTTTAAGATTGCCGTGGTTAAAAAGAAACTTTCCTTGACGGAAGAAACCATCAAAAATCTAGAAAAGGTTTTGAAACAAGCCGATTTGGTAAAATTTGCTAAATCAAAACCGTTGGAATTTGAGATTGCTGATGATAAAATCAAAATAGAAAAAACTATTTATAAAATTCATCAATCCATTCCGGAAGTTGTAGAAGAAGAGGAAGATTTAATCGATAACGAAGCAATCAAAGCCAAAATTTTAAAACGTAAAAAAGCGAGAAAACGAAATATCATTATTCTTTCTACGGTTGGTGTTATATTACTTTCATTGGGAATTCTGGTTGCGGTTAAAGGATTTGATTTCTTAAAAGATAATATTATTGGCCATCCAACCAAAGAGTTACTGGAAGGCGAATGGATTTCGAGTGAATATGGAAATCCGGCCATTATTATTGAAACTCCTAAAGTGCTTAAACGAATGGATGTATCAAAAATGATGGGGAAAGAATTAGGGGAATTAGCTAACATGCAAATGTTTGGTTATGGTTCGATGATGGATGATTATTATATAGCAATCATGACAACCAACTTTAAACAAGAAATTAAAGTTGATTTGAATCAAGCGTTTGAAGGTTCATTGAAAATGATGGAAGCAAACGGAGCTCAAAATATTTTAGTGAAACAAAATGAGTTTTCAACTCCGGAGGGAGTGAACGGTTTACGTGCGTATGGAACAATGAGTATTTTGGATAAGCTTACTAAAAAAAGTCGTAAGGCGTTTTATGAAGCAATTTATTTTGCTCAAGAAGGAGGTTTGCAACAAATAGTTGTGATGCACGAGGAAGGCGATGAAGTGGCCAACCAAATTACAGAGCGAATTATGAATTCAGTTGAACTGGCCAAATTAAAACAATGATGGAAAAGATAACGTTTTTACATCCGCAGTTTTTTTGGTTGTTTACCCTTTTACCGGTTGCAATCGCTTGGTATGTTTGGAAAAGAAACAAACAAACCGCAACGTTAAAAGTGAGTTCTTTGAAAGGTTTTAAAGTAAAAGGTTCCATTCTTCCTAAATTAAAACCGATACTTTTTGTGATGAGAATGTTGGCTTTAAGTGCTATCATTGTAGCTTTAGCTCGCCCAAGAACGGTGGATGTAAGCAATAAAACCAAAACCACTCGCGGAATTGATATTGTGATGGCTACCGACGTTTCGGGAAGTATGTTGGCCAAAGATTTAAAGCCCAATCGGTTAGAATCTTTAAAAAAGGTAGCGGCAAACTTTGTGAATGACCGACCCAATGACCGTTTCGGAATTGTGGTGTATGCCGCCGAAAGTTATACCAAAACTCCCGTAACGAGTGATAAATCGATTGTGATTGATGCCATCAAAAGCATTAAGTATGATAACGTGTTGAAAGACGGAACCGGAATCGGGATGGGATTGGCTACAGCTGTAAATCGATTAAAAGACAGTAAAGCCAAAAGCAGAATCGTGATTTTGCTAACCGATGGTGTTAATAATGCCGGATTTATCGAACCGGAAACCGCTGCTGATATTGCCAGAGAATATGGCATAAAAGTATATACGATTGGAATAGGAACCAACGGAATGGCTGAATCACCGTATGCGTATGCTCCTAATGGCGGGTTTTTATACCGCATGATGCCGGTTGAAATTGATGAAGCATTAATGAAAAACATTGCTAAGAAAACCGACGGAAAATATTTTAGAGCCACAAGCAATAGCAAGTTAAAAGAAATTTACGACGAAATTAATCAATTGGAAACTACCGAAATTGAAGAACAAAAATTCTACAATTATGACGAGAAGTTTCGCCCGTTGATTTGGATTGCAGGTTTACTTTTATTGATAGAAATTGTATTAAGACAAACCATTTTTAGAGGTTTTATATAAGATGTATTCACAAATTGACGAAAAAATATATTTGTACTTTTTGGCGGTTATCCCACTGATAGTCTTGCTTTTTCTTTTCAATTTATATTGGAAACGCAAAAAGCAACGCGAATTTGGCGATGTTGAATTGGTTAAAAAGTTAAGCCCTGAAAAATCGGTTTTTAAATCGGTTTTGAAGTTTACCGTTTTATTGTTGGCTTTGGCTAGTTTAATTATCGCTTTAGCCAATCCGAAAATTGGTACCAAAATGGAAACGGTAAAACGAGAAGGTATCGACATTGTTTTTGCAATCGACGTTTCCAAAAGTATGCTGGCCGAAGATGTTGCTCCCAATCGATTGGACAAAACCAAACAGATTGTTTCGCAAATCATTAATCAATTGGGTAGTGACCGCATTGGAATGGTGGCCTATGCCGGAAGTGCTTTTCCTGTGTTGCCGATTACAACTGATTATGGTGTGGCTAAAATGTATTTGCAAGGTATGAATACCGATATGGTTTCTTCACAAGGAACTTCACTGGAAGATGCCATCAAATTATCGGCCAATTTTTTTGATAAAGGAAATGCAACCAATAAGTTGATTATATTAGTTTCGGATGGTGAAGATCATTCTGAAGGCTATGAAGGAGCGGTTGAAGAAGCTGTAAAAGTTAAAGCAAAAATTATCACGATTGGTGTTGGAACCGAAAAAGGCGGACCGATACCATTAAAAAGAAATGGAGTAATTGAAAGTTTTAAACGAGACCAAAATGATGAGGTGGTAGTGACTAAACTTAATCCCGAAATTTTAAAAGAAATTGGTAAAGGAACCAAAGGCGGTTATGTGTATGGTGGAAACACCAAAGAAGTTTTGAATTATGTTAAAAATGCTTTGGAAAATATTGAAAAAACCGAATTTGAAACTACTCAAGTAGCCGATTTTCAATCGCAATTTCAATGGTTTTTGGGAATTGCGTTTCTACTTTTGTTTTTGGATATTTTCTTGTTGGAAAGAAAAACGAAATGGATTAGTAAATTGAACTTATTTAACGAAAAGGAATCATGAAAAAGCTAGCTGTTTTAGTATGTTTACTTTTTTCCTTTCTTTTGCAAGGGCAAGAAAAAGAAAAGCAGGAAAAAGACAAGATTTTGCCTAAAGCAAATGAAGCTTTTGCGGAGAAAAATTATACTGATGCCGAGGCTCAATATAGAATTTCCAATTCAAAAGGACTTTCCGGTGCGAAACCGGCTTATAACTTAGGAAATTCCATTTACAGGCAAAATCAGTTTAGTGAATCGAAGTTTGCATATGGAAAAGCACTTGAAAAAGCAACCACTAAAGAAGAAAAACACAAAGCTTGGCATAATTTAGGCAATGTGTTTATGAAAGAAAAGCAATATAGCAAAGCGGTTGAAGCGTATAAAAATGCGTTGCGAAATAATCCTTCCGATGAGCAAACCCGATACAATTATGCATTGGCAAAAGAATATTTGAAGAACAATCCGGAAGATCAAAATCAAGACAAAAAAGACGACAAAAAAGACGACAAGAAGGACGACCAAAAACAAGACAAAGGCGACGGAGATAAAGACAAAAAAGACGAGAAAAAAGAAGGAGAAAAAGATAAAGGAAAAGGCGACAACAAAGAAGATAAGAACGAAGGCGATCAAAAGAAAGATCAAAATCAAGGAGGTCAACCAAAGCCACAACCTTCAGGAATTTCTAAAGAAAGTGTTCAAAATCTTTTAGACGCTGTAAATAATGAAGAAAAGAAAGTGCAGGAAAAAGTGAATCTTCAAAAAGTAAAAGCAAAACCTGTTCAAACCGAAAAAGATTGGTAATTGAAAATGAAAAAACTAGTATTCATACTATTATTAACGTGTCAAACCTTTTTTGCACAAGTTCAATTTGATGCCAAAGCAAGTAAAACATCTTTGGGATTAAACGAACGATTGCGAATTGATTTTACCATGAATGTGGATGGCGATAATTTTGTTCCCCCGTCATTTGAAGGTTTTCGATTGTTGGCAGGGCCGAGTCAACAAGTGAGTCAGTCGTGGGTGAATGGAAAAAGTTCGTTTAACAAAACCTATTCCTATTTTTTATTGCCTTTGCAGAAAGGAAACTTAACAATCAAACAAGCTTCGATAGAATATAATGGTCAAGTCTATAAAACGACACCAATTGCTATAAAAGTGACCGATGCGGTTGAACAACCTCGCGACCCTAACGATAATTCGGTTTCCATTAATGACGCTTTACATTTGGTAGCCGAAGTAAGTAAAGCAAATCCGTATTTGAATGAACCTATTACCGTGGTTTACAAATTATATTTCAGTCACAATATCGGAATTACGAATTGGCGGGAATTAGACAAACCCAAATACAATGATTTTTGGAGCCAAAATATCGACATTAAACAATTAGTTGCCGAAGAAGGAACCTACAATGGTGAACGTTTTCGTTTTGTAGTGCTTCGCAAAACTGTTTTATATCCACAAAAATCAGGAAAGCTTGAAATTGAACCACTTTCGTTGGATATTGATGTGGAATTGCCAACCAATCGACGAAATATTTTTGGTCAAGTAATGCTCACCAAAGACCATAAGCGGGTTTCTGCCGGAAGCAAAATCATTAACGTGAAACCACTTCCCGAGAACGGAAAACCAATTGATTTTTCAGGAGCCGTTGGTAAATTTGATTTCAAAGTAACACCATCCAAAACCACTTTAAAAAATGGCGAAAGCATGGATTTGGAAGTGAGTGTTTCCGGTTCAGGTAATTTAAAATTATTCAGTTTGCCCAAGCCGGTTGTGCCAACAGCTTTAGAAATGTATGATCCGGTTCATTCCGAAAATGTGAATACGCCTTTGAGTGGAATGAACGGAAAAATCTCCGATAAATACACGATAATTCCACAATTTAAAGGAAATTATACGATCAAACCAATGCAGTTTTCGTATTTCGATTTAGGAACAAATAGCTACAAAACAATTGCTTCCAACGAAATTACCATCAATGTAATGGATGGACCAACTTCGCCAAATGCCGGAAATATAAATCAAGACAATGCTTCGGTGGAGAAAAAAACGGTTTCGGCTCAAGATCAATTCAAATTCATTCATTTAAAAACCAAATTATCTCAAATCAATAAAAAAGATTTCTTTGGCTCTGCAACTTATTATGTTTTGATGGGGATTCCGTTTTTACTGATTCCATTTATTATTTTGTTTAAAAAGAAAAAAGAAGCAATTGACGGTGATGTGATTGGTAATAAGTTGAAAATGAACAATAAATTGGCTAAGAAGTATTTATCAGAAGCCAAAAAACAATTAGGTAACAAAGAACCGTTTTATGTTGCGTTAGAAAAATCGTTACATAACTTTTTGAAAGCCAAATTGAAAATTGAAACATCAGAAATGAGCAAAGAATTAATCAAAGAATTTTTAGCCGATAAAAAAGCCCAACCTGAAACGATTGAAAAATTCATTCAAATTACCGAAAATTGTGAGTTGGCTCGTTATGCACCGTTTTCAAATGTAGCGATGCAAAACGATTTTGATAAAGCAGCAGAAGTTATCTCGGAATTGGAAAAACAAATTAGTTAACCACAAAGGTCACTAAGAAGGCACAAAGAGCACAAAAAGTTTACTATGAGTGAAGATGAAATCGCAAAAATAGTTTTTGAATCAGCCTTAAAAGTTCACAAGGCTTTAGGTCCGGGATTGATGGAAAGTGCTTATGAAGAGTGTTTGTTTTATGAATTAAAAAAGCAATCGTTAAAAGTAGAAAAACAGAAAGCGTTACCTTTAATTTATGAAGAAGTAAAAATGGATGTTGGCTACAGAATCGATATAATAATTGAAGATAAATTTATTGTTGAAGTGAAATCGGTTGAAGCATTAAATGAAGTTCATTTAGCTCAAATTTTGACTTATTTGAAGTTGACAGAATGTAAATTAGGAATGCTAATTAATTTTAATGTTAAACAATTAAAAAATGGAGTTCGAAGAGTAATCAATGGCGTTCTATAGTGACCTTTGTGCCTTCTTAGTGAACTTCGTGGTAAAGAAAATGAAAAATATCATCTATATTTTACTCTTGCTCACCCAAACACTTTGGGCTCAGAGTGTTTTTGATAAAGGAAACGAACACTATCGAAAAGGCAATTATCAAGAAGCGATAAATGCTTACGAAAGTATTATAAAAGGCAAAAAAGAATCGTGCGATTTATATTTTAATTTGGCCAACAGTTACTATAAACTAAACCAAATTGCTCCTGCTATTTATTATTATGAAAAAGCATTGTTGATTAGTCCGAATGACAAAGACATTCAAAACAACCTAAAATTCGCGAAGAACAGCACGATAGACGATATAAAAGAAGTTCAAAAAGTGGGTTTTGAAAAAATTCTAGGCAATTTCACAGGACTATTTCATTATAATTCCTGGGCCTATATTTCAGTTGGATTGGCTGTTTTGTTTTTGCTGTTTTTTATTGGCTATTATTTTTCACACACAACCTTGTCAAAACGCATCTTTTTTGTCGGAATGTTTATCGTTCCAATTTTGATTTTGATGGCTGTTGGAGCGGCAATTTTCGAAAAAAATCTATACGAATCGGAACGTCCGGCAATTGTTTTTGCAGAAGTAGTTTCGGTAAAAAATGAACCTCGTGAAAACGCAACCGATGCTTTCATTCTTCATGAAGGAACCAAAGTTTTTGTGTTAGAAACGGTTGATAATTGGAAAAAAATCGAACTTACCGATGAAACCGAAGGATGGATTTTAAGTGAAGCTATTAAGGAGTTGAAGTAGTTTCTTCATACACTTTTTTCTCATCTTAGATCCAATTGATAACCATTGGCATCATAAAAGATATTGCTTCTAAAATGGGTTCATAAAAAAGTTTTCTTTTTTTTAAACAAAAATAACTTTTTTGTGAACCATTAAGGTATTAAGTTACATTAAGTCTTTATACATCTTAATACCTTAATGGTTTAAATAATTTAAGTTTTTATTTTTTTTAATTATTCTTATTTCTTAAATCTGTATTCTAAAATGTCTTAATTTTAATGGTTTTAATCTAAAAACTTATCTTTGCCAAAAATTTTGGATGATTGATGAAAAAACTCTTCCGTCATCCTACATCCATCTTCCATCATGTCAAGAGATATTCAATTAAAAGAACGTTGGGAAAACGTTGTCAACATACTTTCCAAACAATTTGCCGACGGAGATGAACTCGACCTCGATGCCATTATTTATCTTATTGGGGTGCAAGAATTGGGCAAAGTAAAACAAACCTTCAAAAAAGACGAAAAAATCAATTTGATGCACATTGCCATTTGTCGTTTACTCGAACCGTATGGCTATTATGAATTTGATTTTTATGACAACGACGGTTGGCCGCATTACAAAGTAAAAGAAGAACTTCCGCCTCTGAAAGCAGGTGAGCAAGCTGTATTAATGAAAGAAGCGATTGTGCATTATTTTTTGGAGAAGGAATTGATTAAATAGTTTTCAGTTTTTAATAAAAACTCTCACCTTCCACTTTCCACCTCCCAACTTTTTCCTAAATTTGCACCTTTACAGCACGAACGATGATAGACAAGATTAAAGAATACATTGGCGAAGCACAAGCTTTTCAAACGGATAACGCAGCAACTCTTGAACAATTCCGAATTAAATTTTTAGGTAGCAAAGGTCTATTGAAAGACTTGTTTGCCGAATTTAAAAATGTTCCAAACGAACAGAAAAAAGAATTTGGTCAGGTAATCAATACGTTGAAAAACACCGCAGAAGAAAAAGTAAAATCTATTCAGGAAATGCTGGAAAGCAAAGAAGAATCGGTGGGTGTTTTTGGTGATTTAACGCGTCCGGGTGAGCCATTTCCAATTGGTTCTCGTCATCCAATCTCGTTAGTGAAAAATCAAATTATCGATATTTTTTCCAATATTGGTTTTAATGTTTCCGAAGGTCCTGAAATTGAAGACGATTGGCATAATTTCACCGCATTAAATCTACCGGAATATCATCCGGCAAGAGATATGCAGGACACGTTTTTTATTCAAACCAATCCTGATGTTTTGTTGCGTACACATACTTCATCTGTGCAGGTGCGATACATGGAAAACAACAAACCGCCAATCAGAACCATTTCTCCGGGACGAGTTTTCCGTAATGAAGCCGTTTCTTCGCGTTCGCACTGTATTTTCCATCAAGTGGAAGGGTTGTGTATTGACAAAGATGTTTCGTTTGCCGATTTAAAGCAAACACTTTTATACTTTACAAAAGAAATGTTCGGAAAGTCGAAAATTCGTTTGAGACCGTCTTATTTTCCTTTTACCGAACCAAGTGCAGAGGTTGATATTTATTGGGGTTTAAAAACCGAAACCGATTATCGCATTACCAAAGGAACCGGTTGGTTGGAAATCATGGGCTGCGGAATGGTTGACCCAAATGTGTTGAAAAACTGTGGCATCAATTCTGATGAATACAACGGATTTGCTTTTGGTATGGGAATCGAACGCATTGCCATGCTTTTATACCAAATTGGCGATATTCGTATGTTTTATGAAAATGATGTTCGCTTTTTAGAGCAATTTAAAACGAGTATATAATACAAATAAACCTGACAGGTTTCCGAAACCTGTCAGGTTTAAATAAATTCCCATGAAATCCGACATTATCATTCCTAAAGTAGAAAACGTTTTTCTAGCCGCCATTCAAGAATGGAACGACGACTTTATGGATAACGTTTGGAATGTCTATCTCATCAACGACAGCGACTTCAAATTAGACAGCGTGATGGTCGTTTCAAAAGCGTTTGGTACCGTTAATGGCGAAATGAAAAAAACCTCGCTTTTACGTCATGCTTTTGTTGAAATTCCTTCCGTTTCTGCCGTAAAAATTGAAATGATTGAAGCCAGTGTTTTGGCCTTAAACAATGAATTCATGGTAACCTATTTCATTGGAAATACCTTATACGACAAAAAATTTACTTTCAGAACAAATACCATCAACGAACGAGCAACGGAAGAAGTGCCTGTTTTGTTTAAGAATGGGGTGGTGGTGAAGTAAAAGAATATAGAACAAAGAGAATAGAAAATAGACTAAAATTATAAGTGTCTTGTCTATTTTCTTTATTCTATAATCTATTTTCTAAAAATTAATCCAACTTATCCGTCAATTTTTTAAACACACCTTTTGGGTCTTTACTTTCATATAAAATTTGATAAACCGCATCAATGATTGGCGTTTTGGCTTTGTAATCTTGGTTGAGTTTGTAAGCACTTTTCACGGCATAATAGCCTTCGGCAACCATACTCATTTCCATCATGGCACTTTTTACGGTATAGCCTTTTCCGATCATGTTTCCGAACATTCGGTTACGTGAAAACACGGAATAACCGGTTACTAATAAATCGCCTAAATAGGCCGAATCATTGATGTTTCGTTTCATTTTATGTACTTTTCGGATGAATTTTTTCATTTCGCGAATGGCATTGCTCATTAATAAAGCTTGAAAATTATCGCCATAACCCAAACCGTGAGCCATTCCGGCCGCAATGGCGTAAATATTTTTTAGCATTGCCGCATATTCTGTACCGATAATATCGTCTGAAATTTTGGTTTTGATGTAATTGCTGTTCAGATTTTTAGCAACAATTTTAGCTTTTGACGCATCAGCACAAGCAATCGTTAAGTAGGAAAGACGTTCTAACGCTACTTCTTCTGCGTGACACGGACCGGTGATTACACCAATATTTTCATACGGAATGTTGTATTGTTTATGAAAATGTTCGCCAACAATCAAAAACGTTTCAGGTACGATTCCTTTAATGGCAGAAAAAATCACTTTATCGTTTATGGATTCGGTTAATTTTTCTAATTCTGTATTTAAAAAAGCAGATGGAATGGCAAAAATTAAAATATCGGCATAACTCACCGCTTCGTTTATATCGGTGGTTAGGTGTAATTTTTTGGTATCAAATTCAACGGAACTCAAGTAATTTGGGTTGTGTTTTTCTGTTTTGATATGGTCGATTGCGTTTTGATTTCGCATGTACCAACAGATTTGCGATTGATTAACACAAAGCATTTTTGCTATGGCCGTAGCCCAGCTTCCGCCGCCAATTACAGCAAATTTTGGAGAATTGTTCATTTTGTTTGTTTAGTTTGCAAAGGTAAATTTAACCTAAATTTTTAAATTGATAGTTTAAAAGTTGAATCAATTTGTTTGATGAAACCGTTTTGCCTACAGAATGCTCATTTTCATTAAATTGTGGCGGAGCTAAATTTTGTTCTGACGCTTTTTCTGTATAATATTTTTTTCGAGTGGGATGAAATGGAGCAACAGCATTTAAAACCGTATTCCAAACTTCTTTTTCAATGATTTTTTGAATAATTTCTATGCAATCCTGTTGATGAATTAAGTTGATTGGTGCTTGCGGATTTTCAATATTATTTCTTCCTGCTAAAAAATTTATAGGATGACGGTCTTCGCCAATTAATCCGCCAAATCGGAGAATTGTAGATTGAAAATTTGAATTATTTAAAAGTAAATTTTCAGAAATTAGCAATTGTTTTCCACTTTCCGTTTCCGGATTTGGAACAGTTTCTTCCGTTACAACTTGATTTACATCAGCATAAACCGAAGTAGAACTCACAAAAAGCACTTTTTTAACCGATGATTTTTCGATAAACGGAATGAAATTTTCCATTTTCGCCACGAAATTTTCACCGGAATTTCCTCTTAATCCTGGTGGAATATTGATGATTAAAACTTCTGAATTTTCTAAAAAAGCGTTACTATTACGCGGAAGTTCATTCGCTTTAAGCGAAATTAAAAAAGGTGAAATTCCTTCATTTTTTAGAATTTCTAATTTTGTTTCCGTTGTAGTTGAACCTTTTATCGAATAGCCATTTTGTAGCAAATGTTTCGCCAAAGGCATTCCTAACCAGCCGCAACCTAAAATGCTAATTTGTTTCAAGACTGTCTTTTTGAGTGATTAAAGAATCTATTTCGGTTGTTAGACTTTCTTTGATTTCAACTTGTATTGATTTGTTTTTTTTAAGTTTTTTCTTTACAACAATCGCATCGTTTAACACAAAAGGCATTGGAATAAAAGCATCCGGTCGTTTTGGAATACTAAACTGCGGATTTTCCAATAAATCAAACGAAGAAACCATAATGTCTAATTCTAATTCGTCGTCTTTATGAATTTGAAAACTTAAAGTCAATGGTTTGTTGTTGATTGGATAATAATTCAACACATTGGATTTTTTTCGTTTAAAAAAGCTTCCTTCTTGGTTGATGTTTTTGATGCCATTGGCTTTTAAATGATGAATTTTTAATTTTTCAGGAGCAAAAACATCTATTCGGTTCACTTTTCGATTAGCATCGATTCTTATCGTAAGTGCTCGTTGATTGCCCACAACAGTATCTCTTAAAAAAGTAAAAGTAGGTTTGGCTATGTTTTTCTTTGGAGCTTCAGCTGAAAAACTATATCCGGAATTGTATTTGCTTGACAATCCGTGTTGGTTTAAAATGTTGTCTAAATTCGGTTTTTCGCCTAAATAATTTTTGGTCCAATGGTCTAAAACTTTATCATAGGTTGCCCAATTGGCTTTGTCTTTATCAGCATCATACACATACAACAAGCTGTTGGGTTTTCCTTTTCCTTTTTCAAATTTTCCATCAAAATGAGCTTTGATAAAAAATCCGATGGAAATGATAAACAATAAAGTTCCCCAATTAACTTTTTTTGAAAAATTACCAAAAACTGGCAATAAAAGTGCAAAAGTAAGCACGACCAAAACAGCACTTCCGGTAAGCATTTTTAATCCTAAACCAATTGGAAGCAATTGAATAAACGGAACCAAAATCAGTAAAGCCGGAACGCTAATAGCAACATTTATAAACGGATTTGACTTTTCTTTAAACACAAAAAATACAAGTGTAAAAACAGCAAAATAGACTGGAAACACAAAAAATGCAGCTCCTTTTAAATAGAAACATATTAAAAAATTGATGATGAACCACAAAAATACCGGAGCTACAAAATGGCTTGACACCAATTTAATTTTGGTAAATTTAGCATATATCCAAAAACAAATAGCCAACGACAGTAATACAAATGCGGCAATATAACTATGTCCATTGTAGGTGAATCCGTGCAACATATCTTGGTATTGCGGATATAGCGACTGAATCATTTCCCAACCAAAAAAAGTTACCAATCCAACAATAATGAGAGACAAAAATAAAGGAGCAAATCCACGCACGATTTCTTTAAAATCTAATAAGTGTTTGCCTAAACCAATGGTTACAACACTAAGAAAAAGCACAAAAGCAACAATTAAAAGCGGAAAATTCCATGAAAACGGATAATGAAAAAATCCAATTGGTGAGCTGAAATAAACGTGATCTTCGTCTGTTTTAAGATTACTCAAATCAGCATTTGAATAATAATTCAGCAATGGAATTAAATAAGTTGCTTGATGTTCAATAGATTCGGGTGTAATGTTTTCAAAATTATCTTGAACCGTATGATAATCAAAGTGGTCATCGATAAAGGCAAAATTGAAACCGGGAATATCGGCTTTTTCGCGAAAAGCTGTTAAATCGGTATCGTTGGGTAACATTTTATAAATGCTGTACATCAAGGAATTAGAAACCGGATATTTGGGATTGGCTTTGCTAAAGGTTTTAATCAAATTGGCATTTCCGCCGTTGGTTTCTGCCAACATCATTGATGGGCCAGCTGTTCCACGAGCTTCAAAATTGATAACTAAACCCACATCTTTTGCCCAAGGATGTTCTGAAGCAAAAGCATAGGCTCCGTTTAAACCCAATTCTTCTGCATCTGAAAAAACTATGATAATATCGTTTTTTGGTGTTTTGTTCGTATGCAAATAGGTTCTGATTCCTTCTAAAATAACGCCCAAACCATAGGCATCATCGCTCGCTCCGTAGGATTTTGTGTGTGGAGCACTATCAAAATGAGTGAGTAACAAAAGTGATTTTGAGGAATCGAAACCTTTTATTTTGGCTACAATATTTTGTGTTTCCACTAAATTATTCCATTTGCTCAGTATGGTGCTTTTTTGAATTTGTGGAGAAAGCCCTAACTTTTTTAATTCACTTTCTAGGTAGTTAATGACATTTTGATGGTATGGAGAACCTACATAATGCGGTTCTTTTGAAACTTCTTCAATATGTTTTAATGCTCTTTCGGTAGAAAATTCAGAAAGCGGGACATTTCCTTTTGAATAATCTGAGGGCATCATTCGGTAAAAAATAAACCAAATAATCAATAGAACTAGTAGTGCGTTGAGTAATGAAATGTAATTTTTTTTCATGATTTGGTTTAGTTTTAGTGGTCTCTTTTAACAAGCATATAAAAATCATTTTCCAACATCATATAGCCTTGATCATACAAAAAGTGATAGGTGTTTCCTGTTTTAGTATGCAAAATGGAAGTAAAAAATTCAAAATCAAAACCTTTGCTAAGCAATTTTGATTTGGTGGTTTTACTTTTTCCTTCCACATTTAACTCGCATAAAATGCGATAATTTTTTCGCAATTTGTTATTAATGTTTCGCATTAAATTGTTGCTGTCTTTGTTCATTTTGTTGTTGTAGGCATTTCTACAACCGTCGCTACAAAACTTTTTGTCTTCGCGACCGATGATTTTTTCACCACATTCTAAACAGTTTTTCATCGTTTTAAAACTTTAAAAATCAATCAAATATACAAAAATATTTTCCGTTTGCAAACGTTTACAAATATTTACAGTCGAAAGTAAATGATTTTATACCGAATAAATTTTGCAAACCGTTAAATCTTTGCATCGTCGAAAACAAACAACGACAAAAAATAATTTATAAACCATTTAAAATTTTACACGCCATGAATGCATTAAAAAACAAAGTACAGTTAATCGGACACGTAGGAAAAGATCCAATTATCAGAGATTTAGAAGGAGGAAAAAAAGTTGCTTCCTTATCACTTGCCACTAAAGATGTTTATGTAAACAAAAGTGGAGATCAAAAAGAACAAACCCAATGGCATAATGTAGTTGCTTGGGGCAAAACAGCCGAAATCATCGAAAAGTTTGTTGACAAAGGAAAAAAAATCGGATTAACCGGAAAGCTGACTTCCAGAAGTTATGACGACAAAGAAGGTAACAAACGTTATGTAACTGAAGTAGTGATTAACGAGCTACTTTTGATGAACTAGGAAACAATTTCAATAACAAAAATCAAATTCAATAACAAAAGAATCTGAAACGAGTTCAGATTAAACCATTAAATTTTATACGCCATGAACACAATGAAAAACAGAGTACAGTTAATCGGTCACGTAGGAAATGACCCTGAAGTAAAAACCTTTGAAGGTGGAAAAGTAGCTAATTTAACACTTGCTACAAATGACAATTACACCAACAAAAAAGGTGAAAAAGTTGAACAAACAGAATGGCATCGTGTGGTTGCTTGGGATAGCAATGCTGATATTATCGAAAAATTTGTAACCAAAGGAAAAGAAATTGCTATTGAAGGCAAACTTTCAACCAGAAGTTATGATGACAAAGACGGAAACAAACGCTACATCACCGAAGTAGTGGTGAGTGATATTATGTTGATGGGTAAAAATGTTTAACAACTAAATCTTTAAACGATGAAAGTAAAACATTTTAGAGTTCGTGTAAGTGGGGAACATTTACAGAACGATCAAGACGTTATTAATCAATTTTTAACAGAAGTTACAGTTGAAAAAACAGCCACAAACTTTATTACGGGAATGATTGATTATTGGTCGGTTTTGGTTTTTTATTCGCCAAAAACAGAGAAAACTAAAGAGTCGAATGAAACGGAAAAAGTAGCCGTGTTGAATTATGAAGAATTAACGCAAGAAGAAAAAAACACGCTCAATTCTTTAAAGCATTGGCGAAGTGAAACCTCTAACAAATTGGGTTTACCACAATATATGATTTGTCATAATTCTGAGTTGATGACCATTGCTAAAATGCGTCCGGATTCAATTGATGAATTGAAAAAAATCAAAGGTTTTGGTCAACACAAAATCAATCGTTATGGGAATGATATTTTATCGTTACTTCAAGTAGGATAATTTTAGTTTTTTAAACTTTAAAAAGCGGAGGAGAATTCTTCCGCTTTTTTTGTTTTTAAATCCTTAGAACTCTTTGAAAACCAAAACTTTTCAACACGAAATCGTTTTCGTTGTGGTAATGTATGGGTGTAATGTTAAAACTATTAAACTTTTCTGTAAATTTATTATTCAATTCAGAAAAAGAGTGAATAAATTAAGGTCATTTTTAGTAGTTTTAACCATTTCTTTGATTTCATTTTGTGCATTTGGACAAGTTGGAATCAATACTACTACGCCATTAAGTATGCTTGATATCAATGGTAATTTATCTGTGAAAACAGTTACTTTAACCGGCAGTGCTACTCCAACGCTTATTAATGATGGTGTATATATTTCTGTTCGTCCGATGGCAACTGATCAAGAATTTAGATTGCCTAATCCAGCTAGTTTTCCTGGTAGGATTTATGTTATACGAAATATTCAAAATTCAATCACTGCTATGATAACAACAAGTGGTGGGTTATTGTTTCCTAAAAATTCTACTGTTGGAAGTGCACAGATTTATATGTTTGAAGGAAATTTAAGAACTGTAATTGTAATAAGCGACGGAATAAACTGGACATACATCAATTAAATCTACTTTTTGCTATTCTAAAAGTATTGGCATGAGCTTCAACAATCGTTTTGATTTCCGGTGAATAACCACCACCCATACTCACTTGAACAGGAATTTGATGTTTTAAACACTGTTCAAAAACCAATTCATCTCTTTTTTTACAACCTTCTATCGTACAAGATAATTTACCAAGTTTGTCAGTTGCTAAAATATCAACACCGGCCAAATAAAAGATAAAATCCGGGTTTACTTTTTGGATTAATTGAGGTAAAGTTTCTGCCAAAATTTTTAAGTAGGTTTCATCATTAGTACCATCCGGCAAAGCAATATCTAAATCGGAAACTTCTTTTTTAAACGGATAATTCGATTTTCCATGCATGGAAAAAGTAAAAACGGAAGGATTGTCTTGAAAAATCTCTGCTGTTCCGTTTCCTTGGTGTACATCTAAATCGACTATTAAAATTTTTTTAGCTAGGTTTTGATTCAAAAGAAATTGAGCCGCAATGGCTTGATCATTCAACAAGCAAAAGGCTTCGCCTCTGTCTGAATACGCATGATGTGTACCTCCGGCAATGTTGAACGCAATTCGGGTATTAAAGGCTTTTTGAGTTCCAATGATGGTTCCGTTCGCAATACGAAGTTCTCGTTCAACCAACTCAGCCGATAACGGAAAACCAATTTTTCGAGCCGCTCTTGAATCTAAAGTTAATTCCAACAACTCATTCACATAAGAACGTTTGTGAACATTTAAAACGGTTTCTAAATTAGCCACATCCGGTTCAAAAAAATCATCATGTTCTGCCGTTCCCTCGTGAAGTAATTGTTGAGGTAACAATTCATATTTGATCATCGGAAACCGATGACCTTCCGGTAACGGATGTTTATAAATGGGATGAAAAGCAATCGGGAGTTTCATATTACAAAAGTGTCAGCACTTCTTGTAGCGATGAAAAGGCTTTAAAATTCGGATGATTGATTTCAAAATCAATTTTCTCGTATTCCCAAGTGGTGTGATAGGGAATATGAACCGCGTGACCACCAATGTTCAAAACCGGTAACACATCTGATTTTAAAGAATTTCCAATCATCAATAAATCTTCAGCTTTGCAATCTAAACGGCCTAACATTTTTTGATAATCGATTTCTTGTTTGTCACTCATTACTTCAATGTGGTGAAAATAATGACCAATTCCCGAATCGTGCAATTTTCGGTGTTGGTCTTTTAAATCGCCTTTGGTGGCTACAATTAGTTTGTATTTGCCTTGTAATTGCTGTAAAACAGGTTCTACTTCCGGCAATAATTCAACCGGTTTTTGAAGTAAATCTCTTCCAATCTGTATGACTTTTGCAATATTTTGACCAGAAATAGAATGGTTAGTCAATTCCAAGGCAGAATCAATCATAGACAACGTAAACGCTTTAATCCCAAAACCATATAAAGGTAAATTCTTTATCTGATGGTTTAAAATCAAACCCAATATTTTCTGTTTGGAAGCAAAGTCCTGAAACAATTCGCAAAAACGTTCTTGAGCCTCGTCAAAATTTGGTTCGTTGTGCCATAAAGTGTCGTCGGCATCGAAAGCGATTATAGTGGGTGTCATTAGAAAAGACTTAATTGGGTTTTAATTTTAGGGTAGAAAACTCCAATTATTACAAATGGATTGTTTGCTCTTCTTCTGTGCCATTGCATAGTAGTTCCTAAAAAAAGGTAAATATCATTTTCTTTAGTAAAAACATCAAAATATTTTTCTCTAACTTTTAAAATTGCGACTTCTTTATTATTATTGTTATCTCTCAGACAATTAAAATATAATTGAAAAATTTCCCAATCTTCTATCATTAGTTTGCTTGTAACACCTTCGTCATCTTCAAAAACATAATAAAATTTATATGGAACTTTAGGAATCAATTTTTCAGGATCTGTATCAATTTCAGCAAATAAATCAGTTTGTTTTCTAATTTCTTTCCATTCATCCTTCCATTCTTTTTCGTCTTCTTCAACAACAAAATCAGTAATTTTTGTTGGTTTAAATGTTGCTAATGAAACATTTTTTGGAGCTCTAGAATCCTCAAGTAGTTTTGATTTATTTGTATAAATGTTTTTTAGACAAATTTCTTTTCGTTCTTGCCAAAAATTATCTGTTTTTAAGGTATTGATTATTTTTATATCATAGTTTAATGGCTTATAACTTTCAGGTCTAAAATCTTCCGCAATAGTTCTTTCTCTTACATCAAGCTCAACCCAAGTATATTTTTTAAAACCAGTATCTTTTTTTACTTGGTTTAAAAAGCTTAATGGAACAGGATATATTCTTATCCAAGTTCCATCCTCTAAAAATCCAGCTGTACAAACTAATTCATCATAACTTCGAGAAGGTAAAGGATATGTAGTAACAGCAATTAAAATCTTTTTTTTAGCCATATCTACAAATGCTCTAGTTTGTATTTAAATCCCTTTAAATTTGTTACAGCTTCTGAAAGATGTTTTCTGTGACATTGACAAATATCAGATTCAAAACAAGTTAAAGCAATTCGCTTATTCTCTTTTAACAAATTGAGAATTTTAGTTTGACTTTCTATTGATTTTTTTAAGTTATTGTTTTTATATTCTTCAAATAATAAATCATAATCACTTTGTGTTTTAAGTTCTTGTCTATGTTCAGAATCTATTCCTACTTCTGGTATATGAACATATTCTATTCCTAAACCATTACATGCATTTTTTAATTGACTTTTACTAAAACCATATTTCATGCTTAATGCATTCTTACGAACATCACATAAAACTTTGATATTATTTTTTATTAACTTGTTTAAATAAGTTTCTAGTGTAATTCCTTCATATCCGATCGTAAATAATACAACATCATCTTCAAAAGATCTGTAATTATTTAAATCTTCAAGTTCCTCTTTTGATAAATATTTTTCAGCTACGCTACTATTTATTGAATAGTAAGGGTATCTTTTGTAAGTTAATTTAATTAAATCATCACTAGTCTTGTTTGAATAAATTATTTTGAAATCTCCTATTGTCTTTTTATCTTCTTTAGTTAATTCATTCAAATAATTAATTTCATCTTCTTTTCTCCAAGATTTTTCATTTTCACTTACAATTCCATATTTTTTTAAAGTTGACAAATCAGCATTCGCCTGAAAAGAAAAGCAACCAAACTTATAAGGTACAAAATCGAAAGCTTTTTTATTTTTTTGAAATCTTGTAAATAAAAAAAGTAGTTTTTGAAGTTGAATTTTTTCTAATTCCCCATCAAAAACCTGAAGTAATGATAATATAATTTTTCTTCTGTAGTACATTTTGTAAAAGTAATCTTTTTTAACTAATCAAAGCCCCATTATCCACCCCATCCGCATCCGGATTTACAAAAACCAATTTCCCTTCGGTATTGTTGGTCATTAAAATCATACCTTGGCTTTCTACTCCACGTAAGGCTCTTGGGGCTAAATTTACTAAAACGGTCACCCGTTTTCCAACCACTTCTTCCGGTGAAAAATATTCTGCAATACCTGAAACAATGGTTCGCACATCCATTCCGGTATCTACTTTTAACACCAACAATTTATTGGCTTTTGGCATTTTTTCGGCTTCCAAAATCGTGCCGACACGCAAATCCAATTTTGAAAAATCTTCAAACGTGGCAGTTTCTTTTTGTGGTTCAACGGTTTTGTTTTCCATTTTATTTGCGGTTTTGGTAGCTTCTAATTTGTCTATTTGTTTTTGGATTTCGGCATCGTCAATTTGGGCAAACAATATTTCTGCCTGACCGATTTGGTGACCGGGTTTTACTAATTCGGATGTTTGTGAAACTTTCTCCCAACTAATCAAATTATTTTTAAAAATAGTGACCATTTTTTTGGCCGTAAAAGGCAAAAAAGGCTCTGATAATATTCCCAATGCCATAGCAATTTGCAACGCTACATACATTTGTGTTTTCACCCGTTCCGGATCGGTTTTCACCATTTTCCAAGGTTCTTCATCTGCCAAATATTTGTTTCCTAAACGAGCTACATTCATCAATTCGCCCAAGGCTTCTCTAAATCGGTAACGTTCTATAGATGAGGCAATCACTGCCGGGTAGGCTTTTAATTCTGCTAAAGTCTGCTCATCCACTTCCGAAAATTCATTCGGCTGTGGCACAATTCCATCATAATATTTATTCGTCAACACCACCACTCGGTTGATAAAATTCCCATAAATAGCGGCCAATTCATTATTGTTTCTTGCTTGAAAATCCTTCCAAGTAAAATCATTGTCTTTGGTTTCCGGAGCATTCGCAGTTAAAGCATAACGCAACACATCTTGCTTTTCCGGAAAATCAATCAAATATTCGTGCAACCAAACCGCCCAATTTTTTGAAGTCGATAATTTATTGCCTTCCAAATTCAAAAATTCATTCGCCGGAACATTGTCTGGTAAAATAAAACTGCCTTCGGCTTTCAACATCGCCGGAAAAATGATACAATGAAAAACAATGTTATCTTTTCCAATAAAATGAACCAATTTCGTGTCGGCATCTTTCCAATACGGCTCCCAATCCTTGCCTTCTCTGGCTGCCCATTCTTTGGTAGAAGAAATATAACCAATAGGAGCATCAAACCATACATATAACTTTTTGCCTTCGGCATCTTCTACCGGAACATCAATTCCCCAATCCAAATCTCGCGTTACGGCTCTTGGCTCCAAACCACCATCCACCCACGATTTTACTTGTCCGTAAACATTGGGTTTCCAGTCGTTTTTATGGCCTTCCAAAATCCATTCCCGTAAAAAAGCTTCGTAGCGATTCAATGGTAAAAACCAGTGTTTGGTTTCTTTTTTCACAGGAGTTGTGCCGGTTATGGTCGATTTGGGATTAATCAAATCTGTCGCATTCAACGTGGAACCACATTTTTCACATTGGTCTCCATACGCTTCTTCGTTGCCGCATTTCGGACAAGTTCCCATTACAAATCGATCGGCCAAAAACTGCTGAGCTTGCTCGTCAAACAATTGTTCAGTGACTTCTTCAATAAAATCGCCGTTTTCATATAATTTTCTAAAAAAAGCCGATGCCGTTTCATGGTGAATTTTAGCCGAAGTCCGCGAATAATTATCAAACGAAATCCCAAAATCTTCAAACGATTTTCGAATAATTCCGTCGTATTTATCAATCACTTGCTGGGGCGTAATGCCTTCTTTTTTGGCTTTCATCGAAATCGCCACGCCGTGTTCATCACTTCCGCAAATAAACGCCACATCTTTTCCCTGCAAACGCAAATAGCGAGCATAAATATCAGACGGAACATAAACGCCCGCCAAATGTCCAATGTGAATCGGGCCGTTCGTATAGGGCAAAGCCGCCGTAATCGTATATCTTTTCGGATTTTCTATCATAATTTCGAAATTGTATGCAAAAATAAGTTTTTTATCGCAGAGACACGATGTCAATTTCACACAGAATACAATTTATTTTTATTAGAAGCTAATCCGGCTATTCGTTACAACTCCTCGGCCTTCAAGCTATTTTTCTACCGCTTTTCTGTGGCTTCCGTTGGTCGCCCCAAAAAGCAAAGAAAAATTAGCTTTCAGTCCTGCGGGGTTTCCACTACTATCCGGGCTAAAAATTCGTGTAACAAATCATTTCAAAACAAATCAACTTGCTAAACCAAAGGATAATTTGTTTATTTGTTAAAAGAAAACCGGTGAACATGAAAAACGTTGTAACCCTTTTATTCCTTTCACTTTTTTTCACCACCAATGCTCAAATGGATAAAAAAATGATAACTCCACCGTATTTACAAAAAGGCGACACGGTTGCCATCGTAGCCACAGCCAGAAAACATTTGAATGACGATTTAAAATTAGCCAAAGAATTTTTGGAGAATTGGGGTTTAAAAACCATCATCGGTTCTTCTATAGGTTTAGATAACCATCAATTGGCCGGAACAGATGAAGACCGAGCTAAGGATTTTAAAACGCAAATGAACAACCCGAATGTAAAAGCCATTTGGTGTGTTCGTGGCGGTTACGGAACCGTTCGTATGGTTGATTTAATCGATTTTTCTACATTCAAAAAAAATCCAAAATGGGTGATTGGGTTTAGTGATGTCACAGTTTTGCATAGTCATTTGAATACGATGGGTTTTCAATCCATTCATGGAATGATGCCGGTTAATATTCCGAGAGCTACTCCCGAAGCCAAAGAAAGCTTACGCAAAGCCTTATTTGGCGAAAGCCTTTCCTATTCGATTCCGTATGATAAAATGAATAAGTTGGGTAAAGCCAAAGGTGAAATGGTGGGCGGAAATCTTTCTATTTTATACAGCTTGTTTGGGTCGGCATCTGCGATAGATTGCACCGATAAAATTTTGTTTCTGGAAGACTTAGACGAATATTTATACCACATCGACCGCATGATGATGAACCTCAAACGCAACGGTTGTTTGGAAAGTTTAAAAGGAATTGTGGTAGGAAGCATGACCAAAATGAACGATAACGAAATTCCATGGGGCAAAAATGCCTTGGAAATTATTCAAGATATCACCCAAAAATATGACATTCCGATAGTTTACAATTTCCCGGCAGGACATATTCCGGATAACCGAGCTTTGGTTTTTGGAAGGCAGGTTACATTAGAAGTTAGTGAAAGTGGAACGGTTTTGAAGTTTGATTAATAATTATGATAATTATTTATTAGGAATCACTTCATAAATCAAAAATCGTTAATCAAAAATCTTAAATCTCAATGGCACAACACAACGAACTCGGTAAAAAAGGAGAAGAAATAGCCGCTGATTTTCTACAAAAAGCAGGTTACGAAATCTTGGAACGCAACTGGGTTTTTCAAAAAGCCGAGCTGGATATTGTGGCTCAAAAAGATAACATTTTAGCCATTGTGGAAGTCAAAACCCGAACCTCGGCCGACTTTGGTTTACCACAAGATTTTGTAAAAGGAAAAAAGATTCAAAATTTAGTCAAAGCCGTAGATCAATACATGATCGAAAATGACCTGGATTTGGAAGTGCGTTTTGATATTATTGGCATCGTGCTGAACAATCATGAAACTTCGATTGAACACATTGAAGATGCTTTTTATTATTTTTAGTAAATTTTTTTGTTTACAGCTAAATAACTTACTTTTAATCCATTAATAGTTTTGAAAGAAATGAAAAAAGCATTCATTATTTGGTTTTTGGGTTGTTTCACCCTTTTTGCTCAACCTTTTCAAATCGGTAGAACTACTTTAAACCTTTTTGATACTTCTCGAAATAGAACTATTGCGACTGAGGTTTTTTACCCGGCTGATACCAATGGAACAGATGTGCCAATTATAGTTTCTTCCAATCAAACTTTTCCTTTGCTTTCTTTTGGTCATGGTTTTGTCATGACTTTTGAAGCCTATCAAAATTTTTGGGAAGAATTGGTTCCGCAAGGATATATTATGGCCTTTCCAAAAACAGAGGGTTCTTTTTCACCGTCACATACCAATTTTGCAAAAGATTTAGCTTTTGTTATTGAAGCGATGAATGGTTTAAATAATCAATCCAATTCGCTTTTTTTCTCAAGAATTTCTTCAAAAAATGCAGTAATGGGACATAGTATGGGTGGAGGTTGTGCTTTATTGGCAAAACAATATTCTACTCAAATTAATCATGTGGTTACTTTTGCAGCGGCGGAAACCAATCCTTCTGCAATTGGTGCTTCTTCGGCTTTAGAAATACCATCATTTACGATTGCGGGGATTAATGATTGTGTTACGCCTCCGGTAACCAATCAATTACCGATGTTTAACGCTTTGCAAAGTAGTTGTAAAAATTATTTGGGCATTACTGGTGGAAGTCATTGTCAAATGGCTAATTCTAATTTTTTCTGTTCGGTGGGCGAAGGAAGTTGTTCACCTTCACCTACAATAACCAGAGCACAGCAACATCAAATTATTTATTCTTATCTTAATTTATGGTTGGATTATTTTTTGAAGGAAAATTGTGTTTCGGGTGAACTTTTTGAAGCCTTAAAAGGGAATGATGATACGAATGTTACAAATAGTAACTGTCAATTATGTGAAAATTTATCGCTTACAAATTCATCCTCAACGATACCTTTTAAGGTTTCTCCCAATCCGTTTAAGGAAGTAATTATAGTAAAATCTGTTATTGAAACGCCTTTTGAATATACTCTTTTTGATTTGAAAGCCAATAAAATTTTGGAAGGAAAAGCCATAAACGAAATTCAATTGGAAACTTCTTTTCTTTCTGGTGGAGTATATTTTCTGACTGTAATTCAACATCAACAAAAGAAAACGGTAAAATTAATAAAACACTAAATGTTATATTTGTAACAAATTGTTTTTATTTATATCTTTGTGGCGTTTTTTAAACGAAATGATATGAAAACAATTTCTTCGGTTGTAGAACATTACATCAAGACCAAACCTTTTTTATTGAGTGCTTTGTCGCAAGGTATCATCAATCTCACTTCATTATCCCGAAACATGATGCCCGAATTGGAGCAGGAATTGGGCAAAGATGTCAAGCAAGGAGCGGTGGTTATGGCTTTAAAACGCCTTTCGGAAGAATTGGATTTTCGAGTGAATCATAAAATTTTGAAAGTCTTAAAAAACATTGGTGAAATCACGGTTCGTTCTTCGTTAATCGATTATACGTTTGCGGTTTCCGAAACCATTTTAGACAAACAAGCGGCTTTGATTTCAGAAATCAATAAAGAAAATGGTATTTTTTACACATCTTCACGTGGCGTAAATGAAACAAATATTGTAGTAAGCAATAGTGTTGGCTATTTAGTTGACAAACATTTTTCAGGCGAAAAATTGATTCAAAAATTGGATAATTTAGCCTCTATTACCGTAAAATTACCCAAAGAAAACATAAGTATTCCCGGGATTTATTACTTTATTTTTCAACGTTTGGCTTGGGAAGGAATTATCATCAACGAAGTAATTTCAACTTCCAACGAATTTACAATTTTAGTAAGCGAAGAGGAAGTGGATGTAGCGTTTAAGGTTATTAAGGATTTAAAAAGCTTATAAAACTTATATGACTTATATGGTAAAAAATTAATTTACCATATAAGTCAAATAAGTTTAAAAATAGTTATTGTGAAAATTATCTTCCCATCATCTCCATCAATTCCAACGCCTTTCTAATCGATTTTACATTTTCAAAAGTCAGTAATAAACGCAAGCCGCTTTTGGTTTCTTTCTCTTTCATTTTGCAGTGATTGCCGTTTTGTTGCACAAATTGAAGTACTTTATGAAAACGAGCCGATTGGTAATAATCACTTTGTTGATCGCCCACAAAATAACCGATCATTTTGTCTTGTTTCATGATGAGTTTTTCAATGCCTAATCGGGTGGCAATCCATTTGATACGGATACTGTTTAACAAAGCTTGGGCTTCTTTTGTCAATGGCCCGAAACGGTCAATTAGCTTTTGTTCGTAAGCCAATAAACCTTCTTCATCTTTTACATTTCCGAGTTCGTTGTATAGATTCAAACGTTCATTAACGCTGTTGATGTAATCATCCGGAAACAACAATTCAAAATCAGTATCAATTTGAAGATCTTTTACAAATTCTTTGGTTTCAATATCGCTTTCTTCTTGATACAATTCTTTGAATTCGTTTTCTTTTAGTTCTTCAATGGCTTCGTTCATGATTTTTTGATAGGTTTCAAATCCAATTTCGTTGATAAAACCGCTTTGTTCACCACCCAATAAATCGCCGGCACCTCGAATTTCTAAATCTTTCATGGCAATGTTGAAACCGCTTCCCAACTCGCTAAATTGCGTTAACGCATTGATTCGTTTTCTCGCATCTTCCGTCATCACAGATTGAGGAGGTGTGATGAAATAACAAAACGCTTTTTTGTTGCTTCGACCCACACGACCTCGCATTTGATGCAAATCGGACAAACCAAAATTATTGGCATTGTTGATGAAAATTGTGTTGGCGTTTGGCACATCCAAACCGCTTTCGATAATGGTTGTAGCAACTAAAACATCAAATTCACCATTCATAAAAGCCAGCATTAATTCTTCTAACTTTTTGCCGTCCAATTGTCCATGTCCAATTCCTACGCGAGCATCAGGAACCAGTCGCTGAATCATTCCGGCTACTTCTTTGATGTTTTCTATTCGATTATTGATGAAAAACACCTGACCGTTTCGCTGAATTTCATACGAAATGGCATCCCTAATCAATTCTTCATTGAATCCAACCACTTGCGTTTCGATGGGATAACGATTGGGCGGTGGCGTTGTAATAACCGATAAATCTCTTGCTGCCATTAACGAAAATTGTAACGTTCTCGGAATCGGAGTCGCTGTCAAAGTCAACGTATCTACCGTAGCAGAAATCGTTTTGAGTTTATCTTTTACATTCACGCCAAATTTTTGTTCTTCATCAATGATTAACAAACCTAAATCTTTAAATTTTACATCTTTGTTAACCAATTGATGGGTTCCAATGATGATATCTACTTTGCCTTCGGCTAAACCTTTTATCGTTTCGGTTTTTTGTTTGGCGGTTCTAAATCGGTTTAAATAGTGAATCGTAACCGGCATATCTTTCAATCGTTCCGAAAACGTTCGGAAATGCTGATAAGCCAAAATTGTTGTAGGAACTAAAACAGCAACCTGTTTCCCGTTATCAACGGCTTTAAATGCGGCACGAATCGCGACTTCGGTTTTACCAAAACCAACATCACCACACACCAATCGATCCATCGGGCGGTCGCGTTCCATGTCGTTTTTTACATCTTGTGTAGCCGTAATTTGGTCCGGCGTATCTTCATAAATAAACGAACTTTCTAACTCTTTTTGCAAATAACTGTCCGGTGCACAAGCAAAACCTTTTTCCAAACGTCTTTTAGCGTACAATTGAATCAAGTTGAATGCAATGTGTTTAACTCTGGCTTTGGTCTTTTGTTTTAAGGCTTTCCACGCATTGGAGCCCAATTTATAAATTTTGGGTGGCGTTCCGTCTTTTCCGTTGTATTTTGAAATTTTGTGTAGTGAATGAATGCTCACATACACAATATCATTATCGGCATACACCAATTTGATGGCTTCTTGCATTTTGCCTTCTACCTGAATTTTTTGCAAACCGCCAAATTTCCCGATACCGTGGTCAATATGCGTTACATAATCGCCAACCGAAAGTTGGGTTAATTCCTTTAGCGTAATGGTTTGCTTTTTAGAATACCCGTTTTTGATGCTGAATTTATGATACCGTTCAAAAATTTGATGATCGGTGTAGCAAGCCAATTGGTTTTCTTCGTCAATAAAACCTTGATAAAGTGGAAAAACAATGGTTTTGTATTGTTTTCGGATGTTTTCATGATTTTCTTCATCCAAACTTTCAAAAATATCATGAAAGCGATTGGCTTGATTTTCATTGGAACAAAACAGGTAATTCTTGATTCCGTTAAAGTGATTTTCGTTCAAATCATTCAACAATAAATCAAATTGTTTGTTGAATGAAGGTTGCGGTTTGGTATGAAATTCAATTGTTTTTTCTGTTTTAAAAAACGATTTCAATCCGATTTCAACTATTGAAAAATCGAGAGCTTTTTTTACAAATGACGATTGATTGATAAAAAGTTCTTCGGGCGAAGCATGTTTTATTTCATTAGAAAGTTTGCCAAAAGCTTCGGTTGCTTTGTCAAATAATTTATCAAATTGATTCAAAACCATTTCTGTTTCCTGAACAAAAAGTACGGTTTTTGGGTTGATATAATTAAGGAAACTTTCTCTGTTTTCTTGTAAAAATTTATTTTCTACGTTGGGAATGATGGCAATTTTCTTCTGTTTTTCCAGTGAAAGTTGCGTTTCTACGTCAAACGTTCGGATGCTATCGACTTCATTTCCGAAGAATTCAATTCGGTACGGATTATCATTTGAAAATGAAAACACATCGATAATTCCACCACGAACCGAAAATTCGCCGGGTTCTGATACAAAATCTACCCGTTTGAAGTTGTATTCAAACAATACTTCGTTGATAAAATCAATCGAAATTTGGTCGGCAACCGCCACTTTCAGCGTGTTCTTATCCAATTCTTTTCGGGTCACCACTTTTTCAAAAAGAGCTTCCGGATAAGTAACAATAATCGATGGTTTTTTTCGGGAATTGATCCGGTTTAATACTTCGGCCCGAAGCAAAATATTGGCATTATCCGTTTCTTCAATTTGATATGGTCTGCGATACGAACTCGGATAAAACAACACATCTTGATCGTTGATGAGATTTTCTAAATCATTCAAATAATAAGCAGCTTCTTCCTTGTCATTAAAAAGCAATAAAAAAGGCAATTCCGATTTTTCAAAAAGAGCTTGAATAACAAACGAAAGCGAAGAACCAACCAATCCTTTGATTTGCACTTTTTTTTCGGGAACGGCGATATTTTCTGCCAATTGAATAATTTTAGCAGAAGAATTATAGGCGGAAGAAATATTTGAAACGTTCAACTAGTCTAGATTTTTTGGTGTTTCTCGAACGGCTCGGGAAGTGTCTAACATTCGAATCATATCGGCTTCGCCTTGTTCCATAGGAATTTGATTTTTGCGAGCCAGTTCATTCATTTGTGATTCGATTGATAAGAGTTCTAAGTTGATTTCGGAGATCAATCCGATCACTTTTTTTTCAGGAATTTCGGTTAGATTTAAGTACATTTCGATGGAACGAAATTTGTTTAACAAAACGGTGAATCGAGTTTTAAATTCTGGGCGAAATAATATTCCCGGAATCGTTTGAAGTACTTCATCTGCTTTTTTAGTGAGCATTTTAGATTTTTTCTGAAATGCGGTCAAGCTGTTGGTTGGTTTTTGATAAAGTTCGGTTTGAAACAATCTCCATTCTGCCCAATCAGTGGTAAAATTTGTGGCTAACGGACTTAAAGAAACGGAACGAAAGTTCCAAGCGGAATGAATTCTCTTGGCAATTTCTTCTTTTTTGGTAATTTCTTTTTGTTGTTGAATTCGTCTGGCTTCATTCTCATCTTGACAAGAAAAAAAGATTAAAAATGAAAACAGGAAAAAACGAATAAATAATTTCATGAGCCTACTTTTACTGTTCAAAAATACAAAGGTAATTTTAAACTTCATTTACTACGTTAAAGCTTTCTGAAATAAAAGCCGTTTTACTTCCTTTTTTTAGTTTACGAAAACGTTATATTTGCAGAAATATATTTTTCATGAGTGCAAAAATTCTGATTATTGGTGCCTGTGGTCAAATTGGTACTGAATTAACCCATCGATTAAGAACGATTTACGGAAGCGAGAATGTAATTGCTTCTGATATCAGAAAACTGAATAATGAAGTAGTAAATGACGGAATTTTTGAAGTATTGAATGCTCTTGATTTCAATCAAATTGAACATATTATTGAAAAATATCACGTAGAAGAAGTGTATTTAATGGCTGCTTTATTATCAGCTACAGCCGAAAAAAATCCTGCATTTGCATGGGATTTGAATATGAATTCACTTTTTCATGTATTAAATTTAGCGAAAGCCGGAAAAATAAAAAAGATATTTTGGCCATCAAGTATTGCCGTTTTTGGACCAACAACACCTAGAGAAAATACGCCACAATATACCATAATGGAACCAACTACCGTGTACGGAATTTCGAAACAAGCCGGAGAACGTTGGTGTGAATATTACCACAACATTTTTGGTGTAGATGTAAGAAGCGTTCGCTATCCGGGCTTAATTAGTTGGTCAACACCACCAGGCGGAGGAACAACTGATTATGCCGTAGATATTTATCACAAAGCATTGAGCGATGGTAATTTTGAATGTTTTTTGTCTGAAGAAACCCGTTTACCAATGATGTATATGGACGATGCCATTCGTGCCACTATCGAAATAATGCAAGCTCCTTCGGAAAATATTAAAATTCGTTCGTCTTATAATTTATCTGGAGTAAGTTTTACACCGAAAGAAATTGCGGCAGAAATTAAAAAGCATATTCCTGATTTTACTATTTCATACAAACCGGATTTTCGTCAAAAAATTGCAGATAGTTGGCCAGGCTCGATTGATGATTCTTCTGCTAGAACTGATTGGGGTTGGAAACACAATTTTGATATGGATTTGATGACCGTAGAAATGCTAGAAAACCTAAAAAAATAAAGAATCACCACCTTAAAATTATAAGAATGGTGATTCCGCACAGTTAAAAGTATGTGTTATATTATTGTTGTACAATCGGTGCTCTAAGCGATTCTAAAACCTCAACAACTTCACCAATTAAAGCCGAGTCTGTTACTCCGTTTAAACCAGCTGCTGCTCCTACGTAACCAATAAATTTATCATAGTCGGCATTATTAGCTTTTACACCCATTCTAGGGTTTTGAGCCGGGTCATGAGCAGCAACCATTCCTAATCCGGAATACGTGTTTGTTGCTCCACCACCTGTGTTTGCCGAAAAGAAATCGGTTAAGTTTTTGCTTAAAACAGCAACATTTGTGGTGTTTCCACCAGAAACTTCTCCAACAATAGGTGCAAAATGAGCTCCTAAGTTTCCTTGAGAACCGGCAACAATATCGGCAACAATTAATGTAATCGTACTGTCAACCACAGAACGGTAAGACAATCTTCCCTGTTCAATCATTTGACCGGGATTGTTTGGATCTGAAACCTTGGAAAAACCACCTAGTTTTTGATAAAGGGTTAACTCTGCTGGTGGCGTGGCATCATCGTCATCACTACAAGAAACATAAGCGAATCCTGAAATAAGGAGTAGAGCAAAAAGGGATAATTTTGATAAATGTTTCATAACAATTCTATTTAGGTTAATTAAAAATTCGTTGAATTCCTCTGGAAAATTTATAGCTAAAGCTATCCGTATTCATGGCTGGACAAACTTTTTTAGAAGCTATTTCATCTGAAATTACAAAGCGTTCTGCTTGATAATTTCCTTTGGATGAAAGTTGCGTGAAAACTTGTTCAGAATTCACAATTCGGTTATCGTGAAAATATACAACAACGCCTTTTTCGGCTACAATTTTGATGTTTTTTACGCCGTTAATCGATTTTAAATTTCTGTGAATTTCTTTCGCTTTTAATGAATCGAGTGGTTCATTAAAATCGATTCTGCTGATTTGAAGGGTTGCATTGTCAACTTCAATTGGCTTGGCTGTGGCAATGTGAACAACCAATACTACAAAGAGTAGGAAAACAATTCCGACGATGCTTCCTAAAAAGAGTTTTACTTTTCTGTTGATTTTCATAACCAAGAATTTTGAGTTTGTTCTTCTTAGTTACGAGAAAAGTTTGGGTATGGTTTTGTGAAAGGTTTATTTTTTTGATTTTAACTTTTGAATATAATTGCTTTCTATAGAATCTTTAACAGCAATTACTTCTTTTGAAGTTTCATTTGGAATGGTCATGGAAAGCACATAATGTTTGATTTTCCATTTTCCGTTTACTTTTTCCAGAACGCCAGAACCTCTGCAGATTTTGAACGAGGTGTCGAGCAGTTCATCAAACCAAGCAATTTTATTGTTTTTATCAACATAAATATTTCTTTCTAATGTGTGAAAAGTCCATGCTTTTCCTTTATCAAAGTGTGGTTTTGAATAAGCTTCAAATTCTTTTCTACTCCAATTTTCGGATGCATCTGTTCCGATGAAAACAGCGTCGGCGGTCATTAAACCAAAATAATTATCAAAATTTGCTTCGGCAGCAGCCTTATGCCATTGGTTGATAACAGCATTGATTTCACTTTTTTCATCTATTTTACAATCAGAAGAAAAACAACCAATTAAAATAACAAAGAAGGATATTATAATTTTCATGATAAATTTTTTAGTAAAAAAAAAGAGTACTGTAAAAGTACTCTTTTTAGTTATTACTGATGTGTAAAAAGTAATAACAAACTTAACTAAAACTAATTTACGTAATTAAACCAACATAATTTACGTATTAAAATCGATAACTTATTCCAGAATATAACCCGATGAAATAAGGTTTAAATCCTCCGTTACTATGACTAAATGTATTTAACTGATATTTGAATGTAGGTTCAAAATTGGCTTGAAATGATTTAAAAAATGAATACCTAAAACCAATACCAAAATTGGTGCTAAAATGAAGTTTATTCAAATTGTTTGCCTCTCCAACGAGAGCTGAAAAATCATCTGAAACTACCATAATTTTATTGTCATCTAAGATGAAAGAACTAACTCCGCCAATCAAATTAATTCCAAATTTTTTATTTAATAAACGATATGAAACTTCAAGCGGTACTTCATAATAGCTCATCATTTGTTGGATAGAACCAAATTGAGATGCATTGAAATTAACTTTAGGTTCAAGTAGAATGTTTTGAATATTGATAAAAACACCTTGTCCTTCATATTTAATATTTTGAATCCTACTGGTGCTAATTTCAGGGTAAAATTCAACGTTATTGGTTAAATAACTTAGGTTAACTTTGTTAACACCTGTTCGAACAGCAAATTTTTTATTCAAAGAATAATTAACTCCCACACCATAACTCATAGTATTTTCATATTCTTTAGAATTATTAGCAAATTGGCTATCAATTGGAGAACCGTTGGAAGATGAACCCAAATAAACAGGAGCAATAGCAGTAGTTATTTCCCACTTGTTTAATTTAGGTTCAACTTTTGGTTTTTTTTCTTTTTCTGATAGCAATTCTTCCAACGCATTAGGTTCAACTTTTACTTCTGCCAAACTGGTTTCTGTTTTTGTTGAATCTATTTTATTTTCATTTGTGGTGGTTTTATTTTCGGTAATACTTTTTTCAAGATCAAAAATTAATTTATTTTCAGTATTTGAATTGGTAGTTGATTTTTCAGATTGGATATTGTTTTGAGCGGCAACTTTTTTTTCTGAATTTTTAAAATCAGTTTCATTTTTATTATTTCGAAATGTGTTTTTATCTCTATTTGAAGTTGAAAAAGACTCTTTTGATTTGTTGTTTTCCGAAGAAACAACAGCAGCATTTTTGTCTGTTTTCCAATTTGAACGATTTGATTTTTTTGTTAAGTTTTCTTTGTTTTCGCTTGCACTTTCATTTGAGATTTCATTTTCAAAAACAATTTTTTCTTCATTTTTTCTATTATTTTCTAATTCTTCATTAGTAGTTATAATGTCTTTAGTTGAATTCTTGTCTTCTTCAAAAACAATTTTATTTTCTTCATTTCCTACTTTAGTTTCAGTTGAATTTTGAAAAAATAAAAGGCCAATTATAAATAACGCCGCTACTCCTGAAAGTTTCCACCAAAGTGGAATAACACGTTTTTTATCTTCTTTTTTTCTTAATTTTTCTTCAATAGCATTCCATACCAATTCATCAGGAGTTTCTTCAAAATCCTTGAATTTTTCTTGAAATAATCTACCTATATCTTTTTTATTTTTCATTTGGCTTCATTAAATTCGTTTGACGCCTTTTTTTCAATTTTTTCTTTTAAAATCATTTTAGCTCTAGCTAAATTTGATTTTGATGTTCCAATGTTAATGTCTAACATTTCTGCAATTTCTGCGTGTGAATAGCCATCTAATACATATAAGTTAAAAACTAATCGATACTTATCCGGCAATTCTTGTATGGTTTTTAGTAGAAAATCCATACTGATATCTTCATCTTCAATTTCAATTTCTACCGTTTCCGGAAAATTTTCCGTAACAATTTCAAAAACTTTTTGTGAACGATATTTTTGTAAAATAAAATTGATGATAATCCTTTTAATCCAACCTTCAAAAGAACCTTTAAAATTAAACTGCTCAATTTTTTCAAAAATCAACAAAAATCCTTCTTGTAAATTATCTTGTGCTTCTTCATAACTCCTCGAATATTTAAGACACACGCTAAACAACTTAGCTGAAAAAAGCTTATAAAGTTGTTCTTGTGCCCTAATATTTTCTTTTTTACATTCCTGTATGAGTTGGTCTAAACCCACAAGCTTTCATTGTCTTAAATGTTAATATTTAACGGGAATTTCAACACTTTCAAAAATTGCATTTCCTTCTTCATCTTTCCCTTTATAAAATCTAAATAAATAAGTTTGTAAACTATTTGCATAAAATTCGAATGAAACTTCATAAGCTTCTTCGTTCAAATTTTGACATGCAGTAGTATTGGAAACGATACATTGAATTCCAATATTCCTTACGTTTTCATATTGGTCAAAATAAAAACCATTAAAAGCATGACAACTAGTTGGTCTTTTGTAATATAACTTTATTTCATGCATTTGCCGAAAAGAAAAAGTATCGGGCACAATAAAATTTTCAACCTTTACAATTTCATAATGCTGCTTAGGTTCATTTTCAACTGAACACGAAAAAAAACATACAACAAGCAACAGTAAAATAACAACTTTTTTCATTGAGTTTATTTGTTCTAGGTTATAGATGTAAAATTTGTCAAAAGGTTGCGTCATAAATAAAAAAAACCCGAAATTTTTCGGGTTTAGGTTTTATTCAGCTTCTTTAATTTTTTCTTTGATTTTAATTTCTAGTTCGTCTGCTAATTCAGGATTGTCTTTTATTAATGCTTTTACGGCGTCACGACCTTGTCCTAATTTTGTATCGCCATAGCTAAACCATGAACCGGCTTTTTTGATGATTTCAAACTCAACGGCCAAATCTAAAATTTCGCCAGTTTTGGAAACTCCTTCACCATACATGATATCAAATTCTGCGGTTTTGAATGGTGGAGCCACTTTGTTTTTAACCACTTTAACTTTGGTTCTGTTCCCGATTACGTTTTCACCATCTTTAATTTGAGAAGAACGTCTGATATCTAAACGAACAGATGCATAAAATTTTAGGGCATTTCCTCCAGTAGTTGTTTCCGGATTACCAAACATCACACCAATTTTTTCACGTAATTGATTGATAAAGAAAACAGTACAATTTGTTTTACTGATGGTTGCTGTTAATTTTCTTAAGGCTTGTGACATCAATCGGGCGTGTAATCCCATTTTTGAATCACCCATTTCGCCTTCAATTTCACTTTTTGGAGTTAATGCGGCAACGGAGTCAATAACTACAACATCAATTGCCCCAGAACGGATTAGGTTCTCAGCAATTTCAAGAGCTTGTTCACCGTTGTCCGGTTGAGAAATGATTAAGTTTTCTATATCAACACCCAGTTTTTCAGCATAATGACGGTCAAAAGCATGTTCGGCATCAATAAAAGCGGCAATTCCACCTGCTTTTTGAGCCTCAGCAATCGCATGAAGTGTTAAGGTGGTTTTACCAGAAGATTCCGGACCGTAAATTTCTATAATTCTTCCTTTTGGATAACCGTTTACACCCAACGCTAAATCGAGACCTAAAGAACCCGAAGAAATGGTTTCCACTTCTTCAATGGCTTTGTCTCCCATTTTCATTACGGTACCTTTTCCGTAGGTTTTGTCTAATTTGTCTAATGTTAATTGCAAGGCTTTTAATTTGGCTTCTTTCTCTGAACTCATAATAATGTGGCTTTAAAAATTAATAATGTGGTAAAATTACTTTTTTTTTTCATCTCTTTCTAATTTATTTTTCCACAAAAAGTAACCAAATAAGTAATTTCGATTTCCTACTTTTGCCATCATACCAAAAACACTATGCATAAATTAATATCTTACCCTATTTCCGTATTATATTACCTTACTTTTGGGTTGTTTTTATGTATATTCCATCCTGTTCAATGGTTTTGTTTTAATGTGTTTGGATACCAAGCTCACAAAAAAAGTGTGGATTATTTGAATTTTTGTTTGGTAAGAAGTACACATTTATTAGGGACAACCTATGATTTTCAAAACCGAGATAAATTACCTAAAAACGTACCGTTAATCATTGTTGCCAATCATCAGAGTTTGTATGATATTCCTCCCATCATTTGGTTTATGCGACGATGGCATCCAAAATTCATTAGCAAAAAGGAATTAGGCAAAGGAATTCCAAGCGTTTCCTATAATTTAAGGCATGGTGGTTCCGTTTTAATCGATAGAAAAGACCCAAAACAAGCTTTACCAGCCATTAAAGAAATGGCTGAATATATTGAAAAACATAATCGTTCCACAGTCATTTTTCCAGAAGGAACGCGAAGTAAAACCGGTCTGCCAAAAAAATTCTCAGAAAACGGATTAAAGATTTTGTGCAAATATGCACCATCCGCATATATTGTTCCCATATCCATCAATAATTCATGGAAAATGGTTCGTTTTGGAAAATTTCCGATGGGATTAGGAAATAGCTTAACATTTACGATTCAAGAACCTTTTCCGATTAAAGGAATTCCGTTTGAAGAAATAATGCAAAAAACAGAAAATGCCGTAGTAAACGGAATTAAAAATTAATTATATGTCAATAAAAAACATTCGTTTAGAAGTAATGCAATTATTGGAAAAGAAAGTAGATTCATTTATGAATGACTTTTTGATTCCGGTTGAAAAAATATGGCAACCTTCAGATTTATTACCGGATTCTGAAAAAGAAACTTTTTTTGAAGATGTTACCGAATTACGCGAAATTGCCAAAGAATTGCCTTATGATTTTTGGGTAGTTTTAGTGGGTGATACCATTACAGAAGAAGCTTTGCCAACCTATGAATCCTGGTTAACCGAAGTGGAAGGTGTTGATAGTGAAGGCCGAAACGGCTGGTCGAAATGGGTAAAACATTGGACAGGAGAAGAAAATCGTCATGGTGATGTGTTGAATAAATATCTCTACTTGTCCGGACGAGTGAATATGCGTGAAATTGAAATGACTACCCAACATTTAATTAACGATGGTTTTGATATTGGCACCGGGAAAGACCCTTACAAAAACTTTGTTTACACTAGTTTTCAGGAGTTAGCTACTTATATTTCTCACAACCGTGTTTCACAAATAGCCAAAAAATTTGGAGATAAGAAACTTTCCAAAATGTGCAAGTTGATTGCTGGCGACGAAATGCGTCATCATCATGCTTATGGTGAATTTGTGAATCAGATTTTTAAAGTTGATCCAAGTGAAATGATGTTGGCGTTTCAATATATGATGAAGCAAAAAATAGTGATGCCCGCTCATTTTCTTCGAGAATCAGGTCAAAAAATTAGTTCAGCTTTTGAGCACTTTTCAGATTCAGCTCAGCGAATTGGCGTTTACACTGCAGCTGATTATGTAGATATTCTTCAAAAATTAATTGACAAGTGGGAAATTGAAAAAATGAATGGTTTGACCGATGAAGCTGAAAAAGCAAGAGATTATCTGATGAAACTCCCTTCCAGAATGGCCAAAATTTCGGAACGTTTGGTTATTCCGGAAGTTGAAAATGTTTTTAAATGGGTGCAACCTGCTTTGGTGAAATAAAAATGACAATTATTGACAAAACGATTCTTTTTGTAAAAAAACAACTCCATGACGCTGAAGGAGGTCATGATTGGTTTCACATTGAACGGGTTTATAAAAATGCAATTTTAATTTCCCAAGAAGAAGTTTGTGATGTTACCGTTGTAAAATTAGGAGCTTTATTGCACGATATTGCCGATTCCAAATTCCATGATGGTGATGAAGAAATTGGTCCGAAAATGGCTAGAACATTTTTAGAAAGTGAAAACGTTTCTGAAGAAATTATTGAGCATGTAGTTCAAATTATTCAAAATATTTCGTTCAAAGGTGGAAATTTTGAAAAAACTTTTTCATCCATAGAATTAGAAATTGTTCAAGATGCCGATCGATTAGATGCTTTGGGAGCCATTGGAATTGCTAGAACATTTAATTATGGCGGATTTAAAAACAGACCCATTTACAATCCTTCTATAGCTCCAAAATTGAATATGACCAAAGAAGAATATAAAAAAAGTGATTCGCCAACATTGAATCATTTTTATGAAAAATTATTGCTTCTAAAAGATAAAATGAATACCGAAACCGGAAAAAAATTAGCTCAAGAACGTCACCGTTTTATGGAAACATTCTTGAGCCAGTTTTATGCGGAATGGGAAGGGGAGAAGTAGTTATTCTCCTTTAAACTCTGCTTTTCTTTTCTCTAAAAATGCTGTTGTTCCTTCTTTAAAATCAGTAGTTCCAAATGATTTCCCGAAGTTTTTAATTTCTATTTCATAACCATTTACGCCATCTTTGAAATTAGCATTCACCGCTGCAATTGCATTGGAAATGGCAACGGGTGAATTTTTAGCAATTTTTGAGGCAATTCCTTTTGTAAATTCTATCAATTCCGCTTGTGGAACTACATGATTAACCAAACCATAATTTTTAGCAGTTTCGGCATCAATCATGGTGGCACTCATTATCATTTCCATGGCACGCCCTTTTCCAACGAGTTGAGGTAAACGTTGTGTTCCGCCGTAACCCGGAATTACACCTAGAGTTACTTCCGGTAAACCCATTTTGGCATTATCAGAGGCAATTCTAAAATGAGCAGACATGGCTAATTCCAATCCACCGCCAAGTGCAAAACCATTTACGGCAGCAATTACGGGTGTGGATAAATTTTCTACAAAATCAAACAATAATTCTTGTCCTTTTGCGGCTAATTTTCCACCTTCTTCCACAGAAAAATGGGCAAATTCAGAGATATCGGCTCCGGCAACAAAAGCTTTTTCGCCACTTCCGGTGATGATGATTGCTCGGGTTGATTTGTCTTTATTTTCAGTATCAAAAGCGTGATGCAGTTCTTCAATTGTAGCTTTGTTTAACGCATTTAATTTAGTAGGTCGATTAATGGTAATCACAGAGATTCCGTTGACTTTTTCTATTAAAATATTTTCGTAGTTCATGGTTTATGTAATTTGTTCGTATGTATTGATAGGTAATGTAACCATAAAAGTTGTTCCTTTGTTTTGTTGCGATTCAAAGGTAATTGTTCCATTATAATTTTCGATAATTTTTTTGATGATGCCAAGACCAAGTCCCATTCCACTTGATTTGGTAGTAAATTTTGGTTCGAATATTTGTAATTTATTTTCTTCTGAAATTCCAATTCCATTGTCTTTTACAGTGATGATTAGTTTTTCATTATCTTGATTAACAGAAACTATCACAACTGGATTTTCCGTAAAATCAGTAACCGCCTGAGTGGCATTTTTTACTAAATTGGTTATGATTCGAATGAGTTGAGTTCTATCCATATTCAGATAAATTTCTTTTTCTGAAGGCTCAAAGCGAATGTAATTTTCATTAAAAATTTCTAATCCAAGTTGGATAATTTCAACTACATTAATTCGTTCATTTTGTTGTGCCGGCATCGAAGCAAAATTTGAAAAAGCATTGGCAACCGAACTCATTATGTCAATTTGTTGTAACAACGTTTTGGTATAATCTTTAATTTTTTGATGAATATTAGGGTCTTTAGGATCAAATTTTCGTTCAAAATTTTGAATGGTTAGTCGCATGGGTGTAAGTGGATTTTTGACTTCATGTGCCACTTGTTTTGCCATTTCTCGCCAAGCTTGTTCGCGTTCACTTTGAGCTAATTTCACCGCACTATCTTCTAATTCAGCAACCATATTGTTATAAGATCGAATCAAAAGTTCAATTTCTGTGCTGCTGGTTTCCAATTCAATTTTTTGATTTTTACGATTCAATTGGGTTATTGTCAGTTTTTCGGCAATAGTTTTTAATGATTTTGTTATATAACTTGATAAAAAGTAAGCCAAAAGAATAGAAAGTATTAGCATAAATGAATACACTTGCCCAAATCGAATCATGAATTTTTGAAGTTCCTTTTCATAGTATCCATCGTCCTCAATATAAGGAATGTTTAAAACGGCTAAAGGCTTAAATTGAGCATCTTTTATTTCGCTGTAAGAGGATAAATTTTTTACACCGTTAATTTCTCTATATTCAACATATCGTTTATCCAAACTGGATTGAACTAATTTTATCAAATAGATATCAATTGATTTTGGGTCTTTATCAACTGCAAAAGAAGATTTAGAGGATTTCAGTAGATTTCCTTCCAAATCATAAAAATTTATTTCTAAACCGTGAATATCAGAAAGCTCATGAATTTTATCCCTTTCAGAAAAAATTAATGGAATATTTTCTGTAGTTAGCGGATATGTTGTAGTGTTAAGGATGTAATTAATGTGCTCTTTAATGGCGGTTTCTTTTCGTAATAATCGTTCTTGATGATAATCTTTAGCCTCTTTTCTAAACTGATAAATAGAAACAGAAGCGATCAAAATAGAAGAAATCACGGTTAGAAAAATCATCGAAATGAAGATTCTAACCCGCAAAGATAATTTCCCTATTTTTTGTAAAAAATTCACGATTGACGCTCTCGAATTCGTTTGTAAAATTTAAACCCAATCATTAGCAGTAAAGAAAAAGCAATGATACCAATCACACCAAAAATCCAATTGACGGCATTTTTCAAAATCACTAAAAACACTACTGCAAATAAGATTAATGTGGCTCCTTCATTCCACAAACGGAAAAAATTGGAACTGTTTTTCACTTCATTTTTTTGTAATTGCTTAAAAATCAAATGACATTTAAAATGATATAAGTACAATAAAACAACAAAACCTAGTTTTACTAACATCCAATCTTGATAAAGCCAAGTAGGAATTAAATATAAAAGCCAAAAAGCAAAAATACTGGCTAAAATAGCACTCGGCCATGTGATGATATACCATAATCGGTATTGCATCAACTGGTATTGTTGGATTAAAATACGTTGTTCCGGTTCCGGTTTTTCTCTTGCTTCGGCATGATATACAAATAAACGAACGATATAAAAAAGTCCGGCAAACCAAGTGACCACAAAAATGAGATGTAAGGCTTTGATGTAGTTATATATTTCCATTTATTGTGTTTCTATTAATTTGGTGGTCATTTCTTTTCGCAAAAAATAGGCCGTAATTAGTGTTGATAACACATCGGCAATCGGAAAAGCAACCCATACTCCAAAAATACCAAAATAATTTGGCAAAACCAGCACTAGCGGAATCAGAAAAAAACCTTGTTTTGTTAAAGTCAGCAATAATGCCGGAATAGCTTTTCCGGCCGCTTGAAAATAAGCTGCACCTATAAGCTGTAAAGCAATAATTGGTGTTGCGGCAAAAACCCATCGCATTGCATTTGGTGTTTCTTTTATAACCTCTAAATCGTTGGTAAAAACGGCTACAATAGGTTGTGCAAAAAACAATATGATTAGAAAAATAAATGTTGCTAAAAGAGCAGCATATTTTATCGAAATGGAAATGGTTTCCTTCACACGCGTGTAATTTTCGGCTCCATAATTGTATCCGGCAATCGGCAAAAAGCCATGCGTAATTCCCAAAATGGGAAACAAAGCAAACATCAACATTCTGCTAATGATGCCGTAAACAACAACTGAATGTTCTCCGCCGTAAACAAACAACGTATGATTGACAATAATGGCTAAAATACTCACAACTCCTTGACGGGAAAACGTCACTAATCCTAAAGAAGAGATTTCTTTTACCAATGAAAAATCAAATCGATAATGATGTGCGGAAGGCCTTAATTCGCTTTTTTTTATAAAAAACCAAAGAATAAAAACGAAACACATAAAATAGGAAATGGTTGTGGCTAATGCCGCTCCAAACATTCCCATATTCATAAATTTGATAAAAATAATGTCGAGAAAAATATTTCCAAAAGCCGGAATAATCATTGCCATCATCGCAAATTTGGCTTTTCCTTCAGCACGAATCACGTTATTTCCCATCATACAAAGAGCCAAAAACGGAACACCAATTAAAACCGGAATAAAAAATTCTTTGGCAGGTTTCATGATTTCTCCGTTGGCTCCAAAAAGCAACAAAATTTCATCGGAATATAAAAAACCAATCACCACAAAAAACAACGCCAATATCAAGGTCATCATGATTTGATTGCCAAAAGTACGATAGGCTTTTTCTTTGTCTTTTGCTCCTAAAGCTCTTGAAATAATGGAGCTTCCGCCAATTCCAATCGCCATTCCTAAGGAAGAAATTAAAAAAGTAATGGGTAATACAACCGTTACAGCAGCAATAGCCAATGAACCTATCCATTGACCTACAAAAATGGTATCGACTAAAATATTAATCGACATAAATAGAATACCAATTGAGGCCGGAACGGCTTGTTTTATCAAGAGTTGCTTGATGTCATCGGTTCCTAATGCTCCTGATGATTTTGCCATTATTTACTAGTTTCCATTTCGGCAAAAGCCCATTGATCAATCCAACGGCTCAAGGTTTTGCACCAATCATCATCGTCATTTAAACACGGAATGGCTAAAAATTCTTCGCCGCCATGCTCTTTAAACTCATGATTGGCTTCCATGGCTATTTCTTCTAATGTTTCCAAACAATCAGAAACAAAAGCTGGAGTAACAACCGCTAATTTTTTAATTCCTTTTTCAGGCATTTTGTTGATTTCAACATCGGTATAAGGTGTCAGCCACTTGTCTCCGGCTAAACGAGATTGAAAAGTTTGGCTGTATTTTCCTTCGGGAATTCCTAAAAACTCAACCACTTGTTTGGTGGTTTCATAGCATTGATGACGGTAGCAAAACTCGTGTGCAGGCGAAGGTGTGTGGCAACAAGAACCATCTATTTTGCAATGACTTTTGGTTACGTCGGTTTTACGAATATGACGTTCTGGAATTCCGTGGTACGAAAATAACAAGTGATCGTACTCAAACCCTTCCAAATGTTTTTTGATAGAATTGGATAAGTCTCGAATGTAATCTTTTTGATTGTAAAAAGCTGGAAGAATGGTAAAATTCATGTTCGGGAATTTCTTTTTACGAATTTCTTCTGCCAACACTAAAATCGTAACTGTTGAAGCCATCGCGTGTTGCGGATACAAAGGAAAAAGCATCACTTCGTTCACACCTTGATCGTGTAGTTCTTGTAAGCCAGATTCAATACTTGGTTTACCATAACGCATCGCTAAACTTACCGGAATGCTCGTGTTGGCTTGTACTTTTTTATGCATTCGTTTCGACAACACAATGAGTGGCGAACCTTCATCCCACCAAATTTTAGCATAAGCAGCTGCCGATTTTTTTGGTCGGGTTTGTAAAATGATTCCGCGAACTAATAATGCTCTTAATAAATATGGAACGTCAATTACATATTTATCCATTAAAAATTCGTCTAAATATGGTTTAACATCTTTTGGGGTTGGACTTTCGGGCGAACCTAAGTTGACTAATAATACTCCTTTTTTCATTTTTATGTTGCAATTTATTTTTTTAATTTGAGAGAGACATTAAATACTTCTTCGGAGTGGTACCGAATTTCTTTTTAAATGCCGCAATAAAATGCGAAGCGGTGCTGTATCCTATTTGAACACCTACTTCATTTACATTGTATGTTCCGCTATCTAACAATTTTCGAGCGTATTCCATTTTATAATCAAACAAAAAACTGTAAACACTATCGCCATAAATTTGTTTGAAACCCATTTTTAATTTCTTCAAATTCAAACCTACTTGATCGGCTAATTCTTGTAAGCCCGGTGGTTCGGCCATGTTGGCAATCACAATTTCTTTTGCTTTTTTAATTTTTAACACATTTTCTTCATCAATCAAAAACGGACAATGTTCCGCATTCTGATCTTCGTTGCGGTTAAAGTACAAACTTAACAGTTCATAACCTTTTCCTTTGTAATAGAGATTTTTTATTGAAGCATTGAGGTTGTAATGAAAGATTTGATTGAGCACGATTGCCATCGAAGGACTCATGTTTTCTTCGGCATAATATTTTTTTTCACGATTGTCATCACTCAAAAACGGAATATATTCTGCCTCGGCGGAAAACAAAGCGTGGAATTTTTTTATTGAAACCAACACTGAAATCATCCACGATTGGGGTGCAATTTCCAAATGAACAGGCAATTCTTTTTGTGGATTATAGAGCAAAAGTGATTTTTCTTCCTTCATTTCCAAGGCATAATTTCCTTGATTAAAGATGAATTTTGCTTTTCCTTTTAGCCCAAAATGAAATTGAATTAATCCCGTAGATACTTGTCTTTCAAAGCGAACCACCTCGTCTGAATCGTTTTGAAAACGGATTAAAATAAAATCATCTTCAATTTTTATTTCTTCTTGAGAACCCATAGCGACATTTTTTCGTATATTCTTTGGAGAGCATTTATTTTGTTTATTTAGAATTATTCTAAACAAAGACTTTCAAAAGCGTTGTCAATGCTACAAATATAAAAGAAATTACGATGAAAACCATATTTTGGATTTGGATATCTTCAAGCGATACAAAAAGTACTTTGAGCGATACTTTTATAGAATAGATAATAATAATTTTGTTCAACTTTTTAGGAAAAGTGTATTTATGGAAAATTTAAACTTGTCGAAACATCAAACGTTTTATGCCGTTGGATTGAGTTACAAAAAAGCCGATGCGGAGACACGAGGAAAATTCAGTTTAGACGAAAAAGCCAAAACCAACATTTTGCGTCAAGCAAAGTTGGAAGGAATAGATAGTTTGATTGTAACATCTACTTGTAATAGAACTGAAATATATGGGTTTGCACAACATCCGTTTCAATTGATTAAGTTGTTGTGTGAAAATAGCGTTGGAACTGTTGAAGAATTTCAAAAAGTTGCTTTTGTTTATAAAAATCAAGAAGCCATTTCGCACATGTTTCGTGTGGGAACCGGTTTAGATAGTCAGATTTTAGGTGATTTTGAAATCATTAGTCAAATCAAAAATAGTTTTATTGAGAGTAAATCGTTCGGATTGGCCAATTCGTTTATAGAACGGTTGATAAATGCTGTGATTCAAGCCAGTAAACGAATTAAAAACGAAACAGAGATTAGTTCAGGAGCCACTTCGGTTGCTTTTGCTTCGGTTCAATATATTATCAATAACGTAGACGGAATTTCTCAGAAAAATATTCTTCTTTTCGGAACTGGAAAAATAGGGAGAAATACCTGCGAAAACCTTGTAAAACATACCAAAAACGACCATATAGTTCTTATTAACAGAACCAAAGATAAAGCAGAAAAAATAGCCGGAAAATTCAATTTAATCGTAAAAGATTATACCGAATTGCAACTGGAAATTCAAAAAGCCGATGTGCTAATTGTTGCCACCGGAGCTCAAAATCCTACTATCGATAAAGATATTTTAAATCTAAAAAAACCACTTTTAATTTTAGATTTATCCATTCCAAAAAATGTGGATGAAAATGTGAAAACATTAGAAAATGTTTCATTGGTTCACATGGATTATTTATCGCAATTAACAGACGATACCTTAGAAAAAAGAAAACTACATATTCCGGCTGCAGAAGCTATAATTGACGAAGTGAAATCGGAATTTATAGCTTGGATGAAAGCCAGAAAATTTGCTCCAACCATTCATGCGTTAAAAGAAAAATTAAACGCGATTAAAGAAGGTGAGCTGGATTTTCAACGCAAAAAAATTGCTAATTTTGATCAAGATCAAGCAGAAATTATCAGCAATCGAATCATTCAAAAAATCACAACCCATTTTGCCAATCATTTAAAAGATGACAACACTATGGTGGATGAAAGCATCGAATGGATTGAAAAAATTTTTCAAATTGAAACAGCCGTAAAATGAGTAAAACCATCAAAATTGGAACTCGTGACAGCGAATTAGCACTTTGGCAAGCTCATACCGTTGAGAAAAAATTAAAAGACTTAGGCTATCCAACCGAAATTGTTGCCGTAAAATCTACAGGCGATATTATTTTAGACAAACCACTTTATGAACTTGGAATTACCGGTATTTTTACCAAAACCCTTGATGTAGCTATGTTGAAAGGCGAAGTGGATATTGCGGTTCACTCTATGAAAGACGTTCCAACCGCTTTACCAATAGGAATTGTGCAAGCGGCGGTTTTAGAACGGGCTTCAACCTTAGATATTTTGGTACACAAAGGAGATTTGTCTTTTTTGGAAAATTCGGCAACTATCCCGACAACTATCGGGACCGGAAGCTTGAGAAGAAAAGCCCAATGGTTACATAAATATCCTACTCACCATGTAGAAGATTTACGTGGAAACGTAAATACCAGAATGCAAAAATTAAAGGACAACCATTGGAATGGAGCTATTTTTGCCGCAGCCGGTTTGGAAAGAATCAATCTGAAACCCGAAACATATCTTAATTTAGATTGGATGATTCCTGCCCCGGCACAAGGAGCTATGATGGTGGTTGCTATGGAAAATGATTCGTTTTCAAGAAATGCACTGGCACAATTGAACCACAAAGAAACCGAAATTTGTACGTTTGTTGAACGACAATTTCTGAAAACTTTAGAAGGCGGATGCACCGCACCAATTGGAGCTTTAGCAGAAATAAACGAAGATGTAATTACGTTAAGAGGAGTCCTTTTTTCATTAGACGGAAAGCATAAATTGGAAATAGAAAAGACAGTAAAAATCGATTTGTATCAAAATTTTGGCGAACTTTGTGCTACAGAAATTTTAAATAACGGTGGTTCTGAGCTAATGAAAGCAATTAAACAAGCTCTCGTAAAGAAGCACTAAACCTTACTTATGCAAAAAGATTCAATACTTAAGATTATTTATCGTTTTTTCGATCTTATCGTATTGACGTATATTGTTTTTGATTTTGGATACAGCATTCATATTGAATATCAAACGCCCAAATTTATTGGTTTAGTTTTAATTGGGATTGCACTTTTTGCGTTTAATATCTTCAAATATTTTTATTACAAAACATCCGGAAGGAAAAAGGTTGCGTTTGTCAACTCGCTGATTATTGGTGTTTTACTTTTAGTGTCAGTTATTATTGCACTTTTAAATATAGATCAACATTATCTGGATGTTTTACGGAAAATAAGGCCTATTCTTGAAGCCGGTTTAATCTTTTATTTTATTATCCGATTAATGATATTGGTACGGTATGTATATGAAGTATATTATAATCCGGCCATTGTTTTTGTGGGAAGTTTTTTTGCCATCATTCTCATCGGATCATTTTTATTAATGCTTCCAAATGCAACCACAAACGGAATTTCGTTTACCGATGCTTTGTTTACTTCCACTAGTGCGGTTTGCGTAACCGGTTTGATTGTGGTGGATACTGCCAAAGATTTTACAACCGTCGGGCAAACCATTATCATCAGTTTAATACAAATTGGCGGATTGGGAATTTTAACGTTTACCTCCTTTTTTGCTTTCTTTTTTAGAGGTAGTTCTTCCTTTAAAGAGGGTTTAAATGTTCGCGATTTTATTGCACAAGATACACTTAAAGATGTGTTGAAAATGGCTTTAAATATTGTTGTTTTTACCATTAGTGTTGAATTAATTGGTGCACTATTTATCTATTCTTCTATTTTGGAAAACCCTGAAATTAAGGATAAATTTTTCTTTTCCATTTTTCATTCTATTTCTGCTTTCTGTAATGCCGGTTTTTCAACGATGTCTGCCGGATTAAGTGAAAGCCATCTTCAATTCAATTATTTTATGCAATGGATTTTAATGGTAATGATTGTATTTGGTGGTTTGGGTTACAATATTATTTTTAACTTTTATCAATATTTAAAAATAAATGTTTTAGAATTATTTGATCGAAAAAGAATTCACAAACAAGTGAATATCATGACATTGAATTCAAGAATTGTATTATATACAACCGGAATTTTATTGATTGGAGGATTTGTATTTCTTTGGATTTCCGAATACAATAATACAATGAATTTACATTCTTCATGGTTTGGAAAAATTACTTCAACAGCATTTAATTCAGTAACACCGAGAACAGCAGGATTTAATACGATTGATTTCACACAACTTTCCGTTCCAACCTTGTTGTTTATCATTTTTTTAATGTGGATTGGAGCTTCACCGGCGTCAACTGGAGGCGGAATAAAAACAAGTACTTTTGCTCTGGCAACATTAAACATTTTTAGCATTGCCAGAGGAAAATCAAGAATTCAAATTTTAGGAAGAAGAATTTCGAGCGAATCTACTTCTCGTGCTTTTGCTATTTTGTGTATTTCATTAATTGTAATTGGATTTGCCATATTAGCATTGTTGATTTTTGAACCCAAAGGAACCGACTTACTTTCTGTGGTTTTTGAATGTTTTTCAGCGTACAGCACCGTTGGATTATCGCTAAATTTTACACCAACTTTAACTGAACCTAGTAAATATGTGTTGATTTTAACCATGTTTATTGGAAGAATAGGAATGCTCAACTTAATGATTGGAATGCTCAGACAAATCAATCATCAGTTTTATGAGTATCCAAAAGAAAATATTTTAATTAACTAAATTAGATAAAAATGAAAATCATCATTTTTGGATTGGGAAATTTCGGAATGTCACTTGCCTTAAGTTTGACAGAAACCGGAAATGAAGTGATTGGAGTAGATAAACAAATGGATAAAGTTAATCTTATCAAAGATAAAATTTCTCATGCCATTTGTATGGATTCCACAAACGAATTGGCGTATGAATCGTTGCCATTGAAAGATGCCGATAAAATTGTGGTAGCCATCGGAGAAAATGAAGGAGCAGCGATTATTACGACGGCCATTATCAAAAAATTATCAAACGTAAAAATTATCAGTCGTGCGTTATCGCCTATTCACGATACGGTTTTGGAGGCGATGGGAATTTACAGTATCATTCATCCGGAACAAGAAAGTGCTGATCGTTTGACCAAGCAAATCAACTTTAAAACGACGTTAGAAAACTATCAGTTAGACAATAATTATACGATTTCTGAAGTAAAATCAAAACCCGAATTTCACGGAAAAACGCTTTCTGAATTGAATGCAATTGACAAGTATCATTTGAATTTAGTTACCATTATTCGCAAGAAGGAAAAAACAAATTTAATTGGTAAAAAAACAATCGTAAAAGAAACAATTGGATTGCCAACACCGGACACAATTATTTACGAAGATGATATTTTAGTGGTATTTGGCGATAATAAAAATATTTCCATTTATTGCGAAGGACAAGATTAAGTTGGAAAAATCAATTAGAATAGTATCGACTAAAAAACTAAAATCCAACCAAAAACAGTTTTTACTTAACGCTGGTTTTCGATTGGTGGAAGCTGATTTTATTCAAATTATATCACATAAAATCAACAAAGCATCAAATTATAATTTTTTGATATTTACTAGTCAAAATGCGGTTTTGAGTGTTTTGGAAAATGAAAATCATCCAATTTTAAAAAATAAAATTTCTTTTTGTGTCGGAATAAAAACAAGGCAATTGCTTGAAGAAAACGGATTCCAAGTTGAACAATCATTTGATTATGCAGAAGAATTAGTTGAATACCTTTTAAAATATCATTCCGATAAAAAATTTACTTTTTTTTCCGGAAATTTGAGAAGAGATACGATTCCAAATGCTTTTCAAAAAAACAATATTATTTTTGAAGAGATAGAAGTGTATCAGACCGTATTAACGCCACACAAAATGGATAATCAAGTTGATGGGATTTTGTTTTTTAGTCCTTCAGCTGTTCAAAGTTATGTAATGGAAAATGCGATTACAAATGAAATTTGTTTTTGTATTGGTACTACTACTGCGGCCGAATTAACAACAAACAATAAAGTAATTGCAAACCAACCCACCGTTGAAAATGTAATTATTCAGTGTATAAATTATTTTAATAAATCATAAGTTTTAATTATTGAATATGATAAAGAACGATCTTTTCTTAAGAGCTTTAAATAACGAAACCGTTGAGCGTCCACCCGTTTGGATGATGCGTCAAGCCGGAAGATATTTACCTGAATTTAGAGCTTTACGCGACAAATACGATTTTTTTACCCGTTGTGAAACGCCGGAATTAGCAGCAGAAATTACGGTTCAACCGATACGAATTGTAAAACCGGATGCTGCCATTTTGTTCTCAGATATTTTAGTTGTTCCAAGAGCCATGGGTATTCATGTGGAATTGAAAGACAATTTAGGACCCATTATTCCGAATCCTATTCGAACCATGGAGCAAGTGGACCAAGTATTTGTTCCCAATATCGAAGAAACGTTAGGTTATGTGATGGATGCAGTGAAATTAACCAAAGAAATGTTGAATGATGAGGTGCCGTTGATTGGTTTTGCTGGTTCACCTTGGACGATTTTTTGTTATGCTGTAGAAGGAAAAGGTTCCAAAAGTTTTGATACCGCCAAAGGATTTTGTTTTTCCAATCCGATAGCGGCTCATACGTTATTGCAAAAAATTACTGATACCACCATTTTGTATTTAAAAGAAAAAGTGAAAGCGGGTTGTAATGCCATTCAAATTTTTGATTCTTGGGGCGGAATGCTGTCTCCGGTGGATTATCAAGAGTTTTCATGGCAATACATTAATCAGATAGTGGAAGCTTTGGCTCCTTATACCAAAGTAATTGTCTTTGGAAAAGGCTGTTGGTTTGCATTAAATGACATGGCTAAATCAAAAGCTTCGGCTTTAGGTGTAGATTGGACGTGTTCTGCTCGAAATGCTCGCTATTTATCCGGTGGAAAAATCACTTTACAAGGAAATTTCGACCCATCACGATTATTATCGCCAATTCCAACCATCAAAAAAATGGTACATCAAATGATTGACGAATTTGGAAAAGATAGCTACATCGTAAATTTAGGTCATGGTATTTTACCAAATATTCCGGTAGACCATGCGAAGGCTTTTGTAGAGGCGGTGAAGGAGTATAATCAATAGGAAGTGAGGGGTTTTTAGTTTGAAGAAGCAAAAATTACATTTATAATCAAAAAATGACTAAAGAAACCGCCATAAAACTATTTGAACAAAAACAAGTTCGTTCCCTTTGGAGTGAAGATGAAGAAAAATGGTATTTTTCTATTATTGATGTTGTTGAAATATTAACGGAATCTCCAAATGCCAGAAAATATTGGAGTGTATTAAAAACACGATTAAAAAAAGAAGGAAGTGAGTTGGCTACAAATTGTAGTCAACTGAAATTACAATCTTCTGATGGTAAATTTTATAAAACCGATGTAGCTGATACCGAGCAGTTATTCCGCTTGATTCAATCTATTCCGTCTAAAAAAGCAGAACCTTTTAAACTTTGGTTGGCACAAGTAGGGAGAGAACGTATTGATGAAATTGAAGATCCTGAATTAGGCTTTGACAGATTAATGGAAGCCTATCTCAAAAAAGGATATTCAAAAGAATGGGTAAACCAAAGGTTAAAAAGTATTGAGGTTAGAAAAGAACTAACGGATGAATGGGAAAAACGAGGAGTGAAAAATGGACAAGAATTCGCCATTTTGACGGATGAAATTACTAAAGCTTGGAGTGGTTTGTCGGTTAAAGAATATAAAAATCACAAAGGTTTAAAAAAAGAAAATTTGCGTGATAACATGAGTAATTTGGAATTGGTGTTAAACATGCTAGCCGAAGCAACTACAACAGAAATTAGCAAAGAAAAAAAACCAAAGAATTTTACTGAGAGCAAAAAAATTGCTAAACAAGGTGGAACCATCGCCGGAAATACTAGAAAACAAATTGAAGAAAAAACCGAAAAAAAAATAGTAAATAAGTTGAACGCATCAGATTATTTGCGAGATAAAAAGGAATTGGAATAATGAAAAATAAATTCTATCAATACATACAAAACCTACAAGACCAAATCTGTAAAGGGTTAGAAGATGTTGACGGCATTTCCAAATTTCGTGAAGATATTTGGGAACGTCCCGAAGGTGGCGGTGGCCGAACTCGTGTAATAGAAAAAGGGCAAGTTTTTGAAAAAGGAGGTGTAAACATTTCGGCCGTTCATGGCAAATTACCGGATACGATGCAAAAAATGTTTGGTGTGGGAGAAGCCGATTTTTTTGCTTGTGGATTGAGTTTGGTCATCCATCCTAAAAATCCTATGGTGCCAACCGTTCATGCGAATTGGCGGTATTTTGAAATGTATGACGAAAACGGAAACATCATTAACCAATGGTTTGGCGGCGGTCAAGATTTAACACCTTATTATTTGTTTGAAGAAGATGCGATTCATTTTCACCATGCTTGTAAAACCGCTTGTGACAAACACAATCCTGAATTTTATCCCAACTATAAAAAGAAATGTGATGACTATTTTTGGAATGCTCATCGCAATGAAGCTAGAGGAGTTGGTGGTTTGTTTTTTGATTATTTAAAAGTGACCGATGCTATGACGATGGAAGATTGGTATAATTTCGTTACCGAAGTTGGTAATAGTTTTCTTGAGGCTTATGTTCCAATTGTTGAAAAAAGAAAAAATTTAGAATACACTACTGCACAACGTACTTGGCAGGAAATCCGCAGAGGGCGTTATGTAGAATTCAATTTAGTACATGATAAAGGAACATTGTTTGGTTTAAAAACCAATGGCAGAATCGAGAGTATTTTGATGAGTTTACCTCCACATGTGCAATGGGTGTATGACCATCATCCTGAAAAAGGAAGCGAAGAAGAAAAATTAATTTCGGTATTGCAAAAACCAAAAGAATGGGCGTAAAAATTGTAATAGTATTGTTTTTGGGAGGAATTAGCTGTTCGTTTGCTCAACAAGATTCTGAACAAATCAGTCATTTTACAAATTATGACGAAAAAGTAATAACCAGTTTATATTATTTTGATACTTCCAATAGTTTTTTAATCAATTATAATTTAGACGGAATAGATAATTATTTAGAATTTCAACCTAACCGTCGAGAACAAATAGGGGTGAATTTGAGTTATAAATTTATCGATATTTCCTACGGGTTTTCACCTGCTTTTTTTGCTGAAAACAAAGACAATAGCGATTCAAAATTATTCACCTTAAGCACACGATTGTATCATAAAAAATGGATGCAATCGATCACTTTTATCAATCAAAAAGGATTTTATGTGAGTGATGGTCTAGAGAAAGTTACACTTCCGCGAATGCGTACGACAAAAATTGGCGGTACCACTTCCTATATTTTTAATGATAAATTTTCATTCAAAACTATAGCGAATCAAAAAGAATGGCAATCAAAAAGTGCAGGAAGCTTTATTTCAAATCTTTCGATGTATTACACCAATATCGATTTGAATGATGGTGGCGAAGACACAAAGAGCAATATTTTTCTTGCTTCATTGGCTCCGTCTTATTTTTATAACTTTGTTATCAATAATCATTTCTTGCTTTCCGGCGGAATGTCAACCGGGGCAGGACTTACGAGTGTGGATGGAGATGTATCGGCTATTTATGAATGGAGTGCGAGTTTAAAAATTGGTTATAATTCCGATTCATTTTTTACCTTTGTAAACCTAAATTATATTGATTTTATTCAGGATACAACTGCTCAAATTCGATTGAATGACGAAATATCAACTATAAAAATGACAGCAGGCTATCGTTTTGATCCACCAAAAAGAATAAAAAAATATTACGATAAAACAGCAGAAAAAATCGGATTGTAAATTAATCTACAATCTATAATCAAAAATATACCAACATTATGTTTCCATTAAGAAGAAACCGAAGATTAAGAACCAACGAAACCATTCGTTCATTGGTTCGTGAAACTATTCTTTCGCCCAGCGATTTTATTGTACCCCTTTTTGTGGTGGAAGGAAAAAATGTAAAAGAGGAAATCGCTTCCATGCCAAACTATTTCCGTTTGAGTTTGGATTTATTGGAAAAGGAAGTCAAAGATTTGGCTAAACTAAATTTAAAAACGGTTTTAGTTTTTGTAAAAGTCCCCGATAATTTAAAAGACAACAAAGGAACCGAAGCTTTAAATCCTAACGGTTTGATACAACGAGCCGTAAAAGTGATTAAAAATGCCGTTCCGGATATGATTGTGATGACCGATGTAGCTTTAGACCCGTATTCGTCTTTTGGACACGATGGAGTGATTGAAAACGGAATGATTGTAAATGATGTTACTTCTGCCATTTTAGCTGAAATGAGTTGCTCACATGCCGAAGCCGGTGCTGATATTGTAGCTCCAAGCGACATGATGGACGGAAGAATTTTAGAAATCAGAGAAGCATTGGAAGACGAAGGGTACGTAAACACCGGAATTATGGCCTACAGTGCCAAATATGCTTCGGCACACTACGGACCGTTTCGCGATGCGTTAGATAGTGCTCCGGTGGATGCTCAAAATATCCCGAAAGACAAAAAAACGTATCAAATGGATTACCATAACCGTATCGAAGCCATCCGAGAAACGCGAATGGATATTGAAGAAGGAGCTGATATTGTCATGGTAAAACCCGGAATTGCCTATTTGGACATCGTTAGAGAAGTAAAAAATGCGTTTGATGTTCCGGTAGCGGTTTATCAGGTTTCGGGTGAATATGCTATGATTAAAGCAGCTTCAGAAAGAGGTTGGCTTGACCACGATGCGGTAATGATGGAACAAGTAACGGCTATCAAAAGAGCAGGTGCCGATATGATAGCGAGTTATTTTGCTAAGGAAGTAGTAAAGATAATTTCGTAACTGATAAATATCACCTTTTTCTGTTTTTTTAAGGTGTATATTTGTGTAAATCAAACACCTAGACCATGAGAAATCTATATTTTTTATTTATTGGTTTGTTTTTATTTTCCTGTCAAGATAAAAAGCAAGAGCCCTTTGGGAAAGAAGCGTCTGCAACTCCTGAAGTAACTGAAAATTCAGTAGAAGCTAAAATTAAATTGGGAGAAGAACTTTTCAATGGGGTTGGACTTTGTTATACTTGCCACAAACCTGACCAAAAAGTTATAGGACCAAGTATAAAAGAAATAGCTACAATTTATAAAGAACAAAATGCCGATATCGTTGATTTTTTAAGAGAAAATGCCAAACCAATTGTTGACCCAAGTCAATATGAAGTGATGAAAACCAATTTTGCGATTACCAAAAGTATGAAAGATCACGAATTGGAAGCCATTGAGCTATATATGAAAAGTTTTGTAAAATAAGATTGATTAATTAAGTAATAATTTGAACCCAACTCTCGGAATATTTTCAATCCGAATGTTGGGTTCGTCTTTGAAAATTTTTCGTAATCGGGAAATAAACACATCTAAACTTCTACCCACAAAATAATCATCGGTTCCCCAAAGTTCCATTAATATTTTTTCTCTTTTTAAAACCGTGTTTTTATTTTCTAAAAACAATTTCAAAAGAGCAGATTCACGTTCGGTTAAGTTGGTAACGGTTGCCTCTTTTGTCACGCAATAATTAGCAGGATCAAATTCAAAAGAACCAATCAAATAAATTGCATTTGATTTGGAAGCAGACTTTTGACTTCTGTTTAAAAATATCTCGATTTTCAAAATTAGTTCTTCCATACTGTAGGGTTTCACCAAATAGTCATCAGCTCCTAATTTTAAACCTTTTATGCGATCTTCTTTCATGGTTTTAGCAGAAAGAAATAAGATGGGAATCTCTTGGTTTCGTTTTCGAATGGCTGTTGCAATTTCAAATCCATCCATATCAGGCAACATAACATCTAAAACGCATAAATCGTAGTCTTCTTTACAAAAGGAATCAAAACCTGCTTTTCCATTTGTAAAATGAGCAACATCAAATTGACTTTCTAGGCTATCAGCGGTTAAAAAACCGAGTGTTTCGTCGTCTTCTACATATAGAATTCTTTTTTTACTCATGACAAATCATTTTTAGGGATGAAAATAGATATCGTAATTCCGGCTAATGGATTATTTTGAATGGCTATTTTCCATTTATGTAAATCAATAATTTTTTTTACGTAAAACAATCCAATTCCAAAACCTTCAATATCTTTTTTGTTTTCTCTCGGCACTCTATAGAATTTATCAAAAACATAATCAATATGTTGGGGGTCTATTCCGATACCGTTATCACTGAATTTGAGTAGTAAGCCTTTTTCTGTTTCATTTCCATTGATGGTAATTTCAGGATGAATTGGACTATATTTTACCGCATTATCAATGATGTTAAAAAGGATGTTGTTAAAGTGAAATTCATCGGCATTCACCAAAATTTTTTCGGAAACATTTATAGTAATGGAACAATTTTTTGTGGTTTTTAATAAGGTGTTTTCTTTCACTTGTTCCAAAGCTATTAGTAATGGAATTGATTTTTTTTCTAATTCAATCCATTTTGCATCGCCTTTGGCTACATTCAAAATACGCTCAATATGTTGGTTTAATTTTTGGCTTTGTTGGGTAATAATTTGCATGTATTTAGATAGTTTCGGATGATTTTTAATTTCTTCTTGATTCGTAGCATATTGAGAAGCAATTAAAATCGAAGCCAATGGCGTTTTAAATTCATGAGTCATATTATTGATAAAATCCGTTTGTAATTCAGCGTATTTTTTTTGTTTCAATAATAAAATAACGGAATAAACATAAATAATTAAAACCAAAAATAAGATAAGTGTATAAATCCAATATTGACCTAACGAAGTGATGAATTGCTTTTGTAATTCCGGAAAACGAATACCAAAGTAGTAAATTAATCCTTCATTTTTTTGAAAGCAATTTTCACATTTTTTAGGTTTTTCCGTATCTTTTGTGATATACCTTCCATAAATCATTTCATCGGTACCACAATCGTAAATAGCATATTCAAAATCCAAATCTAAATTCACTTTTTGAAATTCTGTTTTTAGATAATACTCTAAAACTTCATGCTCGAAAACATCATCTAAATTGACAATATAATAGTCATCAGTAATTTTTTTAACTTGGTTTGTGATGTTTAATTCGGTTTTGTTGTCTCTGTAAATTCGTTTCACAACATCTTGAAGAGCGAAGTGAATTTTTTCTTCTACTTCTTTTTTCTCAAACGAATAGGCTTGATTAAGCATTAGCAATTGCATAATCAACACGCCAATAATGCAGATAAATCCGGCTAAAATGATACTATTTAATCTGGTAAATTTCAAAAAATATTATTTTAATGGAACAAAACTAGTTAATCAATCATCTTATAAATCAGTAAAAAACAGCGATTAACAACTCATTAACAAAACTTAAATATCGATTAACAAAATCTAAATTATGAATTGATACATTTGTTCTGTTCAAAAATAGTAATAAACACTAAAAAATAATATTTATGAAATCATTAAATGTATCATTATTGACAATTGCGGCTGCTCTTTTCTTTTCAGTAGGAGTTTCTGCTCAAGAGAAAAAAGCTGATGTTGGTCCAACAATCACTACTACACCACCTGCACAAAAACCTACTACGCCTGTAAAATGGAAAGAAGAAGTTTTTGATTTTGGTGATTTGAAAAAAGGTGTACCGGTATCTCACGATTTTAGTTTTGTAAATACAACCAAACAAACCGTTATCATTACTAATGTAAAAGCTTCTTGTGGTTGTACAGCTACAAATTATACTAAAACCCCGGTAAAACCTGGAGAAAAAGCTACAGTGACTGCTACTTATAATGCAGCATCACCAGGTGCATTTTCAAAAACGGTTACCGTTTCATTAAACGAAAATGAAGTTCCTAAAGTGCTAACTATCAAAGGAAAAGTAATTGACTCTGAAGTTAATCAATAAAATTTGTTTTACTAAATTATAATTCGATTAAGCCACCTTTATGGTGGTTTTTTTTTGGGATTATGTTTTCAAATCATTTTTTTATATATTTATAAATAAATTTAAAGCCATGATCGAAAAAATTAAATTAGACCACATTTTATTTCTGGATATTGAAACGGTTCCGGAACAAGAAAATTTTAAATTGTTAGATGAAGAAAAACAATATTTGTTTGAATCGAAAACACAGTATCAACGAAAAGATGAATTTACACCCGAAGAGTTTTATGATAGAGCTGGAATTTGGGCTGAATTTGGAAAAATCATTTGTATTTCTGTCGGCTATTTTACGATAAAAGGTGACATTCGAAATTTTAGAGTTACCTCTTTTCATGGTGAAGAAAAAAAGATTTTAAAAGAGTTTAGTAATTTAATCAATAATCATTTTAATCAACCTCAGCATATTCTTTGCGGACACAATGCCAAAGAATTTGATTTTCCTTTTATTGCAAGAAGGATGATTATCAATCAAATTGAAATACCGGCCAAATTAAATTTATTTGGAAAAAAACCTTGGGAAATTCCACATATCGACACGATGGAATTATGGAAATTTGGCGATTATAAACATTATACTTCCCTACGATTATTGACTAAAGTGTTAAATATTCCTTCTCCTAAAGATGATATTGATGGTAGCGAAGTGGCTTATGTTTATTATGTTGATAAGGATATTGATCGAATAGTAACGTATTGTGAAAAAGATGTCATTGCTGTTGCTCAATTGTTTTTGAGAATGAGAAGAGAAGATTTATTAATTGAAGAAGAAATCATTCATATTTAATGGCAGATTTGTCTTTTCCATTGTTAGAAGTACGTCAACTTGGAATTTCTTTTTTGCGAGAGAAAAGCTATATTCCCGTTATTCATGGAATTGATTTTCAACTGAATTCAAATGAAATTTTAGGTGTGGTTGGTGAATCCGGTTCAGGAAAATCAGTTTCATCATTGGCGATTATGGGATTGTTGCCAAAAAGAATTTCTTCTATCAATAGCGGTTCAATTGTTTTTGAAGGAAAAGAAATCACGAATTTATCCGATAAGGAATTTCAAAAAATAAGAGGAAACGAAATTGCGATGATTTTTCAGGAGCCAATGAGTTCGTTAAATCCATCCTTAAAATGCGGTTTTCAAGTAGCCGAAATTTTAGAAAGACATACTGAGTTATCAAACAAAGAAATAAAAGTAGAAGTACTTTCATTGTTTGAAAAAGTAAAATTACCCAATCCGGAAGAACTATTCAACAAATATCCGCATCAGATTTCAGGCGGGCAAAAACAGCGAGTTATGATTGCGATGGCGATTGCCTGCAAACCAAAAATTTTGATTGCTGACGAGCCCACAACTGCTTTAGACGTAACCGTTCAAAAGGAAATTATTCAATTGTTGAAGGATTTGCAACAAGAAACCAAGATGAGTATTTTGTTTATTTCGCATGATTTGTCGTTGGTTTCAGAAATTGCCAATCGAATTTTGGTGATGTATAAAGGCGAGATTGTTGAACAAGGAATCGCCAAAGCTATTTTTGAAAATCCGCAGCACAATTATACCAAAGCATTGATAGCCTCTAGACCTTCGTTGGATTTTAGATTAAAACGATTGCCAACAATTCAGGATTTTTTGAATAATTCGGTTTCAAACGAAATTGTTTCTTCCGAAGAAAGAAAAGAAAATCAAGAGAAATTATATGCACAACAGCCAATTTTGGAAGTAAAAAATGTAGAAAAAGAATATCTTTCTACTATTGGTTTATTTGGAAAAAAACTGTCGTTTAAGGCGGTTGATGATGTGAGTTTTAAAATTTATGAAGGCGAAACAGTTGGTTTGGTGGGCGAATCCGGCTGTGGAAAATCAACCTTAGGAAACGCCATTTTACAATTGGATAAAGCAACTGCCGGACAAATTTTTTATAAAGGAAACGACATTACAAAACTCAGCAAAGACGAAATTAGAAAACTTAGAAAAGAAATTCAGCTTATTTTTCAAGATCCATATTCGTCTTTAAACCCAAGAATTCCGGTTGGAAAAGCGATTGTGGAACCGATGAAAGTGCATGGTTTGTATAAAAACGATTCTGAACGAAAAGCAAAAACCATCGAGATTTTGGAAAGAGTAGGGTTGGGCGTGGCTTATTTTAACCGTTATCCGCATGAATTTTCAGGTGGTCAACGGCAACGCATTGGCATTGCGAGAACCATTGCTTTGCAACCCAAATTAATTGTTTGCGACGAGTCGGTTTCGGCATTGGATATATCTGTTCAAGCTCAAGTGTTGAATTTACTGAATGAACTAAAAGAAAATTTCGGATTTACGTATATTTTTATTTCTCATGATTTAGCAGTTGTAAAATACATGAGCGACCAAGTTTTAGTCATGAACAAAGGGAAAATGGAAGAAATCGCCGATGCAGATCAATTGTATGCCAATCCGAAAAGTGATTATACCAAAAAATTAATTGATGCTATTCCGAAAGGATAAAAAATAAAAATATGTTATTTACTGCAACGTTTTCTGAGTTTTATGAACAATTTAAAGCAAGTCTTTCTGATGGAACTTTTGCCAAACTTACTTTTGCCAAAACCATCGGCAACACTGAACTAAAAAATATTTTTATTCGTCCCGTTTTAGATGAAAATGAATTAAAATTGGAATTGAAATTCCGCTTTCAAAAAGAAGAATTGTTTGAAATTCATACTATTGATAGTGCTTTTGAACGTTTGCTTCCTTTTATTAATAATCCGTTTTTATCGGTTATTCTATTTACAACAGAATTTGATTTGACCTATAAATTAAACAAAAAACGAGCAGTAAGGGTCACCGATCAACCTCCTACTTTTGAAAATGCCAATGAGGTTTTGTTGGGGTATTTGAATAAATAATCATTAATTTCGATTAGCAAGAATTTAATTATATTGAATTTTTCTAATATATTTATTTCTTCTCCATTCAGGCTTTAATTCTCCTCCGTTATAACTAACATTCATTAGATTTGAAACATTCATTTCAATCCAATTTCCCACTTGATCATACTTTATTTTTGTTTCTGTTCGAAGTTCGTTTTTCTCGTTATAATAGGTTTTAGAAATGAGTTTGTTTTGAGCATCATAAACAAAAAAACGGGTGTAGTTTATATTACCATTATAAATACCAGTTACTTTTTTAATTTTAGTGTTATTTTCAACATAAGTAACTTCAGAAGTGCCTAATTTAAAAGAGTTATCATCAAGATTTTTGTAATATTTCAAAACCTTAGATGTATCTTTTATGGTTAGATATTCAAATTTATATTCGTTTAGTTTTTTATTTTGCCAAACTTTTTCAATTATTTTTCGATTCTGTTTGTCGTACTCATATGCAGTTTTAGTTTCATGATGATCTGTTACGTTAATTGATTCGATTAATAAGCCTTTTGAATCATAAGTGTTTTTTATATATTCTTTTTCTTTTTTACCTTCGTCATCAAAAGTTTCAGTAGATAAAAGGTTGGTGTTTTTATCGTAAGTATATCTTTTTTCCCAAATTAAATAACCTTCCGGATTGTAAGTGTTAGATAAAATTACATTTCCTTTTTTGTCAGTTGTTTTGATTGTTTTAAATGTTCTTCTGGGGTCGGCAGTTAAATATCCTGAATAAGGATTCTTTTGATTTTCTTTAATTGAAAATTCCGCAAATTCTTTGTCTAAATCATTACATCCATCACATAATTCTATAATGATTTGATTTTTGGTATATTTTGTTCTCTCTTGAGTATGAATACGATTGTTGTAAAATTTCTTGAATAAAATTATCCTTCCTTTTTCATCAAACGTTTTCGATTCTATTGGAATTTCATTCGAATTTTCACTTGAAACAGTTAGTTCAATCGATTTAGGTTTCCCTTTTAAAACTTCATCTTCTAGTAAATATTCTTGTGAAAATCCATTGTAAAAAGTCAAGAAAAATAGGAACAGGATTTTTTTCATATATTATTTCTTAGTAGTTAATCCAAAACCATTTCCGGAATTTCACCTTCTACAATCAATGTTCCTTCTGTAGCTTTGATGATTTCTTCGACAGAAACACCGGGAGCTCGTTCGAGAAGTTTGAAACCGTTTGGTGTAACATCCATCACGGCTAATTCGGTTACAATTTTTTTAACACAACCTACACCAGTTAATGGTAAAGTACAATTTTTTAGCACTTTTGATTCGCCGGCTTTGTTCACGTGCATCATGGCAACAATGATGTTTTCTGCCGAAGCAACTAAATCCATCGCTCCGCCCATTCCTTTTACCATTTTACCGGGGATTTTCCAATTGGCAATATCGCCGTTTTCGGAAACTTCCATCGCACCTAAAATCGTTAAGTCAACTTTTTTGCTACGTATCATTCCAAAACTAAAAGCGGAGTCAAAAAAGGAAGCTCCGGGCAACGTAGTAATAGTTTGTTTTCCTGCATTGATAATGTCCGCATCTTCTTCTCCTTCAAATGGAAATGGACCCATGCCCAATACTCCGTTTTCACTTTGAAATTCAACTGAAATATCCGTTCGAACAAAATTGGCAACCAGTGTCGGGATTCCGATTCCTAAGTTTACGTAGTAACCGTCTTTTACTTCTTTTGCAATTCGTTTTGCAATTTGATTTTTATCTAAAGCCATTTTTTTAATGTGTCAATTGTTTAATGTGTCAATTAGTCAATGTGTCAATTCGGAAAGATGTCAATTAATTGTCTAATTGACAAATTGTTTCATTGCCACATTATCTTTGTCTAACTGTTCTTTGTTCAATTCTTTTTTCAAACTTTTCACCTTGAAAAATTCGGTTTACCATAATTCCTGGAATGTGAATTTGATTGGGGTCTAATGTTCCGGCGGGCACTAATTCTTCTACTTCGGCAATGGTGATTTTTGCAGCACCAGCCATGCATGAATTGAAATTTCGGGCGGTTCCTTTAAAAATTAGGTTTCCGGCTTCGTCACCTTTCCATGCTTTTACGATGGCGAAATCAGCTTTGTAGGCTTCTTCCATGACATACATTTTTCCATTAAATTCACGGGTTTCTTTTCCTTCAGCCACTTCGGTTCCGTAACCGGCGGGTGTAAAAAAAGCAGGAATTCCGTGTTGAGCAGCTCTGCATTTTTCGGCTAATGTTCCTTGAGGAGTAAGTTCAACATCTAATTCTCCCGAAAGCATTTGACGTTCAAATTCTGCATTTTCACCAACATACGATGAAATCATTTTTTTAATTTGTTTCTTTTGAAGCAATAAACCTAATCCGAAATCATCTACTCCGGCATTGTTCGAAATGCAAGTAAGATTAGAAACGCCCTTTTTTACTAATTCAGCAATGCTGTTTTCCGGAATGCCACAAAGGCCAAAACCTCCGAGCATAATGGTCATATTATCGGTAATTCCAACAAGAGCTTCTTGCACAGAATTTACTTTTCGTGTAATCATATCGTTTGTTTGTTTTCGAATTTTAAAGGTATAAAAAAATGGGCTTTTTGCAAAGTCCATTTTTTTATTATTTTATATTTATAAATTTACTTAAAAATTAAATTCTTCCACATCTTGATCAAAATCAAGCGTGTCTTTAACGGCTTTCCAACAATCTACTTTTACGGTGATATTTTCCGGGCGTTCAAAAGGTTCTTTCGATACATTAAGCTTGTCGTCTTTATAACATTTGTCCATGTAGAGTCCCCAAATAGGTAAAGCCATTGTTGCTCCTTGTCCCATAGCGGTAGTTCTAAATCGGGCGGCACGGTCTTCGCAGCCAACCCAAACTCCTGTACAAAGATTAGGTACAAACCCCATGAACCAACCATCAGAGTTGTTTTGAGTAGTTCCGGTTTTTCCGGCTATTGGGTTAGTAAATTTATAACCATAATTTTTAAATCCGGCACCCCCCCATCTTAATCGGGTTCCGGTACCATCTTCTGTTACACCTTCCATCAATTTTACAACGGCATAAGCAATGTCTTGACTCAATACATCATGACTTTCCGGAATAGCTTCAAATATGATATTTCCGTTTTTGTCTTCTATTCGAGTAATCAATTGAGGTTTGATGTAAATACCTTTGTTGGCAAATGTGCTAAAAGCAGCTACCATTTCTTGAACGGTAATTTCAACTGCACCTAAACAAATTGCAGGTTGTTCTGGAATAGAGGAAGTAACTCCTAATCGGTGTGTTAAATCAACTACGGCTTTTGGTCCGGTTCGGTCAATTAATTTAGCAGAAACCGTATTAACAGAATTGGCCAACGCTCTTTTCAAATTAATCATTCCACGGTATTTTCCATCAGAATTTCTGGGCGTCCAAGTTTCCGTAACATTATGTCTTCCTCTTGGAATTGTGAAGGGTGAATCGATGATTGAATCACACGGAGACATATTTAATTGTTCAATAGCGGTGGCATAAACAAACGGTTTAAAGGTAGAACCCACTTGTCTGGCTCCTTGTCCGGCATGGTCATATTGAAAATGTTTGTAGTTTATTCCGCCCACCCACGATTTTACATGTCCGGTTTGAGGTTCCATTGAAATCATTCCGCTACGTAAAAAATGCTTGTAATAGCGAATGGAATCCATTGGTGTCATGATGGTATCTCGTTCACCTTTCCAAGTAAAAATACGCATGTCCGTTTTGACGTCAAACGATTTGATGATGTCTTCTTCGCTTTTATCTTGAGCTTTCATCATACGCCAACGCTCAGAATTTTTCATAGCTCTTTTCATCAATTTATCGGTTTCTTCTTCATTAATTTTTGAAAAAGGAGCATTTTTATTGTTTTTTTGAGCTTTAAAAAATTCTGCTTGAAGGTTTCTTAAATGTTCATCAACAGCTTCCTCAGCATATTTTTGCATTCGGGAATCAATGGTAGTGTAAATTTTTAAACCATCATTGTAAATGTTGTATTCAGTACCATCCGGTTTTTTATTTTCTTTTACCCATTTTTTCATGTAATCTCTAAGGTATTCTCTGAAATAGGTCGCAATTCCGTCTGTATGGCTTTCCGGATTAAAATCTAGAACAATTGGTTTTTTTTCTAAAATTTTCTTCGCTTCCGGTTCTAAAAAGTTATTTCGAACCATTTGAGCCAAAACCGTATTACGTCTGTCAAAAACCAACTGTTTCCTTTTTTCTCTTACTGGATTATAAAGGGAAGGGTTTTTCAACATTCCAACCAATAAAGCACTTTCTTCAATGGTTAAGTCACGAGGTTCTTTTCCAAAATACACTTTAGCAGCCGAACGAATTCCAACTGCGGTATTTACAAAATCAGCACGATTCAAATAAAGAGCAATGATTTCATTTTTAGTGTATTGACGTTCTAATTTAGTGGCAATAATCCATTCTTTTACTTTTTGAACCATTCTAAACAAAATGAATCGAGAACCTTCACCATGAAATAATAGTTTGGCTAATTGTTGAGAAATGGTACTTGCTCCACCATCTGCACCTAATTTAAGAGCGGCACCAAAAGTTCTTCGGGCATCAATTCCGGAATGTTCATAAAAACGTTCATCTTCAGTTGCCACCAAAGCATCAACTAAATGTTTTGGCAAATCTTCATATTTAACCGGTGAACGGTTTTCTCTGTAAAATTTTCCTAAAATAACACCGTCAGAAGAAATGATTTCAGTCGCAAGATTGGAATCTGGATTTTCTAATTCGTCAAAACTTGGCATCGAGCCAAACAAACCAAAATTTGCAAATACAAAAAACAGAAAAATACCACCTAAACCATAGAAAAATAGTTTCCAAAACTTTTTTTGGTAGTAGTGAATATCTTTCGTTACGTTATTTTTTTTCTGTGTCATCTTACTCCTTTTTTTCAATTCGTAAACCTACATCCGTTATGCCTTCTAAAAGTTCAACACCTTCAATTTTACCCGATTTTCTAACGGCTTGTTGAATGTTGATATAATATTTTCCCGCTTTAGGAAATACAAAATTCTCTTTGTAAAACAATTTGTTTTCTTTCGTATCTGTAATTCCTTTTCCCAATAGGGAACCATCCGGATTGGCCATTTCATATTCCAAAGTGTCAATAATGATTTTTTTATTCGGTTGCTCCATTTCAACAATCAAAAACAAATTGCGAAAAGGATAATTTTTATTGTTGCGAATGTTAATAAACAAATGTTTGGGTGAAACAGTATCATTGGCTTCATAAACAAAAGAAGCAATGCTGTCTTTGTGCCAAGCATCACCTACTTTTTGGTACTCGTCAAAAAGTCTTTTTTTGTCGCATGACGTGAATAAAATCAATAATAAAACAAAAAACAGACTACTTTTTTTGATCATTTTTTACAATTTTATTAGGTCTTCTTTTTTTGTTGTTATTTTTTTTCTTTTTCGGTTGATCAAATCGGGTTAAGCTTTCTTGACCCATGGCGTTATTGAAATCCTGTTTCGGCTCTTGAGCAACCTCTAAAGCAAAGTCTTCTAAGGAAGCAACTCTTCTTTTTTGTTTGTTTTCTGCAATAATTTCTTTCACTTGATTGATGTGTAAAACATGCCAGTTGGCCATATTATCGGCATAAGCATACCACATTAATCCTTTAAAAATATCTTGTTTTTGGCAATATGCCACTCCTTTTTCTGTCTCTAATTTGGTTTCAAAATCAGGAAAATCTTTTAAAGCATCCATGTAGGTGTCTAACTCATAGTTCAAACAACATTTTAGTTTTCCGCATTGTCCGGCTAGCTTTTGCGGATTCAATGAAAGCTGTTGGTATCGAGCAGCAGAGGTGTTTACACTTCTAAAATCGGTCAACCAAGTGGAGCAACACAATTCTCTACCACACGAACCGATTCCGCCTAAACGAGCAGCTTCCTGACGGAAACCTACTTGTTTCATCTCGATTCGGGTTCTGAAAGATTGAGCGTATTCTTTAATCAATTGACGAAAATCTACGCGGTCTTCAGCGGTATAATAAAAAGTAGCCTTTGAGCCATCTCCCTGAAATTCAATATCAGAAATTTTCATTTGCAATTGCAAACGAATCGCAATTTCACGAGCGGTTACCTTCATAGGTTCTTCTTTAGCTCGGGCGTCTGACCAAATATCAATGTCTTTTTGAGACGCTTTTCGGTAGATTTTGGTAATTTCCGGACTAGTAGGATTTACGCCTTTTTTCTTCATTTGAACCTTAACCAATTCTCCGGTTAGGGTAACAATTCCGATATCATGTCCCGGTGAAGCTTCAGTTGCCACAATATCACCTATAGAAAGTGACAATTTTTCGGTATTGCGGTAAAATTCTTTTCTTCCGTTTTTAAATCGCACTTCCACACAGTCAAATGGTTCTTGACCGCTAGGCAAACTCATATTGGAAAGCCAATCGAAAACCGTTAATTTGTTGCAGCTATCGGTGCCGCAAGTCCCTTTATTTTGACATCCTTTGGGAGCTTCTCCATCTTTACTCCCGGTAGAACAGTTTGTACAAGCCATAATTTTATATATATTGGTCATCTCGTTATATAAAACGAGACTACTGACATTAAACGTTAAGAGTGTAAAGATAGTATTTTTTTGGTTGATGTTGAAAAGTGGTTTTTCCAAAGATTAAAATTTACATTTGTATCGGATAATTTCTAGATGTTTATATGACGATTGTTAAAATAATATGAAAGTATGCTTTTAAATAAAAAAATTATTGTTGTACTCCCAGCATATAACGCTTCAAAGACTGTAACTCAAACTTTTAAAGAGATACCTTTCGATATTGTTGATGAGGTAGTGTTGGTAGATGATAATAGCACAGATAACACGATAGAAGTTGCTAAAAGCATTGGGATACACCACATAATAAAACATGACAAAAACTTAGGTTATGGTGGTAATCAAAAATCATGTTACAATAAAGCATTAGCAATAGGTGGTGACATTATAATTATGTTGCATCCTGATTATCAATACACTCCAAAGTTAATCCATTCAATGGTTTATTTAATTGCAAATGAAGTATATCCGGTAGTAATTGGGTCAAGAATTTTAGGGAAAGGAGCGTTAAAAGGGGGTATGCCACTTTATAAATATATCGCAAACCGCTTTTTAACTTTTTTTCAAAATATTTTAATGAATCAAAAACTATCTGAATACCATACTGGATATAGAGCTTTCAATAGAGAAGTTTTGGAATCAATCAATTATCAGCTTAATTCTGATGATTTTGTTTTTGATAATCAGATGATAGCACAAATATTTCATAAAGGTTTTGAAATCGCAGAAATTACATGTCCGACTAAGTATTTTGAAGAAGCTTCATCCATTAATTTTAAAAGAAGTTTAAAATATGGAATTGGAGTAATGAAAACCTCGATACAATATTTTTTAGATAAAAATAAAATAATAAAGTCTTCCTTATTTAACTAATGAAAATCTTTAGCCGGAATAGAAAAATCAATATAAGTATTTTTATATTTTTATTTATAAATTTTGCTTTTTTAGTGAAATATTTGAGTAGAGTTACCGCTTATTTTTTAGTTGTCTCTTTTGCTCTAATTACTATTTTTTATTTTGTACTAAAATTTAGAAACAAAATATCAGTCCCCAAAACTTCTGAAAAAGTAATTATATATTTAGTGTTTTTTTTATTTCTTGTGGGAAGCGGTTTTGTTTTCAACAAAATTCCGGTAGAAACCTTGAATGTAGATCGATGGAGCGTAATTACTTCTTTTTGGGATAATTTTTTTAACGATGAGTATGTTTATTTTGCAAATTCTACAATGGGAAATCCACCTGGGCCAATGCCTTTTTATTATATTTTGGCATTACCGTTTTATGCCATTGGTGAGCTTGGATGGTATTCTGTTGTTGGTTTTTTCATTTTCTATTTTATTCTAAAATTTTCTGAAAAATCTAATCAAATACTATTGTTTTTTTTGCTATTACTTTTAATTTCACCCTTTTATTTATGGGAAATAGTAACAAGAAGTAATATTTTCTTGAATGCTAGTTTGGTATTATTTTCATTAGTTCTACTTTTGAAAACTTTTCAAGATGAGAATAAAAAAATATTTCTTAATGGGATTCTAATAGGGTTACTTTTATCAACAAGAAATGTTTTTGTAATTCCTTACATAGTTACTTTTCTTTTTGTTTTAAAGTCAAAACAAATAAGTTTTAGGGAGTTATTAAAAATTGGTGTAATTTCAATAATCGTTTTTATCGCTACTTTTTTACCTTTTGTTTGGAATCATTTTTCTGATTTTTTTATTATGAATCCATTTATCATTCAGTCTGGATTTTTAATGCCTACTGAATTGAGTATGATTTGTGTTTTAATTTCTTTGGGAGCTTTTTGGCTTTGCAAAAAGGGTAATGACATTTATTTTTTTAGTGGTGTTTTTCTATTATTACCAATAGTAATTCATTTCATTTATCAAATAATAATTCATGGTTTTCATGAAACTTTTTTTAATAGCAGAGCTGATATTTCCTATTTTATTCTTTGCCTTCCCTTTTTTGTTTATTACATAATTGAGAATGAAAAAGTAATTTTAAAATCTTAAGAAAATCACGTTTCTTTTACCGAAATAATATGCACCGGACAAGCTTTTTGAGCTGCTTCACAAGCTTCTACAATCGCATGATTGGGCGATTTTAAAGTATGAAAACTTTTGGTGTTTACGGATTTCAACAAAACTGATTTTCCGTCTTTTTTTGACATTTGAAATTGTGCCGGAGCCATTTCTACACAATAATTACATCCAATGCATTTGTCGCGTTGCAAAGTTATGACTACCATTATTGCTCCACAATTTTATATAATTTATCCGAATTTCTCACTCTAAAAGGTAATTTCAGGGTGCAACTATCCCCTTTGGATGCTTTTTCTAAACAGTTATCGTTAACTAGCATTTCATTGATTACGAGTTCCTGTACTCCGGTAGTTGGTCCGGTTATCATGATTTTATCACCAATTTTGATGTCGTAAGCTTCAATTTTAAATTCGGCGATATTCGTTTTCGGAAAAAAGTGAACGCCTTTACCCACATATACTTTTTTCTGTGTTGCATTTGAACCCGGATTGGCACTCCATTCACCTAATTTTTGTCCCAAATAATAACCAGACCAAAAACCTCGATTATAAACGGTACTCAAATCTTCCATCCATTGATTGATTTTTTCTTTGGTAAAAGTTCCGTTGTAATAGGAATCAATCGCATCACGATAGGTTTTGGTAACCATTGCCACATATTCCGGAGCACGCCCTCTACCTTCTAATTTCAAAACTTTAATTCCCGAATCGATTACTTGGTCTAGAAAATCCAAAGTACATAAATCTTTGGGAGACATCATATATTCGTTATCAATTTCAATTTCAAATCCGGATTCTTGATCAATTACGGTATATTTTTTTCGGCAATTTTGTTTGCAAGCTCCTCTGTTGGCAGATGAATTGTGTGAATGCAAACTCAAATAACATTTTCCGGAAACGGCCATGCACAAAGCCCCATGTCCAAAGATTTCGATTTCTACTAAATTACCACTCGGGCCTTTGATTTGTTCTTTTTCAATTTGTTCCGTGATTTTTTTCACTTGACGCAAACTCAATTCACGCGACAGCACAATGGTATCTGCAAACAAGCTGTAAAATTTGACAGTTTCAACATTTGTCACATTCAGTTGGGTTGAAATATGGACTTCCATCCCAATAGCTCTAGCCGAAGCAATCACAGCTTGGTCTGAAGCAATCACAGCTGTAATTCCGGCATCTTTGGCTTTGCTAACCAACGTTTTTACAACTGATAAATCGTGGTCGTAAATAATGGTATTCAGCGTTAAATAAGTTCTAACCTTTTGGGCTTTACAACGTTTAGCAATTTCGGGTAAATCTTCCAAAGTAAAATTGATAGTTGCCCGAGCTCGCATATTCAATTGTTCTACACCAAAATATACCGAATCGGCACCGTTATCTAATGCGGCTTGCAACGATTCAAAATTTCCGGCCGGTGCCATGAGTTCTATTTTTCCTGATGGAGTCATGACTAGCTAATAACTTTAAACAATTTATCCGATAATCGAATACGAAACGGAACTGCAAACGTTAATTTGTCTCCCGGTTTGGCAACCGTTCCCTCTTGGCCATTGACAAACATTTTTTCTAAAACCAATTCCCGATTTCCGGTGGTTGGACCGGAAATTAAAATTTTATCCCCTGATTTTACCTCCTGGTTTTCAATTAAAAATAAACCAACACTGGCTTTGGTATAATAATGTTCGGCTTTGCCAATTAGTACTTTTTTGCGTTTGATGCGTTCACGAATGGATTTCGGTTTCTCAATTTCATCTGCAACCGCCAATGATACATCACTCAATTCACCGGAATGTTTGAATTTTAAAGCTTCAGATTTTCCTTTTTTGAAAATCATATTTCCTTTTTGAATGCCTTTTCTTAATTTCACTTGTTCAGCTAAAGGCAAATGAATGATTTCCTGACATTCAGATGAACAACAATTATCCATTTTTTCTTTACATTCATCACATTGAATAAAAAGTAAATGACAACCATCATTCACACAATTGGTATGATTGTCACATGGTTTTCCGCACTGGTGACATTGCGAAATAATATCGTTGGTGATGCGTTCGCCCAAACGATGATCGAACACAAAGTTTTTACCAATGAATTTGCTTTCCAAACCTTCTTGCTCAATTTGACGGGCATATTCAATGATACCGCCTTCTAATTGATAGACGTTTTTGAAACCTTTGTGTTTAAAATACGCACTGGCTTTTTCGCATCGAATTCCACCTGTGCAATACATCAAAAGATTTTTTTCTTCTTTAAGGTCTTTTAATTGTTCTTCAATAATGGGAAGCGATTCTCTAAAAGTATCCACATCCGGAGTGATTGCTCCTCTAAAATGACCTATTTCACTTTCGTAATGATTTCTAAAATCAACCACAATGGTGTTTGGGTCTTCTAAAAGTTGGTTGAATTCCTTCGCTTTTAAGTGAATCCCTTTGTTGGTAACATCAAAAGTAGAATCATCTAAGCCATCGGCTACAATTTTATGACGTACTTTTATGGTCAATTTTAAAAAAGAATGATCGTCTTGCTCACGAGCCACATTCAATCGAATGCCTTGCATGAAATCATATACTTCCAGCGTATCTTTAAATTGATAAAAATAATCTGCCGGCAAGGAAAGTTGGGCATTAATTCCTTCGTGAGCTACATAGATTCTGCCTAAGACATCCAAAGGATTCCAGGCTAAGAACAAATCATCTCTAAATTTTTTTGGGTCTTCAATTTTGGCATAGGCATAAAAAGACAACGTAAGTCGTTGTTTGCCGGCTTGATCAATAAGCTCGGCTCTTTCTTCTGCCCTCATCGTGTTATACAGTTGCATGCTATAAACGTTTTTGGGTTTTACAATAAATTGAATTCTAAATGGAAGAATTCGATGCAAAAGTAGTATTTATTTAGAAATTGGAAATAAAAAACCCTCTCAAATTCTGATTTTGAGAGGGTCATTTTAGAAACGATTTTTATTTAACAAAACTCGTTATACGCATCTTTTAAATTCTCTGCAATCATTTCCGCAGGACGGCCTTCAATGTGGTGACGTTCTAACATGTGTACTAATTCACCATCTTTAAACAAAGCCATACTTGGCGATGATGGTGGAAAAGGAAACATATGTTGTCTTGCGGCATCAACCGCTTCTTTGTCAACACCGGCAAAAACGGTTACCAATTGATCTGGTTTTTTTGCACCGTCTAAGCTCATTTTTGCTCCCGGTCTTGCATTTCTGGCAGCACATCCGCAAACGGAATTTACAACTACCAATGTTGTTCCTTTTTGTGAAATTGCATTTTCAACCGCTTCTGCACTATATAATTCTTGAAAACCTACTTCCGATAACTCGGCTCTCATGGGTTTTACCATTTCTTCTGGATACATAATTATTTAAGATTTATGATTGTTGATGTTTGATTTTTCGATTTTGCAAAGTTACTAAGTTTTCATTTTCATTTGATGATTTCAATCATAAAGATTTGTTATGATGGAATAGTTAGTCAACTACAATTTGAATTAAAAATTTCTCAAATTTTTAGTTGGATTTATCTTCAAATCCAAAAAAGTCATGTTTTTTACGGAATCAAATCCTCAAAAGTTATGTTTTTACAACAAATCCGTTCCAATTTTTAATCCAATAAAGATGGTTCTTGGTCGAGATGGACCATAAATATAATTAGCGTCACGGTTTACTCTCAAGTCAAAATCGTTTTGATATTGATTGAAAATATTCTGAATTCCACCGCTTAATTGAAGATGCAATTTTTCTTTTACCACAAACGTATAAGATGATTTTAGATTGATTTCATAAAAATCTACAGTAGTTTCCAAACGGTCTTCTGGAATAAATCCGGCAAAGTGTTGAGCATACATTTTTCCGGTGTAAATCAATGACAGATTGTTTTGAAATGCTTTTTTAGGAGAAAATGTTGCCATCAAATTTCCATACACATTTGGTGAACGAAAGAAATTTCGATTGGTGTTCGTCAAATTTTCACTCCATTGAACCGCTTCGTCATACAATGCTTTTTGAATCGTTGCTCCCGCTTGAAATTGCCATTTTTGTCCAGGAGCATATTTGGCTTCTAAGTTTATTCCGTAAACATCGGCTCCTTTTCCATTGCGTTTTTCCCAGATAGTTTCTGTAAGTTGTTCCAATACAAATGGATCGTTTAATCTGGTGTAAAATGCTTCAAACGTTAATCCAGCTTCCGAATTGGGAGAAATTTTACTCCAATCTAACGAAGTTAAAAATGAATGTGATGTTTCCGATTGTAATCCATCTGCTAATTCAACCAAAGCTACTTCTCCGGCGGCAATTCGGGCGTGAATGTCTTCCGAAAAAACCTGTGGAGCTCTAAAACCTTTGGCATAAGAGTTTCGCCATTGCAAATTTTCTTTAAAATTATAAAGAATATTCAATCTCGGATTAAAAATTACATCTTCATCGGCGGCATTATGAAAATCGGCTCGTAATCCGCCTAAAACTTTCAATTTTTCATTGACTTTCCATTCTTGTTGAGCATAAATCCCTAGGATATCTAAGGTTTGATTAACAAATGCATTATAACCCGGTTTGGCATCCATCATCTTTTCTTTTTTGTACTCGGCTCCGGTGGTTAACGTTCCTGAACCTCCCAAAAAAGATGCTTGTTTTCGGTTATATTGAGCTCCACCAATCCAAGTGAGCACTTCGGTATTTCCAAAACCACGAATGCTTTCTTGGTAATCTATATTACCAAATTCATCATCGGCTCGACCGCCATAAAAGTTGTCGTTTTTAGATTGTAGGGTGTTGATGTAAACCGCATATTTGTTTTTTTCATCTTCCGAATAATTTTCAAATGTGAGTCCACCACCCACCATTTTGGAAGTAATTTGTTCTGTGGTAAGAGCTTCAAACGGTTGCAAATCAAACCGATTTTCACCACCTCTTCTGAACTCATTTACCGTATGAAATTCGGCAGTAATTTTACTTCGTTCAAACGGACGATAAAATGATTTGAATCCGAAAGTTCGATTTTGCATTGTTGTAATTTCTGTAAAATTGTCATCATTTGCATCAAAAGCATCACGATCACGAAGCATCGCAAAAAGTTGAATTCCTAAATTCAAATCGTCTGACAAAACGGTTCCGTTTAACGTTAATGCTTTGTCGGGCACATTTCCGTCAATTAAACCTAAATGCGAATTAATTTCAAACGAATTTTCAATTGGATCTTTGGTAATGATGTTGATGGTGCCCGCAATCGCATTCGACCCATATAAAGACGAACCGCCACCACGAACCACTTCAATTCGTTCTATCATATTAGTCGGAATTTGATCTAAACCATACACCCCATTTAAAGCGGAAAAAATTGGTCGGCTATCCATTAAAATTTGAGAATAAGCACCGTCTAATCCATTCATTCTAACTTGAGAAAATCCGCAGTTCTGGCAATTGGTTTCCATTCGCAAACCGGGTTGAAAACTCAAACCTTCTGATAAACTAATGGCTTGTGCTTTTTGCAATACTTCTGAATTGGTAACGGTAACAATCACCGGAGCTTCGGTTCTTTTTTGCAATCCACGAGTGGCAGAAACCACCACTTGATTGAGTCCGAAAACACTTTCTTCTAAATTAAAATCCAAATGAATTTTTCCTCCGGAAGGAACATTTATGTTTTTTTCTTGGTTTTTAAAACCGATTGCTTGTACGATGATGGTTTGTTTTCCGGCCGGAACTTCAATGGAATAATTTCCGTTTTCATCGGACGATGTTCCTGTTGTTGCATTTTTTATAAGAATGTTGGCAAACGGAACAGCTTGACCTTCAGACAAAATATGACCCACAACCGTTCCTTTTTCTTGAGCTTGTGAAAGTAGTGTAAAAGATAAAACAACTAAAAGCAGAATTTTTTTCATACCAAAAAATAAATTTAGACAAAACTAAAAATTATTTTACTCATATCAAATTATCTTACTATATTTGTTTTCAATTAGTTGAATGTATGACTTATTCGGAAGAAAATTATATCAAAGTAATTTATCATTTGTCGTTGGTTTCGCCCAAAGGAATCAATACGAATGCAATTGCCGGAATGATTGAAAGCAAAGCTTCTTCCGTTACGGACATGCTGAAAAAATTAGCAGATAAGGAATTAGTAAATTATCAAAAATACCAAGGAGTAACATTGACTCAAAAAGGACTTCATGCTGCAAAAATGATTGTAAGGAAACATCGTTTGTGGGAAGTTTTTTTGGTAGAAAAACTAGATTTTACGTGGGATGAAGTACACGATTTAGCCGAAGAATTAGAGCACATTAAATCCGAGAAATTAATCAATCGATTGGATGAATATTTAGGATTTCCAAAGGAAGACCCCCATGGTGACCCGATTCCTGATCGATACGGACAATTGGTTAAAGTTGATAAACAGTTACTTTCTGAAATTTTGCCATCAAAAAAAGTTATTTGTTTGGGGGTAAAAGATAGCTCGCCTAGTTTTTTAAAATACCTTGACAAACATCAAATTGCATTGGGATCAGAAATTGAAGTGGTAAATAAAGAATCCTTTGATCATTCGTTAAGTATTTTAATCAACAACAGACAAATTTTGATTTCAAATAAAATTGCCAGTAATCTTTATGTTAAATTGATATAATATGTTTGATGAAATTGTAGCTTATTTATCGAGTATAGATCCTATTTTAGCAGCCTTGTATGCCACGTTATTTACTTGGTTTTTAACGGCTTTGGGAGCATCGGTCGTGTTCTTTTTTAAAACGATGAATCGTGCCGCATTAGACGGAATGCTTGGTTTTACTGGTGGTGTGATGGTTGCAGCGAGTTATTGGAGTTTGCTTGCACCTGCCATCGCCATGTCCGAAGGAGAAGGTTTTGCAAAAGTAATGCCCGCTGCAATCGGTTTTATGTTAGGAGCTTTTTTTCTATTTGGTTTAGATAAGGTTTTGCCTCATTTACATATTAATTTTAAAGAAACGGAAGGCGTAAAATCGCCTTGGCAAAAAACAACACTTTTGGTTTTGGCCATAACATTACACAACATTCCGGAAGGTTTGGCGGTTGGGGTTTTGTTTGGTGGAGTTGCCGCCGGAATTCCAGAAGCATCGATAGCCGGAGCTAGCATTTTAGCGATTGGAATCGGAATTCAAAATTTTCCGGAAGGAATAGCAGTTTCCATGCCGTTACGACGAATGGGAATGAGTAGAAAAAAGAGTTTTTTATACGGACAATCTTCTGCTTTAGTTGAACCTATTGCCGGCGTTTTGGGAGCAGTTGCAGTAACTTTTTTTACCCCAATTTTGCCTTACGCACTTGCTTTTGCAGCCGGAGCTATGATTTTTGTAGTGGTGGAAGAAGTAATTCCGGAAACACAACAAGACAAACATACGGATATTGCAACGCTTGGATTTATTGGTGGATTTGTTGTGATGATGAGTTTGGATGTGGCTTTGGGAAGTTAATGACAACCACAATCATCGTCACCGCAATTTTTCTTCGATTTTTTCTTTACAAATAAAGGTTTTAAAAGAAAAATTATAGCAAAAGCTACTAAAATATAAACAATTATTGTTTGTATCATGATGTAAAAGTAAATGGTTTTCAGGTAATTGAAAACCATTTATTTGTTAAAGTTTAGCTCCTACAGAAATATAGAATGTTCTACCTTCCCCGGGAAGAATACCCGGACCGGGATAACCACCGGCTCTTCGAGTGGCATAATCTTCGTTAAGTAAGTTGTTGATTCCGGCTCGAATGTTATAATTTTTCAAAAATCTATATTCAGTAGATAAATCAAAAACGCGATAATCGCCTAAAAGTCCGGTAACACCATTAGCTGATGGGGTTTTTGTGTTATTAGCATCCGTAAATATTTTACCGGACATTCTATATTGTAAAGTAGATGAGAAGTTGTTATTACTCCAAGAAAGCCCAAAATTATGAATATAGCGTGGTGCATTTTCAACTCGATTTCCATCTAGATTCGTTTCTGTTATGGTAACATTTGGTGCTGTTCCTGATGTGTTAAAAATTCTGAAATCGGTGTAGCGACTGTCAATAAAACTTACAGAGGCAAATAAATCTAAATTACCATAAGGTTTATCAATTTCGAATAATTTCGTAAAATTCAGATTAAAAAACCCTTCGATTCCTTTGTTTACGGTTTCACCCAAGTTGGTTCTGTAAATAAAGGTTCCTTGTGTTGGGTCGTTGTTTACAAATTGTCTCATTCCGCCAATTCTATTGTTGTAACTTAAATAAAATAGACTGAAATCGAAATTTAAGTAGTTTTTGTAGGTTCCTCTGAAACCTAAATCGGCATTAAAACCACTGGCATCTTTTAAATTTGGGTCAATAACATCGGTTACAGCAGGGGGAGTTAAATCTGAGAATAGAACAGGTCTGTAGGCTTGAGTAATATTTGCATAAATATTGGTTGTTGTAAATTTGTATTCCATTCCTAATCCAAACAAGGGTTGACTTCTTGAAATGGTTTTATCAGGAAATGCAATATCATTACCATTACTGATTCCGAATCTTCCTTCGCCAGTGTTTTTGATGTATTCATATCGTACTCCCGGAGTAACGCTAAATTTTTCAGTTATTTTAACTTGATTCTCAGCAAATACCGCTACGTTTTCTGTAGTAAAATTAATGTCTCGGGCAAATCTTCCGTCAATTGATAAATCAAAATTAGAGCCCGTTGTGCCTCTTCCATCCTGAACCCGTTGTGTATTTGCTTTATACAAACGCACACCAAAAGCAAGGTTGTTATTTGTTTTTCCAAGTTTGTACTTATAAATGTTTCGATTTTCCAATCCATAATTTTCGTAAAAATCGCGATCTACTCTTCTATTAGCATAATCATTTGTTGCAGGATTGATAACATCTTCAACATTTGGAGTAGCTGTGAATCCAACACTGTTTCTTTCGCCAATTAGTCCAAAAAGTTTTATGTTTGAAGTAAAATTGTCATTAATTTTTGTATCAAAATTCAATGAAAACACATTCCAGGGCGTTCCAAACCAATTTCGTTCTCTTAGGGATTGTCTCGGATTATCTTTAAATTGCTCATCGGTTAAACCACCTGCTTGTTGCATTTGGTAATCCATGTTGGTATATTCTGCAGACAATTTGGTGTTTTCTGTAAAGCGATATTCCACAAAAGCGTGTGTGTTTCGAACCGTATATTCACTATTTTCTCTCCAACCGTCTGCACTACGTGAATGGTTGTAAACATAATAGGAAAATTTTTTAAAATTACCGCCAATGGCATTAAAGCTACTCATCAAGCCATAACTTCCTACTGTGTTTTGGGTTTCAAATGAAAATTTCTTTTTCGTTTCTCTTTTTAAGACATAATTCAACATACCGCCAAATTGAGGGCCGAATTGTAAAGAAGAACCACCACGAACTAATTCAATGGTTTCAACCGCTTCTAGAGGTGGATTATAATATGCTTCGGGATAACCAAATACATCTGACGAAATATCATATCCGTTTTGACGCGTATTTAATTCCCAACTTCTATTTGGACTAAGACCACGAACTCCCACATTAATTTGAATTCCCGAACCCTCATTTTCCCAAATGGTAACACCAGGAATTCTTGAAAAAATTTCTCTACTATTATTAGTGGTGAAATTTCCATTGATTTTGGATAAATGTAACACTTCATTTTTTTTACCTGAAAACAAAATATTTTGTTTGATTTCCGGCATTCTTTCCGGACTATTTTTTTTGGGTTCTAAAATAACTCCATCTAATTTTAAAGTGTCGGTTGGTTGTTCTTGTTGACTAAAAGCATTCAATGTAACAATGAAAGAGAAGAAAATTAAGGAAAAACTGTTTTTCATTTTTATTTAGATTAATTCTACACTGCAAAAATATAATCTAAAATTAATTTAGACAAATTATAAATAACGTTTTTTTGAATTATTTTATAATGGATTGAAAATGAAATTATTTCAAGAATTGAAAAACAGTAAGTGAGAGTAAGTATGCCAATCCACTCATGAAAAAAAGTTGAATCATTGGCCATTTCCATGAATTGGTTTCTTTTTTTACGATAGCTAACGTACTCATACATTGCATGGCAAATGCATAGAAGAGTAAAAGTGAAATGCCGGAAGCAAAGGTATAAATTGGTTTTCCTGTTACCGGATGAATCTCGTCTTTCATGCGTTGTTTGATGGTGCCTTCTTCGTCTTGATGACTGCCAACACTATAAATCGTAGCCAATGTTCCCACAAAAACTTCTCTTGCGGCAAATGAAGCAACAATTCCAATTCCGATTTTCCAATCATAACCCAACGGTCGAATTACGGGTTCAATAGATTTTCCGATAATGCCGATATACGAGTTTTCTAATTTAAAAGAGGCTATCTTATTTTGCATTTCATCTTCAGATAACGTCTTTGTTTCCGGTTGTGAAGAAATGATTTTTTCTGCGTTATCAAAATTTTCATTCGGTCCGTAAGAAGCTAAAAACCACAAAATAATGGAAAGGGAAATGATGATTTTTCCCGCTCCAAACACAAACGCTTTTGTTTTTTCAATTACATTTAAACCTACATTTTTATAAAAGGGTATTTTGTAGTTCGGCATTTCAATAACAAAATAACTTTTGGTAGAAAATTTCAGTATTTTATTTAGAATCATAGCCGAGAGAATGGCCGCAAAAAAACCGATTAAATAGAGCAACATTAAGGTTAGTCCTTGCAGATTTAAAAAGCCAAACAGCTTTTTTTCAGGAATGACCAAAGCAATTAAAATTGTATAAACCGGAATTCTGGCCGAACAAGTTGTAAAAGGCGTAACCAAAATGGTGATTAATCGCTCACGCCAATTTTCAATATTACGCGTTGCCATAATTGCCGGAATGGCACAAGCTGTTCCCGAAATTAAGGGTACCACACTTTTACCGTTTAGACCAAAACGTCGCATGCTTTTATCCATTAAAAACACAACTCGACTCATGTAGCCACTTTCTTCTAAAAGAGAAATGAAAAGGAATAAAAAGGCAATTTGAGGAATAAAAATAACTACGCCACCAATTCCCGGTACAATTCCTTGTGAAATTAAATCGTTTAACTTTCCGGCAGGCAGGTTTTCGCTAACCCATGAACTGAGAGAAGCAAAAGATTCATCAATAAAATCCATTGGAATGCTTGACCAATCAAAAACGGATTGAAAAATCAAGAATAAAACACCAAAAAAGATCGCATAACCACCGATTTTATGCGTTAAAATTCGATCTAATTGGCTTTGAATATCTTTTGCTTTGGAGCTGTCAACTTTTTTGGTTTCTTTCAATAAAGCATTAATAAATTGATAACGTTTGACTGTTTCCTGATGTTGTAATTTTTTTAATTCACTATCTGTTTTAGCAAATGATTGATGTTGAATGATGTTTTTGGTTAAATCACCAAAGTTCACATTTTGAGAAATGACCAACCAAAGTTTATACAACTGTTGATTAGGATAAATTCGTCTTAAGTTACCAAAATATTCCGGGTCAATTTCTGAGGCATTTAAACAGGGTTCAGTAGAAATTTCTTCATACGAAAGAATAAGTTGCTTTAAATTTTCAATGCCTATACTTTTTCTGGAGCTGATTAAGGCTATTTTCGTTTTTAAACCTTCTTCTAATTTTGGAATATCTAATGAAATTCCTTTTAATTCCATTTGATCAACCATGTTAATGGCTAAAATTGTTGGAATTTCAAGGTCTTTAATCTGGGTAAAAAGCAATAAATTTCTTTTAAGATTTTCTACTTCGGTTACCACAACAATAACATCTGGAAAATCTTTGTCATTTTTGTTTAACAATAATTCTACGACAAGATTTTCATCTAATGAATTCGCATTTAAACTATACGTTCCAGGTAAATCTAGTATGGTCGCTTTTTGGTTTTGGTATAAATTACATTGCCCGATTTTTCTATCCACAGTAATTCCGGGATAATTTCCAACTTGTTGGTTTAGTCCGGTAAGCTGATTAAAAAGCGATGTTTTTCCGGTATTTGGATTGCCAATAAGTGCAACTTTGATCGTAGAATTTGGCATTCTGATTTAATTTTGAATAATTTCTACAACAATATCTTTAGCCATTTCTTTTCGAATAGCCAGTTGCGTTCCGTTTAAATCTAAAAATAAGGGGTCGCCCATAGGAGCAATTTGTTTGAGTTCTACCAAATGACCTTCCATGCAACCCAATTCCACTAATTTTAATGGAATGGTTTCAATATTGAAATCGACAATAATTGCCTTCTCTCCTTTTTTTAATTGGTCAATTGTAGTTTGCAAAACTTATTTAGAATAAATATAAATACAAAGTTAGGTTTTTTTACTCAAATTAAATTGATAAAAATCAGGATGCATTATTTTTTTTCCTCCAACAAAAAACGAATGTCTTCAGAAAGACGTTTAATTTCTTCTTTGTTAGTGCCATCATAAAAACCTCTCACTCTTTTTTGTTCATCAACCAAAATAAAATTTTCGGTGTGAACCATATCATATAATTCACCTTCGTTCTCCGTTTTTACGGCTAAATAGGATTTTCGTGCGATATAAAAAATATCTTTTTTGTCACCTGTAACTAAATTCCATTTGGAATCGATGACGCCTTTTTCTATAGCATACTTTTTTAAAACCGGAACACTATCAATGTGAGGCATTACTGTGTGTGACAAAAGCATTACGTTAGGATTGTCTTTAAATTCTTGTTGCAAAACAACCATATTATCCTGCATAATCGGACAAATGGTTGGACAAGTGGTGAAGAAAAAATCGGCTACATAAATTTTTCCCTCATATTTTTTTTGGGTTACGGTTTCACCATTTTGGTTAGTGAATTTAAAATCGGCAATCGTATGATATTTACTTACGTGTTGAACTGTACTGTCAACTAATTCAGGATTGACATCAGATGGATTGTAAATAGGGAGTGTTTTTTGAGGTTTTAGCAATTGATAAGCGATGGCTAAAAACGCCACCGAAAAAAGAACAACACCAATTGCATAATATTTTACGCTTTTTGAAATCTTCATACTTTATTTTTTACAAAGGTAAAAAGTAAAAAAGTTAGAATGTTTCTAATTAACTGTTAAATTCTTACGTACAATTAAAATGGTTTATTTATTTTTGGATAAAATTATTTCTAATGAAAAAAATTGCGTTCTTATTCTTTTATTTTCAGTTCATTGTGGTTTTTGCACAGTTTAATCCTTCTGCTCCTTGGATGGATAATGTTGCTAAAAATCAAAATGGAGAAGCATCGCTCAATGATATTAAAATGGCTTTTGAAAGCTATTGGGCCGAAAGAGATTATAAAAAGAAAGGGAGTGGCTACAAACCTTTTATGCGTTGGGAAACCCATTGGCAAAATAAAGTGAATCAAAACGGCTTTTTGTTAACACCCGAACAAATGTGGCAAGCTTGGAATCAAAAAAAGCAAAGCCAAATGTTGCGTTCAGCTCAAGATGTTGAGAGTAATTGGGAACCTCTTGGGCCTTTTAATCATGTTAATACTGGCTCTTGGTCTTCTGGTCAAGGACGCGTAAATGTTATAGTTGTAGATCCAAATAATGCTAATACAATCTATATCGGCACACCCGCCGGTGGAATATGGAAATCCACAGATGCTGGAATGAATTGGATACCACTTTCAGATTATTTACCTCAAATTGGGGTTTCAGGGATTGTAGTTGACCATTCCAATTCTGATATCATTTACATTGCCACAGGTGATAAAGATGCTAATGACACCTATTCTGTTGGTGTTATGAAATCCACAGATGGTGGAATGACATGGAATACTACCGGATTAACATTCACCAATACCTCTACAGTGGCTGCTGATATGTTTATGCATCCAACAAATCCGAATATATTGTGGGTGGCTACGAGTGCTGGATTATACAAAACTTCTAATGCCGGAGTATCATGGACAAAAACCCTCAATGGAAATGTAAAAGATGTCAAATTAAAACCCGGTAATCCGGATATAGTGTATGCGGTTACGACAAATCGTTTTCATCGTTCTACAAATGGAGGAGATTCTTTTACGCAAATTACATCCGGAATGCCTTCTAATTCCGGTAGATTAACAATTGATGTTACACCCGCCAATCCTGAATATGTATATGTGTTAAGTGCTCGAACAAATTGGAGTCACCAAGGACTTTATAAATCAGTAAATTCAGGAGTAAATTTCACAAAAACAGACAACAACACAGATATATTTGAAGCAAATCAAGCATGGTTTACGCTCGCTTTAGCAGTTTCAGATACAAATCCGGAAGAAGTATATACCGGTGTTCTAAACGTTTGGAAATCTACAAACGGAGGAAATTCTTTTGTTAAAATCAATAATTGGTCCAACCCGTTTCAAGCTACTTATACACATGCAGACATCCATTTTTTACGTTTTTATAATGGTGTTTTATACTGTGGAAGCGATGGTGGTATTTACGTTTCCTCCAATAATGGAGTATCATTTACCGATTTAACCGCAACTGCTCAAATAGGACAGTTTTATAAAATATCCGTTTCTAAACAAACTTCTTCAAAAATTGCTGGAGGTTTACAAGACAATGGTGGTTATGCTTTGAGTTCTAATTTGTGGAAAAACTTCTATGGTGCCGACGGAATGGAAACAGCAATTGATCCTACCAACAGCAATAAATACTATGGTTTTATTCAAAATGGCGGAGGATTATATTATTCTAACAATGCCGGTTCAAATTTGTCCGGCTCTGTTGATGCACCTGAAGGTCAAGAAGGAAACTGGGTTACTCCGCTAGTTATCAATTCATCCGGAGAATTATTTTCAGGTTTTACCGGTGTGTATAAATTAGTAAATAATGCTTGGACGTTACTTTCAACAAACACTTTTACCTCGGGGAATATTGAAAAAATGATGATTGATCCAACAAATGATGATATTATGTATGTTGGCGATGGAAATGATTTATATAAAAGTTTCGATAGAGGGGTTTCCTTCAGTTTATTGTATTCATTCGGTTCTGCTATAACGGGTATGGCTGTAAATAATAATAACAACTCAATTTTATATGTAACAACTTCAGGATTGACAGGAGGCGTTTTTAAATCTGTTGATGGAGGTCAAGGATTTTCTGCTTTTCATCTAGGCTTACCGAATATTGGTAGGAATGTAATCGTTCATCAACCTAATCATCCTGATGATCCGGTTTACATTGGTACAAGTTTAGGGGTTTACTATCGCGACAATACCTTATCGAGCTGGATACCGTTTGACACAAATTTGCCTAACGTTTCAGTTACCGATTTAGAAATTCATCCGCTTGACGGAAAAATTATTGCTTCTACTTATGGAAGAGGTGTTTGGCAATCATCAATTCCCGAAGCAGTTGTGCCAAATGAAATTGCACTGTTGGGTGTTGCTACTCCTTCTTTAGAAGTTATTAATTGTGGAGGAAGTGATTTAACTTTTTTAGTTAGAAATTTAGGAACCGAATCAATATCCTCTTTTCAAATTGATTACACAGTAAACGGACAAGATTTCAACTATATTTGGAATGGAACATTACAACCTAATGAAACAATTCAAGTTGTTGTTACCAATGAAAATTGGATTAGAGGAAATACGACCATTAATGCAAATGTAATTTTTGCGAATGATACTTTTTCTAATAATAATTCAGTTTCAATCTCATTTTTAAATAATGATTCCGGAACCGTTGGTGTAGTAAATACTTTTGAAACGGATGATTCTTTTTTGTTAACTTCACAAGAGGGAAGCAGTACGCTTTGGCAAAGAGGTGTTCCATCAGGAACCCTTTTAAATACCACAACTTCTGGAACAAAAGTATATGGGACTAATTTAAATGGAAATTATACCGATAACACACAAGCCTTTTTGTATTCACAATGTTATAATTTGACAGAAATTATCAATCCGGTGATGAAATTTAAAATGGCTTATGATTTAGAAACAAACTGGGATATTTTATATGTTCAATATTCCACCGATTTAGGAGAAAACTGGACGGTTCTAGGTTCTGCAAATGATTCCAATTGGTACAACAGTAGTCAAAATAATCAAAATGGGAACAATTGTTTTAATTGTCCGGGAGCTCAATGGACAGGAACAAATGCTACACTTTCGGAGTATAGTTATGCACTTGATCAATTTTCTTCTGCTTCAAACATCATGTTTCGATTTGTGTTTCATTCCGATGAATCGGTAAATCAAGAAGGTGTAATTATTGATGATTTTGTAATTGAAGGAACGTTGAGTACTGTGGATAATGCAATTCAAAAAGTGGTTGTATTTCCTAATCCAACTTCTGGTGAAATTACCGTATATCTAGAACAAAACGAACCAAAGGAAATCGAAATTTATGATATTTCCGGAAAGTTAATTCATACTCAAAATCAATTTTTCATTCAAGATAGACAATTAAAATTGAACCTTGAAAAATATGCACAAGGTATTTATTTTGTAAAAATTAAAACAGAAAATCAACAGTTTACACAAAGAATAATAAAAAAATAAACATGAAAAAGAATATTTTTTCCCTTATAATTCTTCTCTCAGGAGGATTTTTAACCATTACAGCACAAGAAAAAGCAAAAGAAACTATCGGAATCAATTTGAATCACATGGATAAAACAGTTAAGCCAAGTGATAATTTTTTTAGATATGTAAACGGAACGTGGTTAGACAATACCGAAATTCCTGCCGATAGAACTAGATGGGGAAGTTTTGATGAGTTACGTGAAAAAACAGACAAAGACATGATGGAAATTTTAAAGGAAGCTTTAAAAAATCCTGCTTATACTGCTGATTCTGATCAAGGGAAAGCGTTAAACTTGTATCGTTCGGTGATGGATACTATCACGAGAAATAAACAAGGTGTAAAACCTTTAAAATCTTATTTGGATAAAATAAATGCTGTAAAATCAGTAGCTGATTTGAACAATTTATTAATCGAAATGGAAACCCAAGGCGGAATAGGTTTTTTTGGTGTTGGTGTGGGAACGGATGCCAAAAACAGCAATAGAAATGTTATCAATGTTGGACTTGGAAGTTTAGGATTACCCGACAGAGATTATTATGTTTCTGAAGACAAAGACAGTAAAGAAAAAAGAGAAAAATATGTGGCTCATGTGGCAAGAATGTTTGCCTATTTAGGTGAAAAACCGGCCGTTGCACAAGCAAATGCTCAAAAAGTATTGGAATTAGAAACGGCTATGGCCAAACCAAGATTGGATCGTGTAGAAAGACGAGACAGAAGAAAAACGTATAATCCAATGACAATAGCTGAGTTGCAAAAATTAACGCCATCTGTAAATTGGACCACCTATTTAACTAAAGTTGGACTTCCGGTTGTAGACACTTTAATTGTTTCACAACCTCGCTACATGACTGAAGTGGAAACCATTTTTAAAGAAAATAAAGTTGACCATTGGAAAGCTTATATGCGTTGGACGTTGTTAAACCGTTCCGCTGGAATGTTATCTACTGAAATCGGTAATGCCAATTGGGAATTCTACGGAAAAACCTTGACAGGAGCCATCAAACAACGTCCTTTTGAAGAACGTGCTTTGCAAACAGCAAATGGAGCGTTAGGTGAAGCATTAGGAAAAATTTATGTTGAAAAAATGTTCCCTGCGGAGGCCAAAGAAAAGGCCAGAAAGATGATTCAAAATGTTTTCTTAGCGTATGAAAACAGAATCAATAATTTGCCTTGGATGGCTAAATCTACTAGAGAAAATGCCATTGCTAAATTGAATAAAATCAATGTAAAAATTGGATATCCTGACAAATGGAAAGATTATTCAAAAGTGGTAATTGTTTCACCAACTCAAGGCGGAACCTATTTTGATAATATGAAAAACATTACCAAATGGAGAAATGCTGAGAATTTTGCTAAACTAAACAAGCCCGTTGACAAGACAGAGTGGGGAATGTCCCCTCAAACAGTGAATGCATATTATAACCCTTCGTTTAATGAAATCGTATTTCCTGCTGCAATTCTTCAACCACCTTTTTATGATTACAGAGCAGATGAAGCTGTAAATTATGGTGGAATTGGAGCTGTAATCGGTCACGAAATTTCACATGGTTTTGACGATAGTGGTTCACGTTACAATGCTGATGGTAATTTAGTAAACTGGTGGAGTGACGAAGATTTAAAACAATTTACCGAATTGGGAGGAGCTTTGGCAGATCAATACTCACAATTGGAACCTTTACCGGGAATTTTTGTGGATGGAAAATTTACATTAGGAGAAAACATTGGTGATTTAGGTGGAGTGAGTGCTGCTTTAGACGGGTTGAGAATTCATTTAAAACAAACAGGAAATCCGGGATTAATTGACGGATTCACCCCAGAACAACGTTTCTTTATCTCATGGGCCACTATTTGGAGAAGTAAAGCAAGAGATGAAGCGATTAAAAATCAAGTAAAAACGGATCCTCATTCACCCGGTCAATACCGAGCGTATGTTCCGCTTCAAAATGTAGATGCTTTTTACGAAGCGTTTAACATCAAACCGGGTGACGGAATGTATCTTGTGGAAGAGAAAAGAGTAAAAATCTGGTAAATCATAAAATATTGTTAATCAAAACAATAAAACAAAAAAACTGACGTTAATGACTAAAATCACTTGTACAAGTCAAGTTAGAGTTAGTTAAATTTTGTTTTGGTGTTTTGAAAAAAAGGCGTTCCGGAAGTTGATTCGGGAACGCCTTTTTGATTTATTTTTTGACTAGCTGAAAAGTTGAGATGTTAAGTGAATGAAAACCTGAGTATCTAATGAATACAATAATGATTGAATTTTTTTCTCAGTCACTCAGCCACTCAGCCACTCTTTCTAATAACTCATCTCAACAATTTGTCTCACTTTTTCTAACGTGATATTTTGTTTTTCGCCCATCGCTTTCCAGCCTCTTTCTTCAAAACGATTTACGATAAAATCGGAAGCTTTTTCATAATCAGAGGTATAGTTAGATAGTTTGGTTTCCATTCCCATTTTATGAAGAAATTCAACTGTTTTTTCAATCGCTTGGGTTGCTTTTTCTTCAATAGAATTTCCTTCTACTTTCCAAACGCGTTCGCCATATTGAGCTAATTTTTCTTTTTTGGTTTCAAATAAAACACGGTACAAATTAGGACCAATAATGGCTAACGTTCTAGCATGATCAATTTCGTATAAAGCGGTCAATTCGTGTCCGATCATGTGTGTTGCCCAATCGCTTGGCACTCCTTTTTGAATCAATCCGTTTAAGGCCATTGTGGCACACCACATAAAATTAGAAGCCAATTTATAATCCGATGGGTTTTGCACCACGTCGGGACCAATTTCAAGCAACGTTTGCAAAATACTTTCGGCAAAGCGGTCTTGCAACAAAGCATCATGCGGATAGGTTAAATATTGTTCCATCACATGTGTAAAAGCATCCACCACGCCATTTTCTAATTGTCTTTTTGGTAATGAAGCCACCACAGTTGGGTCGCAAATGGAGAATTTTGGAAACAACGCACTTCCACCCAAGGTTAATTTTTCTTGCGTAGCTTCGATGGTCACTACCGCACCCGAGTTCATTTCGCTTCCGGTTGCAGGTAAAGTTAAAACTGTTCCAAACGGAATTACTTTGGAAATATCTTTGAATAAAATGCGTTTTTTCAAAATTTCAATCGCATCACCTTCAAAATTAACGGCTCCCGAGATAAATTTCACGCCATCAATCACACTTCCGCCTCCAACGGCCAAAATAAACGTGATTTTTTCATTGCGAATGATTTCTACCGCTTTCATCAATGTTTCATAACGCGGATTAGGTTCAATACCACCAAATTCAACAATTTCAAAACCGGAAAGAGCTGATTTCACTTGATCGTAAACACCATTTTTGAAAATACTGCCACCACCATATGCCAATAGAATTTTGCTGTTTTTCGGAATTAACTCGGATAATTTGGCTATTTGACCCTTTCCAAAAATGTAATTGGTTGGGTTGTATAATTCGAAGTTTGTCATTGTAAAATTGTTTTAAAGGTTATTTGTTTAAGAGTTTAAAAGGGTTAAAGCTTAAACGGTAACAAAGTTACAAAACGATTAAAGGAACAAGTGGTAAAGGAGTGTTAAGAGAATACAAGAAAATGATTAAACTTCAATATTTAAAATTTCTTCAATTGTTTTACATTTTTCAATTTCAGAAATCCATTTTTGGTTAAATCCATAGTCTGGAATGTTTTTTATTTTCTTTATCAAAAACAATTTCAATTCATTGAGTTCAATTGATTTTCCTGTATTTATAAAAATAAATTCAGATTTAGGAACCATTGGAAGTAATGATAGTAAACCATACAACCAAAATGACAATTCAGACAAACCGGTTATTTTAAAAACAGTTCCATTTTTATCTACAAACTCTTTATTTAAATAGAGTTTTTTAAATAAATCTTTGTCTTTAGAAAAATAAAATTTTTGAAAAAGAAATGGCATTCCATCATCTTCCATTTCATTCCAATTATCATCGCTAATTTTCAATATAGGAAAATTAACTCTCATTTCACTTCCTATAAAACAAATTATGGTCTAAAAAAGCCCACACATGTTCCGGTAAAACGGCTCTCACATTTTTGCCGTGTTTAATGCTTTCGCGAATAAAAGTAGAAGATAATTCAATCACAGGAGCACCCACACGATGAATTTTTGGATGATTGATAAATTGTTCGTCAATGACTCCGGAATTCAGTCTAGGATAGACAAAAATATCATGGTTTTGCAAAATGACTTCGTAATTTTTCCATTTATGAAGTGAATTCAGATTGTCTTCGCCCATAATTAAAGCAAATTCATACTTCGGATATTTTTCCTGAAGATGAGCTAACGTATTGACGGTATAATTTGGTTGAGGTAGTTTGAATTCGATGTCTGACGGTTTGATTTTTGGGTAATCTTTGGTCGCCAAATGCACCATTTCCAATCGATGGTAATCGTCTAACAACGTACTTTTTTGTTTGTGCGGATTGTGAGGTGTAACCACCATCCAAACCTGATCTAAATCAGAATATTCCGCCATGTGATTGGCTATGATTAAATGCCCCACATGAATAGGATTAAAGGTGCCGAAATATAATCCGATTTTCATTTTAATCATTTTGATTTATAAATTGTTTCACCAATTCATATGCTTCCGCTTTCGCAACCTCTAAATCATAATTTTTAATCACTTTATCAAATTGTGGTGCGGTTGCTAATTCAACAGATGCTTTGGCAATTCGCATATTAATTTTGTCTTCACTTTCGGTGGAGCGTTTTTTTAGTCGAATTTTTAACTCGTCAATGCTTGGCGGTTTTACAAAAACAGCTAAAGTTTCTTGAGGAAATTTCTTTTTTATACGCAACCCACCCGCTACATCAATGTCGAAAATCACATTTTTTCCTTTGGCCCAAATGCGTTCGACTTCACTTTTTAAGGTGCCATAAAAATTATCGCGATAAACCTCTTCCCATTCAACAAATTCCTCGGCTTTGATGTGGTTTTTAAATTCTTTGAGCGATATAAAATAATAATCTTTTCCGTGCACTTCTTCACCTCTTGGTTCTCGAGTGGTACAAGAAACAGAGAATTCTAAATTCAAATCAGGTTGAGCCAACAAATGTCTGACAATTGTGGTTTTTCCCGAGCCGGATGGTGCAGAGAAGACAAGTAGTTTTCCTCTAGTCATTTTTTTATTTTTTTAAAGGTAATTTACCAAAAGTCACATCAATGGTTTTTCCTTCTTTTTTAAATTTCACAGGTAATTCTCCATTTTTTTCTAAACCCCAATCTTCTAATAAATCGGTATTTACCAAAACAATTTCTATTGGAATAGTTGAGTTTTTCTTCAAATCATATAACCAATTAATATCTTCTTTCAATCTTTTTGTTGATGATGAATATTTATTCCAACTTTGAAAAATATAATACTCTGCTGATGGCAAATCGTTTATATTTAATGCTTTTCCATTTATATCAACCAATTTATTTATTAAAGAGGAAAGCGTTGTTTCTGAATCATTCACGCAGGGAGCATAATTTTCATTAAAATTTTTAAAAGCATTTGTCATTTGAATTCCAGAACATTCTTCGGTTCCTTGATAACAAAATTTTTGACCGTTTTTACTAAACATAAATATATCCGAATTAAATCCGAACAAAAAATTTCTGTAAACGGTAGCACTATCTCCAATTTTATCCGCTTTCAAAAAATAAGTAGTTTCATTTTCTTTTACTTCAGATAAATAACTCAAAAGTGATGCTTTGGTTTCTACTTTTGGATTTTTAAAACCCACCAATGTTTTAATTGCACTCCCGCAAGAAAACAATGTTAATAAAAATAAAATATAGGCGTAACTTTTGAAATCTTTAGTAAATTTAAATAATGGCATCGAAGCAGTTATTTTATAAAACGTTCAAAACTTGTTCCTTAATTTTTTCCAATTCGTCTTTCATCATCACTACCAATTTTTGCATTTCAGAATGATTGGATTTGGAGCCCATCGTATTAATTTCACGACCGATTTCTTGGGTAATAAAACCTAATTTTCTTCCATTCGCTTCCGTTCCGGCAATAGTTTCGATGAAATAATTGAGGTGATTTTCTAAGCGAACCCGTTCTTCGGTAATGTCATATTTTTCTAGATAAAAAATCAACTCTTGTTCAAAACGGTTTTCTTCCACATTGGCTTCCAATTCTGCTAAAGCGGTTCGAAGTCTGTTTTTTACGGTTTCAATTCGTTCGGTATCCATACTCACCGCTTGATTCATAAAATTTCGAATGTTTTCGATTCGCATGATAAATTCGTTTTCTAGCGATTTTCCTTCATCAATACGGAACGAAGCAATGTTTTTCATAGCATCATCAACCACTTTTAGAATTTCATTCCATTCGTTTTCATCAATTTCGTCACGTTCGGTTTTTAAAGCATCCGGCATTCGAACTGCCATTTTCATCAATTCTGTTTCATCAGCATTTGGAATTACCACTTTCATTTGATTGATGTAACCTTTCACAATTGGCACATTGATTTTGGAAGAAGTTTCTTCGCCGGTAACTTCAATAAAAATTGAAAAATCAACTTTTCCACGCTCTAATTTTTGCGAAATCAAGTTACGCAAACCCAACTCCATTTCACGATAAACAGAAGGCATTCGAACATTCAAATCCAATCCTTTACTATTTAACGATTTTACTTCTACGGTTATTTTTTTGGTTGAAAGTTGCTTTGATGCTTTTCCAAAACCAGTCATTGATTGTATCATGCTTGTATAAAAAATGTTTTCAAAGATAATTAAAAAGTGATTAGTAATGAGTGAATAGTGACTAGCAATATAGCATTATTCGCCAATTACTAATTACTATTCACTAATTACTTTCTTTTTTTGTGTTACCAAATAAACTCCAGTGAATATCAAAATAGCAGAACCAATTTTCACCCAACTCAATTCATCTTTTCCTAAACTGATGGCAAAAATAGTAGCAAATAAAGGTTGAAGATAGATAAAAACGGCAACAGTTGTAGGTTTTAATTCCCGCATGGAAACCAAGTTTAATAAATAGGTTAAGAAGGTTGAAAAAACAACCACGAAACCAATTTTCCAGTAAATGTCAGCAGGAACTAAAGCCCAATTTACGGCATCAAATTCATTCCAGCCAAAAGGTAAAACCATTAAAAAGCCAAAGCTGTAAATCCATTTTACAAAGGTAAAAGCATTGTATTTATCCATTAATTTTTTTACAATGATAAGATAAAAACCATACGATATAGCATTGATAAACACCAACAAATTCCCCAACATTTCGTTGGGTGCATTAATCATCGATTTGCCATATAGAATGAGCGAAATGGTTCCGGCCAAACCTAAAACGATGCCAAAAACTTTTCTTTTTAGCATCCGTTCTTTCATGATAATTGCCGAAAGAATCAGAACAATCATAGGAGTGGTAACCATCAAAACCGCTCCCATTATTGGTGAGGTATAACTTAACCCTTTAAAAAACGTAAGCATGTTTAACGCTACTCCAAAAAATGCAGCAGCAATTATTCTGGGGAAATCAGATTTTGCAATTTTTTCCTTCTGTCCAAAAAAGGAAATCATCCAAAATAATAAAACAGAACCACCAACTCGAAGTACAATGAAGCCAAAAGGTTCAATAAATTCCGGCATTACATCTTTGGCAATGGTAAATGTAACCCCATAAATAATGGAAACCAAGGTGGCCGCCATTAACGCCCAATGTCTTTTACTCATTTGCTAAAAAATCAATGGCAGCTTGAACGGTTTTAGGACTATTTCCAACAAAAATAGATTTATCAATCACAATAACCGGACGATTTAGGAAAGTATAATGTTCTAAAATGTATCGTTTGAAATCGGGTTCGGAGAGTTTTTCGTCTTTCAAGCCCATTTCTTTGTATAATTTGGCTCTTTTACTAAAAAGCACTTCGTAGTTTCCGGTAAGTTGATGAATTTCTTCCAATTGCTTAACAGTTATTGTTTCTTCTTTAATGTCTTGGAATATAAAACCGTTTGTATTTGGAAGTGATTTGATGATTCTTTTACACGTATCACACGTTTTAAGGTAGAAAATTTTACGCATTGTACATTTTTTTGCAAAAGTAAGTACTTTTTGACTAATTCTAAATCAACAATTTGAGATGTTGTTTCGGATTATCAAAAGGAAAGTCAGCAATAAAATTAATTTATATTTTGAGTAAAACAAAAATAGTAGTAATATTGCACTCTCTAGGCCGGTCCTATAGCTCAGTTGGTTAGAGCACCTGACTCTCCCGATAGCTATCGGGACAGGTGGTAAAAGAAATATAATGGTCCTATAGCTCAGTTGGTTAGAGCACCTGACTCTCCCGATAGCTATCGGGACAGGTGGTAAAAGAAATATAATGGTCCTATAGCTCAGTTGGTTAGAGCACCTGACTCATAATCAGGTGGTCCTTGGTTCGAGCCCAAGTGGGACCACAAAACCTTCCAAACGGGAGGTTTTATTTTTTATGTGTTATAAATTAAAATTATTTTTCACTTCTTTCAAACCAAAACACAATATTTTACGTTAATATAATTTTGAAATAGAATTGATTAATAAAAAAGATGTACTTTTGCCGAGGTTTTTTGATTTTAAAAGAATTATCTCAAAAAAATGAAGACAAGGTTTTTGTTTTAGGAGGATTTTTATTTTATTTGTCGAAATATTTTGTTAAAAGAAAAATTTATTTACTTTTACACCCTATGAGAATTGTTCCAAATAAATTGTTAACTACTTTAATGATCTGCTTAATGGGAATGTTTACATTAACTTCTCTTGCTTCTGTTGGTAGTGTTAATCAGAATCCGCCCCCACCTACGCCGCCCCCACCGGGATTGCCAATTGATGGTGGATTGGTAATTTTGTTATGTGCCGGATTGTTATTTGCTTATTATAAGTTCACAACTTATCAAAATACAAAAAAACGCTGAATTATTTCAGCGTTTTTTTTATCCTCTTAGTTCCTGTAGTCGGGAAACATATTTTCCAATCACATCAAATTCTAAGTTTATCACAGAACCTTTCTTAATTGCATGAAAGTTGGTGTGTTCATACGTGTAAGGAATAATAGCAACACTAAATTCATTTCGTTTAGAATTTACGACTGTTAAACTCACACCATTAACAGTTATGGAACCTTTTTCTATGGTGATGTTGTTCAGAGAAGAATCATATTGAAAAGTATAATACCAACTTCCGTTGGCGTTTTCAACGTTGATGCATTTGCCTATTTGGTCAACATGGCCTTGAACAATGTGCCCGTCCAATCGATCTCCTAATCGCATGGCTCTTTCCAAATTTACAAAATCTCCGGTTTTCCAGTGTCCCAAATTTGTTTTTTCTATGGTTTCTTTGATGGCGGTTACTGTGTAGCAATCGTTTTCTATCGCTACAACGGTCAAACAAATTCCATTATGAGCCACACTTTGATCAATTTTTAACTCATTTGTAATATCTGAAGAAATTGAAATATGGATGTTATCTTGTTCTTTTTCGATGGATTTTATTCTTCCTAGAGTTTCTATAATTCCTGTAAACATATGTGGTTTTATTTTCTTAAATTTGCACCTCAAAATTAGCAATAAATTATCACTAGTTATGGTTAAAAAAGCAGAAAATATTCTCGTAGGAATTTCAATTGGAGATTTAAACGGAATTGGCAGTGAAGTGGTTTTAAAAACATTTGAAGATGCTCGAATGTTAGAATTTTGCACACCTGTAATTTTTGCTAATGTAAAAATGCTTTCTTATCTCAAAAAAAGCTTCGAATCAACTGCAACTCTTCACGGAATTGACAAATTAGAACAAATTGTACCCGGAAAAATTAATGTGTTGAATCTTTGGAAAGAGAGTTTTAACTTGGAATATGGTGTTTCAGATGATGTTGTCGGTAAATATGCTATAAAATCGTTTACTGAAGCCACAAAAGCTTTGAAAGACGGTTTGGTTGATGTGCTAGTTACAGCACCAATAAACAAATATAATATCCAATCAGATGAATTTAAATTTCCCGGTCATACGGATTATTTAAACCAAGAATTAGAAGGAGATGCATTAATGTTAATGGTTAGTGATAATCTGAGAGTTGGGTTGTTAACGGACCATGTTCCGGTAACAGAAGTTGCCAAACACATTACAGAGGAATTAATTATTAAAAAAATAAAAACAGTAAAACAATCTTTGGTTCAGGATTTTAAAATAGGAAAACCAAAAATTGCAGTTTTAGGATTAAATCCACATTGTGGTGACAATGGAGTAATTGGGAAAGAAGATGACCAAATTATTCGCCCAACCTTAAAAAAAATGTTTGAACAAGGAACATTTGTTTTTGGGCCTTATGCAGCAGATAGTTTTTTTGGAAATGGGCAACACGAACAGTTTGATGCGGTTATTGCTTGTTATCACGATCAAGGTTTAGTTCCTTTTAAAACATTGTCGTTTGGGCATGGTGTAAATTACACAGCAGGTTTAAATAAAATCAGAACGTCACCTGATCATGGAACGGCTTTTGAAATTGCCGGAAAAGACAAAGCCGATTTTAACTCCTTTAAGGAAGCTGTTTTTTTGGCAATTGACATTTATAATGCCCGAAATGAGTATCAAGAATTGACCGAAAAACCAATGAAAACAAAAGAAAAACAGTTTTAAACAAAAAAATGTTTATAACTGTTTTGGAATTGCGATTATTTTATATCTTTGCAATCCGAATTTTCGGGACAAATTGTGTTGATGATGAAAGTATCTAAAGAATATTTGATTCCGTTTATCGGATTAAAGTTAGGAAAACACCAATTTGACTATCAGATAGATAAAACGTTCTTTGATCGCTTTGAATATGATGAGTTTGAAAAATGTGATGTAAAAGTTGATGTTGTTTTAGAAAAGAAAACAACGATGCTTGAACTTCATTTTAAACATAACGGTACTGTAAATGTGCCTTGTGACTTGACCGGTGAGTCATTTGACTTGCCTATTAAAGGAAAGATTCGTTTGGTTGTTCAGTTTGGAGATGTTTTTAATGATGAAAATGAAGAATTGTTAATTCTTCCTCATGGAGAACATCAAATTGATATTGCACAATATATTTATGAAATGATTGTGTTGTCAATTCCTTTTAAGAGAGTTCATCCCGGTGTAAAAGACGGAAGTTTGAAATCAAATGCAATAGAAAACCAAGATCATCAGAAAGTTAAAGAGAAAAAAGAAGACAAAAAAGAGCATGAAACGGATCCCAGATGGGATGAATTAAAAAAACTATTAACGGATAAATAATATAGTAAAATGGCACATCCAAAGAGAAAAACCTCGAAAACCAGAAGAGACAAAAGAAGAACTCATTATAAAGCAACTGCTGCACAAATTGCAACTTGCCCAATTACAGGTGAAGCACATTTATACCACAGAGCTTATTGGCATGAAGGTAAAATGTACTACCGTGGTCAAGTAGTGATTGATAAAACAGAAGCTGTTGCTTAAAAATTACTTATCGAATACAGATAAACTCTCACCTTGTGGGAGTTTTTTTGTTATACCTATATTTCTTGAAAATTAGCATTTTAAAAGAATTAAATATCGATTTTTTTTTGTAATTTCCACCTCTTTTAGCCTTTTAAAGGAAGAGAAAACAAATATAACCTATGAGTAAAACAACAGCCGCTATTACCGCCGTGGGTGCTTATGTTCCTGATTTTGTGTTGTCTAACCAAGTTCTTGAAACATTGGTGGATACAAATGATGAATGGATTACTTCACGTACTGGAATTAAAGAAAGAAGATTATTAAAAGAAGAAGGTCAAGGAACATCTTTTTTAGCTATAAAAGCAGCTCAAAATTTAATTGAAAAAAGAAAACTAAATCCTGAAGAAATTGATGTAGTTATTGTTGCAACTGCAACTCCTGACATGCCGGTTGCTTCAACAGCGGTTTATGTTGCCACTCAAATTGGTGCTACAAATGCATTCGCCTATGATTTGCAAGCCGCCTGTTCGAGTTTCCTTTACGGAATGTCCACTGCTTCAGCCTACATAGAATCAGGAAGATATAAGAAAGTACTTTTAATTGGTGCGGATAAAATGTCCTCCATTATTGATTATACTGACCGAGCTACCTGCATTATCTTTGGAGATGGTGCAGGTGCTGTTCTTTTTGAGCCTAACCATGAAGGATTAGGATTTCAAGATGAGTACTTAAGAAGTGACGGAATTGGTAGAGAATTTTTAAAAATTGATGCAGGAGGTTCCATCCTTCCTCCATCTGAAGAGACTGTAAAAAATAAGCAACATTTTGTATTTCAAGACGGTAAAACTGTTTTCAAATATGCAGTTTCCGGAATGGCCGATGTGAGTGAAAAAATTATGCAACGAAACAATCTTTCACATGATGATGTAAATTGGTTAGTTGCCCACCAAGCCAACAAAAGAATTATTGATGCAACTTCCGGCAGAATGGGATTAGATGAAAGCAAAGTATTAGTCAATATTGAAAAATATGGAAATACAACTTCTGCTACACTTCCACTCTTGTTAAGCGACTTTGAACACAAGTTAAAAAAAGGAGATAACCTCATTTTTGCTGCCTTTGGAGGTGGATTTACTTGGGGTTCTATTTATCTTAAATGGGCATACGACAAAAAATAAAAAACTAAACTAAACTAGAATATCATGGATATTAGAGAAATTCAAAACCTAATCAAATTTGTAGCAAAATCAGGTGCTACCGAAGTTAAATTAGAAATGGATGATTTTAAAATCACCATCAAAACAACTGAAGCAGGTGCAGCTGAAGCGTCTTATTTTCAACATTATCCAGCCGCTCAACCTATGCAACCAATGATGCAACAACCTGTTGCTCCCGCAGCTCCTGCACCGGCAAGTACTCCAGCTCCTGCAAGTGCACCGGTTGAAGACAATTCAAAATACATTACAATTAAATCGCCAATGATTGGTACCTTGTACAGAAAACCAGCACCAGACAAAGCTCCTTTTGTTGAAGTTGGTTCAACAATTTCAAAAGGTGATGTTGTATGTGTAGTGGAAGCAATGAAATTATTCAACGAAATTGAATCTGAATTTTCAGGTAAAATTGTCAAAATTTTAGTAGACGACATGTCTCCTGTTGAATTTGATCAACCTTTATTCTTAGTAGATCCGTCATAAAAAGTTAGAAGTTAGAAGTTGGGAGTTAGATGTTTTTCTTTCTTCTTAATTGTCTAATTGACACATTGTCTAATTATCTAATTGAAAAAAATATGTTTAAAAAAATATTAATAGCCAACCGTGGAGAAATTGCATTACGTGTGATTAGAACCTGTAGGGAAATGGGGATTAAAACTGTGGCGGTTTATTCTACGGCCGATGCAGAAAGTCTTCACGTAAAGTTTGCCGATGAAGCCGTTTGTATTGGTCCTCCACCTAGTAATTTGTCCTATTTAAAAATGTCGAATATTATTGCAGCAGCAGAAATTACCAATGCTGATGCGATTCATCCAGGCTACGGATTTTTATCTGAAAATGCTAAGTTTTCTAAAATTTGTCAAGAACACGGCATTAAGTTTATTGGTGCTTCTCCTGAAATGATTGATAAAATGGGAGATAAAGCTACTGCTAAAGCCACAATGAAAGCAGCAGGTGTTCCTTGTGTTCCCGGTTCTGACGGAATTTTAGAATCGTATGAACAAGCCGAAAAGATAGCGAAAGAAATGGGTTATCCTGTGATGCTTAAAGCTACTGCCGGTGGTGGTGGTAAAGGTATGCGTGCTGTTTGGAAAAAAGAAGATCTTCTCAAAGCTTGGGAAAGTGCTCGTCAAGAATCTGCTGCAGCCTTCGGAAACGATGGTATGTACATGGAAAAATTGATTGAAGAACCAAGACATATTGAAATACAAGTAGTAGGAGATGCTTATGGAAAAGCGTGTCACCTATCCGAAAGAGATTGCTCCGTTCAACGTCGTCATCAAAAATTAACAGAAGAAACTCCTTCTCCGTTTATGACCGATGAATTGCGTCAAAAAATGGGAGAAGCTGCTGTAAAAGCCGCAGAGTTCATTAAATATGAAGGGGCCGGAACGGTTGAATTTTTGGTGGATAAACACCGAAATTTCTACTTCATGGAAATGAACACACGTATACAAGTTGAACATCCAATTACGGAACAAGTTATTGATTACGATTTGATTCGAGAACAAATTTTAGTAGCAGCAGGTGTGCCAATTTCCGGTAAAAATTATTTACCTCAATTACATTCAATTGAATGTCGTATTAATGCAGAAGATCCGTACAATGATTTTAGACCTTCACCGGGAAAAATCACGGTACTTCATGCACCGGGTGGACATGGCGTTCGTCTAGATACACACGTGTATGCAGGTTACACGATTCCACCAAATTATGATTCGATGATAGCCAAATTGATTACCACAGCTCAAACCCGTGAGGAAGCAATAAACAAGATGAAACGTGCTTTAGATGAGTTTTATATCGAAGGAATTAAAACCACCATACCATTTCACCGACAATTAATGGACGAGCCGGATTATGTAGCCGGAAATTATACCACAAAATTTATGGAGAGTTTTAAAATGAACGATCCGGAATAAATAGAAAATCCCAAGTGTTGAGCTTGGGATTTTTTGTTATTTACTTTATAACGTCTCTTTCAACCATCCAAAAAACTCGCGTTGCCAAACTATCGCATTTTGGGGTTTGAGTACCCAATGGTTTTCTTCCGGGAAATAAACAAATCTACTTTTGATGCCTTGCAATTGAGCCGCTTGAAACGCCTCTTGTCCTTGCCCGATTGGCACACGGTAGTCTTTTCCACCTTGAATAATTAAGATTGGTGTATCCCATTTGGTTACATTTTTAATGGGATTAAATTGTGAATAGGTTTTTTGTGCCAAAGCATTGGTTTTATCCCAATAGGGTCCGGCTAAGTCCCAATCGGTAAAGAACACTTCTTCTGTTGTTCCATACATACTTTCTAAATTGAACACACCGCAATGAGAGATAAATGATTTAAAACGTTTGTTGTGTATTCCGGCTAAATAGAAAACGGAATAACCACCGTAACTTGCACCAACAGCTCCCAAACGGTTTTTGTCCACATAATTTTCTTTGGAAACATCATCAATGGCAGAAAGATAATCATCCATTACTTGTCCGCCCCAATCTTTACTGATTTGTTCGTTCCAAGCTACACCATGACCCGGCATTCCGCGACGGTTTGGTGCTACCACTACATAACCTTGTGAAGCCATTAAACTGAAATTCCAACGGAAGGAATACGATTGTGACAAGGCACTTTGTGGCCCACCTTGGCAATACAATAAAGTCGGATATTTTTTTGTTGCATCAAAATTGGGAGGAAGAATGACCCAAACCAACATTTTTTTTCCATCAGTTGTAGTTACATATCGTTTTTCAAATTTGGGTAAAGCTAATTTGTTGTACGTTTCATTGTTTACTTTGGTGATTTGTAACCATGTTTTTTTCTTAAAATCATAGGAATAAATTTCTTTAGCATGGTTCATATCAGTTCTTCCAACAATAACTTTGTCTCCTGAAAAGCCAACAATATCCGTCACATCAAAATCACCTGAGGTAATTTGACGCACCGTAATGGCTATTCGAGTTAATCCCGGAAAGTTCACTTCAAACAGTTGTTTGGTGCCATCAACCGGAGCTAAAAAATAGACTTTTTTACCATCGGAACTCCAAGTGAAACTGTCCACTGTTCCGTCCCAATTGGCGGTTAAGTTCATGTCCATTCCTTTGAAACGTACGATAATATCATTTATATCGGCTTCATAACCATCCCGTTTCATTTGTAACCACGATAATTCACCATTTGGAGAAATGGTGGGATGAGTGTCGTAACCTAAATTGTTTTCGGTTAGGTTTGTTGTGGTTTTGGTTTCTAAGTTGTATTCGTATAAATCGGTATTGGTAGAAACGGCATACGCAGTTCCCGATTTCTTTTTACATACATAAATAATACTTTTACCATCTTTGGACCAAACATAATCTTCGTCTCCACCAAATGGTTTTTGAGGAGAATCGAAAGGTTCGTCTTTCATGATGTCAACAAATGATTTTTCTTTATCAACTTCAGAAAAGCCGACATGGTTATAACTTCCTTCGTTCCAAGTATCCCAATGGCGATAATTTAAACCATTGTAAATTTGAACATCTGATTTTTTTAAATCGGGATGTACATCTTTTCCATTGATTTTTTCAACTTTAACTTCTTTGTTTGAGAGTTTATATTTACCGTCTGGCGAAAGATTTTTATCCACTAATAGTTCTTTGGTATCGGTAATTTCAGTAGCCGTTCCTCCGTTAACTGGAATGCTGAATGTCTTCGAATTCGATTTGTTTTCTTCCACTGAAGGAATAGAAACTTTATAAAGTATATTTTTACCATCTTTCGAAATACCTAAAGGCGAAACTCGACCTAATTTCCATAAGGTTTCAGGTGTTAAAACTTCTTGGGCGGCTAGTGTTTGAATTCCCATACATAAAGTGAAAATAATGATACTTTTTTTCATTGCATAAAAAAATTAAAAGTATAAAAGTAACGTTTTTTGCATAAAAAAACCATCTCCGATAAAGAGATGGTTCTAAAAAAAGGATATTATTTTTTTATTGTTTAATGAAACGTTTTGTCTCTGAACTCGTTTCGTTTACTAATTCAAGTAAATAAGTACCCGTTGTTAGCGAGGAAACATTCACTGTGTTTTCAGATAAAGTTCCGGTTTGCACCACTTGACCCATTACGTTAATAATTCTGAATTGCGAATAAACCGTTTCTGATGAAATGAATAAGTTTCCATCTTTCACCGGATTTGGATATAATTTAATGCTGCTACTCACGATAGGTTCAATTTCTACTTCACCTTCTCTACCGGAAGAAACAACGTTAACCGTATAATCTTCTACTTCACCAAATGAGAATGTTTCACAAGAAGTTGGAGAAGCATTGTATTTCATTGAAACTCTCATTCTGGTTTGACCTAAAAGAGCCGTTGTTGGCACCGTAAAACTTCCCGAAATTGGAGTTGCTGTTGTGCGATTTCTGTTGAAAACTTGTTCGCCAGCATCGGCAAAATCACCATCTCTATTCCAATCAATCCAAACACGATATGCTTCACTGTAAACAGTTCCGGTCCATCCCGGTGTAATTGTAATTGCATTACTAGTTCCTCTTACTAAATTAGTTGATAAATTAGTAAAGTTACCATATCCGCCATTGTTACCCGATAAATTATTTATAGAACCTAGTTGTACTCTATTGATGAACTCATCCGCTGTGCTATTTCCTCTTGAAGCACAATAAGTTACAGTAGTATTAGCCAAAGTAGTTACACTAACCGTATTGCTATTCACCGAAATATTTCCGGCAGCATCTTTTGCTCTAACATTAAAAGTATAAGCGGTTGAAGCTGTTAAACCTGTTGCAACATAGGTAGTTGCTGTTGTTGATGCTAAGAAAGTTCCGTTTTGATACACATCATAACCAGTGACACCTACATTATCGGTTGCACCAGACCATGATAAATTTGTTGAAGTTTGTGTAGTTCCTAAAGCTGATAATGTAGGAGCTGTTGGAGCCGTTGTATCAGGAGCAGGAGCAGATTGAGTAGTTACTGAAACGGTGTTACTGTTACCAGAAACATTTCCGGCAGCGTCTTTTGCACGAACAAAGAAAGAATAAGTCGTTGATGCGGTTAAACCTGTTGCAGTATAAGTTGTTCCGGTTACAGAAGCAAGTAATGAACCATCTCTATATACATCATAACCAGTCACACCTACATTATCTGTAGAGGCTGTCCAAGATAAATTTGTGGAAGTTTGAGTTGTACCGGCAGCGGTTAAATTCGTTGGTGCCGTTGGTGCAGTAGTATCAGCTACAGCTGTTGTCAACGTAAAATTAGCATTAGAAACATCAAAGAAAATGTGATTATTTCCTTTCACCATAATGCGACAGGTAGAGCTACTCACGTTTGGCATTGTTACCGCTTGTGAACCATCATTAGGTGTAGCAGTTAATAAAGTTGTCCAAGTATTTCCACCGTCTGTTGAAATTAAAATATCAACATTGGCACAATTTACATTGTTCGCCGTTGTTCCGGCTACGTTCCATGTTACAGTTTGTGAACTTCCACCGGCATATGAAACAGCTGCGTTTGGTGAAGTTACTGTAAATGGTCCAGCTGTTGCATTAACTGTCACAACCATATCGTCACTGTTGTTAGCAGAACCACCCTCTCTGTTGTCACGAACAGTTAATCTGAAATTCATTGTTCTGGCTACTGATGGTAAGGCTTCAACAGTAATTTCTGTACCTGCTGTTGTAGTTGCACCCGCTAAAACAGATTGCATTCTTGGGAAGTAACGAACAGGAGAAGTACTTGAATTGTAAGATCTGAAAGTAGGCCCTGTAGTTCTTGTAGCACTTGCTGCAGAACTTGCACCAGTTGCGGTTGATGCCGCATTGTCAAATTGCTCCCAGTTAAATGTTAACACATCGCCGTTAGCATCGGTTCCTGAACCGGTTAACATAAATGGCGTGCTTTTCGGAATGGTGTAATCTAATCCTGCATTGGCAGTAGGCACCGCATTTCCTGTTGCTGTATTGGTTTGACAGGTTTTTCCTTTCACATTATTGGTTACTTGTTGAATACTAATAGCATGAAAATAAGCATCTGAGTTGGGTTGAATATCTTGACTTGTAATTCCGGCATAACCCATAATAGTTGATCCAGAACCTGGCTCCATATTCGCTCCGGTTCCTTCGTTGCTCATTGAAAACGTATGGTTAGCACCAAATTGATGACCAAATTCGTGAGCAACATAATCAATATCAAAGGTGTCGCCAGACGGAACGCCATTTGCTGGAGAAGTATAACCTCTACCTTTTTGATTGTTTACACAAACACAGCCAATACAACCGGCATTTCCACCACCACCAGTAGCACCAAATAAGTGACCAACATCATAATTGGCTTCTCCAATAACATTGGTTAAAGTAGTTTGCAATTGATTATTCCAATTCGACATGCTTGTAGCAGGAGAATATGGATCAGTTGAAGCATTTGTATAAATAACCAAGTTATTGTTGGCAACCAAAACCATTCTGATGGCAAAATCTTTTTCAAAAACGCCATTTACTCGAGTCATTGTATTGTTCATAGCGGCCAAAGCTAAAGCCGTTGTGCCGCCAAAATAGGTTGCATACTCTCCAGTACATGATAAAGCTAAACGAAAAGTTCTTAATGTACTATCATCAGCATTTGGACGTAATGTAGAAGGGTCAATTTGTTCATTTACCGTGTCAATTACACCACATTCAAAAGGAGAAAAGTGTTTTACTTTATCTGCTTTGCGATATACGGTATAAGTGGTCAAATCAGAAGAAATAGGTTCAATAAAAACAGCTGATTTTCCTGCGTTTAGTTGCATTGATTTGAATCCTAATGGAGAAATACTGAAATAAATGGTTGAGGTAGGATTATCAATCCCAATTCCGATATACGATTTAATCTCAGGATATTGTGCAGCTAAAGCAGCTTCCATTTGTGAATTTTCAAAAACACTGAAGCGTTCCATTTTCCCCGTTTCATTTGGAAATTCCATTACGATACCGTTTTTTTGAGACGAAAATCGGTTAGGAACGGTGTTTAAAGACTGCTTCACAGCCTCTACGTTTAAGTTAAATAAATTTTGTTGGGGAAGATCAAGACGACTTTCCAACACTCCGGAAGAAAAAGTTGAAACTTTTGTCCAAGGAGAAGTACTTTGGGCAACAGAAAAACTTATACTTGCCAACAGTGAGACACAGAGTAATTTAAGTTTCATGGTTAAATATTTAAGTTAATTAAATTCAAATGTAAAATTATTTTCATGCTGTTAATAGATGATTTTACTATTTTATTAACAATTTTAAAAAATAGTGATTGATTTCTTATTATAATAACAAGCATAATGTTAAAATTCAAATATTACAATGACTTCAATACAAAAAATGATGCCTTTTCTTGAAAATATTTTCAAACAAGAAAATAAAAAGTACATTTATGAAAATTTTTCAAAAAGATGCAACTTAGTTTTTGGGAACTTAAAAATTGGTTTACAAATGTGGATTTTACCATTGTAGGTAGTGGAATTGTAGGATTACATTGTGCACTTGAATTACGGGAAAAATTTCCTTCTGCTAAAATTTTAGTACTCGAAAAAGGTGTTCTTCCGCAAGGAGCGAGTACAAAAAATGCTGGATTTGCCTGCTTTGGTTCCGTTTCTGAAATCTTGGACGATTTGCATTCGCATACAGAAGAAGAAGTGTTGCAATTGGTTCAAAAAAGATGGGAAGGATTACAATTACTTCGTAAGCGAATTGGTGATGAAGCGTTAGATTTGAAACCTTTTGGCGGATATGAATTGTTTTTGAAAGAAGATGAATCTACGTATGAAGAATGTTTGCAGAAACTACCGTTTATCAATGAATTGTTGAAACCGTTGTTTAAAAATGATGTTTTTTCGAAAGAAGTGGATCGATTTGCTTTTCAGGGAATACAAGAATATGTACTTTTCAATCCTTATGAAGCTCAGATTGATACCGGAAACATGATGCAACAATTGTTGAAACTAGCAGTTCAAAACAATATTCTAATTTTAAATCAACAAACTGTTTCTTCGTTTATTGAAAAAAATAATGCAGTAGAAGTTGAGTTAGAAGATTTTTCCTTTCCAACCAAAAAATTGTTTTTTGCTACAAACGGATTTGCGAAGGAACTGATCAATGGAGAAGTAAAACCGGCAAGAGCTCAAGTTCTGATTACTAGACCAATTCCTAATTTAGATATCAAAGGAACGTTTCATTTGGATAAAGGCTATTATTATTTTAGAAATTTTGAAAATAGAATACTACTCGGTGGAGGAAGAAATTTAGATTTTGATGGAGAAACCACAACAGCATTAGCTCAAACAGAAATAATTCAAAACAAGTTGGAGCAATTGCTAAAAGAAGTAATTTTGCCCAACCAATCGTTTGAAATTGAACATCGCTGGAGCGGAATTATGGGCGTTGGCAATCATAAAAAGCCAATTGTGAAACAGTTAAGCGAAAATGTTTTTTGTGGTGTTCGTCTTGGCGGAATGGGGGTTGCGATTGGTAGCTTGGTGGGTAAAGAATTAGCAGATTTAGTAGGAAAAAAAATTACTTCCTTGAATGTTAGAAAATTAGCAAAAAAATTTGTTTGTTTTTTGTATTTCTTTTCTTATATTTGAAATGTTAACTACTAAACAACTTTTTATGAATGTAAGATTACCACTTCTCGAACATCCAACATCGAACAAATTAAAACACTTAACTTAATTCTTTTAAATAATGTTTGGTTTCTATTTTTTGATTACTACTCAAGCAAATTTTGCTCAAAACAACACAGCTATTTCAATTCAATGGGATGGAAGTGATGATAAATGCGAATTAGAAGTAGAAAAAAGAGACATTACAAGAGAAGAAAACAAATTCTGTAGTTATGTCATTCAACTTGAGATTAACAGCACACAAACCTTGAATGCAGTTTTTTCCTCTCAACCAAATATGATTATTACACCGGCTGCTTTTACCATAACACCGGGGGTAACAACTTACACATTTACAATTGTACCCTTAGGCAATTATCAAGGGGGAGATGTTGAATTTCTACTCACCGGAACAGACGCCGAAGGCAGAGTCTGTTTATATGATTTCAAATTATTCATACCGAGTTGTGTGGAAAACAATACTACTGAAAAGCTTGTTGAAACCCAAAAAGACAACTACAATTACATTCAATCAAAAGTGGCTTTTACACCCAACCCAACTACAGGTATACTGTATTTTGATTTTGAAAACGTTAAAATGAATAGTCAACTTTATTTATTTGATTTGACCGGAAGACTAATCTATTCTAAAGAAATCAAGGAAGAAAAAGGACACTACACGATTGATATGAATGCATTACCGAGTGGGATTTATGTGGCTGTGATAAAGAACAATGGGCAGATTGTATCACAACATAAAGTTGTAAAACAATAAAAATCACAAAGCTGTTGATTAAGTCATCAGCTTTGTTTAATCATTTAAAAATTACAAGATGAAAATATGTTTAAAAAAGATTGTATTTAGTTTAATTATATTACTAAATAACTATATATATTCTCAATGCTTTACGAAGATAAGTTCAGGTCTTTATCATATTGTTGCATTAAAGACTAATAATAGCTTCTGGACCTGGGGTTCTGACAATGGTTATCAAATGGGTAATGAAAATTTTATTCCTGAATTAACTCCAATACAATTATCAACAGAAACTAATTGGTTGTCTGTAATTGCAGGTAGATCAGAAAATACATTTGTTTTGAGGAATGACGGTACTTTATGGGGAATTGGTGCAAATCAATATGGTCAATTGGGAGTTGGAAGTGCTATTGTAGGTCAATCAACATTTTCTCAAATTGGGAATGCTACATGGAAACACATATCTAGTACTGCTCATACGTTCGGGATTCGCACCAACGGCACTTTATGGGGTTGGGGTCAAAACGATGGCAGACAAATGGGAAGTGCGGTAACTTGTTGTAGTAATGTATTGTCACCCGTTCAAATTAACCCTGATACCGATTGGAAACAAGTAGAAGCTAGTCATGTAAGAAATGGTATAGCCATCAAAGAAAATGGAACGCTTTGGGGTTGGGGTACTAATGGGGGTATGTTAGGTGATTCAGGGGTCTCTACAATCAACAACCCGACTCAATTATGGCCGGGCAACGACTGGGAGTATATATCCGTTGGTGCTAATCATTTATTAGGTCTTAAAACCAATGGTGAATTATGGACTTTCGGAGGTAATGCAAACGGTCAAGCCGGTACGGGATTTAATCAATTCATAGCCAGAAGACTAGGGGAAGAATTTTGGATGTATGTTTCAGCAGGTTTCCAATCTTCTTATGCTATTAAATCTGATGGTACACTATGGGCTTGGGGTAGAAATGACCAAAGTCAATTAGGCGATGGCACCACTACTCAACGTAATGCTCCGGTTCAAATTGGTACTGATTCCAATTGGGTAGCGGTAGCAGGCGGTACCTTTCACGCAGTTGCGTTAAAATCAGATGGCTCACTATGGGCGTGGGGTAACAATCAATTTGGGCAGTATGGCAATGGTACGACAACTACATCACCTACTCCATTGTATATTCCTGTGGAGGGTTGCACATTGTCGATTAGTGATTTTCAACAAATTCCGGTTGTTATTGCTCCTAATCCGGCTAAAGAAACTACAACCCTTTATTTTAAAAATACCCTTGAAAAGGTATCGCTAAAAGTATATGATTTTGCAGGAAGAATACTCTTGAATCAAGAAGCAGAAGGGATAAAAGAATATCAATTGAATACTAGTGATTATGCAATAGGAGTATATATCGTTGAAGTAAAAAATAATGGCAAATTAGTGGGGAGTTATAGGTTGGTGAAGGAGTAGCTTTGATAAAAACATAAATAAAACAACATTTTCTATTTTTCTATTTACTTTTGGAGAATAATTCATTTTGTATGATAAGAAAAATATTCCGTTTCCTTTGGAAAGCAATGTTGTGGTTTTTTGGAATTTCTATTTTTATGGTCATTCTCTATAAATTTGTTCCGGTTCCTTTTACACCTTTAATGGGAATAAGAGCCTTCGAACAAAAAAAGGAAGGCAAAGAAATGATATGCAGTCACGATTGGGTGCCGATAGAAGAAATTTCGATTAATCTTCAAAAAGCGGTGATTGCCAGTGAAGACGGTCATTTTTTAACGCATAATGGTTTTGATTTTGAAGCGATAGAAAAAGCAATGGAAGCCAACAAAAAAGGAAAAAAACTGCGTGGCGGTAGTACCATTTCGCAACAAACGGCCAAAAACGTTTTTCTATGGCAAGGAAGAAGTTATTTACGAAAAGGTTTGGAAGCCTATTTCACTGTTTTAATCGAATTGATTTGGGGAAAAGAACGCATCATGGAAGTCTATTTAAATAGTATTGAAATGGGTAACGGGGTTTATGGAGCACAAGAAGCATCACGCGTATGGTATCGAAAAGACGCGATTAACTTGACTCCACGTGAAGCTGCCGGAATTGCAGCAATTTTACCTAATCCAAGAAAATTTAAAGCAACTAATTCTTCCAATTACATCAATCGTAGAAAGAATAAAATTGTTAGACAAATGAGTTATTTGGGGAAGATTGAGTATTAGAATCAAATAGTATTAAACCATTAAGAAATTAAGGTTCATTAAGTCAAACTTCTTAATGAACCTTAATTTCTTAATGGTTATATGAAAAAAAATGTTGAAAGCTAGATTTTCTTTATCCCCATATTAAACAACGTAAAAGCTTGTATATCGGCATTTTCCTCAATGGTTTTGGAAATTGGTTTTCCGGCACCATGTCCGGCATTCACATCAATTCGTATCAACACCGGATTTTCACCCGCTTGTTTGTCTTGTAATTCAGCTGCAAATTTAAAACTGTGTGCAGGAACAACTCTATCATCGTGGTCACCGGTTGTTACTAAAGTAGCAGGGTATTTTACTCCTTTTTTTACATTGTGAACTGGCGAGTAGTTTTTTAAATACTCAAACATATCTTTATTATCGTTAGCTGTTCCGTAGTCATACGCCCATCCTGCTCCTGCTGTAAACGTATGGTAACGTAGCATGTCTAACACGCCTACCGCCGGTAAAGCGACTTTTGCTAAATCCGGACGTTGCGTCATTACCGCTCCCACCAATAATCCACCGTTAGAACCACCGCGAATAGCTAAATAATCAGATGACGTATACTTTTGAGCGATTAAATATTCGCCGGCAGCAATAAAATCGTCAAATACGTTTTGCTTTTTCAATTGTGTTCCGGCATCGTGCCATTTTTTACCGTATTCACCGCCACCACGTAAATTAGCCACCGCATAAATTCCGCCATTTTCCATCCAAACAGCATTGGTAATACTGAAACTTGGTGTTAAGCTTACATTGAATCCACCATATCCATAAAGAATGGTAGGGTTTTTACCATCCAATTTTATTCCTTTTTTATGGGTAATAATCATCGGAATTTTTGTGCCGTCTTTAGAAGTGTAAAACACTTGCTTACTTTCATAATCCGTAGAATTGAAATCTACTTTCGGTTTTTGGTATTCTTTTGATGTTCCGGTTTTGGGATCAAAAGAGTAAATGGTTCCGGGTGTGACATAATTGGAAAAAGAGAAGTATAATTCTTTTTCCGTCTTTTTTCCACCGAAACCTCCGGCAGAACCTACGCCAGGTAATTTAATGTCGCGAATTGCTTTTCCATTATAATCGTATTGAACAATTTGTGAAATCGCATCTTTCATATAATTGGCAAAAATGTATCCGCCACCGGTTGAAGGAGATAACACATAATCCGTTTGCGGAATAAAATCTTTCCAGTTTTCAGGCTTGGCGTTTTTTGCATCCACCGTTACAATTTTTTGGTTAGGAGCATTCAAGTTCGTTACGATGTATAATTTTGAACCAACATTATCAATTATATAATTATTACTATTGAAATTATCTACAATCGTTTCTAACTTACTATTTGGATTACTTAAATCTTTAATATATAACTCGTTCCCGGTTGTAGAGTTAGCCGCCGTGATAATCAAGTATTGTTGGTCTTCAGAAACACCACCACCCACATAACGTCTCTTTTCGTTTAGTCCAAAAATGACTTTGTCTTCTTTTTGAGAAGTGCCTAATTTGTGGTAATACAATTTATGTTGATCGGTTTTGGCAGAAAGTTCGCTTCCTTCTGGTTTGTCATAACTAGAATAAAAGAAACCATCATTTCCTAACCAAGAAATGCCGCTGAATTTTACATCAACTATGGGTTGTTCCAGCACTTTTTTTGAAAAAGCATCCATAATGATGATTTTGTTCCAATCGCTTCCGGCTTCCGAAGTAGAATAAGCCACGAGCGAACCATCTTTTGAAAATTCTAAATTGGCCAACGAAGTTGTTCCGTCCGCTGCAAATGTATTAGGGTCTAAAAAAATTTCTTCTTTACCTGATTTGTCTTTTCGGTATAAAACGGATTGATTTTGCAAACCGTTATTTTTATAAAAATAGGTATAATTTCCTTCTTTAAAAGGAGCAGAAATGCGTTCGTAATTCCACAATTTTCCTAATCGTTCTTTAATTTGATTACGATAAGGAATGGTGTTTAAAAATTTAAAAGTCACTTCATTTTGGGTTTTTACCCAATCTTCTGTTTCCTTTGAGCGATCGTCTTCCAACCAACGATAAGGGTCGTTTACTTCCGTACCAAAATAAGTGTCTTTTACGTCAACTTTTTTTGTTTCAGGATATTGAATAGGAGAACTGGTTTGTGCATTCATACTCATCACACAAACAATTGCAATTGTTGATAAAGATTTTTTCATTGAAATAATTGATTGATGTACAAATGTAAACAATCGAGTTGTTAATTTTAGTTAAATAAAGGTTTGTATTTGGGCCATAATTTGTACATCAAAACACCGTTTATTACCGCTACTAATAATGCTCCACTTATTCCGGGAATATCTAAAAACAAATGAAAAAGTAAAATATTAACGGAAATTGGAACCAAAACAATTAAAGCAAAAGCAACCCATTTATTCAGCAGTAAAAAAGTGCCAATAATAATTTCTACAATTCCTACTACTTGTAAAACATAACCGGTTGAAGCTAGCGAATTAATAAATTCTGCAGCGTTGTCTGGTAGTTCAGGAGCCGGTATAAAGTTTAAAAACTTGTTCAAACCGAAAATAACAAGAATAGCCCCAAGTAAAATTCTCATTAATTTAGTAAATTGTGAATTCATAATAAATGTGTTTTTGGTTAGAAATCGCTATTAAATTGTCTAAATTAATAAAAAATACATTATAAAAATCACAATATGAAATAAAAAAAGCAAATTCATTATTTTGAATTTGCTTTTTTGTAATGGAATGTAGCGGTTTTATTCAACAACTACTGGGAAAGAAACTTCAGCATCGGTTGAACCGCCGGCATTGGTTATGTCACCTGTTGAAACTCCTGCTGCACTTTTGTTTAATAAATGTCTCAAGATGACAGTAATATTTCCTGTACCCGGATTTATTCCTGTTGTAAAGGTAAATTCTAACCCAAGTGGTTTACCTTCGGAATCAAAATCAACGTAGTTAAAATTACCTAAACTATTTGAAATTTGATAAAAAACTTGGTGCTCTAGATCTTCTTCTGCTACTTCTTCAGAGATGTCCTCAGCCGGATTTTCCAATTCATTTAAAAATTGAACTGTACCGGTATAGGTTGTTGATATTGCAAAATTGCCACTTACTGTAACTGTCGGAGCATTTGGTCCATCTCCGTCTGCATCTCTTGACGTTAGAGTAATGATTTGCCCGCCTCCCACAAATCGAGCAATTACGGTGGTAATTACCTCTTCTTCGTTCACCGGAGAATCGTCATTACTACATGAATTGAACGTAAAGATTGCTGTTAAGGCCAAAGCCATGATTTTTAAATTTTTCATTTTTGTGTTTTTTAATAATTAAATTTTACTTGTAATTGTATGTTTCTACCCATTTCATCAACAAAAAAACGTTGGCGATTTAAGTAGTCACGGTAGTTTGTGTTGAATATATTTTGAATGGATAATGCGATTGTTGTATCCAAATTTTTGAAAGTCTTCACCTTCATTTCCGAATAAAAATGAAACAATTGATACGCTTTTGGCGGAGTACTGATGTCAACCAAAACCGGAACAAATTCGCCATCCAAAACAATATCCGTTTCAAAATTGAAGTTCGGATAACGGTTTTGACGAAAAACGGTCTCTGATTGAAGCTCTAAAAGCAATCCGTTCCACTTCGGTTTTTTAAAGTCGATGGAAGAAGAAATCGTCATCGGCGGCATGTCTATCAACGGTTGATTTTTGGATTCATCTTCGCCGTTTACGTAGGCAAACGAAAATTTATGTTGCCAATTGGAATGGATGTTCCAAGTCGAATGAAAGTCGAGTCCCATTAAACGAGCATTGGTTTGTTGAAATTCCCAAACTGGAAAAGCTCCGCGAATCGTAGTTTCAAAACCAATGGGTCGCAAATACATAAAATTGGAAATGTAATGCAAAAACGGGTTGATTTCCATTGAAAAAGACTTTCCATTTTTCGATAAAGAAGAAGAAAATTTAAGTGATTCTTCTTTTTTCAAACGTAAATCACCCAACTCAATTTGTCCGGTAGAATGATGCAAACCATCCGAGAAAAATTCAGATGGATTGGGATTTCTGTTGGATAAGCTCAAGTTATTCAACCATTTCCAATCCGATTGAAAATCTTTTCGTACACCTAAACTCGCAGAAACATTATGAAAGGTAAACCTTGGTTTGGTCAACCATTGGCTTGCCGCTTCACCTATAATAATGTCACCAAAATCACCTTGATAACCGCGTTCGTCCCAACGGGATTTCAAATAATATTTCGTTGCTTCGATGGTTGAAAAATCATAACGAATGCCACCATCTACAATCAAATCCTCTTTGATTTCATAGGTTCCGATGCCATACCCACTTCCATCAAATCGAACATAAGTTGGAATTAATGGTCGCACACCGGTTCTTGGATTGGCAAAATTATTTTGAAATAATCCGCTGATTCCGGTTTTCAACGTAAATCGCTCCCATTCTTTTTTGTAATCCGATTGAAGAGAATGTGTTGTTAATTCCAAATCCAAAGCCGATTTGTTGACATTTTCTCCTCTACGGATGTCAAATTCATTTCGGTTGTTGAATTGAAGCGAATAAAAAGTAGAAATCGAACTGCTTTCATCAAATCTTTGCAAATAATTGAACTTAAATAAATGATGATGAATGGCTTGTCTGGGTTGTTCAATCGAATACGTAAAATCATCAATTCTATACGGAACTTGATTGTTGATGGAATTATACAAATCGGTCACATTTCCAATATGCGAAGCACTTAAAATTCCAATCGTGGCATTATACAAACTGTAAAAAGCAGAAAGTTCATAGTTTTCTTTTATATACGAAACATCGCCTGAAAAATTCAGTTCTCGATTTCCGGAATTGGATAAAATGTAATCAGGAGCTTCCCGATCACCAAAATAAGTGAATGTTCCCAACGCATTCCATCGCCAACCTTTCAAATTTCCTTTGTGAATACTCGAACTTATTGTTCCGCCACGACCATTGGATGAACCGCTGACAATCGTTTTACCAAACAACGTATCTTGCTTCACACTCATTGACTCGATAATCACCATTCCGCCCACCGCATCGCCACTGTATTGCAAACCTGAAGCTCCTTTGACAACCGAAATTTTTCCGGCCGCATTCAAATCAAAATTCGGAGCGTGTTCCGTTCCCCATTGTTGGTCTTCTAAGCGAACTTGATTGGAAAAAATGGGCACTCGACTGCTGTGCAGACCGTTAATCACCGGCTTGACAATGGTCGTTCCGGTACGTAAAAGTGAAACGCCCGGGACTTCCTTCAATGCATCTGCTAATGTTTTGGAACTATTTCGCTCGATTGAAGCTTTTGAAATGCGTTGTTCCGATAAACTACTGCTGACTTTGGTCGTTTTTTGCTTAACGGTAACCGATTCTAATTTCGTTTCGGAAGGTTTCAATTGTACATTCAGCACCACATCTTCGGTCATATCCACCAACGTGTCGCAGGTTGTATAGCCCAAATAGGAAATATAAACCCGCAATTCGCCTTTGGGCAAACCGTTGATTTCGAATTCGCCAATTGGATTACTGGCCGTATTCAGGTACTTGGTATGAATGTGACTTCCGGTTAGCGGTTGGTTTTTTTCGTTGGTGATTGTTCCACTTAATGTGAATTGACCATAACTCGAAAATCCAAACCATAACAAGAAGAAAAGGATAATTAAGTATCGCATTTTCCGGTTCAAAATATAAAACACATGGAGTCATTACTATTGATGTAGCAAATGACTATTTTTTGTTTCTAAAATTTTAAACGGTTTGCGGCGGTCCGCGATGCGAAAAAAGGGAACCTGAAAAGGTAGAAATAATGGCTTGTTCCTTAATTAAATAGGGAACAGGTTTAATCGGGAAATCAAATCGATAGGTTAAAACTTCCGGCTGGATATAAAACCAAAAATGAAAGTCACAAATGGAACAATCCTCTTCCGAATGTTGATGCGAAAAACCATCGTGAGAATGATGACACACTTCGGTTTCCTCAACATCATCAGCCACTAAATATTGATAGGTATGCAATGACTGAAACAGTATCGTGAACAATACTGCCGACATTAAATACAGGTTTAGTATGGCTAATTTCTTTTTCATTGGGTGCAAAGGTAGGGAAAAAGGTGCTTAAAGTGATTTTTTTAGGAATAGTTTAGGAAGTTGGAATCTTTTTGATTTACAAAGAAGTTTTTTTTATTCCTTAATTTGTTTTGCTTCTAAATAAAAATATATAAACATAAATAGGTGAGTAAAATTAATACCAAGTGCCAAAGTATTATCATTTTTAATATAATTAAAATATGAAAATATGTTGAAAAATTTAAAAGAAAACTGCATTATTTTATCGCCTGAACTAATGAAATATAGTGTTAAATCTGGACCAATTACTAATTTATAAGTTATTCCAAAAAAAATAATACTAAAAGCTTGTATCAAGTTAATTATAGCTAAACTATTTAAAGATTTTTTTAAATGCCTCTTTTCAAAAATAAAAAATATTGGTAATAAAAATAAAATAGAAAAAGTAATAAGTAATATAGTTTCGATTTTAAAACTTGATGTAAAAATATCAACTAAACTAATAATAAAACAAAAAACAAACACTAATGCATTATAAATTAAAACTGCTTTTTTCATATCTCTCTAACTGTAAATGTATTTTCTTTTTATAAAATTATTAATTTGTAAAAAAAATTAATTAAAAAATAACAAAAATTCCACAACATCTTAATAATATCAAGATTTCTTGTAAAACAACAAACAAAAAAAGCCCCTAAAAAGGAGCTTCTTACTTTGATAATATTATATTCAAAATTCAACTAATATTAAATCTAACTCATCTATTTTTGAAAATCCTTTATCAGCTGTTACCAAAGGTAAACCATATACTAGGGATGTTGAAGCAATAATTGCGTCAGGTAATTTTATACTATACTTTTTTCTTAATTCAATAGTTTGTTCTTTAATTTTTAAATTCCAATCTATGTTAAAAGTGTCACTTATTAATTCTTTTAATTTTATTTCTTCCGTTTTTTTGATTCCTTTAAAACCAAGTAATTCAACTTCTGAAATAAAAGATATTCCAAAATTATAGTTCAAGAAAGGTTCTACGTTAGGATTTCCTTCGTGAATGTAAACCAAGAAATTTGTATCAGCTATAAAATCAATCTTCATTTTCTCTTATTTTGGTCTGATAGTTCAAGCCATCTAAATTTCTCTTCAATTTCCCAAAATGTTTGGCTAAATTTCCCTTTTTTGGTTCTTTTTTTAATTTTTCCGTCAAAAGCTTAGCTATATTTTTGGAGTTGGATTTATTTATTATTAAAGTCATATTTTCAAATGTTTATGATTAACAAATTTAATTAAAAATAATAAAAATTCGGCAACATCTTAATAATATCAAGATTTCTTGTAAAACAACAAACAAAAAAAGCCCCTAAAAAGGAGCTTCTTACTATAATAAATTATCTTACACTAATTTATTTACCACCAAATACTCCGCAATTTGCACTGTATTTGTTGCTGCACCTTTGCGTAAATTATCCGCTACAATCCACATATTTAATGTATTGGGCTGACTTTCATCACGGCGAATTCTACCCACAAAAACATCATCTTTTCCTTGAGCATAAATGGGCATTGGATAGGTTTTGGTGTCTAAATTATCCTGAACGGTAACGCCTGCTGTGTTGTGTAAAAGTGCACGCACTTCATTCACATCAAAATCATTTGAAAATTCAACATTTACGGCTTCACTGTGTCCGCCAACAACCGGAATTCGGATGGCAGTTGCTGTTACGGCAATGCTTCTATCGCCCATAATTTTTTGCGTTTCACGAACCAATTTCATTTCTTCTTTGGTGTAGCCGTTGTCTTCAAACACATCACATTGCGGAATGGCATTTCGGTGTATTGGGTACGGATACGCCATTTCGCCTTTCACTCCGGCATATTCATTTTCCAATTGTTGCACTGCTTTTACACCCGTTCCGGTAATGGATTGATACGTGGAAACAATTACTCGTTTCACGTTGTATTTTTTATGTAATGGATTTAGAACCATCACCATTTGAATCGTTGAACAGTTAGGATTCGCAATGATTTTATCGTCTTTGGTCAATTCAGAAGCATTGATTTCAGGAACCACTAATTTTTTGGTTGGATCCATTCGCCAAGCGGAAGAATTGTCAATTACGGTTGTACCGGCTTCAGCAAATTTGGGAGCCCAAGCCAAGGAAGTTTCTCCTCCGGCAGAAAATAACGCAATGTCCGGACACATTTCAACGGCGGTTTGCAATCCAACGACCTTGTAATTATTTCCTTTGAATTCAATTTCTTTTCCAACCGACTTTTCCGAAGCAACCGGAATTAATTCCGTAATCGGAAAATTTCTCTCCGCTAAAACTTGAAGCATAACTTTGCCAACCATTCCGGTAGCACCAACAACTGCAACTCTCATGTGTGAATTTTTAGATTTAAAATGCAAAAGTATAGAATATTAAGGTGAAAAAAGTCTGTTTCACAAAATTTTGGTTTTTTGTAAAATAGATACTAAAATAGAATTTATTGTTTGAACACAATTTTTTTGTTTTTGCACGAATTTTATTATTTTAAATTAATGTTTCGCCACGAATTACACTAATTTACACGAATTAATTTGTGCAAATTCGTGCAATTCGTGGCTATTAAAAGTTAAAGTAAAATTTTGAAATAACAGTAAACAGTTTTGAACAATATTATTTTTTGTAATTCGTGGATACAAAAAAAAGACCCCGAACAAGTCGGGGTTTAGTTAGAATATATAGTGTAGCGGAACGACTATTTTTTCAATAAATCTCTGATTTCAGCCAATAATTCTTCTTGTGTTGGTCCTGCCGGAGGTGCTGGTGCTTCTTCTTTTGGCTTTCTCATTTTGTTGTAACCTTTAATGATGATAAACATTACAAAACCTACAATTACCAAGTTCACTAAGGTATTTACCCAAGCTCCCCAACGAATGGCTACTTCCGGTACGGCAGCAACGCCTTCTGATTCTGCTACTGCAGCCTGTAAAACGATTTTCATTTCTGAAAAATCAACGCCACCTGTAAGCATCCCAACAACTGGCATTACAATATCATTTACAAATCCATTCACTACAGCACCTACAGCACCCGCCATAATTACTGCAACGGCAAATTCAATAACATTGCCGGTCATGATAAAATTCTTAAATTCTTTCAACATAATTTTAGTTTTTAAAGTTTTGTTAAAACGAAGTTAGTTAAAATTTTAACACATACAACAAAAAAATTACTCTCTGTAGAAAATTCGCTTCACGCGTTGTGAAATTCCGGTCAGAATTTCATACGGAATAGTATTCAACTGATTGGCCATTAACGTTGCAGAAGGATTTTCGCCCAAAACAATCACTTCATTTCCTTCGATACACGGAATTGTAGTGACATCCACCATCAACATATCCATACAAACACTGCCAACAATCATTGCTTTTTGGTTATTAATCATTACAAAACCGAGTCCGTTGCCCCAACTTCTTCTGATTCCGTCGGCATAACCAATTGGAATGGTTGCAATTCGGGTTTCTTTTTCGGCAACAAATCGTCGGCCGTAACCCACGCTTTCTCCGGCTTGAATGGTTCTTACTTGGGAAATAATGGATTTTAAAGTCCCCACATTTTCCAAAAACTTTTGCTCGTTGGCATCGTTTGAAATGCCATATAAACCAATTCCCAATCGAACCATGTCGAATTGTGCTTGCGGATAATTTGAAATTCCCGAAGTGTTCAGAATATGCCGAATCGGATTAATTTCTAATGCCGTACTTATATGAGTAGAAATACGGTTGAATTTTTCAATTTGTTCCAAAGCAAAATCGTTGTGTGCTAAATCATCGCTCGTTGCCATGTGCGATAAAATACTTTTTACTTGAACGGTTTTGCAGTTTTTTAGAATCGAAATTAATTCTTCCAAATGCAATTCTTCAAAACCCAATCGATGCATTCCGGTATCAATTTTTAGATGAATGGGAAAATGCTTCAAATGCTTTTGTTTAGCAATTTTTAAAAAGGCATTTAATCCTTTCAAACTATAAATTTCGGGTTCCAATTGATGCTGAATAATGGCTTCAAAACTAGTTGATTCAGGATTCAAAACCATAATCGGTAATTGAATTCCGTTGCTTTTGAGAGCAATTCCCTCGTCGGCGAAAGCCACACCTAAATAATCTACTTTGTGGTATTCTAGCAATTTGGCAATTTCCAGTCCGCCATTTCCATAGCCAAATGCTTTGACCATCACCATAATTTTGGTTTCAGGTTTAAGTTTAGCTTTGTAAAAATTCAAATTATGTGAAATGGCGTTGAGGTTAATTTCCAAAACGGTTTCGTGTGTTTTTTCTTCTAACAACGAAACAATTTCTTCAAAATGAAAACTTCGTGCTCCTTTGATGAGAATCGTTTCATTTTCAAAATTCAAACTTTCAAAATGAGCTAGAAATTCGGCTTGAGTGGCAAAGGTAATTCCGTTTAGAAATTTATTTTTATAGTTTGAAATGGTTTCGCCCACACCAATTACACGACTGATTTTGTTGGAAATAACCATTTGAGAAACGCGTGAATACAACTCATCATTTTGTAATCCACTTTGAAAAATATCCGATAAAATCAGTGTTTTTTTATGGTGTTGTTTTTGATTTTCCAAAAAATCCAATGCGATTTTTAGTGATTGAAAATCGGAACTATAACTATCGTCGATAATGGTGGTATTGTTGATGCCTTTTTTCACTTTTAATCGCATTTCGATTGGATATAAAAGCGACAATCTATTTTGGATGGTATCTAAATCATACTTAAAATAAAACATGACCATTAAACACTGAATCACATTTTCAATAGAAGCCTCATCCGAAAAGGGAATGTTGATTTTAAAACACGTTTTGTTATAGGTTACATTCAAACACGTTTTGTCGTTCGTGGTTTTATGATGAACCAACACATCGGCAGATTGATCACTCGAACTCCAAGAAAACGTTTTGATGTTTGGATTTAAAAAAGCGTCAATTGATTTATTTTTGTTGTAAATCAGTACTTCTACATTAGGAAAAAGTTTTAATTTTTCTTTGATTTTCTGACCCAAATTCTCAAAACCTTCATCGTGAGCAGAACCAATATTGGTTAGAATTCCAATGGTGGGTTGAATGATTGGTTCAAGAAATTGCATTTCGTTTACAGTGGAAATTCCTGCTTCAAAAATGCCTAAATTATGTTGTTCGTTAATCCCAATCACAGAAAGCGGCACACCAACTTGTGAATTATAACTTTTTGGACTTCGGATGATATTATAATCGGGACTCAATAAAAAATTGAGCCATTCTTTTACGATGGTTTTTCCGTTACTTCCGGTAATGCCAATGATGGGGAAACTGAATTTTTTTCGATAAAATGCCGCGAATTGTTGAAGAGCAAGCAAGGTGTTTTCCACTTTCAGAAAATTGACACCTTCAATAACTTCTACATTTTCAGAAACCACAAAATTACAAACACCTTTTTCAATGAGTTCATTAATATAAGCGTGTCCGTTATTATTCGGTCCAATCAAGCAAAAAAACAAGGTATAAGTATTGTTTTGCAACGAACGGCTGTCGATGGAAACGTTTTGAATACTGTTATCAGGATGATTTCCGAAAAATTCAGCTTGAAGTTGAGGGATAATATCGTTGACAACGAGACTCACGGCTTAGGTTTTTGATTTGTTTTCCGCTTCAATTTTGTGTTCGGCTTGTTCACGCATAGCATGATAGTAAGCGGCTCTGCTTAACGGTTCATATTCTTCGGTTTCGCCTAGCATAACTAATTTATCATTGTCAGCTTTTCTGAAACTGTAATTGGCTAAATTTCCGGTTCGAGTGCAAACGGCGTGCACTTTGGTGACATATTCGGCTGTTGCCATCAAAGCAGGCATTGGGCCAAAAGGGTTGCCTTTAAAATCCATATCCAATCCGGCTACAATTACCCGAATGCCTGAATTGGCTAAATCATTACAAATGGCAACAATTTCATCGTCAAAAAATTGAGCTTCATCAATACCCACCACATCACAACCTTGAGCCAAAATACGAATATTGGCTGCAGCCGGAACAGGTGTAGAACGAATTTCATTTGAATCGTGTGAAACCACCATTTCATCGTGATAACGCGTATCGATGGCCGGTTTAAAAATCTCCACTTTTTGTTTGGCAAACTGAGCTCTTTTGAGTCTGCGAATCAGTTCTTCGGTCTTTCCCGAGAACATTGAACCGCAGATTACTTCAATCCAGCCAAATTGTTCTTTATGATTTACGGTATTTTCAAGAAACATTTTCTACTTTTCTAGCTAAAGAATAACATATTTTATGTTATTTTGTATCAGAAACAAATTTATAAAATTCCATTCGCTAAATTCAATATAATTGTAAAAGTTATGAAGAAAAAGTTAGAAGCAGATTTAATTAGTATTGCACACCGTGTTTTAAAATTAAAAGGAAAAGAAGATGTCGTTCAATTGCATCAGGAAGCTCAAAAATTATATGAAAAATTAGCGGTTCTTCGGTTTTATGAAGAAAATATCAATGTGTTGAAAGATGAAATTTCGGAAGAAAAGTTAGAAGAAAAACTCTTTGCCGAAGTTCCTGCTCAGCCTGAAATTGTTGTAAAAGAAGAGGAAGTAAAGGTAGAAGTTCAAGCTGAAACTGTTGAAGAAGAACCTATTCAAGAAGTCGTTGCTGAAGAAACAATTGAAAAAGAAATAATTGAGGAAGAAGAGGAAGTTGTAGCGGAAGATGAAGTGAAAGAAGAAGTTTTTGTTGAAGAAATCATAGCTAAAACGCAAGAAGAAGAACCCGTTCAAGAAGAAACAAAAGAAGAAAAAGAAGTGTCTGTTTTTAGTCCGTTATTTGAATTAGCAACAGAAGAAGAAGAAAAACCGGTTGCTAAAATGGAACAAAAACAAATTTCATTTGAAGATTTACTGGGAACAGATTATAAAGAACCGGAATTTGTAAAAGTGAATGATGTTCCGCAAGAAGTGGAAAAAGTAACCGAAATTTCATTTGAAAAAGTAGAAGAAACCATCATTCCGGAGGTTAAAATCGAAACCAAAACGGAAACCTTTACAGTAAAAACCGAACACAAAATATCTTCCTTAAACGATACCTTAATCAAAGGAATCAATATTGGTTTGAATGACAGAATTGCGTTTGTAAAACATTTATTTGGCGGAAGCAACGAAGATTTTAACCGTGTAATTTCACAAATCAGCACCTATGATTCGTTTGAAGAAGTGCAACAATTTATTGTAGATATGGTGAAACCTGATTACAATAATTGGGAAGGAAAAGAAGAATACGCGGATCGTTTTATGAATTTGGTGGAGAAGAAGTTTGTATAAACATTTTCTCCCCGATTTTGTCATCTCGACGAAGGAGAGATCTCATTATTTGATTTTTTAAAACTTTACCATGAGCAAACTCTACATCGTTCCCACACCCATCGGCAACCTAGAAGACATGACTTTCAGAGCCATCAAAGTGCTCAAAGAAGTAGATTGCATCTTAGCCGAAGACACTCGAAACAGCGGAAAATTGTTGAAGCATTTCGAGATAGGAACGCACATGCAAAGTCACCACATGCATAACGAACACAAAACCGTGGAAGGTTTGATTAAACGTTTGCAAGCCGGAGAAACCATTGCTTTAATTTCCGATGCCGGAACGCCAGCCATTTCCGATCCGGGATTTTTGCTCACGCGAGCTTGTGTGGAAAACAATATTGAAGTAGAATGTTTGCCTGGAGCAACTGCTTTTGTTCCCGCATTAGTGAACAGTGGCTTGCCAAATGATAAATTTGTGTTCGAAGGTTTTTTGCCCGATAAAAAAGGAAGACAAACTCGTTTTTTAGCTTTAGCTGAAGAAACTAGAACGATGATTTTCTATGTTTCGCCACACAAATTGAACAAAACGTTAGCCGAATTTGTGCAGTATTTTGGAGCAGAAAGACAAGTTTCCGTTTCCAGAGAATTATCAAAATTGCACGAAGAAACCGTTCGCGGAACGGCCGCTGACGTTTTAAAACATTTTGAAGCTAAACCCGCCAAAGGTGAAATTGTGGTAGTAGTTGGCGGAAAATCATCAAAATAAATTGTAACAAATAAGCTTCATTATTGCTTATTTAAAGCATTAATGAAGCAATAAAGTTACATTAATAAATTAAATAAGCTTTTTATTTCTTTTTGTTGAGCCGAAGGAATGATTGCTTTTTCGGCAAATTCATCCCATTTTAAAATGGCTTCCCGACATTCATCAATAATTTGTTGTGGCTTTTTGATGTTGACGTTTTTGGCTAGCGATAAAACATCGTTCAACTCGATATTTTCTTTTTTTCCATTAACCGTCATTTGGTGAGCTTTTAACCAAAAATTAGACGGATTGAAAGCAAAAGTCACATCATAAGCTGGCGAAAGCGACCATTTCCCTTCCGAATTCATCAAAAATGAAATATTTTTGGTGTGATCATCTTGATTTCTCGCCATCACATTAAAAACCATTCTTCTAAATAATTCTTCCATGTCAGGATAGGGCAATTGCATTTCTCGCATCACCATCAAAGCTTGTTCATACGAATACGAACCCGGCATATTATAATCAAAATGTGCCAAACCACACAACGTTTGCATGTGCATTTTTTGGTTGTTCACGCGATCAAAACGCTTCGTCATAAAATGAGCTCGCTGATTTTCAATTTTTAATTCGCTTTCCATCATGTTGATTCCGGCAGCGGTTGCCATCAAATAATAAGCATATTCAATGTTGCCATAGCCTTTTGGGTCGCCCAATTGATGATTGGTCACGCCGTCAAATTTTATTAACCAATAATCAAAACCATCTAATCCATCAATTTGACCGGAGCGAACTTCGCCTGTTTTTTGATTGTAGGCAATGATGGCTTTTGCACGAGCTCCACCGGCAGAACTTCCCACTTGAAGAATATCTGAAAACCCTTTTTCGTCTTTCAAATTGGTTTGAAACGAAGCTCGTTCCGCCAAAACTTCTTTAGCAAATTCAACTAAAGCGTTTATTTCTAATTTATTTGATGGGATGGTTGATGAGCCGGATTCAGGTTCAAATTCTAATGCTCCCATACCGCGTTTGCCAATATAACAAAGTCGATCAACCGGGTTGAAGCTTTGTGCCGACCGACCTTGTTGAGCCAACCACGCATCGATAACCTGATTTCCAAATTTGTCCGGCAAACTATCTGCCAATAAACCAGGCAACCCTTTGAACGTTTCAAAATTTAAAAAGGGAAATGAAAAAACACGTCGTCCTTTGCTCGCTTCAGACAATGGAAGTGTAATGGGCGATAAATCTAAACCGGAGTCAATAAAATTTTTATCAAATTCAAAAACACCAACATTTTTAGATTCGTCCCATAGCACCGCACCAACTTTGCGATCCCAAATTTTTATAGAAGCAACAGTATTCATATTTATTTAGAGGGAGAAGCTTTCTTACGGTATTTTGAACGTTCTTCCATCACTTGTAGCGGACTAATTTCCGGTTCTTCGTTGAGGTAATTAAATAGGTCTAGTTTTCCCAACGCACGCATTACTTGCACCATGGTTAACAAATTGATAGCTTTCCCGGATTCCATACGACTGATGGTAATTCGGCTTAAACCACATTGTTCAGCAAGTTCTTCTTGAGAGATGTTTTTGTTTAGTCGCATTTGTTTCAAACTAGAACAAAGCGATCGAACAACAGCGGCATCTGTCATTGCATACCAATTTTTGTAGTAACTATTTTGATACATTATTCTTAATTTTATTCATTAATGAAGCAAATATGCAACAAATGTACGATATTTTTTTGGATTAAAAAATTTTTAAAAAATCATTATCTTTGAAAAAAAGTACAACATGACACATCAAATTTCAACAAAATGGTTGGGTGGAATGGCGTTTGAAGCGACCAATCCCGGTGGAAATTTTAAAATTGATGCCGATATTGAAATTGGTGGAACAAACAACGGGCTTCGTCCAAAGGCTCTGATGTTGGATGCATTGGCGGGTTGCACAGGAATTGATGTAGCTTCATTGTTGCCCAAAATGAAAGTTGCAGTTGACACTTTTCATATTGATGTAGAAGGTGATTTAACCGAAGAACATCCCAAATATTATCATACCGTTCGAGTGGTTTATCATTTTTATGGCGATGACTTAGAAAAAGAGAAATTGCAAAAAATTGTCAATTTATCGGTTGAAAAATATTGTGGTGTTATGGAAATGTTTCGTAAATTTGCCCAAGTGGATGTGAAAATTGAGTACCATTCAAAAGTATAAGCCATTCAAAATTAATACACTATGCGTTGGAATATCAAACCCAAGCCGGAACCTCATTTGGTTTCGCAATTAGCTACCGAACTTAATGTTAGCAAGCTCATTGCCTCACTTTTAGTACAAAGAGGAATTTCTACTTTTAATCAAGCGAAACAATTTTTCAGACCGTCTTTAAACGATTTACATGATCCGTATCTGATGAAAGATATGGACAAAGCCGTTCAACGAATTGAAAAAGCCATCGCCAATCAAGAAAATATTTTAGTTTTTGGCGATTATGATGTGGATGGAACCACAGCTGTTTCATTGGTTTCATCCTATTTAAGAAGTTTTTATCCTAATGTTGCCACGTATATTCCGGATCGATATGACGAAGGTTACGGCATTTCATATAAAGGAATTGACTTTGCCGACGATAATGGTTTTTCTTTAATCATTGCCTTAGATTGCGGAATAAAATCAATTGATCATGTGGCTTATGCGAAGGGAAAAAACATTGATTTCATCATCTGTGATCACCATCGACCGGGTGAAAATATACCCGAAGCCGTTGCTGTTTTAGATCCAAAAAGAATCGATTGTACTTATCCGTATGACGAACTTTGTGGTTGCGGAGTTGGGTTTAAATTAATTCAGGCATTGGCACAAAATAGAAGCGAAACGATTGACGATTTAATGCCGTATTTAGATTTGGTTGCCACAGCCATTGCCGCTGATATTGTTCCGATGACGGGAGAAAATCGCATCTTAGCCAAATTTGGTTTAGAAGTCATCAATTCCAACCCTCGACCCGGAATAAAAGCGTTGATTCAAAATGTAAAGAAAAAAGTACTTACGATAACCGATGTTGTTTTTATCATCGCACCTCGAATTAATGCCGCCGGAAGAATTAAGCACGGAAATCATGCGGTTGAATTATTGACTGAATTTAATTTAGAACAAGCGGAACAATTTGGTTCTGAAATTGAAGGATATAATGCAGATAGAAAAGATTTAGACAAACAAATCACCGTTGAAGCGTTGGCTCAAATTGAAGAAAACAACGAAAAAGAAAAATTCACTACTGTTGTTTATAATGAAAATTGGCACAAAGGTGTAATTGGAATTGTGGCCTCTCGATTAACGGAAACGTATTATCGGCCGACGTTAGTTTTTACAAAAAGTGGTGATAAATTAGCCGCTTCAGCTCGTTCTGTTAAAGATTTTGATGTGTATAATGCCTTGGAAAAATGCTCCGAACATTTAGAGCAATTTGGCGGACACATGTATGCGGCCGGAATGACATTAAAAGAGGAGAATTATTTACAATTTAAAGATGCGTTTGAAAAAGTGGTTCAGGAAACCATTCATCCCGATTTATTAATTCCGGAAATATCGGTTGATGCCGAAATAGATTTAACAGAAATTAATCCAAAATTAATTCGCCTTTTACAACAATTTGAACCTTTTGGGCCTGAAAATATGACCCCGGTTTTTATGGCAAAAAATGTAGTTGATACCGGTTACGGAAAAACGCTTGGTCAAAACGATGATCATTTGAAATTATTTGTCAAACAAAATAACTCAGAGGGTTTTGGTGTAATAGGTTTTGGGTTAGGAAAAAAATTGGAGCTAACCAAAAATCATCAACCGTTTGAAATGGCATTTTGTATTGATGAAAATGAATTCAATGGCAATGTAATGGTTCAATTGAGAGCAAAAGATGTTCGTTAGTTCTTGAATTCTTTCAACTCAAATTTTTCTCCATCAAAAACGCCATACGTAAAATAACCAATCCAATCACCTAGGTTGATATAGGTTGAATTTTCGCCTACTTCCAATTGCATGGGTAAATGTCTATGTCCGAAAATAAAATAATTATAGTGTTTGAAAGTCAGTTTTCGTTTGGCATATTGCACGAGCCATTCGTTTTCTTCGCCTAAAAATTTAACATCTTCGGCACCGGAAATTAATTTGTTTTTAACGGAAAGATATTGGGCTAATTTCACCCCGATATCCGGATGAAGCCATCGAAACAACCACTTTGAAAACGGATTGGTAAACACTTTTTTCATGCGTTTGTAGCCTTTGTCACCGGGGCCTTTTCCGTCGCCGTGACCGATTAAAAAGGTTTTTCCATTAAATGTATATTCTTGATTGTCATGAAAAACAGGAATATTTAATTCTTTTTCAAAATAATCGTTCATCCATAAATCATGATTTCCCACAAAAAAATAAATGGGAATTCCGTTGTCGCGAAGTTCGGCAAGTTTTCCTAAAACACGAACAAAACCTTTAGGTACAACAGTTTTATATTCAAACCAAAAATCAAACAAATCTCCTAATAAAAAAAGTGCTGTAGCATCGTGCTTAATTTCATCTAACCAAGCCACAAATTTTTGTTCTCTAGGAAAACTAGCTTCTGGAGTTGGAGCACCAAAATGTTGATCGGATGCGAAGTAAATTTTTGTTTTCAAAATAATAGTATGATGCCAAATATACAAAAATGTTCATTTATCCATTTGAAAATCATACAAAACAGACTTCTGATTTTTATATAATTAACATTTCATCGTTTTTATGTGATTTTTATCGAAATTGACCTAAATTCTAAAAGCCTTGAAAAGATTTGTAAAATTTATTTTATACTTTAGTTAGCTAATAAACAACTAACCAAAATTTTACACATGAAAAGAATTACTTTAGTTTTACTATTGTTAATGCTAACGGGTTTTGGGTATTCACAGACGGAGAATTTCGAGAGTGGTATACCGGGAACATGGGCAGTATTTAACAATGGTATTGGTGGCAATACATGGACCACGACTAGTGCGGTAACCACTCCGCCAACGGTTTGTGAAGGCACCACATCAGCCTTTATGAACGCTCGTCAGAATATTGGAGCGGGCAATACTTCACAAAATTATTTAGTAACGCCACTGATAACAGTTCCTACTAATGGGCAATTGATATTCAGTACGCGTTCAACGATTAATGGACCGGATAATACTACGTATCAAGTTCGTTATTCTACGACCTCACAAACGGATATCAATAGTTTTACAACGATTCAGTCATGGGCTGATACGGATTTAACAGCGGTATTTAATATTTGTGAGGAGAAAACAGTTCCTTTAGCTGGTTTAGCGGGTCAACAGGTATATATTGCTTTTGTTGTTGTGATGAACCAACCAGCAGCAACATTAACCGGCGACAGATGGATTGTAGATGATATACGATTTGTAGAACAATGTATAGATCCAACCAACATTACTGTTGGAGGGATTACTCAGAATAGTGCTAGTATCAGTTGGTTAAACCCTGGTGGAGCTTCACAGTTTGAAGTAGAGGTTGTTGAGGTTCCAAATGCTCCAACAGGAGTGGGTGTTTTAACAGGGCCAAGTCCATATGTAGCAAATGGTTTATCCCCAACCACACAATATCAAGTTTATGTAAGAGCGGTTTGTTCACAGAGCAATAGTGCTTGGGTAGGACCGGTTAACTTTATTACTACTACACCGGGAGCAGCGTGTAATTCAGCAATACAAGTACCTTCTTTACCTTATTCAACCACTGATAATACTTCAAATTATCAAGATGATATTGACGGAAGCCCGGGAGCTACAGGTTGTGGAACAGCAGGGAATTTTTTAAATGGAAACAACGTTTATTATAGTTATACTGCAACTGCTACCGGTGTGATTAATTTAACGATGACACCAACAGGAAACAATTCAGGTATGTTTGTTTATAACAGTTGTACGAATGTTGGTGTAAGTTGTGTTGCTGGAACAGTTAGTACAAATGGTGCTCCTTTGGTTATAGATTTACCGGTTGTAGTTGGGCAAACGTATTATATTGTAATTTCTACTAATGGGAATCCTAACACGATTCCTTATACTTTATCTATTCAAGTTGTAAACTGTGCACCTCCAACCAATTTAGGAGCACTTGGTGGTCAAACCAGTGCAATTTTAAATTGGGATGCAAACGGAGCAACATCTTGGGAATATGCAGTTCAGTTACTAGGAGGGGTTATTCCAACCGGTTCAGGTGTTCAAACTAATGCTTTCCAAAATGTTAACGTTACAAATTTATTAGACGGAACGCCTATTCAAGCGGCTACTCAATATCAATATTGGGTTAGAAGAGATTGTGGAGATGGAACATTTAGTGCATGGGCAGGACCCTTCCCGTTCAATACTACAATTTGTGAACCAAGTCAGCAATGTAACTATACCTTTGTATTAAGAGACAGTTTTGGTGACGGATGGAATGGAGCTACCATGCAAGTAAGACAAAATGGGATCGTTGTGGCAACATTAGGGCCAACTTTCACGGCAGGTGGTGGACCAATCAATATTACAGTACCACTTTGTAACGGATTACCATTTGATTTATTCTGGAATGCAGGAGGAACATTCCCAACAGAGGTAAGGGTTCAGATAATTAATCCAGCACCATTTAATCAAACTTTATACAACATGACCACGGCATCTGCCGGATTGGTTAACACGGTATTATATTCCGGTACAGTTGATTGTTTTAATCCTGCATGTATACCACCAAGCGGTGTAACAGTATCCAATATTGGAGGGACATCGGCACAAGTTAGTTGGACTCCAATACCAACAGTAACACAATATGAAGTGATTGTTTTACCGGCCGGATCACCTGCACCAACGGCAGCTTCAACAGGAACGGTAACATCAAACAATCCATTTACGATAAACGGATTAACTTCAGCAACGTTATATGATGTGTATGTTAGAGCGATTTGTGCAACACCATTACCAAGTAACTGGACACCGGTAACTACATTCAATACGACATTGTGTGAAGTAGCAAACCAATGTTTGTATACCTTTAGAATGAGAGATAGTTTTGGTGACGGATGGAATGGAGCCAGAATGCAAGTCAGACAAAACGGAATTGTAATTGCAACTATTGGAGCAACCTTCAATGCAGGAGCAGGACCAATTGATGTTCAAGTACCTTTGTGTGATGGTATACCTTTTGATTTGTTCTGGAGTGTAGGAGGTACTTTCCCAACAGAAGTAGGAGTGGAAATTATTGATCCATTTAGTGAATCAATGTATGTGATGGGATTCAACTCTTCAAATTTAATAGGAACAGTTTTATTCAATGGTTTTGTGAATTGTACACCGCCAACTTGTCCTAAACCAAATAATTTGACTGTAACTTTGATTAATCAAACAGGAGCAACATTAAGTTGGAACGAGGTTGGAACGGCTACTTCATGGGAAGTAATAGTATTACCTGCTGGTTCACCGGCACCACTTCCAACAGATACAGGTGTGATTGTAACTACAAATTCATATGTCGTTTCAAACCTTAATCCAGGGACTTCTTATGTTTTTTATGTTAGAGCATTGTGTGCAGAAAATGATTTAAGTAACTGGTCAGGTCCAAGAGCATTTGTGACCCAAATTGCAAATGATAATTGTGGTAATGCAATAGTTGTTCCTGTAAATCCTGACACTTCTTGTGCATTAACGACAAATGGAACAGTATTAGGGGCAACAGCTTCAAATGTACCTTCAACTTGTGCAGGTACTGCAGATGATGATGTTTGGTTTGAGTTTGTAGCAACTGCTACTACACATTCCATTGATTTATTAAATATTTCCGGTTCAACCGCAGATTTATATCACGTACTATACCAAGGTAGTGATTGTAATAGTCTAACCCAATTATATTGTAGTGATCCAAATCAAAGTGTTGCAACAAACTTAATTATAGGACAAACTTATAAAATCAGAATATATACATGGACGGCAACTCAAAACCAAACAAGTATTTTTACGGTTTGTGTTGGAACAATTCCACCACCAATTGCTGCGAATACCACACAATACACTCCACAGCAACTAGTTGAAGACATTTTATTGAATACAACTTGTGCTTCTGTTTCTAACATTACCTTCTCGACAGGAACAAATTTTGGATCAACAAACGGGATTGGCTATTTTACACAAAATGGTTCTTCATTTCCTTTTGAAGATGGAGTTGTACTATCAACAGGAAATGCGGCTAATTCTCCCGGACCTAATCTAACAGTTTTAAGTGAAGGGGCTACTACATGGACTGGAGATGCTGATTTAGAAGCGATAATTTTGGCAGCAACCGGACAGCCTATGAATTCCAGAAATGCTACTAGATTAGAATTTGATTTTATTCCTCTAACAGATTTTATCAGTTTTGATTTTATTTTTGCATCGGAAGAATATGGTACTTTCCAATGTACTTTTTCAGATGCTTTTGCATTTTTATTGACAAATAATGCAACTGGAGTTACCACTAATCTAGCTGTAGTTCCTAATACAAACACACCAATTTCAGTTGTGACGATTAGAGATCAATTATATAATGATGATTGTGGGTCAGTTAATGAAGAATTTTTTGGAGAATTTTTTGGGGATAATGGTTCAAGTCCATTAGGAGCTCCAATTAATTTCAATGGTATGACCGTTCCGATGACAGCTTCTGCAACAGTTATTCCTAACACTTCATATAGAATTAAACTTGTAATTGCTGATCGACAAGATACTTTATTTGATTCAGCTGTATTTTTAAATGGTGGAAGTTTTAATATTGGAAATATAGAACTGGGTGATGACTTTTTAGTTTCTCAAGGGAATGCTGTTTGTGCAGGAGATTCTGTGGTAATAAATTCTGGATTAAGCCCTTCAACATTCACATTTACTTGGTTACAAGATGGTCAAGTTATTCCTAATGAAACTTCACAATCATTGACTGTAACTTCACCCGGAGTTTATTCAGTTCAAGCTCAATATATTAATACTACATGTGTGGCGACTGATTCAATAACAATTGAATATTTTGATGAAGTTGTACCTGGCACTCCAAATAATCTTTATTTCTGTAGTGCAACAGGAGTTGGAACTTTTGATTTAACATCAAACAATACATTACTAACTGCTCCACTTGGTTCAAACTTTGGTGTTACAGTTTTCACTTCATTAGCAGATGCACAGGCGAATACAAATGCTATACCAAATCCTACCAGTTACGTAAATACTTCAAATCCTCAAACGGTTTATGTTAGAGTATTTGATTTAAGTGCAGGTTGTTTTGGCATTAGTTCTTTCCAATTGATTGTTGAAGATCTAACTCCACAATTCACTATTACACCTGATTTTTCAATTTGTGAAGGTCAAGAAGGTTCTATTGTTGTGACTCCTGTTAATTACACTAATGATCAAGTTACTTATACTTGGACTTTAGATGGAAATGTTTTGAATGAAACTTCTAATGTTTTATCAGCATTAACTGGAGGAATTTATCAAGTTGTTGTTGATTTTGGAGGATGTACAGCACAAGCGACAACAACTGTTACTGTTGTTCCATTTATTAATTTAAATCCAGTTCAAGATGTAATTGCTTGTAATGAATTTATCTTACCTGAATTAACAGTGGGGAATTATTATACAGAAGCTAATGGACAAGGCGAAATTATTCCATCAGGTACAGTTATTACTGAAAACGCTACAATTTATGTGTTTGTCGCCAATGAAAATTGTACAGATCAGGAAGTATTTACGGTTACAATTAATTCTGTAATAGTTGATGTGTTACCAAATATTTCGGCATGTGATAGTTATCAATTACCTGCATTAAGTGCTAACAATGCTTATTATACAGAAGCAGGAGGTTTAGGAACACAATTAAATGCGGGAGATTTAATCACCACTTCTCAAACGATTTATATTTATGCACAATCGGGAACAACTCCGAATTGTGTTGAGGAGAGTAGTTTTGTGGTAACAATTGGAACATTAGTACTTAATCCAATTGCAGACGTTACGGCTTGTGATAGTTATATATTACCTGCATTACCACAAGGGAATTATTATACCCAAGCAGGAGGATTAGGTTTACAGTTAAATGAGGGTGACAGTATTGAAACGACCCAGTTAATTTATGTTTTTGCAGCAGATGGAACATGTTCAGATGAAATTAGTTTCACCGTTACAATTAATTCTGTAGTGGTAGATAATTTGCCTAACATTGCGGTTTGTGATAGTTATCAATTACCTGTGTTAAGTGCGAACAATGGATATTATACAGAAGCGGGTGGTTTAGGCACACAGTTAAGTGCAGGAGATTTAATCACCACTTCACAAACCATTTACATTTATGCACAATCAGGAACAATTCCAAATTGTGTTGCAGAGAGTAGTTTTGTGGTAACAGTTAATACCACACCACAAGTTTTACCCATCACAAATGTTACGGTTTGTGATAGTTACACTCTTCCAAACCTTACAATTGGTAACTATTATACCGGTCCGGGAGGAACCGGAACGCAATTGGCAGTAGGTCAAGTGTTAACATCCTCTCAAACGATTTATGTATTTGCTCAAAGTGGAACTATACCAAATTGTTTTACTGAAACAAGTTTTGTGTTAACGGTAAATAGTGTTACGGCAGATATAAGACAAAATGTTACGGTTTGTGATAGTTATGTCTTAACAGGATTGAGTGCAAACAATGCCTATTATACTGCACCAAATGGAGGTGGTATTCAGTTGGCAGTAGGTACTTCCATAACGTCAACACAAACTATTTACATTTATGCACAAACCGGAACAACACCAAATTGTACAGCAGAAACAAGCTTTACGGTTAATGTTAATACAGCTCCTTCGGTTGATGTGATTCAAAATGTAACAGTATGTTTGGCAGATGGTGGATACACCCTTCCAGCCTTATCATCGGGCAACTCTTATTTCACGGGTCCAAACGGAAGTGGATTGAGTTTAGCTGAAGGATCAACGGTTTCTAGTTCACAGACGATATATATTTATGCACAATCGGGCACTGTACCAAATTGTACGGCTGAGAGCAGCTTTACGGTAACGGTTGTTGAGGTAGTAGCACAAGAGTTATCGGATGTACAGGAGTGTGGAGGTTTTGTATTACCTACATTGGATGCGGGTAATGTTTACTACACGGGACCAAATGGAACCGGTACGCAGTTACAAGCGGGTAGTGAAGTGACAACCACTCAAACGATTTACATTTTAGCCACTAGTGGAGCATGTACAGCGGAGTCTAGTTTTGAGGTAACCATAGTAGG
>NZ_KE384381.1:122928-398793 GCF_000425465.1 Flavobacterium filum DSM 17961 | reverse complement strand
ATTAGTGTGGCCATCTACGATATGGCAGGACGTTTATTAGAGACAAAAGACATCCAAGCAGATGATTTATCATCACAAAAAATCGGAGAACGTTATCCAGCAGGCGTATACAATGCAATTGTTACCCAAGGAGACGAAACCCGCGTAATTCGTGTGGTGAAACGATAATTTAAATTTTCGTAATAACATTAAAACCTCCGAGAAATCGGAGGTTTTTTTATTTACAATTTGATAACCTATTTAAATTAATTTTACTATACTTTTGTAAATAATTTAATTGTGAAGTTTATGAAAAAAAATTACAATCTTTTAACGTTTACATTTTTGCTATTAACTAGCTTAAGTGTTTGGTCTCAAATTACAGTAACACGTTGGAACTTTAATGGAACAGCTGCTGATGCTGTTGCAGGAGGAACAACTTCACCTTCACCTTCAGAAGGCAATGGTTCTGCTTCTTTGTTAAATGGAGTCACTGCTACTTTTGCATCAGGAACGGCATCAGGTGGTTCAAGTGATCCGGTAATAACAACTCCGGATAACTATGGTTGGAATACTTCAACTTATGCAGCAATAGGAACAGAAAACAAATTACGTGGAGTACAATTTAATGTAAGTACAGTAAACTATGAAGGTATCAAGTTTTTATTTGATCAACGTTTAAGTAATACCGCTAATAATACTTATGTGGTACAATACACAACAGATGGCTCAAATTGGATTGATGCTGAAACATTCACATTTACGCCTGCTGAAACAGGAACCGGTGATGTTTGGTACAACCAAAGAACCGTTAATTTAACATCAGTTTCAGATTTAAATAATAATCCAAATGTTGCATTCAGAATTGTTAGTGCTTTTGACCCTACTACAAATGATTACAGAGCAGCTAGATCAACTTCTACATATGGAACTGGCGGAACTGTACGTTTTGATATGATAACTGTAACCGCTGAATCTTCTTTAAGTTTACCTAGTTTTGAAAATCAAAACACATTATTGATTTCACCAAATCCTGCAACTAAAGGAATTGTGAAATTGAATCAATTGTTGTCTTTTGATGTGTATGACTATAATGGAAAGAAATTATTTAGTGTACAAAATTCTGATGAAGTTGATACATCAAACCTTTCAACGGGTATATATTTTATAAAAACTGATTCTGGTTTAGTTCAGAAAATTATTGTGAAATAAGATTATTCTCATATAGCTTTAAAACCTGCCTTGTGCAGGTTTTATTTTTTTAAAATCAAGCTAAATAGTGGTTCTTTTGAAATGAGAATTGAAATTATGCTAATAAGAAGCATTAATTCTCTTTTTTTGATTGTAGTTCACCTTTTGAGTCATACAACAAAATCCAGTCATTATGGAAAAAGTAATTCCATTCGGCTTGAGCAAAATCAACTTCAGGGTCGATAAAGCGTTTGTATGGTTTTCGGTTAACAGATAATTGTGAATCTACAAAAATTTTAACTAGGACGCCTTGTTGAGCAAATTCCTTTTTAATATGCTGTGCCATTTGCCAAATTCCATCAGGTTTACTTGTAACCAAAGACAATTGTTTCTTTGTTAATTTTTGACCAATATCATAAGGAATTTCCAAGTTTGTTTTTGCATCTATTACTTTAAACCGAGTGATACCATTTTTGTCACGTAACATCATTCTCCAGCTTAACCGATGACCTTCTTCAGTCCAAAGAACATCTCCTTTAATGAACCAATGTCTAACAGGTAAAATCAATTGAAGAACAAGAAGTGGAATAAAGAAAAAAGCAATTTTATTTTCAAATTGAAATGAAGTATGAAGCCCTTGATCAAGGATTGGTTTTTTTCTCAAAAAAAGAGCTCTGATTTTTTCAGGAGAATAAAAGAACAAAACAAAACTAAGTGCAAAATAGGGAAAAATACCTATTTTTAGAGTAACGGAGTTAAATAAATGAAACAACAACGAAGCTAAAAAGGCAACATTCCTTGTTTTTTTCCACAATAAAGCGGGAATAATCAATCCATCAAATAAGATACCTGCATAAGCAATAAACAGGTGAAACCATTTTTCTGTAAAAATTGTACCCAAAATTGGAAAGCCCGAAAGATTTGAAAATAAAATTCCGGTGAAGGTTCCATCAAGCCAATCTGGATAAAATTTTGCAATAGTTGCAAAAAAATACACAATGGTCATTTGAATAATCATTACCCAACTAGTCCATCGTGGCATACTGTAACGCTTTATTTCGGGTTTGATTTTTGCGTCTATTGAAGCATACGTATTAGCCGGTAAGAATAACATAATTATACTTACTAATAATAGTAAATAGTAGTGATTGTTATAAGAGGCTTTTTGCATAAAATATACCCCTGCCCATAAAATGGTAAACAAACCTACACTAAACCGATATTTGTATCCAATTGCAATTAAAATTCCTGTTAATCCCATCAAAATATAGTAATAGTACATTCCGTTACCTGGTAGCGGAACTAAAAAGTCCATTCCAATATGAGGAAGATTAACGATGGTGTCAACAAGGTTTTTTTTAACCCATCCTGTAGTTAAGGCAACCAAACTTTCAGCAAAAATCAAAAGCCCAAATAGAATTCTAAAAACTATTAATGGTGAATTGTCAATGGGTTGATATGCTTTTTTTAAAATCATTTAGAAGTGAAATAGTCTAGGGCTTTTTCTTTATCAAGCTGAATTTGCATTTTAAGTTTTTCCAATGATTCAAACTTAATTTCATCTCTTAATCGATGAATCACTTGAATTTGAATTTTTTTATCATATAGAATTTCATCAAAATCAAAAAAATGAACTTCTATGGATAGTTTTTCCCCATTTACCGTGGGGTTAAATCCAATATTCATAATCCCTTTAACAAGTTTGTCTTTCCATATGGATTGAATCACATATACACCTTGTTTGGGGATAAGTTTATACGATTCTTCAACAACAAGATTGGCCGTTGGAAAGTTAATGGTTCTTCCTATTCCTTTTCCTTTTTTAATTTTTCCGGTTAATAAATAGTTATAACCTAGATAAGAATTGGCTAAAGTTATATTCCCTTCTTCTAATGCTTTGCGAATTTTTGTAGAACTTATAGTCACATCATGTATTTCTTCGGCAGTAATTTGTTCCACATCAAAATGAAATTTTTCACCATAAACGATTAAGTCATCAATGGTAGCTGTTCTGTTTCTTCCAAAACGATGATCATAACCAATAATCATTTTTTTACAATTGAATTGTTCAACAATGATGGTTTGAACAAATTCTTCTGCCGTTAATCGCGAAAAGGCATGATCAAAAGGGTGTATGACAAGATTTTGCAATCCACAATCGGATAATAATTGTGTCCTTTCTTCAATCGTGTTCAATAACTTAAGTTCTTGATTATCCTGCAAAATCATTCTTGGATGAGGGAAGAAGGTGAGTACTAAACTTTCGAAGTCAGTATTTTCAGATGCTTGAATCAATCTTGATATGATTTTTCGATGTCCAATATGAACGCCGTCAAAGGTTCCAATTGTAACTACTGTAGGTTTCTGGCCGGAAAATTGAGAAATGGATTGAAATGTTTTCAAAAAATCTTTTTTTACAAAATTAAACAATCGATATCATATATCAAGAAAAGTAACCTATCGATTTCACATTGTTTTTTTGTTAAAAAGGAATAGAATGTAAAAAATATTGAAAATTTATAAAATTGTGATATATTTGTGTTTTAATTAATTACAAAAACTAAAAATGAAAAAAACATTACTAATTGCCTTGTTTTCTGTTTTTTCGCTATCCGGAATAGCACAAACAGATAAGTATTGGAAGGCAGCAACTTCTGTGAGTGAAGTGGCAAAAAATGCACAGAGAGAATCTTTTCCTTCTGATTTTAACTTGTATGAGCTAAATGTAAATGCTTTCAAACAAGCATTAAATAATGCTCCTGACCGTTTTTCTAACGAAAAAGGATTAGTTGTTACAATGCCTAATGAAAATGGAAAATTCGAGCGTTTTGAAGTGTTTGAAGCTTCAAACTTCGAGCCTGAATTACAAGCGCAGTTTCCTCAAATTAGAGCATATGTAGGAATCGGTATTGATGATGTTAAAGCACAAGTACGTTTTAGTGTGGATCCAAAAGGCGTTCAAGCAATGACGTTTAGATCAGGAAAAAGAACTGAATTTATGGAGCCTTACGCTGCAGACGGTAGTGTTTATGCTTTTTATGTTTCTTCAAGAACCAAAGGAAAAATGCCTTTTACTTGTTCAACAGTAGATCACAATACAGCTTCAGGTATTTTATCGGATAAAAATATTAATGTAGAACAAGCATCTAACTTAGTATTAAAAACATTTCGTTTAGCCCTTTCATGTACCGGTGAATATGGTGTTTACCATGGAGGTACAGTTGCAGGAGCTTTAGCAGCGATGAATGCAACTATGACACGCGTAAATGGTGTTTTTGAAAAAGATTTTGCAGTGAGAATGAATATTATTGCTAATAACTCTGCTGTTGTTTATATTAATGCAGCTACTGATCCTTATTCACCGGCTTCTGGAATGAATAACTGGAATAGTCAACTTCAAACCACACTTACAAACGTAATTGGTGAAGCAAACTATGATGTAGGTCACTTATTTGGTGCTACAGGTGGTGGTGGTAACGCTGGTTGTATCGGTTGTGTTTGCGTAAATGGTCAAAAGGGAAGCGGAATCACTTCTCCAGCAGACGGTGTTCCACAAGGTGATACATTTGATATCGATTATGTTGCTCATGAGTTAGGTCACCAATTTGGTGCAAACCATACTTTTTCTGTAAACGTTGAAGGTTCTGGAGTTAATATTGAACCGGGTAGTGGTTCTACTATTATGGGATATGCCGGTATTACGGATTATAATGTTCAAAATAACAGTGATGATTATTTTGCTTACAGAAGTATTTTACAAGTACAAACCAACTTGTTAAATAAAACGTGTCCAACAAATACAACACTTACTAATCCTGCTATAACACTTACATCAGGTGGTAACTGGACAATTCCTCAAGGAACAGCATTTATTTTAACGGGTACAAATCCATCAAATAATCCGGGTGCAACCTTTACGTGGGAACAAAATAATAATGCAGATAACTCAGTAACGGGAGCTAATAGTGTTTGTTTTCCAACAAAAGCGTTAGGGCCAAACTTTAGATCGGTAATTCCTTCTGACACTCCGGTTCGATATATGCCGGCATTTAGCTCTGTGTTAAACGGACAATTATCAACAACTTGGGAATCTGTTTCTACGGTTCAAAGAACATTAAGTTTTACTTTGACAGCTAGAGATAATATTGCAAATGGAGGTCAAACAGCTACCGCTACTGCATCAATTACGGTAAATGCTGCTGTTGGTCCATTCTCAGTATCCTCTCAAAACACTGATGGAATTTCTTGGAATCAAGGTTCAACTCAAACCATTACTTGGAATGTGAACAATACAACATCATTAGTTGGTTCTACAAATGTTGATATTTTACTTTCAACAGATGGAGGTCAAACTTTTTCAACTGTTTTAGCTTCAAACACAGCTAACGACGGTTCTGAAACGATTACAGTTCCAAATGTAGCAGCACCATTCTGTAGAATCATGATTAAACCAACAGGGAATATTTATTATGCCTTAAATAGTCGCCCTTTCGCGATTGGCTATACGATTACAAATACTTGTAATACCTATAACTTTACAACACCATTTGCTATTCCAGACAATACTACAACATTTACAACAAGAACAATTGCAGTTCCGGATAATGTAACCATTAGTGATGTAAATGTTGGTGTTAACTTAACGCATACTTATTTAGCTGATGTGCTAGTAGCGGTATTAAGCCCGGGTAATACTCAAGTAAATGTATTTAGCAGACAATGTGGTAGCAATGATAATTTAAATTCTACGTTTGATGATTCAGGTGCTGCGATTGTTTGTGCTACACCAACGCAAGGAACGTATGCTCCTTTCCAAGCGTTAAATGCTTATAATGGTCAATCTTCTGCCGGTAACTGGATAGTAGGTTTTAATGATAATGCAGCACAAGATACAGGAAATGTAACTTCTTTCTTTATTCAAATTTGTTCTCAACAAGTTACGTTATCTACACCAAATTATGGTTTTGATGATTTTGCAGTGTATCCAAATCCAAGTAATGGTAACTTTACAGTTCAGTTTAGCAATGCTACTCAAAACGAAGTAAAATTAGCAGTTCATGACATGAGAGGTCGTTTGGTAATGGAAAAAACGTATGAAGGTGGAAATTCATTTAGCCAAAACATTCAATTAGATAATGCTCAATCAGGAGTATATTTATTGAGTGTAACAGATGGTGAAAGAAAAGAAGTAAAACGTATCGTTGTAAACTAATTTAAGTTTAAATAACATAATAATAGCCTTGCATTTTGCAGGGCTATTTTTTTTGAGGTAAGGATACACGACGAATGAGTTGTGGCACTTTTTCGGTTTCAAATTCCAAATCAAATGCTAATGAAGAGTGTTGAATTAATTGCAAGCTTCCTTTGTTGATTTGAAAATATCCGGTTTGACCTTTACAAAAACAATGACGCCCAAAAATCAGTTTGGTTTGTTGAAGTTCAACATCACTTAAATTTAATGATTCATCTGAAGTTTTAATTTCAAAAAGAACATCTTCTCGATAATGACCATCTTGTAAATTAGCTTGTGTGGTTTTATTGTGTTGATAGTGAATTACAGTTGTTCCTTCATTTTCTTTAATATCATAATATAACCCACCCAAATCATCTTTTAGTAAAATAAGTTGCTTATTATTTAAAACAGAAAGGGTACATAAACCTTCAAGAGGGCATTCTTTTTGAATTGGAATATCAATAATGTCACTATGCTTTTGTGATGAACATGAAAGTAAAAGTAAACTAAATAAAACTCCTGTCTTTTTCATGTTTTTAACGCATTCTAATTTTATTTGCCATTAAATTCATTCATCGTATTATTCAGTCCCGCTAATGCAAAAGATTTTATGATTTCAGCCGATTTCTCCAATCGTTCAGGAAGTTTTGCATTTTCGTCCTCATTCCATTCGCCAAGCACATAATCAACTTGCTGCCCTTTTTTAAATTGGTCACTAATACCAAAACGAAATCGCGGATATTCAGACGTGTTTAGTAAGCTTTGAATGCTTTTTAATCCGTTATGTCCACCGTCACTTCCTTTGGTTTTGATACGGATGGTGCCAAAACTTAGGTTTAAATCATCGGTGATAACTAAGATATTTTCTTTTTCTATGTTTTCTTTTTCCATCCAATATTTCACTGCTTTGCCACTGAGGTTCATATACGTATTGGGTTTTAAAAGTAGTAATGTTCGTCCTTTGATTTTGAATTCGGCTACATCGCCCAACTTGGCGGTTTGAAAACTGATGCTTTCTTTTTTGGCAAAATAGTCGAGTATTTTGAATCCGATGTTGTGGCGAGTATTTACGTATTCGGCTCCAATGTTTCCGAGTCCGACGATTAGAAATTTTTTCATATCCAGTGCTGTGACGGTTTTTTGATTTTGAAAAAGTGACGTAAACCAGTTAATCATGTTGCAAAAGTACAAAAGTTTCTAATTCAAGCCGATTTTGATTTGAAGCACGTTCTACCCCTGATGGTAACGGATAGCCTTGTGCAGCCAAAACCGATTTTTTCTTGCTGACCCAAAGCGACCTTAGAAGCTCTTGGGGCGGCTTAGAAAAAACGGTTGTGGCAAACAAGCTTGTGTGAACAGCAGGATTAGGTTCTTGAAAAAGTGGACAGTTTTCAGTCTCAGTTTGGAGTTTGGAGTTTGTAGTTTTCAGTCACGGTTTCCCGTAATCTTGTCATCCTGACGAAGGAAGGATCTTCGCAACACAGTTTTCATTCACGGTTACCCACAATCTTGTCATCCTGACGAAGGAAGGATCTCAATGAAACGATTATAGTAAAACAGTCATAAATGCCGTATCATTTACGAAGAAGACCCGAGCGATTGCAAACAGACGAAGCAAATCACATAACGATATGTAAATATTCAAAAAAAAAGCACCGGCGTGAACCGATGCTTTTGATATTGAGAAAATGGATATTATTTTTTCTTTTTTGCTCCACCTTTTTCTGCTTTTGCAGCTTCTTGAGCAGCTTTCATGGCAGCACGTGAAATTCTCACTTGACAAACCACAGTGTTGTCAGGGTGCATTAATTTGAAATTGTTGGTTTCAATTTTAGTAACATATAATTTGTTACCCATTTCTAATTCTGAAATGTTAGCTTCTACATAATCCGGTAAGTTTTTTGGTAAAGCTTTCACTTTTAAACGACGTTGGTTTAAACGTAAAACACCACCACCTAATACACCAGGAGAAGTTCCGGTGATTTTAACCGGGATTTCCATCATGATTTCTTTATCGTCTTTTAACGCGTAGAAGTCAATGTGTAAAATTTTGTCTGATACCGGGTGAAATTGGATGTCTTGTAAAATCACATCCGCTTTTTTACCGCTATTTAATTCAATTACAACAGTGTGTGCGTTTGGAGTGTAAACCAAGCCTTTGAACGCTTTTTCTTCTGCTGCAAAATGTACTGGTTGATTTCCTCCGTAAATAACGCAAGGAACCATTCCAGCATCACGTAAGGCTTTTGTTGACTTTTTGCCTACGCTTTCTCTTTCTGATCCTTTAATCGTAATCGATTTCATTGTAAAATATATATAATTAATAAATAAAAATTCGTTTTCTGTTGTCGGTTGTCGGAAATTTGTTTTCTGTTATCAGTTGTCAGTTGTCAGTTGTCAGTTGTCTGTTTTTTACAATTACCTTTTACCAATTACCCATCACCATTCATAAATCTACATCAAAAATTTTCCACTAATGGAATTGTTGTGTTGCACCATGTGCATTACTTCTGCAAAAAGCGGTGCACAACTCACCACTCTTATTTTGTTTGATACTTTCTTTAACGGAATAGAATCGGTTACTATTAATTCGCTCAATTGTGACTTTTCAATTTTTTCGTATGCATCGCCGGATAAAATGGCATGTGTACAAATGGCTCGAACGCTCAGAGCTCCTTTTTCAATCATCAAATCGGCGGCCTTTGCTAAGGTTCCTCCTGTATCAATCATGTCGTCAACTAAAACGACGTTTCTTCCTTTTACTTCACCAATCAATTCCATTGTGTCAATTACGTTGGCCACTTTTCGTTGTTTGTAACAAATTACAACATCCGATTCTAAAAATTTAGAGTAGGCGTAAGCTCTTTTGGAACCGCCCATGTCGGGTGAAGCAATGGTTAAGTTCTCCAATTTTAAACTTTTTACGTATGGTAAAAAGATGGTAGAAGCAAACAAATGGTCAACCGGTTTTTCAAAGAAACCTTGAATCTGATCAGCGTGTAAATCCATCGTCATGATTCGTGTTGCTCCGGCAGTTTCCAGTAATTTAGCTACTAGTTTTGCTCCAATTGGCACTCTTGGTTTGTCTTTTCTGTCCTGACGAGCCCATCCGAAATAAGGAATTACTGGTGTAATGTGTCTGGCCGATGCTCTTTTTGCAGCATCAATCATTAACAATAGTTCCATCAAGTTGTCTGCACTTGGAAAAGTGGAACAAACGATGAACACCCGCAATCCGCGAATGGATTCTTCAAAAGACGGTTGAAACTCGCCATCACTATATTCAGAGAACGTTACTTTACCTAGCGGAATTCCATAGTGTTGAGCTATTTGTTCAGCTAAGTATACACTTTTTGAACAAGCAAAAATTTTTGCTTCCGGTTCGTTGTGTGACATTTTAAATGGTTGTTTTGTAGTTAGTTAGTTGTGTGTCGCCGAAACGAGGTGCAAATTTAGAAATAAAAATCAACTTAGAAAGGAATTTTTACACAAATTTCTTGAAAATGTCTCAAAAAATTATTTACATTTGCACCCACAAATAAGCATCCTTGCCCGGATGGCGGAATTGGTAGACGCGCACGACTCAAACTCGTGTACTTAGGTGTGTGGGTTCGATTCCCACTCCGGGTACAAAACCTCTCAGAAATGGGAGGTTTTTTGTTTTCAGAGAACTCCTATCAAAATTGTAACAAATCAAATTTTCTTCAAAAAAAAATAGTATTTTTAGCTGTTTACTTTTATCGAATAATGACACTAACGAATCTAAGCAGGTTTGGACATGAAAAAAATATTTTTTATCTATTTTATACTTTTTAACAGTTCCATTTTTAGTCAAAAAAGCGAGATTGATGAAATGGTGAAAAGAGCAGATTCGTTAGACCAGCTAAAAGAGTACGAAGAGTCTATGCTGCTATGGAAATCAATTGTTTTAAAAACTAAAGATGTTAATTTTGAATATTATTCAGGTAGGTATGCTTTTGTAAAAGGATTTTTACAATCAAACAATAGAGAATATGAACAAGCCAAACAGCTATTTTATCAAGCAGAAAATCATTTTTTAAAATGCAAGAAAACAAAAGAAATACAAAAATGGTTGAGCAATACTTATTTGCAGTTAAGCTATTGTTTTGGGGATTGGGAAGAAGCATTAAAAATCAATAAAAAAGGTTTAGAATATACTCAAAAATATCTTCCAAATGATCAAAATATGATTAGTTTTTTGGTGGATCAAGGAGATATGTACAGAAGATTGAGAAAGCATGAACAAAGCATTGTTGTGTTAGAAAAAGCCATCAAAAAAATCAATCGTTTAACACCAAAAGATTATGAAAATTTAGGCTATACACACAATTTACTCGGTATTGCGTATTCTGATTTGCATATTCATAATCAATCACTCTACCATTATACTAAAGGTATGGAATTTCATCAAAAAGCCAATTCTGAAGACAAAGCGTATTTGGTCAATTCGATGAACAATGTAATTTGGGAAAATTTAGATTATGGTGATGTGAACAAGGCTAGAGAAGTGTTAACTACGTTAAATAAAAATTTCTACCGTTGGTATAAAAACAAGAATTTTGCCACTACCGATGCGGGAAATTTTAAGGAGTATCATCTTCATTTTAGGGCATTAATGTATTTGTCTAATCTACGAATTCAGATGTATGATGAAAAGGTAGAAGAGTCAAAAAAATACTTGGATTCTATCGCATTCATATTTGATAAATATCCGGATAGCAGAAAAAAAATAGATAATACACTACTTTTAGCACGTTATGATTTTGATTATTTATATGCTACACTCGTAAAAAAAGAGCAAAGCAAGCAAGATGAACATATAAAATTTTTAAAGAAAACAATTGAAATCGCAAAATTTAGTGAATCAAAACATGATGAATTAGTGGCGTATTTAAAATTGGCAATTGCCTATAATCGCTATCAGAAATTGGATGAAGCATTAACCGTAATCGAAGCGTCAAAAAAAATTAATGAAACCTTCTTTAATGCTTCAAGGTTTACGATCGAAGTGCTGGAAGCTAACGTTCATGAAGCAAAAGGAAATAATGAAAAGGCTCGACAAATATTGGTAAACACCTTTCAAAAATTATTGCCGAAAGACAAAAAAATTCAATCGTTGAGGAAAATCAAATATACCGATTTCAAAAATTTCAATAGTAGCACATTTTTAAGGAACACAGTAAATGCGGCAGCAATTTATTTTTTACTGTATGAAAAAACGAAGAATAAAGAAGATTTAGTAGTCTCAAATACGCTTTATTTTTTAGCCTCTGATATGTTTACGGAATTTTATCAAAAAGGGAAATACAATGCTTCTTTAAAAATGTTTAACCAAGAAATTGCTTCCGGACTATTAAAAACGCAATTAGTAATAAATCCGAATGACCAACAAAAAATAAAATCCATTTTAAACCGAATTGAAAATAATGCTTCACAACATTTATGGAATGTTTTTGAGTCTAAAAATAGTCAACAACTGAAAATACCGGCATCACTAATCAGAAATTTGAATGAACTGGTTTTTGAACGAAATACAATAGAACAGCAGCTTGAACTTTCAAATGAAACGAAACAACTTAAAAACGAATTAGCGGTTTTAGATACAAAAATTGCTCAACTCAAAGCAAAAATTTCCCAAAAAGACCCTTCTTTTGAAACGTTTAAATCAGCTAATTTTTCGATTGACAACGTTCAAAAAAAATTGAAGAAAGACCAAGTAATCATCAAATATATAGTAACAAATAAAAAAGTGTATGCCTATTCCATTCAACAGGATGCTTTAAAAATGGTTGAAATAGGAGATACTCCCGAGCTAAATACGTTGGTTAAAAATCATTTGGCAAGCATCAATTCTATTCAAGCACATTATATAAAAACAGGAAAAAAACTGTATGATGCATGTATTACTCCGCTTATGCAATCAAGTTCAACTTCTAAGATAATTTTTATACCGGAAGATTTTTTAACGGCTTTGGCTTTTGAAACTTTGGTAGATAAAAAGGGGAAATTGTGTATTGAAAAACATCAGCCAAGTTATGCGTATTCTTTAAAACTATGGGAAATACTCAAAGATAAAAAAGGTACGGACGGCAAAAAACAAATGGTGTCATTCGCTCCGAATTATCCAAAAATCCCTTCTGAAACGCAAATGAGAGGTCTTCGAAGAGCCGATCTGTTCGATTTAGCCGAAGCAAAGAAAGAAGCGAAAAAGATCAGTGCAATGTTTGAAGGAAAACTTTATTTGAATGAAGAAGCGAATAGAGCAAATTTTTTACAAGCTACTACGGATTTTTCGCTTCATCATCTGGCCATGCATTCTGTTGTAGAGGAGGATTATACCAAATCTTCATTGGTTTTTTCCGGCAATCAGAAAGTGCTTTTTGATGAATTGTATCAATTGAATTTCCCTTCTGATTTAGTGGTTTTAAGTGCATGCAACACTGGAATTGGAGCAATGGAAAGTGGAGAAGGAATGATGAGTTTGTCAAGAGCCTTAACCTATTCAGGAGTGAAATCATCGGTTTACAGCCTTTGGCAAGTGCCCGACAAAGAAACGTCAGAAATCATGATTGCGTTTTATGAAAATCTAAAAGAGGGGCGGCCGAAAGATGAAGCCTTAGCCAATGCCAAACGTGATTTTATTCTAAAAAATCCATTGAAAAACCACCCGTTTTATTGGGCCGGATTTGTAGTAAATGGAGACATTTCGCCCATTGTAAAGGATTATTTTTGGTGGAAAATCGGGGGTGGAATTATCATTTTTATACTAATTGTTTTTGTCCTCATGGCAATAAAGAAAAAAAACAATAGTGATTCAAACACCTAATTCATTAATAAGCGTAAGTTTTTTTCTGAAATACTGTCAAAAGTTGCCTGATCGATGGCACCTTCCAACAATTCAATTTCTTTATCAATAATACCAATTGTTAGCTCCAATTGTTTTTTATAATCTGCCTTATCTTCTTTAATCGCTTCAATTTTTTTATTTTTAAAATCTGAACGCATCATTTTAATATCAAAAACTAAATTTTCTTTAATGATATTGAATTGTTCAATACTTGTGGGTTGAAGCATTTCAACTAAAAGCTGTGAACGCAATGTCTCTGAAAAAAAAGGTGGCACATCAAGGGCTAAAAATTGATCTCTTTTTCGGTTGGGTAAAGTATCAACAGTTTCGGCTATTACATCACATCTTTTTATCAACCACTCCAATTCTTCTTTTCCGGCTTGTAAAATTTTTACAGTAGCCTCCTCATCTGACTTTTGTTCTTGTATATCGGTAAAATAAAGCCCCAAAACAATACCTACAAAAGTTCCAACAAGGGAAAGAATATACCCAAAAGTATCCGGATATTTTTCTCTAAACTTTTTGGTCCAATTTAAAAATAATATAATGGGTAAAAAACAAATAAGAATGATAAAGGTTATACTCATAAAGCCTCTAATTTATGTAGCAAAATAAAACAAATCTTTACGGTAAAAAAAATTATTTTAACACATCCAGCAATTCTTTTGCTTTAAATTGTTGCGGATTTTCTTCTTTAGCCAATTCTTGCAAAAGAAGAACCGCTTTTTCTTTCTCATTTAGTTTGAGATATGACAATGCTTTATACCATTTGACAAAAGGGGAAAAAGCGTTGTTATCAGCCGTTTTAAATTGGTCAAATGAAGCAATGGCTTCCTCATGTCGCTCCAATTCCAACAACGACATGGCTTTATAAAAAAGTGCATAATCTACACCTTCATCAGCATAAATTTTAGAAAATAAGGTTAGCGATTTTTCATAATTCCCGCTGTCATATTCATAAAAAGCATCCGATTTTAGATTGCGTTCGTTGTCACCACGAACCGTTGGAGCCACCACATTCGGATAGGATTGATAATATTCTTGATACAGTTTTTCTGGAGAAGTACGTTGTAATTGAAACCAAGTTATTCCTCCTAAAAACAAAATAACTACTGCTGCACTATACCAATAAGCGGTGCGGAATTTCGGTTTTGCTTCATACGACTTCAGTTTTTGTTTAAGTGCTTCACGTTCGTTTAATGTAATGGCTTTCTTTACATTTTTTTGGTATTCAACTTCCTTTGCAAAGGCAGCATCATTTTGCAATAAAGAGGTAAACAACACTTTTTCTTCATCAGAAAGTTGTTGTTCAAAATATTTATGTAGTAAGGTTTCATTTTCCATGTTATTTTATTTTTTTGTGAAGTCTTTCAGTTGCTTCAAACAACGTGATTTTTGACTTTTTAAAACATCTTTGTTGCTATATCCTAATAGCGTTTGAATCTCGTCTAACTTTTTCTCCTCATAATAAAATAAGGTCAATACTTTTAAGCACTGTTCTCCTAATTTTTTTAAACTTTCTCGGAGTAAAATGAGTTGAATATTGATTTCATCTTCTGAATAGTCATCGTATTCCAATTCAAAATGCTCCAGTTCATCACTCGGTATGGTTTTGTTTTTTTTCTTTAATCGTTGAAAAATCATAAACTTTCCAATACCAAATAAATAAGTAGTCAAACTACTTTTCAACTCATCTATCTTTCCTTTTTTGGCATTTTCAATCAGGGCAATTACGGCATCTTGATAAATGTCAATCAATTCTTCTTTATCCAAAGCATACCGGCTCGCAAATAACAAAAAACCATTTTTATGGTCTTCATATATTCTACGAATGGTTTTTTCATCTCCGCTTTTCAACTGCTCAATCATGTTCGGGGCATCTATCATTAGTGTGCTACTTTTTTGAAAGTAAACAAAGCTAATTAAAAAAAAAATTTTTCATCAGCATGTTTACCTTTTTTAATTCTGTACACTAAATGGAAAAAAGTGGAATGTTTAATTAAAATTTGATACCAATGAAAAAATTTTTGACCGTGTTCGTTTTACTGCTTTTTATTCAGATTTCCTATACGCAAGAAACAGTAGGAGGAAGAGTAATTAAAAATGCTAAAGACAAAACCTATGGCAGAGGTGAACAAAAAAGCGATGAAGCTGTAGATAAAGCTTTGAGCAAAGTGGAAGAGGGGATAAACGGACTTTTCAAGAAAAAAGAGAAAAAGAAAAAAGGTGAAAAAGAAGCAGATGTTTCATCTTCATCAAAAACCGTTTTGTACGAACCACCAATTACCCAAACAGATGAATCCGGGAATACGGATTATACTACGTATAAAGATTTTGATTTTGTGTCAGGGGAAAATGTACTCTTTTTTGAGGATTTTGCCGATAATTCAAAAAAACGTTGGGGAGCGTATGATGCGAACGAAATGGCAGTCGTTTCAATTGATGGCAAAAATTGGATAGAAGTAAAATCGGGAAGTTTTTATCCGTTAGGGTTAAAAGTTTTACCTAAAAATTTTACCTTAGAATTTGAGGTGCATACACCGGATAAATATACGGGATCTCTTGGTTTACGATTTTTAGACAATTCACAAGCCAATTCCTTGCAAGATCCTTACTTAGACAATTGTACTGAAATTACCATAAGTCCAATTACACAAATGCCTAAAACGGGGTTGGCTACTTTTGCTATAAAAACAAATAATGAACAAATAAACCCGGAGAATGAATTTCAGTTTTATTCGTGGCAACCGGAATTGAATAATTTTTTTGCCAAAATAAGCATGAAGTGTGAGAGCAATAAATTGACACTGTGGATTAATAAAGAAAAAATCATTGAAAATGCGGAATTTTTAGTAGCAAGTAGAGAACATGTTTTGGCGTTTCATTTGCAAAATTATTTTGTTGCTGAAAACAGAATGTACTTAACCAATTTTAGACTGGCAACAGGTAGTGCAAATCCTAAAAATGAAATAGCTACTAAAAAGAAATTTGTTACCCAAAACATTTATTTTGATGTGAACTCAGATGTGATTCGTCCTAATTCGTATGCTACCTTAAAACAAATCGCTGAAAGTATGCAAGCTATCGATGGAAACATCAAAATTGTTGGGCATACCGATAGTGATGGAAAAGATACCGATAATATAATCTTATCTCAAAAAAGAGCCGAATCAGTTAAAAGAGCTTTGGTAAATGAATTTGGAATTGATGCCAACAAACTTTCTACAGACGGAAAAGGCGAAAGTGTACCGTTGAATAAAAACACTACACCTGCCGAAAAAGCCCAAAATAGAAGAGTAGAATTTATTAAAATCTAATTACAATGAAAAAAGTATTCACGCTTTTATTGGTGCTGATAAACCTATGTTTGTATGCACAAACAATTGATTTCACGGATATTAATTTTAAAAATTATTTGTTGTTGTCGAGTCCAACAGGCACCCAAATTGCTAAAAATCTATCAGGACAATTTGTAGCAATTGACGCAAATAATGATGGACAAATTCAAGTAGCGGAAGCTCAACAAATCAGCTATCTGAATATTTTATGTGGTTATAACATTTCAAACCTTGGTGGAATAGAGCACTTTACAAACCTTAAATTCCTAATTCGTAATTGTTCATCGGGTTTAATTCAATCAGTAGATATTTCACAAAATACCTTATTGGAAGAGGTCGTATTAAATGGTAGCCCCTTAACTTCACTGGATGTTTCTGCAAATAATTGGATTAAAATCTTGGAGGTTGATAACACGAATATCACAACTTTAAACGTTTCAAATTTAGCACAACTCAACCGTTTACGGGTAGTAAATACCCAACTCACGGAGATGAACCTTCAAAATAATCCGTTGTTGTATCATTTTGCCTCAACAGGAGCTCCGATTACAGAATTGGATTTTTCGAATAATCCAACTCTATATGTCTTGTATGCGGGTAGTCCTGAATTAACCTATTTAAACATAAAAAACGGTGCGTTTAACCAAAGTGCAGATACGATACTAGCGAACCTAACAAACCTGAATTACCTTTGTTGTGATGATTTTGAAATTCAAAATTTTCAAATTTATACTACTTTGTTTCCCAATATTCTGTTGGGGACTTATTGTTCATTTAATCCCGGAGGGGTTACATATGAAGTAAGAGGAAACAATAGAATGGATACAAATTCAAATGGTTGTGATGAAGAAGACGGAATTTACCCGAGAATGAAATTTAGTGTGTACAGCCCTTTTTTCTCCGGATTCTACTATGCTGATGCTACCGGAAATTATGTCAATAAACTACCGGCCGGAAATTATGCTATAAGCCCGATTCTGGAAAACCCAACCTATTTTAATGTGTCGCCTTCGAGTATCAGTCCACAATTTCCGGGAAGCAATAATCCTTTTGAACAAGATTTTTGTTTAACTCCAAATGGAATAAAAAGCGATTTGGAAGTCATAGTTGCTGTCGTAAGTCAGCCAAGTCCTGGTTTTGATGTGGAATATAAAATAATCTACAAAAACAAAGGAAATCAATTGGAGTGCGGAACCATAAACTTCATATATCAAGATGAATTGATGGATTTTGTTTCATCAAGTTTGTCACCCACTTCCAATACATTTGGTCAGCTTACTTGGAATTTTGAAGGCTTACAACCCTTTGAAACACGTGAAATCAATTTTGTGATGAATTATAATTCTCCAACAGAAACGCCTCCTTTAAACAGTTTAGATCAACTGAATCATACATGTACGATCACTTCATGTGCTTTTACAGATAGCACTCCGGAAGATAATACTAATCCGTTATGGGTTTTGGTGAGAAATGCATTTGACCCAAATGATATTACGTGTTTACAAGGTGATGTGGTAGCCCCAAGTTATATTGGGAAATATGTATATTACAAGATTCGTTTTGAAAATTTGGGAAATGCTCCGGCAAGAAATGTAGTGATAGAGAATAATTTGGACACTTCTAAATTTATAGTAGATTCAGTTATTCCACTTTATAGTAACTATGATTTTACCGTTCGAAATAAGAACAATAAATATGAATTCATTTTTGAAAATATTAATCTTCCGTTTGAAGATGACCTAAACGATGGATATCTGATTTATAAAGTAAAATTGCGAAATAATCTAACGGTGGGAACTACTTTTACCAATCAAGCAAACATCTTTTTTGATTTCAATTTTCCCATTCAAACCAATGTAGCTTCTACGATTATTCAAACGCTTTCTGTAAATGAGCAACTTGGAAATACTGAGGTGAGAATATATCCAAACCCAACAATTGATGTTGTGAACATCATGAATAGCAACCCGGAAGAGCTAAAAATAGAAGTTTTTAATGCTCTTGGTCAACAGTTACCGATAGCCTTACAAAATAACCAACTTGATTTTTCAGCCTTCAAAAATGGGATGTTTGTAGTAAAAGTTCACCATGTACAACAAAATAAAACAACACACTTTAAAATCATAAAACAATGAAAACCGTAAACGTAACGTTCTTGTGTTTCTTTTTATTGGCCTTTACGTGTAAGGAAGAAAATAAAGAAGAACTGGAAAGTCAATTGGAAACAGCAATAGCATCTTCCGGTGGCAAAACAGCCAAAGAATGGAAGGGAAAATTAGACCAATTTTTTACTTTGGAAATGGCAGCAGAAGCAACCGGTTATGATGCATCCGAAGCAACAAAAGAATACAACCAAGTGTTGAAAAGTCCTGAAACCCACAGTATGCAATACAAATGGGATAAAGGGAGGATTGAAATGTCAGATAAAATCAAAAATCCGATTACCGGAAAACCAATGGAGATACCAACAAATGATTATATAGAAGTTTCTTGGGTTCGAAATACAACTTTAGAACAATTTAAACTCAATTATCATACGCCAACCCCGAAAGAAATAGCCAATGCTTCTAAAGCCATGAAAGAGAAAATGCAAGAAATGCAAAATTCTGGTAAAGCAACTGCAGAACAAGCTAGTATGGCCAACGAAATGGCATCTGCTCTTGGTGAAGGATTGAGCTTTGATGAAATTCCAAACTTGGGAACTTATTCGGTTTGGAACAACAAAGACAAGCAGCTCAAAGTGTTTTTCAATGGATTAGAATTTCAAGTATATGCCAATTTAGGGGCTGAAACAAAAAATAAACAAGCCTGCATAAAAGCAGCACAATTAATAATAAATCAACAAAGTAAATAAACATGAAAACAATTCAATTCTCAATTTTGGTTGTAGTATTCTCAATTACAACTTCTTTTTCACAATCGCTGCCTCAAATGGTAAAATATGATTTCAAATTCGATTGGTTGGCGGCCCATACCATTAATCAAAATATAAATGTGGGTACAGAAAGTGTACACGGGATAGGCTGGTGTCGCTTATTCGTAAAAAATAAAATTACTGGAAACGAAGACCAAATTCAACCCACCGGATTCAGATACATTGGAAACTACGGTCGTGTTTTTGAAGTACCAAGAAACGGTGGAATGAGAGTAAGTAACGGCGATGTAAAATCGTTGATGAACACCAAAGTTCGTTTTCAATTTGAACCTGCAAAATACGGATACAAAACAATGAAAGAATTGGAAGATAATGCCTATTTCAAAGTCGTTTATGAAATAAAAGTGTATAAACCTATAAACGATGAAATTGTTGGAAAACAAGATGTTATAATTTTTCTTAAAGATGCTAAAATAAATCCGGTTTCATTAGCCCAAGCGAAGAATTCAGCCAATTCATCTACTCGTCCGGGTTACATTCGATTCAATAAAGCAAAATACAATTTAGGTATTTTATACAGTATTGTTCCTGTAAATTAAGAATATGAAAACAATAATTATTGCTTTTTTGTTTTGTTGGAATGCCAGTGCTCAACTTCAATTTTGGAATACAAACGCAACATCCAACATGCCTCTTTTTGAAGTAAAATGGGGTGAAAAAACGACCATACATACCAAAGTAGGTTATGAAGTCAAGCCCACTTATGTTTTCAATCAAACGGCTCAACAAGTGTTTAACGGCGATGGGAAAACCAAATATAAAATGACGGTTCAAACTACGGATAAGATAGCCAAACGTACCTTTGAAATGAGTTACACGCATTACCGGCAAACCAATTCTTATTTGGGTTATATCAAGGCAACGTATGTATATCATGACAAACGACCTACAAAAGTGTTGGAAGAAATTTTTAAAAGTGTTAAAAATCCTTAAACAATACGTATGAAAAAATTTACCTTACTTTTATTCATTATCGTTCAATTTTCCGGTTTTGCTCAATTAGTTCAGGGCGAAATAAAGGTGAAAGAACAATCAAAAATGGAGGTTCAAGCTCGAAACAATTTAGCCGTAAATCTTTATGCGGATTTTCGAGAAAATAAATATCCAATTCAATTTAGTTTTACCGGGAATGCCATTCCGTTGAACAGCGATAAAAAAATGGTGGTACAATTTGTGTTTACCACCATTGTTAAGAAGGATGGGAAAGTGGTGGGAACCTCCAAACGAAGTCCGATTCCGTTTTTTCCGGGTGATATGCTCATGCCGGTGGAAACATTTGATTTTATTTCGATACTATCAACACTTCAAACGGGTTCTGAAGACAGAATTTCTGAAATTCCAAAAGGAAATTACGAAATTATTTTAGAAGCAAAACCACTCAATGTGAAAGGTGAAATAACTTCAGCCAAAATGTTTTTGAAAATATAAGCAGCATTCATCTACTTGCAATTGTGGAAATTTAGTCAGTAGTTCATCCCCTTTCGTTTAATGGTTTCGAAAGGGGATTTTAGTTTTATAAAAAAACAAGTTCAATTTTTATACTTTAAAATCAACCCTTTGTACTATTTTTTATAGCTTTACTTTTTCTACTTTTATTGGCGTAAAAAAAAAGTTAGTATGATTTCAATTTGTATAGTGGAAGACACTATTGATATATTACAAGGACTCGAATGTATTATTCGAAAAAATCCCTCATTCAAACTTTTGAAATCGTTTACCAATGCTGAGGAGGCGATTAAGGAGATTCCAACTTTAGAACCGGATATTGTGTTAGCTGATATCAATTTGCCTCAAAAATCGGGTATTGAATGTATGCGGGAAATTAAAGAGAATTGTCCGGATATGCAGTTTATTATGTTTACAATTTATGAAGACAGCGATCAAGTTTTTGAAGCTTTAAAAGCCGGAGCGAGTGGCTATATTTTAAAAAATACACCTCCTGAAAAAATTGTAGAATCTTTATTGGAACTGAATGAAGGCGGAAGTCCGATGTCGCCAAAAATCGCCAGAAAAGTGCTGAATTCGTTTAACGTTGAACCGAAAAAAAATAAGTTCAATGATTTACTCACCAAGAAAGAAATTGAAATTTTAGAACAACTCAGTAAAGGCTATTTGTACAAAGAAATTGCAGAGAAGGAGCATATTTCCATTAGTACCGTAAAAACGCATCTCAATCATATTTATCAAAAATTACAAGTGCAAAACCGCACCGAAGCCATTAATAAATTATATGGGAAGTAAAAAAATTGCATTCATTCTGTTGCTGATTGGTTTTCAATGTAGCTTCGCTCAACAAGTCTTGAACAAAGACAGTTTATTGCGTTTATTGCCCAAAACGAAAGATAAAGAATTGGTTTTTCTATACATTCATATCGGGCAACAATATGAAGGTACAAGCTTAGATACGGCCAAAAATTATTATAAAAAAGCTGAAAAATTGAGCAAGAAACTTCAATTTGATGAAGGAATGATAAAATTTATTGCCAATTATACTTATGTTTTAAATATAGAAGGAAAACTTCAAGAAGCATTAGAGCTCAATTTAAAAAGCATTAAAATGGCTCAAAAAACCAAATCACCTGAATTACTTTTATCTGCTTATGGTAATACAGCTGCTTCTTATCAGTATTTGGAAAATTATAATGCAGCAATTCAATATAGTCTTCAAGCGATTGAATATGCCAAACAACTCAAAGATGAGGTAAAACTTTCGACTATTTATGGGAATCTTTCTGCATTATACGAGGATATTGGTCAAAACGAAAAAAGTATAGAATACGCCATTTTGGCGGAAGAAAATGCTCGAAAAAATAAATTATTGCACAGATTAACGAATGCATTAATCAATAAATCAATAGCCCTAACTAACCTCGGAAGATTTGATGAAGCGAATAAAGCCATCGAGGAGTCCTTACAGTTGTCCATTCAACTTGAAAATGATTATTTGAAATTGATGAATTTATTAAACAAAAGTGATGTTTTAGTAAAGTCCAATCAATCACAATTCATTAAACCTTATGCAGAAGAGGCTTTGTTGCTATCCAAAAAACTGGAAAATAAAGACGGAGAAATTTTTAGTTACCTGGGTTTAAGCAGTTATTATTTATACAAAAAAGATCATGCAAATGCTCATTATTATGCTTCATTAGCCTTAGAAAAAGCAAAAGTCTATGAATCCAAAGAGTTGTTGCAAAAGTGCTACAAGTTGATGGCTACAGTTTCTATGGCTGGAAACGAAGTTGAAAAATGGCATGCCTATACCATGTCTTCTGATTCGGTTAAGTCCATCATTGACATGGAAAAAACCAACAAAGCCATTGTGGAAGCAACGACCAAATATGAAACGGAAAAGAAAAATTTACAAATCCAAAACTTGGAAGCCCAAAATAAAAAGCGATTATGGATTTCGATTGCTCTTGGACTAGGAATTATTGGTGCAGGAGGATTAGCTTTTTCGTTGTATAAAAACTACAAAGCCAAAAAAGCCATTCTGTTATTAGAACAGGAAAAAGCGGTTGCGGATGAACGGCTTCGTATTGCACAAGACATGCACGATGATGTGGGAACCGGTTTGAGTAGAATTCGATATATCGTAAATGCCATCAAATCAGAAGAAACCATTAAAGAAGAACGCCTTGATAAAGTAGCAGAAATCAGTGATGATACAATTTCTAAAATGAGTGAAATCATTTGGGCGTTAAATGAAACCAATCAAACCTTAGAAGAACTCATCTTTTTTATTCGTTCACAAGTAAGTGAAATGGTAGAAAATGCCAAAATGAAGTTCATCGGTTCCATTCCGGATACCATTCCCGAGTTAAGTTTTGGATGGATGCGAAACCGCCACACATTTTTATTAGTCAAAGAAACCGTAAACAATGCGATTAAACATGCAAATGCGAAGCAAATAAGTTTATCCTTCGCTATAAAAGACGGCAACTTGATGATAACCGTTTCAGATAACGGAAAAGGGTTTGATACCTCCCAAAGTTATACCGGAAACGGACTCCGAAACTACCAAAAACGGATTCAAAGTATCGGCGGAAAATATACGATTTCATCGACCATTGGGGAAGGAACTCAATTGGTATTCACCATTCCTTTGCAATAAGCTGTGTTACGGCAAACCATTCAAAATCAACCAAAAGGTTGATTTTTTTTATGGCTACAGGTTCTACTTTCGTAGTGTAAAATTACATCACTCGATATTGAAATTTAAAACCTATCACCATGAAAAAAATAATATTGAATTCTTTTATGTCTTTCATCATAATTTTAGGATGTAAGGCATACGCACAAATGGGAACTTTAGATTCGAATTTTGGTAATAACGGTGTAGTAATTTCACCTGTTATGCAAACCGGACTGGGAGATGTCCCGAGAGCAATAACGGTATTGCAGAATAATAAATTAGTTACGGCTGGCTATTCCATTGGGACTAATTTATACCATGCGTACTTAGCTAAATATAATACAGACGGCACTATGGATACAACTTTTGGTGATGGTGGGAAAGTGATTAGCAACGAATCTTTTTTCACGCAGTATTATGACATTATTGCAGAACCTGATGGGAAAGTAGTGGTTTGTGGTATAAAGTCAAATTCATTTTCTTCACAAGGTCATGATAGTTTTGTTGCTCGGTATCTTGCTAACGGGTCTTTAGATAGTTCATTTGGAACCGGAGGATACTTTACAATGGCCTTAAGCACTTCAACAGACTATATTTTTAGGATAGTAAGATTATCTGATGGAAGATATATCACATTAGCCCGTTATGGTTCTGGGGCAGCTGGAATTGCAGCTCTGATGATGCTAACTTCAAATGGAAATTTAGATAGTTCGTTTGGGAACGGAGGAATTAAAACACATTTATTTGGCAATGCGGGCCCTCAAGGTGCTACTGATTTGGATTGTTCTAATGATGGAAATATTTTGGTTTTAGGTGGAGGAGATGGCGTAATCAAAATGGCAAAGTTCAATTTAAGTGGAAATACGGTAACCAATTTTGGAAGCAACGGAACAGTAGTCGTACCAACAGGCAGACACATGAGAGAACTCACAGATGGTACTATACTTGTTTTGGGAGAAATAGTGACAGGGCCGGTGCAAATGACAGCCCATAAGTTTCTGCCAAATGGTGTGATAGACACGAGTTTTGGCTCTAATGGTACTTCAACATACTCGGCAACAGGAATGACAAATGTATCCGGATTTGCTTCGAGACCTTTACTTTATCCCGATGGTAGGTTTATGAGAGGTTGGAGACACACAATTGTAATGAATGACGAAACCGAACATAAAACAGCTATTACATGGTTCAATGCCGATGGTAGTGTTTCTAATATAGGCGAAACCATCCATGATATCAATCCTAATCCAAATGAATTCTCCAGTCAAATGCCTGAACATATTATTATGGATGGCAATGGTGATGTTTTTTCACTCGGATATATAGACACCCCTAATGAATCTAAACAATTTGTAATGAAATTTAAGGGTGACATGAATTTAGGTACTCAGGAGTTGAATGTCAGCAGTATAAAAGTATATCCCAATCCATTTACGGATAAAATCAATTTTGACCTTGAAGATTCGGTTTCAATTAATTCTATAGAACTTTTTGATTCACTTGGCAAAAAAGTGAGTATTCCCAATTGGGAAAACAATCAAATTCAACTGGCTGGATTAGCATTAGGTTTATATATTTTAAAAGTTTCAACGATGGATAATCAACAATTTTCATTTAAGGTTATTAAAAAATGATAATAATAAAATAGAAGTTTCATTTTCCAATGCAATAAAACTAATGAAAACGTATGTAATAATATTTATTTCCCTTTTCGTAACGATAACTAAAGCACAAGTAGGTATCAACACCACTAACCCAAATGCTTCTTTAGAAATTCGTTCTGAAAATCAGGCTAATCCAAGCAATACGCAAGGGATTTTAATTCCAAAAATAGATGCTTTCCCGGCAATCAATCCAACAGCTGCCCAAGAAGGAATGATGGTCTATTTGACAACTACAAACGGAAGTAATGTACCGGGTTTTTACTTTTGGGATAATACATCAACTACTTGGAAACCGGTTGGTAATGAACAAGACAGGGATTTTTTAAAAGTAGGCACATCTGAAGCCTCAACCAATTTTTTAGACAACAAATATACATTTGGGAACAATGGATTTGGAACGACCACCCCGGCAAGAAGACTGCATGTTTCCAATGGAGTGAGTGGAGCAGTTTCAAGTGGGAGTACAGGTATTTTAGTGGAAAGCAACGCAAATGTATACCAGCATTTTTTAACGCCTTCTACAGCTGAAAACGGCTTATTGTTTGGTACTGATACTAATTCTCTTGGGTCTGGAATAATTTACAATAATGTTAGTAACCCTGACGGTTTTCAATTTAGAGCGGGGGGCAATTTTACACGTATGACCTTGACAAATACCGGTAACCTTGGAATTGGAACGGTAGCTCCGGCTAGAAGACTCCATGTTGCCAATGGAGCAAGCGGTGCTACATCAAATGCCAATGCAGGTGTTGTGGTAGAAAGTAACGGAAATGTATTTCAACATTTTTTAACTCCGTCAACAGCGGAAAATGGGTTGCTTTTTGGAACGAATGCAAGTTCTATTGGAGCAAGTTTAATTTTTAATAACACAAGTACATTAAATGGATTCCAATTCCGAACAGGGGGTAATTTTACTCGAATGACTTTAACGAATAATGGAAATTTAGGTATTGGAACTACAACTCCAAATGGAATCTTAGACCTTAATGCAAACAATAGAGGAGTATTAATTCCAAGAGTGGCATTGACAGCTTCAAATGTAGCTTCACCTATTATAAATCCAAATGGAGGTGCAATTCTGGAAAGTACGTTAGTGTATAATACTGCTTCAGCCGGAACAACTCCAAATGAGGTAGTACCGGGATTTTATTATTGGGACAATACAAAATGGGCTCGTTTAGGAAATGAAAATAAAACGAGATATTATACAGCTGTGGGTACAACTAATTCAATTTATACAGTCGGTTCCGGTCCTCAAACAATTGCTCAAATGACTTTAACTTTTACTCCCACCAATAATATGGTGGTAGTGAACTTTAATGCTTCTGGGTCAGTTTTCTCCAATTTTTTACAAAGTACAAATGTTGAAAGTGCCCCCTTGAATTTTGGTTTAGTACTCAATGGGACATTAGTTCGTCCATTTTTTACCATGGTAAATACAGTAACAAGTGCTGCAAATATTGGCCACTGGAATGTGGATTTTAAATTTCCAATTACGGTTCAAGCCGGAATAAGTCAAACGGTTTCCATACAATACTTACCAACCGGTAACAACCCTTTTATTACCGGTGATGTAATTCGCTCTCTGGTAGTTCTTGATGGAACGGAAGCAGGAACAACTATATTACACCACCGTTTATTAACCGTTATTGATCCTTAAACAAAAATTTAGTTTTAGTGGTTGATCCCCTTCCGGTAGTGGTTTGCGGAAGGGGATCTTTTTTATACGCACAATTACGTATTTAAAAAAAGATTTACTATTTTTAATATTGCTTAGTAATTCTAAACGCATGAAAAAACGAATTGGGATAGTAGAAGATGACCACGATTTGCGAGAGGCATTGGGCATGATGATTCAATTTACGGATCAATATGAATTAGCCGGAAGTTTCGAAAACGCCGAATTGGCGTTAAAAGAATTACCCACTTTGGATGTGGATGCCGTTTTAATGGATATAAATTTACCCGGTGAAAACGGAATTATTTGTGTGAATAAATTAAAAAATGCTTGTCCGCACATATTCGTTTTAATGTGTACTTCTTATGAAGATGATGCTAAAATTTTTCAAAGTCTGGAAGCAGGAGCCAGTGGCTATATTCTCAAAACAGAAGGACCAGCCAAAATAATCGGAGCATTAGATGAGTTATTTGAAGGTGGAAGCCCCATGAGTAGTAGTATTGCCCGAAAAGTAGTAGCCAGTTTTTCTAAAATGGAATCGCAAAACAAATTAACGGAATCGTTAACTTCCAGAGAAAAGGAAATTCTGGAATTGTTGGCCAAAGGACAAATGAACAAGGAAGTAGCCGCAGTTTTGGAGATTAGTGTAGGGACGGTCAGAAAACACATTCAAAATATTTATGAAAAGTTACATGTCAATACAAGAGTTGAAGCGGTAAATCTATTTTTAAAACGCTAAAATAAGGATATGAAAATTTTTTTAAACGTGTTTTTAGTATTGATTTTCGCTCTTGGAAAAGCTCAAAACGTTTCTGAAAAAAATAAAATACAAGAACTTAAAAACTGCAAAACAGCAGATTGCAAAATTGCCAAATCATTCCTGTTGGCAGAACATTATTTGGAAACAGATGATATTCAAGCTTCCCAAAAATGGTTAAATCACACAAAAGATTTGATATCTCCCAAACAGTCAGATACTACTATTGTTTTTATTCACAGTCTTCAATCAGAACTTTTTTACTACGATGGATTATTTCAATTTGGCACAAACGAAGGGGATAAAGCTATACAAAAAGCAAAACAACTAAAGGATAGTTTGTGGACGGCTAATGGTTATTTCTTTAAAGGAATCAACCAAATAGAAATGAATGAATTGAAATCTGCCGAAAAATCGCTTTGGAAGGCAAGGGATTTCCAACCGATTAAGGTCAATAAGAAAAGCATGAGAAGCATCATTCAACAAGAACACATTTTCAATAATATTGCACAATTAAAATTAAAATTAAAACAAACGGATTCCGCTGCCTGGTACAACGAGAAAGCTTATCAATATGCCAAAATTTCCAACAGTAAAAGAGGTATACCAAACACGGAACAAACATTTGGTCAAATTTATTTACAAGAAAAGAAAACAGACAGTGCGGTTTTCTATTTTCAAAAGAGTATTCTTTCTGCACAAAAAAGTGAGTACTTTGATATTGTTTTGCTAAACTATGGTTATTTAATGCAATGTTTTGAAAATAATCCAATTGAATATAATCGATGGTTTGAAGCAGGATTGGTACTCATCAATCAAAAAATTATTAATGCAACGTTTCAGCATTATTTTTATTCGATTGCTTTGGAGGTTTTCAAAAGAAATAAGCAAATGGAGAAGGTTTCTGTAGTACAGGAAAAACTAATTCAAATCAATGAAGAGACTAGACTAAAAGGAAACATAAACATTCAAAACATTTCAGAACAATATGCCAAAAGCGAAAATAAATTACTTTTGTTGCAAGTAGAAGAATTGCAAAAACAACGAAAATTTGCCATCCTTCAATTAATTGTTGCCTTACTTTTTGTAATTATTTTATCGTTAATCATCATCATTATCAGAAGAAAAAATAAAATTCAAAAAACCTTATTACAACAAAAAAACGAAATCAGTAAAGATTTGCATGACGATATAGGTAGCGGACTAAGCAGCATCCTCATTCATGCGGATTTAATGATGAAAAATGAAGACGCCTCCGATAAGCAAAAAATTTTAGCCTCCAAAATTAATCATACCGGAAAAGAAATTTCACAGCGTTTGAATACATTTATTTGGTCTTTAAATACGGAACAGAACACACTACAACATTTTTCGGAATATGTAAAAATGTATGGTGCAACACTTTTCGAACAAACACCTATCGAATTTTCATTTAGCTCAACCATCAAAGAGAGTGATTCAATAAAAATGAATGGTCATTTAAGAAAGAACTTATTTTATGCCATAAAAGAAGTACTGAATAATTCCCTCAAACATGCTCAGGCAACCAAAATAGGACTGAATATGGATTTAGTTTCATCTAAGCAAATTCAAATAACTATCCATGATAACGGTATTGGAATTAAGAAAGAAAATGTTTTTGGGAATGGGTTGAAAAACATCCAAAAAAGAGTGGAGGCAATGAAAGGAACTTTAAATATAAAAACCCAAAACGGATTACGTACCGTTTTTAAAGTTCCATTATAAATCAGTTAAAATAAGTTTGTAAGAAAATTGGAATACGCTAAATGGCGTATTTTTTTATGCTTGAACAGATACAATATGGGATAAAAAAAGGATGAAGATGATTCAAAGTATTGATTTTACTAATGTATTTAATTTTTCTGGCAGATAAACTTATACGGATAATATCGTATTGTACTAATGGTTTGATTAAGTGAATTTTACAAATGAAATCACTAAAAGAGTTTTCTTTTTTCAACCACCACTATTATGAAAAAATGTTACGTATTACTTTCTTTGTTTTTTTCCACTTATCTTTTGGCACAGGTGGGAATCAACACCACCACACCTAACGCACAATTAGACATTCAATCGTCAAATCAAGTGACTCCTGCAAACACGGACGGACTATTAATTCCAAAAGTAGATACTTTTCCGGCAACCAATCCAACTACAGCCCAACAAGGGATGTTGGTGTATTTAACCACAACAGTTGGCACAAATCAACCGGGATTTTATTATTGGAATAATCCAACAACTTCTTGGGTTCCGATAAAAGGGACAGATACCGGAACATTAGACCAAGCTTATGACTTCGGTGGAGCAGGAAATGGAAGAACGATAACTGCTGATGCAGGAGCGGTATTAATTGATGGTACAGATGGCTTATTGTCCACAGGAACATTAAATAGCGGTGCAATTGCACCAAGTGGAGGAGGAGTTAAGATGTTTTGGAATCCAAGAAAAGCTGCCTTTCGTGCTGGGAGTGTAAGTGGAACACAGTGGAATGATACAAATGTTGGCAGAACATCTGTTGCGATAGGAATTAACACAACTGCATCTGGAGTTAATTCTGTTGCATTGGGAAATGGTACCACTGCTTCGGGCATATCATCAACTGCTCTGGGTAATGGAAGTTTAGCAACTGGGAATTTTTCAACAGCATTAGGAGCCGCTACAAGTAATGGATTATATTCAACGGCAATGGGAATAAATTCAATTAGTTCAGGTTTATACTCAACAGCAATAGGTAACAATTCAATATCTAACGGAAATGCATCCACATCTATTGGTGAAAGTAATACGGCAATAAGTTACGGAGAAACAGCTATTGGGATAGGTGCAACAACCTATACGCCTTCACTAAACGGTGATTCACAATTTAGAACCGCCAATGCAAACGATAGATTGTTTGTTATAGGAAACGCTATCGATAGCAATAATAATAGTTTTGTAGATGCCGCTGAACGCAGTGATGCAATGGTCGTTTTAAAAAATGGATTAACGCGTTTACCTTCAACTACTAACACAATGATAGATGCCGCCGATGGTAAAACAGTAGTGACCAAAGAATATTTACAAAGTAGCACATCTGGTACGTTAGACCAAGCGTATGACTTTGGAGGAGCGGGTAACGGAAGAACCATTACTGCCGATGCAGGGGCAGTTTTAATAGATGGAACAGATGGTTTGGTTTCCACTGGTGCTTTTAATACGGGGGCGGTTGCTCCATCAGGTACCGGAGTAAGAATGGTTTGGAATCCAAGAAAAGCAGCATTTAGAGCGGGAAATGTAACTAACACAAATTGGGATGATGCTAATATTGGGACTTCTTCAGTAGCCCTTGGTAATAATCCGCTTGCCACTGGATTAGCTTCGGTAGCAATTGGAAATGTTGTTACAGCATCTGGACTTGGCTCTTCCGCCTTTGGAACTAGTTCTCTTGCGATTGGACGGGCTTCAACAGTTTTTGGGAGACAAAATATTGCAAATACGAATGAATCTACGGCTTTTGGGTATAATAATGTGGCATTCAGTTATGGTGAAACCGTATTAGGATTAGGGGCAACTTTTTATACACCTTCAACAAATGGTGCAACTCAGTTTGGTATAGCTAATGCAACCGATAGATTGTTCGTTATTGGAAACGCTATCGATAGCAATAACAATAGTTTTATAGATGCCACTGAACGTAGTAATGCCATGGTGGTATTAAAAAATGGTAATACTGGTATTGGAAGCTCCGCACCGCAAGAACGGCTTCACGTTGCTGGAAGATCACTCTTTACTAATGGTTTTTCAACTGATAATGCGGCTCTTTTGTATAGAGACAACACCGACTATATGTTCCTTGGCCCACAATCAGGGAGTAGTGCAAACGGTGCGGCAATGGCACTTTTTGGAAGTACTAATGCCGTAGGAGGAAATCTTGGTGGAATTGATTTTAACGTTCCAATAGGTCAACTTAGAATGAACCATACTAATGGTAATTATGTTTTTAGAGCAAACAGTTCTAGTGGATATACGGCAACGTTTGAATTGAATGATATTGGGCTACAAATGGGACACAACTCGGCTAGTAGAGCTATTCTATTTAATACGGCCAGTACTGAGCAGATGCGTTTGACGGCTACAGGACAATTGGGGATTGGGACTCCAACTCCATTAGACAAACTTCATGTGGTTGGCAATATTAGAATGGTTGACGGCAACCAAGCAATAGGTAGAGTATTTACGAGTGATGCTAATGGTACCGGAACATGGCAAAATGTATCTAACATTGCTTGGGGTTTAATTGGTAATGCAGGAACCAATCCCGCTACTAATTTTATTGGAACTACTGATGATAATGATGTTGTGTTAAAAAGAAATAATGTTATAGCAGGAAAAATAGCAAGTAGAAATACATCTCTAGGTCTCTCGGCGGCAGGTTTAATAACAACTGGAGTGAATAATAATGCATTTGGAGATTTTGCCCTGAGTGCAAATACTTCGGGTAATGATAATAATGCTTTTGGAACAGGATCATTACAACTAAATTCAGGCGGTTTTAGAAATTCTGCTTTTGGCTCTTTTGCATTAGATAATTCAGTAGGTGATATCCAAAATTCTGCTTTTGGAGCTTTTGTATTAGGAAACAATAATGGTGGTAATAGTAATTCGGGATTTGGGTATAATGCTTTAATAGCCAATTCAAATGGCTCAAATAATACTGCTGTAGGGGCAACGTCTATGATTTTAAATACTACAGGTTCTAATAACACTGCAGTAGGATTTAATTCCCTTTCAACGATAAACCAGGGAAGTAATAACACAGGAATTGGAGTAGATACAGCAACAACTTCAACTTTACTAACTAATGCAACTGCAATAGGTTACAAAGCAATTGTTGGTGCGAGTAATTCTGTAGTGATAGGAAGTATAAACGGTCAAAATGGAGCAACTACATCAGTCAATGTTGGGATTGGTACAGTTTCACCTCAGACCGCTTTAGAAGTTGTGGATACAAATACAGCGACTAGTGCTACAGTGGAGGGGATTGTAAATATAATGACTAATGGACCACAAGCCATAGACGCTGGTGGTTCTATAACTCTTGGAGGAACAACTACAGATGCTGGAACTACTTTTAGACATTTTGGTTCAATAGAAGGGAGAAAAGCTACTGCAACTACAGGTGCTTCTTCTGGCTATCTCCATTTTAAGACTAATTCTGGTACCGCTTTACTCGAAAGAATGAGAATCACAAGTGCTGGAGATGTTGGTATCGGAACAGCATTACCCGGAGGACAATTTGAGCTTTCTCTCAACGAAGGCAGAAAACCGGGAACAAGCACTTGGACGATTGTATCTGATCAACGCCTTAAAACAATCAACGGAAATTACACCAAAGGATTGAACGAAATACTTCAACTGAATCCTATACGATTTAATTATAAAAATAGTGGTGAACGCACTTTTGAAAAAGAGGTATTGGACTCTGAATTTGCTGGTTTTATCGCCCAAGAAGTGCAGCCACATTTTCCGGAAGCGATAGGAACAGATGATGATGGATTTTTAAACTTCAATATTCATCCAATCATGATTGCATCTATTAATGCTTTTAAAGAATTAAATAACAAATACGAAGAATTAAAAAATAAAAATGAAGAACTGGAAGCTAAATTAAAATCATTATTGAGCAGAATTGAATCATTGGAAAATAAATAAATAATATCAAAAACAATGAAAAACAGTATAATTATAGCATTACTCTTCATTATTTTTATAAGCGTAAATGTCTTTTCTCAAAACAATCAGGCCACAATAAATTTTAATCTTTCAAAATCATTGAGAGAGCAAGTTGGTGGTGATTTGGTTATTCCAGATAATAACGTTTGTGTGGTTAATAGTAAAACGTTTCAAAAACTCTTTGAATCTACTACCGCCGCAACGGTATATTTTGACATCAACAATCGTGGAGGAGGAAACAGTTGTGTGACCTTAGTTGTGGAAACAGCAACCGGTACGATTAATACTGTGATACCGGAAGAAGCACAATCCGGTGTACTGAGATTTAATAGGGTAAGACGAGCATATTTAACAATAATAAACAGACCAAGAGAAATAACTGTGCAAGTGGCTACTAGTATAGGAACGGCAACGGTTTGGTTTTAAAGAACAAGTTTAAAAAATTGGAAATTTAGTTTTAGTGGTTGATCCCCTTCCGGCGAGTGGTTTGCGGAAGGGGATTTTTTTTATTCACTTTCCTTAAATTGGCACATTGCCATATTGGCGAATGGACACATTACTATATTGACGCATTGCCACATAAATAAAACTATTGTACTTTTACACTCAAATTTAAAAAAAATGGCATCAGGATTTTTCGCATTATTAGATGATATTGCCGCTCTAATGGATGATGTGGCAACCATGAGTAAAATGGCGACCAAAAAAACAGCCGGAATTTTAGGGGATGATTTGGCAGTGAATGCCGAAAAAGCATCAGGTTTTGTATCCTCTCGTGAATTACCGGTGTTGTGGGCAATTACTAAAGGTTCAGCTCTCAACAAAGTAATTATTTTACCCATTGCTTTTTTATTGACCTATTTTGTACCCTGGTTGCTTACGGTAATTTTAATGTTAGGCGGACTCTATCTAGCGTATGAAGGAGCAGAAAAAATTTACGAATATTTTTTCCCACACCCCAAAGCGGAAAAAATAGAAGTATTCAAAGAACTGTCAGAAACAGAAATTTTAGCCTTGGAAAAAGGGAAAATTAAATCAGCCATCGTAACCGATTTTATTCTTTCTGTTGAAATCATTATCATCGCTATGGGAACGGTTGTTGGTCAAGATTTTTGGATGCAAGTTATGGTCGTAAGTATCGTTGCGTTTATTGCAACTGTTGGTGTTTACGGCATTGTTGCCCTGATTGTACGAATGGATGAAGCAGGCTATAAACTAATTCAGTTAAGTGCCGGAAGAAATAATGTACTCCAAAAAGTAGGAACACTTTTGGTAAAAGCTTTACCACGCGTGATTCAAATCTTAGCGGTGGTGGGAACACTTGCCTTATTGCTGGTTTCCGGTGGAATATTTTCACATCAATTTCCTGCTTTACATCACGCAGTCGAGTTCATACCAAGCATGTTGCTCGAATTTTTACTAGGCTTAATCGTGGGGTTAGTTTGTGTTTTTCTGGTGAATGTTGTTAAGAAAATAGTAAAGAAAGAGAAAGTTACACAGTAGTTTTTAAAAAACCTTTAATACACTTTCTTAATCACATACGTTACGATTCCCCAAATGATCAATTGGTTTTCTTCCGTGATTTTGATGGGGTCAAATAGTTTGTTTTCGGGCATTAAAAAGACTTCTTCTTGGGTTACTTTAATGCGTTTTACGGTAAACTCTCCATCTAAAAAGCAAACGGCAATTTTGTTGTTTTTGGGTTCCAAACTGCGGTCGATGACCATAATGTCACCATCGTCAATGCCCGCTCCAATCATTGAAGTACCCGAAGCTTTCGCATAAAAAGTGGTTTCCCGATGCTTAACCAAAACAGCATCCAAACTGATTTTACTTTCATCAAAATCGGCCGCCGGCGAAGGAAATCCGGCCTTAATTCCCGCTTTAATAAACGGAAGTTCGATGGGATGTTCTAAATCCGGTATAAAAAAGGTAAGCTTCGTTTTTGTCATACACTAATTTTCAAATTTTCAAATGGACACATTACCAAATTGACACATTGCCGAATTGTCGAATTGTCGAATTGCCACATTAACCCACATTAACCCTAAACACATCCCGAATATCCGTCGTGTATTTTGGCGAAAGCAAATTCTGTCGCATCTTCCAAGTGCGTTGCAAGTCTTGATTGCCTAACCGAATTTTTCGTTCACCGGTTTTCTTGTGAAAAGCGTCCATCACTTCCATAATTTTTTGATGCTTTGGATTTTCTTCTTCAAACAAATGAAATTGCTTTTGGTCTTGCGGAATAATTTGCGTGACAATAATGCCTGCTTTTTTATAAATTTCGCCTTCTTCAAAAAGCTCTTTCAACATTTTTATCGCCAAATGACTGATCGTGATGGAAGAGTTGCTGGCAAACGGCAGGGTTTCCATGCGGTAAAAGTTATACCGTTCACGTTCTACTTTGTGCTTGTCTTTTCTGAGGTATAAAATGACGCCGTAACAACACGATTGTTGTTTACGAAGCTTTTCCGCACAAACGGTGGCAAAAGTAGAAACACGTTCTTTCATTTCGTCAAAAGTGGAAATGGTACCATCAAAACTGCGGGTTACGGCAATATTCTTCTTGTCTTTCGGTTCTTCTAATTCCAATACCGATTGGCCCAATAACTCCAATCGCAAGCGGTTACCTACTACACCCATTTCTTTTTTGATAAAAGCTTCATGTTGCGGTAGCGTAAAATCAAAAGCAGTATGAATGTTTTGAGCCTTCATCTTCTTGGTCAATCGAAAACCGATGCCCCAAACGTCTTCAATTTTGGTCCATTTCAATCCTTTGATGCGTTTTTCTTCGGTATCCATTACATAACTTCCCAAGGTTTCTTTAGGAAATTTTCGGGCAATTTTGTTCGCTACTTTGGACAAGGCTTTGGTTGGAGCAAAGCCCACAGAAACAGGAATGCTCAACCATTTCAACGTTCGCCTTTTCATTTCTAAACCGTATTGCTGGTAATCCGGAATGGTCATGCCGTCAAAGTTGAGAAAAGCTTCGTCGATACTGTATACTTCTATGTTAGGAGTGAATTGTCCTAAAACCCCCATCACCCTGCTACTGATGTCGCCATACAACGCATAATTGGAGGAAAAAACGGTAACCTGATGTTGTTTCAATACGTGTCGCATTTGAAACTCGGGAGCTCCCATCGCAATACCAAGAGCTTTGGCTTCGTCACTACGGGAAATGATGCATCCGTCGTTGTTGGACAACACGACCACCGGTTTTCCATTGAGTTGAGGTTGAAACACCCGCTCACAGGAAACATAAAAGTTATTACAATCCACTAATGCATACATGGTATAAAGATAGGAGATTGTTCCTTTTTTTGGAAACATACGAATGTTAATGTTGATAAGAAAATAGAATATAGAGAATAGAAATATAGACGGTCAGCTTTTAACCGATAACAGACAACTTACAACACTTTTTCATACGCCCGTCTCGGACTTCCTCTAAAATGCACAATCCCACAAAAAACAAATCCGGCTTTTTCAAAGATTTTCATCATGGCAAAATTGTCGTGGTTCGTGTCGGCTTTTAAGCTGTGAATGTTGTTTTTTAAGGCGAATTCTTCAATGAAATCAATGATTTTTTTTGACAAATTTTGACCGGTATAACCTTCAGCAATCGCTACACGATGAAAAACGACAAAATCACCGTGGGTCAACCATTCGCCTTGTAGATTATCATATTCCGGTTCGTGGTTGATTAAAACGGCACTGTAACCTACAATTGTTTCCCTATCGGTTAGTACATAACCAATTCCTTTTTCAATGTCTTGTTGAATGATTTCCGGGTTGGGATAACCGTCTTGCCATTGGTTACTGCCGTCGGCTTTTCTTCGAAGGATGGCATTTTGTAGGATGGTCCAGATGTGTGGAGCATCAGCGGGAGTAGCTTTTCGGAAGAGGTGGTTCATGGGGTTAGGTTCTGTTTACTGAATCTTTTACCTATATTGATTTTTTGCACTTACTTCACAAATTTAGACAAAATTTTTAAAGCCAGCCAAACTTCCTAATTTGACCTAATCTCGCCATTCGTAATAATTTTTTAATATGGTTTACAAAAATTTCAGAAAAATAGCTTGGTATAAAAAAATTATTGTAATTTTACAATCATATAAATGGAATAATACAATTTTGAGTATGAAAACAACTGCTAAAGATGTAGGAAAACCTAAAACTACAAATGTTAGAGTATCAAGAAAAGTGCCTAAAGAGTTAAGTCTGACAAAATTTTCACCTTCTTGGGTTGTTGTAAATGGTAAAGACGCACCGGGATTTAAAATGGAATTAATAGGTAAAATTCGACAAGGCGTAAAAAAAACGGATTGGAAGCAATTGATACAGTATACTGGATCTACTGAAAAAGAATTTGAGCATATTTTGCCGGCCTCTATTAGTAGTATGCAAAAGAATACGGTTTATAATAAGGAAACCTCTGAAAGAATTTATGAATTGGCAAGGTTATTTGGATTAGGTTACGAGGTTTTTGATTCTAAAGAAGATTTTAAAAGATGGTTAATGACTCCATCAAAGACGCTTGGTAATAGAATTCCTTTTGAATTATTAGATAGTAGTTTTGGTTTTGAGATGGTAGAAAATGAAATTGTTAGGATTCAATATAATGTGTATAGCTAATGATTGTTTACAGAATAACCAATCTTAAATATAAAGAGTCAACCCTTTCAGGAATAGGAGCTGAAAAAGTGGGGGGAAGGTGGAACGAAGTTGGGACAAGAGCGGTTTATTGTTCAGAAAATATTTCTTTAGCCTTGCTCGAATATTATGTACACTCAGAAAATATTGCCTATTTACCTAAAGAAATAGTAGTGGCAAAAATTGAATTTCCAGATGATTTTGTTATTGAAGAACTGAAAAAAATTCCTGAAAGATGGAACCAATATCCCTATTCATCAAAAACAACTGAAATTTTTACTAAATTGTCGAAAGACCGAAATTTTTTTGCTTTGAGAGTGCCTTCTTCAATTGTTGGATTAGAATATAATATTATTCTGAATCCGCTTTACAAAGATTTTGGCAAAGTTGAAGTTGTAGAATTTATCAATTTACCAATTGACGAAAGACTCAAAAGTGATATACATGAATGATAACAGTTTGTTATTCTGGTTAAGTTTATGAATTTGTTTGAATTAGGTAACTAATTAACATCTAGAAAATAAGTCTACAATTAGAACAATTTTCTATTGAAGCACAGCTTGCGTGAGTGATTGAGCCATTGTTTGAGCTCTTTTTGTTTCAGCCCATCGGGGTTGAACAAAAAAGCGAGTGGCGAAAGCACGACCCTTGGGGGCACGCCCCAATTATTTTATCAATTTCTCTAATTTTTTAAATCTGTGTTCTATATAACAAAAAAACGTCCCGATTGCTCGAGACGTTAACCATTCATTCGGTAATCTAAATAATGTATATTATTCGATCACAGCTACTTGAGCTGCTACTTTACCTTTTCTGCCTTCTTCTTCTTCGTAAGAAACTTTGTCACCTTCTTTAAGCTCTTCAGCTTTTAATCCGGTAGCGTGAACGAAGATGTCTTTACCTGTTTCGTCATCAGTAATGAATCCAAAACCTTTAGACTCAATGAAAAATTTAACTGTACCTGTACGCATTGTGTAATAAAAATTATTAATAATGGTCAAAGGTAAACTATAATTGAATACGAATGTTAAAACAATGTTACTTTTTTGTGAAAATTATTGATTTTCAGTATTTTCAGTCTTTTTGTTGTTGTTTTTTAAAACGAAGTCAGTTAATTTCTTGTTTTTATAGCGATGCCACAAAAAAAGAGGCATCCAGACCAATGCAATGATTAGTACGCCAATTCCAACCCATTTATCGCCCGATGTTCCGATGGTGTTTTTTTCATAATAACCGAATGCAACAAAGGCTAATGCAACGAAAAAGAGTAGGCGAAGGATATTTTTCATAGTGCTATTTTATGTCTAATTTAATATGCAATTCGTTCAATTGTGCTTCATCAATAAAAGATGGAGCATCAATCATTACATCGCGACCGCTGTTGTTTTTTGGGAAAGCAATGAAATCACGAATGGTTTCTTGTCCGCCCAAAATGGCTACCAAACGATCTAATCCGAATGCTAAACCTCCGTGTGGCGGTGCACCAAATTGAAACGCATTCATTAAGAATCCGAATTGGTTTTCGGCTTGTTCCGGTGTGAATCCTAACAACGAAAACATTCTGCTTTGTAAATCACGGTCGTGAATACGGATAGAACCTCCGCCGATTTCGTTTCCGTTTAACACCATATCATAAGCATTGGCACGCACTTTTCCGGGTTCGGTTTCGATCAATTTCATATCTTCCGGTTTTGGTGATGTGAACGGATGGTGCATGGCGTGGTAGCGTTGCGAATCTTCATCCCATTCCAACAACGGAAAATCGACTACCCAAAGTGGAGCAAATTCGTCCGGTTTTCGCAAGCCTAAACGAGTGGCCACTTCCATACGAAGTGCTGATAATTGTGTTCTGGTTTTATCTGCTTTTCCGGAAAGAATTAAAATTAAATCGCCCGGTTTGGCGTTGGTGATTTCGGCCCATTTTTTTAAATCGGCTTCGTCATAAAATTTATCTACGGATGATTTTAGACTTCCGTCTAATTCGTATTTCACGTAAACCATTCCGGTAGCACCGATTTGCGGACGTTTGATCCAATCAATCAATGCATCAATTTCTTTTCTGGAATACGATGCACAGCCTGGAACGGCAATTCCGACTACTAATTCGGCTGCATTAAATACCGGAAAATCTTTGTGTTGAGCAACGGCGTTTAACTCTCCGAATTTCATCTCAAAACGAATGTCCGGTTTGTCGTTTCCGTAGGTTTTCATAGCATAATCGTAGGTAATTCTCGGGAATTTATCTACTTCTACTCCTTTTATTTCTTTAAGTAAATGACGGGTCAATCCTTCAAAAACATTCAGAATATCTTCTTGTTCCACAAACGCCATTTCACAATCGATTTGAGTGAATTCCGGTTGACGGTCGGCACGCAAATCTTCGTCTCTAAAACATTTTACAATTTGAAAATATTTATCCATTCCGCCCACCATCAACAATTGTTTGAAGGTTTGTGGCGATTGCGGAAGAGCATAAAATTGTCCTTCGTTCATTCTACTTGGAACAACGAAATCACGAGCTCCTTCGGGAGTTGATTTAATTAAATAAGGTGTTTCTATTTCGCAAAAACCTTGATTGGATAAATAATTTCGAACTTCCATCGATACTTTATGACGGAAAATCAAGGAGTTTTTTACCGGATTTCTACGAATGTCTAAATAGCGATATTTCATTCGAATGTCTTCACCACCATCGGTCTCATCTTCGATGGTGAAAGGTGGAAGTTGAGCAGCATTTAATATCGTTAGTTCTGAAACTAAAATTTCAATATCTCCTGTTGGAATGTTTTTGTTTTTGGCTTCGCGTTCAATAACGGTTCCTTTTACTTGAATTACGAATTCACGACCAAGTGTTTTAGCGGCTTCAAAAACGGATTTTTCGGTACGGCTTTCGTCAAAAATTAATTGTGTGATGCCGTAACGATCACGTAAATCTACCCAATTCATAAAACCTTTATCACGCGATTTTTGCACCCATCCGGCTAAGGTAACTTCTGTATTGATGTGCGAACTGTTTAATTCGCCACAAGTATGACTTCTATACATTTTGATTCGAAATTTTTTGAAATGCAAAAGTAGTATTTTGTTTGAAGAAATTGGATTTTTTGTGGTAAAAGGTGATGGGTGATGGGTAAAGGGTTTTTCTGATTATAATTTGTTTCAAATCTTTATCAAAATAGAACGCGGATTGTCTAGATTAAATGGATTTACGCTGATTTCTTTGTTCGCAAGCGAAAATGGATTTGGATGGATTTTATTCTGCTTACTTTTTTCCATAAAAAATTTTCTCCTAACTCTAAACTATCAACTCCAAACTTATTTTTATGGAACATGGATTGTCTGGATTGAATCGGATTTCTTGGCTTGTAGATGGATTTCTCAACTATTTTTATAGAATTTTCGAAGTTCCGATTACCCATTACCAATCACCCATCACCATTTTTACAATGTTAAGTTTTCATTTAATGTTACCAAATTGTTACCAAAAAGTTTTTTTAATGTAAATTTTTGCATAAATTTGTTTAGTAATTGTTAACCTGCTAAAACAAAAGAGTATGAAAAAGTTATTTATTGCAGCAATGCTGGTAGTTTCTGGAGCTTTATTTGCTCAAGATAATAATGCAAAACACGAAGTGGTTGACCAAATGGTTAAATCAACTTTTTATCATGATAATGGTCAAGTGCAACAAGAAGGTTTTTATAAAGACGGAAAAGTGCACGGACAATGGGTTTCGTATGATGAAAGCGGAAACAAAGTATCGATGGGTCAGTATAAAGACGGAATGAAAATTGGCAAATGGTTCTTTTGGACCGGAGCTGATTTAACAGAAGTTGATTATTCTGATAGTAGAATTGCACAAGTGAAAAAATGGTCGCAAGGTGCAGTTGTTCAGGTAAATAAAAATTAACTACCTTAAATATTCAACCGAAAAAAAGAGCTTCATAATCGAAGCTCTTTTTTTTTTATTGTATTTTCTTTTTGGAACGATTGAGTTCCTTGAAGGAAGAGATGATTTTGGCCATAACTTTTGAATGATCTTCTTTTCTGCTGAGTTCTGTCCAGTTGACGATTTGGTAGTATCGATCTCTCCCTTTTACAAATCCAAATTGATAATAAACATCTATTCCGTCAACAGTTCCGGTCACGTTCATGAGTTTTGCTTCCATTCCGTTGATTTTAGTATCTTCAAACTTGGAGAATTTACCATTTTTTATAGTAGCTGATAAATTATCTTTTAATAAGTTGGAATATCCGGTTAAATTGGGTTTGTAACTTTCTGCTAAATACTCATCTTGAGTAACTAAATCATTGAAATCAGAAATTGGTTCATCAATCACAATCGTATAAAATTCGTTAAAAATATTTTGGTATTGCAACGAAGCATCTTCATGCAAATTATCGGCTTTGGAAAGTGTTTTGGGTAAATTAATTTCATATTGCCCTTTAATTTTGATGGATTGAATTTCTTCATTGGCACAACTTACTATCAAGAAGGAAATTAAAATACAACAGCTCATTCTGATTTTTTTCATATAAAAATTTTATGCAAGATAAAAAAAACCACGCTTTCACGTGGTTTAATTGGTTGATTTGTTTGTGGAATTAAAAATAGTTTATGAATGTTTTGGCGTGAACCCGTCATCACTTAACTCCTTATGCTCATAATCAGCAATCATTTCTTGAGCATAATCTGTTTTTTGTTTGTTTTTTCTGAACCTGTTTGTGATTCCTTCAAATACAGAATATACAACAGGAACAATAACAAGAGTAAGGAATAATGACGAAATAAGTCCTCCGATAATTACCCAAGCCAGTCCGTTGTTCATCTCGGCTGCAGCTCCTTTTGCAATTGCAATCGGAATCATACCGAAAACCATCGCAATAGTAGTCATCATAATCGGACGTAACCTTGCGTGATTCGCCTGAATAAGAGCTGTTTTTGTTGTTTCTCCCGCTTCTTTTCTGTGGTTGGTAAAATCGACAATCAAAATTGCATTTTTGGCAACCAATCCGATTAGCATAATCATACCCAAGATAGTGAATATGTTTAGCGAATTATTTGTAAGTGCCAGAATTGCCATTACACCTATCAAAGCAAGCGGAATTGAAAACAATACCACAAACGGATGCACGTAACTGTTATACAAAGCAACCATTACCAGATAAACCAAGATGATCGCAGCCAGTAAAGCAATTCCTAATGTTCCGAAACCTTCTCCTTGCATTTCCATATCTCCACCCCAAACATAGCTTACTCCGACAGGTCTTTCGAGTTGTGAAAATGCTTTTTCCCATTCTGCTGCCACGTCTCCAACAGCACGTCCGATAACTTGAGAACGAACCGTTACAGAAGGACTTTTGTCTCTACGTTCCAAAACACTTGGTCCTGAACCTTGTTTTACATCGGCAAATTGTTCTAAACGGATTTTTTCTCCGTCTTTATTGACAAATATAATATTGCTTACATCATCAATGTTTGAGCGGTTAAATTCATCATATCTGATGTTGATGTCATATTCGTATTCTCCTGCTCTGAATTTTGCATCGGTATTTCCTGAGAAAGCAGTTTGCATTGTCATACCGACTGTTGATAAATCCAGACCTAAACGGGACATTTTATCTCTATCTACTTTTACTTCGATTTCCGGATTTCCGTCTTCGACAGAAAGTTCTACTTCTGATGTTCCTGCAATTTTTAATAATTCTGCTTCTGCTTTTTTGGCAAAATCCATAGCACTTTCAAGATCAGAACCCACCACAACCAACTGCAAAGGTGCATCATCAGCTCCCATAATTCCGATAGGTACAATTGTGATTTTGGCATCAACTAAGTATTCTTGTAATTCTCTTTTTAGTTTGGCTGCATAAATAAACGTGTTTTCAGCTCTCAAAGATTTATCGACCAATTTTACGCTAACCTCAGACTTATAAGCAGTAGCTTGGGTAGAACCAAATCCTCCACTTGTTTCGCCGACTTTGGTAATCATATTAACAATTTCGGGCTTTTCTTTAAGATACTTCTCTGTTCTTTGCGTAATAAAATTGGTTTGTTCGATTGAAGCATCTTTCGGAAGTTCTATCTGAACCAAGAATTCTCCTCTATCCATTTTCGGGAAAAATTCTCCTCCTACAAATCCTCCTAATCCAAAAATAGAACCAAAGAATAAAAATACAGCTATCAATAATGTGGTAAGTTTCGTTTTCCAGTTTTTCAAAGCCCATTCCAATATTCCTGAAATCCAGTGTGTAAAAGCAGTAATTCTTGCTTCAAACCAAAGGATAATTTTTCCGAAAATGGTTTTGTCTGATACGTGTTCTAATTTTCCGAATCTTGAAGAAAGCCAAGGAACGAGCGTAAACGAAGCCAAAAACGAAAAAGCTGTTGCAATCATTACCGTTACAGCAAACTGACGGATAATATTTGATACCAAGTCGTTACTCAAAGTAATCGGTAAGAATACCACAATAATAACGAGGGTAATACCCACAACGGTAAATCCGATTTCGGAAGCTCCGTCATAAGCAGCACGAACCTTGTTTTTACCCATTTCCATATGCCTGTGAATATTCTCCAAAACCACAATAGCATCATCGACCAAAATACCTACAACAAGAGAAAGAGCAACCAAACTCATCAAGTTCAGGGTGAATCCCATAAAGTAGATTCCGATAAAAGTTGCAATAAGCGAAGCAGGAATCGTAACCATTACGATAAACGCATTTCTTAAACTATGTAAGAATAAAAGCATTACGGCAGCAACTAAGAAAATAGCTAAGAAAATATCAAAAATTACGTTGTTGGCAGCAGTTAGGGTAAAATCACTTGTATCATCTGCAATAGCTAATTTCACGTTGTTTACTTCGTAATCTTTTTCGATTCCTAAAGCTGTTTTTCTGACCAATTCGCTTACAGCCACAGCATTGGCATCAGATTGTTTCATAACCTGAATCAAAATAGTATTCTGTTGGTTGTTACGAGCTAATTTTTCAACGTCTTTTTGAGTATCTCTAACTTCTGCTACATCTTTTAAACGAATTTGGATTCCGTTTTTTTCTTTGATAATTAAATTCTGAAGTTCCGTAACATCTTTGTATTTTCCAGCCAGACGAATAAGTGTTGTGTTTTCTCTTGTCTTAACATTTCCGGTAGGGAAGTCAAGATTTGAAGCCATCACGACCTGTCTGATTTCAGGTATAGAAAGTCCGAAACCTTCTAATTTTTCCTGATTGATGTTTACCTGAATTTCTCTTTCTTCTCCTCCGATAAGGTTCACCTGTGCCACTCCCGGAACACGAGAGAGTGCAGGCTGGATTTTCTTGTCGATTAAATCAAAAAAAGCAACTTCGTCCATATCTCCCGTAGCTGCAATTGTCATAATCGGTAAATCGTCCATTGAGAATTTAACGAGTGAAGGCGGATCAGCATCATCAGGTAAATCAGCCAAAATTGCATTTACTTTACGTTGAGCATCGTTCAAAGCATAATCGGTATTAGCTCCAGGATTGAGTTGAATCATTACAACCGAAATACTCTCAAATGATTTAGAATCAATTTTCTTGATGTTTTCTAACGAAGAAATCGCATCTTCAACTTTTTTGGTAACTGTATTTTCTATTTCAGAAGGAGATGCTCCCGGATAAACCGTAGAAATCGTAATCATATTGGTCTCGAATTTCGGGATAAGTTCGTAACCTAACTGATTGTAAGTAAAAAGTCCGCCCAATGTTAAAATCGTGAATAACACGACTATTATCGTGGGACGTTTTATTGATATTTCTGCTAATTTCATATATTTTTCTTTTTAGATGAAAGAAGAAAGAGTCAAGAAGAAAGACTTGTGTCTTTTCTCTTGTTTCTTATTTCTTTCCTCTTTGTTCTTATTTCACAATATTAATTTTTGCTCCGTCGGTAAGATTGATAATACCGCTTGTGATGACTATATCTCCTGCTTTTAGTCCATCAAAAACTTCAACCGTATCTCCGAAGTTTCTTCCTGAAACGATTTTAGTCAGATGGGCCACTCCTTCACGAGCTACAAAAACTTCGTTGTTTGCAATACTTCCAACAAAAGCAGTTCTTGGAACAACCGTAATTGGAGTTTGATTTTTTGATTTTTCTCCGAATATTGCAGAACCGTACATTCCTGCTCTCAAGTCGTTGTTTGGGTTGTTTAATACTTCTATCTCTACAGGAAAGTTTAGTGACTCATCAGCCATTGCAGCGATAAAAGTTACTTTCCCTTTAAACTCTTTATCAGGATAAACACTTGCTTTTATGCTAACTTCATCTCCAACTTTGATGTTGGCAACTTGGTTTTCGGTAGCATTAGCTTTTAGCTTTAGTTTTGAAACATTTACAACATCAAAAAGTGGAGCTCCTGGTGCTACAACTGTTCCAGGTTCAATATGTCTTTTATTTACAATCCCGTTGATTGTTGATTTTACATTACTGTCTCCCACATTGATCTTAGCTTGGTTCAGTCTTGCTTTAGCTGATTGTAATTGTAAATTCGTTTGATCGAGCTGCTGTTGGGTTACTCCACCGGTTTTATATGCACTTTCGAAACGTTGAGCATCTTTTTGGGCTGTCAGATAAGCGGCTTCAGCATTTTGTAATTCTACCGATTGCAGATCAGCTTTTATGACAGCAAGGGTTTGCCCTACTGATACTCTTGCCCCTTCTTGAACCAATACTCGAACTACTTGTCCGCCTCTTTCAGAAGATAATTTTAAATCCTGAAATGGTGCAAAATTTCCATTAGCTCTGTAGCTTGCATCAACAACTTCGGTTTTAATAGTGTCAACGCGGACAGCAACATAAGCACTTTGTTCTGCCACAATAGCTGTTTCTTCGGCTTGTTTTTGTTTGTTTCCGGCTAAAGTAAAGCCAGCCCAGACAATAAGGGCAATTACGATAAGGATATAGTTTATTTTTTTCATTTTTATATGATTGAGGTTTGATATTGATTTTTGTTATCTTAAGGAATTAAGTTCCCCTTTTGACTTTATGAGTTCGATTTCTGCTACTTTATATTCTAACAAAGCATTCGAAAGATTGTTTTTGGCATCTGCCAGAGCATTTTCGGCTTCAATTAAATCTGTTAAAGTAGCCAGCCCGTTTACGTAATTGTTATTTGTATTGTCAAGAACTTCCTGTGCTAATTTTACATTTTCTTTTTGATTCTCTATGGTTATAACACTATTATTAATTTGCGTTTTAGCATTTTCAAAAGCGAGATTAAGAGCTTGTTCGGTTTCTTGCATATCAACTTCAAGAACATCCAGTTGGTTTTGAGCCTGACGAACCTGAGAGCGTGTACGGAATCCGCTAAAAATAGGAATATTTAAATTTAATCCGATTGTTGCATAATCTGTCCAGAATAATCCGTCCGCAGGCTTGGCTCCTGATAGAGGAAATTTTTCTCCCAACCCCTGATAGCTATAATTTCCTGTTAAAGACAAAGTTGGATAATAACCTGCTTTAAATGATTCCTTATTATAAATTAAAAGCTGCTTTTGGACCTCTAACGCTTGATACTGAGAGAGCTGTTTTACATTTGGATTTTCGAGTAAAACAGGAGTTATTTCAATTCTTTCTTCAATGAGTGTTATTGGATTTTCAATTTGCATTCCGATGAGAAACTTTAAAGAGTTTTCCTGAAGTTTGACCGCATTCTCCAGTTGTTGCTTAGAAGATTTTAGATTAACAACTGTTACTTTAATTCTGTCTAAATCTACTTTTTTAGCTAATCCGTTATCAAATAACCCTTGAACAGTATTTTGAACCTTTGCAGTGTTTTCTAATGTTTCATCTACGGTTTCCAGTTTTTGCCTGGTAATGAAAATCTGGTAATAACTTTTAGAAACAGCTTCGATCACTTGTTCTTGAGTAAGTTGTTCGTTTACTTTATAAAACTCGCGGGTAGTCTTGGCGGCTTTCAGCCCTGTAAAAACTGAATAGTCAAACAAATTTTGTGAAAGATGGATCCCTCCGATAGCGGTCCATTTCTGCCCGAAAGCAACGAGAAGTGTCTGTCCCGGAAGCCCAACAATTTCCCCTGGCATTGCCATTTCCTGTAAAATAGCATTATACATTAAGTTTCCCTGAGCAGAAATTTGGGGCAAAGCTCTTGAACGGACTTCGCCAATTAAATGTTCACTGTTTTCTACGCTTAATTTGGCTTTTTTTGCATCTGCCTTATTTTCTAAAGCGTAATTTATGGCATCTTTAAGTGAAAGCGTTTTTGCTTCCTGTGCATTTACCGATAAAGTAAACGCTATTAACATTAAAATTACTTTTTTCATTGATTGATGATTATATATTGAGGTTAGATAGTTGATTTTCAAGCTCTTCAATGCCTTTTGGTGTCGATAATGCCCTTGTGTGGTATTCTAATGCTTTTAATTCCAATGCTGAGGTCTCTTTTTCAAGAACAGTAGATTCGTTGATCTGAAAAATAAGCAGATAATAAAATTTCGAATAGAGTTCAATATCTACCTCCGGTCGATATAAACCCTGCATAATTCCTTTTTCAATATTTGCTCTGAACCACACCTTGCATTCTTCAATCTGTCTGAAATATACCTTGTCGTAAATTTCAGGATAGTGCTTTTTTAACTGATATACCGGCGACGTTTCTGAGGATTTGAATAGCTCCTTAAACGTTTGTCTTATTTGAAAGTTCTCTTTAATGGCATTGTGTTTTTGCTGAAAAATTTCTGACATGGTATGGTTAATATCATTGTGAACCTTTTCAACGGTTTCTTCAATCAGGACTTCTTTGTTGCAAAAAAACTTGTAAATTGTTTTTTTTGAAATAGCCATTTCATTAGCAATGTCATCCATTGTAATACTTTTAAAACCTAATTTTAAGAATAGTTCAGCCGCTTTTTCAATAATTTTCGTTTTCATTTATTCATGATCAAATTTCGCCGGCAAATGTAAGAAGGGAACTTTTAACACCAAAATAGTTTCCAAAGTATTTGCATTTATTTAACATTTGTTTTTCGGTGTAATTATTGGTCTGGTTTCTGCATTCGGTTTTTTTTGGTTTTCTTTGTATTCCATTAAACTAAAAATTTTTTTTCCAATGCATTCTATTGCGGTTTATCAAGATCATTTTCTTGCTCATTTAGAAAATCAGAAAATTTTAAAAGAACCTAAAAATCTGTATGAACCAATAGATTATATTTTGCGTTTAGGCGGAAAAAGAATGCGTCCGGTTTTAACCTTACTATCGACCGAGGTTTTTGATGTTGATTTTAAAAAAGCACTTTCTGCGGCAACAGCTGTAGAAGTTTTTCATAATTTTTCATTAGTTCACGACGATATTATGGACGATGCTCCTTTGCGTAGAGGAAAAGAAACCGTTCATGAAAAATGGAACTTGAACACCGGCATTTTATCTGGAGATGCTATGTTGATTTTGGCTTATCAATACTTTGAAAGTTATGAACCAACAATCTTTAGAGCATTAGCAAAATTATTCAGCAAAACCGCTTTAGAAGTTTGCGAAGGTCAGCAATACGATGTTGATTTTGAAACACGTGATGATGTAACAATTCCCGAATATTTAAAAATGATTGAATTTAAAACCGCTGTTTTGGTTGGAGCTGCGATGAAAATGGGAGCAATTATCGCTGAAACTTCGGAAGAAAATGGTAATTTAATTTATGATTTTGGATTGAATTTGGGCATCGCCTTTCAATTACAAGACGATTATTTAGATTGTTTCGGAAGTCCAGAGACCTTTGGAAAACAAGCAGGTGGCGATATTATCGAAAACAAAAAAACGTATCTTTACTTAAAAGCAATGGAATTTTCAAAAGCCGAAGAACGAGAGCAATTGTTGCATTTATATTCCATTCAACCGAGTGATAATTCCGAAAAAATTGAATCAGTAAAAGAATTTTTCAATCTTACCGGAGCTTCAAAAGCTACTCAAAAAGCCATAGAAGATTACACGATGAAAGCTTTCCAAACTTTATCCAAAATGCAAATTGGCGAAGATAAAAAAATGGTTTTGAGAGCTTTTGGTGAGAAGTTGATGAAGAGGGAGGTTTAAGTTGCGAGTTTGAAAGTTTCGGGTTCTTTGTCATTCCGAAAGATGACGAAGTCGAAATAGGACACGAGCGATAGCGAACTGGCGTAGCAATCTCCTGCTAAGCACGTAATATTTTAGAATCCATTTTCTACTGTAAATCAAAAAAATCAGCGTAAATCATTCAATCCGTGTTATATTAAGCATTAAGTCTAGAGCTAGCCGAGATTTGGAAAAAATCATAAATAAGACAAAATGAAGATAAAATCAATTTTTTTATTTCTAATTTTACTTCTGTTTTCTTGTAAAAATGAAACAGAAAAGAAGATTAATTCTTCGAATAAACAAATTGAAAAACATAAAAGCGAAAGTGTAATTATAGTTGATACTTTGTATAAGCTTTTAGAAAAAGCAAAGACAAAAGACACTTTAGAATTTTCTAATCAAGAACCTTTTTTATTTATAAAAAGTGGAAACTTATTTTCAAAGAATCAAAAAAGTGCAATAATTGTAAATTGTCCAAGTGACACGGTTTATAAAATTGAACTTTATAATTTAGTGAATAAAGAATGGAAAAAAACCGATGAATTAAATGATTTAGAAGTTCCCTATCAACAATATGAAATCGAATTTAAAGATTATAATTTTGACAACTTCAAAGACATTTATTTAAACTCAACTTCATCAAACGGAATTTCAATGTCTAAAGGGTATTTACTAATCGTAAATTCTTTAACTAAAAAGTTTGAAAATCATTTAGAAACTAAAAATTTGAATAATATGTTTCCTGATAAAAAAACAAAAAGCGTTCTAGTTGATAGCGTTGATCATAGTGCGAATGGAAAAATAGTTTGGAATCTAATCTATAAATGGAAAAACGGAAAATTAATAAATACAAATAAAAAATTAAAACAGAACAAATTTACTAAACAAAAACATCTGCTAACAGCCGTTTTCTAAAGCGGTGGTTTCTTATTTCTAAAAAAGTGAAGTGCTAAAAATCCCTGCCTTCGTGTAGATGCATTATAAGGTTAAATCCATTTTCGCTTGCGAACAAAAAAAATCAGCGTAAATCCATTTAATCCATCCAATCCGTGTTCCATTAAAAATCATCAATCGTTAATCAAATGTATCCCATCCCAACATCAACTGACCATCTTTTAACCGAAGCAGAAAAAGAAAATCTTTACCTCAAACTCATTGAACAACTCAATAAAGATTTCAATTTTGCTAACGAACCGGTTGATTTTCCGTTAAGTACTTCGCCCAACGAATTAAAAATTCAATTGCACGAAAAAGTATATCGACTCATTCAATACAAATTTGCCGAATATTTGAATTTGCTTTATATCATCGATGTTTCCGAAGAAGAAGTCAAAAAACTAAATGGTGATGACATTGCCGAACTGGCTGAAAAAGTAGCTTTCCTAATTTTAAAAAGAGAATGGCAGAAAGTTTGGTTTAGAAATAAACTCTAACAAACGGCATCCAAGCTTCCGAATACACATTTCGATTGTCATTGTGTAACACATTATAACGCAGACCAATTGTAACATTATTCGTTTGGTAGCCTGCTCCCAAAAACAAACCGGTATTCCAAAAATTATCTTTCAAAGAACCAAAATTGTCTTTATAAGTCGTGTTCACTCGAAGTTGTTCCAATTCAGCAGATAACTGTATTTCAGGAATGGGATTTCCCAAAACAATCATGCTCGCACCATAAATATACGATTCAAAAAAGTTCTTTTGTTTTACATAACTTCCTTGAATTCCAAAACCTAAGCTAATGTATTGATTGAAATCATAAATTGCTCCGGGAGCAAGAGTAATATCGGTGTAATTGTTTCCAATGGCAAGACCAATATTTCCTCCAAAACGTACTTTAGACCAAAACTCGCTTCTTCCTTGGTTGGAAATCGATTGCTCTGATTGAGCAAAAGTATTTTCTACACAAAAAACAACTAGTAGAATAGCAATAATTACAGGAAGTTTTACGGCATTTTTCATATCTATATCTTTTTAGCAATTAAAAACATAAAAGTATGCAAAAATAAATGAAAGATTATGGCAATTATTGTACTTTTGCAAAACTATTTTTAACAAATAAGGTTTATTACTACTAATTATGGATAGGTTTTCCTTTTTAAACGCAGCACATACACAATTTTTTGCCGATTTATATGATCAATATACCCAAAATCCCGATTCGGTTGAGCCGAGTTGGAGAGCCTTTTTTCAAGGTTTTGATTTTGGATTAGAGTCGGCTTCTGATGTTGACCCCGAATCCCAACTAGCCGATTTTTCCTCTGGAGATCAAAACAATAGTTTGATTTCAGAAAAATTACAAAAAGAATTCAATGTTCTTAAATTAATTGACGGATATAGAACGCGTGGTCATTTATTTACTAAAACCAATCCGGTTAGAGAAAGAAGAACGTATGCTCCGGATTTGTCAATTGAAAATTTCGGATTATCATCAGCTGATTTGGATATTGTTTTTGATGCCGCTAAAGTAATAGGCAAGCAACCTTCGACATTGCGTCAAATTTTGAATCATCTTCAAAGTATGTATTGTCAGCACATCGGTATTGAGTACATGCACATGGAAAATCCAATTTTTGTAAATTGGGTACAAGAGCGTATAAATGCTAATGACAATCAACCTAATTTTTCGGCAGATCAAAAAAAACATATACTAGGTAAATTGAATGAAGCAGTTTCTTTTGAAAACTTTCTTCATACAAAATATGTAGGTCAAAAACGATTCTCATTAGAAGGTGGAGAAAGTTTGATTCCTGCTTTAGATGCTGTAATTGAATCCGCTGCTGAAAAGGGAGTAGAGCATTTCGTCATGGGAATGGCACACCGAGGACGTTTGAATACGCTAGCCAATATTTTTGGGAAACCTACACAAGATATTTTCTCAGAATTTGATGGGAAAGACTACGATAAAGAATATTTTGACGGTGACGTAAAATACCATTTAGGTTTAACTTCAGAAAGAAAAACAAGTTCAGGTAAAAAAATCAATATCAATTTAGCTCCCAATCCTTCGCATCTTGAAACGGTTGGTGCTGTAATTGAAGGAATTACCAGAGCCAAACAAGATAAATATTTTCCGGAAGATTTTTCTAAAGTGCTTCCAATTGCAGTGCATGGTGATGCGGCTGTGGCCGGACAAGGAATTGTGTATGAAATCATACAAATGTCGCAACTAGACGGTTATAAAACCGGTGGAACTATTCACATCGTCATCAATAATCAAGTTGGATTTACAACGAATTATTTAGATGCACGTTCGTCTACCTATTGTACCGATATTGCCAAAGTAACATTGTCACCAGTACTTCATGTTAACGCGGATAACAGTGAAGCGGTTGTTCATGCTATGTTATTTGCGTTAGATTTCAGAATGGCTTTTGGTCGCGATGTATTCATCGATTTGTTAGGATATAGAAAATATGGTCACAACGAAGGAGATGAGCCTCGTTTTACACAACCTGTTTTATACAAAATCATTGCAAAACATAGAAATCCAAGAGATATTTATGCTGAAAAATTGATTTCAGATGGAATTGTTGATGCGGCTTATATTACCAAAATAGAGAATGAGTACAAAGCCAAGTTAGATGAAAATCTTCAAGCTTCCCGCAAAAAAGATTTAACTATCATCAAGCCTTTTATGCAAGAGGAATGGAAAGGTTTTGTTCAAGTTTCAGATGATGAAATGTTGAAAAAAGTAGATACTAAATACGACCAAAAGAAATTGGATGCTATTTTGGAAACCATTTCTACTTTACCATCGGATAAAAAATTCATCAATAAAATTACCAAGATTGTTTCTGATCGTAAAACGATGTATGATAACGATACTATCGATTGGGGTACAGCAGAAACGCTGGCTTATGGAACGTTATTAACCGAAGGTTATGATGTGCGTTTATCCGGTCAGGATGTGGAAAGAGGTACATTTTCTCACCGTCATGCCGTTGTTAAAGTGGAAGACAGTGAAGAAGAAGTAGTATTATTGAACACACTTAAAGGTAAAAAAGGAAAATTCAATGTATTTAATTCGTTCCTTTCCGAATATGGTGTATTAGGATTTGATTATGGATATGCTTTGGCCAATCCGAATGCGTTAACCATTTGGGAAGCACAATTTGGTGATTTCTCTAATGGTGCACAAATCATGATTGACCAATACATTTCGTGTGGAGAAGACAAATGGAATAACCAAAACGGAATTGTCATGTTGTTACCTCACGGTTATGAAGGTCAAGGAGCGGAACATTCTTCCGCCAGAATGGAGCGTTATTTGCAACTTTGTGCTCGTCATAATATGTATGTGGCTGATTGTACAACGCCTGCCAACTTCTTCCATTTGTTAAGAAGACAAATGAAAACGAAGTTTAGAAAACCTTTGGTTGTCTTTTCACCTAAAAGTTTGTTGCGTCATCCGCTTTGTGTTTCAACGAGAGAAGAATTGTACAACGGTCAATTTCAGGAAACCATTGACGATTTTTCAGTAGATAAGAAAAAAGTAAAAACGCTAGTTTTCTGTACCGGAAAATTCTACTATGATATTTTAGCTGAAAGAGAAAACTTAGGCAGAAATGATGTAGCTTTGGTTCGAATTGAGCAATTGTTCCCTTTGCCGATTGAGCAATTAAAAGCAATTATTGCATCCTATCCGAATGCAGATGATTATGTTTGGGCACAAGAAGAACCAAAAAATATGGGAGCTTATAGCTTTATGTTGATGAATTTTGACTTAGTGCCATGGCGATTAGCTTCATTAAAAGCTTATGCTGCTCCGGCTGCCGGAAGTCATACTCGCGACAGAAGACGTCACGCTGATGCAATACGAATGGTATTTGATAAAAATTTATTTAGATAAAAAATATGTTTCAAGTTTCAGGTTTCAAGTTGGAAAAACCTGAAACTTGAAACCTGAAACTTTTAAACCAATATTAGACATGATTTTAGAAATGAAAGTTCCCTCGCCGGGAGAATCAATAAAAGAAGTTGAAATTGCAACTTGGTTAGTAAAAAACGGTGATTATGTAGAAAAAGACCAAGCTATTGCTGAGGTTGATTCTGACAAAGCTACCCTAGAACTACCCGCAGAAGCCAGTGGAATCATTACACTTAAAGCGGAAGAAGGCGATGCTGTTGCCGTTGGAGCCGTAGTTTGTCTAATCGATACATCTGCAGCAAAACCAAGCGGTGATGCACCTAAAGTAGAAGTCAAAGAAGAAACACCAAAAGTAGAAGAAAAGAAAGTAGAAGTAAAAGCAGCTCCGGCTCCTGAAAAAACGTATGCTACACAAGCTCCTTCTCCTGCGGCTCGTAAAATTTTAGACGAAAAAAACATACAACCTTCCGATATCGTTGGAACCGGAAAAGGCGGAAGAATTACCAAAGATGATGCTGTTAACGCAGTTCCATCAATGGGGACACCAACCGGAGGAAACCGTGGTTCAGAAAGAACTAAATTATCCATGTTGCGTCGTAAAGTAGCAGAACGATTGGTTTCGGCCAAAAATGAAACGGCGATGTTAACCACGTTTAATGAGGTAGATATGACTGCGATTTATGATTTAAGAGCAGAATATAAAGATGCTTTCAAAGAAAAACATGGATTAGGTTTAGGCTTTATGTCTTTCTTTACCAAAGCTGTAACGAGAGCATTACAATTATATCCAGACGTAAATTCAATGATTGATGGTCAAGAGAAAATTTCATATGATTTCTGTGATATTTCAGTAGCGGTATCCGGTCCAAAAGGATTAATGGTTCCGGTAATGCGAAATGCAGAAACACTTTCTTTCCGAGGCGTTGAAGCCGAAATCAAACGTTTGGCAATTCGTGCACGTGATGGTCAAATCACTGTTGACGAAATGACGGGTGGAACATTCACCATTTCAAACGGAGGAGTTTTTGGAAGTATGTTATCAACACCAATCATCAACCCGCCACAATCAGGAATTTTAGGAATGCATAATGTAGTAGAAAGACCTATTGTGAGAAATGGTCAAATTGTGATTGCACCGGTAATGTATGTAGCGTTATCCTATGACCACAGAATCATCGATGGAAGAGAATCAGTTGGTTTCTTAGTGGCCGTAAAAGAAGCGTTAGAAAACCCAGTAGAACATTTGATGGGCGGAAATGCAAAAAAAGCTTTAGAATTGTAAATAATTATTAATTTTCAAGTATGAAAAAATCCCGATTAGGAAAGCCTAATCGGGATTTTTTGTTATTTTGCTTTGAGAAAATTAATATTGTATATCAAAAGAACCGTTTGTAAATTCTAAATTTATACCTTCAGGTCCAGAAAAATTAGACATAGTTCCTGAAAAATTCCCTTTTAATTTTTTACTATTATTGTTTGTTGTTATGGTTGATGTCATTCCATTATAACTATAAATTACACCGTTTTTTTCGTAGAAAAAATAGATAGAATTTGAGCTAGTATCTCCTTTTTCTAATTCAAAAGTAATAGTTTCATTAGTGCTATTACCAATACTACCATCAACTAAAAGATCTGTGTATTCATCAGCTGTGCCAGCGTTATAAACTTCTTCATAGACAACTACATTGTTAAAAGTTTTTGTTTGTCCATCAATAGTAACAGTAATTGTTCCTCCAATTTTTTTTCCATCATCATCTTTTGAACAAGAGGTTAAAACCAAAGAACTCACAGCCAAGAATAAAAATAATTTTTTCATTTATATTGTATTTTTTAAAATTTTGAGCAATGATATGACATTTATATTTGGATTACAAATTAAGACTTAAAAACCTACAAATAGAGGTGTTGAAGTTTTGTCGTTCTCACAAAAAAATCCCGATTAGACTTTTCTAATCGGGATTTTTGTTTTATCCCTATTTGAAATTATCTTCTAGAAATATAATCATTTAATTCATCTGCACTTGATGAAAATGAAAACACATCATTCACTTTAAAATAGTTTCTTGGTTCAACACACGCATCAAAAGCAAATTTAGCAAAGGTTAATTTGGTTTCTTCAAACCCAAAGATTTTACAAATTTCAATGATTTGATTGGTGTTTAAACAGTTGTTTTGTGCCACTTGTTGTGCTGTTTTTAATCTTGACTCATCAAAACCTTGATTTCTGATAGTTTGTATAGCAGCATTAAAATCATTTGGATTCATTGGGCGTTTATTCACACAAGTAGGATTGTTATCTACTACAACCACTTCTCTTGGTTGTCTTGGTTGAACAACAGTTCCTCCGGTAGTTACGGTTGTTGTTTCTGTTACTGTTGTGCTGGCACCAAAAACCGGGTCGTTAATAGAAATATTAACGCCAACACCGCCAACATTTACACCTGCATTCACACCTGTACTTACTCCAGTTGTAGTAGTAGTTGTGGTTTGTTGAACAACACCAACTGGAGCTGTTTGCTGAACAATAACTTGTTGTGCAGGAGCAGGTTGTCCCCATCTTTGCACAACCACATTTGATGGTGGTACAAAATCAGGTACTACTGGAATCATTGAAAAGAAATTCAATTTCATCTTTGTTGGCTTGTTTTTGTCACGACGAATTTTATAAGTCACATCCATAAAAATTCCGTCTGCATCAGCAATTTGAAGAAAGTTTTTAGAAATTTCTTGTCTTTCTTTGTCTTCAAAAATGATTTTAGCGTTGTAATACGGCTGAACTAATTCTTCCACACGAAGATTGGTTTGTGGAACATCATTTATGCGTTCGCCATTCAATACCAAATAAAATTTGTCTCCATCTTCAGAAAAAATGGTTAAATGACCAAAAGGTTGAATTTGTCCAAAAGACAATACAGATAAAAATAACGTAAAAATGGTTAACGTAGTTTTTAGTTTCATATACATTTGTTTTTAAGGTTTTAAAAATACTATTTAAAATTCGTTTTCCAAAAATAATGCCAAAAAACTAAAAACAATTTAAAACTAGTTTTTTAGCATTTTAATTGTTTTCGATTCATTAATCCCTTTTAATTTCAATAAATAGAAACCTTTTTGAAGTGCGTTTAAATTGATTGTACCAGAATGAAAGTTTGTCTTAATTGTCATTATTTTTTTACCTTGAATTGAAAACACTTCTATTTCCGTAATTAATTTATTGTTTGAAATAAATAAATCATCAATCACAGGATTAGGAGAAATTTGCAGATTTTGAAACTCATTTTGATTCAAATTCATGGTACATTGAGTAGAGAAAATCACACTTTCTACTGACCATAAACTAACTTCAACTGGAGAACATCTATACCGAACATAATATTTATAATTTGTACATGGTATTAAGTCAGATATTTCTGCCGGATTACTGTTTACTGTTATAAACGGATCTGAAAGATTAGCTGTAAGTGCTAAGTTAGTAGTGAGAAAAATATCATATTGAGGAGGATTGTACGTTGTTGCCCAACTCAATTGAGCTGTTGTCTCATTACTTGAAATAAAATTTAAATTTGTTGGATAAAAGAAACAACAATCAGTTGTACAATTAGCAGTTGCCGAAAATAATGTGGAATTTTGTTCCCCATCACCATAATTTTTGATAAAAATAGTTTGATTAAACGGACTAATCATTTTTATCTTAACATTTTCAGGTTGGCTACCGCCTTCATTCCAAACCAAATTAAAAGATGTGGCGTCACAAAGAAATACGTTATCCGTTAAAGAAGATCCATTCGTAAAATTTAATCCAATAGTTTTTATGGCTACATTATTTTGAAAGATGGTCATCGAATTTCCATTCCAACCAGAACCATTTGAACTTTCCAAAGTTAAGGTATATATACATTGTTCAACAACATCACAAGTACTGTTTTGAGCAGTTGAATTCAAAACGGTAAAGAGTAAAATATAGACAAATTTTTTCATATTACTTAAGGTATAAACAATGGTTATAATAATCAATAATTGCTTTTCCTTGCAACAAAACATCAGCTCCAATTATTCCATGAACCGGTTTTGCTTTGTATTGTGTTAGAGCTAAATTTACATGTGTCAAATCAAATATAACTAAAGCTAAATTTTTGGTTTTCCATCGCCCAATTTGCAATAAATTTTGATTGCTGATTTGGGTTTCCATGCCAACTGCACCAGCACCAGCGGCTTTGTTTTTTGAGGCTTTTGCTTCAATTTCAAAATGTTCTACAACATCAAAACCAATACAACTGTTGGAGGCTCCGGTGTCTAAAATAAAACTTCCTTTTATTCCATTAATTTTTGCTTTTATTAATAAATGTTGCGTTTTGGAAAGTTTAAAATTGATTTTTTTATATCCTGAATCTTTTAAAAGGCTTTGTAAGTTCTTCATTTTATCGATTAAAATTCAAATGTAGTTCAATTTAAAATGAAAACAAAGCTGTTCATTCTAACTTTAAAAAGATGTATTTTTGCCGAATGATTTTTACCGACACACATACTCATTTATATTCTGAAGAGTTCGATTCAGATCGAGCAGAAATGATGCAAAATGCTCTATCAAATGGTGTAACTCGTTTTTTTGTTCCGGCGATTGATTCCACATGCACGCAGTTAATGTATGAATTGGAAGCCAACTATCCTGAAAATGTGTTTTTGATGATGGGATTACATCCGTGCTATGTGAAAGAAAATTATGAAGAGGAGTTAAAGCATATTGAAACAGAATTAGCCAAGCGAAAATTTGTTGCCATTGGCGAAATTGGCATTGATCTTTATTGGGATAAATCTACGCTTGATATACAAAAAATAGCCTTCAAGCATCAAATTCAATTGGCAAAAAAATATAAACTTCCCATCGTTATTCATTGTCGAGAGTCATTTGATGAAATTTTCGAAGTATTAGAATCAGAAAGAAGCGATGATTTATTTGGTATTTTTCATTGTTTTACCGGAACGATTGAACAGGCTCATCAAGCGATTTCACTCAATATGAAATTAGGAATTGGCGGTGTAATAACCTTTAAAAACGGTAAAATTGATCAATTTATCCATCAAATTGACTTGAAACATATTGTGTTAGAAACCGATTCGCCTTATTTGGCTCCCGTTCCTTTTCGTGGCAAACGAAATGAAAGCAGTTATGTAACAATAGTGGCCGAAAAAATGGCCAATTTATACGGAATTTCAGTGGAAGAAGTGGCTAAAATTACAACTGAAAATTCTAAAGCTGTTTTCGGGATTTAGCCTAAAAGGACTCAAAAGTCACATTTTTTTTGTTCATTTGTGGCATAAAAAGTTGATTCATGTCAAAATTTGATACCATTCGGCCCTATTCTGATACTGAGGTAAATGAAGGAATTCGTTCAGTAGTGCATCATCCGATGATGAAGGCGTTAATGAATTTTACTTTTCCGGAACAAGAAGATTCAGTTTGGAAAGAACAATTGGTAAGAACGCATTCCATTCGTGATTTTCAAATCAATTTTGTGTATCATTCCATTCAAAAAGTGCTTCAACGAAGTTCAGAAGGGTTAACCACTTCCGGTTTTGAAAAATTAGAGAAAAACACTTCATATTTATTTATTTCCAATCATAGAGATATTATTTTGGACACATCGTTGTTGAATGTTTCCTTGTTTGACCATGGTTTAGTAATGACCGCTTCTGCCATTGGAGACAATTTAGTGAAGAAAGATTTTTTGCTCAAATTGTCAAAATTGAATCGTAATTTTTTAGTTCAACGTGGTTTACCACCAAGAGAATTATTGCAAAGTTCAAAATTGATGTCAGAATACATTGGTCAGCTTTTGTTTAGAGAAAATCGTTCTGTTTGGATAGCTCAACGCGAAGGTCGAACAAAAGACGGAAATGACGCAACGCATCAAGGTGTATTAAAAATGTTGGCCATGGGTTCAAATGAAGAACAAGTAATGGATTATTTCAAAAAAATGAAAATTGTTCCGGTTTCCATTTCGTATGAATATGATCCAACCGATGCTTTAAAAATGCCGCAATTGATGGCTGAAGCCAATAATGAAGTCTATATTAAAGAAAAAAATGAAGACTTTATCACGTTGTTAAGTGGAATAATGGGGCAGAAAAAGCGAATTCACATTCATGTTGGTGATGTGTTGAAAGATGAATTGGAAATAATAAAGAAAAATGAAGACAATTCTAATCGTCAAATTCAAGCCTTGGCTCAAGTAATTGATGATTCTATTTTAAGCACCTATAAACTTTGGCCAACCAATTTTATAGCCTATGATTTACTTCACCAATCAGAAAAATATCAGCATTTATACACCGAAGAAGAAAAGTCACTTTTTGAGAGAAGATTGGAAATGAAAATTGATAGTCAAAATCCAAAAATGGTGGAGAGTTTCTTGTCTATGTATGCAAATCCTGTAACCAACAAGATGAAATATCAAAATGCATTCTAAAGCAAACATACTTTTAATTTATACCGGAGGAACAATTGGTATGATGAAAGATTTTGAAACAGGAGCTTTAAAAGCATTTAATTTCAAAAAATTACTACAACGCATTCCGGAATTAAAGCAATTGGATTGTGAGATTGAAACCATTTCTTTTCAAAAACCGATTGATTCTTCTAATATGAACCCGCAAAAATGGATTGAAATGGCAGAAATTATAGAAGATAATTATGCCAAATTTGATGGTTTTGTGGTGTTGCATGGTTCTGACACGATGTCGTATTCGGCATCAGCATTGAGTTTTATGTTTGAAAATTTGTCAAAACCCATCGTTTTTACCGGTTCTCAATTGCCAATAGGTGATTTGCGAACGGATGCCAAGGAAAATCTGATTACAGCTATACAAATTGCCTCATTAAAACAAAAAGGGAAACCGGTTTTCAAAGAAGTTTGTCTTTATTTTGAGTATAAATTATACCGAGGAAATCGAACAAGCAAAATTAATGCTGAACATTTTATGGCATTTGCCTCTCCAAATTGTCCGGCTTTGGCAGAATCTGGTGTACACATTAAAATTAATCAAGAATACCTTTTGTCTTCAACTACAGTTAAAAAATTAGCTGTTCACAAAGAGTTGGATTCAAATGTTGCCATTATAAAAATGTTTCCTGGACTAAATGAAGGAGTTCTTTCATCCATGTTTGATATTCCAAATTTAAGAGGCATTGTGTTAGAAACCTATGGTGCTGGCAATGCTCCAACAGAAGAATGGTTCATCACTATTTTGAAAAAGGCAATAAAAAAAGGAATTTACGTTATAAATGTAACACAATGTTCAGGCGGAAGTGTGAACATGGGACAATATGAAACGAGTACGTATTTAAAAAAAATAGGCGTAATTTCAGGAAAAGACATCACAACAGAGGCAGCAATCACAAAATTAATGTATTTGTTAGGACAAAATGTTTCTGCTAAAGTGTTCAAAACCATTTTCGAAACCTCTTTGAGAGGAGAATTGTCATAAAAATAACAAAATTAATTTTTTCAAGTGAGTTTTTTTTTGTTATTTGGCACTCTTAAAATGCATTCGAAAGTATTGGAGAGGTGTCCGAGTGGTCGAAGGAGCACGCCTGGAAAGTGTGTATACTCCAAAAGGGTATCAAGGGTTCGAATCCCTTTCTCTCCGCATATTTTTTAAATTTGTATTTTTTTAAAAATTAATTTATACCTTTAACCTGATTAACTAATTAAAATTAAGAACGAAAGCAATGAAAAGATTATTTTCTATTTTAGCAATTACAAGTCTAATGATGTTTGGATCAGTTCAAGCTCAGGACTCTACACAAACAACTGAACCAGCTGCTGTTGAAGCTGCCGCTCCTGCTGCAACGGAAGAAGTTGCAACTACTGAAGCTACAGATGAAGAAGCTGTTGCGGAAGAAAAATCATTTACACAAGAATTAAAAGAAAGATTTATCCAAGGGGGTCCTGGTTTCATGGGAATCGTATTATTGTGTTTAATTCTTGGTTTAGCCATTGCAATTGAAAGAATTATTTACTTAAATCTTTCTACAACAAATTCTAAAAAATTAATCAAAGATGTAGAAGATGCATTGAACTCAGGTGGTGTTAACGCTGCTAAAGAAGTTTGTAGAAACACTTCTGGTCCTGTTGCTTCTATTTTCTATCAAGGTTTAGATCGTATTGACCACGGAATTGAATCAGCTGAAAAAGCAGTTGTTTCTTATGGTGGAGTTCAAATGGGACAATTAGAGAAAAACGTATCTTGGATTTCATTGTTTATTGCATTAGCACCGATGTTAGGTTTCATGGGAACAGTAATCGGGATGATTCAAGCATTTGATAAAATTGAAGCAGCTGGAAACATGGACGCCTCTTTGGTTGCCGGTGGTATTAAAGTAGCTTTATTAACAACTGTATTCGGTCTTATCGTAGCAATGATTTTGCAAATATTTTATAATTATATTATTGCAAAAATTGACTCTATTGTTAATGATATGGAAGATGCATCTATTAGCTTAGTAGATATTTTAGTAGATTACAAAAACAAAAAATAATTTTAAAAAGACAATAACATGAACTTACAAAAGTTAACAAGATTACTCGTTATTGTATTAAGTGTACTTTCAATAGTTTTCTTGGCAACCATTATGATGGCTGATGCTCAAGATGGTGGAATGATTTCCCCAATTATTTATGTGTCATATTTGATGCTATTGATTGCTATTGTGTTTGTATTATATTATACTTTTAAAAATTTAGCTTCTAAAAAAGGTGAATTAAAAAAGACTTTTATGAGCATAGGTGCATTTTTAGGGGTGTTTTTAGTGGCATTCATTTTTGCTGATGGAACAGCAGTGCCATTAAAAGACGGAGGAGAAGTATCTTCTTTTGCCTCAAAAATGGTTAGTACCGGACTTAATGCATTTTACATATTAGCACTAGTTGCTATTGGATTGATGGTTTTCACAGGATATAACAGAATTAAAAAGTAAACAATGGCTAGAAAACACAGAGATGCACCGCCAGAAGTAAATGCCGGTTCGATGGCAGATATTGCTTTCCTGCTGTTGATTTTCTTTCTGGTAACTACCACTATCCAAACGGATCAGGGTATCAATAGAAAGTTACCTCCAATTCAACCTGACCAAATTGATCCACCACCGGTAAAAGAGAAAAATATTTTTACTGTTTTGGTAAATAAAAACGATCAATTATTGGTAGAAGACAAGTTGATGGATTTAAAAGACCTAAGACAAGCAGCTATTGATTTTCTAGATAATGGAGGAGATGGTTCTTGTGCTTATTGCAAAGGAGAAAGAAATCCTGCCTCGTCTGATAATCCGGATAAAGCGATTATATCATTGCAAAATGACTCCGAAACTTCTTATAAAGCGTATATTTCCGTTCAAAATGAATTGGTAGCGGCGTATTACTTTTTAAGAGATAGAGAGTGTCAAGCACGATATGGTAAATCGTTTAGAGATTTAGAAGCGATGTTTGAAGATCCAAAAACAAAAGAAGCTCAACGCAATAAAATTGAGCCATTTATTAAAGAAATTCAAACGTTGTTTCCGCAGAAGTTATCTGAAGCAGAGCCTAAACGTAATTAATTTGTAAATTTTAGAACTATGTCTAAATTTAAAAAGAAAAAAGGAGGAGACGTTCCAGCGATTTCAACAGCTTCTTTGCCTGATATTGTATTCATGTTGTTATTCTTTTTCATGGTAGCTACTGTGTTAAAAGATAATGATTTGTTGATTCAGAATAGTTTGCCCAAAGCTGATCAGGTAACTAAACTTGAAAAAAAGGATCGTGTAATGTTTATTTTCGCAGGTAAACCTCACGAGAAATACAGAAAAAAATACGGAGAAGGAGCAAAAATTCAATTGAATGATCGCCTTTCTGAAGTATCAGATATCAAAACATTTATTTTAGCTGAAAGGGCTTCAAGAAATCCTGAATTAGAAAAAGTTTTAACTACTTCATTAAAAGTAGATAAAGAAGTAAAAATGGGATTGGTTGGAGAAATCAAACAAGAGTTAAGAAAAATGGATGCACTTAAAATCAATTATACTACAACTAAAGGTAGTGTAGTTGATTAAGAAATAAGAAACTTTTTTAAAGAATAGCCACGTATATGCGTGGCTATTTTTGTATTTTTATATTTCAAAAATCGATGTTATGATTAGGATTTTATTTTTCTGGTTACTCTCACTTTCAGTATGGGCTCAAGATACAATTCCGTATGCAAAAAAATTAGATTTAAACTATCGTGAAGATCAATTTTATGTTGGAATAGCCTATAATATATTGCAAAATAAACCAAATGGTTTAACCCAAAATAAATTCTCAACAGGATTGCAATTTGGTTTTCTTCGCGATATGCCAATAAACAAACAAAGAACGTATGCTATTGCTGCTGGTGCAGGATTTACCTACCAATCATTTAATCAAGATTTGTTGATTTCAAAAGGAGATAATGGAATTTTATATTCTATTATTGAGGATGGATTTGACTATAATAAAAATAAATTTTACTTTTTGAATGTAGATCTTCCAATTGAATTCAGGTATAGGACATCAACTCCGCAAAGCCACAAATTTTTTAGACTTTATGCAGGTTTTAAGTTGAGTTATATGTTATTGAATCAATCTAACTTTTTATCAAATACAATAGATTATAAAATTGCTAATAGCAATCATTTTACAAAATTTCAGTATGGTGTTTATCTTGCTACCGGTTACAACACTTGGAATTTTTATGCCTATTATGGACTGAATCCAATTTTTAATAACAAGGCAAAGTTAAATGATTCTTCTATTGATTTAAGAACTCTTAATCTAGGGTTGCAATTTTATATTTTATAACCAAAAATACCACAATAGAATTTGTGGTAAAACACCCGCAATACTACCTAGAATAATTTCCGAAGTGGTGTGAGCTTTCATATATAAACGTGATGAAGCCACAAAGCCATTGCAAATAAGGAGTAATGCTATTGTATTAATCAAGGCTATTTCATAGTGAATACTGATGCCCATCACAAAAACAGTTAGCGATGAAATTCCAATCATATGAATACTGATTTTGTGCTTAGAATACAACGAAATAAAGGCAATGATTGTACTGAAAATAGCTCCATTAAAAAAGAAATATAGTTCCGGAAGATTTTCAATACTTATACTTTTTTGCGTCAATACATAAAGTAAAATGAGATGAACCAAAAAAGGAATTTTCCGTTCTTCTTTCCGTTTTGCCATTAAGTTGTCTATTTTGCCAAGTGTGACCAATAAATAAAAAATGGAGAGCGGTATTAATACCGTTAACAGTGTAATTTGTATAAGATACAGTAATACTTCTTTATACGAAAAATATTCATTGAGAAATAAAAAGTAGGCCAAACCTCCATAAACCGAAATGAATATCGGATGGAATACATAAGAAAACAAAGGCAAAATCCTTTTCAAATTGTTACATTTTTTTTCTCATCCTAGCAACAGGAATATCAAGTTGTTCACGGTATTTGGCAATTGTTCTTCTGGCAATAGGATATCCTTTATCTTTTAAAATATCGGCCAATTGGTCGTCAGGTAAAGGTTTTTTCTTGTCTTCTTCTTCAATAACTTGTTGCAGAATTTTTTTAATTTCAATGGTAGAAACATCTTCGCCTTGATCGTTTTTCATCGCTTCTGAGAAAAAGTCTTTGATAAGCTTTGTGCCATAAGGTGTTTCAACATATTTGCTGTTTGCAACTCTTGAAACAGTTGAAATATCAAGCCCAATCATGTCTGCAATATCTTTCAAAATCATCGGACGAAGCTTTGTTTCATCTCCTTCTAAAAAATATTCTTGTTGATAATGCATAATGGCATTCATCGTAACAAATAAAGTTTCTTGGCGTTGACGAATGGCATCAATAAACCATTTAGCCGAATCCAATTTTTGTTTGATAAATTGAACCGCATCTTTTTGAGCATTCGATTTGTCTCTCGAATCTTTATAAGTGCGTAGCATGTCTTGATAATCTTTTGAAACATGCAGCTCGGGTGCATTTCTTCCGTTTAAGTTCAAGTCTAATTCGCCATCAATAATTCGAATGATAAAATCAGGCACCACATGTTCAACTATCTTATTGTTTCCACTAAAAGCACCACCGGGTTTAGGATTTAATTTTTCAATTTCCTCAATGGCTTTCTTTAGTTGCTCTTGTGAAACACCATATTTTTGCAATAATTTTTCGTAGTGTTTCTTGGTAAATTGTTCAAATTGATTGGCCACAATATCAATTGCTAAATCAACTGATTCGGTAGGTGTTTTATGCTTAAGTTGCAAAAGTAAACATTCTTGCAAGTCTCTAGCTCCAACTCCTGACGGTTCTAACTCATGCACGATGTGCAATATTTTTTCAACGCTGGGTTCATCCGTATAAATTCCTTGAGTAAACGCCAAATCATCAACAATATCAGCAATAGAACGTCTAATATAGCCCATGTCATCAATACTTCCGACCAAAAATTCTGCTATATCTCTTTCCTCGTCAGAAAGAATAAAGGTATTGAGTTGATTAATTAAATCTTGATGAAACGTAACCGGAGCGGCAAATGGCACTTCTCTATCGTCATCATCGTCACTATAATTGTTGGCTTGTAATTTATAATCAGGCGTTTCGTCGTCACTCAAATATTCATCAATGTTTATATCTTCTGCATCAATTCGATCGTATTCATCTTCTTCATAATCATCGTATTCTTCTTTTTCAAATTCATCTGCATATTCATCTTCTTCTTTTCCACCTTCCAAAGCAGGGTTTTCATTCATTTCCTCTTTTAATCGTTGTTCAAATGCCTGTGTTGGTAATTGAATCAACTTCATCAACTGAATTTGTTGAGGAGATAATTTTTGAGATAATTTGAATTGTAGATTTTGTTTTAACATTTTAAAAATTTTGTTTAAAAGTTTAAGGTTTCAAGTTTCAAGTTGCTGACATCAAAACAACTTGAAACTTTAAACTTGAAACAAATTTAGAATTCTGCATTCTGCGGTGTTCTCGGAAAAGGAATAACATCACGAATATTGGTCATTCCCGTTACAAAAAGCACCAAACGTTCAAATCCTAAACCAAAACCGGAATGAACAGCGGTTCCAAATCTTCGGGTGTCTAAATACCACCAAAGTTCTTTTTCGTCAATTCCTAGAGCTTTCATTTTTTCAATCAATACATCATATCGCTCTTCTCTTTGAGAACCACCTACAATTTCTCCAATTCCCGGGAATAAAATATCCATAGCACGAACCGTTTTTCCATCTTCATTTAAACGCATATAAAACGCTTTAATTTTTGCAGGATAGTCAAACAAAATTACCGGACATTTAAAATGTTTTTCAACCAAAAAGCGTTCGTGCTCACTTTGCAAATCAGCACCCCACTCTTCAATTAAATATTGAAATTTTTTCTTTTTGTTTGGTGTAGAATCCCTTAAAATATCAATCGCTTCAGTATAAGAAACACGTTTAAAATTGTTTTCTAAAACAAAATTTAATTTCTCCAACAAACTCATTTCACTGCGTTCTGCTTGAGGTTTGTTTTTTTCTTCGTCTATTAAACGTTGCTCCAAAAACTTTAAATCATCTTGGTGTTTGTTTACCGTATAGTTGATTACATATTTGATGAAATCTTCCGCCAAATCCATATTGGCGGCCAAATCATTAAATGCTACTTCAGGTTCAATCATCCAAAATTCTGCCAAATGACGAGAGGTATTTGAATTTTCAGCTCTAAAAGTTGGTCCAAATGTATACACCTGACCTAATGCCATTGCATACGTTTCGGCTTCCAATTGTCCGGAAACGGTAAGATTGGTTTCTTTGCCAAAAAAGTCTTCTTTATAATTCACTTTTCCTTCTTCGGTTCTTGGTGTATTATCAAAAGGTAACGCTGTTACTTTAAACATCTCACCCGCACCTTCTGCATCAGAACCGGTTACAATTGGTGTATTCACATAGAAAAAACCTTTTTCTTGAAAATATTGATGTACGGCAAATGCTAGAGTTGAACGAACTCTCATAATCGCACCAAAAGCATTTGTTCTGATACGTAAATGAGCATTTTCTCTTAAAAATTCAAGCGAATGTTTCTTTGGTTGCATTGGGTATTTTTCTGCATCTGAATCGCCAAGAATTTCTATCGTTGCCACCTGAACTTCAACTTTTTGTCCTGCTCCCTTACTTTCTGCTAAAGTACCGGTAAGTGAAACGGCCGCACCGGTTGTGATTCTTTTTAATATTTCTTCTGAAGTATTTTCAAAATCTACAACACATTGGATATTATTAATGGTAGAGCCATCATTCAAGGCTATAAACTGATTGTTTCTAAAAGTTCTTACCCATCCGTTTACTTTTACTTCTGATAATAGTGGGGTGCTTGTTAGTAATTCAACTACTTTAAACTGCTTTTTCATGGTGCTTAAAATTTACAATACAAATATACTAGATATAATTTTTTTTATGGTTTAGGTTGAGAATCAATTTCGTCTTCTTCTACTAAAATATCAATAGATGGAGGTAAAAATTCTTCCTCATTGGCAATTGTTTTTTCTAACGATAACAAAAGTGCCGGTAATAATAATAAGTTGGAAAGCATTGCAAATAAAAGTGTTGCAGATACTAGTCCGCCCAAGGCAACTGTTCCTCCAAAACTGGAAATCATAAATACAGAGAATCCGAAAAACAATACGATTGAAGTGTAAAACATGCTCACCCCAGTTTCTCTCAATGCATTAAAGACAGATTTTCTGATTTTCCAATTGTTGGCCTGTAATTCTTGACGGTATTTTGCTAAAAAGTGAATCGTATCATCTACCGAAATTCCAAAAGCAATACTAAAAACCAAAATAGTTGATGGCTTGATGGGAACACCTAAATATCCCATTAAACCCGCTGTAACGATTAGCGGAAGTAAATTTGGAATAAGTGAAATGACAATCATTTTAAACGAACGGAACAAGTAAGCCATAAATAAAGAAATCAAAAAGATGGCAAACAGCAGTGATAATACAAGATTGTTTACCAAGTAGGAAGTTCCTTTTTGAAAAACCAAAGCCTTTCCCGTTAAGGTAACCGTAAATTGTTCAGGAGGAAAAACTTTGTTGATTTTATCCCACAATTTTTCTTCGATTTTTTCCATTTTATCGGTACCAATGTCTTTCATAAATGTGGTAATTCGAGCATATTGCCCTGTTGAATCCACATAGCTTTTCATGAAATTCTCTTTATTGTTTTTGGTCGAATTTTTGGCATACGACAAAATGAAACTTTGCTCTTGAGCTGTTGGTAATTCGTAATAATCAGGATTACCGTTATAGTAAGCTTGTTTAGAGTATTTTACAACATTTACAATGGATACCGGTTTTGAGAGTTCAGGAATTTCATTAATGATTTCTTGTACTTCCTCCATTTTTTTTAAGGTTGAAAGCTTCATCACTCCTTTTTTTCTTTTGGTATCAATCATGATTTCCAATGGCATAACACCATCAAATTCTTTTTCAAAAAACACGATATCTTTAAAGAACCCCGCTTTTTTGGGCATATCTTCAATTAAACTTCCTGAAATTCGAATGAGATAAATACCAATAATACTAACTACTAATAAAACAATGGAAGTAGCATAAATGGTTATACTTTTATTCTTTACTGTTTTTTCAATCCAATTGACAAAAGTGGTTGTATACGTTTTATTAAGGTGCTCCAAATGTTTGTCTTTTGGCAACGGCATAAAACTATAAATGATTGGAATAATCAACAAACACAAAATGAAAAGTAGTATGATGTTGATTGAAGCTATTATTCCAAATTCAGTCAGTAATTCGCTGTCCGTAACAATAAAAGTGGCAAAACCTGCTGCAGTTGTTAAATTGGTCATTAACGTAGCGTTTCCTATTTTAGAAACCACTCGTTGTAAAGATTTTGCCTGATTGCCGTGTTTTTTGACTTCTTGTTGGTATTTGTTTATCAAAAAAATACAATTCGGAATACCAATCACAATGATTAACGGAGGAATAATTGCGGTTAAAACGGTGATCTCAAACCCTAATAATCCTAATGTTCCAAAAGCCCACATTACGCCAATAATTACCACACACATCGAAATGAAAGTAGCTCTGAAACTTCTGAAAAAGAAAAAGAAAATCAAAGAGGTAATCAATAACGCCGCTCCAATAAAAATTCCAATTTCGTCAACAATGTTTTGAGAATTTAAGGTTCTGATATAGGGCATTCCGGAAACTTTCAAATCAATTCCGGTTTGTTCTTCAAATGCTTCTACTTCTGGAATAAGCTCTTTTTCAATGAAAATTTTTCGAATACTCGTGTTGACAATTTTTTTATCCAAATATATTGCGGCACGAATAGATCCTGATTTTTTACTAAAAAGAAGTTGCTCATAAAAAGGTAAATCCTGAAGAAGTTCTTTGTGTTTTTTATCGAGATAGGATGAATCGGAAATTTTGCTTTTGTCAAAAAAGTCAACTAAATCAAATATTTCTTTGCTTTCGTTTTTTTGTAACGTTTTGAGTTTGTCAACCGATATAATCAGTTCAACTTCTTTGGATTGGTCTAGTTTATCAATCAACTTTTTCCAAGCGTCAAAATGGTTGGGATTGAAAAAAGTATTGTCGTTAACACCAATAACAATCAAATTTCCTTCCTCACCAAATTTATCTAAAAACGCTTTATATTGTTCGTTAACTTCATGATGATCCGGTAGTAGATTTGCTTCGGTGTAAGTAAATCGCATATTTTTCCATTGTAGTGCTAAAAACACTGTTAATAGAAAAATTAGGATTAGAATTGTAATTCTGTTTCTTAAAATAATTCGTGCAACTGATTCCCAAAAACCAACGCTAAACCATTTATTCATAGTCAAATTTTATCGCCTGCAAAGGTAATCATTTCAATATGAAGTAAGAATATAAAGAAAGATTTATATTCATTTTTTTGACAAAATAGCTTTGACTAATCGTATTACAATCCTAAATCTAAATTAAATGAAATTTTGATGGCGATATTGTCTTCAAATCGACTTAATTGGTTGGGTCCATATCGATAAAATCCGGCTAAACCCAGTCCCTTAAAAATTTGATTCAATTCAATTCCCGATTCAAAATAGCCTTCGTTGAGGGTTTTGTAAAATAAACCAACATGTTGTTCAGGTTTTTCCATTTCACCCCAAGCCATTCGGCTAACCAATACAAGTGTAGGTTTTATTTTATTGAATAATTCAACTCTTTTAAAACCGTGTTTGAAGTGAAACATGATGTATCTACTTGAAAAAAATTCATTAAAACGCATGGTTTCAAAACTGTTTTTACCGGCTACTGTGAGGCGTTGAAGAAGAGCTTCTTTGTCTAAATTATTTGGTGAGTTATTGTATAAATGTGTCAAAGGAACATCTCCAAAAGCCATTCCACCTTGAAACAAAAAAGAAGATTTTTGTCCGTTGACATATTTTTTTTCATATTCTATTCGACAATCTATTTTACCAAATTCAAAATCACTATTCAAAACTTCAGGAAGCGATTCTGTAAATTGAAACGTAAATTTTGGAAACCTTTTTTCGATTTCAATTTTTCCGTTTGGAGTGTGCATATAATCACTAAAAGGATTCCATTGAATGGAAACAGAAGCCGTTGTCATATAAAAGTTTGAAATCAACTTTTGACCATCAAAAAAGGCATAATCAAATAAAGGCTCAATTCGAGAGTGATTAACTTGCCAAATACTTTCTGTTTTGGGTAAAAAATTGGTTTCAATAGAGGCTTTCCACGTTTGATGATGGTAAAACGTACTCACGTTGATTGGGCGTGGGTCATAAATTTTAAATGGTCTTTTGTCTATATTAAACTTTGTACTACCAATCTCCTGAACATCATCAGTATATGAAAAACCTAACCATGTGTTAGAAAAATCACCTAATCGAGTGGCAGCACCAATATGATACTTTAGTTCTTCATCTTTTAGTCCATAAGCTAGGTAACCATCAAATTTGTATTTTTTTGAAAAACGTTCGTTGGTCACCCCGCCAATGCCAAATCGAAATCCTTCATAATTGTTGTAACTAATTAAATAACGCAAGTCAAAATCAAAAAATTTAACCGGTAAATAACCGTTTATAATTTTTCTTCCGAAGAAAAGTTTGGCATTAATTCCTTTAAAAAAGGCTAAACTGTCTTTTACAGCAAACGTATTTCGGTCTCTTTTTGTAAAATATTCTTTTCTGTTTTGTATCCAAAATGCAGTATCTTTTTTTGCAGCCTCTTCACTAATTTCAATGGCTACAGAATTTCTATCAATAGAAATAGATTGGTTAATTTTTTGATCATAAAAGAATGTTTTGGAATGAAGATAGGTAAAATCGGAGGCTTTTTTTTCTCGTTTGGTGCCCAATTCATCGTATTCTCCTTCAAATTCAATGGTTCCGCCTAGTATTTTTATTGGGTCATCATTTTTCCCTTTCACAATTTTTAATTCGTAACTGGATGGAAACCATAAATTTTCGTCTGATAGATACTCAAATTCATGGACTGCAGTTAAATCGATTATACCTCTAACCCGCATTATGGCTTTTGCAATAGCATAATTTCCGATGTCAATATAAAGTAAGCCTTCTAACCCTTTTTTATTGATTTCTTTTTTATTTTTAAAATGAACCAAAGCCGTTTTTCGATTATAAAAAGTTATTGTATCTAACAATTCAAAATCATAATCGCGTAATCCAGATGTAGAAATCGGATTTACATATTTAGTTTCTAACAGTTCATAACGAGGTTCATAAACAGAATAGGATTGAAGGTTAAAACCAATAATTTCATAAATCGGACTTTTAAAACCCGACATTTGAGAGCCTAAGACCGTTTCTTTAAATTTTAAGTTGCTAAACTGAAACAAAGAAACTTTTTCAGTAACAAAAAAATGTTGTTTGCTTATTAATCTTTTTAATTTTAAATCGGTTGAATCAATTTTTGTTTTTTGGTGTTTGATAATCGTATCAATTTTTCCTTTAATAGAGTCTGCATGTGCGGTAACAACAATTTTGTTGTAGCCTTTAAATTGAAAGTCTGAAAGCTTTTTTTTGGGATTATTTTGATTACTTAATGAAAAAACCTTTTGCGTAAAAGCTTTTGATTCTTCTTCTTGTTTCTTTAATTCAATTGGATTTAAATTTGGGGTTTTCGATAAAAATATTGATAAATGAATTGTTTTATCAATAATAAATTCTTTGCTTTTTCGGTTCAAATAAGAAACAACCATTTTCTCACCCGGTGTTGATGTAATCAGTTCAAATTTTCCGGTTACATCTGCAATAGTTGTTCTTCCGGATGAAGATTGAATCGTGGCAAATGGCAATGGTTTTTTGGTTACATCATCTTTTATAATTCCGTTAACTCTAAATTGTGCTTGTGCAACAATTGAGTAAAAAAGGAAGAATAAAACGAAGTGTTTCATGTTTTTAAATAATGCGGATAACAAAGGTACTTTATAAAAGCAAAAAATCCACTTTTAAAGTGGATTTCGATTTATACTTTCATGATTTCTGCTTCTTTGACAGCTAAAATATCATCTATTTTTTTGATGAATGTATCAGTTAGTTTTTGAATGGTTTCTTCGGCAGATTTACAAATGTCTTCCGAAGTACCGTTTTTTTCTTCTTTTTTAATATCGGTATTGGCATCTTTTCTAGCATTTCTGATCCCGATTTTAGCATCCTCTGCTTCAGATTTGGCTTGTTTTACCAAATCTCTGCGGCGTTCTTCCGTTAATGGCGGTACTGAAATGATGATGTTATCACCATTATTCATAGGGTTAAAGCCTAAATTGGCAATCATAATAGCTTTTTCAATAGGATGCAACATGCTTTTTTCCCAAGGTGTAACCGTGATGGTTCTAGCATCCGGCACATTGATATTGGCTACTTGCGAAAGTGGTGTTTGCGAACCATAATAATCAACAAAAACTCCACCCAACATTTGTGGGGTAGCTTTTCCGGCACGTATATTTAAAAATTCTTTTTCTAAATGAGCAATCGAACCATTCATGTGTTCTTTTGCAGTATCAATGATAAAATCTATTTCTTCTGTCATGATAGTATTTTTTAAAACGTAATCAATTATTCAAAAATAAAGTCAAATTAAATCGTAACGGTAGTACCAATGGTTTCTCCGTTGCAAACTTTAAGCAAGTTACCTTCTTTATTCATATCAAACACAATAATAGGTAATTTATTTTCTTGACTTAATGTAAATGCGGTGGTATCCATTACATTTAAACCTTTGCTCAACACTTCTTCAAACGAAATATAATCGAATTTAACAGCATCTTTGTTTTTTTCCGGATCAGCATTGTACACACCGTCAACTCGGGTTCCTTTTAAAATGACATCAGCACCCACTTCAACTCCTCTTAAAACCGCTGCAGTATCAGTTGTAAAGTATGGATTCCCTGTTCCCGCACCAAAAATAACAATTCTACCTTTTTCTAAATGGCGAACCGCTCTTCTCTTGATATAAGGTTCTGCAATCGCTTCAATTTTTAAAGCAGTTTGCAAACGAGTCAACATTCCAGCTTCTTCCAAGGCTCCTTGTAACGCCATTCCGTTGATTACGGTAGCTAACATTCCCATATAATCACCTTGCACTCTGTCCATTCCGTTACTTGCTCCGGCTACACCTCTAAATATATTTCCACCACCAATAACGATGGCAATTTCCACTCCTAAATCGTGAATTTGTTTGATTTCTTGAGCATATTCTGCCAGTCTTTTCGGGTCAATTCCATACTGTCTTTCACCCATCAACGCTTCACCACTTAATTTTAGAAGTATTCTTTTATATTTCATCGAATTGTTTTTTTGTGGTGCAAATATAAAGAAATATTGATTTTGACCACATAAAAATCAGAGTTGTTTACCGATTTTCGATGACCGATTGAAATTCGGGAAATGTTTTTTTGGCCGCTTCATATCCATGGTTAAAAATGATTTCCATTTTAGCTTTATTGGTTTCAAAAGTGCCAAAATTTGATAATTCTTCAGGTTCTATCACCCAATCACATAAGGTAAATTTTTGCATAGTAGTATTCGCGGTCAATAAATCAAAAGCTCTTGAAGTAACCGCTTTAATCGAATTCAAATCTTTGGCTTCAATTTTTTGAATCGGACTTACATAAACGCCAATGATACGGTCACATCTTCCTTGTAAAATGTCAATGGGAAAATGATTCAAAATTCCACCATCACTATATAAATTACCCTCAATTTGATAGGGTGAAATAATTCCCGGAAAAGCACTCGAAGCCAAAATCGCATCAACTATTTTGGTGTTCAAATCAAATATTTTTAATTTGCCTTTTACCAAATCAGTAGCTGTGATATGAATAGGAATTTTTAAATCACCAATTAATCTATCACCAAAAATATCGTAAAAATATTTTTTAAATGATTCACTGTCAATAATTCCGGCTTTTGAAAAAGTGAAATGCTTCCAATGAAAAAAATAAATCGATTGGAAAAAATTCAATATTTCATCCGGTTTCATACCAAAACTATACAAAGCAGCCACAATAGAACCGGCACTTGTACCGGCAATTTGATTAGGCTTTATGTTTTGTTCTTCCAAAAATTGCAATACACCGGCGTGGGCTAATCCTTTTGAACCACCGCCGGATAAAACTAAACCGATGTTTTTTGTATTAATCTCCATATTGATTCTTTCAAAAGTACGCTATTTCATTCAAATGTGATGAATGTTACGAACGGAAAGCAAAATAAATTTTACTTTTGTACCGTAAATTAAAAATCATGCAAGAGATTATTAAAAATAGTTTAGCAAATAGTTTTACTTATGCTGATTATCGTAAGCAAGTTACCGATTTATTGAAAGAAGGCAAATCAACAGGAAATGAGCAATCGGAAGCCTTAACTAAATATAGCGAACTGAATGAAGTTCGAATGAATCGTTTGGAGAAAACCATTCAAATAACAAATGAAGTTACACAATCATTACAAAATTTACAATCTCATTACATTTGGTTGGTGATTTCTGAAGGATGGTGTGGCGATGCTGCTCAATTGGTGCCCATTATCCACAAAATGGCAGAACTTTCAGAAAAAATTGATTTTAGAATTGTATTGCGTGATGAAAACGAAGCATTGATGAATCAGTTTTTAACCAATGGCGGGAAAGCCATCCCGAAATTATTGATTTTGGATGCCGAAACCTTAACGGTTCTGAGCGATTGGGGACCTCGACCGGAAGGAGCTAAAAATTTAATTTTAGACTACAAAGCTCAATATGGTGTTGTAGATGAAACGGCTAAAACCGAATTGCAAAAGTGGTATTTGCATGATAAAGGCGTAAGTACGCAAAATGAAATTATGGCTTTGGTTGAAAAAGTTGAAAAGCAATTAGTTTAACTTACCAATTATTTTAATTTTGTCAGAAGTAGAAATTCCCCCAGGGTTGCAACCTAGTTCACCCTCCGGAATTTCTATTTTTTGGTTTTGATAATATTCTACCCAAGCCGGAAAAAATTCTTTCGATTCAGGTTGTTTGAAAGTCATCGGTTGTAATTCAAAAAAAGGTTCGCCGTAAGCATTTAAAAAAGCATCATAAATCAACTCGGAACAATAATATTTTCCGTTATCGTATAGATAATCATCGTCATACGGAATTCCGATTTGCTGTTTGGAAAACGAAATCACTTTTGGAATAAGTTTTTTGTATTTCGATTTTACTCTTCCAATAAACATCGTGGTTTGTGTGTTTTTTGAGAATTGTTCCAGCGTTACTTTTCGAACGGCATTTCCGGCTGCTTCGATGATGAAAATAGAATCATTTTCGATAACAACTAAGCCTAAATGACTAAAATCATTGCCATCAAAACCTTTGGTTACGGCATGAATAGCATCACACAATTCGCCACAATTCATTTTTTGAAATAATAAATCGCCGGTTTTTAATTTAGTTGATTGTCCAAAAACAAAAAAAGTAACTAGAAGAAAAACAGAGGAAAGTAAATTGCGAATCATGGTTTTATTTTTCTAACTTGTTTGATGATTTTTGGCGAACGACTTCCGTGAAAAGCTCGTAACACTTCAATTTTGTTTGCTCGAATGCGATAGATTATCAAATAAGAACCTAAAATGATATTTCGGTAAATTTTGGTATTGGTTTCCAAATGACGACATTCGGGATGAAGTAGGTATTGGGTTTCGAGGTTGTCAAGTAATCGATAAATTTCATCAATAAAACTTTCAGCTAATTTTTGACCAAAAGTAGCTTCTCCATATTCGTAAATATCAAGTAAATCTATAGTGTCAAACGGAGTGGAAGTAATTACTTTTTTCTTTGTAATCTCCATTCGTTAAATTTTCGTTTAGATTCTTCTAAAGTCATAAATTCACCCTCTTCCGCTTCTTTAATAAGCGAAACAAATTCTTCCTGCGACATTGGTTTGCCTGGAGTTGCTAAGTTTTTAGATTTATCTTTTGATGTTTTCATGGCTATTAATTGAATAGTAAAGATACGAAAAAAATAATGGTTTTTATTTTTTCAATAAATTGGATTCAAAATTCTCCGGTGAAACAGCATTTTCAACCGAATAATCACCAATTTTTGTACGTCGTAAAACTGTTAAATGAGCACCGGAATTTAGAGCTTTTCCAAAATCATGAGCCAACGAACGAATGTAAGTTCCTTTGCTGCAAACTACTCTAAAATCAACTTCGGGCAAGGCTATTCTTGTAATTTCAAATTCGTGAATGGTTGTTTTTCGGCTTTGCATTTCTACTTCAGCACCGGCACGAGCGTGTTCATACATGCGAATACCGTCTTTTTTGATGGCTGAAAAAACTGGTGGTTTTTGGTCAATTTCGCCAATAAATTGTGGCAAAATTTGATAGATTAAAGATTCGTTAATATGATCAATTGAAAAATTTTCATCAATTTCAGTTTCTAAATCATAAGATGGAGTAGTGGCACCAAGTTTAAAAGTTCCGGTATATTCTTTGGCTTGACCTTGAATTTCGGTGATGCGTTTGGTGAATTTTCCGGTACAAACAATTAATAAACCCGTAGCCAAAGGATCGAGTGTTCCCGCATGACCAATTTTAAATTTTTTAGAAAGACCTAAATTTCGAATCAAAGCATACTTGAGTTTATTCACTGCTTGAAAAGACGACCATTTTAAGGGTTTGTCAATCAAAAGCACTTGTCCTTCTAAAATTTCTTCGGGTGTTTTGGTCATTAGTTTACAGAAAAATAAATCAATAAAAGCACACCTACTATAATACGATAATAGCCCCACGGTTTAAAACCGTATTTTTTGATGACTTCAATAAACAATTTGATAGCCAAAACAGCTACCACAAACGCAATGGCATTTCCAATTAAAAAGAATTTGAAATTATTCCCTTCTAAAAGGAGTTCGTATCCTTTAAGTTGACTTACTTCGTACGTTTTTAAGAATAAGGAATAAACGGTTACGGCCAACATGGTTGGAACGGCTAAGAAAAAGGAAAACTCAGCTGCCACAGCACGCGTTAAACCTTGTTGCATGCCACCAATAATTGAAGCGGCACTTCTACTGGTGCCTGGCATCATGGCTAAACATTGCCAAAAACCAATAGTTACCGCTTTCTTGAGGGTAATTTCTTCTTCGGTTACAACTGTAGGATTTTGGAATTTTTTATCGATAAAAAGTAAAACGATACCTCCTAAAATTAAAACTATCGCAATCGGAATTGGATTTCCTAAAACCGCATCTATTTTGTCATCAAATAATTTTCCTAAAACCAATGCCGGAACCACTGCTGCGGCCAACTTGATATAAAAATTAAATTTAGAGAAGTTAAAAAACTTTCGCCAATACAAAAAGACAACAGCTAAAATGGCTCCAAATTGAATGGAAACTTGAAATAATTTGACAAAATCATCTTCTTGAATCCCAAAAAAGGAACTCGTAAAAATCATGTGAGCCGTTGAAGAAACCGGAAGATATTCGGTTAAACCTTCAATTATGGCGATAAGTATTGCGTGTAATAAATCCATTGGAAGTAGATTGTTAGATTGTAAGATTGTTGGATTATCAGATTATCTAAAATCTAATAATCTAAAAATCTGTTAATCCTTTTTAGGGTTTTTCAAAATAGCATAAATCACTACGCCAAATCCGGCCAAAACTACTGTTGGTGCTACTTTTATTCTTCTAGCATCAAAAATCGCTTCACTAAAAACTTTTGGGTCATCACTACCGCCACCACTCATCAAAATAAAACCTAAGGTAATAATGGCAATACCAATTAATAGAATTTTATAATTTACTTTTTCAAACAGAAATTCCTGTTTTTGTTCGTTCTTATTGCTCATATTTTTAGTATAAATCGTCTGTTCTAAGGTTCAAGAATTTTTGAGTAGCAAAGAAAGTACTGAACCAGGAAATTAAGATTCCCAATACCAATACACCTAATAAAACAGCACCAATCATTATTTGGTTTTCTAAAATTCCCAATTTAGGGAAATTACTATCGATGTAAAATAATACACCCACAATACCCATTATAGCCAATAAAGCACCTACAATTCCTAATTTGATGCTTCGCATGATAAAAGGTTTGCGAATAAACGATTTAGTCGCCCCCACCATTTGCATGGTTTTGATGATAAATCGGTTAGAATAAATGGATAATCGCATGGAACTATTGATTAAAAGCACTGCAATTAATGCCAAAAATCCGGCAATTATTAACATCCAAAACGTAATTTTTTTGACATTATCGTTAACTAAATCTACTAAATGTTTATCATAAACGATGTCAGAAATCATTTTATTTTGTTTGAAATCTTGTTCAATTTTTTTGATGCTATCCGCTTGAACAAAATCGGCTTTGAGATGAATATCATATGAATTTTGCAACGGATTAAATCCTAAAAACTGCATGAAATCCTCGCCAATAATATCTTTATGTTTAGAAGCGGCCGTTTCTTTGGATACAAAAGTATCGGTTTTTACAAAGGATGAAGCTTTTAGTTTTTCACCAAAAGCTTTCAAAATACTATCGCTGGCAGCATCTTTAAAATAAACCGACATTGGAATTTCTTCCTTGAAATCATCGGATAATTTTTTGGAATTAATCACAAATAAACTCAATAAACCCAACAAAAAAAGTACTAAAAAAACACTTAATACTACTGAAAAATAGGAGGAAATGAGTCGTCTTCTTTGATACTTTTCGTATGATGATGCCATAAAAAATAGTTTAAGCCGTAAAATTAAAAAAGAAATTGGTTAAACCACAGTTTATAACGATGAAAGTTTTGAGTTTAGTACAATAAACGTAAATTTGCCCTTTAAAAAACCTTAGCAACTCAGAAACTCAGTTCCTCAGCACCTCAAAATATGAAATACTTCCACGAACAAATCGAAGCCAAATGGCAAGAAAATTGGGCTAAAAACCTAACCTTTGCCGCAAAAAACAATTCAGATAAACCAAAATATTATGTATTGGATATGTTTCCTTATCCATCCGGAGCAGGCTTGCATGTAGGACATCCGCTGGGATACATTGCTTCTGATATTGTGGCTCGTTACAAAAGACACAAAGGTTTTAATGTGCTACATCCGCAAGGTTATGACTCATTCGGACTTCCGGCAGAGCAATATGCCATTCAAACCGGACAACATCCGGAAAAAACAACCAAAGAGAATATCGCTCGTTACCGGGAACAATTAGATAAAATCGGTTTTTCATTTGATTGGAGTAGAGAAGTACGTACCTCTAATCCGGAATATTACAAATGGACACAATGGATTTTCATTCAATTGTTTGAATCGTATTATTGCAAACAAGCCAATAAAGCATTTCCAATTTCTGAATTGGTAAAAGTTTTTGAAGCCGAAGGAAATGCCAATGTAGATTTGGTTTGTGATGATGGAGTCGAACTGTTTACAGCTGCTGAATGGAATTCCTTCTCAACCGAAAAACAACAAGAAATTCTTCTACAATATCGCTTAACCTATTTAGCCGAAACGGAAGTAAACTGGTGTCCTGCTTTAGGAACTGTTTTAGCCAATGACGAAATTGTAAACGGTGTTTCAGAACGTGGTGGCCATCCCGTAATTCGTAAAAAAATGACCCAATGGAGTATGCGAATTTCTGCCTATGCTGAGCGTTTATTGCAAGGTTTGGATACGATTGATTGGAGCGAATCTATCAAAGAATCACAACGAAATTGGATTGGGAAGAGTGTGGGAGCTTCTGTAAAGTTTCAGGTTTCAAGTTCCAAGTTTCAGGTTGAGGTGTTTACCACCCGACCCGACACCATCTTCGGAGTCACTTTCATGACCCTCGCACCTGAGCACGAATTGGTTTCGCAAATCACTACTCCCGAACAAAAAGCAGCCGTCGAAGCGTATGTGGAAGCTACTGCCAAACGTTCCGAAAGAGAGCGAATGGCTGATGTAAAAACCATTTCCGGTGTTTTTACGGGAGCGTATGCTGAACATCCGTTTACGAAAGAACCCATTCCGATTTGGATTGGCGATTATGTGTTAGCTGGATACGGAACCGGAGCCGTAATGGCCGTTCCTTGTGGGGATGAACGCGATTATGCCTTCGCTAATTTCTTCAAAGGAAAAGAAGGAATGCCTGAAATTAAAAACATTTTTAATCAAGATATATCCGAAGCGGCTTATGCCGAAAAAGGCGGATTTGAATTGGTCAACTCCGATTTCTTAAACGGATTGGATTATAAAGAAGGAACTAAAAAAGCCATCGAAGCTTTAGAACAAATTGGTCAAGGAAAAGGAAAAACCAATTACCGTTTGCGTGATGCGGTTTTCTCTCGCCAACGCTATTGGGGCGAACCGTTTCCGGTGTATTATGTCAATGGTTTACCCCAAATGATTGAGGTGAAACATTTACCGATTATTTTACCGGAAGTAGAGAAATATTTACCTACCGAAGACGGACAACCACCCTTAGGAAATGCTACGCATTGGGCGTGGGATGTTGAAAAGTTGTCGGTTGTCAGTTGTCAGTTGATAGATAATGTAAAAGTTTTTCCGTTGGAATTGAACACCATGCCGGGTTGGGCAGGTTCATCCTGGTATTGGATGCGGTATATGGATGCTCACAACGAAAACGAATTTGCCGGCCAAGATGCCTTAAACTATTGGGAAAATGTAGATTTATATATTGGTGGTAGCGAACACGCCACCGGACATTTATTGTACTCCCGTTTTTGGAATAAATTCCTAAAAGACCGCGGTTTCATCACACCTGAGGAACCTTTTAAAAAGTTAATAAATCAAGGGATGATTTTGGGGATGAGTGCTTACATTTATGGAGTTTGGGTTAGTTTCTCCTATAAGAATAATACAAATTCTTTTGATTTGAATAGAATGGCGGAACCTGTTGAAAGACCATTTTTCTATCTTTTATCGAAAGAAAAATATGAGTTACTTATAAAAGAAAATGATTTTTCAGAAATTGAAAATTGGTTAGAAAAAAAATATTCAAAATATAAAGAGGCGTCTCAAATAACTAGTGGATTTGCCTTTTCTACAACTTTAGCACATATAAGAGTTCCTGTTAGTTTAGTTAATCTTTCTGATGAAATTTCTATCAATGAATTAAAAAATTATCAAGAACAATTTGATTCAATTGTAAACCTTAATGGAGATATTTATAAAACTGGGAGAGAAGTTGAAAAAATGTCAAAATCTTTTCTTAACGTAGTCAACCCAGATGACATTTGCAACCAATACGGAGCCGACACTTTACGTTTATACGAAATGTTCCTCGGTCCGTTAGAGCAAGCCAAACCTTGGAATACCGCCGGAATTACCGGTGTTTCCGGTTTCCTAAAAAAATTATGGCGTTTGTATTTTGATGATAATGGTTTAATCGTAACTAATGATGAGCCAACCGCAGAAATGTACAAATCACTGCACAAAACCATCAAAAAAGTAACGGAAGACATCGAGAATTTCTCATTCAACACTTCGGTTTCGCAATTTATGATTTGTGTGAACGAATTGGCTCAGTTGAAATGCAACCACCGAAAAATTTTAGAACCGTTGGCTATTTTGGTTTCGCCGTATGCTCCGCATATTGCCGAAGAATTATGGAATCAATTGGGTCACGAAGGTTCAATTTCTACCGTTGCTTTCCCCATTTTTGAAGAAAAATATTTAGTAGAATCAGAAAAAGAATATCCGGTTTCGTTCAACGGAAAAATGCGATTTACCATCAAATTACCATTGGATTTAACCGCTGCACAAATTGAAGAAATTGTCATGGCAGATGAACGAACCCATGCTCAATTGCAAGGAAGAACGCCAAATAAGGTGATTATAGTGCCGGGGAAAATTATTAACTTGGTAGGGTAGTCTAGCCATTAAAATGAATGCCACAAATGGAATTTAGGTTCGGTTTGTGGCATTTTTTTGATAACAATTTCTAATAAAATCTTAAAGTAAAGCTTACCAAAATTATTATTTCATACTTTTATATTTTAAACACTTAAAACATTAATTTACATGAAAAAGACTGTTTTTGCACTTTTGTTTTTCTCTTTTGGAACACTTTTGGCTCAAGAAGAATCTAAACCAAAAGATTCAACTTGCACAGATAAAGTCAAGATTAATATGAGTTTCGGTTTTAATGTTCTGGCAAATGATGCGTTTAATCTCAATAAAAAACTTCGAAGTCAAAATATTACAGAACTAAACGAAACCATTCCTTCTTTAGTCTTAGGATTAGATTTTTTTGGTGAAAAAATGTCCGGCGATATTGAATTTGGTTTTTTATATTCCAATCCTGACCAAAATAGTGTAGAAATTTTGCAGGTAGGCTTTGACATTAGAAGTAAAGTACACTATAATGTGGTAAATAAAGAAAAATTTGCTTTTACAACAGGTTTGTCATTGGCGTTTACTACGAATGAAATTGATATCTTTTCTAAATCAAACACTATTGATTTAAATGATTTGAATCCTAATAACAATAGCGGTCACATCAGTTTAACGAATCAAATGTTTTATGCCGGTCCATCATTTTCGCTTTATTTGTTTAAAAAATCTTTTCCAATAAAAGTGAATGCAGGTTATGAGTTTGGTTTAACAAGGGGAAGATATAAATCAGATTTTGGTTCTGTAATCAATAATATAAAAGAAAACGGAAACAATCGTTTTGTGTTTGGATTTGTAATTTTATAACTATGTCATTCTGGCACATTATAATTTTGGCTCAGGATTTGATGATGAAAATGTATAAATAATAAAAAAAATGATAGGATATTATATTTTAATTGGTGCAATTGCTTTAGTGAGTTGGTTAGTGAGTAATCAATTGAAGAAAAAATTTGATTTTTACTCTAAAGTACAATTGCGTAATGGTATGAGCGGTGCAGAAATTGCTCAACGGATGTTAGAAGATCATGGGATTTATGATGTAAAAGTTATTTCAACACCGGGAAGATTGACGGATCACTATAATCCGGCAGATAAAACAGTAAATCTGAGTGAAGCAGTTTATAATCAACGAAACGCTGCTGCTGCTGCAGTAGCGGCACACGAAGTTGGGCACGCGGTTCAACATGCAACAGCTTATGAATGGTTAACCATGCGTTCAAAATTAGTACCTGTTGTAAGTGTTTCATCCGGTATGTCGCAATGGTTGGTAATTGGAGGATTGATTTTAGGAGCAGCTTCCGGCAGTGCGTTCGGATTTTATATTGCTGTAGCCGGTTTAATTTTAATGGCTTTGGCCACTACATTTAGTTTTATAACACTTCCTGTTGAGTATGACGCGAGTAATAGAGCATTAGCATGGTTGAAAAAAGCGAATATGGTAGGTCAACAAGAATATGAAGGAGCTCAAGATGCCTTAAAATGGGCGGCTAGAACCTACTTAGTAGCGGCAATTGGTGCGTTAGCATCCTTGTTATACTGGGCTCTTCAAGTATTTGGCTCGAGAGATTAAATAATAAATTACTGATGAAAATCCGTTACGAAAGTGACGGATTTTTTTTGAATAATTGAGACCTATTTGAAGTAAAAAAATTAGGCTAAACGTGAAACCTGACTCAAGGCGAAGCCGAACAGAGCGAAGCTAAACCCGAAACCAAAAAATTACAACTGAATCTGCCTTTCAATCTGTTGTTCTAACGAAATAAACGTTTCGGTTCTTGAAACGCCATCAATAGGTTGAATTTTTTTGTTTAGTAACTGCATTAAGTGTTCATTGTCTTTGCAAATTACTTTGATAAGAATACTCCAATTTCCGGTGGTGTAATGACATTCTAAGACTTCCGGAATTTTTTTTAATTCTCTTACTGCATCAGCATTGTTGGATGCCTTGTCAAGATAAACGCCTATAAATGACATAGTTTTATAACCCAAAACTTTATGATTAATCACAAATTTTGAACCTGAAATTACACCTGCATCTTCCAATTTTCGTAAGCGTTGATGAATAGCTGCCCCGGAAATACCAATTCGATTCGCAATTTGTAAAATCGGTTTCCGAGCATCTTCCATTAAATCACGAAGGATTTCTTTGTCTAATCCATCTATTTCAATTTCAAGTGAGTTAACTTTCATGATTTATAAAATTAAGTAAAATTAAAATTTTAATTCAAGTTTTTGCTAATTTATTAATTTTTAATTAAAAAAATAAACTTTTAAAACAATCTCGAATTTATTTAAATAGGATGCTAACGAAAAATCCACTAAATTTGTTCATCTACTATCTTTAAAAATAATCGTCATGAGCAGAATTTTCTCCATCTTCTTCATTCTAGTTTTTGTATTAGGAAATGCTCAAACGGCTTCAAAAGATAGTCTTCCTGCTTCTATCAATGGAAATTTGAATCAACAATTTGACTATGTTTTTCAAAAATCAAATAGTTTTCAAGAGTATAAAGTCATCAAAAAAGAATATTTTACTTTGTTGAAAAGGAATAGCACTGATTCTGTAAATCGATTTAAAAAAGAATTGGAGCAATTAAAAGGAAATTTTTTAGCTTACGATAAAAATTTGCAATCGTTAAAAGATACTTTGGCTACCACAAAATCTACATTAAAAGAAGTGAAAAACGCTCAAAACAGTATGAATTTTTTGGGTATTTCTGTCGCCAAATCCAGTTATAGTATGATTATGTGGGCAATTGTTTTGGTATTATTATTTCTAGTCCTATTTATTTTGTTCCGTTATAAAAGTGCAAAAACGATAACCAATGAATCGCTACGCAATTTTGAAAAATTGGAAGAAGATTTTGAAGACTTCAAACGAAAATCCCTAGAAAAAGAACAAAAGTTAGGTCGTCAATTACAAGACGAAATCAATAAACATAAAAAGTAAAACGGTTTAACTTCCTACGTTATTTGGGTTATATCCCATGTAAGGAACTTCTTTGTCATTGAAAATAACGCCAAACGTTTCTAATTCTTTTAAAATAGGAGCATACACTTCTTTTTTGATAGGTAATTGCACTCCGGGTGTTTTAATATTTCCATTTAGAATTTGTAGCGTAGCCATCGCAACCGGCAATCCAACTGTTTTTGCCATAGCAGTATAGGTTTGGTCATCACCAATGCACACCATTGTACTGTCAATTTGATGCTGTTTACCGTTTAGTTCATATCCAAATTTATGATACATCACAATCATGTCTTTGTCTTCCGGTTGAAGAGCCCATTTTTCAGCTAAAATATATTCTAAATATTGTGCCGGTGTAGCATTTTTAATACCGGCTTTTTTGGATGAATTAAACAAATCGAGTTCAACAAATTTATCCCAAATCACATCGTCTTGATCGATTTTTAAATAATGACGTAATTTTAATTCAACTGAATCAGTTGGGTGGTAAGGCAAAAAGGAGTTCGTAAATTCACGGTAGCTCATGTTTTCAGCATTTTCTAAACTATAGGTATCATCTGTCATGCCAAGTTGAACCAACATATCCCAAGCTTTTGAATATCCCACTCTTCGTAAAGTACCGCGATACATTGTCAAAATATCGTCTAAACCATATATACTTCTGTATTTTAAAGAATCACGGTTAGCATATCCTTCAAACCGTCCGTAACCCTCTACTTCCATAAACTCTGTTCTTCTGAACAATTTGTTGTATGGAATATATTTGTATTTTCCTTCTTGAATAAATTTTGAAACGCCACCTTGTCCGGCTAAAACCACATTTCTAGGATTCCAAGAAAATTTATAATTCCATAAATTCGTATCGCTTTCCGGAGCTACTAATCCACCACAAAACGATTCAAATTGAATCATTTTTCCGCCTTTTTCTTTGATTTCATCAATGATTTTCATGGCACTCATGTGATCAATGCCTGGATCCAAACCAATTTCATTCATAAATATCAAGCCCTTTTCTTTGGCTAAACCATCCAATTCTTGCATTTTCGGACTAATATAGGAAGCCGTAACCATGTGTTTGTTGAAGGCTAAACAATCTTCAGCAATGTCAATGTGCATGTGTGCCGGAAGCATCGAAATAACGATATCCGCTTTTTGAATTTCTTTTTGACGCTGTTCGATGTTGGCAATGTCCAATTGAATCGGAATAGCATTCGGATGATTATTGGTTTTTTTCTTGGCCAATTCTAAAGACAAATCAGCAATAGTGAGCTGTAACTGCTCTGACTCAGATTTGTTTACTAAATATTTTATTAAGGAAGAAGCAGAACGACCTGCACCAATAATCAATATATTTCTCATCTTGTTTTTATAAAAATCACACAAATGTAGTTAGATGTTATATTCCTAACAAATTTTAGATTGTTAATTCCGTTTGAGCATTCCGTTTTATTCCTTAATTTTGAGCATTATTTTATGAAAATGGAAAGAAAAATTCTATTGACAGCGACTTTTTTTGGATGTACAGCGATTATTTTGGGAGCATTTGGTGCACATGCATTAAAGGCAGTTTTGAATGAAAATCAATTGATTTCTTTTGAAACAGGAGTGCGGTATCAATTTTATCACGCCTTGTTTTTACTGTTTTTAGGAACTACAAATTGGGTTGCAGATAAAACCAAAAAAATTATTTTTTATCTGATTTTATTTGGGGTGTTGTTTTTTTCCGGCTCCATATATTTATTAGCTACAAATGACCTGTTTTCAATTGATGTAAAATTTTTAGGTCCAATTACGCCAATTGGAGGATTGTCATTAATCATGGCTTGGGGAGTACTTTTCTTGAGTATTTTTAAACAAAAAAGATAAAATAAGCACAAATATACAATTGTAAAGATTTAATTTTTACTTTTGCCAAATATTTAAACACAACTAAACGACAAATTTATGGATACATACGCTCAATTTACGAAATCGATTTCGTTGGAAAAATACGGAATTAAAAATACTACAGAAATTGTCTATAATCCGTCTTATGAATTACTTTATAACGAAGAGTTAAGTTCAAACCTTGAAGGATATGAAAAAGGACAGCTTTCTGAATTAGGAGCTGTGAATGTAATGACCGGTGAATTCACTGGTCGTTCCCCAAAAGACAAATACATTGTTGAAGATGAAGTTACCAAAGATACTATTTGGTGGAATTCACCAAAAGCACCAAATGATAACAAACCTATTTCTCAAACCACTTGGAATGCTTTAAAAGACACAACTGTTAATCAACTTTCAGGAAAAAGATTGTTTGTAGTTGACGCTTTTTGTGGTGCAAATGAAAATACAAGATTAAAAGTTCGCTTTATCATGGAAGTGGCTTGGCAAGCACATTTCGTAAAAAACATGTTCATCCGTCCAACTGAGCAAGAATTGGAAAATTTTGGTGAGCCGGATTTTATCGTAATGAATGGTTCTAAATCATCTTTCAAAGATTTTGCGGCACATGGGTTAAATTCAGAAGTATATATTGCTTTCAATTTAACTGAAAAAGTTCAAATTATTGGAGGTACTTGGTACGGAGGAGAAATGAAAAAAGGGCTTTTCTCAATGATGAATTATTATTTGCCCTTACAAGGAATTGCTTCTATGCATTGTTCTGCTAACAAAGGCAAAGATGGTGATGTTGCCGTTTTCTTTGGTTTATCCGGAACAGGAAAAACTACCTTGTCAACTGACCCAAAGCGTGAATTAATTGGTGATGATGAGCATGGTTGGGATGATGAAGGTGTTTTCAATTTCGAAGGCGGTTGTTATGCTAAGACGATTGATTTAAGTAAAGAAAACGAACCGGATATTTATGGTGCTATCAAACGTGATGCTTTATTAGAAAATGTGACGGTTGATGAGAATGGTAAAATCGACTTTAAAGACGGTTCTGTAACGCAAAATACACGAGTTTCTTATCCAATTTATCATATTGATAATATTGTTAGACCGATTTCAAAAGCGGGTCACGCTACAAAAGTTATTTTCTTAACGGCTGATGCTTTTGGTGTAATGCCACCGGTTTCTAAATTGACTCCAGAACAAACTAAATATTATTTTCTTTCCGGGTTTACGGCAAAATTAGCCGGAACTGAAAGAGGTGTAACGGAACCACAACCTACTTTTTCAGCTTGTTTTGGTAAAGCATTTTTGTCTTTACATCCAACCAAATACGGTGAAGAATTGGTAAAGAAAATGGAGCAACACAATGCAACTGCTTATATGGTTAACACAGGTTGGAATGGAACCGGAAAACGTATTTCAATTAAAGATACAAGAGCAATCATTGATGCTATTTTAGATGGCTCAATTGAAAAAGCAGAAACAAAAGTAATCCCGGTATTTAATTTTGTAGTGCCAACGGCGTTACATGACGTAGATTCAAACATTTTAGATCCACGAAATACGTATGCCAATGCAGAAGATTGGAAGGCAAAAGCTACTAATCTAGCCGGATTGTTCATTAAAAACTTTGTACAATATACAGACAATGAAGAAGGACAAAACTTAGTGAAGTCCGGACCTCAATTATAATTTTACACTAACTAACCAAACGAAAAGAGTCCCGCAATTTTGTGGGACTCTTTTTTATGAAGTAGAATAAATACTATTTGTCTTTGTTAACCTTGGCGATATATTTTTCCAATGCCATTGTCATTGATGGAGCTTCCGGTGAAGGAGCCATAATGTCAACACGTAAACCATGATCTATCGCTTCTTTTTGAGTTGTACTGCCAAAAACTGCAATTCTCGTTTCGTTTTGTTTAAAATCCGGGAAGTTTTTAAATAGTGATTTGATTCCGGTTGGGCTAAAAAATGCCAAAACATCATAGTAAACATCCGCTAAATCAGACAAATCACTCATGACAGTGCGATAAAAAATACCTTGTGTCCAATTTACTTTTAATCCGTTAAGTGTTTGTGGAACATCAAAATTTAACTGATCAGAAGCCGGTAATAAAAATTTTTCTTCTTTGTATTTTTTAATTAACGGAGATAAATCAATGAAATCCTTTTGACCAACATATATTTTTCTTTTACGATATACCACATATTTCTGCAAATAAAAAGCTACTGCTTCTGATTGACAAAAATATTTTAAGTCTTCCGGAACTTTATATCTCATTTCTTCGGCCACTCTAAAAAAATGGTCTACAGCATTTTTACTGGTTAAGATAATGGCAGTGAAGTTATTCAAATCAATTTTCTGACTTCTAACTTCTTTTACAGGAACACCTTCGACATGAATAAAGGGTCTGAAATCGATTTTTACTTTATGCTTTTGTATCAGCTCAAAGTAAGGAGAATTATCTACTTTTGGTTCTGGTTGCGACACCAAAATTGTTTTCACTTTCATATCGAACTTGTTCTAAAAACTAACGTCTTGTAAACCAATAATACATGAAATAATAGGGTGCTATTTCAAGGGCACAAAGATACAAAATAAAATAAAACATCTTACTAAATAGTAAGTTTTGATATTTTTTCAACGACAAAATATAGGTAAAAGCATTGATAATCAACAATGTAAATAACGAAAAATAGATGATAAATCCGGGTAATATATCGTTGTAATACAGTAAAATGTTGATCGGTAATAAAATTAATCCAAGAAATGTGCGATAACTTACCTTTTGAAGGTTAAATTGTTCGGTGAATTCTTCAATTTTAAATGAAGTGGCAATGATTTTTTCAATCAAATATTTAGATAAGACAAAAACACCAATCAAAGTGATGATTTGTATAAATTTGATACTATCATTTTTATCAGCTAAACCAAAATGGTCCAATAAAATTAAAGCAAAAAACGAAAAGGAAATCAGTTGAACAAAAAACAAACTTATCGTAAACCAACTCATCATGTGAGAAGGATCTTTGTAAATTTTTACATATTTATCAGTAACTAATAGTTTTAAGAATTCATTAAAACGGGCTTCAAAAAAGGTTTTAGTAATCGCAATCAAAATAAAACACAGGACAAACAAAACAGTTGCCCAGTCTTTCGTTGCTAAAATTCTTTCTTGAAATAAAATTTCCATAATTCAGTTTGTAAAATTACTATTTTTTTGTTTCTCACGGTTTATTATCATTTTATTATGAATCATGAGGGATAAAAAGTTTACTTTTGTTCTGAAAATTGGTATTTATGAAACTTGGATTGGTGGTCATTCCAACCTTTAATGAAATCGAAAATATTGAAGCAATCATTCGGGCTGTTTTTCAACTTGAAAAGCCTTTTCATGTTTTGATTGTGGATGATAATTCCCCGGATAAAACATTTGAAAAAGTTCAGGAATTGCAAAAAGAGTTTCCAAACCAACTTTTTTTAGAAGTTCGGAAAAAAAAATCAGGTCTTGGAACGGCTTATGTGCATGGTTTTAAATGGGCTTTGCTTCGCAATTATGCCTATATTTTTGAAATGGATGCCGATTTTTCACACAATCCAAACGATCTTTTGAAATTACATGATGCATGTGAAAATGATGGAGCAGATATGGCCATTGGTTCTCGATATGTAAAAGGGGTTAATGTTGTAAACTGGCCCTTGAGCAGAGTCTTGTTATCCTATTTCGCTTCGATTTATGTAAAAATGATTACCGGAATGAAAATTCATGATGCTACTGCCGGTTTCATTTGCTATCGAAAAGAAGTCTTAGAACAAATTAATTTAGATAAAATAAAATTTGTGGGCTATGCATTTCAAATTGAAATGAAATATCGAACGTTTTGTAAAGGATTCAAGATCAAAGAAGTTCCGATTATTTTTACGGATAGAACGAAAGGTCAATCAAAAATGAGTAATTCTATCATTAAAGAAGCTGTGTTTGGAGTAATTTCGTTGCGAATAAAAAAACTATTTAATCGATTATAATAGATTTGAAGATGAAAAGGATTTTGATCAAGAATGCCAAAATTGTTAATGAAGGCAAAATTACAGAAGGCGATGTTTTAATAGAAGGACAATTTATTATTGAAATAGCCGACAGAATCACTGCCAAATCAGAATATAAAATCATTGATGCCGAAGGAAATTATTTAATTCCGGGTGCTATTGATGACCAAGTGCATTTTCGTGAACCCGGATTAACGCATAAAGGAACAATTGCAACTGAATCAAAAGCAGCTGTTGCGGGTGGAATTACCTCCTTCATTGAACAGCCGAATACTGTTCCTAATGCTGTTACACAAGAATTGTTAGAACAAAAATACCAAATTGCAGCTGAAACATCGTATGCCAATTATTCGTTTATGATGGGTGGAACAAACGATAATTTGGAAGAAATTATCAAAACCAATCCACATAATGTGGCCGGAATAAAATTGTTTTTAGGCTCTTCTACAGGAAATATGTTGGTGGATAATGAAGAAGTGTTGGAAAAAATATTTTCTTCAACAAAAATGCTTATTGCGGTTCATTGCGAAGATGAAACAACAATAAAAAATAATCTTGCCGCGTATAAAGAAAAATACGGCGATGATATTCCGGTACAATTTCACCATTTAATAAGAAGTGAAGAAGCCTGTTATTTGTCGTCTTCAAAAGCTATTGCGTTAGCCAAAAAAACCGGTGCACGATTACATATTTTTCATCTTTCAACTGCCAAAGAAATGGAATTGTTTACCAATAAGATTCCTTTGGAAGAAAAACAGATTACAGCAGAAGTTTGTATCCATCATTTGTGGTTTTCCGATGCAGATTATGAAACAAAAGGAAATTTCATCAAATGGAATCCGGCTGTAAAAACAGCTTCAGACCGCGAAGCTTTATGGAAAGCATTGTTAGATGACCGAATTGATGTGATTGCAACAGACCATGCTCCGCATACTTTAGAAGAGAAAAAGCAAGTTTATACAAAAGCACCTTCTGGCGGTCCATTAGTGCAACATGCCGTTGTTGCGATGTTTGAAGCACATCATCAAGGAAAAATTTCCATTGAAAAAGTAGTTGAAAAAATGGCTCATAATCCAGCGAAAATTTTCAAAATCGAAAAAAGAGGATTCATTAAAGAAGGGTATTATGCCGATTTAGTCATTGTGAATCCTGCTTTGCCTTGGACAGTAAAAAAAGATAATGTTTTATATAAATGTGGTTGGTCACCATTTGAAGGTACTACTTTTAAATCAAAAGTTACCCATACTTTTGTGAACGGTTCGTTGGTGTATCATCAATCAAAAGTGAGTGAAGATAAAGTTGGAATGCGTTTGTTATTTAATCGATAAAGAATGAAAAAAATAATTTTCTTTTGCCTATTTCTTTATGTTTTTTCCGCCTGTAAAGAGGATTTGGTAGAAAAACCAAAAAAGTTGATCGACAAAAAAACGATGACAAATATTTTATATGATTTAGCTATTTTAGATGCTTTAAAATCTAATCAAGCTCCATTATTAGAACAGAAAAATATCAATCCTGCTACTTATATCTATCAAAAATATGCTATCGATAGTTTGCAATTAGTGGAAAATAATAAATATTATGCAGCCGACATCAAAGCTTATAAAAAGATGTATGAAGCAGTTGAAAATAGGTTAGAAGAAGCATCAGTCATGAATGATAGTTTGATGAAAAAAAACACTAAAACCATTGACCTTCCAAAAACTCAAAAGGATACAAGTAAACTAAAAAGAAAAAAAAGGAATTTGGACGTCAATCGTTTTTTGAATAAAACGAACTAATGGTCATGCAATATTCTTTGATGGGCAAAAAAGAATAGTTTAGTTTGTCTTTGATTTTTTGATTGGAATAAATATCCTTTGAGTGCAACGATTTTGCAGTAGCTCTTGAAAATCTCCTTGGTTGAAAAAAGAAATGAGCGAAAATCCAATCCAAACGCCAATATAGAGCTGTAAAAAATGGTTTAGCATAGAAAAAGGGTCGTTTCACTTTTAATCCATCAGCTATGGCGAATGATATAGTTTGAAAATCTATATTTTCACTAATAATCGTAAAACGTTCACTATTGTTTTTTTCTTTTTGTAAAGCGTACATTATTTTTACGACATCTTCAACGGCCACAAATCCTGTGGAACCTTTTGTATAAAAGGGTAAACCTTTAGCGATTTTAGTAAAAATTTCGCCACTTCCGTTTTCCCAAAAACCGCTTCCTAAAATGACACCCGGATTTACAATGACACAATTTAAACCTTCTTGTTGGGCTCGCCATATTTCCATTTCGGCTCCATATTTTGATAAAGCATAATCACTATGTGGTTTTTCAGGATTCCATTCTGTATCTTCTGTAATGATGGTTTCATGTTCGCCCAAATCACCTAATGCCGCAATAGAACTGACATAACAAAAGGAGTTTACACCAAAAGCAAGAGCCAAATTCACCATATTGGCTGTTCCTTCGATATTTACTTTTCTTAATCGAGCTTCGTCTTTTGAGTCAAAGGAAATAAGTGCTGCACAATGATAAACGGTATCAATGTTTTCAAACGCTATTTCTAAACTTGGAATATTGTTTACATCGCCTTCAACCCATTCAATTTGATGAAATAAATCGTTTTGATTAAACTGGTGAAAGAGTTTTTCGGTTTTTAAAATGCTGTTTTCAGTGCGAAACAAAGCTTTCACTTTTTCTCCGTTTTGAAGTAAATGAAGCAATAAATGAGCTCCAACCAATCCTGTTCCGCCTGTAACTAAATTCATAAAAACAAAGATAAATGTTTCTTGACCACATTTTCAAATTATCGAATTAAAACTATCTTTGCCAAAAATAACAGCATGAAAAATTTAGTTGAAGAATTACGTTGGAGAGGTTTGTTTCACGATATGATGCCCGGAACAGAAGAGCAATTGTTGAAAGAATCTACCACTGCTTATATTGGATTTGATCCAACAGCCGATTCATTGCATATTGGTAGTATGGTGCAAATCATCTTATTGGTACATTTGAAAAATTTTGGTCACCGTCCGATTGCATTAGTAGGTGGTGCTACCGGTATGATTGGTGACCCTTCCGGAAAATCGGATGAGCGAAACTTATTAGACGAAGCCACTTTAAACAGAAATGTAGAAGGAATTAAAGGCGTTTTATCACGCTTTTTAGATTTTAATTCTACAGAAGCAAATGCTCCAATTCTAGTAAACAATTACGATTGGATGAAAGACTTTTCATTTATCGATTTTGCTCGAGATGTGGGAAAAAGAATCACCGTTAATTATATGATGGCTAAAGATTCGGTAAAGAAACGTTTTTCCGGTGAAGGCGAAGGGATGTCGTTTACAGAGTTTACCTATCAATTGATTCAAGGCTACGATTTTTATCATTTGCACAAACATTACGGTTGTAAATTGCAAATGGGCGGTTCTGATCAATGGGGAAATATTACCACCGGAACTGAATTGGTTCGTCGTTTGAATGTAAATACGGATGATGAAGGTGCGAAAGCTTTTGCCTTAACCACACCACTAATTACCAAAGCCGATGGATCCAAATTTGGAAAATCGGAAGGGGGAAATGTTTGGTTAACCGCAGATAAAACGTCGCCTTATAAATTTTACCAATTTTGGTTTAATTCTTCTGACGAAGATGCGGAAAAATACATCAAAATCTTCACCTTTTTAGATAAAGCAACAATTGAAGAATTGATTGAAAAGCATAGACAAGAACCGCATTTGCGTTTGTTGCAAAAGAAATTAGCAGAAGAAATTACTGTTTTTGTACATTCGAGAGAAGAATATGAAAAAGCAGTAAAAGCATCTTCTATTTTGTTTGGAAATTCTACTTCAGGAGATTTAAAAGGTTTGGATTCTAAAACCTTTTTAGATGTTTTTGACGGAATTGCTCAAGCGGAAATTTCAAAAGAAGAACTAAAAAACGGAATTAACATTGTGGATGCTTTGGCCGGTAAATCCGGTTTCATGTCTTCCAATGGTGAAGCGAGAAGAGCTTTGAAAGAGAATTCAATTTCAGTAAACCGAGAAAAAGTAACTGAAGAATTTTCACTTTCTACCCATGATTTAATCAATGATGAATTTGTATTGTTGCAACGCGGAAAAAAAACCTATTTTATTTTACGAGCGGTTTAACTTGACTCGAGACGAAGCCGAACAGAGCAAAGCTAAACTTGACACGAGCCCAAAGGGCGACTGGCGAAGCAAACCTGAAACCTGAAACAACTTTAAATAACCATCAAATTACACCCTCGAATATCACTCGAATCAAAACGTCCCAACACTTCAAATGAATGGTTGGGATATTTTTTGCCCAAATCTTGTGTAGCAATAAAAGAGCAAGAATTGATATTGGATAAATCTATCACGTTGATACCGCCAGTTTTTCCATTATCCACATACGTCAACGCATCTTCGGTATCACGAATGAGAACGGACATCCAAGGCGGACATTCAAAAATACCGTTGCCAAGTGAATAAGCTTGCGATAATAACTCGGTCATACCATATTCGGAATGAATACTTGGCACTCCAAAACCATTGCATAAAAGGGTGTGCAATTCTTCGCGAATGATTTCTTTTCGTTTGCCTTTCATACCACCGGTTTCCATGACAATGGTGTTTTTCAATTGAAAAGATTGTTTTTCAATCATATCCAATAAAGCATATGTTACCCCAATTAAAAGTACATTTTGACCGGATGAGTCTAGTTTAATAAGTTTCTGAATTAACTCATCATAATTATTCAAATAAAAACCACTCTCCGGATGATTGGAACCTTCAATCAAATCGTTGACCATATAGATTAATGAAGAACTCTCTCGTTCTAAATAGGAGGGGAGCAAGGCCAGAATCACATAATCTTCTATGTTGCCATAGAATTGTGAAAAGGCATTTCGAAAGCTTTGTTTGTATAATGTAATATCGGTAACCAAATGTTTGCTTGTTATACTTCCGGTTGTTCCGCTACTGGTAAACGTTTCCTGAATCGGGTTTGTTGAACTTATAATTTCATGACTTTTAAAGAACTGAATCGGTAAAAACGGAATATCAGTGATGGTTTTTACATTCGATTTGTCTTTTTTCAATAACAAAGAAAAATTCTGATATACTTTATTGTTCTCAAACTGATGCCGAAAAACTTTGAGGGCGATTTTCTCAAATTCTTTCTGACTTCTTATAGAAAATATATCGGGATAGGGATTCATGAGTGCAAAAGTAACAATAAAAAAAGCACCAACTTTCGTTGATGCTTGATTTATGTTGAAAGTAACGGATTACTTAATAGCCAATTTCACAGTAGCTGATTTTCCACCTTCGGTGATTTTTACGATGTAAAGACCAGTGTTTAAAGAAGAAAGGTTAATTGCTTCTGTTGAAGAGGTGATGTTTAAAACTTGTTTTCCAAGTACATCATATACTTGAACGTTTTTCTCTTCATTCAAATCGGTAGAAATATATAAAATACCATCATTTACAGGATTTGGATACACTTTTAAACCGTTGATAGTATTGTTTCGAACCGATAATGTTAAATCGTTTAACGAACGAGCAGTAACTTGTGCAGTTCCGTTAAAATTACCAACTAAAGCAACGAATGAAGTTGCACCACTTGGTACAAGTGAACCAATGTAATTTGACTCTACAAAAGTTGTTCTGAAGGCAACTGTATCCACTCCATCAGTAAAGTTGTAGTTTGTGGCTGGAGGATTAACAAATGTAGTAGTACCATTTCCATCAGCAAATGTTACGTTGTTAAAACGCACTAATTTACTTTCAAAATTTTGAACATTTGCCAATACAATTGCTAAAGAAACTACTATCGGATCAACTGTATTTCCGGATGAAGCAACTGTAGCATTTGCAGTAGGTGTAAACTGTAATAAACCGCTAAATAAAGAAGTTCTTCCGGTTAAACCTGACATAGCATCACCTTCAACAAATGGAGTAGTAATGATTCCGGCAACGTCGTCAATTAATACCGCTCCGGTTGTATCTTGTACATATTTTTGATTACGTGTTGTTCTTGCATACGTTACAACTGGTGTCTCAATAATTTGGTAATATTTTCCTGCACCATTCGCAATAACATCTGCACGCATTTCACCCAAATTACCCACCACATTTAATGGAGCAATTTCAAAAACTACTGTAGCACCAACAGCAGGATTTAATGGAGTATGTGAATTGTCAACTAGTTCCATAGTTAAGGTATAGATACCTGCAGCTAAACCGGAAAACACAATTGGAGTAGTGTCATATTTCATCACCATAGAGCCTCCTGGAGATAAGGTATAATGGATATGTCCATCAATTCCGGCACCAGGCGTTCCTACAACAAAATTTGTTACAGTAAGATTTACAGTAACATCTGAACCCGGAGCAAAAATTGTACCGTTAGATGGTGAACCTATAGCCAAGCTTGGAGAGGCAACCGCACCAAAATCGGTCATCACAATATCATCAATATTTAAACGAGCATTTGCAGTTCCGGTTTCAGTAGCTCTTTTGATTCTGATGCGAACATCTGCATTTACATCCATTTGAGCAGAAAAAGTTTGAACTTCATCTGTAGCAGGAGCAGTAAAAGTACTTCCTACTTGAGTCCAGTCAGCTCCATCATTAATAGAATATTCCACTTTCCAATCTACTTGAGCATCAGTTCCATATCTTCTGTATAGGAAAGATAAATTACCAATACCTCCTGTTTTATTAGCCAACATCGTCATAGAAGAAGTACCATAACCTCTTAAACGTGCTGATTTAGTTCCGTTTTTCCAATCAGCTGTTGCATTTCCAATTAAAGATTCTGTCATGTCCCATTCTATACCTGAAAGAGAAACGGCTGCAGAAGTGTAAGCTGTTTTTGTTTCATTTTCAAAGTTAACAGTGTACTGAGCTTGAACAGTAAACAATGAAAATGCTAAAAATAATAAAGTGTAAAGTTTTTTCATTTTTTATAAAATTTATGGTACAAAGATAAATACAATAAATTAGTAATAAAAATAAAATAGATAAAATTGAATTGTGGAAAAGGGCTAATTATTTGATAATCAATTTTCGAGTGGCAGTTGCTTCTCCTTCTTTGATTTTAATGAAATAGACACCCGGTGTAAGGGATGAAACGTTTAACTCTTTAGATGTTAACGTAGATTGTAAAATCGTCTTTCCTAAAATATCAAAAATTACAACTTCTTTTTCTAAAGATGATTTAGAAGTAATATAAATTTTACCATTGCTCACAGGATTAGGGTAAATGTTAAGACCCTCAATAGAAGTTTCCTGAGTTTTGGTGGGTTGTTGTGGCTTATTGTCCTGAGCAGAAGCTGCTTGGAAAATAAGAAAAACCGCTAAAAGAATGGTATAAAAGTAATTTTTTGTCATCTTTCCGATTTGGTTTGGTAAAAGTATAAAAATTATTTCAAAATCTATACCAATTTTCAAAAAAATCAATTAAAAGGCGTTTCGGGTGCTCCATTTTCGTTTTTTAACATCATAATAAGTAGCATCATCCGGAAACTCAATGTAAAAATCATTACCAGAATGCTTAGTGTAGTAAGGCGTTAAATCTTCGTTTTTTACATATTTTTCAAACAGTAATTTTGTTTTTTCTTTCAGTTCAGGATCTTCCATTTTCCAGGTTCTAAAAGCTTCTTCGTAGTAGAGTAAATTTCCGCCATTATCCATTTTTAATCTACCAACTGTAGCTGTTTTTTTTAATTTTATGCTTGGTGCAATTTTTGTAATGGCAAAATACACCGTATCATTTTCAGTGTGATAAAAAATTAAATCGGCATTTTTAGCCATTTCTTTGTAGATAGAATCGTATTCGGTTTTAAATTTATTTTCTTCAGTTACTTTAGCCGGAAGACGATCTACATACCGAATAATTTTATATTTAAAATCATCTATTTCTTTGGTTGATAAATAATTACTCGGTTCAATGTTCAATTTTTCTTTTTGACAAGCCGTAAAAATCAATAAAATAAAAAGTATTTTTTTCATGTGAAGTAATGGTTATAAAAAAAGAGTTTAACCAACAAAGGTTAAACTCTTCAAAAGTAATTAAAAGGATTTTAGTATGCTTTTAAATTAGGTACAAATTCTGCCCATTGTGTTGTCCAATCTGTTGCTCCAAATGCTCCTCTATATGTAGTTGGAGAAAAATAAGCATTTTGTAATTTAGGATATGTAAAAGCAGCTCCTGATGTTAATGAACCACTAGTTACTTCAAATAGTGGATTAAACGGATAGAAATTTTGTGTGTTGTTACCATAGAATACAGCTGTATTGATTCCTAAACCGGCATAAATAACATCAAAATCAGTTCCGTTTAAGGTTTCATTACCGTTGGCATTCCAATAATTTTGAACATCAGCAGCATTGGCAGTCATTCCACTTCCTACACTAAAAATAGTTGTTGGCGTAGCCAAAACGTTATTTAACAATGCTCCTTCGTTAGCCAAATAATTATTATAAACAGTTTGTTGGTTCATACGAATTCCTCTTGGCATACCAACAAATACAGAATTAGCAATCGTTAAAGCGGTTCTTCTTCTCATGTCGATTGCATGTTGATAGTTACCACTGATAGCTGTAGCGTTTGCAATTTTAGGACCAATTCCGGTTAAGTTGGAAATTACACCATTAGTTAAAAATGGAACTGGGTTATCTGATGGTCCACTATCAGTTTCTATGATGTTAGAACCCGATTGATCAGCAAAAGTAGGGTATCTTACCGATAAAGCGAACTGAATGTTTCCACTCCAGCCAAAATCTATATCAAAACAGTCATCCCACATCCCTAAAGCAATTAGGTATTTACCATTAACTGTTCCGCCAAACCATTCAAATCCATCATCACCACCATAGGAAACTTGACAATATTCCATAGTTGTTCCTCTTCCAACACCTCCTAAAGTAATAGAGTTTGTTTCGTTGTTAGGTGTCAATTCAATTCCGGCATACTCTACTCGTACATATTTTAAAATTCCTGAATTGTCATCGTCATTATCTCCACCGTAAATAATAGAGGGTGAAATTCCTTCAATAACTGGTTCAGATTGATTAACTTTTGCGTTTCCAAGGATAACTAATCCACCCCAATCTCCTCTGTCTCTTGATTCTACTTTTTGCGAAGAAGTAAATACAATTGGTTCTGCAGCAGTTCCTTCAGCTATGATTTTTCCTCCTTTATCAATAATCAAAGTGCCTTTAGAAGCTTTATCCCCAAAAATAACTGCACCCGGTTCGATGGTTAAAGTTGCTCCACTTCTTACAAATACTTGCCCTTTTATTAAGTAGCGTTCTCCTTTTACTAACGTTTGTGATGGTAAGTCACCCACTAATTCAATAAAGTTTTCATTTAAATTTTGGTTAAAATCCAAATCGTCATCAATACACGAATTGAAAGTTACTAATACGGTTATGAATAAGACTAATTTTTTCATTTTGTTTTTATTAGAAATTATAAGTTAGATTTAAGTTAAATAAAATTCCTTCTCTGTAAGAAGATGTTTTGATGTCTTTTGATGAATCAATTTTGTAATTTTTATCGGTATCATCATATAAATTAAATGCAGCATTAAGTAAATTTTGTGCACTCCATTTTACGGTAATGGTTTTGAATTTCTTAGCAATTGCTAAATCCAATTGGTCTCTGGATTGCTCTAAAATGGTTGGAAAATTCAAGTCACCAACGGCATAAATACGTGTGCCGAATTTGTTGAAAATTGCATTAACTGAAAGTCCTTTTTCATCTTCATATCCTAAAGCAAAATTTAAAACATAAGGTGATTGTCCTTGTAATGCTCTTGTTTTATCTTGAGCAAAATCACCAGCACCTAAATCTACTTCAGATACTACATAAGCAAAGTTGATGTTGGTTGACAATCGGTCTAAATAAATGTTATTGAAAAAGTCTTTGAATGATTTTTTTATTTCTAATTCAACTCCGTAGTTAAACGCTTTATCGGCGTTAATCAATGAAAATGTACGTTGCTCGGCAGTAAAAATTTTGTTTTCTATTGGTTTGTCAAAATTTTTGTAAAATGCTCCTAAACTGATGGTTTCACCTTTGGTTGGATAAAATTCATAACGTAAATCAAAGTTGTCAATTGTAGCCGTTGTCAAAGATGGGTTACCTAAAATATTTGCGTTTAACTTAAAGTCATAGAATAAGTTTTCACTTAATTCTCTGAATTCCGGACGGTTAACGGTTCTGCTATACGCAACTCTTAATAAAGATTTCTCCGTAATATTATAGCCAACATTCAACGATGGTAAGAATGAAAATATAGAATTGTTGTTTTTGAAATAATCATATCGATTGTCAAAATAGCGTAAACGTTGTTGGTTATTTTCTACTCTTACACCGGCAGTGATGTCGAATTTATGAACAGGTAATTCAAACATGGCATATCCGGCTGTTAAGAAATTATCAGCTTTGTAAGAATCACTTGGTTTAGTTCCTTCTTCAATTACCCAACCGTTATTTTGACTAATGTTAAGCGGGTTAAATATTTCATCCAATGGAAGATTAATCAGTTCATCCTGACGATCCTGTGGAACATACCCTGGTAATAAATACGAAATATATCGCGATTTAAATAAGCGGTAACGGTAATCTACCAAATAACCTAATTTTAATTTTGCAGGAGCCAATTCTTCCTCTTCTGTATGTCTGTTAAAAATAATCGTGTAGTTTAAACCTTGATTGGCAGAGAATTCTTTTAAATTTCCATAAAATCTACTGGTGTCAAATAAGTTTGAAGATGGGGGTGCAATCATGCTAAAAGGAGCCGTAGTATCATCTGCTGGTTGAACTGTTCTGAATCGTCTTAAATCCGGTTCGTTTTCTTGAAGATAATTATAACCAACCACCCAATCTAAAAGGTTTGTATCATTCAATTTATGGTCACCATTTAATTGACCTATATAAATGGAGCGACTTTTGTAGCCAAACATATAATTCTTGAATTTATCTTCATTACGTTGTAAAAAATTAAAACCTTCTCTTAAGTTAGAATCGTTTTCGCCAATTTGGTTGAATAAATTTTTAAATTTGATTTTATGGTTTTCATTAAACGTGAAAATCCAATTGGAAAGCACACTGATTCTAACATCTTCTTGGTTTACAGCATCATTATAATCCGATTTTAAAGGTAATTTTTCTCCGTTTAGATTGTACCCTGTTACTTCACTAAATCCTCTATTATACGTTTTATAGCTTGTAGAATAATTGAAACCATTGGTAGTAAAAATTTTAATTTTACCGGCATTGATTTTTCTACCAAAACTAAAACCAACAGAAGAGTTTAAGAATACATCTTGAGAAGATGGACTAAAATTATTAGGTAAACTTTGAGCAGCATCTAAACGGATAGCTGATGTTCTTGGCGAATCCTGTAATACATAAGTACTTGGAAAACTAGATGGCAAGTTTCTATAGTTGTTGTCAAACCCTAAAAAGTCAGTATCTGATTTTTCAGAATGAAACTGTTTTTTAAAAGTAGTGTTTGTTCTGTAGCCAAAACCAACATCAACTCGTGTAAATTCTGTATTGTTTTCTGAGGTTGTTAAAGCAATGATACCTCCGGCAAAATCAGCAGGTTTGTCAGCTGAACCGGTTTTATAGATAACCATTTTGTCTAAGGCATTGGTTGGAACCAAGTCAAATGAAAAAGTACGTTTGTTAACCTCAGTACTTGGTGCGATAGATTGGTTAATTAAAACGTTGTTGTATCGCTCACTTAGACCGCGAACAATTACATATTTTCCGTCCACAACTGTAATTCCAGGTACTCGTTGAATGGCTTGAGCAGCATTTCCATCGGTTCCTTTGCTCATTTGCTCAGCGGAAATGGCACTAACTACTTGTTTGGCTTCTTTCATTTCCATAACCAGAGCAGCTTCTGTGTTTTTACGTCTGGTAGTGGCTACAACAACATCGGCTAACATTACACCTTCACCTGATGTCATTGATTTGTTGATGGTTACCGTTTGATTAGCTTTTATGGTTACTGGGTTTTCAATGGTTTGATAACCTAAAAAACTAAAAACAACCACATAATTTCCCGGTTCTACTTGTAAATTGTACTTACCGTTTTCATCGGTTGTGGTTCCGATTGAAGTTCCTTTGATTTGAACATTGGCAAATGGAAGTGGTTCATTATTCATGTCTTTGTCGGTCAATACTCCTGAAATCGTTCCTTTTTGAGCTTGAACAAAGCAACTAAATGAAAGAATAACTAAAAAGAAAAATTGTTTCATTGGTTTAGATTAAATTTTGGGGCAAAATAAAGGTTGCAATTTAAAGTGAGCGTTACAGACTTGTTACCATTGCGTTTGACTTAAGTTATGAAAACGTTAACAGATTAAATTACGGTTAACAACGTAAATCATTTTGTATTATCTTTACCTTTACATCGCAAAACGCATTTATTTTTTGATATGAAAAAAAAGGACATTAAAATCTTATTGGTTGATGATGAGCAAGATATATTGGAAATAGTTGGCTACAATCTTGCTCAGGAAGGCTACCAAATTGTAACTGCAGTAAATGGTAAAGAAGCAGTTCAAAAAGCCAAAAAGGAATTACCTCATTTAATTATTATGGATGTGATGATGCCCGAAATGGATGGGATGGAAGCCTGCGAACACATTCGTAAAATCCCGGAATTAAGCAATGTGATTGTCACTTTTTTAACTGCCAGAAGTGAAGATTATTCGCAAGTTGCCGGTTTTGAAGCCGGAGCCGATGATTATATTGCCAAACCAATTAAACCAAAAGTATTGGTAAGTAAAGTAAAGGCTCTGTTGCGAAGATTAAAAGAAGAAGATGCCAAAAGCGATGTCTTAACCGTTGGCAACATTGAAGTAAATCGCGAAGAATATAAAATTATTCAAGATGGTAAAGAAATTGTATTACCAAGAAAAGAATTTGAATTGTTTTATTTATTAGCATCAAAACCTGGGAAAGTATTCAAAAGAGAAGAAATTCTCGATAAAGTTTGGGGGAATGAAGTTGTAGTTGGCGGAAGAACAATTGATGTTCACATTAGAAAATTAAGAGAAAAAATTGGCGATGATCTATTCAAAACCATCAAAGGAGTTGGTTACAAAATAGAAATTTAGGCAAATACTTTGTTTGAAAATAGTGTATCTTTGACAGCAATATAAAGAGTAGAAAGCTGTTTTCAATGGCCATAAAATTTAAAAAAACATACAAATTTGCCCTTAAATCGGCACTTTATGTTTCCCTGTTTTCAATGGGGTTTTTGTTTATTATTACTTTTTTGTTTTACCAAATCAATGGGCTTTTTATTCTGCTGTTTGGCTTATCTGTATTTCTTTTCTGCTTTTTTGTCATTCAATATCGGGTGGAGCGATTTATTTATCGTCGAGTGAAAAAAATCTATGATGATGTTTCGCTTTTAGATTCAACTACGTTAAGAAATCAACCTATCACTACTGATATGGCTACGCTTACTAAAGAAGTAAAAAAATTCGCTACCGATAAAAAACTAGAAATTGAAACCCTAAAAGTACGTGAAGAATACCGAAGGGAATTTTTAGGAAATGTTTCCCATGAGCTTAAAACGCCTTTGTTTACTGTTCAAGGTTATATTTCAACACTTTTAGACGGAGCGATGAGTGATAAAACGCTTCGTAAAAAATATCTTGAACGAGCAGAAAAAGGAGTGGAGCGATTAATCTACATTGTGAAAGATTTAGATATGATTACCAAATTAGAAACCGGTGATTTGAATTTAGATTATGCTGATTTTGACATTGTTGAATTGGTAAAGAATGTGTTTGATTTGCTTGAAATGAGAGCCAACAAAAAAAATATTACATTAACTTTTGACACTAAATATCCCAATCCAATACTGGTTCATGCCGATCAAGAAAAAATTCAACAAGTGGTCACAAACCTCGTGATGAATTCTATTAAGTATGGAAAAGAAGGCGGAACTACAGAAGTAAGCATCGAAAATCTTGTCAAAAATAAAATCATTGTTCGCATTACTGATAACGGTGAAGGAATTCAAAAACAACACATTCCAAGGCTTTTTGAACGTTTTTACAGAGTTGACAAAAGCGGTGCTCGTTCCGAAGGCGGTTCCGGTTTAGGATTGGCTATTGTGAAACACATTATCGAAGGGCACAATGAAAAAATTTACGTAGAAAGCCAGTTTGGTGTTGGCTCAGAATTTTCATTTACGCTCGAAAAGCAGAAATAAATTATTTTTTTGTAGATTCTCTAACAATGATTTGCGTATCTAAAACCACATTTTCGATAACTTTTGGTTGTTCCTCTTTTACGGCCTTGATTTCTTTTAGTAACAAATTAAAAGCACTTACTCCCATTTCATAACTAGGTTGATCAACCGTACTTAATTTAGGTTGAATAACTTGTGACATAAACCAATTGCTAAAACCGATGACTGCAATTTGTTCCGGTACTTTAATATGATGTTCATTTAAATAGGCTAAAACTCCCACAGCTACTAAGTCTGTAATTACGAAAATGCCATCTACATCCGGATGATTTTCACATATTTCTTTTGCAAACGCATAGCCTTCTTCAAACGAAACACGAACACAGGTATAAACCAAATTTTTATCAAATGGAATTTGATTTTTTTCCAACGCTTTTTTGTATCCTAAAAAACGGTCAATGGCATTTTGAGGATTTACAGGACCTCTAATGTGTGCAATTTTTTTGCAACCTACTGAAATCAAATGTTCTACTGCGGCAGAAGCTGCTTTTTGGTCATCTATAATTACTTTAGAACATGGAATGATCTTCGAAATTTTATCAAACATCACAAACGGAATGTTGCGTTGAATAATTTCTCGTATGTGGTCATCATCATTTGATTCATTGGATAACGACATTATGATTCCATCTACTCTTTTATTAATGAGCAGTTGAACTTGTTTTTTTTCTAGTTCCAGCGATTCATTTGATTGAAGTATGATAACTAAATATTCATTTTTTTCAGCTTCTGCAATGATCCCATTAATGACGCTTGAAAAAAAATGATGAACAACTTCAGGTATAATTAATCCGATTGTTTTTGATTCTTTAGTTCGAAGGTTTACAGCAAAGGAATTGGGCGTGTAGTTCAATTCTCGTGCTAATTCCAATACACGTTCTCTGGTTTTTGGACTAACATCTGAGTAGTCTTTTAAAGCTTTTGAAACTGTGGTTATGGAAATATTTAATTTTTCAGCAATTACCTTTAATGTAGTCTCCTTTTCTTTCATGTTACAAATATGGAAAAAAATACAATACAAAAAATCGAAAACGTTTTCGGTAATTTCGAAAACGTTTTCGATTATAAATAGTTAATTATTTAGCATTAAAAAAAATAGATTCGTAAAAAATATCACTTAATTTTATTAACTAAACAAAACAAAATGAGAACAAAATTACTATTTCAAAAGGTTGCTTTTCTTTTCCTATGTTTTTGTTCATTACCCATTTTTGCTCAGACCGGTTCTATTGAAGGTGTTGTAAAAGACAATGCCGGAAATGTTTTACCGGGGGTGAATATTGTGGTAGAAGGAACATCAAAAGGAACTTCATCAGATATGGATGGTGTTTTCCAACTTTCAGGGTTAGAAAACGGAAATGTAACTTTAGTAGCATCTTATATTGGCTACAAAACAAAAAAACAAGTTGTTACGGTAAACGGTGCAACTAAAGCAGAAGTTATTTTAGTAGAAGATGCCACTCAATTAGACGATGTAGTGGTGACAGGGGTAATCAATCCAAGATCTAAATTACAATCGAGTGTGTCAATTAGTTCTGTATCAACCACTCAAATTGAACAAGCTGCTCCTAGAGCAACAGCGGAGATTTTCCGTTCAATCCCCGGTATTAAATCAGAATCAACAGGAGGTGAAGGTAATGCCAATATTACTATCAGAGGTATTCCTGTAGCATCAGGTGGAGCAAAGTTTCTTCAAATTCATGAGGATGGATTACCGGTAATGCAATTTGGTGATGTTGCCTTCGGAAATGCCGATATTTTTGTGCGTGCCGACCAAACGATTTCAAGAGTAGAAGCTATTCGTGGAGGTTCTGCTTCTACTTTAGCCAGTAATTCTCCAGCCGGTATCATCAACTTTATCAGTAAAAATGGTAAGACTGAAGGTGGTTCTTTGATGCAGTCTTTTGGTGTTGACTTTAATAATTATCGTACTGATTTTGAATATGGTTCTCCAATAGCAAATGGATTATTTTTTCACGTAGGAGGTTTTTATCGTCAAGGGGAAGGCCCAAGAAATGCAGGATATACTGCAAATGTGGGTGGACAAATTAAAGCAAATATTACAAAAGAATTTGAAAAAGGATATGTACGATTGTATTTCAAACACTTAAATGACAGAGCAATTGGTTATTTGCCAATGCCGGTAAAAGTGAGTGGAACCAATTCAAATCCGAATTGGAGTTCTCTTTCAAATTTTGATATTTTACATGATACGCAACACAGTGCTTTGTTTTTAGATAATTTAACTGTGGGTCAAGATGGACAAAGAAGAAGAAGCAACATGGCTGATGGTATGCGTCCAATGGCTACTTCGTTTGGTGGTGAACTTTCTTTTGATATTGGTAATGGTTGGAAAATTGAAGACCGTTTCAGACAAAATTTCCACAGAGGACGATTTGTTTCACCATTTCCCGCACAAGTGCAAACGGCAGCTGATTTTGCTACTGAATTTGGTGTGCCTAATTTAACGTATGCGAATGGTGCTCAAGCCGGTACTAACGTGAACGGAAATGACTTAGTTATGAGAATTCACACCTTTGATACTGAAATCAATAATTTTAATAATTTCACCAACGATATGAAATTATCCAAAAAGTTTGGTGATTTCGATTTAACATTAGGATATTATAAAGCCTATCAAACCCTTTCTATGTCGTGGTTATGGAATTCGTATTTAATGGAAGTAAAAGGCGACAATGCAGCTTTGTTAAATGCAGGGCCTAATTCAGTTAACGGATTATATGCTTACGGAGTTCCTTTTTGGGGAAATTGCTGTACCAGAAATTATGATACTAATTATGATATAACAGCTCCTTACATTGCCGGTCAATATAAATTTAGCGATAAATTTAATGTAGATGTTAGTTTACGTTTTGATAGCGGAAAAGTAAGAGGAACGTATGCTGGTGCCGTGCAATCAACAAATTTAGATGTTGATAATAATGGCACTATCGAAGGGCCTGAAGCTAGTGTTTCTGTAGTTGATAACGCTAATCGTTTACCGGTAAATTATGATTTTGATTATGTTTCATATTCTTTTGGTGGAAATTATATGTTAGCTGAAAATCAATCTCTTTTCGCACGATACAGCCGTGGTGGAAGAGCTAATGCTGACAGATTATTATTTGGAGCAAACATTCTTCCTTCTGGTGCTGCAGTTTCCGGTTTGAGTGCAGATATGGTAAATCAAGCTGAAGTTGGTTATAAAAGAAGAGGTACAAATCATACCTTTTATGCTACCGGTTTTTATGCTTTAACTTCTGAACAAAATTGGGATTTTGCTCCTGCCGGAATTCGTCAAATTCAAAGAGAATATACTGCTTATGGTTTGGAATTGGAAGGAAGTTATACTCTAAGTAAATTCAATTTTAACGGAAGTGTTACATGGACAAAAGCTGAAATCTCAAAAGACGTGATCAATCCTGCTGTTGAAGGGAATACACCAAGAAGACAAGCAGACTTTATATATAACGCAATAGCAGCATACAAATTTGGTGCTGATGGAAAACATAATGTTGGGGTTTCCTTTATTGGAACAACAAAATCTTTTGCACAAGATAATAATGAATTGGTTATGCCCGGATATGTGTACTTCAATCCGTTTGTAAATATTGAATTAACAAAAGGTTTAACAGCGTCATTAAATGTAAATAACGTTTTTGATACAATAGGTATTACAGAAGTTGAAGAAGGAAGTATTGTTGAAAACACCGATAATATTGTCAGAGCACGTTCAATAAATGGCAGAACTACTTCATTGACCTTATCATATAGATTCTAGGAGTTAAGTTAATTTTCATATTTGATTGTTTTAAAGAAAGTTCCTGCATCCTTTTGGGTTCAGGAACTTTTAAAATAATCACTATCTTTAGAAGTATTTTTTTTTAACATTGAAGAGATTTAGTATTATGATTCGCATTTTTTTATTATTTGTTATTTTATTTTCAACTCAAATTGGGTCTCCCCAAGATAAAGACGTTAAGAATAATCAATCAACGATTTTGATTTATGGAAGTGACACTTGTCATTATTGTATTGACACCAAAAAATTTGCAGAACAACATCAGTTGAAGTTTATTTATTTCGATATTGATAAAGATGAAAAGGCTTTAAAAGAAATGCTCATAAAACTTCGGCAAAATAATATTAGCACTTCAAACTTAAATTTACCTGTGGTAGATAAAAACGGATTGGTTTTTACGAACGAAATCGATTTTAGTTCTTTTTTAAAAAAATTAATAGAATAAAAATAAAAGCATGATACAAAAAGGTAAAATGAACTTTTGGCAAATCTGGAACATGAATTTCGGTTTTTTCGGCATTCAATTCAGTTTTGGGTTGCAACAAAGTAACATGAGTGCTATCTATAAATTTTTAGGTGCCGATGAAGCGAGTTTACCCATGCTTTGGTTGGCAGGACCCGTTACCGGACTTCTTGTTCAACCCATTATTGGTGCTATTAGTGATGGAACCTGGTCACCTAAATTCGGTAGAAGAAAACCTTTCTTTTTGATTGGGGCTTTAATTGCCAGTTTAGCACTTGTAGTAATGCCTTTTTCAACTTCCATTTTTATGGCCGCCAGTTTATTATGGATTTTAGATGCGGCCAATAATATTGCTATGGAACCCTATCGGGCTTTTGTAGCAGATAGATTACCCAAAGAACAACATTCTATAGGGTTTTTAATGCAGAGTTTCTTCACAGGTTTAGGAATTACTTTGGCTAATTTTACTCCGGCTATATTGGTTTCATTAGGAATTTTGGCCATTACCGATAAATTTGAAAATGGTATTCCAACCTATACCTACTGGGCCTTTTTTATTGGAGCTTTTGCTTCGGTAGTCACGATTTTAATATCCGTAATTACAACAAAAGAAATTCCGCCAACATCTGAAGAACTAAACGAGCTATTAGAAAAGAAAAAAACACCGGTGGTTCAACGAACATTTACTGAGATAAAAGAAGCGTTCATTAATATGCCGTTGACGATGAAACAGTTAATTCCGGTAAAATTTTTTACCTGGTATGCCATGTTTTGTTATTGGCAATATATCACTTCTACGTTATCGATATCCTTATACAATACAACAGACCAAGCTAGTGAAGGTTTTTCTAAAGCTCAATTGTTAACCGGAAGTTTAAACGGAACATATAACATCATTTGTTTTGTTGTAGCTTTTGCATTAGTGCCATTAGCCTTAAAAATCGGTGCAAAAGGCGTTCATTTTTTTGCTTTAATTTTAGGTGGCATAGGTGTTTTTTCAATTCCCTATTTGAATGATACTACTTTACTTTTTCATTTGTATAACCCGTTTGGAGAATCAATCGCAATCACCACATTATTTCTTTATCCTGTTGGTCTGGGTATTGCTTGGGCTTCTATGTTGGCTATGCCATATCAACTTTTAGCCGGCTCTATCCCAAAAGAGAAAACAGGTGTTTATATGGGAATTTTTAACATGTTTATTGTTATTCCAATGGCTTTTCAAGTTGTCTCCATGCAGTTTTTTGTTTATGATTGGTTGGGTCAAAATCCGGTGAATGTGATTCGTTTAGCAGGAATATTTTTGATTATTGGCGGCGTATTAACGCTTTTAATTAAAGTGAAAAATAAAAACGAATTGGTTTCATGAGTTCATCTGTATATCATAAAGCAATAGAATTATTATACAAAGTTTCCTCTCCTCAGGGTTTTGAAGCTTCTGCGAATGATGTGTCCAATTACAAACGCGTTTGGGCTCGCGACGGCGTCATTTGCGGATTAGCGGCTTTGGCTTCTAACGATGCAAAATTAATCGCTACATTTCAAAAAACGCTTCAAACATTAGCCACGTATCAACATGAAAACGGAACGATTCCATCCAATGTTTATTTTTCCGAAAAAGGAGCTGAGGTGAGTTATGGCGGACTAGCCGGGAGAGTAGATGCGGTTACGTGGTTTATTATTGGCGTTTGCCAATTGGCACATTACAAAAAAGAAAGTGAAATAATCAAATTATATTCCAAACAAATTGAAAAAGCCATTCATCTTTTAGAGTGTTGGGAATTCAATAACAATCATTTGATGTATGTTCCCATTTCAGGAAATTGGGCCGATGAATACATTACAGAAGGCTATGTTTTATACGATCAGTTATTGCGTATTTGGGCTTTGAAAAGCTACAATCACTTTGTTCAAAGTGAAGAAATAACACTCAAAATAAAGGCAATTACAGAAAAAATAGAACATAATTTTTTACCTAATTCAAAAAGTGAAAAAGTACATCCAAAAGCGTATCAAGAAGCACAAATAAAGGAGTTCATGCCTTGTTCTTTTTCACCTGCCGGATACAAAATGTATTTTGATGCTTTTGCACATGCATTGGCTGTTTTATTATCTATTGGTGATACCGATTTTAAAAGAACAGCGATGACTTATGGTGAAAAAATCAAAGAAAACTTACCCTTGCAATTGGTTCCTGCCTTTTGGCCACCCATACAACATACCGATTGGGAATGGAATATTTTAAAAAGTAACTGCAAATATGAATTTAGAAATCAACCGTATGAATTTCATAATGGCGGGAGCTGGCCTATGGTGAATGGTTTTTATGGGTTAGCCTTACACCATTTGGGACTAAAACAAGAATGTGAAAATATTTTGAATGCGTTAAACCAAGCAAATACAGTGTCAGATTTTGGGTTTTATGAAAATTTTAATTCCAAAACAGGAGAGCCCAATGGCGTTCGTTTTTGTGCTTGGAGTGCTGCCGCAACTATTTTGGTAGAAAAAACAATGGAAGAAAATTTCAAATTAATATTTTAAAGTGGAAAAAAAGATTGACATACTTTCAGTGGGAGAAGTTTTAATTGATTTTATTGGTCATGAAATAAATACTTCCATAAACCGAACCAAAGATTACCACCGTTTTTTGGGAGGCTCACCCACCAATGTGGCGGTAAATGCCTCGCGTTTAGGATTGAATGCGGTGCTTGTGGCTACTTGCGGTCAAGACGGTTTAGGCGATTATATCATCAGAAAATTGAAAGCAAACGGAGTTCAAACAGATTGTGTTTTCAAATCGGAAGAAAAACCAACTTCTGTCATTTTTGTTTCAAAATCTACTGAGACACCCGATTTTATTCCTTACAGAGAAGCAGATTGCGAAATTTATCCTTCCCAAATTACGGATGAGTTGCTTTTATCGGCTAAAATTTTTCATACCACATGCTTTGCTTTGAGCAGAAATCCGGCCAGGGAAACCATTTTAGAACGTGCTGAACGTGCAAAAGAATTAGGTTTAAAACTGAGCATTGATTTGAATTTTTCTGAACGAATTTGGCCCAACCGACCGGAAGCTATTGATATTATCAAACGTTATTTAGCCACAGATCCATTAGTGAAAATCAGTGAAGACGATTGTTACCGATTGTTTGCCGCAATGAAATCGGAAGACTATATTTTTGATTTTTTTCATGCTATGGGAGCTCAAACCATTTGTTTAACCAAAGGGAAAAAAGGAGTCGTTTTATCGGATAAGGATAAAGGACTTATTTTTCAAGATGCTTTGCCGGTCAAAGAAATTAAAGACGCCACCGGAGCCGGCGATGCCTTTTGGACGGGTTTTCTTTACGCTCAACTTCATCAAAGATCTTTAGTTGAAAGTATTACAATTGCTCAAAAATTAGCTGGGATTAAATTGCAAAATGTGGGAAGATTGCCAGATGGTATTAATATTAAACAATTGATTATTTAGTTTTTTTATCAAAAAGTAAAAATAATTGTTTCCAATTTAAAGCAGTTTTAAATTGATTTAATCCTTTGTATAAATCCACTTCATACAAATTTTCAATGACAAATTTTTCTTGTTTGGCATAAGGAATCAATCCGTCTTTTTTATATTTCTTAGCTAAATATTCTTGTTCAAATTGTCCCGGAGTGGGAATAAAAAATGCTTTTTTACCCAATTTTGCCAAATCCATAACCGTGGTATAACCTGAACGACAAAGCACTAATTCACTTTCGTTAAACGTTTGTTCTAATTCAACTGAAGTCATAAAATTATAAAACGTAACATGGTCAATTTGTTCCGATTTTTGTTCGGGTTCAATCACACCACGAACGAAAACAACATCACCAACATATTTTTTTATTTCTTCTTTCAAGTGTGTTTCCAACATCGATCGTTGTGGTTCTGGACCGGAAAGAATGACCATTAAATCATATTTTTTAGGCAATTCTTTTCTATTTAATCGGCTTAGCGGACCAATATAATTGATTTTGAAATGCGGATTTTTCAAATGACCTAATTTTCCGGTAAGATTTGGAATTTCGGCAACGTCCGGAACCCAACATTCGTCATATTTTTTTATGATATATTGATGCAGTTTGCTGGTAATCCAACTCGTGTTTCCGGTTAGCACATTCAATTGATGGGTGATAAAAACAGAAGGCACTTTTTTAGAATAAATGCCTAATCGATTATCAGAAATGATGCCGATTAAACCATATTCTTTGACCCATTTTTTTGTCAGTTTTCTTTCCAAATAAATGGCTTCCATCATTTTTGGACTGTTTTTTATCAATTTCCATTTAAAAAACGCACCATTTTTAGCATATTCAATTTGATAAGAAGGTAATTCTAAAAAAATTAATTCAGGAAATTCTTTCTGTAAAATGTGAAGGGCAATTCCGTCAGAAGCTATAACAGGTTCAAAGTTGTTTTCAATCAAAGCTTCGATAATAGGAATGCATCGCGTAGCATGACCTAAACCCCAATTGAGTGGAGCAACGAGAATTTTTGGTTTTACAGTTTCCAAGTCTTAATAACTCATTTAATAAATGTAAAAGTAGTATTATTTTTGATTGGGTATATTTCCCTAATTTTACCAAAAAATTAAATTAAGTGGGAAGTAAGAATAAATTAAAGCGTTTTAAAGAAAATGAAACCTTTCAAAATGTAATAGAACCAACCCGTGAAGAAGTAGTTTCAGGCGATTTTAAATGGAAAGGAAATTGGAATAAAGATTTTTTTAAAAACGATAATCCGATTGTTTTAGAATTAGGTTGCGGAAAAGGCGAATATTCTGTTGGATTAGCTGAACGTTATCCAAACAAAAATTTTATCGGAATCGACATCAAAGGAGCTCGATTTTGGCGTGGAGCAAAAACTGCTGTTGAAACCGGATTGAACAATGTAGGCTTCCTTCGCACACAAATTGAATTAATCGAATATTGTTTTGCCGAAAATGAAGTGGATGAAATTTGGATAACTTTCCCGGATCCGCAAATCAAATACAAACGAACAAAACATAGAATGACGAATACCGAGTTTTTGCAACGCTATAAAAAAGTGCTCAAAAAAGACGGAATCATTCACTTGAAAACAGATAGCGAATTTATGCACGGTTACACACTCGGATTGTTGCACGGAGAAGGTCACGAAGTGATTTATGCCAACCATAATGTGTATAGAAATGAAGGCTCACCGGAAGTTGTGACAGCTATTCAAACATTTTACGAAAAACAATATTTAGAAATTAAAAAAGCGATTACCTATATCCAATTTAAGATAAAATAAACAACCAATTACCCATTACCTTTTACCCATTACCATAAAAATGAACTTCACTCTTCCCATCCTTCTCGGCCTTTCAGCCGCAGCCATCGGAACAACTCCACCCGGATTGCTCAATATGACTGCCACCAAAGTGAGTATGCGTGACGGAAGAAACCGTGCCTTATGGTTTGCGTTTGGAGCTTCGATAATTGTTTTTTTTCAAACGTTATTAGCGGTTTTATTTGCTAGGTTTATTGACCGAAGAGCTGATGTAAGTATGGTTTTACAGGAAATAGGTTTAGTGATTTTCACAGTACTTACAATCTATTTCTTTTGGATAGCAAAAAAACCGAATGCTAAAAAGAAGAAAGAAGAAATTAAAATGCGGAGCAAGTCCAGTCGTTTCTTTTTAGGAATGTTGTTGTCTTCGCTCAATTTATTTCCGGTTCCGTATTATGTTTTTATCAGTATAACATTAGGCTCATATGGGTATTTTGAATTTGATACCTTTTTTATTTACACTTTTTCCATAGCCACAGCCATTGCCGCTTTTTTAGTTTTTTTTGGCTATATTTCTTTTTTTAAGTCGAAAGAAAAAAAAGATACTTTTCTATCCAGTAACATCAATTATATTATTGGTTCAATAACCGGAGTTGTGGCTCTGATTACTTTATTTAAAATTTTTTCACGATAATTTTTTTGAGATGGAAGAGAATTTCTTTGAAAGAGTGTATGCCATCGCCAAACAAATTCCCTACGGAAGAGTAACTTCTTACGGTGCCATTGCCAAAGCGTTAGGAACCGCTCGTTCTGCCCGAATGGTAGGTTGGGCGATGAATGCTTCGCATAACAGAGATGACGTTCCGGCACATCGAGTTGTGAACAGAAAAGGAATTCTTTCCGGAAAACATCACTTTCAAGGAACAAATTTAATGCAACAATTGTTAGAGAGCGAAGGAATTGAAGTGGTTGATAATCAGATTGTAAATTTTGAAAAGGTTTTTTGGGAGCCGGAGGTTAATTTGTAATTATTCACCAATTTTTTAAAAATTTATAAATTTAATAATAATCTTTTTTTACCATTCACCAATTACCTTTATCCAATTACCTTTCACCCATAACCATTCCCATATCCCTCCATAAACATTTTCAATTCTTTAACTACTGTTTCTCTGTTTTTCGTATTATCTTTGCAATCTAAATTCAGTTTAAATAAAAACGGAATTTTTATAAAATAAAATAGCTCACTTTTAGAGATAAAATAATTTATGAAACTCGATAGAAAAGAAATACTTAAAGCTTTAGAAACCATTTCTGTAGCTGGTGAAGGAAAAAATATGGTGGAAAGTGGAGCCGTACAAAACGTACTCACTTTTGGCGATGAAGTAGTGGTAGATTTACTTTTGTCAACACCTGCCTTACACATCAAAAAAAGAGCAGAGGTTGATATCATCAAAACCATTCACGATTTGGTGTATGAAAAAGCAAAAGTAAAAGTAAACATCAAAGTAGAAGCTCCAGAAAAACCGGAAAATCCTAACTTAATCAAAGGAAAACCCATTCCCGGAATCAGCAATATCGTTGCAGTGGCATCCGGAAAAGGAGGTGTTGGAAAATCTACTGTAACCGCCAATTTAGCCGTAACGTTAGCCAAAATGGGATTCAATGTTGGGGTGCTTGATGCAGATATTTACGGACCTTCTATGCCCATCATGTTTGATGTAGAACATGCAAAACCCATCTCGGTTGAGGTGGACGGAAAATCAAAAATGAAACCGGTAGAAAGTTACGAAGTAAAAATTCTTTCCATCGGATTTTTCACTAAACCCGACCAAGCCGTTATTTGGCGTGGTCCTATGGCTGCCAAAGCTTTAAACCAAATGATTTTTGATGCCGATTGGGGTCAACTCGACTTTTTATTAATCGATTTACCACCCGGAACTGGAGATATTCACCTTTCTATCATGCAATCGCTCCCTATTACCGGAGCTGTTGTCGTGAGCACGCCACAAGCTGTAGCGTTGGCCGATGCTAAAAAGGGAGTTTCCATGTTCAAGTCAGATGCCATTAGCGTACCCGTTTTAGGAATTATCGAAAATATGGCGTATTTCACTCCGGAAGAATTACCCAATAATAAATATTATATCTTTGGAAAAGAAGGTGCTAAAAACTTAGCTGAAGATTTACAAGTACCGGTTTTAGGTGAAATTCCGCTCGTGCAAAGCATTCGTGAAGCGGGAGATTACGGTCGTCCTGCGGCATTACAAACAGCTACTCCGTTAGAAACGGCTTTCGAAGAAATTGCCCGAAACGTTGTACAAGAAGTAGTCGAACGAAACGAAACTTTACCACCAACCGAAGCAATTAAAATAACCACCATGGCTGGGTGTTCAGCTGTAAAAGGGAAAAAATAATGACAAAAGAAGAAATCAAAATCGGAATAGAAAATGCGTTGAATGAAATTCGACCTTTTCTCGAATCAGACGGTGGAAACATTTCATTGGTTGATATCATTGAAGACAAACACGTAAAAGTACGTCTCGAGGGGGCTTGTGTAGCGTGTAGTGTGAACCAAATGACATTGAAAGCCGGTGTAGAAACGACCATCAAAAAATACGTTCCTCAAATTGAAACCGTTGAAAACGTAGCTTAAATTTTTTTTGGGCGTGACCACAAGGGTCGGGCTATCCGCTGCAAGTCCTCGCCACAATTCCGCAAGCTACATTGTGGCTGTGGGCTTTCCGCTACTATCCCTCACGCAAATCGTGCTAACTGATAAAAATCATATTCCAAAGAAAAAAGAACTACTATTTTCGCAAAGTAAAAATTAAAAACGCAGTTACTCAGTACCTCTGAGCCTTAGTACCTCAGAGCCTTAGTACCTCAGCACCTTAAAAAGAATGATACAAACCGATATACTCATCATTGGAGCCGGCCCAACCGGACTTTTCGCTGTTTTTGAAGCCGGATTATTGCAATTAAAATGCCACCTGATTGATGCACTTCCGCAACCTGGAGGTCAATTGGCTGAATTGTATCCGAAAAAACCAATTTTCGATATTCCGGGTTATCCTGAAGTATTAGCCGGAGATTTGGTTAATAATTTAATGGAGCAAATTAAACAATTTCAACCGGGATTCACATTGGCTGAAACAGCTGAAACGATTGAAAAATTAGAAGACGGTTCTTTTATTGTAACAACCAATAAAGGCACAAAACACCATGCAAAAGCAGTGGCCATTGCCGGTGGATTAGGAACGTTTGAACCAAGAAAACCTGCTATTGAAAATATTTCTTTTTATGAAGAAAAAGGATTGGAGTATTTTGTAAAAGACCCGGAATTGTTCCGAGATAAAAACATTGTCATTGCCGGCGGAGGAGATTCTGCATTGGATTGGAGTATTTTTCTATCGAATGTGGCTAAATCGGTTACTTTATTGCACCGCAGAAATGAATTTAGAGGAGCGTTAGATTCTGTTGAAAAAGTGCAAGAGCTAAAAAAATTAGGTAAAATTAATTTAATTACGCCGGCTGAAGTAGTAGCAATTAATGGAAAAGAACATGTTGAAAGTATTGTTTTAGAAAACGAAGGCATCCAACAAACGTTAGAAACCGATTATTTTATCCCGCTTTTTGGACTTACTCCAAAATTGGGAGCCATTGCTAACTGGGGATTGGAAATCGAGAAGAATGCCATCAAAGTAAATAACGCGTTAGATTATCAAACCAATATCGAAGGAATTTATGCCATTGGCGATGTAAATATTTATCCCGGAAAATTAAAACTCATTTTATGTGGATTCCACGAAGCGACGTTAATGTGTCAAAGTGTGTATAATCGATTGAATCCCGGTAAAAAATACGTTTTAAAATACACTACTGTTTCCGGTGTAGATGGTTTTGATGGCACCCGAAAAGAAGCCGAAAAAGCAGTTGTAAAATCGATAGAATAAATTTTTATCTTTGTATTATGAACGATGCTATAAAAATGGATAGAAGTGTTGCAACTAAATTTTCTTTTGAAGAAGCAGATGACCATGTTACATTTTTTAAAGATAAATCACCAATAGAAAGATTAAATTATGCATGTGATATAATTAATTCTATTTTTAATTCTGATCCACTACAAAAAGTTGACAGAACGATTATTTCCACTCGAAAACATGCCGACAAATCTATTTAATGTTGACTTTTTAGATTTTTTAGAACTTCTTGACAAGCATGATGTTGATTTTCTATTGGTTGGAGGTTATGCAGTTATTTTGCATGGCTATGTAAGAAGTACCGGGGACTTAGATTTATGGATCAATAAAACGTCAAAAAATTATAACAATTTAAAAAAAGCATACCTTGATTTTGGTGCCCCTATTTTTTCAAAAGAAGAATTTGAGAGCGATAAATTTGACGTTTGGAGTATGGGAAATGAGCCAAGAAAAATTGAAATTCTTACGCATGTTGATGGTTTGGTTTTTGAAGAAAGCAAGAAAAATTGTAATTGGTTAGTGTTAGAGAAAAGCAAGGTGCCTTATATAGATTTTGACGATTTAATTAAAAATAAAATAGCATCTGGGCGATACAAAGATTTAGCTGATATAGAAGCGTTAAAGAAGAAAAAAGAATAATGCAACAAGACATCACCATTAAAATCACCGACCGAAACGGAGTAAAACACGAAGTACAAGCTCCAACCGACATGAACATGAACATCATGGAACTCATTCGAGCATATGAGTTAGCCGAAGAAGGGACCATTGGTGTGTGTGGCGGTATGGCCATGTGTGCTTCTTGTCAATGTTATGTGTTGAATGACGTTATTTCGCTTGAACGAAATCCTGATGAAGAAGCCATGCTTTGGGAAGCGTATCACGTCAAAGAAAATTCCCGTCTAGGTTGTCAAATTCCAATAACCCCGGAAATAGATGGATTGGAAATTGAGATTGCTCCTGAGCAATAGTTAATCTACATTAAATTTTTCAAGTGCAATAGGCAACATTCTTTCAACAAATTTACGGTAAGCCAACTGAGATGGGTGTAAATTATCCGAAGCAACCAAGTTCGGATTATTTAGACCCTCTCTTGTTATATCGGTAATGTTAATAAAGGTAATTCCTAACGATTCAGCATGGCTTTTTGCAAATGCGTTATAGTTATCCAATTGATTTGAAATGTTTTGAGGATTTGAACTTGATTGTCCAAATGGTGTAAAAGCATAATCAGGAATGGAAACCACTATCACTCGTTTTTTATCACCTTTTGCCAAGGTTATTGCGGTTTGCAACAACTCAGGAAATTCACTTTCGTATAAGGAAAAAGGTCTGTTTTGATATTGATTGTTAACACCTATTAGCAACGTAACCAAATCATATTCAGAATCTAAATTTTCATACGCAATAGCGTTTTTTAAATTAGTAGTTGTCCAACCAGTTTGAGCCACCACTTTCACCAAAAGTTTATCTGAAGAAGGCAAATATTTTGTCAAGCTATCTTTTAATTGTACAGGGAAACGGCATGTTTGGCAAACATTTTGACCAATAGTATAACTGTCTCCTAAAGCTAAATACTTAAATTCTCTTGCTATAGGTTGAGTTTCATCCGTATTGGAACATCCTAATAAAGATAAAAATAGTAAAAACGCTAAATAGAACTGATTTTTCATATTTCCTTTTTTTGGTAAGCTGTTAGTTCAACCGAACCTTCCAAAACTTCTTTTACAATTTGTAATGTTCCGTCTGATTTGGTATCAATAAACCATTTAATCAATGCAATTGTTCCTTCCACAATTTCAATTCCTGTAATACTTCTGGGGTGTACGCAACTTCCGTCATTAAAATAATTAATCGAATTATCGTCAATATTAGGAAATCTTGGTCGATGTGTGTGTCCGGTTATTGTGATGAGATTGTTGTTATCAGCAATCCACTTTTTTATTCGGCGTTCAATTTTAATTAATTCAACATAATTTTTTGCCGGACTCGTCGGGTCTTTTATTCCCCAAACTTGAAGCGGTTTCCATAAAATTTGAACTAAAAATCGATTGATTTTCCAACCGATATAATTCATAAAATCGGCTTGATGACCGTGGGTTAAAAAGAGTCGCTGACTAGTTTCTGTATTTTCTAAAACAATAGCTTCATGGTATTCAATTCCGGTAAAAAGAGGTTCGTCTTTACCGGTTTTTGCATCAAAAAAAGTACTTAATTTTTTCTTTACCATATTTTTATCCCGATAAACCATATCGTGATTGCCATAAATCATGTGTAATCTACCCACATCATGAAATTTTTTCAAAAGTAAATACACATTTTTATGGGCTTCAAAAATTTCTTTAAAGAATAAATTCTCCCATAATTCATCACCATCGCCTAACTCACAATAACTGAACCCCTCTTCATAATAATGATTCATGGCATGGTAATAGATGTTTCTATTATTGGCAAAATCATCAGCAAAACTGGCATCACCACGATGACAATCACTAAAAAGAATAAACTTTGACTTGTTGTCAAACGGAATTCTTTTGGCATTTTCAAATGCTCTTGTAAGGCGGGTTTGTGATGACATTTTTTGAAATTATGTACTAAAGATAGTAGAAATCAATGAGGAACTAACTGCTTTACTTAAATTTTTTTCTACAATCGCATCTCAAAGGCCGATTTTTTTTTTGGAGTAAGAGAATGTTGAATGTAATGATAATTAGAATAAAATATTTCTAGAAGTCTATGGAAGTTTATTTTTATCTTAGTATTACTTTGTTTTAACAAAATTTACAACTATTTTTTTAAATACCTTTATTGAAAATTATCGATGCCTAAATTGTAATGTTATTTTTTACCTTTTTAATGCAAAATGGCCTTTTATTATTCTACCATCATCAAGGTTTATCACAAACCAATAGTCAGAAGTTGGCATTAATGAGCCGTTAAAAGTCCCATCCCAACCGTTTCCATGTGGACTAATTTGCTTTAGGAATTTACCAAAGCGATCATAAATAAAAATTGATGAATTGGCATATTTAGTTGCATCTACCCCTTTAAGGTTCCAAACATCGTTGAACCCATCACCGTTTGGAGTAAAGAATTTTGGAATGCCTAACACGCTTACTGTTTGATTAACTGTACCGCAACCGTTTAAATCTTTAACATAAACAGTATACAAACCCGGTTCAACTCCATGAAAAATATTTTCAGCTTGATAATATTCATTATCCAAACTATACATATAATCTCCTGCTCCAGAAACAAAAACACGAATTGTATTGTTGCTTGACAAGTCAACTACCTCAATTTCTTCAATAGTTGCAATATTGGAAGCGGTAACGGTGTACGTTCTTGTTCTACTACATCCATCAATTGAAGTTACCTCAACAGAATATATTCCTTCACTATTTACTACTAACTCATAGCCATTTGCTCCAATAATTTCAACATCTTCTTTAGACCATTGATATAAATAGTCTGAAATTAATTGTTCATCAACTAAACCTGCTGTTAATATTTTTGTAAATGATGTATTATTACTACAAATTAATTCATTTCCCAATAATTCAATTTGTGGTACTTCATGAACAATAAATGAAATTAAAGCTGTTGATTTACAACTGCTATTACTAGAATTGATTACTTCTACCTGAATATTTTGAGTGCCACTTATATATGGATTGGGTAAAGAACTTGGCAATTCATTCCCAGAATTATCAATATATTTAACAATCATTCCTGTTTGACCACCCAATAAAATATTTTGAAATTGTGAGGTATCAAAAGCAAATAATCCATCTTGTTCTATCGGGTTAATTTCATCATCACAAACAGTAGTTAAAGTACTAGGTATGGAATAAATTACGGGTAAAACATCAACTGTAAACGAAAGAGTTGATTCATAAAAACACGCATTAGTGGTTGTGTTTGTGGCCCTCACTTTAATAGTTTGTGTTGTTGTGTAAAAAGGATTAGGCAAAGGACTAGGAAGAGGCATATTGTTTGCATCCCAAAAACTCAAAGAAGCATTTGATATTCCGTTCAATATGGTTGACATTAAACCACTAGTATTGAAACCAAAAACACCATCTTGATTATCATCGCACTCTTTAAATGCCAACGATTGTATAATTGGAATTGGCTCTACCTGTAATGTAATATGGTGTCCTAACCCTAAACATGCATTATCTAGTAAACTATCAACCCGAATATAAATATTTTGTGATAATGGAGAATTTGTATTGATAAAATTAGATGTATTACTGATTGGATTTTGTTCAGCTAATGCATCATTTAGGTCTTTGTAATATCGTATAACTAACTGTTGTCCAACCGGAAATAAAGCTTGAACATCGGCAGTAACACTATTAAAATTAAATGAGGCAATTCCGTCTGTATTTGACCCGGAATTTTCATCATCACAAACGCTAAATACACGTTGAAAAGATGCAGGAATTAAAGTGGTCGAAACTACTAAATTCAATGTAGCAATACGATAACACCCATTTGCATTTTCAACCCTTACATAAACCACCGAAGTATTCACATTTGGGTTGACATAAGCCGTTTCACTGATAATTGGGTTAACATCATTTTGAGCATCAGCCAAATTAAGATGATAGGAAAATGACAAACCGGCTGTTGATGGCACAACTAATTCATTTACTTCAGTTAGATTAAAAGCACTAAAACCATCGTTGTTATCATCACATTGTTTCAGAGAAACAAAAGTACTAGTCATTTGAGGTCTGGGAAAAATGGTTATTTGACGTGAATTTGAACCTGAACCAAAAGGTGTTTGAATTGTAATACTAACATCATAAATACCTGGATTAGCGTAAATATGATTGGGTTGTAGTAAAGTTGATGTAGTGCCATCGCCAAAATTCCAAAGTACAGATACCACTGTTTGGTTTGAATTTATAGAAAAACTTGTAGTATCACCATAGCAATTATTGTTAAACTCAATAAAAGCGTTAAAAAAAGAGGAAACAAACGGAGGTAAACCCAATTGAACAGTTTTGCCAGGTGCTAATACTTGACCTTCTTGATCATAATTACAAGCTATGCCCAAGTTATCAGGATTTGAAATTACGCCTAATGAGTTTTGATAACCTGTTGCACAATAAATTTTATTGTTTGGAGCTAGTTGAAGAGCAAATAAATAATTTACACCGTCATAAATAATTTGTTTTGTATTTTCAGGATCAGATTGTGTTAAATCAAATTGAGCCAATTCCATTGTTGGCGAAGTACCTATTCTATAAGTTGCATAAAGTCTTTCAGAATTAGGAGAAAATTCGACGCCATAACCTTGAACATTGGGAAGAATGGGTAAAAAATTTGAAACCACACCAGTATTTACATTAAAATCAAACAATTCAATACTCCCTGAACCAAAAGAAGATTGACCAATTTGAATGCCGTTTTGTTGATGAGCAATAGCAATTTTTTGACCATTTGGAGAAACTTTTAAATAGCCAATTGCATTTCTTCTGTATCCGGTTAATTGTTGATTTGAACCAATAACTGAAGTTACAGGAACAGAAGCTACTCCATTTTGGGTTACTTTAAAAGCATAAAATGTATTTACAAAGTGTGTAATAACCCAATAAGAGTTATCGGTTTCATTTTTGACAGCAGTAATTTTTTCTGAACACTTATACTTAATTTGTTCACCATTTGAATTAGTATCATAAGTAATAAGATGAATATTTCTGTTTATAATATCACCAATGCTTCCGTTATTACCAAATACCGACATGTCAACCATTGAATAATTTAATCCATTATTTTTACCGTCATCAGAATTGGGTACATTTCCACTTCCGGGTTCAATGTAATTGCCTGAAAAAGAATTCGGATATACTTGAGCGTTTTCATGATGAGGTTCATCAACTGTAAATATATAATATTGATTACTGTGATTTGGTCTTGGAACTATAATGCCTGATTGCGTGCTGGAAGGGTCGCCAAATAATCCTGTCCCAGCAAAATAATCACCGTTTGGCATTATAGTATGGTTTCTATCCCATACGGTTCGACCATCTGTGTAAAATAATAAATTACCGTTTGCATCTGAAATGGCACTACATCCTTCTTCTGTATTTAATAATCCGTCTGATAATGGCAGAACACTACCATCAGATAAAAATTGCAAACCAGCATTTTGACCAAAATACCAATTATTGGCTTCTCCTTGTGCAGAAGAAACCAATGTAAAAAGAAAAAGAAGCAAACATAATTTACTTTTCACACGTCATTTGGAATCATTAATTTCTTGAAAAAATTAGTCCTTTTGCTGTTTCAAGATTGTTTTGGATATAACCAAAATATTCAACTTCATCATATTCTACCTTTAATTTGTTATTTGTTAAGCTATACGTACCATTAACAAAATCATCACAAATAGATATTTTATACCCTTGTATATTATAGTTTTGACAACTTATACGGATGTTGTAATCTAAACAATTATCGATATTATAATGATACAAATCCGTTATTCTAAATGACTGAAAATCAATATAATCTTTATTGTTTGGACAAAAATGAATATAATCAACTAAAGTACCATCGGCTTTAATTACTTTATCAAAATACCAAATTCCTTTGTATCGCTCATTTTGAAAATTAATGTAGGATAAATCATTTCTTGGGTCATATTCCTCTTTATCCTTACTGCAAGAGTAAGTTAAAAGTATAGTGGCTAAAATTAAAATTGTTTTTTTCATTTTTTTATAAATTATTCTATTGATTTTTAATAAAAAAGATATGAAAATATATTATTTTAAATTATATTTTTCTCTTAAGTCTACACCATCCTCAATATACTCTATATCTGGATTTTCTTTTATAAACTCTTTTTTTGCTATTTCTGAAATAGAATCTATAAAAAACTTACCAAATCTTCTTTCAATCTCTTTCTGCATCTCATTTTCATAGCAATAAGGTTCAAATCCACCCAACCTAACACTTCTTCTTAAAGTTTCTTTAGAAACAATCCCATATTTACGCAATATTTTCGATAATATTTTAAATTCATAATTATTAAATCCAAAGTATACTAATTTCCCTTTTTTAATGTCTTTGATAGCTCTTTCTTTTTGATTAATACAAAAAGTATCAATAACTGTTACTTTTAAATTTTTGTTCTTAACCCACATTTCTGCATAAACCTGCTCATTGTAAACTATAAGATTTCCATTTTTATCATACTTTTCCAGAGCTTTTTTATTATAGCAAGATGATAAAATAAAAAATAAAATAAGTGTTTTTATTACTTTCATACTACTTTTTTAAAAAATAAATGTTAATAATTAGTAGGGTAATTTAACATAACTAGTTAATTTTCTGTATAATTCATATCTTAAATTAGCTTCAAATGTATCTCCTGCTCCAATTTGGATTTGATACCAATATGCATCTCTTTCCATAATATCCCAAACAGCTTTATATCCATATTTACTACTCCATTTATCATATTTACCACTGAAATATTGCCAAGCATGTCTATACTCATGAAATAATGTAGAAGCATAAGTATAATTATTTTTAATTTTTGAAGGATCCAATGAAACTTTTCCTGGATTGGTATTTCCAACATCACCATTGTTTAATTCAAAATCAACTTTAGGTTTACCACTTAATTCATAATCTCTTTCTAATCCATCTACTGAAGAGTTTATTTCTTTAATTCCTCCTTCAGAAAAATCAGGTTTACCAAATGGATCTAGTAAATAATTACCATTTGTATCTTTTTTAAATCTCGACAAAAGAGTTCTTCTTAGTACTATTTTATGCATCGCATGATTCAACCCACTCACAATCAATCCTGTCACAGCCCCTTGCCAAAAATTACCTTTAGTAAGAGCGGCTCCTGCACCTCCAGCCAAAGTTCCAAAGGTTAGAATACCTGTTGTGGATTCACTAAATTTTCCGCCTAAACCATTCCACACTTTTCCACTTTCTAGCTTGCCACCAGTCCACAGCGAAGAAGCTAAACTACTCAAAGAACCACTAGCGAATCCTGTCACAAAATCACCTCCTTGAACACCTGACATAATACCTTGAAAAGTACCATGTGCTAGAGTTTGAAAAACAATTCTAGAACCTAATTGTTGAAAAGCAAGAGCAGCATCTCCGATTCCAAAAGTCATAACAGAACTAAAAGCTCCTATTGCTACAGACTTAATAAGACCTCCAACAGTAAAGGGAACATCAGCAGTTAATGCAGTAATTGTGTAAGTTAGTGCTGCAACTGCTGCTCCAATTAAAATAGCCCCTACTGTAATTCCCTCTTCACCACTTGGGTCTGTATATTTTAAAGGATTATTAAGAACGTAACCATATCGGTTAAAATTTTGTGTATTACTCGGGTCTTGAATGTAGTTATCTGGCGATAAAAATCGTCTTACTTTGGCATCATACAACCTACCATTCATGTGAATGAGACCTACGCCTTGCAAATGTTCATGGCCTGTATAACCCCTATCTAAAACGGCAAAAGTAGTAAGGTTATTGTTGTTTTGGTCTTTTAAGAAAACAATATTACCCCAGGCATCAAAATGTCTTTTTTCTACCACTTGACCGGCAGCATTACTTATTGCCATAATGCTACCTAAATAATCACGATGTAAATATAAATAATTTTGTGTAGTACCGTCACTTTTTAACATAATTGGGGCGGTGTAACCATCGCCACCAATATATATAACAATATCTACCGAATTGGTATAAATATTCCGTTTAATTTCCATACTTGAGTCTGCAGAATAAAGCTTACGCATTGGTCTCAGATTTTTATCCGCTTGCAAACCACCATAATACATGGTTGTTCTTGACAAAAATGGGTTGTAGTCAAAATCAATTCTTTCTTTTCCTTGTTCAAAAATGCTCACAGGGCTTTTAAATGCGTTATAGGTAATTTGTTGTAATGGTTTATCGGAGTAATAAGATACACCAGAAGTCGACAAACTTACTTTTGTAGCTTGATAAGGTTTGGCAGAAATTTCATAACTATAATTTCCGAGTGTATTTTGCGTAATTCTACCTTTATTATCATAATCTTGTTGTTCGATTTGTCCTTGAGCATTTGTAAAATGGGTTAATCGTTCCAAGCTATCATATTGAAAAGTTTCATTCCAGTTAAACATGCTATTACTTCTACTTAATAACAATCCTCTTTGTGCATTAAAGTTGGTTGTTATGGTTAAAAAAGGTGTAGCAGAAGAATTACTTCCATTAATTGTTCTATAACTTGTTGATTGTGGCATACCAAACGAATCAAAAGTTTTAGAAACCCTTCCTACCAAATTTCCGTAATGAGCCGTAACAATTTGGCCTCTCTCATTTACTGCATCAATTTGCCATAGCATGGCATTCGTTGCATCGTCTAAAATTTGCCAATGATATCCATTTAAATAGGTGTTCTTTATCCATTTTCCACTTGATTTTCCGGTAGCATTATCCGTGGCTAAATTGTACTCACGATTTACACGACCAAAATCGTCGTATTCGTATCTTTTTTCAAAATAGGATTGCGGATTGGATTCAATTTCTTTTTGAAGTCGATAATTTGAATCATAAAAGTACTCAGTTGTAAAAGGAAAACCTGAAGAATCAACTCCATCAACCATAATTAATTGTTTAAAAGCATTGTACCCGTAATAAATTTCATGATAGGTTAAATCACCTTGAACAAATTTAGAATCTAATCGTCCCGTAGGTGTATAAAAATATTCTGTATAACCCTTAGGTGTTGTTTCTTTAGTTGTTTCACCATATACATTATAGTTGTACATATAGGTTCCAGCAGAAGGATCAATTAATTTTTTCTTTCTACCCCAACCATCATATTCCATTGATAAAGTTATACCATCAAAAGTAGAAGTTTTCATATTCCCATTTGCAAAATAGGTATAATTGATAGTACCTCCTGAGTCTGTAGACTGAACGGTATGACCATTTGCATTTTTGGTGGAGCTTTTTGTGGCTACTCCATCATTTGTTGTAACAGTTAATCCGGAATAAGAAATGGTAGTTGTAAGTCCGGTAAATGCAATCTGTTGATTTAATCTACTATAATCATCATAAGAAAAACTAGACCATTGAGTTGGATTGTTACTACCACTGTATGGTTCACTTTCACCAATTTTTCTATTCATGAAATCATAAGTAGTTGAAGAGTAACTCCAATTTCCATTAATATTTAATTCTCCTTTTTTTACAACTCTTCCTATAATATCCATTTCTATTGAACTTGCACTTCCATCATCTCCAAGGGTAGAGGTTATAAATTTGTTACCATTTTTAGTGTAATTGTAATTAATATTTTTTCCTAAATGATCGGTGACTTTTGTTCTTTTACCCCAATTATCATAGATACTTGTAGTTGTTTGTCCAAATGGGTTTGTTTCACTTAAAACTACACCATACAAAGGATGATAAGTATTATAGGTGGTAGTTAAACCTTCGATATCTTTAACAGTTTTGATGTAGCGTGCAGAAGTATCATAAGTGTATTCGGTTGTTCTGGTTGCAACTGCAGGTATTGCACCCGGAGCACTTAATATTTTTTTCTTTAAATTCCCGTTTGTAAAATACTCATACGATTCGGTTAAATAAACATTATCAGTATTGTTAGCTTTACTTTCCTTTTTAGTTATTTTATTGCCGGTGTAGGTATATTTTTCTTCTGTAGAAAAGGTGTCATTATAAGCAGAAACGGTTGTGTTTACTTGTTTTAATCTACCTATATAATAATTACTTCCTGAACCAGCTGGGTTATTTTCAAAGATACTGTTTGTTGTGGTAGTTCCTTGGAGTGTGTTTTGATTCAAATAATTTTTGGTAATTACCGTTTCGGGCAGAAGATAAGGTATTGAATAAGTAAATGATTTTTCAATTTTAATATTAGTTAAGAAATCAATATTTATTTGTAAATCTAATGTAATATTAAATACGTTACTGGTAAAAAATTGACTGTAGTTATTAGTTGTACAATTTAATATTCCAGTAGGATTTCCTGAATTTACAAAGGCAAATGAATTTAAATTATTACATAATTGCGTATAGCTTTTTTGAAGTGCTCCTCTTAAATTTGGGTTATACTCTTCAACTGACCATATAGTTTTTGAACTTGGACTTATGTACCAAGCACTTCTGGCGACTTTTCTAAATCCAACCATACCAATGCCATTCATATTTACAACAAGACCATGGTATCTAAAATTTTGTAGTTTCGTAATACCCATAGCACTATTTTTAATTTCTTCAACTGAAAATGATGTCGGTATATGTTTAATTTCAACTAGAGGATAATTAACATTATCATTAGATGAATAAAATTCATTCAATAAACCTAAACCTGGTATATTTGGAGTTAAATTTTTGTATTTTATTTCATCAACAATATTTCCTCCAGATGATGAAATGCTTTTTAAAAGAATTTCTTTTGAAAAATTTTTATTAAAATTAACGTAAGTAACTTGATTAGTATGATTTCTTACCATTATAATTTCTCTATTCAAACCCTGATATTTATAAGTTGAAACAATTGGTACTGGTAAATCAGGAGAGTCATTATCATGATTTGATGGAGAATTATAATCTAATTGAAATTTATTTCCGCTAATTGTTGTGTTTCCAATGTTATTTATATATGTATTAATTTCCCATTGGGTATCATGATTGTTGATAGTCCAGTTTGGTTTATAATATTTTCTCCAAATTCTTACTAAATCTGATTTTCCGTCACCATTGGTGTCTAGTGTGTAAAAATTGTTATAATGAACTTGAGTGTCATAATAATTTCCAGAGTTAGGCCAATAGGTTACTATGTTATGTGATTCTTTAGTAAAAAATGAACCCCCGTTAGGTTTTGGATTACTATAATATATATGCCATAGTGCATCGTTTCTTTGAGCATTACTTCCATTTCCATTAGGAATCATTAAATCAACTTTTCCATCTCCATTGTAATCTCCAAAAAGTAATTGTTTTTCATTTAAATATTCGTTTAAGACTCCAGATCCAATAATAACAGGTGTTATCCAAGGAGAACCATCTGTTTGTTCAAAAGAATAAATTTTATAAACCTTATATAGAGACGATGTTTCTATATTGTAAATGGATAAAATATCTGATTTGCCATCTCCATTAAAATCAAAAACAAAATTATTTCCAGTATCTAAATCAAATAAGATATTATTTCTTATTTTAACAAATCCTTGGCCTCCTAAAGTTGTACTTGAATTCTGATTCAAATCTAAGATGTGAAAATTTGTATACAAACTTGCCAGTTCACAGGTTCCATAAAAATTACATGGATCCATTGGGTCAGGGGGAGGTTGTTGAGATGGAGGAGATATTATTAGTACTTCAGAGATACCATCCCCGTTAAAATCTCCTTCTATTAATTTTGAGAACGAATAGCCTGGATTAATATTGAGAGTTGGTTCTCCTAAATTAATTGTTTTCGAATAAGCTTCAGACAATAATGAACCATTTAAATTAAAAACTCTAAATTTTAAACCGTTACTAAGTGCTTCTGCCTTAACTATGGATTGAAATTGATTTAACTTATTGTTGGATAATGTAGTTGCTGTAAACCTAAATTTTTTATCACCAGAAGACAAAGTTGAAGGAAATGAGATTGGTGTTTGTCCTGAAACTCCTTCAAATAAATTTTTGTATAAACCATTATTTGTTGTAAAATCTAGTCTACCATCTCCATCAAAATCCCCTGATAACTCAATGTCATTAAAGTTTAAATTGTTAACATAACTCCTCATCTCTTCTGAATTTAAATTACTAGAAGTAATAGATTCGTATGTGAAGTTTATAGGATTTGTAGCTTGGTTATTCCCATTAAATTCTTGAATTTGAACAACCTTTTCATAACCTAATTGTGGGTCAGCTTGATGAGTTATCAAATATTTTCTAAACAAATTTGTAAAGGTGTAAACCTCAATTCGATTTAACAATTCAACCTTTTCATGTTTTACACCGTTAATAAATGTATTTTCAGTTCTTTTCGCTTGAACATAAAAGAATTTAATAGCATTTTGTGGAGCAGTCCCGTCTGTAGTATTGGCACTAAATTTTATTTCAGATACGCATAAATTTTTGTTAAATGGTTTTGTGTAATGATAAGTAATATAATTCCCATTTACATCTTCAAAGCGGATTATATAAAATGATGTTAAATCTGTTGCGTTCATTCCACCAAAATTTCCATACCATGCTCTCGACCCATCAGGAGAAGTGACTATAAAATAGATGGAACTTCCACTACCTATTAATTGAATTTTTGAATTAGATTTTGTTTCCGTTTCATAAGTAGAACCATCGGCCCAATAATTTCCACTGGTTAAAATTAACCTTTGTCCATCAAGGGCAAGTTTATCGTTTGTATCAAAATCTACACCATCAATAAAACCATCAATGTCTTTTCGGGTGGCTATTCTGCTTATTACAGAAATTGAATTAATTGACCATCCCATTCCAGCTATTCCACCCATCATACCGGATGAATAATTTAAATTTATGGTTGGCCCAACGTCTTGAATACTAGGAGGTAAAGCTATAGGCACAGTATAAATTGCTTGACCAGTATTTGATATATCTAATTTTCCTTGTGTATCATGATAACTTTGAGCATTGATGAGTTGAATAAAAATTATAGCAAAAAACAAATAATAACTTTTCATAGACTTAACTTTTAATTTTTAATGATTTTTAATGTTTTCTGCTTGCCATTTGAATATTCTAGCACTAGTGTGTAAAGTCCATGAGGTAAATTTTCAAATGGGATATTTAAAGTTACTGAACCTTTTAAATTGGTAAAACTTTTTAAAGATTGACCAGATAAAGAATTTAATTTTATAGAGGTTACATATTCAAAATCATTATTCTCCCATTTGATAAAAAGAGTTTCTTTAACAGGATTGGGATAATATGATATATCTTCATAAATATCAGACAAAATCATATCTTCCTTTGTGATATCTTCCGTGTTTTTTACAAAATCATTTGTTGATCTTCCTGTATTAAGATCAATTGTATATCTTTTTATCTGATTTCCAGCCGTATCATATTCAAACAAAATATGATCAATAGTTTGTGAATGCAAAAGATTACTTAGTAATAAAAAGAGAAAAATTAATTTTAAATTCATGATGTAGATTTAATTAAAATGATTTTAAATAGGTTAATATGACAATTTTATTTTGTATGAATTATTTTATTGTTGAAATTATTTTTACAGAAAAACTGTAAAATAGTTCAATATTTTTTTCTTATGAACCTTAAAAAATTAAACGGAGAATTACAACGTAAAGCTGCATATATCAGTTAAATAGAAAGGCAATTGATTATTAATAATTTGTTAATAATTCTTACGTTAAAAATTTGTTGTCAAGTTTAAGCAATAAAATTATTGCTGTCAATCCCTAATAATAGGGATTTTTTATCTCACTAAATTTGGTGATGTTTTGTTTACTTAATTGTAACTATTTATTAAACATTTTACAGTAATTAGCTTTAGAGAAATATCTTAAAACCGTGTACATTTTTAATTTTTTTTCATTTTGACACACTTTTTGTGTGAAAAAATTGTTGTATAAAAAAATGACACGGTTTTTGTGTATAATTTTTTGAAATAAAAATGTTGACACAACATAATTCTTAAACAAGATGAATGCATTTAAAGATATAACCGGACTAACACACGATGAAATAGCAACCATTTTAGGTGTACACCGTTCGCAATGGTCAATGTATGTGAGTGGAAAAAGAAGCCTGCCTTTAGAGGCAACAATAAAACTTAGGGAACTCTTACAATCTATTCAAAAAAACAAAGTCGACAAAGCCCATCGTGCGGTATTAGCAACTGAAAATAAAGCGGTTATTCAGGTATGGCAAAAAAAATTGACCGACTTAAACATAAATTTATTACTGGTGAATAAAAAGATAGAAGAGTTGCAAAAAACTAGAAATCATCTCTATGCCGGTCTAACAACCTTAGCATTTCTGAAAACACAAAAGGAACAAGATGTTGTACACCTTCAATCCATTGAAAACAGAATCAATAAATGTTTAGCAACACATTCATTAGAATGTTTAACTACCTTTGAAATGAAAAAACAACAAATTGAAAATGAGATTAGTTTACTTGATGAAAGATTGAGGAAATAATGCAATTTACAAATTGCAAACCTCGTATAACGTAAATAAAATACTACTTCGTATAGTTTTAAAATAAGATTAACGCTACACGTTAATATTTTAATAAACTTCTGATTTATAATATTTTAAGGAATAATACTTACGTTTATGTAATTGTAATTTTAAATGAATTAATTATGTATTCAGTAAGTAATTTAACAACAGTTGCCGATTGCGATGTGTTGTTGGGCATGGCCCAAAAGGAAAAAGCTGATTTAAACTTTAGAAAGTTATCAGAAGAACGACTTGTAACCAACTACAGCAATACAGCTGTTGAGATTAGTGCTATTCTGCAAGGCGTAAATGCAGAAATTGCTGCTGTTGACACGGTTATTGCCATTCTACCGGAAGGCCCCACCAAAGAGGCCGAAGAAAAACGAAAAGTTCGGTTAGAATACCGCAAATTCTTGTTGGAAAACCGCAAAGAAAGTTATGGTGCGGTGGCTTTACTTGACAAAGAATTAGACCTTGAACGTGTAAAAAAACAAATCGAAGAAATTGATGTGTTTATTGCCGAAGTTACCGCCCATCGGGATACGTTGTAAAAGTAGAGTAATTATTATGACCGCCTTTAGGGGCGGTTTTTTTTGGTACGTCCATCAAAATATATAAATTGTAATGTGCTGTTATATTATGGTTGAAAACGTAAGTTAACATTGCAACTTACCAGACTAATTATTTAGAGATGACATTTCATTAAATTAAGAACTAAAGATAACAGAAATCAATTAACAACAAACTTCCTTGCTCAATATTTTTTCATCAATCGCATCCCAAAGCCCGATTCTTTTTTCGAGTGCTTGAATAGAGATTTCTTCTACTTCTTGCCATTTTTGGGCAGAGTCACCACATAATTCTTCTATCATTTGCATTGCCATCGGGCCGTGTTCATCGCCATCTAATTCAATATGTCTTTCGAAATAATAGATTAATTTAGATAAATCGGTTTCCGGAAAATTGGCTTGAAAATTTTTCAAAATAGCCGTAAACATAACCGGAATTAAATCTTCTCTCCCAAAAGTGAATGCAGCTGCAATTTCATGTGGTTTTCCTTGCTCAATCACCTGAAAGGTAAAGGTGAGAAATTCTTTGACATTTGGATGTAAATCACTTTTTTTGATGGAAACAAAAATGTTTTGAGTAGCAATCACATTTTCTAAAAACGATTGAATCGGTTTTGTGTCAGCTCCGCAAGCTTCCATCGCCTCAATATACATTTCGTAGTGGCTTTGTCTTCTTCCGTCAAGAGTTAAATCGGTTTCTTCCGCCAAAACTATTTCATTGATTAAATATCGGGTTTCCGGATTTCCAACGGGTAACCATGGCGTTGAAGCACAGGTTAATTTGATTTGAAGAGCTTTTAACAACGACATAAAATCCCAAACCGCATATACATGGTGCTCTTGAAATTGTCTTAAATCTTCAATCGTTCGTATATTTTGGTATAAGGTATGTTGTAAAAGTTGTTCGCGTTGGAAATTAATTTTCTGATTTACATTTTCTATGTTCATGGCAATTTTATTTTAGATACGAAAAAAGAAAAGCAATTGGTTTTCAATTTCTTTAACAAAATTAAAAAAGCTTCCCCGAAAGAAGAAGCTTTTTGTATTGATTTTAATTATTGTTTAATTATTTAAATGCAGGTATTCCGGTAATATCAGCACCCGTAATCAACAAATGAATATCGTGAGTACCTTCATAGGTAATTACAGATTCTAAATTCATACTATGACGCATAATGGAATATTCTCCTGTAATTCCCATTCCGCCAAGCATTTGACGTGCTTCACGAGCAATATTGATAGCCATATCCACATTGTTTCTTTTTGCCATCGAAATTTGAGCGGTTGTGGCTTTTCCTTCATTTCTAAGTACACCCAATCTCCAAGTTAACAATTGAGCTTTGGTGATTTCGGTAATCATTTCGGCTAATTTTTTTTGTTGCAATTGGAAACCAGCAATCGGTTTGTCAAATTGAATTCTTTCTTTAGAATATCTCAAAGCCGTATCATAACAATCCATTGCAGCACCGATAGCCCCCCAAGCAATTCCGTAGCGTGCCGAATCCAAACACATCATCGGAGCACCCAATCCGGATTTACCCGGTAATAAGTTTTCTTTTGGCACTTTTACATTGTCAAAAATCAATTCACCGGTAGCAGAAGCTCTCAACGACCATTTATTATGTGTTTCGGGAGTAGAAAAGCCTTCCATACCGCGTTCTACAATTAATCCGTGAATTCTTCCTTCTTCATTTTTTGCCCAAACTACAGCAATATCAGCAAATGGTGCATTGGAAATCCACATTTTAGCTCCATTCAACAAATAATGGTCGCCCATGTCTTTGAAGTTGGTTACCATTCCACTTGGGTTTGAACCGTAATCCGGCTCGGTTAACCCGAAACAACCCATAAATTCACCGGTAGCCAATTTAGGCAAGTATTTCATGCGTTGCTCTTCATTTCCAAATTTCCAAATTGGATACATCACCAAAGAGGATTGAACAGATGAAGTAGAGCGAACACCAGAATCACCTCTTTCAATTTCCTGCATGATTAAACCATACGAAATTTGGTCTAAACCGGCACCGCCATATTCTTCTGGGATATATGGACCAAATCCACCAATTTCACCTAATCCTTTGATAATTTGATTGGGAAATTCTGCACGTTGAGCATACTCTTCAATAATAGGAGAAACTTCTCTTTTCACCCAGGCACGAGCGGCATCACGCACCAACTTATGTTCATCGGTTAACAAATCGTCAAGTAAATAATAATCAGGTGATTGAAATAAATCTGGTTTCATTTTTATATGATTAGTGATTAGTGAATAGCAGTTAATCCGTCAAACTACTATAACGTTTGCAAAAGTAAATAAAGAAATGTAACAAATCAATGAACGATTGTTATATTTTTAAGAAAACAAACTTACATCTTTAAATAAAAATCTTTTGTCAACTCGATGTAAGCATCAGTGTAGTCATGACGATTGATTTCGATTACCAATTCATCTGCTTCTAAAACAGGCAATTCATAGCGTTTAAAAGCCAATAAACTCCGTTTAATTTCGGTGTTGGGAGTCCCTTTAACGCGAGTTACTTTTACAGGAAAAAGTTCAACTTTGGCACATAAATCGATGAATTTTTCTTCTTCTTTGTAAGGAATGATAACGGCAAAGATTCCGTTTTCTGAAAGTAATAAATCAGCCGCTTCAACCAATTCTTCAAACGGCATTGCGTCTTGGAATCGAGCTAAATCACGTTGTGAATTTTCGGTTTTATAATCCTCACTATAAAAAGGAGGATTCGAAATAATCAAATCATATTCCTCTTCCGGTTCTTCCATAAACTCATCCAAACCGGCGTGAAAACAAAACAGTCTATCGCCCCAAGGTGAATTTTCAAAATTTTCAACACATTGTTCGTAGGCATCTTCATCTATTTCTAGAGCGTCAATTTGCTCGGCATGGCTCCGTTGGGCAATCATTAAAGATAAAATTCCGGTTCCGGCACCAATATCTAATACTGAAAACGGATTTTTTTCAATCGGACACCAAGCTCCTAATAACACGCTATCGGTGCCTACTTTCATGGCACATCGGTCTTGTAGAATGGAAAATTGTTTGAATTGAAACACGAGGATTAACGATTTTTGAATGAAGAATTTTGATTTCAGAACCTGAAACTTGAAACCTGAAACTTTCTAAAGATACATTTCCACCAATCCTTCCGGCAAATTCATAATTACCTTCTTATTTTCTCGGTCAATTTTAACCAAGAACTGATCAATCATCGGGATTAAAATTTCAACCGTTCCATTGATTACTTCAAAAAGCGGTTGAGCGGTTGAATCATTTACGGAAACGATTTTTCCCACTACTCCAAGTCGTTGATCTTCAATTTCAAATCCAATTACTTCGTGGTAATAAAATTGATTTCCTTCTAATTTTGGTAAAAAAGAAAGAGGAAGATAAAGCTCACAGCCTAAAACTTCATCTGCTTGTTCTTCGTTGTCAATATCTTCAAACTTTACACGTAGAAAGTCATTTTTGTGTAAAGTACTATTTTCAATAAAAAATGGAACCAGATTTTTGTTTATTTCAACAAAAACTGATTCCATGTTTTCATATAATTCGGGTTCGTCTGTATCTAAATAAATTAAGACTTCTCCCTTGTAACTAAATTTTTTAGCGATTTTGCCTAAATAGAAACATTCTTCCTTACGCATTATCGCAAAAAATTAAGCTTCTTTTTCTTCGCTTGATTCTTCAGTAGCTGGAGTTTCTTCAACAACCGGAGCCTCTTCTGTTGTTGCTTCAACAGCTTCAACAGCTTCTTCTGTTACCTCTTCAGCAACTTCTTCTGAAGCTTCGGCAGCTTTTAATGCTTCCGCAGCAGCATTTGCTCTTTTCTCATTAGCCGCTTTTTCAGCTTTTAATGCTTCTGCTTTTGCTTTTTCTTGAGCTTTTGATAAACCTTCTTTTTTAGAAGAAACTTTGTTTGCTTTTTCGTCTAACCAAGCTGCTAATTTAGCATCTGCTTGCTCTTGAGTTAAAGCACCTTTTCTTACGCCTCCGTCCAAGTGATGTTTCAACAAAGCACCTTTATAAGAAAGAATTGCTCTTGCAGTATCCGTTGGTTGAGCTCCATTGTGTAACCATTGAACAGCACTGTCCAAGTTTAAATCAATAGTTGCAGGGTTAGTGTTTGGATTGTAAGTTCCGATTTTGTCTAAGAATTTACCATCTCTTTTGGCTCTTGAATCAGCAGCCACAATCCAGAAAAAAGGTTTTCCTTTTTTACCGTGTCTTTGTAATCTAATTTTTACTGGCATAATCGTATGATTAAATTGTGAGGTACTCGACCTCTGTTAATTAAGGGTGCAAATGTAGTGATTTTTTTGAAACGGAAAATACTTTGCTTGTTTTTTATTAGAAAAATACGTTGTAAGTCTAACGATTTGGTTTTTAACAAAAAAAGTAGTTTGCATATTCGATTTAAAATCTATTTTTGTCTTTTATTAATTAGATACAAATGAAAAAGATATTTCTTATTCTGTTTACAGCTGTTTTGATGACTTCTTGTGAAGAAGATATTAAAACCAATAATCCATCCGTTCAAGGGCGATTAGAAAATGTGTTTTGGAGAGCTATTGATTCGAAAGCTGAATTATTTCCAAATGGGTCATTAGTAATTACGGCAAAAGCAAGATTGCAAACGATGACATTAAAAGTACCGTCAAAAAATAAAGGAGTTTATGTATTAGGTCAAAACATGAACAGAACCGCTTCTTTTTTGTTTGATTATGAAGATGATACATCTTTATTTTATCAAACGGGTGTTACTACTGAAGATGATTTTCAAGGAGATGGTCAAATTGAAATTACAGAATATGATGCTGTTAATGGAACTGTTTCAGGTAATTTTCGTTTCAATGCATATAATGTGCTGAATAATCCTATAGGTGGTGAAATTTTGAACTTTAATCAAGGAGTTTTTTATAAAGTACCGGTTAGAGTAGTTCCTGGAGATTAATTTTTTTTCAATACTATATAGTACGCCGTTTCATGATTTGGAACGGCTTTTTTATTTATTTTCAGTCTATTATGAAATTAATTTAAAAAAGTAAGTAGATTACCGTTTTAATAGATTACCTTTGTTTTAAATAATATATTTTTTTATGAACATTTTTGTAGGAAGCCTTCCTTGGAGTATAGAGGAAGCAGATTTAAGAGAGTCTTTCGAGGCTTATGGAACAGTTGACTCTGTTAAAGTTGTAACCGATAAATTTACAGGAAGAAGTAAAGGATTTGGTTTTGTTGAAATGCCAAACGATGACGAAGGTCAAAAGGCAATTGATGAGTTAAACGGAGCTACCGTACAAGGTCGTGCTATCGTTGTAAACAAATCTGAACCAAAACCGGAAGGTGAAAGAAGAAGTTTCAATAACAATCGCTCAGGTGGTGGTTACGGTGGTGGAAACAATCGTGGTGGCGGTGGCTACAACGGTGGTGGAAACAGCCGTGGAGGAGGAAGATACTAGTATTTTTTCTTTATAAAATTCAAAACCCATCTTGTGAAAATAAGATGGGTTTTTTTATTATATAACTGTAAATAAACCAATTGTAAAAAAGTTGACAATGATATGAAAGTACAATAAATTCAATGATTTTAACTTCTCTCGGTTGTAAATTAAGTAATAATTAAAAATAGTATACAATATAACTATAATACTGTCAATTGTATTGTTTGAAAATATATCTACTATTTTTAAGGAAGAATATGAACAAATTAAAGAAATAAAAAGATTGGAAATAATATTCTCTTTTCCTTTGTTGTATGAAGTTAAAAATTTATATGGTGTGAAGTAAATGGCTATACAATTTAAAACAACAAACAAAAATATATTCAAATTTAATTGGATAACTTGTTCAGTAATTAGAATACCTAAAAATAACAATGAAGGTATAAGATAGCTAAAAACTTTGACTTCAAATTCTTTCATTTAAATAGTATTTAAATAATTTCAGAATAGATTTTTAATAAGTTCTTTCACAAATTTATAAAAAATCATAATAAATCAATTAATATCCCTTTGAATTGATTAATCTTAACTTTTCAAATTATAATTACTTTATATTCCTTTGTTAATAACTTAAATTGAAAATCTATTCCGTAAAATGTATTTTTGAAAAGGTAATTATGGATAGGTTTTAACTCATCACTAAGTACTATTCACTAAGGACTCATCACTAATCACTCTCGTATGTTTTTAATCTTTGATACCGAAACTACCGGTTTGCCCAAAAGTTGGGCAGCACCCATTTCAGATACCGACAACTGGCCGCGATGTATTCAAATTGCCTGGCAGTTGCACGATGAAATGGGAAACCTTGTCGAACATCAAGATTATTTGATTCAACCGGATGGATTCAACATTCCGTATGATGCAGAAAGAATTCACGGGATTTCTACCGAATTGGCTCAACAAAATGGTATTCAGCTCAAAGAAATGTTGGAGAAATTCAATACAGCAATGTCAAAAGCAAAATTCATTGTTGGACAAAATGTTGGGTTTGATGTTAATATTCTAGGATGTGAGTTTTATCGATTGGGAATGGAAACCCAATTGAACAAAATGCCGATTTTGGATACGTGTACCGAAGTTACCGCATCCCTATTAAAACTTCCGGGTGGAAGAGGTGGAAAATTCAAATTACCAACGCTAACCGAATTACATCAATACCTTTTTAATGAACCATTTGCGGAAGCTCACAACGCCACTGCTGACGTGGAAGCCACCACAAGATGTTTTTTAGAATTGATTCGAACCGAAGTTTTTACCAAAGAAGAACTCGATGTTGAACCGGAATATTTTGAAGATTTTCAATTAAAAAACCCGAGAGCAATTCAATTAATTGGGTTAAAACACATCAATCTCAAAGAAGCGTCTGAGCAAATTAGAAAGAAACTTCAAAAAATTGAAAACGAAACGGTTCAAACAACCATTTCAGCCGAAGAGAAAAGAGATTTTAAACACGCTAAGTTTGCTCATCTTCATAACCATACTCAATTTTCTGTCTTGCAATCTACAATTGCGATTCCGTCATTAGTTTCGGCTACAGCCAAAAATAAAATGACAGCGGTTGCCATGACTGATTCAGGAAACATGATGGGTGCTTTTCATTTTGTGAGTGCCGTGATGAACCACAACAAAGCTGTTAAATCGAAAATTGAAGCGGCTGTTACCAATGGAGAAGAACCGGAAGATACTGAAATTAAACCGATTGTAGGTTGCGAATTTTACATCTGTGACAACCATAAAGACAAAACCAAAAAAGACAACGGTTATCAAGTGGTGTTTTTGGCTAAAAATAAAAAAGGCTATCATAATTTAGCCAAAATGGCTTCAATTGCTTACATCGATGGCTTTTATTATGTGCCAAGAATTGATAGGGCAATAGTTGAACAATACAAAGAAGATGTAATTGTACTTTCCGGAAATTTATATGGTGAAATCTCCAGTAAAATTTTAAATATCGGTGAAAACCAAGCCGAAGAAGCTTTGCTTTGGTGGAAAGAACAATTTGGCGATGATTTTTATCTTGAAATCATGCGACACAATCAAGAAGATGAAAATCGAGTGAACAAAACCTTGATTGAATTTTCACAAAAGCATCAGGTTAAATTAGTGGCTACAAACAATACCTATTACCTAAATAAAGAAGATGCGAATGCACATGACATTTTGTTGTGTGTAAAAGATGGTGAAAAACAAGCCACACCAATTGGTCGAGGTCGAGGCTATCGATATGGTTTACCCAATCAGGAATATTATTTCAAATCGGAAGACGAAATGAAAAAACTATTTGCTGATTTGCCCGAAGCCATTATTTCGATTCAGGAAATCGTTGATAAAGTAGAAACGTATTCGCTATACCGAGATGTTTTACTGCCAAAATTTGCCATTCCGGACGAGTTTTTAAACCCTGAGGATGCCGATGGCGGTGTTCGTGGTGAAAATGCCTATTTACGATATTTAACCATTGAAGGAGCGAAGAAGCGATATGGTGAAATTACACCCGAAATTCAAGAGCGATTGGATTTCGAATTGTTAACTATTTCCAATTCAGGTTATCCGGGCTATTTTTTGATTGTACAAGATTTTATTGCTGAAGCGAGAAAAATGGGCGTTTCGGTTGGTCCGGGTCGTGGTTCGGCAGCGGGTTCAGCGGTAGCGTATTGTTTGGGAATTACCAATATTGACCCGATAAAATACGATTTACTTTTTGAGCGATTCTTGAATCCGGATCGGGTTTCTATGCCGGATATTGATATTGACTTTGATGATGAAGGACGCGGAAAAGTAATGCAATATGTAATCGACAAATACGGAAAAGACCAAGTAGCTCAAATTATTACCTATGGTAAAATGGCGACAAAATCTGCCATTCGAGATACGGCTCGCGTATTGGATTTGCCTCTTTTTGAAGCGGACAGAATTGCCAAGTTAATTCCGGGCATGATGCCTTCAAAATGGAATTTAGCCCGATTTATTTCCGAAAAAGAAGAAGAAGTTAAAAAAGCTTTGCGTTCGGATGAGTTTGATAGAGTAAAAGAATTAATTGCCATTGCTCATGAAGGTGATTTGGCGGGAGAAACTATTCAACAAGCCAAAGTTTTAGAAGGTTCGCTGCGAAATACCGGAATTCATGCGTGTGGAGTAATCATCACACCGGATGACATCACCAATTTCGTTCCGGTGACAACTGCTAAAGATTCTGAATTGTATGTAACGCAATTTGATAACTCAGTTGCAGAAAGTGCCGGTTTGTTAAAAATGGACTTCTTGGGATTAAAAACCCTTACGTTAATAAAAGACACGGTGAAATTGGTAAAATACCGCACCGGAATCGAACTCAATCCCGATGAATTTCCGATTGATGATGAGAAAACGTATGAATTATTTCAAAGAGGGGAAACGGTTGGAATATTTCAATATGAGTCGCTCGGAATGCAAAAATACCTTCGTGATTTAAAACCGACAGTTTTTGGTGATTTGATTGCAATGAATGCTCTCTATCGTCCCGGGCCATTGGAATATATTCCGTCTTTCGTTCGAAGAAAAAACGGAGAAGAACCCATTGTTTACGATTTAGATGCTTGTGCGGAATATTTGAGTGAAACGTACGGAATTACTGTTTATCAAGAGCAGGTAATGCTTTTGTCGCAATCGTTGGCCGGATTTACCAAAGGTGAAGCAGACGTTTTGCGTAAAGCGATGGGTAAAAAACAAAAAGATGTACTCGACAAAATGAAGCCGAAATTTGTAGAACAAGCTTCTGCAAAAGGGCATGATGCTACCGTTTTGGAGAAAATTTGGAAAGACTGGGAAGCTTTTGCGAGTTATGCCTTTAACAAATCACATTCTACTTGTTATGCTTGGATTGCCTATCAAACAGCGTATTTAAAAGCTCATTATCCGGCAGAATATATGGCGGCGGTACTTTCCAATAACATGAATGACATCAAGCAGGTTTCATTTTTTATGGAAGAATGCAAACGAATGGGCTTGAAAGTACTCGGACCAGATGTGAATGAATCCTATTATAAATTTACGGTAAACAACGATTATGCGATTCGTTTTGGAATGGGAGCTGTAAAGGGTGTTGGAGCAAATGCCGTTGATACGATTGTTGAAAACCGAAAAGATGCTCCTTATAGATCGATTTTTGATTTAGCCAAAAAAATAGATTTAAGAGCTGCCAATAAAAAAGCTTTTGAAAGCTTAGCATTAGCCGGAGGATTTGATTGTTTTTCGAATACGCATCGAGCACAATATTTTCACATTGAAGGAGAAGGAATTACGTTTTTGGAAAAAGCCATTCGATATGGGGCAAAATTTCAGGAAAACGAAAATTCATCGCAAGTGAGTTTGTTTGGAGAAGCTAGTGATGTGCAAATTGCCGAGCCGGTTTTGCCGCCATGTGAGGAATGGAATACAATGGAAAAATTGGCAAAAGAAAAAGAAGTGGTAGGAATTTATATTTCAGGGCATCCGTTGGATGATTTCCGTTTTGAGATGAAATATTTTTGCAATACCAAGCTAGAAGCCTTAAAGCAGTTGGAACTTTATGTGAGTAAAACACTTTCTTTTGCCGGAATTGTGACCAATATTCAACATCGAACAGCTAAAAATGGAAAGGGTTGGGCAACCTTTGTATTAGAAGGATATGAAGAAAGTTTTGAGTTCCGAATTTTTGATGAAGAATATTTGAAATTCCGTCATTTTTTGATTCAAAATCAGTTTGTATATTTCAAAGTTTTGGTCAAGGAAGGTTGGGTAAATCGTGAAACCGGAAAAAAATCTGATCCGAGAATTCAGTTTACAGAAGCTAAATTATTGGCCGACGTTTTGCCTCAATTTGCCAAAAAGTTAACGATTTTAATTGATATAAAAGAGTTGCACCAGCATTTTATTACCGGATTGAGTGAAGTGTTTAAAACCTATCAAGGAGAGAATACCGTTACGTTTGAAGTGCTGGAAATAGAAAGAGTCAAAAAAGTGGCTACCATCAAACCGGTTGAATTAGTTCCTGTTGATACCGAGGAAACAGACGAAGAACCAATGGAAGAGATGGAGTTAGAAGTGGATGAACCAAGTGAAGAAGTTAGGGTTTTGAATAGATTAGCCATGCCCAGCAGAAAACTGAAAGTAAAAATCTCGAATGAATTGTTGAGTGAGTTAGAGAATTTGAAGGTGGATTTTAGGTTGAATTAAGTATCAATTCCACCAATACATTCATAATCAAAACTAATTTTCAATTAACACGACTTTAAGTTTTAAATTTTTAAATTTGCATCATAAAACTTGAAACAAAGTTAAACCTTAAACAAAAAATATATGGCATTAGCAATAACAGATGCTACTTTTGAAGAAGTAGTATTACAATCAGACAAACCGGTAGTAGTAGATTTTTGGGCAGCATGGTGCGGACCCTGTAGAATGGTTGGACCGGTTATCGACGAAATCGCAACAGAATATGAAGGAAAAGCAGTAGTTGGAAAAGTGGACGTAGATGCCAACCAAGAATTTGCTGCAAAATACGGCGTGAGAAATATTCCAACCGTATTAGTTTTCCAAAATGGAGAAGTAGTAGGAAGACAAGTAGGTGTGGCTCCAAAGAAAAATTACACTGATGCAATTGACGCGTTGTTGTAATTTTCAATAAAAATAAATTGAAGGTCTGATGAAAATCAGGCCTTTTTTTATGCTGAACTTGTTTCAAAATTCTATAATTTTAAGGTAAAAGTCGTCCCTTTCCCAATTTTAGAATCTACCGTAATCTCACAATCAATCGCTTTAGCTAAGTCCCGAATCAAGTGTAGTCCTAAGCCAGATTTTATCCCAACTACTTCTTTGTCGTCATAAAGGGCTTTGAATTGGTCTTTAGAAGCACCGGGTCCGTTGTCAGTAATGGAGAGTTGTGGTTTGCCATTAACCGTTTTTGCTTCCCAAATGATGGTTGGGTTTTCGGTTGAGGTAAAAACATTGATAGCATTACTGGTAAGATTTCTAATGATGGTTTTTACATAATTTTCATCTGTAAAAAGTGATAAATTTTCCGGATTTAGATACTGAAACTGAATTTGACCATAGCCAGAAAATACTTTTTGGGTATCCTCAAATAATTGATTTACCAAAATGGATTTAAGTTGAGGTTTAAAATTTTCCATTTGGCCTTTGCTCCATAAAAGTAAATCTTCCATAGAGTTCAATAAGTTTTCTGCATTGTCGATGGTTTTTTCCTGCAAGCGTTTTTGTGTAGCTTCATCCATAACGTCCGGATTTTCTTTTTGCAGATGTAAAAATTGAATGATATTGGCTACCGGTCCACGTAAATCATGATTTAAAATGCTAAAAAACCGGGTTTTTATTTTATTGGCTTGGTCGAGTTCGGTGTTGAGTTGTTGGAGTTTTATGTTCGTTTTTTTTCGTTGTTGGTTTTGATAAAAAAGGATCGCTCCAATGCAAGTCAATAAAAATAATCCAGTAAACAAATACCACTTTTGCTTGTTAGCGGTACTTATTTTTAAATTTTTAATATCGTTTTCAACGGTTAGGTTTTTTATTTTTTGCTCTTTCAGTTCATTTTGATAGGTTCGCAAAAGTTCTTCTGTTTTATCCGCCACTTCCATATTAAAAACAGAATCTTTAGCCATATAAGCTTCTTTTAAATAAGGAAAAGCTTTATTGAAATCGTTCTTTTTTTGATAGTAATCGGCTAGATTTTCAGCAGCAATGACGATGTATTTATAGTTTTCATTTTCTTTTGCCAATTCATAAGCTTCAGAATAATAAGCAAATGATTTTTCAAGTTGGTTTTTTTCAAGATAATAATTCCCTAAATCAGAGCATGCAATTAATAAGGTTTGAGGTGCGTTAACTTCTCTACAAAGTTTTTCGCCCAATAGTAAATATTTTTCTGCATTTGTAAACTCTTTTTTGGTTAAATACAGTCTTCCTAAATTCACTGATAATTCAGCTTCTAATAATACATATTCGTCTTTTTGAGCAAAGGAGATTCCTTTTTTAAAACATTCAATAGATTTGTCAAAATCACCTAAATCTTCATAAATATTACCTAGTCTGTTGTAGTTAATTCCAAGACTGGAATTGTTGTTTTCTTTCGTATTAATTTCAATTGCTTTTTCAAGATATTCAATTGCTTCTTTGTGTTTGTTGTGCAACTTTAGATTTTGAGCAATTGTGGTATAAGGACTGGTAATAGGTTTTAATTCATATTTATCTTGCAATCGAATGATTTCAAAAGCAGTATTAGTAGCACCTTCACGATCACCCAATTGTGATTGAGTGGACATAATATTTTCCATCAAAAACTGTAGCATTTTTTTTGGCATGTTCTTTTTTTCGAGAAATCGTTTCGCTTCCAAAAAGTATTTCAGAGCTTCTTCTGGTTTTTGATTGGACCAAGCAATTACTCCTTTCATATTGATGACAAGATACTCTCCTTTTGGAAATTTTAATTTAGTAGCGTGCATTTTCATTTGACCTAAAAGCGAATCTACTTCGTTAAATTTTCCTTGTTTTACTTTCAGAAAGGTGAAACTATTGAGGGCTTTCACATAATTTGTATCAATTGGTTTTGTTTTTAAAAATACTTCAAGCGAATCATACGATTTTGGAACTTGTCCAAAACTGAATGTGAAAGAAAATAGAAAAAAAAGAAAGATAATTTTTTTCATAATTGATTCTGCAAATCGTTTTTATAACTTCTCCCAATAGGTAAGTTTGTTCCGTTAACTAATTCAATTTCACTAGTATTTACTTTGTTTATTTTTGCTGACATGACCGCAAAACTTCTATGTATTCGAACAAATTGACGAAAAAAATCTTCCGTTAAAAATTCGGTTAATCCTTTTAAAACATAATGCCGTTTTGATTCTGTCACAATTACGGTATAATTCTTCAACGCTTCTAAATATAAAATTTCATGCAGTCGGATTTTTACTTTTTCAGTTCCGGATTTCACATAAATAGCATCACCACCAATCGTTTGCTCATACAAATCAGCTTTGATTTTGATGTTCATAAACTCCTCAATCCGATGCATTGTTTGCTCAAAACGAGGAAACTTGAATGGTTTTACAATAAAATCTAAAGTCTGAATTTCAAACGTCTCTGCGGCACTTTCAAAATGGGAGGAAATAAAAACACAAACCGGAATGGTTAACGCTTTTTTTCGTAATTCAATTCCGGACGCACCGGGCATTTCGATATCTAAAAAAGCTATATCAATATCATTATTTTCTAAAAATGATAAAGCTGTTGAGGCATTTTCAAAAACTCCTGAAATAGTAATCCACGGAAATTTTTTTGCATATGAAACCACCGTCAAGCGGTCAATTTCATCATCGTCAACAATTATGCAGCTATAAAGTTTCATTTAGTAGTAAAAGAATCATTCAAATATATCAATAAATGTTAAATTTTTGGTTGTCTGTCCTCAAAAAATGTTGTTTGTCCATTCCCTATTTTATGACAATCTGTTTTACATGAATTTTGGTCTCAATTCCAACTTAATTCAGCAAAATCATGAAAAAACGTGTACTTTTGATCGTTTTTCAATTGTTTTATTTACCTATAGTGGCTCAAGTAGGTATTAATACAACTACTCCACAGGCACAATTGGAAATTCGTTCCTCCAATCAAGCCACACCAACTAATACGGATGGTTTGATTATTCCTAAAGTTGATACATTTCCGGCTACTAATCCAACGGCTTCTCAGCAAAGTATGTTGGTTTATTTAACCACCACTTCTGGCAGTAACGAACCAGGGTTTTACCATTGGGATAATGCGACAACTTCATGGTTGCCTATCGGAAATGGGAGTAAAGACGGTTGGAAGTTGATGGGAAATGCTGGAACTAATCCTGCTGTGAATTTTATGGGTACAACCGACGATAATGACTTAGTGTTTAGAAGAAATAATCAAATCTCTGGTCGAATTTCAACTAACAATTTGGCTATGGGAACCTTTTCGTTTTTAAACAATTCAACAGGTCAATTTAATACAGCAATAGGACACAACTCATTAAATGCAAATACCACTGGAAGTGTAAATGTAGCTATTGGAGCCTATGCTTTATTTTTAAATACAACCGGCTACAGAAATACAGCAGTAGGGAATGATGCTATAGCTGCTAATACTACAGGATTTTTAAATTCTGCTTTTGGAAATAATTCTCTACGATTTAATACCACTGGAAATGAAAATTGTTCATTTGGTTCAAATGCCATGATTTCAAACACAACCGGAAGTTTTAATACTGCTATGGGAAGACAAGCATTAGCTTCAAACACAACCGGAGGTAATAATACTGCCGTAGGTTATTATTCATTATTTCTAAATACCACGGGAGAATTTAACACAGCATTAGGTGCAACTTCTTTGAGAAATAATACTTTAGGATTGGCAAACACAGCTGTTGGGGTAAATGCATTGTTTAATAATACAATAGGTAATTACAACGTAAGCATTGGTGCAGGAAGTATGGAGGCAAATACAAATGGAGTTAACAATACCGTTGTAGGAACAGACGCCTATAGATCAAATACTAATGGGAATTTTAATGTAGCGATTGGGAATAGTGCCTTGCGTTTTGGAATTTCAGGTTCAAACAATACTGCAATTGGTCAAAATGCATTAACAAATAATACTGCCGACTATAATACTGCTACAGGTTTTCAGTCGTTACAAAGTAACACAACTGGAATTTATAATGTAGCCAACGGTGTAGATGCTTTGTTTTCTAATACAACAGGAAGTAATAATTCTGCTTTTGGCGTTGCAGCATTATTTACAAACACAACAGGTCAGGATAATACAGCAGTAGGTAATACCGCTTTGAGATTAAACACAACCGGAAGTTGGAATACGGCGGTGGGTAGAGAGGCATTAAACAATAATGCAACGGGAATAAACAATACAAGCGTTGGAACTGCCTCTTTAAGAAATAATACAATAGGAAATTACAACACTTCCATTGGAAGAAATTCTTTGTTCTCAAATACAACAGGAGATTATAATACTGCAAATGGTTATCAATCGCTTTTCTCAAATACAACTGGGATTTACAATGTTGCCAACGGGGTTGAAGCTTTATATTCTAATACTACCGGTAGTAATATTGTAGCCTTAGGTGTTGGAACTTTATATACAAATTCCACCGGACAAGATAATACGGCAGTAGGTTTTCATGCAATGCGTTTTAATTTTCAAGGGAGAGATAATACCGCCATGGGATTTGAAGCAATGTTTAGGAACAACAACGGGAATCGAAATGTAGCTATTGGTTATAGGGCTCTCTACAATGGGACAACCGGCTCAGGAAATGTAGCCATTGGAGACAACTCAATGTTTGGAGCACCGGGTATGGCAGGATCTAACAATGTTGCAATAGGTACTTCAAATATGATTAATCATAACTCTGCAGCAAACACCATTGCTATTGGAAATCAAAACTTACAAAATGTCAATATGGCCGGAGGCAACATAGCGATAGGCAACTTAAATCTTGTCAATACAGTTATGGGTTATAATAATATTGCTTTCGGAAGTGAGGTGCTTGAGACTAATATTAATGGTTTTCATAATATAGGATTGGGGTTTCAAGCTTTAACTAATAATGATTATGGAAACAGAAATATAGCTATAGGGGATAGAGCTCTAGCAAGTAATACATCCAATTTAAATTTAGCAATCGGTAGCAATACACTTCAATCAAATACAACAGGAACACCAAATATAGCAATTGGTGTTGAATCTCAATATACAAACACAACAGGAAACAACAACAATAGTCTTGGGTATCGCTCATTATATTTGAATCAAACTGGAAATCAAAATACTGCCTTTGGTTCAGAAGCTTTATATAGTTCAACTACTTCAAGCAACACCGGTATAGGTTACAGAGCTATGAATTCAGCGACATCCGGTTTCAGAAACACAGCATTAGGCAGTAATAGTGGACTAAACATTACAACAGGAAATTATAATACAGCTGTAGGTACGAATGCATTCAGTACAGTTAATTTTACTAATTCAACCGCTATTGGAGATGCATCAGCTGTAACAGCATCCAATCAAGTTCGCATTGGCGATGCCGGGGTAACTTCCATCGGTGGGTTTGCCAATTGGACCAATGTTTCTGACGGACGTTTTAAAACCAATGTACAACAAAATGTGCCTGGACTTTCCTTTATTACAAAATTAAAACCGGTTACCTATCAATTGGATTTAGATGTTATTCATACTTATTTAAAAACACCTTCAGAAGTTAGAAAACCGGAAACAGAAAACGATAAAAAACAAGAAATTCAAACCGGATTTATCGCTCAAGAAGTGGAACAAGCAGCTCAAGAAACCGGATTTACTTTTTCAGGTGTGGATAAACCTAAAAATAATGAAGATTTTTATGGACTTCGCTATGCGGAATTTGTGGTGCCATTAGTAAAAGCAGTACAAGAACAACAAGAGATGATTGAAAAACTACAACTAAAAATTCAACAATTAGAAGAAAGAATAAACAATCAAGACAAAAAATAATACCTTTATTATCAAAACAATAACGACATGAAACGAATACATTTTTTTACTGCAATATCTTTTTTGTTTAGTTCAGTAGGTTTTTCTCAATCCTATCCTCCAACTAAAACAGGAAATGAGGTTGATGTTTTTCACGGGGTTTCTTATCCCGATCCTTTACGTTGGATAGAAGACATGAAAAATCCTGAAGTAGAAATATGGTTTAAAAATCAGGCAGAATATACCAACCAAGTTTTTAGTAAAGTGAATGGTATTGAGGCTTTGGCCAAAGAATGGGGTGATTTAAGTTTAATTCAACAAGAAAAGTATAAAGATATTTATTTCAGAGGTGGTATTTATTTCTATAAAAAAACACTACCCAATGAATCTGTTGGAAAAATTTACATGCGAAAAGGTAAAGACGGTAACGAAGAATTGTTATTTGATCCCGCTACATTCATCACAGGAAAAATGCTCTCTGTAACCGCAATCAAACCCAGTTTCGACGGAAAGTATTTAGGCATAGGTTATGCTGAAATGGGTGCAGAAATTGGAAGTTTGATTATAGTTGATGTTGAAAAGATAAAGGTTTTGCCACAAAAATTTGAACCCAATTATAACGGAATTAGTGAATGGATGCCGGATAATTCAGGGTTTTTGTGGCCTAAATTAGCTACATCTGATATGACTAGTCCCGAACTTTTTATGAACCTCAAAACGATGTTTCAATCAATAGATTTGACTAAACCAAGTGAAGATTTTTTCTCTAAAGCAAAAAATCCGGAATTACCTATTGACGCTTCTGATTTTCCGGTAGCTTTTGCAACTGATGATATGCCAAATTATGTATTTGGAGGATTATTCTCCGTGCAAAATGAGTTAAGAACATTTTACGCATTAAACGATAGCAAAACAAAAAAATCATTAACTTGGAAAGTGCTATCTGAGGTGAAAGATGGTCTTGTCGGAACCATTGAATTTCATCAAGGGAAAGTATTTGCGATATCTACTAAAGGATCTCCAAACTTAAAATTGATTTCTACTTCATTAGAAAACCTTGATTGGGATAATGCGGAAATAATCATGCCTGAAAGAAAAGAAACTTTGCAAGAATTTGTAAAATGCAATGATTACCTGGTTGTGGTTTACAGTGATGGAATCAATTGTTCACTCCATAAATATAGTTTGATAACTAAAAAAGTGGAGAAAATTGAAACACCATTATCGGGTACTTATACTTTAAGTGTAGTAGATAGAAAAAAGAATGAAATAATGGTCAAAATTACAAGCTGGAATAAAGCACCAACAGCCTATGATTTGGATTTGGATAAAAACACATTTAAGCAAAGTATGTTCAGTAAACCATCTAATTATCCTAAAGCTTTTGATGAATTAGTAGTGGAAGAAGTAGAAGTAAAAGGACATGATGGTGTAATGATACCTTTATCGCTTATTTACAAAAAAGACATCAAAAAAGATGGTCAAAATGTGTGTGTGATGGAAGCTTACGGGGCTTATGGAATGAGTTCAAAACCTTCGTTTGATTTTATGTATAACACTTTGGCAACTAAAGGGGTAATTATTGCTATTCCACATGTGAGAGGTGGTGGTGAAAAAGGGTATGAATGGTACATGGGTGGTTATAAATCAACCAAACCCAATACGTGGAAAGATTTTATTAGTTGTGGTGAATGGCTTATACAAAATGGTTATACTTCTCCTGCTAAATTGGGTGGTATGGGTACTTCTGCCGGTGGAATATTGATAACAAGAGCCATCACTGAACGACCGGATTTATTTGCAGCAGCAGTGTGTAATGTAGGGATTTCTAACGCTTTGCGAATGGAATTTTCACCTAATGGAGCAAATAACACCAAAGAATTTGGTACAACTAACGATCCAACTGAATGTAAAGCACTATATGAAATGGATGGTGTGGCTCATATTATAAAAGGAGAAAAATATCCTGCTGTTTTGTGTGTTGCCGGATGGAATGACCCAAGAGTGATTCCGTGGCAACCTGCAAAATTTGCTGCCATGATGCAATTGAATACTGCTACTACAAAGCCAGCTTTGCTAAAAGTAAATTATGATAACGGTCATTTTACAGAAGATAAAAATGTTACCTATCTTGATTTTGCTCATCAATTCGGATTTGTTCTATGGCAATGTGGCCATCCCGATTTTCAAGTTAAATAGCTAAATAAGTTGGAATGTATTTAGTTAAGGGTTCAGTCGTAAGATTGAGCCTTTTTTGTTAAAATTATCATGTAATTCAATCGCTTTTAAAATTTTCAAATTATCTTTGGAAGATGATGATTGAACAACAAAAAGAAATAATTTCCGGTTTTAAGCATTTAGAATTATTAGCCAATCAAGTGGTGGAAGGCTTTATTTCCGGAATGCACAAGTCGCCATTTCACGGATTTTCAGCAGAATTTGCTGAACATAAAGTATATAACAAAGGTGAAAGCACCAAACACATCGATTGGAAATTATTTGCTAAAACCGATCGTTTATATACCAAACGATATGAAGAAGAAACCAATTTACGTTGTCATTTGATTATCGATAATTCTTCTTCCATGCATTTTCCTCAATTGGAATCGGGACAGCCGTTTTATGAAAGTAAAATTGGTTTTTCGGTTTTAGCTTCAGCCGTTTTGATGAATTTGCTCAAAAAACAACGCGATGCTGTGGGCTTAAGTGTTTTTTCGGACACTTATGAATATTATGCTCCTGAAAAAGGTAGTGATCGCCACCATCGTATGATTTTAAACAAATTAGAAGACCTTTTGGAAAATCCAAAATTGGCTAAACCAACCGAATCGGTTACTTTTTTACATCTAATTGCCGAAAAAATGCACCGTCGTTCAATGATTGTTTTATTTACTGATATGTTTCAAAACGGGGAAGAAGAAAAATTATTCAACGCTTTACAGCATTTAAAACACAACAAACATAAAGTGGTTTTGTTTCATGTAGTAGATGAAAAAAGAGAATTAAATTTCGATTTTGATAATGCTCCACGCAAATTTATTGACGTAGAATCAGGTGAAACGGTCAATTTATTTGCTGAGAATATTAAAGAAGTATATGAAAAAAATGTGGAGGCTTATTTTAAAAAAGTAGCCATGACATGTGCTCAAAACAAAATAAAATATGTTCCGGTTAATGTTGGAGCCAATTTTGAAAAAATACTCACCACATATTTAGTTGAAAAACAAATGTTTGGGTAACTACTTTATGTGATATTCAAAAAAAGTAACAAAAACACTTGCAGATATAGAAATACGTTGTATATTTGCAACCGCAATTAAGCGAAGGTTTGGTAGTTCAGTTGGTTAGAATACATGCCTGTCACGCATGGGGTCGCGGGTTCGAGTCCCGTCCAGACCGCTAAAATTGGGAAAATTTTTAAAAGCACTTTGGTAACAAAGTGCTTTTTTGCCCAAAAAAGCATTGAAAATAGTTGTGTTGTTTTGGACGACCGAAAGGAAGTCCTGGTTTAGTAGTTAGACCAATGAAAAGCTTTCCACTTTGTGGATAGCTTTTTTGATTTATAGCAGTTACCATCTAGTTTGTCATTCCGACGGTAGGAGGAATCTCATGTAATATTTGTTCATAAAATTGAAAAACCACCGCCACTTTTTACTCCACAAACCCTACGGCTACCTTAGTCAGTTTGTTTATGAACTGAAACGAACCAAAAAGTTGTTGGGAGAATTATACGATTTTCCACCCGGAACCATGGCAATTGGTCGTTTGGATGAAGATTCTGAAGGCTTAATTATTCTTACTACTAACGGAATGATGAGTGAAGTAGTGCGAAGCAAAAAAGTGGAAAAAGAATATTATGCTCAAGTGGACGGAATCATCACTCAAGAAGCTATTGAGCAATTACAAAACGGTGTTTTAATTGGTTTTAAAGGGACTAAATACAAAACCAAAAAATGCCAAGCCAAATGGATTGATGACCCAAATTTCCTTGCACGTTCTCAAAAAATACGCGATGAGCGTCACGGACCCACTTCTTGGGTTTCGATAACTTTAACCGAAGGTAAATTTCGGCAAGTTAGAAAGATGACATCTGCCGTTGGATTTCCCACGCTACGATTAGTTCGCGTTCGAATTGGAAATTTTAACTTAGGCGATTTACAATCCGGAGAAGTGAAAGAAATTGATAGTGTTTTGGGGGTTTAAAAATATTCTTGTCTTAAAATCAGCGAATCAGTGGCTAAAATCAAATATGATTAGTGGAAAACAATTAATTTATTAACTATTCAACCACCAAATACTACCATTTAAGAGCGTTGCAAAACTTACCCAAAGTAAATACGGGATCAATAATTTACTAGCCAAAGGGTCAATCGGTTTGAAAAGCTTAATGGTTTCAAAGATTAGTAACCAAAGCAACAAAATTTCAATGAAAGCCAAAAAAGGATTGCACATGCCAAAAAACAAAAAACTCCACAAGGCATTTAAAATCAATTGAATGGCAAAAACCCACAATGCTTTTTTAACCAAAAGAGGAATAACTTCCATTTTGCTCCAAACTAATCCGGCACTCACACCCATCATCACATATAAAAGTGTCCAAACCGGAGCAAATAACCAATTGGGTGGATTAAACACAGGTTTAATTAACGTAGGATACCACGTTTCAATGGAGGATTGTGTAGCCATTCCGGCACCATAACCTACCGCTAAACAAATTAGAACAGCTACCGAAATTTTAAGAGATTTTGACATGGTGAATTTTTATTCAAAAGTATAACAAAACCGCGTTCAAAAAAAGCCTGCATGACACAAAATCTGTATCTTTGCTCAAAAATAAATTGCATGCAAACGCCTTCAGATTTTATTCCGAAAGAGTATTCACAAACAGTTGAAAAAGGTAGTTTTCAATGGTCGGCTCCTAGTAATATTGCTTTGGTGAAATATTGGGGAAAAAAGGAAAATCAAATTCCGGCCAATCCTTCCATTAGTTTTACGTTGAAAAATTGCAAAACAATTACAAGTTTATCTTTTTCCAAAATTGAAAAAGCAGATCATTTTTCTTTCGATTTGTTATTTGAAGGAAATCCAAAAGAATCGTTCCGACCGAAAATTCAAAAATTTTTGGAACGAGTGGAAGTGTATTTACCTTTTTTAAAAGACTATCATTTTACGATTGATACACAAAATACTTTTCCACACAGTTCAGGAATCGCTTCTTCAGCTTCAGGAATGGCAGCGTTGGCAGTGAATTTTATGAGTTTAGAAAAAAAATTAAATCCTGAAATGACGGACGAATATTTTAATCAAAAGGCTTCATTTTTAGCTCGTCTAGGTTCCGGTAGTGCCTGCAGAAGTGTAAAAGGCGAAGTAGTCATTTGGGGAAATCATTTGGGAACTCAAAACAGTTCAGATTTATTTGGGGTTGAATTTTCAACACTTCATGCTAATTTCAAAAATTATCAAGACACAATTTTATTAGTTGACAAAGGCGAAAAGCAAGTTTCCAGCACGTTAGGTCACGATTTGATGAATGGTCATCCTTTTGCCGAAAAAAGATTTGAACAAGCTCATCAGAATTTGTCTAAAATGAAAGCTATTTTATCCAATGGCGATGTTCATGAATTTGTCAAATTCGTTGAAAGTGAAGCCTTAACCCTTCATGCCATGATGATGACATCGATGCCGTATTTTATTTTGATGAAACCCAATACGTTGGAAATCATCAATAAAATTTGGAAATTTAGAAAGGAAACTTCCATTCCGGTTTGTTTTACATTGGATGCCGGTGCAAATGTGCATGTGTTGTATCCCGAAAACGTTAGAGAAGAAGTTTTGCAATTTATTAAGAATGAATTAGTTGTGCATTGTCAAAACGAACATTATATTTGTGACGAAATTGGAAATGGTGCAGTTCAAATTAATAATATTTAATTATCTTTACACTATAACAAAAGAGCTACTATGAAAGGACCACTTTTTTACTCAAAAATTCTTCTTTTTGGAGAATACGGAATCATTAAAGATTCAAAAGGGCTTTCGATTCCGTATAATTTTTACAACGGAGCATTGAAAGTGAGTGAAAATCCGTCACCGGAAGCAATAAAATCCAACGAAAGTTTAAAACGATTTGCAGTTTATCTAGCTCAATTGCAAACCGAACAACCGGATTTGGTAACGTTTAATTTAGATGTATTAAATCAAGATATCGAAAGAGGAATGTATTTTGATTCCTCCATCCCACAAGGATATGGCGTGGGTAGTAGCGGAGCTTTAGTAGCTGCTATTTATGATAAATATGCCAATAATACCATCACGGTTTTAGAGAATTTAACCCGAGAGAAATTATTGCAACTAAAAAATATCTTTTCTCAAATGGAATCTTTTTTCCATGGAAAAAGTTCCGGTTTAGATCCGTTAAACAGTTATTTAAGTTTGCCAATTTTAATCAATTCCAAAGATAATATCGAGCCTACCGGAATTCCATCTCAGGTAGCCAATGGAAAAGGAGCTGTATTTTTGTTAGATTCCGGAATTGTTGGAGAAACAGCACCGATGGTCAACATTTTTATGGAAAATTTGAAAGACCAAGGTTTTCGTACCATGTTGAAAAACCAATTTGTAAAATATACCGATGCTTGTGTAGAAAACTTTTTACAAGGCGACATTAAATCGCTTTTTAGTAACACTAAGAAGTTATCTAAAGTGGTATTGAATAATTTTAAACCCATGATTCCCGAACAATTTCATCAAGTTTGGCAAAAAGGGATTGACACCAACGACTATTATTTAAAATTGTGTGGTTCCGGTGGTGGCGGTTATATTTTAGGATTTACTCAAGATTTAGAAAAGGCCAAAGCTTCCCTAAAAGACTATAAATTAGAAGTGGTTTATCAATTTTAATATTGATTTAAACACTTCAGTATGACTTTATCTAGAAAAAATAAATTGATATTGATGAAAATCATCAGTTTATTTTCTGTGGTTAGAGGGTACAATATTCCAATAATCATAATAGCTCAATACCTGTCAGCTATCTTTATTTTGGCTGAAAAGCGAGCTTTAGACGTGGTATTGGATTTTAATATGTTTATCATTGTGTTGGCATCAACGCTTACTATAGCCTCCGGTTACATCATCAATAGTTTTTACGACAGTCAAAAAGACTTGATTAACAAGCCTAACAAAACGATGTTGGATCGTTTGGTTTCCCAAAAAACGAAACTACAAGTATATTTTGGACTTAATTTTTTTGTTTTTCTGATTGCCTTTTTGGTTTCTTGGCGAGCGGTTTTGTTTTTTTCTGTCTATATTTTTCTGATATGGTTTTATTCACATAAACTAAAAAAATACCCCATTATTGGAAATGTAACAGCGGCTTTGTTGGCTGTTTTGCCTTTTTTTGCCATCCTTTTGTATTATCAAAAAATTGATGCGATTCTTCAAAATTTGAATAATGAAAAGTACTATGTCATTTTTGCACATGCATCATTCCTTTTTTTGTTGATTTTGATTCGGGAAATGATCAAAGATTTAGAAAATATTAAAGGTGATTTAGTTTTAAATTATCGAACTATTCCCGTAATTTTAGGTGAAAATTTTTCTAAAAAAATCATTACATTTTTAGTTTTATGTACGGTGATTCCGGTTTATATACTTATTGAAATGTATGATGTGGGTTATATGGATAGTTACTTTTATCTCAGTTTCATCATTTTGATTTTCTTTTTGGCCAAATTGTGGAAATCCACTTCAAAAGAGAACTACCTACTTTTGCATAATATTCTGAAATTTATAATTGTAGCCGGGGTTTTATGTATTGTCTTGATCAAACCTTCTGTTCTAATTCACGGAAGAGAAGTGTTGGATATTTAATCAAAAATCGATTTACATTCCCAATTTTCAATTCCGTATCTTTGCAAAAATTTTTAAGATGAACAAAAAAGACGGAAGCAGCAGAAAATCAACTTCCAACAAAAATACAAGTGGAAAGCCAAGTGGTTTTAGCAAACCGAAACCGGCTATGGCGAAGCGTTCGCAAAAACCAAAAAAAGCTAAGCCTAATCCAGATGTAACTCCTGCTAAACCTAAAGTAAAATCGGATGATATTCGTTTAAATAAATACATTGCCAACTCCGGTGCTTGTTCGCGTCGTGATGCGGATATTTACATTCAATCTGGAAATGTAAAAGTGAATGGTGAAGTGATTACAGAAATGGGTTATAAAGTAAAACCCGGCGATGTGGTAAATTTTGATGGAGCGAACATTACACCTGAGAAAAAAGAATATGTGTTGTTGAATAAACCAAAGAACTTTACCACCTCAGTTGATGATGAACGCGATATGCGAAATGTATATGAGTTGATTAAAAACGCAACGCCAACTAAATTACAACCCGTTGGTAGAATGGATAAAAATACAACCGGTTTGTTGCTTTTTACGAATGATACCGATATGATTCGAAAATTTAGTTTGCCGAATCAAAAATCAACCAAAATTTACCAAGTTTCGTTAGATAAAAACTTAAAGTTTGAAGATTTAGAAAAGATTCAAGGCGGAGTTTCTTTTGATGAACACCGACTTTATGTAGATGAAATCAGTTATATTGAAGAGCAACCTAAAACTGAAATAGGAATCAAACTAAGAACTGCCAACGTAAAAGTAGTTCGCTCTATTTTTGAAAAATTTGGGTACAATGTTCTAAAAGTGGACCGTGTGGCATTCGCCGGATTAACCAAAAAGAATTTACCGCGAGGCAACTGGCGATTTTTAACCGAACAAGAAATCATCAATTTAAAAATATTTTAATGAGTGCCGAAGTAAATTTGTCTATTGCTTACAAATGGTTTGACGCCTTCAATCAACATAATTTAGAGCAATTGTTGTCGCTTTATGACGACCAGGCACAACATTTTAGTCCGAAACTAAAAATCAGAAAACCGGAAACGAATGGTTTAGTCATTGGTAAAGAAGCCATGCGAGAATGGTGGAAAGATGCGTTTGATCGATTGCCAACGTTGCATTACAAAGTAACTTCATTGACAGCAAATTCAGATCGTGTATTTATGGAATATGTTCGTTCTGTTGAAAATGAAGAAGAAATGTTGGTAGCAGAAGTGTTAGAAATAAGAGACGCTAAAATTATTTTTTCAAGAGTTTATCACAGTTAAATAAAATAAAAAATCCCGAAAAATAAAAGCTTTCGGGATTTTTTTGAATTAATAGTAACCTTATTTATTATTTTGTTTGCTTGTCTAAACCGCGTTTTTTCAACAAAGGTTGAATGCTTGGTTCACTTCCTCTAAATTTTTTGTATAATTCCATTGGTTCTTCTGTTCCACCTTTTTCCAAAACATTTTTGCGGAAAGAGTTAGCTTTTGCTGCATTGAATAATGAAGTTTGTTTGAATTGATCAAAAGCATCTGTATCCAATACTCCTGACCAAATGTAGCTGTAATATCCTGCGGCATATCCACCGGCAAAAACATGACTGAAATAATTGGCTCGATGTCTTGGAATAATAGATTTAATTAAACCCAAACGTTTCATGGCATCCATTTCAAATTGATTGGCAGAACCTGAGATTCTCCCATCAGAATTGTGAAAATCCATGTCTAAGAAAGCAGAAGCTAAATATTCAACTGTTGCAAAACCTTGCCCATACGTTCCTGAATTCTCTAATTTTTTGATTAATGCATCGGGAATTGTTTGACCTGTTTTATAATGTTTGGCATACATTTTCAATACTTCCGGGTCAGCGGCCCAATTTTCCATCACTTGTGAAGGAAGTTCAACAAAATCTCTTGGAACACTAGTTCCGGCTAGACTTTTGTATGTTACATTCGATAATAATCCGTGTAAGGCATGTCCAAATTCGTGGAAATAAGTTGTCACTTCATCAAACGTAAACAAAGCGGGTGCATTTTCTGTTGGTTTAGAAAAATTACACACAATGGAAATTACCGGAGCAATTCGTTTACCGTTAACGGTTTTTTGTGGTCGATAAGAGGTCATCCAAGCACCACCTCTTTTAGAAGCTCTGGGATAAAAATCCATATATAAAACACCAAGATGTGTGCCGTCTTTTTCTAATACTTCCCAAACAGTTGCCTCCGGATGATAAGAAGGAACGTTTTTCAATTCTTTAAATTTTAGACCGTATAGTTTTTCACAAACCAAGAATACACCGTTGGTGACTGCTTCTAAACTAAAATAAGGTCTTAATTCTTGCTCGTCTAAATCGAATTTTTCTTTTCTGATTTTTTCGCTGTAATAACGCCAGTCATAAGGTTGTACGTCATCATTTATTCCTTCAGCCACCATCATTTGTTTGATTTCCGCTTCTTCTATTTTTGCTTTTGCAATGGCAGGTTCCCATAATTGGTTTAAAAAATCAAGTACTTTTTCTGGTGATTTTGCCATACTTTCTTCTAAAACATAGTGAGCAAATGTTGGATAACCTAATAATTTAGCTTTTTCAGCTCGCATAGCTGCTATTCTAACCGCATAGGTATTATTATCAAATTCATTACCATTGTTGCAACGGTTTTTATAAGCTTCCCAAATTTCTTTTCTTAATTTTCTGTTGGAAGAATACTGTAAAAATGGCATCACACTTGAGTTAGACAAGGTAATCATCCATTTACCGGGTTTTCCTTTTGCTTTTGCAGTCTCAGCTGCGGCGGCAATTAAATCATCTGATAATCCGGAAAGTTCCTCTTTGGTGTTGGCAACATATTCGAAGTTGTTTGTTTCCGCTAAGATATTTTGACCAAATTTTAACGTTAAAACAGCCATTTCGCTATTAAGTTCTCTTAGTCGTCTTTTTTCGTCATCATTTAAATTTGCACCACTTCTAACGAAAGCTTTGTATGTTTTTTCAAGAAGTTTGTGTTGTTCCGCATTTAATTTTAATTTACTTTTTGCATCCCACAATTGTTTTACTTTTCCAAAAAGTTGACTGTTTAAATAAATATTATCGTTGTGTGAAGATAGCAATGGAGCAACTTCTTTGGCAATATTTTGAATTTCATCATTTGTGTTTGCCGAATTCATGTTGTAAAAAACAGTAGAAACATTGGAAAGCAGCTCGCCCGAATTTTCCATTGCTAAAATCGTATTTTCAAACGTTGGAACACTTTTATTGGTTGCAATCGCTTTGATTTCCAATGCGTGTCTTTTTATCCCTTCTTCAATAGCCGGTTTAAAATGTTCATTTTTAATCAAATGGAAAGGAGGAACATTAAATGGGGTATCATAAGGATTCAAAAAAGGATTGGTAGAAAAAGGTCTTTTAATTTCCTGAGCCTCTGTTTGTCCCAATGTTAATCCCATGATAACTAGTGCTAAAAATTTGTTTTTCATTGTTTATTTTGTTTGCCAAGCCAAAATAGTAATTTTTCAAAAGTGCGAAAGTTAGATTAACTTATTTTTAAGACAAAAGCCAGTCAAATCTGACTGGCCTCTGCGATATTAATTTTCTCTATTGATATAAATCCATCCGGTTTTGGCTTCACTGTTCCTAAAATGAATGACATAATAATAGGTTCCCGTGGGTAATTCTTTGCCATCATTGGTTTGACCTATCCACTCTGTTTTATAATTATTCTTTTGATATACTTCAAGACCATAACGATTAAAAATACTCAGTTTTTCAACATCAAGTAATTCTAAATCAAAATAATCATTGGCTCCGTCGCCATTAGGCGAAATACCTTTTTGAATGCCGCAGAAAATATTGTTAATGGTTATGGGTTGTTCAACAAAACATCCGTCAGCTGTTGTAATTCGAATGGAAAATTGAATTGGGAAGGTTTCTGTTTCAGAAGTACTTCTTACATATTCAGTCACATTAAAAGTAGGAGCATTCAACCCAACTGTTTGACCATTTTGGTTGAGCCATTCGTAACTTGTTACAATTAAATCTGAATTGTTTGCCAATTGTGCACCAATCATAAATACATTGTTTTCACAATCAGTAGTTACATCAATTTCAATTTCCGGTAAAACAGAAATAGTTACTAAAGTTGTGGTTGCACATCCTGAACTTGGTGTAAATAAATATTGCGTTGTTTGTAAAGTATTCACACTTGCAGGATTCCATGTTCCGGTGATACCGTTATCAGATAAAGTTGGCAATAAAACACTTGGGCTATTGTAGCAAACATTTTCCACCAAGTTAAAAGTGGGAATAACAGGTTGATTTACTGTTACCGTAAATTGAAAAACACTACTACATTGACCGGCATTTGGGGTGAAAGTATATACTGCCGAATTGGTGTTGCTTACCGTAGTATTATTCCAATTTCCCGAAATAGAATTGTTGGATAAATTTGGCAAAACCGGAACCGCATCACCAGCACAAATGGTTAAACTGTTTCCAAAAGAAAATGTTGGCACTACATTTTGATTCACATTTACGGTTAAAGTAAATGATGAAGCACATTGATTTGGATTAGGCGAAAAAATATAAGTTCCCGATTGGGTATTGTTGATGGTTGGAACATTCCACGTTCCTGAAATGCTATTGTTGTCAACTAGTGGCAAAGTTGGTACAGCATCTCCACTACAAATGGTTATCGTATTTCCAAAATTAAAAATTGGAGCAACTTGTGGATTTACTGAAACAGTTAAGGTAAAATTCACTGCACATTCAGAATTGTTAACGATAAAAGTATAAGTGCCGTTTGTAGTATTATCAATTGCTGCCGGACTCCAATAGCCATTTACGCCATTGTTGTCAACATCCGGTAAAACGGGAACGGTATCGCCTTCGCAAATGGTAAGTGTGTTACCGAAATCAAAAACTGGGGTTGCAAAATTTATAATATTAACGGTTAATATAAAATTAGCGGCACATTGACCGGCATCAGGTGTAAAAGTGTAAATTCCACCATCGGTATCGTCAATTTGTGACGGATTCCAACTTCCTATAATTCCATTATTATCAATAGTAGGAAGTAGAGGAGCTTGAACACTAGTACAAATAGAAATTGAATTATTAAAATTGAATACCGGTGTGATGACATCATTTACGGTAACGTTTAAAGTATATTCCGAAGCACATGGATTATTATCAGGTGTAAAAATATAAGTGCCTGATAAAGAATTATCTATAGAAGTTGGATTCCAATTTCCAGTAATTCCATTGTTGTCAATCATAGGTAATGAAGGAACAGCCTCTCCGTTACAAATAGAAATCGCATTTCCAAAATTAAAAACAGGCACTGTTGACGTAGAAACCGATACAGTTAAAGTAAAAGTGGAATAACATTGAGTGTCATTCGGGGTAAATATATACGTATTTGATTGTGTATTGTCAATTGTGGTTGGATTCCAAGTTCCATTTACTCCATTGTTATCAACAGTTGGTAAAACCGGTACATCATCACCTGAACAAATGGTTAAGGTATTGCCAAATGTAAATACCGGAACATTATTTTCATTTGGATTGGCTAATACAACAATTACTGCTTGTGAAACACAACCCGTTTGAACATCTCTAACAAGTACAGTATAGGTTCCGGGAGTTAAATTTCCAAACAATGGATTCGTTTGAAAGGTCGAACCATTATCAATACTGTAATCGAAAGAACCCGAGGAAACATTGATAAACTGACCAATATTCGTATAATCTTGTGGGTCAAATGCTTCCCAGTCAGCCGGATTCCATGTGGTGCTTGGTGCTATAGCGGTTGGTAATCTACGGTAAGTATATCCGGGTTCGTTATTTGGTGTAAAAGCAATTCCGTCTGTTCTTCCCCAAAGATCAATCAATACATCTGAGGCAGAAGTCAAACGAATGTTATCATCGATATTTACGCCACCGCAACTCGCAAAAACCAAATCCGGAACTACACCGCCTTGATTTCCGTTACTGCCAATGGAGACAACTTTTACAGTATTATGAGGTATTAAACCACTCAATAGTAAATTACAGGACGGATTGGGACCACCGTTATTATAAACTTTAATTCGGTAATTCGCTAAATCAATCATATTTCCGGTTCCGTTGAATAATTCAATATAGGTTAAAGAACCAAGCGACTCATCTGTAATTTCAGAAATAATTAAATCAGGATAAACATTTCCGGTAGAAATTGGATTGGTTATTTCAATACTGCCGGTTGGTGTGGCACATGTTGGTTGTACAACAGTAATTTCCGGTACAATTTGATTGTTCAACAACGCCAACACGGCTAGGGCTGAATTGCTTTCACAACCATTAACGGTTTGTGTAACATAGTAGGTGGTGTTGTTTACAATTGGAGTACTAGTGGCTAAAGGAATAGTTGCATCTTGATCGGCATACCATTGTAAATTAACTCCATTTACGATTAAATCAGCTAAAGTAAAGATAACAGTTGCATCATTACAAATCAACTGAACAGTGTCTCCGGTTGGAGCTAATGGAGCTGGATTAATAGTTAAGCTTACCGGAGTTCTGGTCGAACTAATACAGTTTGAAGTTGTGTTTTGAGCTTCTGCGTAATAAACTATTGTGCCAACACTAGATAAAGTTGGGTCTGTAACAATTGTGCCATCAACGGGTGCATCATACCACACAATAATTGACCCATCATTTGTAGTAGCTTGGGCAGTTAAGGTTTGAATGGGACTGTCTTCACAAACCGATTGATTTCCGCCGGATGTAGGTGGATTAACTGTTGGGTCATTTAGAGAAATTGTCGTGTTTATAGTAGTTGAACAATTGTTTATCACAAAGTTAAAGTTACTGTAGCTACCGGCATTTAATCCTGTAATCACAAACTGTCCATTATTGTCGGCGATTATAGAAATTGGCCCAACTGATGATCCATCGTCATTATAGGACAATGAATAAGAAGAATTTGGATTTAAATTTTCAATGGTAATTGTTCCTTCTGTTCCTGAACAAGTAGTAGGATTAAAAGCAATAAAGTTCGGATTGGCTCTAATCGAGAAGTAGGCTTTGAAATTATTTCCGTTATTGCTCACAAAAACTGTATCATCACATTGTGAAGGTGAATCAAAATCTCCTGTCACGTCATAAAAAACTTCCAATACATAATTTCCGGGTGCAAAAGTCGTTAAGTTTACCGGGCTAAACGGCGTGGTAGTCCCGTCAGCGATTACTCTTTGCCATTTTTGATCCCCTTCCCCACAGGGTCCACCGGAAGGGAATTCACTAATTGCCGTGTTACAATCATTAAAAAATGGAAAATCAATAGTGTTAAATCCGCCGGGAGTGTCTGATTCAAGGTAAATTCGGTAGTTCATTCGAACACTACAAGCGTTACCGTTACTGGTTTTAAATGTTTTCACTTCACCACCACGCAATATAAACGTTCCGGAGTTTTGAATAAAAACACCAAAATTGGTATCGGTAAATACATTTTGTGGAGGTCCAATTAAACTTGGTCCTTCACCTGTGGTATTAAAAAAATTGGATGTATTACAATCTGTCAACCAAACAGCGGATGCAAAAGTCCCAAAATTTTGACTGTAATGTGAAGTAGATAAGAACAAGAAAAAAGCACAGAAAAGCAACGTAATTCTTTTCATAAAGTTAAATGTGTTTTTTGTTTATTGAAAATTGCAAACTAAGATAACTATTTTTAGATATATCTAAATAGTTAACAACTTTTTTTTTAAAATCTGCATTTCTCAAACGTTGTAGTTTAATAAATAACTGAAAATGAATCAAAACAAAAAAGCTCAAACTTTCATTTGAGCTTTGTGCGGGTGATAGGTGTACTTTGCTAGATTAATGATAATTCAAAAAAAGTAGTTATTATCATTAATGTATTGTAAATAAAGTATTTAAAAACATTTTAAATTAATATTAATCTTTGTTGATTTCTATTAATTAACAAATTTAGGGGAACATTAGGGGAATGGAGCAAATGTTTTTTATATTTGTTTAAAATTTAAAAAATATGGCTTCAGGTAGTTTCAGAGTTAAGACTAAAAATGATTGGAATGCAATTTATTATCGTTTCAAACAATCAAATGAGTTTGACTTAGAATGTTCAACTGGATTGAAAATTCCAAATGGAAGATGGAGCATTTCAAAGTCTGAAGTTTTGCAAACGAATGGCTTTGATAGTGATGGTGTTAATTTGACTATTAAAGATTTAGATCGGTTCATAGTAAGCGAATTTAATAAAGGATTAAAAGAAGGAGTAGTTTTCAATTCTAAATGGTTAAAAGAGAAGATAAAAGTTTTTCTCAATAGAGAAACAAAAAATGATTTGATTGATGATCGAATATTTTTTTCAAATTATATTAATTCATATATAGATGAATCTAAAACGAAAAAAACTAGGAATAACACTTTAGTAAAACCAAGAACTATTCAGCATTACAAAACGACATTAAAAAAAGTTGAAGCTTTTGAAAGTTATAAAAACAAGAAATTATTAATAACTGATATTAATTTGCAATTTCATTCTGATTTTGTTGATTTTTTAGAAAAGAAACAAAAATTAAATCCTAATACCATCGGTGGTTATGTTGATGATATAAAATTAATGATCAACAATGCAGAGAGAAAAGGTATAAAAGTGAATAACGAGATAAAGATGCAAAGTTTTTATACTCCAAGCAATAAAACGAAGGATATTTACTTGAATGAAGTTGAAATCAATTCAATCTTTAATCATGTTTTTGAGTTGGATTATCTCGATAATGCGAGAGATTGGTTCATAATTGGATTAAGAACAGGATTGAGAATTTCAGATTTTTTAAGATTAACTCCAAAAAATATTATTGATGGATTTATAGAAATTCAAACTAAGAAAACTGATTACCCGGTTATCATTCCAATTCATAGCCAAGTCCAATCAATTCTTGATAAAAGAAATGGCAAATTTCCCCGAGAAATAAGTGACCAAAAATTTAATGACTACATAAAAAAAGTATGTGAAGAAGTTGGGATTAATGAAAAAGTTGAAGGTGCTAGGATGGATGAAATTGAAATCAAAGCAAATGGAAAGAAAAAGACAATTTTCAGAAAAAAAGTAGGGATATATAAAAAATACGAATTGGTTACTTCGCACATTTGCAGACGTTCCTTTGCAACCAATTTATATGGTAAATTGGATACTCTGACTATTATGAAAATTACAGGGCATCAGACTGAAAGTCAGTTTTTAAGTTATATTAAAATTACACCTAGACAATATGCTCAACAACTAAAAGAATATTGGAAAAAAAATCAGTCATCAATGTTGGGCGATAGTAAATTTAATGAGAATTAAAAAGACGAATTTTAAATATTTTTGGAAGAGATATTTAATTAAAAACTAAAATCTAACAAGTTAAATTTCTTAAAGAAAATTAGCTTAAAAGTGTAAATGTATAATCGTTTTAACAAATTCTTAGTTGAATTTGATTTAAAACTATGTATTTTTGTGATGTTTTGATTTAATAATGATAAAATTTCACTACATAATAGTTCTATTTATAGGCATGCTCTTTATGCCTAATAATGCTATTGCATGTAGTGTCAAGAGTTCAAAAAAATGTTGTGGCACAGAGGTTTCTTTCTCCAAAACAGAAAAAAAAGAGTGTTGTTGTACAGATAAATCCAATAGTGAAGAAAACAAAGGATGTAATGGCAACTGCGATAACTCTCTTTGCGGATGTGCATCAACCTGCACCACATCAACAGTTAGTTTTTTATCAGAAATTAATTTTGAAACACGTGTTTTTAACTTCCCTGCGGTAGAAAAAGTAAATTTTCCTAACGCTCAATCGTCTATCTCAGATGGTTTTTATTCTATTTGGCTAATTCCTAAAATAAGCTAAATTACTTTTTTGACAGCCAAAAGTGTGTCAAAATGGTAGCTTTTTTGCTATCCACATACAAATTCATACAGTTATAAATTATGCTACATCACTAATAATGATGTTATAGCCTTTACATCAACTGTAATTCATTAAAAATTATTTTTATTAACTAATCAAAGTACTCGCTTTGATCAAATATCATTTAAAATGAAAAATTCATTTATAAACATAATGGTAGTAATCTGTGTATTGCTATCAACTACAACAAATGCACAAATTAAGAATGCTACAACCGAGACAGTTAGAATTTACGGTAATTGTGGTATGTGTAAAACAACCATTGAAAAAACAGGAAATATCAAGAAAATAGCGAAAGTAGAGTGGGATCAAGACTCTCAGTTGGCTACTTTAACTTATGACGCAAAAAAAACAAACCAAGATGAAATTCTAAAAAGAATTGCATTGGCAGGATATGATAGTGATAAATTTCTTGCTCCGGATGATGTATATAATAATCTTCATGGATGTTGTCAATATGAAAGAGTAGCTAAAGTTCCTGTCAAAGAAGAAAATAAAATGATGACTACCGAAGCACATTCTAATCACAGTAATCATTTTCAATCAGCTACTGATGTAATCCCAAATGAAAATCAATTAGATGCTGTGTTTAGCAATTATTTTTTAGTAAAAGATGCATTAATTACATCCGATGCAACTAAAGCAGCTGTAGCTTCTAAAGAACTTTTGAGTGCAGTAAATAACATCAAAATGGAGAAACTTGAAATGGATGTCCACATGGTTTGGATGAAAGTTGTTAATTCAATCAAAGAAGACGCAAAACAAATTGGAGATAACAAAGACATCAAACAACAACGACAACATTTTTCAAATTTATCAAAAGATATTTATGGTCTAATGAAAGTTGCCAAATATGAATCCCCTATTTACTATCAATTCTGTCCTATGTATAACGATGGAAAAGGTGCAAATTGGTTAAGTAAAGAAGATGCCATTAAAAATCCATACTACGGTTCAATGATGTTGAGTTGTGGTAAAACGGTAGAAATTATAAAATAAATAAAATGAGAAAAGTAATTTTTATGATTTTGATGGTTGCCAATACTTCTATAGTAAATGCACAAATAGAAGTTGGCGATAAAATCCCATCAGTAACGCTAAAAAGTAGCGACAATAGTGATGTGAATACTTCCTCTTTTAACGGGAAGTATGTACTCGTTGATTTTTGGGCATCTTGGTGCGGTCCTTGTCGCTTGGGTAATAAAAAGTTAGTAAAACTGCATAATGAAGTTAGTACTGACAAGATTGAAATCATTGGAATATCAATAGATACGGATGCTAATAAATGGCTCAAAGCTATTGAAAAGGACAAAATAAAATTTACCCAATTAATTGATCCCAAAGGATTTGATGCTAATGCAGCTATATTTTTTGGTGTGGAGGAGTTACCGTCTAAATTCTTATTTAACTCAGAAGGCATTCTAATTGCAAAAAACCCATCAGATGAAGAAATAATTAAGTTAATAACACAATAAAAATGAAAAAAATAAATAAAACATATATCCTAGTTGCATCAATAATTCTGATGTTTTCACTAAAAAGTAATGCACAAATTGTTAAAGCAGAAATCAGAGCAACGGGTTTAACGTGTTCAATGTGCTCCAATGCAATAAATAAGCAGTTAAAAAGTATGCCCGAAGTGGCTAATGTAGAAACCGACTTAAACACAAACACATTTACAGTAACATTAAATGAAGGCTATAATTTAAGTCCAAAATCTTTTAAGGATAAAGTAGAAAATGCAGGTTTCTTCATAGGTTCCTTAATTATAACTGCAAAGCCGGAAACCATAACCCAAAGTACTTACATTTTGGTTAGTGACAAACCAGATAACATGAATGAAATACAATTTCAAGTGGTTGACAAAGGCTATGTGACTGAAAAAGAGTTCAAAAAATTATCCAAATCATACAAAAGTGTTGAAACTTATGCTTCAAACAACGAAGATGATTTTCACATTAAAATTCTAAATTAATGAGAAAGATTATTTTAGTTGCAGTTGCAATAAGTTGCCAAAACATTTTTAGCCAGGAGTTATTTGTAGTAACGGATCCGGCTAGTAATGTTCCTGCAAATTCCCTGGCGGTTAATGTGATGCAGTCACTTTTCAAAGAGGAAATGAAATCAGGCTACAATTACCATTTTATGCCCGAAGCAACTTATGGACTAAACAAAAACATTATGTTCCGGGCTTCTGCTTTCATAAGTAACCGAAGCAACCAACTGGTGACTGAAGGAGGTAGTTTTTATACAAAGTACCGTTTCTATTCCTCCGATGATCTGAACAGTCATTTCCGAATGGCAGTATTTGGAAGATATAGTTTCAATAATGCCGACATTCACCAGGAGCAAATAGAAATCTTAGGACACAACACAGGTTTCGAAGGAGGATTTGTAGCCACTAAGCTGATTAAAAAACTGGCAATAAGTTCGTCAGTAAGTTTTGAGAAAGCCTTTGACAACAAACCTGATTATCCGTTTCCAGATAATATGGGCGACAATGCTACCAATTACACCTTATCATTTGGTAAACTGATGTATCCAAAAAAATATACCAGTTTCAAGCAAACAAATATTAACTTTATGGTAGAATTTGTCGGACAAACCATCAATGAAAACGGCAAATCGTACTTAGACGTTGTGCCGGCAATACAATTTATTTTCAACAGTCAGGCACGACTGGATTTTGCATACCGTCAAGAATTAATGAGTTCAATGGTACGTTCAGCACCAAATGGCTTTTATTTTAATCTGTACTATACTTTTTTCGATTTAACAAAATAAAATCAAGATGAGTGAAACAAAATTTATCCCGGCATTAGGTTATGATTTTTTAAGCGATTACTATGATTTAGCTATAAAAGTAACAATGCCTGAAAAAAAGTTCAGAAACAGATTAATTGATTTTGTTGACCCAAAGGAGAAAGAAAAAATTTTAGAATTTGGTTTCGGAACAGCCCAAAACATTATCATACTCAAACAACGATTTCCTAACTGTAACATACAAGGAGTTGACATCGACCCTAAGATTAAGTCAATAGCAGAATATAAATTGAAAAAAACAGGAATTGAAGCACCTCTTTTTTTATATGATGGAAATAAGTTACCATTTGAAGATAATTCAATTGACAAGGTTTATAGTTCTCTTGTTTTTCATCAGTTAGACATGATTACAAAATTGAAATGTTTATTAGAGATTAATAGAATATTAAAACCAAATGGAGAATTAATCATTGGAGATTGGGGTAAAGCAAAAACAAAATGGATGAGGTTATCCTTTTACTTAGTTCAATTATTAGACGGTTTCAAAACTACCACTGATAATGTAAATGGATTGATGATAAAATACATTACTGATGCAGGATTTAAAAATGCTCGGGAAGTAGATTATATCAACACATCAATCGGGACTTATTCTTATTATAAAGCAGAAAAAATAATTAATAACTAAAAAATAACACAGTATGAAAGCACTTATTTTAACAGCTATTTTAGCAATCACTTTAGTTTCTTGCAATCAAAAAAACAAAGAAACAGAAAACAACACTACAGAAACTTCCGCAAATTCAAGTGAACTATATGCATGCCCAATGCATCCCGAGGTTCAAGGAAAAAAAGATGAAACATGTTCCAAATGTGGTATGGAATTAACCGAACTGGTAACTCAAACGCAAGCACCTCACGAAAAAAAAGCAACAGAAGCATCCTCTGCTGCAACAACACAATCCAATGTTAACATCGAGGATATTTTAATTAGTTACATAAATTTAAAAAACAAATTGGTTAAAGATGATACAAATGGTGCTGCCGAAAAAGCAAAAATACTATTCACCTCATTTGACAGATTTGACATCAAAGTTTTAAGCGAAAAACAAAAAAAAGAATATTTGGATATTGCAGATGATGCCAAAGAACACGCAGAGCATATTGGAGATAATGGAGGAAAGATAGAACATCAAAGAGAACATTTTGTAATGTTAAGTAAGGATATGAATGACTTAATTCAATTATTTGGAACCAGTCAAAAACTATATCTGGATTTTTGCCCAATGGCAGATGACAACAAAGGTGCTGTTTGGATAAGTGAAACAAAAGAAATCAAAAATCCATATTTTGGAAAAGAAATGGCTACTTGCGGTTCTATAAAAAAAGAATACTAGTATGAAAAAAATCATCAAAAAAATACTTTTTATTGGGTTAATTATTTTTTTGTTGATACAGTTATATCAACCTGCTCGGAACATTAGTTTTGAGCAGGATATAACTGGTAATTTTACAAAAGTCTATAATGTTCCTAAAAATGTTGAAATCATTTTGCGAACTTCTTGTTATGATTGCCACAGTAACAACACCAATTATCCTTGGTACTCTTACATTCAACCCGCTCGTTTTTTTATGGAAAGTCATATTGCAACAGGAAAAGAAAATTTAAATTTTAATGAATGGGGAAATTATAGTAGCCGAAAGCAAAATAATAAATTAGAAAGAATTGCAAAACAAATCGAATCAAACGAAATGCCTTTGAGTTCTTATACTTTAATCCATAAAAAAGCAATCCTTACAGCCTCCCAAAAAAAAGAAGTATTGGATTGGATAAATAAAACAAAAGATAGTATTTCATTACTAAATTAAAAATAATGGTAGAAAAATTAATAACATTCTCACTACGAAATCGAGCCGTTGTCTTGCTGGTTTCAGCTTGCTTATTTGCTTGGGGAGTTTACAGCGTCCAACAAAACCCCATTGACGCCATTCCTGATTTATCCGAAAATCAAGTTATTGTGTTTACGGAGTGGATGGGAAGAAGCCCACAGGTTATCGAAGCCCAAGTAACATATCCCTTGGTTTCCAACCTGCAAGGTATTCCTAAGGTTAAAAACATTCGAGGCGCATCTATGTTTGGGATGAGCTTTGTTTACATCATTTTTGAAGATGATGTCGATATTTATTGGGCAAGAACCCGTGTATTGGAAAGACTAAATTATGCCCAACGCTTGTTGCCTCAAAATGTAGTTCCAACACTTGGACCCGATGGCACAGGTGTGGGTCACGTTTTTTGGTATCATTTAAACGCCGACGGTATGGACTTGGGAGAGCAAAGAGCCTTACAAGATTGGTACGTGAAATTCGCCTTGCAAACTGTTCCTGGAGTTGCCGAAGTGGCATCTTTTGGTGGTTTTGAAAAACAGTATCAATTAGTGTTGGATCCCTTGAAAATGCAATACTATAACGTCAGTATGATGGAAGTGATGAATGCAGTCAAGGCTAATAATAACGATGTTGGTGGGCGAAAATTCGAAATGAGTGATATGTCATACATTATAAGAGGATTAGGATATATCAAAAACATAAAGGACGTGGAAGAGATTGCTATTAAAAATTATAATTCCGTTCCTGTAAAAGTTAAAGACATTGGTTCAATACAAATGGGTGGCGATTTGAGACTAGGTATTTTTGATGAAAATGGCACTGGTGAAGTTGTTGGCGGAATTGTGGTAATGCGTTATGGCGAAAATGCTGATAAGGTAATAACGGCAGTCAAGGAAAAAATGAAAGAAGTTGAAAAAGGATTGCCTGAAGGGGTTACTTTTAAAACCTCTTATGACCGAAGTGATTTAATAGAAAAAGCAATCGCATCAGTTAAAGGAACTTTAATCGAAATTATGATTACTGTTTCTCTTGTGGTTCTTCTTTTCCTTTTTCATTGGCGAAGTGCTTTAATTATACTCATTCAATTACCTATATCTGTGTCTATTGGCTTTATTTTACTTGAAGCATTTGGCATTTCATCTAATATTATGTCATTAACGGGTATTGCTCTGGCAATTGGTGTTGTTGTTGATGATGGTATCGTAATGGTAGAGAATGCATACAGGACAATTTCGGAGAAACAGGAAGAAATGGACAATAATCAGTAATTGGAAATAAGATGAAAAATAAAATTAAAAATATATTCAAAAAAGAAAACGATCCGTTGTCTTCTGAAGATAAGTTGAAGCTTATAGAAAGCTCTTCCAAATTAGTAGGTCCAGGTGTTTTCTACTCAACAATAATTGTAATTACATCCTTTTTGCCTGTATTTCTTCTCACGGGAATGGAAGGCAAGTTATTTAGTCCACTAGCTTGGACAAAATCGTTTATACTGATAGTTGATGCTTTTTTAGCCATTACACTTACACCTGTGTTAATTAGTTTCTTACTAAAAGGAAAACTTCGCCCAGAAGACAAAAACCCAATTAACAAAAAATTGGAAAGCATTTATACACCCATTTTGATTTTTTGTTTAAAATGGAGGAAAACGGTATTGGGCATCAACATCATTGCCTTGCTGATTGGTGTTTTAATGTTTACTCGTTTAGGCTCAGAATTTATGCCTCCTTTAGATGAAGGATCTGTACTGTTTATGCCGGTAACCTTGCCTGATGTGTCCAATTCTGAAGTAAAAAGAATTTTGCAGGTTCAGGACAAATTGATAAAATCAATTCCCGAAGTGGCTCACGTGCTTGGAAAAGCAGGCAGGGCAAATACGGCAACGGATAACAGTCCAATAAGTATGGTGGAAACAATTATTTTGTTAAAACCTCAAGCAGAATGGCGAGAAGACAAAACCAAAAATGACATTATCACGGAAATAAACAACAAATTGCAAATCCCTGGTGTGACCAATGGTTTTACGCAACCCATTATAAACCGGATTAATATGCTTTCGACAGGAATCAGAACCGATGTGGGAATTAAAATCTACGGAGCAAGTTTAGATACTATAAATGTTTTGGCTCAAAAAATTAAAAAAACATTGGAAGGAACTTCTGGTGTTAAAGATTTGTATGCTGAACCAATAACAGGCGGTAAATATATTGATATTGAAGCAAAAAGAGACGTTATTGGCAGATACGGACTAACCATAGATGATATAAATAACGTAGTTGAAGCCTCTATTGGAGGTATGAAACTAACCACAACTATCGAAGGAAGACAACGTTTTTCTGTAAATGCACGATATGCACAAGAATACAGGAATAGCCTTGAGGCCTTAAAAAAACTACAAGTACAAACAATGGATTTTGGTCCAATACCATTAGAAACTGTAGCTAATGTAAAAATAAGTGACGGTCCTCCAATGATAAATAGCGAAAATGCAATGCTTCGTGGCACTGTATTGTTCAACGTTCGGGAACGTGATTTAGGAAGTACTGTAAAAGAGGCACAGGAGAAACTCAATACAATGATGACTAAAATGCCAAAAGGATATTATGTGGAATGGAGTGGTCAATGGGAAAATCAAATTCGAGCTAACAAAACATTAAGTTTAATACTGCCCATTGTTGTGGTCATTATATTTCTTGTTTTATATTTTACGTACCATTCAATGAAAGAGGCGTTAATCACAATGATTACAGTACCCTTTGCTCTAATTGGAGGGATTTTTATGGTTTATTTTTATGGCATTAATTTATCTGTTGCCGTTGCCGTTGGATTTATTGCACTGTTTGGAATGGCAATCGAAACGGCGATGTTAATGACCATTTATTTGAATGAAGCTATGAATAAAATGGTAGAAAAGTACGGAAATAGCAAGGAAACCATAACTGAAGAAATATTGAAACAATATATTATTGATGGTTCTGCCAAAAGGTTAAGACCAAAATTGATGACTGTTTCCGTTTCACTATTTGGATTAATCCCCATTCTTTGGGCGACAGGAACGGGATCCGATATAATGCTTCCCATTACTGTTCCACTAATTGGAGGTACAATTACTTCCACGATTTATGTATTATTAGTAACACCAATTGTTTTTGAGATGGTAAAACTTCGAGAATTAAGAACAAAAGGTAAAATAGATCTTATAGATGTTAAAGAATAAATTTTATATAGTCCTAAGTTGTTTGATTTTAAGCGCCACAAATTTGGCTGCCCAAACACTTTCCTTGGATAATGTATTGAATACCATCAAAACAAATAATCCACAATTGAAAATTTATGATGCCGAAATTCAAAGTATGGATGCTGCAGCAAAAGGAGCCAAAAGCTGGATGCCCCCTCAAGTAGAAACCGGTTTTTTTATGACACCCTACAATACCAAAATGTGGAAAGCAAATGAAATGAACCCTGGTATGGGAAACTATATGTTGGGTGTTACGCAAATGATACCCAATGCATCCAAGTTAAAAGCTGATTTTAATCTTATGAATGCAATGTCATCGGTCGAAAAGGAAAACAAAAACTATACAGTTAATCAATTGAAAGCATTGGCAAAAACAAATTATTATCAATGGTTGGTTTTAAATAAAAAAATAAAAATAGCCGATGATAATTTGTTGCTTTTAGATTATATGATTAAAAGTATGGAAATACGCTACCAGTATAATATGGATAAATTGCCTACTTATTACAAAGCAAAATCGCAATACAGCGCATTAGAAAGTATGATTCTAATGTTGCAAAATGACATTTCCCAAAAGCGAATTATGCTAAACACCTTGATGGCAAGAGATAAAAACACCAAATTTGAAATTGATGAAACTTACGAAATAAAAGATTTTAATTTGGCCATATCAGATACAACTTCTCTTTCTAAAAACCGAAGCGATGTACAAGCCATCGAAAAAACGATGGAAATAAATCAACTCAAAATTGCAGCCGAAAAAACAAAATTATTACCCGAGTTTGGTATAAAATACGACCATATGTTTGCTTTTGGAACACAACCTCAACAGTTCTCCTTGTTGGGAATGGTTACTATTCCTATGCCTTGGTCAACCAAAATGAATAAAGCCAACATCAATAGTTTTAAAATTAAAAATGAAAGTCTGAACTGGCAAAAACAAATGATTTTGAATGAAGCCACAGGAATGATTTCGGGTATGAACAATGAATTGACCGCTTTAAAAAAGCAATACGAGATTGCACAAAAAAGCATCATTCCTGCCTTGAAAAAAAATTATGAAACTGCAATTTTGGCTTGGCAAAATAATACTGGTGATTTATTTGCCACTCTCGATGCTTGGGAAGCATTAAATATGGCTCAAATTGATGCCTTGGACAAATTACAAAGTATTTTGGCAGCACAAGTAGAAATTGAAAAACAATTAGAAACCAAATAATTATGAACAAGTATATAAAGTATGGTTTAGCTCTTATTGTAATTTCCATTATTGGAATTGCAATCTATTTCTTTGCCAAAAAATCAGATAATCATTCAGAAATGGGGCATCAAAACGAAGTTTACACTTGTTCGATGCACCCGGAAATCATTAGAGATAAACCTGGAAATTGTCCCATTTGTGGAATGAATTTGGTAAAAAAAGTAACAGAAAACAATCCCGTTGACGACAATTCAATCGACAATCTTATAAAACCTACCGACAATTTTATTGTAGGTAATTATCAAACGACAACGGCAATAGACACCACCTTAAGCAGTGAAATAAATTTACCAGGAATTGTGGGATATGATCCCAATTCATCTGTAAACATTGCAGCTCGAATGAGCGGAAGAATCGAACGAATGTATGTCAATTATAAATATCAAAAAGTAAATAAAGGACAAAAACTATTTGATTTATACAGCCCAGAATTACTGACGGAACAACAAAACTTCATTTATATGATAACTAATGATGCTGAAAATCCTTCGATTATTAATGCCTCCAGACAAAAATTGTTGCTTTATGGAATGACTGAAAATCAAATAAATGCGCTGTCTAATTCCAAAAAAGTTAACCCACTAATAACCATTTATAGTCCAGCTTCTGGTATTATTGAAGGAACAGCAACGATGGATAATACAACTAATCCTGTGATGCAAAGTGCTAGTAACAACACTGAAGTTTTGAATGTTAAAGAAGGGAGTTATATAAAAAAGGGAGAGGTCATTTTTAAACTATTAAATACGGATAAAGTATGGGGAATATTCAATGTTATCCAAGGATACAATAGTCTAATCAAAGCCAATCAATCCATCAGAATTACTTCCGAACTTGACAAAGGTGAATTTATGGATGCAAAAATAAATTTTGTTGAAACACAATTAAATCCAGCCGATAAAACCAATAGAATTCGAGTTTATTTAAATAACAATAAATTCAAATTACCAATTGGTTTGCGATTGCAAGGTGTTGTTAAAACAAATGCAATAAAAGGAATTTGGATACAAAAACAGTCAATGGTAAGCATTGGAAACAAAAAAATAGTTTTCTTGAAAATGGACAATGGCTTTAAGGCATCTTCAATAAAAACCGGAATTGAAATAGATGATTTTATCCAAATTATGGAGGGTATTTCAGTAAAAGACACCATTGCCAAAAACGCACAATATTTAATTGACAGCGAAAGCTTTATTAAAACCGAATAATGATGAAGACAATAAAAAAAATAAGTGTACTATCAATACTATTTATGGTAATGGTGGCTTGTAATACTAAAGACAAAGAAGACCATAGCAAACACAATAAGAGTGCAGCAACAACATTTTACACTTGCTCTATGGATCCACAAGTTAAGGAAGACAAACCCGGAAAATGCCCCATTTGCCATATGGAATTAACACCAATAAGACAAGATGATACAGAGACAAACGAAATAAGTTTGAGTAAACAGCAAATACAGCTGGGAAATATCACTACCCAAACTATTTCAGAAACCCAAAGCAGTTTAGAGCAAAATTATACGGGAGTCCTGACAATTAATCAAGAGAAAATCAAAACCATTTCTTCAAGAGCAATGGGAAGAATTGAAAAGTTGTATTTCAAGACCGTTGGTGATTATGTGGCTAAAAACCAAGCCGTATATCAATTGTATAGCGAAGATATTGCCATTGCCAAACAGGATTATTTCACGGCATACAAACAACTGGCAATGCCTGGCGATTTTGGAAAAAATGCCCAAAATATGCTCAATGCAGCAAAACAAAAACTGTTGTTCTTTGGTCTAACCAATGCCCAGATTGAAAGTTTAAAAACCATTAAGGAAGTTTCTCCTTATACCATTTTTTATAGCACTACCAGTGGAACAATATCGGAAATAAGTACCACGGAAGGCAGTTATGCAATGGAAGGTTCTAGTATCATTAAATTAGCTGATTTAAACAGTCTTTGGCTAGAAACACAAGTCAACGTAAACTATGCTAAAAATCTAAAAATAGGACAAAAAGCCCAAATTACATTTACCGATTTTCCTGATAAAACCATAAATGCACAAGTCTCTTTTATCAATCCAGAAATAAATCCAGATACTCGTCTGCTTTTAATTCGATTGGAAATACCAAATCCAAATTTGCAATTAAAACCTGGGATGCAAGCGATGGCAAAATTAACACAATCTAATCTGAAAGGATTGTATATCCCTGTTGATGCAGTTATAAGGGAAGAAAACGCTTCCTATATTTGGGTTGAAAAAAGACCGGGAGTATTTGAAAACGTAATGGTAGAAACTGGAATAGAAACCAATGGAATGATAGAAATCAAATCTGAAATAGATCCTGCCAAAAAAGTCGTTATTACAGGGGCTTATGCCATAAACAGCGAATATAAATTCCGAAAAGGAAGTGACCCAATGGAAGGGATGAAAATGTAATATTTAAAAACTAAAAAATTATGACACATACCTATACCATTACCGGAATGACTTGCAATGGCTGTCGTTCTAAAGTCGAAAAAACATTGAATGCTATTGATGGCGTTGAAGCAAAAGTTTCCTTAAACCCATCCATAGCTACTATAACAATGGAAAAACACATTCCAATAACACAGTTGCAAGAAGCATTATCTGCCGTTGGAAAATACACCATAGAAATAGCCAATGATAAAATGTTACAACAAGCAACCTCAAATGAAAATACTGTAAAATCTTGTTGCTCTACGCATTCCCACAGCGATAAAAAAGAAATCAAAATCGCTGTTAATGCTAATGGCAAATATTATTGTCCAATGCATTGTGAAGGCGAAAAAGTGTATGACAAAGCAGGCGACTGTCCTGTATGCGGAATGGATTTAGTCAAAGCTCCGGATTTAACTCTTAGCAAATCCCTATATACTTGTCCAATGCATCCAGAAGTAATTAGTGAAACACCAGGTTCTTGTCCTATTTGCGGAATGGATTTAGTGCCTATGAATCCAACTGACACAGAAGATCAAAAGACCTATAAAGATTTGGTCAAAAAAATGAAAATAGCGGTCGTATTTACAGTTCCCATTTTTGCAATCGCAATGATAGAAATGATGCCAAACAATCCGTTACTTAAAATAATGGATGCTACAAAATGGAATTGGGTACAATTTATACTTACACTTCCTGTTGTTTTTTATGCCTGTTGGATGTTCTTTGTTCGTGCCTTCAAATCTATTATTACTTGGAATTTGAATATGTTTACCCTTATCGGTATAGGAACCGGAGTTGCCTTTTTGTTTAGTTTAGTGGGTATGTTTTTTCCAAACATTTTTCCAAACGAATTCAAAACAGAACACGGAACAGTCTTGCTTTATTTTGAAGCCACAACAGTAATTCTAACATTGGTTCTATTAGGACAATTAATGGAAGCCAAAGCACACAGCCAAACTAGTGGAGCAATTAAGGAATTACTAAAACTCGCTCCTACCGAAGCTATTTTAGTAATTGATGGAAGTGATAAAGTAATTTCGATTCACGACATCAAAAAAGGGGATTTATTGCGCGTAAAACCCGGGGACAAAATACCAGTTGATGGCAAAATTACCGATGGAGAAAGTAGCATTGATGAAGCGATGATTACAGGCGAACCCATTCCAGTGGACAAAAAGAAAGATGACAATGTAATTGCAGGAACTATAAACGGTAACAAATCCTTTGTAATGATTGCCGAAAAAGTAGGTTCAGAAACTTTACTTTCTCAAATCGTGCAAATGGTCAACGATGCTTCTCGATCTAGGGCACCAATTCAAAAATTGGCCGATAGTATTGCCAAATATTTTGTGCCAATAGTGGTGATTATTTCAATAATTACTTTTTTCATTTGGGCTAAGTTTGGTCCCGAACCTGCTATGGTTTATGGGTTTATAAATGCCATTGCTGTATTGATTATTGCTTGTCCTTGTGCTTTAGGTTTGGCAACTCCCATGTCCGTAATGGTGGGTGTTGGTAAAGGAGCACAATCGGGCGTTTTGATAAAGAATGCCGAAGCTTTAGAAAATATGAATAAGGTTAACGTTCTAATTACAGATAAAACAGGAACTATCACCGAAGGAAAACCATCTGTCGAAAAAATATACTCAACCGATAACAAAGATGAAGATTTATTGCAACGCATTGCTTCATTAAATCAATATAGTGAACATCCATTAGCACAGGCTGTAGTTAATTATGCTAAACTAAAAACTGTTTCATTAATTGAAGTTAAAGATTTTGAAGCCGTTGCAGGAAAAGGAGTTACAGGAACGGTAACCAATAAAAAAGTAGCATTAGGTAATAAAAAGCTAATGGAACAAGTCAAAGCAACAGTCTCTGACGATTTAGAAAACAAAATTATTGCAGAACAAAAACTCGGAAAAACAGTTTCCTATATAGCAGTTGAAGGCATTGCTATTGGTTTTGTATCAATCTTCGATGCGATTAAAGAATCAAGTACAGCAGCCATTAAAGAATTAATGAGCCAAGGTGTAAAAGTAATTATGCTAACTGGGGATAATGAAAATACAGCCAAAGCGGTTGCTGATGAATTAGGGTTAGCATCATACAAAGCCGGATGCTTACCCGAAGACAAACTCAAAGAAATAAAAATATTACAAGCAGAAGGCAAAATTGTGGCCATGGCTGGCGATGGTATAAATGATGCTCCGGCATTAGCACAAGCTGATATTGGAATTGCCATGGGAACCGGAACTGATGTAGCTATTGAAAGTGCCAAAATCACTTTAGTGAAAGGAGATTTACAAGGCATCGTAAAAGCTAAAAATTTGAGTCATGCTGTTATGAGAAACATCAAGCAAAATTTATTCTTTGCTTTTTTCTATAACGTATTGGGTGTGCCAATTGCAGCAGGAGTTTTATACCCATCTTTCGGAATCTTATTATCTCCAATGATTGCAGCTCTAGCCATGTCATTTAGCTCAGTATCTGTAATTGTGAATGCATTACGATTACGAAATTTAAAACTTTAAATAAAAAATGAAAATGAAAAAAATAATCTTTATAAGCTTTATGCTATTTCAATCGTTACTAATAGGTGCCCAAGAAAAAGTTCAAATCAGAACCAAATCAGCAAGTCCAGCTTCATCATTTGATCAAGAAGTGGGCAGTGCAATAATAAAAATAGCATATAGCAGACCTTTAGTAAGAGGCCGAAAAATATTTGGTGAATTAGTACCTTTCGATAAACTTTGGCGTACAGGTGCGAGTGATTGCACAGTAATTAACACTTCCGAAGATATTTCCTTTGGTAAAAGTATATTAAAAGTCGGTAGTTATTCAATATTCTCAATTCCATCAGTTAATGAATGGACGATAATTGTTAACACAGATACTACTTTACATGGTGAAACGGGCTATGATGAAAAAAAAGACGTGATGCGTTTCAAAGTCCCTACAGAAAAAAGTCCCAACTTCTATGAAACATTCACAATTGAATTAAATGACATCAATAGCAAAGGAGAGGCATTTCTAAAAATATTTTGGGAAAATACTATGGTCAAAATACCAATAAAGAGTAAGGAGGACGATACTATATTAGCATTAATAGACCAACATATTGTTAAAGGCAAAACACAAGATGCTACTTTATTATTTCAGGCAGCTAATTATTATTATAGCACAAATAGAGATTATAAACAAGCAATTGAATGGCTTTTGGAAGCTGAAAAATTAAACCCACAAAATTTCTATTATCCAAATTTGAGACAAAAATTAGCCTCAGAAAATAAAGATTACCCAAAAGCTATTGAAGCTGCAAAGAGAGCAATTTCGATAGCTGATAAGGAGAAAATGAAAAAAACTATTGAACTATTAAACCATAAAATAGCTGATTGGGAAGTGTTATTAAAAAAATAATATCGTAAGAGTAAATTTAAAGAAAAATACAATTAACTAAAATGAATAATCAAAATAAGCTTTTCAAAAAACTATTGCCGATACTAATCCTTGTTTTGGCTACACAAACGCTGTTTTCACAAAACATAGTTCGATACGATTTATACGTTAGGGATACTATCGTTAATTTTTCCGGAAAAGAAAAAAGAGCCATTGCGGTAAATGGTCAAATTCCCATGCCTACGCTTACTTTTACTGAAGGTGATATTGCTGAAATTTATGTGCATAACGAATTAAAGGAAAGCACTTCTTTGCACTGGCACGGACTATTTTTACCCAATAAAGAAGATGGTGTGCCTCATCTCACTCAAATGCCAATTGAACCGGGAACTACTCATAAATACACGTTTCCTATAATTCAAAACGGAACACATTGGTATCATAGTCATTCCGGTTTACAGGAACAAATCGGGATGTATGGTATGTTCATAATGAATAAAAAAGAAAATGATAAAACATTCCGAAAAGGAATCGACGATATACCAACCGTTCCAGTAATCTTAAGTGAATGGACGGATTTAAAACCAGAAAACGTTCACAGAATGTTACACAATGCTTCCGACTGGTTTGCTATAAAAAAAGGTTCTACCCAAAGTTATGCAGAAGCCATCAAACAAGGTCACTTCAAAACAAAAATTGGTAACGAATGGAAACGAATGAACGCTATGGATGTGAGTGATGTGTACTATGAAAAGTTTCTCATTAATGGTAAAAATGAAAGTCAGTTAACCCAATTTAAAGGTGGAGATAAAGTACGACTTCGCATTGCAAACGGTGGTGCGTCCTCTTATTTTTGGCTAACGTATGCCGGTGGAAAAATTACTGTAGTTGCCAGTGATGGTAACGATGTAGAGCCTGTGGAAGTTGATCGACTTTTAATTGCAGTATCAGAAACCTATGATGTCGTAGTGACAATTCCTGCTGATAACACTTCTTATGAATTTCTAGCTACTGCCGAAGACAGAACTAAATCAGCCTCTTTATATCTTGGTGGTGGTATCAAACAATTAATTTCTCCTTTACCAAAATTGAAATATTTTGAAGGAATGAAAATGATGAACGACATGATGAAAATGAACGGAGAGTTAAATGATATGGGAATGCAAATGTCATTAAATCAAATGGATATGAATGCGGTTATGTATCAGGAAATAACGGATGCTGCAAAAGACAGGAATAAGAAAAATACAGAAAGTAGCGACAGTATGAATGATCATTCCAACCATACACAAAACCACGGTAATGAAAAGGCAACAATTACAACACTTAATTATGCCATGCTGAAATCTACAGAAAAAACAACGTTACCTAAAGATGCTCCGGTAAAAGAACTTCGTTTTGAATTAACCGGAAATATGAATCGGTATGTTTGGAGTTTAGACAATAAAGTAATTTCCGAAACCGATAAAATTTTAATCAAAAAAGGTGAAAATGTCAGGATTACCCTTTACAACAATTCGATGATGCGACACCCTATGCACCTGCACGGTCACGATTTTAGAATCATTAACGGTCAGGAACAATATGCTCCATTAAAAAACGTAATGGATTTAATGCCAATGGAAACTAATGTCATTGAATTTAATGCGAATGTAGAAGGCGATTGGTTTTTCCATTGTCACATTTTATATCACATGATGGCAGGTATGGGCAGAATTTTTACTTATGAAAACCAAGAGCCAAACCCATTAATTCCCAATCCTAAATTAGCAGAACGAAAGCTATTTGCAGACGATCGAGCTTTTCACATCATGGCTGAAAATGATTTTGCTACCAATGGAAATGATGGTATGGCCATGATACAAAATACACGTTGGAGTTTAGGTGCAGAATGGCGTTTAGGCTACCACGATATGCACGGCTACGAAGCCGAATTCCATTTAGGAAGATACATAGGAAAAATGCAATGGTTGATGCCTTTTATTGGTTTCGACTGGCGATACAGAAAAATGAACGATGAAGTTGAAAAAAACATCTTCGGGCAAGAAAATACGAAAGATAGAAGAGCAGTTTTAAGTGCCGGAGTTAATTATACATTACCTATGTTAGTGATGGCACAAGCAGAAATTTTTCAAGACGGTAATGTTAGAGTACAATTAATGCGTGAAGATATTCCGGTTTCAAAACGACTTCGAATGGGATTTATGGTTAATACCGACACCGAATATATGCTTGAAGCAAAATACATTTTAAAAAGAAATTTCAGTATCAGAACACATTATGATAGCGACATGGGATTTGGAGTTGGGTTGAATTTGAATTACTAAAAAATATTTTAATTATCTTTGAAAAAACAATCAATTTCAAGATGAAAAAAATCAATTCTAAAACTTTGTTTCTACTTGTATTTACTCTTTTTACAATGTTTACAGTATCTGCTCAAAATACAAATCAAAAAGCAATAATCAAAACTGTATTACATTGTGATCATTGCAAAGTATGTGAAACCTGTGGTATGAAGTTCAAAACAGAGATGCTGAAAATAAAAGGTGTGAAAGCCTATCAATTAGATGATGAGAATATGACTTTCACAATCTTTTACAATGAAAAGAAAACAGATTTGCAAACGATTAAAGTAGCCATCTCTAAATTAGGTTATGATGCAGATGAAGTAAAAGCAGATCCTGAAGCTTATGAAAGTTTGGACGATTGTTGTAAAGCATGATTTTGCATTTCCTTTTTTAATCTAAATATGTAGATTTAGTTTAAAGTTTTCTTATATAGTGAAAAACATCCCCATTCTTTTTAATTAATTATATTGCCCCAAAAATTTATCATCTGTTTTTAAATAAAATAGTGGTATGATAAAGTTTGCATTTTCATTAAAACTATAATCTTTAAATTGAGTAATGTTTGTCATTGTTTCAATAGGAGGTGGGGAATCAATTGCTAAAAAATAACCAAACGGATTAAATGTAATTTCAGAATGTGCATTGAAAGTACCGTTCAAATTATTCCATTGTATTCCAAAAAGTCTTTTGTGTTTTGAGATTGTAATGTATAAGTAAATTTGATATTTGTCAGGAAGTGACTTGTTTTCTTTTTCTAAAATGAATTCTACTAAATTCTTATCATCTCTCAAATAACCAGAATGATCTATCGCTAAGAACATAGTTAGGATTTGCTTTAGGACGTTCAAAGGTTTATAATTTAATTCTACTAAATTTAGTTTGCTAACCCTACTTGTTTTTTCAAAATGAACATAGGCTTGTTTTACAAAGTTGGAGAAATCGTTAGCGTACCATGTTCCGGTGTTATTATTGCAACTTTCACAAAAGCAATAAGAACCTGAGCCATTATTACTTCTAAATGATTTACCATACAGGTAACTTTTTTTATCAAAAAGATGCTCATAGTTTTGTATTAAAATGGGTTTATCATTAAAAGCAGATTTCGGAGGAATGTGTTCAAATGTTAGCTCTTTGAATTGTCCGCATAAATGACAAAAGTCAATTTTTTTCTTTTTCATCTTTATAATAAACTTTTTTTCTTTATCTCAACCACCCTTGCAAATAGCGAAGTCTATCATTTGATTTCTTGTCATAAAAAAAATCATGTTTTCTGAACTCTCTCTCAAACTCGTATATCGATGAAACTTTAATAAATCCATCATCAGGTGTTTCTCTTATGCAAATACCTAATTTGAATGATTTATTGTTTTTATCAATTTTAATATATAAGGGGTTTTCATTGAGATTGATGTAATCATAAATATCAACTCCTGCTATATTTTTTAGGTCAAAACTTTTCATATTAATATAATTTAACTCCCCTCCACAATTTTAATCTCCTCCTCCGTCAACCCATACAACTCATAAACCATCCGATCAATTTCTTTGTCGGTGGCATCGATTTCATTTTTGATTGCAACCGCTTTTTGTTGCTCTTGCAAAAAGTAATCTTCCCATTCAGATTCTTCGGAAAGAGAAAGTTTTATTTTCTTTTTACCTAACTCTTTTACAAATTCTGCAAAGGTTAATTCATACCAGCTTTCTAGTTTTTTGTTAACTTCTATTCCTTCAAATTTTCGTTGCAATGTGCGTTGGAATTTTATGGATTTTTCTAATAAATCCTTGTTTAAAGAAAGCATTTGATCTGCTTTTGCAACAAATGGATTTTGATGTAAAAGTGATATTTTCTTTATTCTTGTATTTTTCAAATTTGGTGCAGAAAACAATAAATATCCTCCTGACATTCTTAAACCATCAAAAAGGCATTCAAACGTATAATTAAAAAGCTTCGAGTTTAACCAGCAAGTTATATATTCAGGCAAAAATAAATCCGAAAAATTATAAATGCAATTTGTATTTATAGAAGCATATTCAGATTTTTTATCAAAAAAAGCTTCACATTTTAAACCAATTTTTGAAATTATAATTTTTTGTGTACTGTATAAATTATGCCTATTTGTAGATATAATATTAGATGTTTTAGGTAAATAAGGTCTTAAATATTTTGTTCCTTTGTCTGTTAAAAAATCAATTCCCCATAATGAAATGTATGGATCAATCGTTCCTGTATTGATTAATTTATAGCCGTTTTCATCAGTTATTAAACTTGAATACAAGTCAGCTTCACTAGCTGTCGATGTGGCATTAATTTTACCACAATTTTCTAATGGCTCTGATTGTGAAAACACTTTAATTGTTAGGTTGATTTTATCGTTTAATAAAAAGCCTAAAATAAAATCATCTAAAATATTTAGCTTATCAGATGGATATTTATTAGAAATTAATTTTTTGGTTAAATCATCAAATTTACCAGTTATTAAATTATATGTTTTTAAAGGCAATTGGTTTCTTATAAAAGTAATAACGGGGTAGGTACTGGCATCAGCAAACACATTCTTATCACTATAATCTATTAATGAAATTAATTCATAATTTGTTAAAAGAATCTCTCGGAAAGCTTTACCATAGCTCGCAGAAAGAAATCTATTGGGGGTTATATATGCCAACAATCCGTTAGATTTAGTAATTTCTAATCCTTTTTCAAAAAAATACAAATACAAATCAACTGTCCCTTTTGCAATTTTAAATTTTGATTTTAGAAATTGATATTCACTTAATGTTGAATTTTTCTTAATATCATTTGCATTTACATAAGGCGGATTTCCAATTATCACATCAAAACCACCTTTTGCAAACACTTTCGGAAATGCTTCTTGCCAATTAAACGCTTTCTCTCCGGCAACTTCGGGGTCATCAATTAAAGAGTTGCCACATTTGATATTTCCGCTTAGGTCATTTAGTTTTCTGTTGGGTTGAGCCGTTCGCAACCATAACGAGAGTTTTGCAATCTCAACACTTTCCTCATTTAAGTCCACACCAAACAAGTTATTTTCCAAAATGCTTTTTTCAACATCACTCAAAATCATGGCATCACCAAATAATTTGGCTTGCAACTCGTCAACGTAAGCATGTTCATTAATTAAAAAGTCTAAAGCTTGGTTTAAAAACGCTCCACTACCACAAGCAGGATCACAAATAGTAATTTGCAACAACCAATTGCGGTAGGTTTGCAACCGTTCATTTAACTGTTGTACTGTTTTCTTTTGTCGTTTTTTGTCGGTTGTATAGTCTTCATCCACCAGTTGCAACTCATTTTTCTTTTCATTGCAAAGTTTGCCAATGGTATTTTCTACAATGTATTTCGTGATGTATTTCGGTGTATAAAAAACACCATCTTTTTTGCGTTTGGTTTTAGATTTATCAATTTCTTGACCTTCTAATTGGGCTTTCATTTCATCCAATTCATTCAATGAATTTTCAAAAATGTGACCTAAAATATTTACGTCAACTTCGCTTGCAAAATCATAATCAGAAAGTTTTAGAGTATGTTTATACAATAGATCATTATCAATCGTGACATGGTCTAAAATTTCATCGGGCTTAAAAAGTCCACCGTTGTAGGCATACACATCATAGCGTTTACCTTTGTAGCCCGTGTTTAGGTATTCAAAATATTTTTTAAAGCGATCATACAACGGAATGTCCACATCTCTATCTTGCAAATCTCTCCAATCACTCAAAACCAACCGAACCGAGTTAGGAGGGAGGAGGTGACGATCTTCTGCAAAAAACAAAAACAAAAAGCGATCCAATAACTTTTGAGATTTTTTGAATAAATCAATGGGTTCAAATTGCATATTGTTTGCAACCAAATTATGAAACAGTTCTCGTTTGAATAAGGAATAATCTTTATACAAACTCTTTGTAATCTGGTCTTCTTGGCTCAACGATTCCTCTTTAATCCGCTTTGCAAGGTTGTTTGCAAGATTGTTGCAACCTAAAATAAGGTATAAAACATCAAACTCAGTCTTTTTAAGTTTGAATAAATTAAACTCAATGTACTCAATGGCATTATCAATATAAAATCGAATTTTCTCAAAGTTGGAGGTGATAATATAGTTGCAATCCGGTTGATTGTTTTTATAACCAAATGCTTGACTTTCAATTTTACCTAAATCAGTAGTTTCAGTTCCTTTTAATTCGATTACTGCAATCACTTTTTCATTAATCACAATTGCACCATCGGCTTTTTTGCTGTCTTTGACGTTTTTGTATTCGGTTGTTAGATTAAAATTCGGTTGCGGATTTTTGGTGTAACCTAAGATTGCAACAAATAAGTCAAGTAAAAATTCTCCTTGATATTGTTCCTCTTTACTATTTCGGATATTGTCCTGAATAGTCACATTATGAAAATGATTCTGAAACTGAATCCATTTTTCTTGCAAAAGGTTTTTATCTTGTGTTTTTAAGTATTTTGCAATGACTGTTTGTTGAAATAACGGCATAAAAAAATGAAAAAAATTGATTCCATAAATTTAGTAAGAAATTCCGAAAAAAAATCTTTCTGTAAGAAACTGTTTTTAACAATTTAAGTTTATTACTAAATGATTTTTATTTATTTTTTGTATTGAATTTTAATATTCATGATATTATCGGAAAGTGATTTATAAAATTCCGAGCATAGTGTTTTAAAATATAAATTATATCCTAATTTGATTAGGTTAACATGAAAATAAATGAAAATTGTCCAATATGACTCGGGAATGACTTGGGATGACTCGGAATAACTCGGGAATGCCTAGAAATATCTCGGGAATATCTCGGGAATGACTCGGGAACATCTCGGGAACAACTCGGGAATATCTCGAGATGACTCGGGAACATCTCGGGATGACTCGGAAATATCTCGGGAATATCTCGGGAACAACTCGGGATGACTCGGGAACAACTCGGGAATGACTCGGGAGTAACTCGGGGAAAAAGGTATAGCTTATAAGATGTAATTCTTGAATGATCTGAAAGCATTATTGTGAATTCTAGTAAAAATTTATTTTAAAAAAATTGCGAATAAGATTTTTTCTTTAAATAATTTTATGAATAAAAAAACTGTTGAACTGTTGAAAATATATAAAGTACTTGATTTCATTGTGATTTCGATTCAACACCTTGTTGAACTTTAAAGTTTACTGTTGAAATAAAAATTACTTAAAATCGGGTATTATTAAGCTGTTTTCAACACTTCAACACCTGAAATAAAGTTTTCTTTTTTAAAGGTGTAAAAACGACCTTTTTCAATTGTGTAATTTGCTCCTGTTTTGTCATTAGGATTTAATATTTCGGTTCTGTAATATTTATAACTACTATTTGTAGGCTTTAATTTGTATTTTTCTTTGAGTAATTTTATGATGTAATTACTTTGTGCAATTACATTATTTCTTTTTAGCATATCCAATAGGTTTTTTGCGGTATAGTAAAGTTCATCTTGACCAGAATTTTCAAATTCGTCAATCAATAGTTCGTAAAGTTCTTTTTCAACGTAACTTCGATTACCGTTAATAAGATTTCCTAATGCTTGAGTATATAATTCTTCCGAATTAAACCACATTCGAGATGATGGAATAGTACTAATATTTCTACTATTCAGAAAATTTGCAAAATAGGGGACTTCAACTTTCATTTTTTGCAATAAGTTAATAACGTCTCTATTTTCCAGTGGATTGATTTTTCTAATCCAATACCTGATTTCCTCGTTATCAATTTTTATAAAACTATCTTCATTATTAGAATATAAGATGAATTTACCAAAAAAACTTTGCTCAAATTTATCTCTACCTTTTGGTTCAATTTTATTGGATTGAGCAGTTGATAAATTTTTGATTCGTTCGCTATCCTCTTTTTTGTCTAATAGCACTTCGTCAACTCCAATAATTAATTTTCCAGACCAATCGGCATTAAATCTACTTCTAAAATCGTCATTTGTGTTGATCGTCATATTAGACTCAAAAATCAATTTCAAAAGATTAATAAAGGTTGTTTTTCCGGTATTTCGTTCTGTGCTAACCAAACAAAGAATGGGTAAGATTTGTGTTGGTTTCTGCCATAAGATAGTAAGGTAATCTAACCCTAATTCAAATTGTTCCCCAAAAATGTGTTTAAGAAATTGAATGATGTTCTGGTAATTATTACCTTCTTTTAATTCATAACTCAACGGTTGATATTGATTATAACAGTTATTGACAACCTGTTCGAATTGATTGTGCGATGGTATAATACAAAAAGAATCATATTTTTTCACTTTTGCAATGGATTCTTTGCCATAATCATCAATAAGAGTTTGCCGATTCCACTTTTGCAAAATCGTTTTACCTTCTGGAGTTTCTGTTTTTTTGTAAAACTCTGTTCCTACTCGCATGTAATTGTTTAGCTCTTTCATACTAAAAATTTTAAATGTCCAGGATAACAGTTGTGATTTCTTTTTAGGTTAATAAAATGCAATATAACATCACTTAAAGAGGGATCACTTTTATAGAGTTCATTTACCTTGATTACAATTTCTAATGCCAGTTTCAAATTTGAAGTTTCAATTAATTGCTTTAAAATGCATAAATCAGAAATCGTAGAATGTGTAAACAAGTTAATTTCTTTATCTCTAATGTTATTAAATTGTAATGATTCTAATTTTGAGATAATTTTATCAAAATATTGAAGAACATTATCTATTCTTTGTTGCTGTTTAGAATGTACTGTACTCATAATTTCTATAAGTTAGAGTTTATGAATTCAGTTACCTCATCATACTTGTAAAGTACTTTTCCTCCTATTTTGTACTTTTTTAAGTAACCTTTTCGAGTAATGTCCCAAAGTTTTACAAGCGAACAGTTGAGTCGCTCCGCAGTTTCAAAGCGAGTTAGCATTTCTTTCGGTTCGGGTTTTGCAGGAGTTTGTTGAAATAAACCACGATTTGTAAGTTCATCAACAACACCGGAAATTATTCCATTTTTGAAATCTTCCGGGATTTCGATTTTAATTTCAAGATAATTTGCCATTTTATAATTTATTGGTTATAAATGGCACGAAGGTAAAATCAATTAAGGGGGAGGGGAATCCCAAAAAAACTCCCGCATGATATTTTATTGTTTTTAATTCTTTTTAAGAATTTCAGGTATAATTTTACCTAGATGTTTATGGGATGTATATTTTGAAGTATTTTCATTTGTAAATGGAGCTAAAACAGCAATATTTCTTCTAATTGAGTCCAGACTATTTTTATCTGATTTCATACCTAACAGAAAAGCGATTAAAACTTGTTGTTCAACACTGGAATATTTATTAAATTCATTAGTTTTTAAAAATCCTAAATCATGAATTAGAGCAATTTTTTTTGGCAGAGAAATTTCTACTGTAGAAATCGAATTAAATCCTTCAATTTCATTAATCATGTCTATATAAAGATTGTTTAATAAAAAATTGTGGTAATTTATATGGAAATAATTACTTTTATTATCAAATCCTGTAAGATAATCATAAATAAATTTATGATCATATTTTGCAAATTCTTTTATTATTTCAATATGGCTTATAAAATCTTTATAATCTAATTTGCTTAAATTATAGTAAAAAATAGTTCCCAGTTTATCGCCAATATTAGTTTTGGTTGAAACTTTAATTTCATCAATTTTTTGGCTTGGATAAGCCCGAAATTGTTCAAGATACATTTCTTTTTTATCGAATATTTTATCATAAATATTTTTACACATTTCTAAAATACAGAATTCAATTTTCTTTATTAATTGTTTATTAATTGTAAAATCTCCTAGGGTAGTAAACAGGTGATTTCCAAAAACTGTTGATATTTCGCTGCCAGAATGAATATTGATTTCTTCCTGCGAATATTTGTAATGAATATCTGTATTGAATTTTTCAAAAATCTTTTTTTCAATTAAAAAAAATTGTCTTTCTGCGAGGTCAAGCTTTGAAAATTCTTGAGGGTTTATGATTCCTTTAAATTTCATTTTTACGTTTATTAATTTTTTTAATTAAAAATAGTTAAATATTCATTAGAATAAAAATTTAGATATTTTTTGGGGAACATTTGGGGAATTACTAAAAACAAAAACGCTTAAAGCATTGATTTTCAATAGCTTTAAGCGAATTTTAAGTGCGGGTGATAGGACTCGAACCTACACACCTTGCGGCACCAGATCCTAAGTCTGGCGTGTCTACCAATTTCACCACACCCGCAGGGCTATAAAACAGTAGCTGTTTCAATAAGTGGGTGCAAATATAGAGATTATTTTGAATTTTATTCAAGAAGAATCAATTTTTTTACCCTTATTTTTTTCGTACTTTTGAACTTTATCATTTTTACTTTATATAATGGACAACATAAAAAACTACGTTCAACAAAACAAAGAACGATTCATAAGTGAACTGATCGATTTACTTAAAATTCCATCCGTAAGTGCTGATTCGGCTTATGCTCAAGATGTGATTGATACCGCCGAAGCCGTAAAAGCCAGCCTCGAAAAAGCCGGATGCGACTTCGTAGAACTTTGTGAAACCCCTGGTTATCCTATCGTTTATGGAGAAAAAATCATCGATAAGAATTTGCCAACCGTTTTGGTATACGGACATTACGACGTGCAACCGCCTGACCCCATGGATTTATGGACATCGCCACCGTTTGAACCCGTTATCAAAACCACTGAAATTCACCCAGAAGGAGCCATTTTCGCACGTGGTTCGTGTGATGACAAAGGGCAAATGTACATGCACGTGAAAGCATTTGAGTACATGATAGCCAACAATTGCTTGCCTTGCAACGTCAAATTCATGATCGAAGGCGAAGAGGAAGTCGGTTCAAAAAGCCTCAGTTGGTTCGTAGAACGCAACCAAGAAAAACTAGCCAACGACGTAATCTTGATTTCCGATACGGGAATGATTTCCAACCAACAACCGTCTATAACCACTGGATTACGCGGTTTAAGTTATGTTGAAGTAGAAGTTACCGGACCAAACCGTGATTTGCACTCTGGACTTTACGGAGGAGCAGTGGCAAATCCGATCAATATTTTAGCCAAAATGATTGCTTCGTTGCATGACGAAAATAACCACATCACCATTCCCGGTTTTTACGATAAAGTAGAAGAACTTTCAACCGAAGAAAGAGCCGAAATGGCCAAAGCACCCTTTTCATTAGAAAACTACAAAAAAGCACTCGATATAGAAGATATTCACGGCGAAGCCGGATATGTAACCAACGAACGCAACTCCATCCGACCAACTTTAGACGTTAACGGAATTTGGGGAGGCTACACTGGCGAAGGTGCCAAAACCGTGATTGCCAGCAAAGCCTACGCCAAAATTTCCATGCGATTGGTGCCTAACCAAGACTGGCAAGAAATCACCGAATTGTTCAAAAACCACTTCGAAAACATCGCTCCAAAATCGGTAAAAGTAAAAGTTACCCCGCATCATGGCGGTCAAGGTTACGTAACGCCAATCGACAGCATCGGTTATCAAGCGGCTAACAAAGCCTACACAGAAACCTTCGGAGTACCGGCTATTCCGGTCCGTTCCGGCGGAAGTATTCCAATTGTTGCTCTGTTCGAAAAAGAACTAAAATCCAAAACCATCCTAATGGGATTCGGTCTCGATAGCGATGCCATTCACTCGCCAAACGAACATTTCGGAATCTTCAATTACTTAAAAGGAATCGAAACCATTCCGTTGTTTTACAAATATTTTGTAGAGTTGAGTAAGTAGTATCACGCTTTTTTTGCCAAAACAGATAGCTGCGTCTTTGCGACTTTGCGAGATTATTTCACGCTAAGTCGCAAAGACGCAAAACATTAAAACCGTTTATTTTGTTGAATATGTGATATATAATTTTGTTTATTGTAATATAGTGCCAAAAAACAAAATTATTTATATATTTGTATTCAGTTTGGTAAGCATGCGAATAGTAACTTTTTCTAAAATCAAAGATTTTGTAAAGCAACATCCTAGTGCTGATGTAGCTTTGCGAGATTGGTATTATAAAACAAAACGAAGCGAATGGGATCATTTCAACGACATAAAAAACACGTTTAATTCTGTTGATTATGTTGGAAATAATCGTTTTGTTTTCAATATAAAAGGAAATGATTTTAGGTTAGTTGCCATTGTTATTTTTGCCTCAAAAAAAGTTTATATTCGGTTTATTGGAACGCATGCAGCGTATGATAAAATAGATTGCTTAAATTGTTAAATGAGATGAGAAACATTCAATCAAAAAAAGAATATCAAGCGGTTTGTGATCGTATTGAGGAGTTGTTGGCGGTTGTAACTAACGAAACTCCTTCTAACGACAATAACTTTATTGAGTTAGATTTGCTCTCTGACATGGTAGCTGACTATGAGGAACAGCATGAACCAATTGAATTGCCAACACTTGTAGAAGCCATGAAATTACGCATGTATGAACGCGGATTAAATCAAAAACGCTTGTCTGAATTATTAGGAGTCAGCACTTCTCGGGTGAGCGAATACCTCACCGGAAAAAGTGAACCACCTTTAAAGACCGCCCGTGATATTAGTCGTAAACTTGACATTGACCCAACTATAGTTTTGGGGGTTTAATCAATTTCTGTAATTAATTTACATCGTTTATTCAATTGAGTAAGCGGTTTTTTTATGGCTCCATTTCGGGCTATTCGCTGCAAGTCCTCGTCCGTTGGTTGGTTTTTTGTCGGGTTGGGCTCGGCTTCCGTTGGTCGCCGGCCCAACCCGCAAAAAACGCAACCCCCAGCCTGCGGGCTTTCCGCTGCTATCCCGAGTGCAATCTGTGCTATCAAAACATTTCAACTTGAAACTTGAAACCTGAAACAAATAAACTGAATCACAACAATTTGAAACAATTAGCGTTATTTCTCTACTAATCAATCATCATCAAAAAACAATCATCATGCTCAAAAAATTCTTCCTGCTTTGTTCGGGTGCCGACAAGCAAATTATCGAAAGTTGTTCCGATGGCGAACAAAACAAATATGCCGGAATTGGTGCAACGGTTTTCTTTACGGCCGTCATGGCTTTTATTGCTGGTAGTTATGCACTATACACCGTTTTTGACAACGTTTATACTGCAGTATTTTTTGGTTTCGTTTGGGGTTTACTTATTTTTAACCTTGACCGCTTTATTGTTTCCACCATCAAAAAAAGAGATAGCTTTCTGGATGAATTCATTCAAGCTTCACCCCGAATTGTGTTGGCAATAATCATCGCAATCGTCATTTCAAAACCATTGGAAATCAAAATTTTTGAAAAAGAAATTAATACTGTTTTGTTGAAAGAAAAGAACGAAATGGCGATGAATAATAAAAAACAAGTCGCCAATTATTTTCAAACCGACGTCGATCAAAACAAAGCTCAAATCGACAGTTTGAAATCCGACCTCTTGAAAAAAGAAAAAGAAGTCAACGATTTATATTCCGTTTACATCACCGAAGCCGAAGGAACAGCCGGAACCAAAAAACTCGGAAAAGGTCCGGTTTACAAAGAAAAACGTGAAAAACACGATGCGGCGTTGCAAGAATTAGCCACTTTAAAAACGACAAATCAAGCAAAAATCGCCGAATTAGAAGCCAAAGGGAAAACCTTGCAAGCCGATTTGGATAAAAAAGTGGCCGAAACGCAACCCATCATCGATGGTTTTGATGGATTGATGGCTCGCATCAATGCGTTGAATAAGCTACCTTGGTTGCCGTCATTTTTTATCATGTTACTTTTTTTAGCGATTGAAACGTCACCCATTATAGCCAAATTATTATCGCCACGAGGTGAATACGATTATAAACAAGAAGAAGGTGAGTGGGCGGTAAAAAATGTTTTAGCCCAAAACAAATACCAAAGCGAATTGCAAAAACAAACCGATGCATCTATCTACGATAAAGTCTATGCCGACATTCGAGAAGACAAAGGGTTATATGATTACAAGAAAAAACGAGCCATCGAATTGTTAGAATTGCAAGCTGATGGTTTTGTGGAGAAGCAGAAGAAATCACTTTAGTAAAAAAATTAAACCCTTCCAGTGTTCTAAATTCCGGAAGGGTTTTTAATTGTTTTTTGTGGTATTTCTTAAGGCAAATAAGACAACCCATTTCGGGTTTTCCAAAGGAAATATTTTTCAAATAAAACTTTATTGAAATCATAGAGCACATTTGGAATCATAATCGCAAACGTTCTGGGTTTGAATAAACTGGTAGAAAGCAATAAAACCTCTTTTTTACCGGCATCCATAATACACAATCCGGGAATTCTTCCCCAAGCTTTTTCCTTTAAATCGGTTCTGCCATTGGTGACTCGAATGATATTTTCGGCTACAATTTTTCCGGTTTCATCAGAAGGATAACCTGTTTTAGGTGAGGCAAAAGGCACTTTTCCCGGGGTAAAAGGAAGTGGTACATTCACCGCAATTCCGGCAGCCCAAACATTTGGATAATCCGGATGTCTGTAATCATCACCAACCGGAAGATAACCGGTGGGAGTCGCATATAATTCCGGTGAGTTGGTCACAAAATCTACCCCAATAAACGGTGGCATTAGCATGGTGAAATGACTAGGTAAAATTTCATCGTTGGTCAAAATCACTTTATTTTTTTGAACTTCTTTTACCCCAACTTGAGTGCGATAATTAATGTTGAACATACTCATAAAGGATTTTAGCATCGTTTCGCCCATCGGCATTCCATCGATCCCAAAGTGACCTAAATAATCTTCAGGCGTAATCCAATATAAATCTACTTTTTTACGTATGTTTTGTTCGCGAAGCCATTTTTCTATGTTAAATAAAAATTCGTAAGCAGCACCCATACAACCCGCATTTTGAGTCGCTCCAATCACAATCGGACCCGGGTTTTTCTTGAATTCTTCCAATGCCTTTCGTGTTTTCATGGCTCCATTGGGTGTGCCGATGTAATGAGCAAATTCCTCTACTCCGGGAGCAACGTCGTATTTCACTTTTGGACCTGTAGCAATAACCAAATGGTCGTAATGAAATTCACCATGGTCGGTAAAAACAGTACTGGTTTTTGGATCTACTTTAACTGCTTCGGCAACAACAAAATCAACGCCTTTTTTCTTTAGAATGGCTTCTTTTTTAAAGGAAATATCTTTGATTTCTCTTCTGCCAAGCGGCACCCAAATGAGTGAGGGAATAAACAGAAAAAGAGGAGATTTATCAATTAATATGACTTTGTGTTGCTCTTTTCCTTTTCGTTTGATTTCAAGGGCGGCCGTCATTCCGGCAAAACTCCCTCCAATTACAACTGTTGTGGTCATGATGATTAATTTTATAGTATAAAGGTACTTATCATCAACCACTTAAAAGGTAACACTTGTTACATAACACAAAAAAACCGGCTATTTGCCGGTCATTTTATTACATATAGTTCAATATTTCTCTCTTAAAATTATCGTATTCGCCTTGAAGAATTAATCCGTTGTCGAGCAGTTTTTTATAGTTTTGTAATTTTTCAAACAATTCATCTTGTGACATTTCGCTCAATTTTCTTTCAGAAGATGTGTTTGATGATGAGGATTCTGTTTTCGGTTCTACATCATCAGAGAAGTTGGCAACCGGAACAATTTCTGCAAAATGAGTGACTTCTTCGGTTTCAACTTCTTCAATTTCTTGAACTTTATCTATGGGTTGAATGGGAATTTCATCTGTCAGAATTTCATTATTCGAAATAGAAGTATTGGCAACATTATTTTTCAGAATATCCAATTGTTCTTTGGCGTATGTATATAATTTTCGGGCTTGCGTTTTGGGCAAATAATCAACGGTATGCGTTAAATCGGATTTAGTAGTAAAAGTGAATTCGGCACCCAAAATTCCTTCTTTCACAAAACTAGCCGAAATATCATCCCAATCGTAGTCAATAAATTCCATAGATAACCCAAGATTTTTGGGTTTACAAAGTAAAATTCGTTTGTTGGTTACTACAATGCTATCCGGAAAAATGGTTACAGCCGGTTTTTTTTGAACAGCTATATAACCCACTTCTTCATTAGACATTAGTAAATTATCTAGCTTAGCCGAAATTTTTTCGATTGCTTTTGGGTCTTGATCTTCGTTTAGGATTTTCTTTAAATTTTCAATCATATTTTCCTTTCAGTATTAGGTTTGCCATTTTCACTCGCAAAAATACTACCTAATTTTCTAAATTTTCAATTTCGGATTGAATTTTCTTAGTCAAGCTTTTGAAAACCAATTCATACGAATGATTAATCAATTCCCGCATCAATTTGTCATCCACGTCACTGTGAAAAGCAACCGTGTTCCAATGTACTTTACTCATGTGATACCCAGCTGTTATGGCATCATATTCCGCACGAAGTTCTACTGCTTTTTCAGGATTACATTTTAAATTTAACGAAGGCGTTCCGTTTTCCCACTCTTTTAAAGAAGTGAGGCAGAACATTTTTCCTCCGACTTTAAAAACTAATGTGTCTTCATCGAAAGGGAAGTGTTCGGTGACGGCTTTTTTGGAGAGACAATAATCATATAGTTGTTGGATGTTCATAATTAGTTGGGAGTTTATAGTTGGGAGTAAGGAGTTTATAGTTGGGTGTAAACTAAAAAATCAAATTTTTGAAGAACCAAATTTATCAGGGTTGTTCATCATATAGCGAATTAATTTTCCAATTTCATCATTTAAACTACTTAATTCAGAATGTTTTATTTCATTCAAATAGCCACAAGAAAATGAGAAATCAAGCCAAACTTGAGTTTCTGAGTTTTCAGCTTCTGTGTCTGTTAATTTACTAAAAAAGTTTTTTGGATATGTTCTTTTTCTATACGCTTCTGTTAATGTAACGGTTACACTTCTTGAACTTCGTCTTATTTGATCGGTTAATGAATATTTCTCCTCCTTCGGGAATTCTTTAGAAACTTCAAAAATCATCATCGCTAAAGCAAAGGATTTTTTATAGGCTAATAAATCTCTATAATCCATAATTTTATTTTTAACTCCTTATTCCCAACTATTTATTCATAACTATCTACTCCCAACTAAAAACTCCTTACTCCAAACTAAATAAAACCGGCTTACTCGGACTCGCATCATTTTCAAACGAAGCAATCTGCAAATTCAATAAATATGAACCATCCTTCACAGCGTCATCCACAAAAATCAATTCAGTAATCGTGGCATTTTTTTGTGCATCGTTATTTAAATCATTTACATCTTTTACGTTCCAAAAGGCTTTGTGAGCCAATAATTTGCCTTCGTCTTTTTCTTTGTCCACACTCGGTAAATCGATTAATAAATGTTGTATACCCCTTTCGCGAATAAAAGTAGCCGCATCTTCATGCAAGAAGGGCGGATTGGTGTGTGAATAATTTTTCGATTTTTTTTCGTCTAAATTGGGTAAGGTTCGAATGATAATGGCTTCCGGAATTGCATTCCCTAACGCATTTTCCACTTGACTTTTTGTAATCACAAAATCCTCTCCTTGTTGTTCCGGTTGAATGGAAATCAGTTGAGCTGTAAAGAAAAAGGTTTTCAAAGCTTGATTGATACTGAAAAATTCCTTCGTAATATGTCCCAAACATTCCGTGTGCGTTCCGTGTCCGTGCGGATTGAAAAAAATGTTATTGAAATTGGTCGTTGCTCCGCCTTTCACACTTCCCACCCAAGAACCAAAACGAACAGGTTCTATCTGCGGTTTTTCAATGTACCACGCAATCGGATTGTTTTCTGTGTTGGATAAGGGCAGCGAAATATCAATTGGTTTTGATAAATCTACTTGGAAGGTTTTGTTTTGATGGGTGATGGTTGCTGTCAATTTTTCAACTTTTTTATAACATTAAGAAATTAAGGGTGATTTCATTAAGTTTAGTTAAGACTTAATGAAGACCTTAATTTTCCTTAACTTCTTAATGTTAAAACCTTTTTCAAATTTAGTAAAAATAAATAAAGGCTTAATGAAAACCTTAATTATCCCTAACTTCTTAATGTTAAAAATTAACTTAAATTCAACATGAAAAGATCAGAAGCAATCCCATCGCTCAAAAACTTACCTTTTCGAGTGGTTCGCAAAATATTTTCATCCACAAAAAGCAAATGATCTTCAATATATTTGGTGGCTAGTTGGTTGAGGTAGTCTAAATAGGTTTGACCAAATTCGTTTAAAATTCTATCCAACGAAATTCCCCAAATGGTTCGCAAACCCGTCATCACATATTCGTTGTAGCGATCGGTTTTGGATAACGTTTCGGTTTCAATGGGCAATTTTCCTTCTTGAATGGATTTGATATACTTTGTATTATTCGACACATTCCAACCCCGTTTTTCACCATCATAACTGTGAGCCGACGGACCAATGCCGATGTATTTTTTACCCAGCCAATAACTCGAATTGTTTCTGGAAAAATAGTTTTCCTTTCCAAAATTGGATAATTCGTAGTGAATGAAACCGGCTTCTTCCAATTTTTCAACCAAAATTTCAAAATGTTCCTGAGCCACTTCATCATCCGGGACCGGAATAATTCCTTTTTGAATAAATGAATGTAATGCGGTTTTAGGTTCAACCGTCAACGCATAACTTGAAAAGTGTGGAATGCCAAAAGACAAAGCTGTTTCAATATTTTGCATCCATTTTTCATTACTCATTCCAGGAATACCATAAATCAAATCAAGGGAAATGTTGTCGAAATGTTTGGTTGCTTCTTCCAAACACTTTTTGGCTTCTTGGGCATTATGAGCCCGATTCATCATTTTCAAATCCTCTTCAAAAAAAGATTGAATGCCAATGGAGAGACGGTTTACTCCGATTACTTTGAGTTCCTCAAAGAGATTTCTCGTTCCTCGAAATGACAACTCGGAGGATAAGTCATCGGGATTAGCTTCTACTGTTATTTCAGGGTTTTCAATGACATTATAATTTTTATTCACTTCATCAATCAACAATCGCAAATCTTCAATCGTTAATATAGATGGAGTTCCTCCGCCGAAATAAATAGTTTCAACCACTTCATTTTTGAATTCCTCTTTTCGCATGGCAATTTCTTTCGCTAAAGCCAAAACCATCTCGTCTTTCTTTTTCATTGAAGTTGAAAAGTGAAAGTCGCAATAGTGACAAGCTTGCTTGCAGAAGGGGATATGAATATAAATGCCAGACATAGGTCTGGCAAATATATTTATTTTATAGAAGGGATAATTTAAAAGTTAGTTTTAAATGTACCGTTAGTGACTTCTATTGTATTAGAACCGTTGGTAGCCGTAAAACTAAATGTTCCTTCAATTACACGAACTACTCCAGAAACTATTGTATTTGAAGTAATGGTTACTGTTCCGCTAGTATTGTAACTATCATATTCTTTGGTAGTTGTATTAAATTTTGCAAGGCTTAATTTATTTACATTGCTGCCATTAAAAGTATAAGTGCCTGGTTCTATAGATTCATCTTCAAAATTCATGATAATCATTTTATCATCATCGCTGATAAATTTTCTATCAACATTCGAAAAACCATTGTCCCAAAAATCCGTTTCATACCAATTTTGACCACCAATTTTACAACTTAAACCTAGACCTTCAATTAATGGAGTTTGGTTGATATAATTAACATTGAAACTTCCGGAAATTGAAATACTATTGGATTCCAAATCATTTTCATTACTATATAATGTACCTGAGTAAGATATTTTTACTGAATTATTACTTTCGTTAATTGAAATTAAATCAAAATCAAAATAATTGGATTTAAAATATTGGTAATTGTAAAACGAATTAAAATTTTGGTCATCATAAATTACTGATTCCAAATTGCCATATTTGTTAAAACCAATTTGAATTGAAGAGCCGTCAGAGGCACTTGCATAAATAAAAAGTGATTCTTCACTTTTTTGTGCAATTACAGTACCTAGTGTAACAGTAGTTCCGTTAACAGTTAAAGCATTAGAAACTGAGCTTCCGCCACTGCTGTCAGATGAACAAGATGTTAAACCTGCTAGTACAAAAATTAAGATAAATTTTAAAATTTTCATTGTAAATAAGTTTGATTAAAAAACAAACATAAGAAAATTTTTAGTTTTAAGGTTTTTTTAACAAATATTTTTTTGTGATTTATCTCTTACTGATTTTATCCTCATTCTGTTTCACAAAAGCATCCCAACCTGAATAGCTTTTTTCTCCAATCACTTTTCCTGAATTAAAAAAATGACAAACTGCTGCCGCCAAACCATCGGTAGAATCCAAGTTTTTAGGCAATTCCTTCAAGCCTAACAACTGTTGCAACATTTTAGCCACTTGTTCTTTACTGGCATTTCCGTTACCGGTGATGGCCATTTTTATCTTTTTAGGTTCGTATTCCGTAATCGGAATTTGTCGTGACAATCCGGCTGCCATCGCAACCCCTTGAGCTCTTCCGAGTTTGAGCATAGATTGTACGTTTTTACCGAAAAAAGGAGCTTCAATCGCAATTTCGTCCGGATGATGGGTTTCAATCAGCTCGATGGTTCGTTCAAAAATGATTTTTAATTTGGTGTAATGATCGTCGTATTTGCTTAAAATCAATTCGTTCAACTGCATGAACTCCATTTTTTTGTTCACCACTTTAATTAAACCAAATCCCATAATGGTGGTTCCGGGGTCAATGCCTAATATGATGCGTTCGTTTGCCAATCTTTTTTGATAATGTTAAAGGAATCAAACGAAAAGTTTGTTTCTTTGTGTTAATGATTTCAATTTCATACAAAACTAAACAAATCCTTTTGGTTCTCATCAAACTTTTCATTGTTTGTGGAGCGGTATTTTTTTTACTTTCCGAATTAAAACAAAAACAGGAGGGAGTGAATTGGAATGTAATGGTAGACCGATTTAGCTTCATCACTTTTACAGGAATCCTTTCAATGTCTGTACTGAATTGGGTTTTGGAATGTTTGAAATGGAAAAATTTAGTATCCAGTTTTACAAAAATCACTTTTTCTAAAGCGGTTGAACAATCTCTAGGCTCTTTAACGGCCTCTATTTTTACGCCAAACAGAGTAGGAGAATATGCTGCAAAATGTTTGTATTATTCGAAAGAAAAGACAAAAAAAATAATTTTCCTCAATTTTTTAGGAAACAGTACTCAAATGTTAGTGACGGTTTTTTTTGGTATAATAGGTGTTTTATTTCTATTTATCCTTTCCCCACTTTTTGGAGATTATGAATCGTTTGAAAACAGTTATCTTTTTTGGTTGCCAATACTACTCATTTTAGGGATACTTATATTTATTTTTAAAATTAAAAAGTGGAGCTTTTATGGGTATTCCATCGAACATTTATGGGGAAGAATTAGACTTTTTCCGGCAAGGAAACACTTTGCCAATTTTCAATATTCCGTTTTGAGGTATTTGTTGTTTTCCCATCAATTTTACGTTTTATTGTTGATTTTTCATGTTGAAATTTCTTATTCGGATGCTATTTTGACGATTTTTACCATGTATTTTTTGGCTTCCATTATCCCAACAATTCACTTGATGGATGTAGTAATTAAAGGAAGTATAGCTGTTTTTTTGTTTGGAAAATTAGGCGTTGATGAATGGATTATTGTTTCTATCACCACGTTAATGTGGCTCATGAATTTAGTGCTGCCGGTTTTAATTGGTACTTTTTATGTTGTGAAATATAAGCCGTTAAACATTTCATGATGATTGTATTATATTGTATTTTCGGAATTTATTTATTGTTACTATTCGCTTTTTTGTTGGGATTTAGAAAATATAAGAAGAGTGATTTTCATGTAAATTCAGAAAGAATTACTTTTAGTATTGTGGTTCCTTTTCGAAATGAAGCAGAAAATTTAAAAGCACTACTTTTTTCTTTTCAACAGTTAAAATATCATCGAGATGATTTTGAGATTATTTTAGTCAACGATCATTCTGAAGATGATTTTCAAATTTCCGGTTTCGATTTGCCGATTGTTTTATTGAATGTATCTGAAAAATCGCTTTCGCCAAAAAAAGCAGCCATTGAATTAGCTATCCACCACTCAAAAATGAATTGGATTGTAACCACCGATGCCGATTGTTTAGTGCCTTCGGATTGGTTGATTAAGTTGTCGGACTTTATTCATCACACTTCCGCTGAAATGGTAGCCGGCCCAGTTTTTTTTCAAAAAGAGGATAATTTTTTAACTTATTTTCAGCAAATTGAAATGGCAAGTTTGCAAGCGGTTACCTTGGGTAGTTTTGGGTTAAAAAATCCATTTATGTGCAATGGAGCCAACTTTTCTTACTCAAAAACCTTTTTCAACACATTGAATGGCTTTTTAGGAAATGAACAACTTGCCAGTGGTGATGATGTTTTTCTGTTGCAAAAAGCAGTTAAAAAATTTCCTGAACGAGTACAATTTTTGAAAGATGCTAATTTTTATGTGATAACAAAAAGTGCTTCATCATGGAAAAAACTTTTTCATCAACGAGTGCGATGGGCCGGAAAATCAACGGCTTATTCTTCTTTCATGGGTAAAACGACAGCAATTGTGGTTTTTCTGACAAATAGTGCATTTATTGGAGCGTTAATTTTGCTTTTTTTTGGAAAATTTGAAGTAGTGACTTTACTGATTTTAAAAGGGTTAATCGATATTTTTCTAGCTTTTCAAGTAGCTAATTTTTATCAAATTCGATTGAAACATCTTTTTGCGACCTATTTACTCTATCCATTTTTTAGTACAGCTGTTGCAGTTTGGTCATTATTTGGTCCATTTGAATGGAAAGGAAGAAGGTACTAATTTGAGTATTTATCCGTAATTACTTAACTTGCCAACAAAAAATTACATGATACTACATTCAAAAATTGAAGGTTCTGGTAAACCGCTTTTGATTTTGCATGGTTTTCTCGGTATGTCTGATAATTGGAAAACGCTTGGTACTCAATTTGCCGATAAAGGATTTCAAGTCCACATGCTTGACTTAAGAAATCACGGAAGAAGTTTTCATTCAGATGAATTCAATTATCAAGTGATGGTTGAAGATGTTATAAATTACTGTACATTTCATCAGCTTGATAAAATAGACATTATTGGTCATTCCATGGGAGGAAAAGTAGCCATGTTTTTGGCTATAAATCATCCGGAAATGATTCATAAATTAATTGTTGCGGATATTGGTCCGAGATATTATCGTCCGCATCATCAGGATATTTTAGCCGGATTAAATGCAGTTGATTTTTCTTTAAAACCAGAAAGAAGTGAAGTGGATGAAATTTTGAAGAAATACATTCCTGATTTTGGTACTCGACAGTTTTTAATGAAAAGCTTATATTGGAAAGAACCCGGTCAATTGGCTTTCCGATTCAATTTAAAGGCTTTTAATGCAGAAATTGAGCAAGTTGGAACGGCCTTGCCTGAAGGAGCACTATTTTCGAAAGCAACTTTATTCATCAAAGGAGGCAATTCCAATTACATCAAAAATGAAGAACATGATGAAATCCGTCAATTTTTTCCTTTGGCTCAATTTGAAACTATTCTCGGAGCCGGACATTGGCTGCATGCCGAAAATCCACAATTATTTTTTTCAATTGTGAACCAATTTTTGAAAAGGTAATTTTTTTTATACATTTATAAAAACTTTTAAATATGAATTTAGTCATTCGAATATTAGTAACAGCCGGATTGGTAATGTTAATTGCTCATTTGTTGCCGGGGGTCAAAGTGGATAGTTTTATTCAATCCGTATATGTAGCTATCATTTTAGGTTTGTTAAATGTGTTTATCAAGCCAATCATTATCTTGTTTACTTTACCGGTTACTATTCTTACGTTAGGGTTGTTTTTATTGGTGATAAATGCTCTTTTGGTACTGTTATGTAGCAATATTGTGGGAGGATTTTATGTAGAATCATTTTGGACGGCCATGTTTTTTAGTATCATTCTCTCCATTTCTCAATCATTAGTGTATAAATTAACCGGAAAAGAAGAGCGTTAAAAACGCTTAGAATATTTTAAAATTCAATAGATTATTACTTGGTTGGGTGGTTTAAAAGTTGTACTTTTGCCACCCAATTTTAGTATGTAAACAGAAATGAATATCACAAGAACAAATGTGGACGCTTTGAATGCGGTGGTTACCGTTGAAGTTTCCAAAAATGATTATGCTTCTAAAGTAGAAAAAGTATTAGCAGATTACCGTAAAAATGCTTCCATTCCAGGTTTTAGAAAAGGAGCTGTGCCAATGAGTTTAATTCAGAAACAATATGGAAAAGCTGTGTTGTTAGAAGAAGTAAACAAAGTTTTGCAAGAAAATTTGAATAAATATTTAGTAGAGGAAAAATTAGATATTTTAGGAAATCCGCTACCAAAAGTAACCCAAGATTTTGATTGGGATAAAGAAGATTTTACGTTTGATTTTGAATTGGGATTAGCTCCTGAATTCGCAGTAGATTTATCCGCTAAAAACAACATTACATCTTTCAAAATTATTGCTGATGATAAAATGTTGAACGATCAAGTGGAGAGAATCCAAAAACAATACGGAAAATTAATTTCGAAAGATACCGTTGAAGAAGGAGACGATTTGAATGTAACGTTCACAAACGAAGCAAACGGAATCAATAATACAACTTCCATTTCTTTGGATGTTTTTAAAGATAAAAAAACTGCCAAAAAATTCATCGGAAAAAAGGTGGGAGATGTTGTGGAAGTAAATACAAAAGGCCTATTTGATGACGACCACAAGTTAATGGATTATTTGAAAGTAGATCATGATATAGTACATGGTTTAGAGGTTGAAGTAGCTGTAAAAATTGAAGGAATTACTACAAGCGAAAAAGCAGAATTAAATCAAGAATTATTTGATAAGTTGTTTGGAGAAGGAAATGTAACTTCTGTTGATGAAGTGAAAGCTAAAATCAAAGAAGATGCTGAAAAACAATTTGCTCAACAAGCCGATCAAAAATTCTTAAACGATGTAACTGAATTTTTGTTAGAAAGCACCAAATTTGATTTGCCATCTGAATTTTTAATTAAATGGCTACAAAACGCTGGTGAAAAGCCATTAACTGAAGAAGAAGCAAGAGAAGAATTTGCGAAATCTGAAAGAGGTCTTCGTTACCAATTGATTGAAGGTAAAGTAATGACAGAAAACAACTTACAAATTACATTTGATGATTTGAAAGCGTATACTTCTGAATTAATCAAGAAACAAATGGCTCAGTTTGGTCAAATGAATCCAACTCAGGAAGATATTGACGGAATCGTTGCCCGTGTACTTTCTAATCAAGACGAAGTAAAAAGATTGTCTGAACAAGTGATGAACGAAAAGATGTTAGGTCTTTTCAAAGAAAAAGTAAAAGCTAAGACAAAAGAAGTTTCTTACGAACAGTTCGTTAAAGAAATGTATGGAGAATAAGAATTTTCAAAAAAAGTAGTATCTTTGGGCGTCAAATGTAAAATTTGACGCTCTTTTACGTTTAAAAGAGCAGTTCAAAAAAGCCTATTTAAGATGAATTTCGGAAAAGAATTTAAAAAATTTGCTACCAAACACCACGGTGTGAACAGCATGTATTACGATAAAATTGTAAGCGGAATGACCCCTTACATCATTGAAGAACGTCAATTAAATGTATCGCAATTAGACGTTTTTTCTCGTTTGATGATGGATAGAATCATCTTTTTGGGAACCGGCGTTGACGATTATGTGGCCAACATTATTCAAGCTCAGTTATTGTTTTTGGAAAGTGTTGATGCTTCAAAAGACATTCAAATTTATATCAATTCTCCGGGCGGAAGTGTATATGCCGGTTTAGGGATTTATGATACCATGCAATATGTAAAACCTGATGTTGCTACTATTTGTACAGGTATGGCTGCTTCAATGGGAGCCGTATTGTTATGTGCCGGTGCTGCCGGAAAACGTTCAGCTTTACCGCATTCAAGAGTAATGATTCATCAACCATCAGGTGGGGCACAAGGTGTTGCTACTGATATGGAAATCAACTTGAAAGAAATGTTGAAGTTGAAGGATGAATTGTATCAAATTATTGCTAATCATTCCGGGCAATCTTTTGAAAAAGTGTATAAAGATTCTGAACGCGATTATTGGATGATTGCTGATGAAGCGAAAGAATACGGAATGATTGATGAAGTGTTAAGAAGAAAATAGTTTTAGGGAAAGGATTTACCAATTACCTATAACCAATTACCATAAACAATGGCAAAAGAAATGTTGGAATGTTCTTTCTGTGGAAGAAAGAAACCCGAAACAAATTTGTTAATCGCCGGAATTGATGCTCACATTTGTGATAAATGTATCGATCAGGCACACGGAATTGTTTTAGAAGAACTAAAGCAAAACAAGCATTCACATGGCTTGGGTGATTTAGTGCTCAAAAAACCGAAAGAAATCCGAGCATTTTTAGATCAATATGTGATTGGTCAGGACCAAACCAAAAAAGTAATGTCTGTTGCGGTGTATAATCACTACAAACGATTGATGCAGAAGACTCATGATGATGATGTGGAAATTGAGAAAAGTAACATCATTATGGTTGGTCAAACAGGTACGGGTAAAACGTTAGTAGCAAAAACCATTGCCAAAATGTTGAATGTGCCGCTTACGATTGTAGATGCTACCGTTTTAACAGAAGCCGGATATGTAGGAGAAGATGTAGAAAGCATTTTAACACGATTATTGCAAGTAGCTGATTATGATGTAGCCAAAGCAGAACGAGGAATCGTTTTTATTGATGAGATTGATAAAATCGCACGTAAAAGTGACAATCCTTCGATTACAAGAGATGTTTCAGGTGAAGGTGTTCAACAAGCTTTATTAAAATTATTGGAAGGGACAATTGTTAATGTTCCACCTAAGGGTGGCAGAAAACATCCCGATCAGAAGTTTATTGAAGTAAACACACAAAACATTCTTTTTATTGCCGGAGGAGCATTTGACGGAATTGAAAGAATTATTTCCAAGCGATTGAATCGTCAAGCGGTTGGATACAGTGCTTCTGCTAATACAGATCAAATTGACAAAGACAATCTAATGCAATACATCATTCCGAAAGACATCAAAGATTTTGGATTGATTCCTGAGATTATTGGTCGTCTTCCGGTGCTATCCTATATGAATCCTTTAGATAGAGAAACATTGCGTTCTATTTTAACTGAACCAAAAAATGCGTTAATCAAACAATATCAAAAGTTGTTTGAAATGGATGGTGTTGAATTTTCTATTTCTGAAGAAGCCTTAGATTATATTGTTGACAAAGCCTTAGAATACAAATTAGGTGCTCGTGGATTGCGTTCACTCTGTGAAGCCATCTTAACAGATGCCATGTATGATTTGCCAAGTTCAGACGAAAAGTCCTTACATATAGAAAAAAGCTATGCTGAACATACGTTGAACAAAAATATGCTACAACGCTTAAAGGCAGTTTCTTAAAGAAGAAAAATATTATTTACTTACACTAATCCTGAAGTTTTTACTTCGGGATTTTTTATGGGTTTACTATTTGGAATTTCTTTTTTTGAATCCACCTCACATCTACGAGGACCGCATCCTAATCTTTTTGGACCGCAGGAATAAAGGATTGTAATTAAGAAAAAGATAGCTATTTTTTTCATTTTAAATCTTTTCTACAAATTGCAATTGTAATAATTGTTCCAAATACGTTCGCTCATTTGATAAACGGGGAATTTTATGCTGCCCGCCTAATTTATCTTTTTCTTTTAACCAATCATAAAACAAATTGGTACGAGCCACATTTAGTACTAACGGATTTAACGTCATATTATTACGTCTTTTGGCTTCGTAATCTGAGTTTAAGGATTGCAAAGAGTCATCTAATACCTTTTTGAAGAAGTGTAAATTTTCAGGAGCTTTTTTGAATTCAATGACCCACTCATGTGCACCTTTTTCCTTTCCATCCATGAAAATTGGAGCTACAGTGTAATCGGTAACCTCGCATTCTGTTTCTTTACAGGCTTTTGCAAGTGCTTGATCGGTGTTTTCTACAATTAATTCTTCTCCAAAAACATTGATAAAATGCTTCGTTCTTCCGGTTACTCGAATTCGATATGGATTTAAAGATGTAAACCGAACGGTATCACCAATCATGTATCGCCATAAGCCCGAATTAGTAGTAATCACAACGGCATAATTTTTAAATAATTCTACTTCCGCTAAGCGAATAATTTTTTGTTCTGGTGTGCCAAAAGTATCCATTGGAATGAATTCATAGAAGATTCCGTAATCCAACATCAGCAATAAATCGTTGGAGTAATTCAGGTCTTGTATGGCAAAAAATCCTTCCGAAGCATTATAGATTTCATAATAATTGAAATCAGTTTTTGGAAAAAGGTTTTTATATTGTTCGCGATAAGGCTCAAAACTTACGCCACCGTGAAAATAAACTTCTGCGTTGGGCCAAACTTCCAGTAAGTTTGTTTTTCCGGTTTCTTCCAATACTTTGTTCAATAAAACCAGCATCCAAGAGGGAACACCGGCTAAACTTGTTACATCTTCATGAATGGTTTCTTGTACAATAGCCATTAATTTTATTTCCCAATCGCCCATTAGCGAAACTCGGTTACTTGGAGTGGAACTAAATTCTGCCCAAACAGGCATATTATCAATTAAAATGGCTGATAAATCGCCAAAAAAAGTATTGTTGTCTTCATATAATTCTTTGCTTCCACCCAAACGAAGACTTTTGCCTACAAACAATTGTGAATCTTCATTATTGTTCAAATATAAACTCAATAAATCTTTGCTTGCTTTATAATGACAGTTTTCGAGAGCTTCATTACTTACCGGAATAAATTTACTTTTTGCATTGGTGGTTCCACTCGATTTTGCAAACCATTTGATAGAAGTTGGCCAAAAAATATTTTGCATTCCTTTTCGGGTTTGCTCAATCATGGGTTCTAAATCTTCATACGTAGATACCGGAATTCGCTCTGAAAAGGTTTGATAATTTTTTATCGAATTGAATTCATATTGTCTGCCAATTACCGTGTTTTCCGAAATTTTCAGAAGTGAGAACAACAATTCTTCCTGTACTTCATTCGGATATTTCATAAACAATTCAATTTGATGAATCCTTTTTTTCAAAATCCATGAAGCAATTGAATTGATAATAGGTAGTGGCATTTTGATTGAGTTAAATTGTTAATAAGTGAAATTGAATTTTGAAAGAACAAAACTTACCTTTACAACTTCATCAAATGTAACGAATTTTGTGAAACAACAAAATGTAGTGTTTAAACTTTCTTTTTCATGACATACGAAGGCGTTCTAACCAAAATGCAAACCGAGTTTGGAAATCCGATTCAATATTATTTAGTATTTGAAAATAGTTTTCTCCATCTCAATCAGTTATTAGACAAAGAACTTGAAATTTCTTTTCAAGGCTACCAATGTTTGCAATGTGGTAAAAAGAAAAAAATTTTTCGTCAAGGTTTTTGTTATGATTGTTTTATGTCAAGTGCTTCTGCCGGTGATTGGATTATGAAACCCGAACTAAGCACCGCTCATTTAGATATTGAAGACCGCGATTTAGCATATGAAAAGAAAGTGCAATTGCAACCCCACATTGTTTATTTAGCTCTTTCAAGCGAAGTGAAAGTTGGCGTTACCCGAAAAACCCAAGTTCCTACCCGTTGGATAGATCAAGGTGCAGTTCAAGCGGTGCCAATTGTTGAAGTGCCAAATCGTTATTTGGCCGGAATTACAGAGGTGGCATTGAAAAATCAATATGCTGATAAAACCAATTGGCAAAAAATGTTGAAAAATGAAGTGCCCTCCGTTGATTTAGTTCAGGAACGCTTAAAGGCAGGAAATTTTCTCCCTAAAGAAGTTCAAGAATATTATGCAACCGAAACACCAAATCTTTTTGAACTTCACTATCCTGTTTTGAGTTATCCCAAAAAAGTGATGAGTTTAAACTTAGACAAATCACCTCAATATGCTGGAAAACTCTCCGGTATAAAAGGGCAATATTTACTTTTTCAAGACGGAACCGTTTTTAATGTGCGGACTTTTGAAGGCTATGTGGTGAAAATTCAAATTTAATTAATTGTCTTTTTTCTTTTTATTGAAAAGATTATTTAACCCTTCTTTTACTTTATCTTTCACAACTTCTTCAGTTTTTGCTTTCACCTCTTCTTTGGTTGCCGGAACAGATGTTTTAGTAGTATCTTTTGGATTTTTATTTTGATTCAAAAGATTAGTTAATTGATTAGTTCCTTGTTGGATTAATTTTTGTTTTTGTTGTTCTACCAATTGTTTTACTAATGTGGTAGTTGCTTGTTTCATATCAGTTGAAACGGTTGGTTTTGTAAAATTTCCACCCACTAAAGCCGTAACCGGAATATTTTGAATTTTAGCGGCATCTGAAGGGGATAGTTTTGACAATAGATTGTTAACTTCTGTACCTAAATATTTTGCAGGAACATCAAATTTAATGTTGTAGTTCATCGTTTGGTCAAAACCATGCGAACCACCAATATTTAATGTAACATCCTGGTATTTAATGTCAAATGGTTTTACATTTACTTTACCGTTTTGAAAGGATAAATTGGTTTTTAAATCATTTAAATTGATTTTTTTCAAATCAATAAAATTTATTTGGTTGTCCAATGCACTCAATAAAGTTGAATTTGAAGGGTTTACCGTTGTAGAAAGCAACTGACCCATCAAATCTCCGGTTAGTGATTTTAAATCAGGGGTCATTTCTTTTGCGTCTAAATTCCCCGAAAGTTGAATGGTTGAATTCAATTTACCGTTGATGACATTGGCAATCGGTGCGATGTTTTTCATCATATCCAATTGTGTAAATGTTTCACTAATATTTACCGATTTCAAATCTAAATTCATGGCAAAAGTCGGTACAGTTGTTTTGGTAGAAACATTTCCATTTAAACCAATTTGACCACCAAAAATGTTCGTTTTCACATTATCTAATGTCACTTTTTCATCTTTAATGGTCAACTTACCGGAAACATCTTTCAACGTTAAATTATCATATAAAACTGTATTGGCTTTTGCGTTTAAAGTTACATCTAAAAATGCCGGAATCTTCATGGCTTCACTAGGTTTCTGACCTTCTTTAGCTGGTGCCTCAGTTGTCATGAAATCTCTAATGGCTAATTGATTAGAACTCATATTGAAGTTTCCTTTCAAATTCTGATTGTTAAATAAATAACCATAGAAATTATCTAAAACACCATTTACATTGATGTCGCTTTTTCCGGTTTTAGCTTCAAATTTTTGCAAGTTTAATGTGCTTGGATTAAACAAGACAACCGCTTCATTAATATCCATTCCTTTGCCGTTTTCATCCGTATATTTAAAACCTGTTATGCTAACTAAACCGGCATTTTGAATGTTTTGATATTTTTCTTGTTCAACCGATTGCATATCAAACTTTGTAGTAACATCAGCTTTCAAAATTCCGGAAAGCGGTTTTTCTAGTTTAATTGGATACGCTTTACTGAGGTTTCCTAAATTGATGGTTCCTTTCAAAGCAGCATCAACTAAAGGATTTTCAGCAATATTTTTAATATTGGCTTTTGCATTAAAAACATCTTGGTCAATTTTAAACGATAAATTATCAATATTTACGTAGGTGTCATTCATCAAACCGGTTTCGTTTTTGATTTTTGTATCAATAATTATATTTTCAACTTTTTTAGGTAAATCAGGAAACTTGAAAGAAGCATTGTTGGAGGCAATTACTAAATTAAATTTTGGTATTGTGGTGTCAGAAAGCAATCCTTTTGCAAAACCATCAACTTTAAAATCTCCTGTAGTTTGAATTTTATCCAAATCACCTTTATAGGCAGACGGAACCAATCCTAAAAAATTTTTAAATGATGAAGTAGGGGTTTTAAACTTCAAATCATAATTTTGTCCGGCGTCAACCATTTGAATAAAACCGGCAAACTCTAATGGTAATTGATTGATTAGAGCTTTGTTGTCTTTGAACGTATATTTACTGTTGTCTAAATCTATCCCTAAAATCGCATCCAAATTCAACGATACGTTTTTCATATAATTCGTTTTATCCATATCCAAATTCAAAACAGCTTCTGTTTTTGTTACTAAATCTAACTTTGAAGCGGCAAAATTTCCTTTTCCGGTGTGGTGGATTTTATCAATTGTCATATTAATGTTTGACGATTGATCTGTAAAAGTAAATTTCAGGTTTTCAACTGAATAACTTTGAATGTTCATGGCAAAAGGCTTGTTTTCTGATGCTTTTTCCTCTTTGTCTTTTTTAAGGGCGATGTCAAAATTACCAATACCATCTTTATTAAAGATAATATTTACTAATCCGTCAACGCTGGAAAAGGATTCTAATTCCATTGGTTCGCCTTCTGATTTGAATAACTCTTTAACCGACATTTTTAAATTTAACTGTCCAGAATAAAAAAGCGTATCACCCTCAAATGGAGCTTTGTTAATGATGCTCAATTTATCGATGGTTACATTTGCTCTTGGAAAACTTTTGAAAAGACTCAAACTCACGTCATCAAATGCCACTTTTGCATCCACATTTTCGTTGATAGATTTAAGCACTAATTCTTTGATTTTGTCTTTAAATAAAAAGGGTGCTGCTGCCAATGCAATAATGGCTACTAATAAAAAAATCCCTAAACCTTTTAAAATTTTCTTAATCATTGTTTTGCTTTTTAATTTGGAGCGATGTATTATTATTGATGTGAAAGTTAGTCTAAAATCAGTTCTTCGCCTCTTGCCAAGTTAAAACGTTTTTGGAAATAAAATACTGCCAAATATAAAAAAGGAGTATCAAGAACAGCAATAAGAGCCTTAAATAAAAAACCACTTATTAACAAACTTGTAAATAAGTCCCAACTTAAAATATTAAAACTACATAGCAAAAATAATACCGCAAATGTATCTACAAACTGAGAAGTAAAGGTTGAAAAGTTGTTTCGCACCCAAAGCATTTTTCCTTTTGTTACTTTTTTCCAAAAATGAAAGATATAAATATCAATATATTGTGCGGCTAAATACGCCAACATGGAAGCTAAAACCGCTAAGGCAGTTTGTCCAAAAACTTTAGTAAAAAGACTATCGTCAACCGGTGATGATGCAATTGCGGGAGCATTGTTGGCAACATATACAATGAGTAACGAAAAAACAGAAGCAAAAATTCCGGTTGTCACTATTTGATTCGCTTTCTTTTTTCCGTAAACTTCTGAAATAATATCTGTGATTAAAAAAGTGATTGGATAGGGTAGTATTCCCACCGAAATTTCAAATCGATAAATGCCAAAAAAATCCCAATAAAAAAATTTTTGAAAAATTAAATTGGACACAACCAATGAAGCAATAAATAATGCTCCTAATGTGAAATAAATTTGATAAGCAAAGAGTTTGTCTTTAGTTTCCAATTTTTTTAACAAATGTAAGGATATTGTGCAACAACAGTTGTTAATGAAATCAAAAAAACCTGACCGTTAATAGTCAGGTTTTGTTTTCTATTGAATTTTAATTTCATAAGGCAACGAGGCTTGTATTCCCTTTTTTGCCGTTACTCTTTTTAGGATTTGAAGGGTTTGATAGGCTTCTTCTCCAATTTCTTCTTTTATCAATTTTTCTTTGTTTTTGGCAAAAGGAATTCCATTTTGATCATTCAAAAACTCCATAAAGGTTTTCTCAAATTCAGGATAGTTAACGGTTTTGTATTTTTTGATTTTTGCCAATTTAGCGGCTTCTTTCAAGGCAACATCTAATCCGCCTAATTGATCCACTAAACCATTTTGCAAAGCTTCTGTTCCAGTCCAAACTCTTCCTTGTGCAATTGCATCAACTTGTTCAAAAGTCATTTTTCTTCCGGTAGCCACGCGGTTTACAAAAACGGTATAAATGTTTTCAACCGATTCTGTAGTTACCTCTTTAAATTTTTCGTCTATCGGTTTAAATGGGCTATAACCTGCTGCATGATTGTGTGATTTTACCTGAGAAGTATTTATGCCGATTTTTTTTGACAATTCAGTCATATTGGGTAATACGCCGTAAACACCTATTGAACCTGTAATTGTGCTCGGTTCAGCAATAATTTTATCAGCATTACAAGAAATATAATATCCACCGGAAGCGGCTAAATTACCCATAGAAACCACTACCGGTTTTACTTTTTTGGTCAATTCAATTTCTCTCCAAATTAATTCAGAAGTTAAAGCACTTCCACCGGGGCTATCAACACGCAAAACAATCGCTTTTATTTTGTCATCTTCACGTGCTTCTCTTAGAGAAGTTCTCATGGCTCCTTCGCCAATGATGTTTACATCACCTTCGCCACCCATAATTTCTCCTTGAGCATAAATAATCGCAATTTTATCTTTGCTATCTACTTTTTGAGGTGTTTTAGATACATTTTTAGCATAATCTCTAATGGATATGCTGTTGTAATCTTCGTCTTTTTTAACTTTCAACGCTTTTTTGATTCCGTCATGGTATTGATCTTCGTAGCCAATTTTGTCAACCAATTTTGTGTTCTTTGCCATTTCCGGTGTTCTAGCCGCTAAATCATTCGCAATTCCATTTAATGTTTCAACGGTAATGTTTCTACTTTTTGAAATATCAGTTACAATGGAACTCCAAGCCGAATTCAATAAAGCGGTAATTTGCTCTCTATTGGCTTCACTCATTTCGTTTTCTAGGTAAGGCTCAACGGCACTTTTGTATTTTCCGTGACGAATTACTTCCATTTTTACACCTGTTTTTTCCTGAATGTCTTTAAAAAACATGATTTCAGATGAAAGTCCTTTGAAGTCCATTTCGCCCACCGGATTCAGATAAATCGTGTCGGCAACCGAATTGATATAGTATTCTTTTTGCGTAAAATAATCAGCATAAGAAACGATAAATTTTCCTGATTTTTGAAAGTCTAATAACTTATCACGCAACGCTTTTGATTGAGCCAACCCTAAACTACTGCTGCTGTTTAAAATGGAAATACCTTTAATTTTATCATCGGTTTTAGCGTTATCAATGGCGTTTAAAACATCTATAAGCCCAACCGAACTTTCTTCTGCCAGTAGTGTAACCCATGGATCTTTGAACTTTCCGGCATAATCTAAGTCAACATTTTTCATGTCTAGCACAATTACCGAGTTGGTTTCGACTTCTTTTAATTCTGAGTCACCTCCAAAGATGACTCCAACTATCATTAAACCAAAAAACAGTAACATGATAAATATAAATAATCCAACGATGGTGGCCAATACATTTCCTAAAAATTTCATATTTCGTATTTTAATTATTTCAATCTACATCAATTAGTGTGCTTTTTTTCTGTTTCGTTACACTGATTTTATTCTGTTTTAGAAACTTATTAACACAGCGTGCAAAGATACTTTATTTATGAAATAGTTTTACTTATTTTGCTTTTCTATGAATACGCAAAATCAAGTCATTTTATCTTTAGGGAGTAATTTAGGTAACCGTTTGGAAAATATACAGTTAGCTATTCAATCTTTGCATAATCAAATCGGAACCGTTATAAAAGTTTCGGCTTTATATGAAACTCCGTCTTGGGGTTTTGAAAGCGATGCGTTTTATAATTGTGCATTAATTATGCAAACGGCTAAACCGGCAGAACAACTTTTAGATGAAATTTTGCAACTTGAATTGGAGTTAGGGAGAGTGAGAAGCCAACAAGAAGGGTACAAGGCAAGGATTATTGATATTGATGTGATTGCTTTTAATGAAGAAATTATTCAGACGGATAAACTAAAAATTCCGCATCCGCATATGCAAAACAGAAAGTTTGTATTGTTGCCCATGCGTGATTTGAATTTGGATTGGCGTCATCCTATTCTACAAAAATATTTACCCGAATTAGTTGCCTTAGCAGAAGATAAAAGCCAATGTAAAGAAATTATGAAGTTGGAAACACCTCTTCAAAAAATTAATTTACAACAGTATAATTATATTGCGATTGAAGGAAATATTGGTGCAGGAAAAACAACGTTATCCACAAAAATTGCAGAAGATTTTAATGCCAAATTAGTATTGGAACGTTTTGCCGACAATCCGTTTTTACCCAAATTTTATGAAGACCAAAATCGATATGCATTTCCACTTGAAATGTCTTTTTTGGCTGATAGATACCAACAATTGACTGATGATTTAGCACAATTTGATTTGTTTAAAGATTTTGTAGTTGCCGATTATCATATTTTTAAATCGTTGATTTTTGCTAAAGTTACTTTGGCAGAAGATGAATTTCGATTGTATAAAACCATGTTTGATATTATTCATAAAGAAATGCCCAAACCGGATTTGTATGTATATCTGTATCAAAACACAGAGCAACTTTTGGAGAATATCAAAAAAAGAGGAAGAAGTTATGAAATGCAAATTCCGGCAGAATATTTAGAAAAAATCAATCAAGGTTATTTGGATTTTATCAAAACACAAACCCAACTAAATGTTCTGATTATTGATGTTTCCAATAAAGATTTTGTGAATTTTCAGGAAGATTATATTTTTATTTTGAATGAAATTCAAGCCAAGTTAGTCTAGCTATCGCAACAACGAAAAATGTCCTTTTCTTGTTGGTGTTTTTTCATCAATTTTCAAAACATACCAATAATCATCGGCAGGAAGTTTTTCACCATTCAATGTTCCATCCCATATCGATTGAGAAGGAGTAATATGACGGATAAGTTTTCCGAAACGATTAAATATTGTTATAGATGAATTAGGAAAACGGTCAAGACCTTTTACAATCAAAACATCATTAAATCCATCACCATTTGGTGTAAAAAAGGTAGGAACCAAAATCACTACAAATGGTTGTTCCGAAAAAAATCCACAGTTAAAGTTTTTTTCTCTAACATTAGCGGTATATAATCCACCTTCACTCACCGTAAAAAAGTTGGAATCTTGAAAATTTACACCATCAATAGAAAATTCAAAATCGCCATTTCCACTTATGATAATTTCTACTGTATTATTCTTAACAATCACATTTTCAATAACCGGATTATCATATTGAATAATAGTAAAATTTTTAGTAACCGAACAATTTCCGGCTGTTAGTGAAGTTATTTCAACAAAGTAATTGGCGTTATTATTTACCTGAATACTTGGTGAACTTTCTCCGGTAGACCAAAGATAAGTAGCATTTGAAACCCCGGCATTTAAGGTAATAACACTTCCTTCGCAAAGAATTACGCTTTCATCTTCAACATTTGGTAAGTCAAAAACCTGCACCTGGACCGGAATTCGATTGCCCGATAAACATCCATTATTTACAGCATCAACATAAAAAGTAGTGTCTTCTGATAAAATAGGAGTTGTAAAAGAAGTTCCTGAACCAATACTGGTTCCACCTGTTGCCGTTGCATACCAGTTAATGGTGCCAGTTGTCGTAGTTGCTAATAATGTTGCAGTATTACTACCACAAACAGTAACAGGACTAGTTGCAGTTACAATAGGAATTTGGTTAATAGTAGCTGTAACAGCAGTTCTTGTTCCGGTAGTGCAATCTGTTTCAAAAGCATCTACAAAATAGGTGGTAGTTTGTGTGAGAAGGGGAGTCGTAAAAGTAGTACCGGTTGCGATAGGTGTGCCTCCGGTTGCAGATGCATACCATTTTACAATTCCTGCCGTTGCATTAGCAGATAATGTTAAGGAGCCTTCACCACAATTACTTTGCCCAACGGTTGAAGTGATGCTTGGAATTGTAATAGTTGTGCTGGTAGAAATTTGAAGAATTGGGTCTCCGGGCATTCCACCATATTCAACAATAAAACCTTTCGGTTGATAATCTCCACTTGCTTCTCCTGTATTGGATAAATCATTCCAAGAGCCTAAAATCCCCACTCCTGGAGCGGTGATATGGGCATAGTCTTCATCGCCGGCATTATTAGGTTCACCATTATTCCAGTTGGCATAATTGGGTGTAGTTCCGTTAATGCCTCCGTTCCAAAAAATCATTCCGATTTCAGGTCCGGTCATCCATCTCCAAATGCCTTCTGTTTGCTCATCACTACCACCAATCCAACCGGCACCGGCCGACTGTTCTCCTGAAAGTTGAGCTTCATCAGGGGCAGTAATTGTCGCTAAATAGCCTTGTAAGCCATAATATGTTCGATTGGCAGCGGCTATTCTGGCATTATTCCAAGTAATCCCAATTGCCGGTACATATTCATAATAATGACCGTTTGATGGTAGGTAATTGGCTTGTCCTACCGTAATAGAAAAAGTTCTTGTACCACTTGGGTTAGGTGAAGAATTTGAAAATGATACATCTTTAATAGCGGCAACCAAGGCTGTGTAAGTTGGTTGACCGGAATTCCCCGACAAAGTAAGTTTTCCGGTTGCAGCATTCCAAGTTGTATTGATTGTTGGATGATTTCCTGTTAAGGTTAAAACATCTTGACCATTCACATAACCCGATGATATTTGAATATAAATAGCATCTATTCCGGTGTCATCTGGGTCAACAATAGTCATATCCGTTACAATTTTCATTGAAGATCCGGGACAATATATTTGTTCTCCGGTAGCACTCAAAATAGGAGCAACATTTAGTGCAAACGGTTTTTTGCTTTTTTTAGATGGTATTTCATTTTCATTTGAAAAACCAATAAATAAAAGCAATACAAATGTAAAAAAGGAGGAGTAGGTGCTAATAAAACCGTTCATTTTGTAAAAATAGGAAATAACGAACAGACGAAAGGTTGACTAAATGCTAATTTTCTCCTAAAACAATCAGTTTTTTAAAGAAATCCCATACCACAATTCCGGTACTTACTGATATATTCAAGGAATGTTTGGTGCCCAATTGCGGAATTTCAATCACACCATCACATTTTTCGATTGCTTGTTGTGATACACCTTTTACCTCGTTGCCAAAAATTAAAGCGTATTTTTTGCCTTTTTCAACCTCAAAATCATTCAACATTACAGAATTCTCAACTTGTTCGATGGCAAAAACGGAAATGTTTTCTAAATTCAATTTGACAATAACATCCAAAACATTTTTTTGATATTCCCAAGCTACTGTATCTGTTGCTCCTAAAGCTGTTTTGTGAATTTCTTTATTGGGTGGAGTAGCCGTGATACCACATAAGTAGATTTTTTCAATCAAAAACGCATCAGAAGTTCTAAATACCGAACCAATATTGTGCAAACTTCTAATATCATCTAAAACTATGATAATTGGTGTTTTTTGAGCTTGTTTAAACTCTTCAATATTTTTACGTTCCAGTTCAGAATTGGCTAATTTTCTCATCTTGCAAAAATAGGTAATGAATTTGAAATTTACATTTGATATTGAAATTGATTTTTGCTATTGTTATTGTCATTGAATTTTTATTTCTGTATTTTTGAATCCTAACCAAAATAAAAGACCTTGTCAGCAAAAGTCAACGCCGTAAAAGAACCAAAGGAAACTCCTTTAATGAAACAATACAATCAAATCAAAGCCAAATATCCTGATGCTTGTTTGTTGTTTCGTGTGGGCGATTTTTATGAAACGTTTGGTGAAGATGCTGTTCGGGCTTCGCAAATTCTTGGAATTGTTTTGACAAAAAGGGGAGCCGGCTCTGATTCAGAAACTGCTCTTGCGGGTTTTCCTCATCATTCCCTGAATACCTATTTACCAAAATTGGTCAAAGCCGGACTTCGGGTGGCGATTTGTGATCAGTTGGAAGACCCAAAAATGACCAAAACCATTGTGAAACGAGGTGTTACAGAATTAGTTACTCCCGGTGTTTCCATGAACGATGAGGTGTTACAAGCCAAATCAAATAACTTTTTAGCTTCGGTTTATTTTGGTAAAAAGCAAATTGGTGTTTCCTTTTTAGATGTTTCTACAGGCGAATTTTTAACTGCTCAAGGTAATGAAGAATACATTGATAAATTGTTGCAAAATTTTAGTCCGAGCGAAATTCTTGTGACTAAAAATCACAAACAACAATTCAAAACAGCTTTTGGTGAAGATTTTCATACCTTCTTTCTTGAAGATTGGGTGTATACTGAAGATTACGGAAATGAAGTATTAACCAAGCATTTTCAAACCAATTCACTAAAAGGTTTCGGTATTGAAGAATTGCAAGAAGGAATCGTAGCTTCAGGAGCGGTTTTGTATTATTTGTCAGAAACGCAACATAATAAAATCCAACATATTACTTCTATTCAACGCATTGCTGAAGATGCGTATGTGTGGATGGATCGTTTTACGATTCGAAATTTAGAATTATACCACAGTACTAATCCCAATGCGGTTACGTTGTTGGATGTGATAGATAAAACGCTTTCACCGATGGGTTCTCGTTTGTTGAAACGTTGGTTGGCTTTGCCTTTGAAAGATGCAGCAAAGGTTCAATCCCGTCACGAAGTGGTAACTTTTTTAAAGGAAAATTCAGAAGTTTTACAAAAGATTCAATACCAAATCAAACAAATTTCCGATTTGGAACGATTGATTTCTAAAGTGGCTACCGGAAAAGTTTCACCTCGTGAAGTAATGAATCTTTGTCATTCTTTAGATGCTATTATTCCTATCAAAACCTTGGCTTTGGCTAGTACAAATGAATCCTTAAAAGCCATCGGAGATAGTTTACATGCGTGTGATTTATTGCGTGAAAAAATCAAAACCACTTTGAATCAAGATGCTCCCGTTTCCATCAATAAAGGGAATGCTATCGCCAATGGAATTCATCCCGAATTAGATGAATTAAGAGCAATTTCTACTTCCGGTAAAGAATATTTAGAAGGAATTGAGACCAGAGAATCGGAGCGAACCGGAATATCCTCGTTGAAAATTTCGTTTAACAATGTGTTTGGCTATTACATAGAAGTTAGAAATACACACAAAGATAAAGTTCCGGCAGAATGGATTAGAAAGCAGACCTTAGTGAATGCCGAACGATACATTACGGAAGAACTAAAAGAATATGAAACCAAAATTCTAGGGGCAGAAGACAAAATTTATCAATTAGAATCGCAATTATTTGAACAATTAGTGATTTGGATTGGTACCTACATCAAACCGGTTCAATTGAATGCCGCTTTGATTGCTCAATTGGATTGTTTGAACTCATTCACGCAATTAGCCATTGAAAATAATTATGTACGCCCAATTTTAGATGATTCGTTTGAATTAGAAATTACTAACGGTCGTCATCCTGTCATTGAAAAACAATTGCCGGTTGGTGTTCCCTATATTGCCAATGATGTTTTTTTGGATCGAGATTCGCAACAAATTATTATGATTACCGGCCCGAATATGTCTGGTAAATCCGCAATTTTGAGACAAACGGCGTTGATTGTACTGTTAGCTCAAATGGGAAGCTTTGTTCCGGCAGAAGCAGTGCGAATGGGAATTGTCGATAAAATATTTACTAGAGTTGGAGCGAGTGATAACATTTCGATGGGCGAATCGACGTTTATGGTGGAGATGAATGAAACCGCTTCCATTTTGAATAACATTTCTGAACGAAGTTTAGTTTTGTTGGATGAAATTGGTCGCGGAACCAGTACGTATGACGGAATTTCCATTGCATGGGCGATTGCCGAATATTTGCACGAACATCCTAACCGACCAAAAACCTTGTTTGCTACACATTATCACGAGTTAAACGAAATGGAAGTTACATTTGGACGCATTCAAAATTTCAATGTTTCGGTTAAAGAATTGAAAGATACCGTTTTGTTCATCCGAAAATTGGTAAAAGGCGGCACAGAGCATAGTTTTGGTATTCACGTAGCCAAAATGGCGGGAATGCCACAAACGGTGATTAAAAAAGCCCAAAAGATTTTAAAGAAATTAGAGAAAAATCATTCGAGTGAAGAATTATCCGGTATCAAAGCCTCGAAGGATGAAATGCAATTGAGTTTTTTCAATTTGGATGATCCGTTGTTGGAAGAAATCAAAGAAGAAATTTTAAATATCGACATCAATACCTTCACTCCGGTGGAAGCGTTGATGAAATTGAATGAAATCAAGCGAATGTTAACTAAAAAATAAACGCTATCGAATTAACTTTCAAAACATTAGTTTTTGAAGTAAATTTTTTTCCAAAAAACACTTGTAAAAGTAAATATTTATAGTACATTTGCATCCGCATTGCTCAACAAGTAGTGTTGTTCTTTAAAAAAACCTGTACGCGAAAATAGCTCAGTTGGTAGAGCACGACCTTGCCAAGGTCGGGGTCGCGGGTTCGAGTCCCGTTTTTCGCTCTACTATCACATAATGCTCGAGTGGTGGAATTGGTAGACACGCTGGACTTAAAATCCAGTGAACAGTAATGTTCGTGCGGGTTCAAGTCCCGCCTTGAGTACAAAAGCTTCATTTGTTTTTCAGATGGAGCTTTTTTTATATTCAAATTTGCCCAAATTTTATTCTTTCATATTAATTCTGCCTAAAAGAAAAAAAGGCACAAAGATTTTTAATAAGTTAAATGCTGATTTTTTTTCAAGTTAATAAAAAATATTTTAAGCTCGTTATTAGTTGAATAATTTCAAAATGATTAATCTGTAAACTGTAACTGTAACTGAAACTGAAAACAAAATTTAGAATATTTTTCGTTTCCTTCACTTTAAAGCAAAAAAAATCCCGAACTAGTCGGGATGATTTTTCTGTTAGCTTGTTACTAATTATTTAGTAGCAGGAGCAGCAGCTTCAGTAGCAGCAGCTTCAGTAGCAGCAGCAGCAGAGTCAACAACTGGAGCAGCTTCTTCAACAACCTCAGGAGCAACTTCTTCAGTTACTACTTCTTCAGTTACTTCAGCTTCTTTTTCTTTACAAGATACTACTGTTAAAGCAGCAACAAATACTAAACTTAAAATTACTTTTTTCATCTTACTAAATTATAAAAGGTTAATTATTAATTCGAGGCAAAGATATAAATTTTTTGATTCAACAAAATATTTTTACTAAAAAAAATAAAAAAAAATAAAACCACTGAATTTCAAACGTTTGAATTCGCTTTTTTGTGTAAAATTTAGTGTGAAAACCCTATTTTTTTGTGGGTATTATTATAATCTTATTTTTTCTTTTTCTTTTTTTGTTTCGGATGAACAATTTTCATCTCTTCAATGAGGTGTTTTGCTCCTGCATATTTATCTACAACAAACAAAACATAACGAATATCAACCATAATATTTCTACAAATGGCCGGATCATAATAAATGTCACTCATGGTTCCTTCCCAAACGCGGTCAAAGTTTAATCCGATTAGGTTTCCATGTGCATCAATTGCCGGACTACCTGAATTTCCACCCGTCGTGTGATTAGTACCAATGAAGTTCACCGGAAGTTTTCCGTTTTCAGCATATGGGCCAAAATCTTTATTATTGTATAGCTCAATTAATTTTGGCGAAACATCAAATTCATAATCGCCCGGAATGTATTTTTCCATCACTCCTTCTAAATACGTCACTGGGCTATAATAAACGGCATCGCTTGGTGCATAACCTTTCACTTTTCCATACGTTACACGTAACGTAGAATTGGCATCCGGGAATATTCGAGCTTCTTTCGGACTCAATTCCAAAATTCCTTTCATGTACGTGCGTTGCAAAGCCGTATTTTTTAAATTGATTTCGTCATATTTTGGTAATACATTTTTATTATAAGCTTCCGTTAGCATTTTTACAAAAGCAAATCCGTTATCATTGTTTAATTTTTCAAGAACCGTTTTGGCATCTCCGGCAAGTAAATCTTTAAAACCATTGTAGCTTGTTAGTTTTGAAGTTTTAAAAATTTCTGCGGTTTTAGCTTTTAAATCTTGATTGAATAAACCTTCTGGTAAAAATTCTTTAGGCGATTTTGTAGCATATAACTCAATTAATTGTTCCATTACTTTTTCATCCACCATCGGATTGAAGTCTTTGTACATTTCTTCAAAGGCAGAAATAAAGTTTTCTTTTCGATCATTAAATGCTTTTTCACCTCTTGAATTATATAGGTTTTCCAATTGTACTAATCGATAACCAAAGCTCAATATTTCTGTGTTTCGCATGACTACTTCCATAAAATAGTCACGGCTCAATGCATATGGAGCAATGTCTTTATAATTTTTTTCAAATTCTGAAAGTAAATTGCCATATTCTGCTTGCTTTCCGGCTTTAGCAACTTTATTCATGAAATCTTTTTCAAACTCTTTTTTGATTTGAACCGCATTAGATTTTTTTAATCCTTTGGTTTCACCAATCCATTTTTTCCAGTAATTAGCAACAGATGCATATTTTGCCGCATATTGAATTTTGATGGCTTTGTCTTTTCGCATGAATCCGTCTTGCACTTTCAAAGCAGCATCACGAACTTCAATCTTAGCAGGATTTAATTCATTTACAATTTGTTCTACAGCAACTGCCGGTAAATATTCTTGTGTTCTTCCGGGAAAACCAAAAACCATGGTGAAATCATTTTCTTGAACACCATCAATGGAAACAGGAAAATAATGTTTTGGTGTATATGGCACATTGTCTTTTGAATAAGCAGCCGGACGATTGTTTTTATCAGCGTAAATTCTGAAAAGTGAAAAATCTCCCGTATGACGAGGCCAAACCCAGTTATCAGTATCAGAACCAAATTTTCCTATGGAGGAAGGCGGAGCACCCACCAAACGTACATCTTTATAAGTTTCAACTACAAACCAGATGTATTGATTGCCATCATAAAACGTCCTGATTCGGTTTTCTTGCCAACTTTCTTTCGGTAGTGAATTGGTTAAAGCTGAAATGTTATCTTGAATTTTCTTTTGTTTATCCGCTTCGTTTGTAAGCGATTGAGTATTTTCTAATACTTTAGCCGTAACATCTTCAATTTTTACAATAAAAGTAACCACTAAATCTTCATTTGGCAATTCGTCTTCAAGTCGCATGGCCCAAAAACCATTTTCCAAATAATCATGTTCAACTGTAGAATGCGATTGAATTTGTCCGTAACCACAATGGTGATTGGTCAATAATAAACCTTTTGGTGAAATGACTTCTGATGTACAACCGTTGTTGAAATGCGGTACGGCGTCTTTCATACTTGATTTGTTGACGTCGTAAATATCTTTAGCCGACATTTTCATGCCGAGTGATTTCATTTCTTTTTCGTTCATTCCTTCCAAAAGTGACGGAATCCACATACCGCCTTGTTGGGCAAATGCAGAAAAAGAAAGAAACAGGATGAGTAAGCGTAAAAATTTCATAATGAGTTGTTTAGTATGTTTTTATTGTACGGTGTATTTGAATAATTTTCGTTTATGTTCTTCGAAATCGTTTGCAATATACAATTTTTGAGCAGCATGATTGTGAGGTTCGACTTCTAAATAAATGATTTTTAACGATAATTTATGAGCTTCTTGACGAATGAAATGCAGCGTTTGTTTGCCAAAACCCTTTCCTTGAGCAGATTTTTTGATGTATAATTCGTCTAAAAAAGCAATTCTTCCTTGGTATTCAAAACTAAAAACAAAAGTGAGAATAGCATAGCCAACAATTTCATTTTCATCAAAAATTAGCCAAGCTTTTCCAAGATTTTCATTTTCGATGAATTGATGAAAGAGTTTTGTGGATGTTTCGATTTCAAAAGGATAATGGTCGATGGCATAAAATTCCTCCAACATTTGAAGGATTTTGTCAATATCTGAGACGGATAATGGTTTAAAGGTTGTCATTATCAATATGATTTAAAATAACCTCGGTAGCACCTTTGTTCATTTGCACGAAAGTACCGCAAATATGACCTTTTTCGTGTCGAATATCATCATTGGAAAGTAAAGTCGAAATCGTTTCATTCAATTCATTTTGATTGGAAATAGAAACGCAACCTTCCATATTTACTAAAGCTATTGCCTCAGCAAAATGAGCATAATTTGGTCCGATAACGATGGGAATACCAAATGTTGCCGGTTCTAAAATATTGTGCACACCGGGATTTCCAAATCCGCCGCCAACGTAGGAAATGTTAGCGTATGAATAAATTTTTGTTAGAAGTCCAATCGTGTTGATGATGAAAACATCATATTCCCGTAGGGACAGGTCGCGACCTGTCCGTAAAGCATCCGAATAATCCGAAAATAAAATCGATTTTTTTGTAATCGATTTTTGCAATTCCAAAATTTGTTCCGGTTTGATATTGTGCGGAGCAATGATGAATTTTACCTTTTCAGTTGAATTATTTATAAAATTTATCAATAATTCTTCGTCTTTTGGCCACGAACTTCCTATGACGATAGTTGTTGTGTTATCTTTGAATTCTTCAATAAAATCTAACGAATTATCTCTTTCTAAAATAGAAACTACACGATCAAATCGAGTATCTCCGGATATTTTTACGTTTTGATAGTCAAGCGATTGCAATAGTTTTTTTGAGGATTCGTTTTGCACAAAAAAGTAGTCAAATGTTTTTAAACAATTTCGATAAAATCCGCCATACCATTTAAAAAAGACTTGATTTTCTCTCAGAATTCCTGAAATTAGATACGTTTTTATTTGCCTTTTTTTGAGTTCATGGAGGTAATTTGGCCAATATTCATATTTGATAAAAAACACCATTTTTGGATGAACTAAATCTAAAAATTGTTTGGCGTTTTGTTTCGTATCCAAGGGTAAATAAATCGTTACATCAGCAATCGAATTGTTTTTTCTCACTTCAAAACCGGAAGGCGAAAAAAATGTCACTATCAATTTATGGTTGGGGAATTTGGTTTTGATTTTTTCCATTACCGGAATGCCTTGCTCAAACTCGCCCAAAGAAGCTGCATGAAACCAAATTGTTTTGTCTGTTGAAGAAATTTTCTGTTTAATTTGATCAAAAACAGTTTTTCGTCCTTCTACAAAAAGTTTCATTTTTGGATTGAAAACAGCAATGATTTTCAATACAAACCCAACAAAATGAACCAATAAATTATATAAAAAAAACATAGAATATAAATTGTGTCGCTAAAATACATCACTTTACAGAATTTTCATTGTTATAACTGCTTAAATAATTACTTTTGTTCTATGATTTAGGTTTTTGACCTTACTCTTTTAAAATTAAACACTATTACAATGCGTAAACTCCAAATGGTTGACTTAAAAAGTCAATATGATAAAATTAAATCTACAGTTGATGCTTCTATTCAAGAAGTTTTAGATACGACAACCTACATTAACGGACCAAAAGTTCATGAATTTCAAAAAAGTTTAGAAGAATATTTAGGTGTGAAGCACGTAATTCCATGTGCAAATGGAACGGATGCTCTTCAAATTGCCATGATGGGACTTGGGTTACAACCCGGTGATGAAGTGATAACTGCCGATTTCACGTTTGCTGCTACAGTAGAAGTAATTGCTTTATTGCAATTAACTCCCGTTTTAGTTGATGTGGATATGGTAAACATGAATATTTCGATTGAAGCAATCAAAAAAGCAATTACACCAAAAACGAAAGCAATTGTTCCTGTTCATTTGTTCGGAAGAGCAGCTAATATGGAAGCCATTATGCAAATTGCTAACGAACATAATTTATTCGTCATTGAAGATAATGCCCAAGCTATTGGAGCGAATTGTCGCTTTTCAGATGGAACAAAAAAGAAAGCAGGAACAATTGGTCATGTTGGAGCAACTTCTTTTTTCCCTTCTAAAAATTTAGGTTGTTATGGTGATGGTGGAGCAATATTTACCAATGATGACGAATTAGCTCACACCATTCGAGGAATCGTAAATCACGGAATGTATGTGCGTTATCACCATGATGTTGTTGGAGTTAATTCTCGTTTGGATAGTATTCAAGCAGCGGTTTTAAATGCAAAATTACCGTTGTTAGACAATTATAATGTGGCTCGTCAAAATGCGGCAAGAAGTTATTCAAAAGCGTTTGAAGGTCATAAAAATATCATCGCTCCAACTATCTGTGATGTTTGTGATTGCCATGTTTTTCATCAATATACATTGCGAATAATCGATGCGGATAGAAATGCCTTGATGGATCATTTGCAAAGCAAAGGAATTCCTTGTGCGATTTATTATCCGATTCCGTTACATGCACAAAAAGCATATGCGGATGTTCGATACAAAGAAGAAGATTTTCCGGTTACCAATCAATTGGTAAAAGAAGTAATTTCATTGCCAATGCATACCGAATTAGATGCTGAACAAATTAAATATATAACCGATTCAGTTTTAGAATTTTTTAATTAATGCTATCAACCCATTACCTTTAACCTATAACCTATTACCAAAAAAATGAAAGTACTTGTAACCGGAGGCCTTGGATTTATTGGCTCACATACTGTTGTTGAATTGCATAATGCAGGATTTGAACCATTGATTGTAGACAATTTATCCAATTCTTCTATTGAAGTTTTAGATAGAATTGCAGCAATTATTGGGTATAAACCTGCTTTTGAACAAATGGATTTGAGAGAAAAAGCAGCAGTAAACCAATTGTTTCAAAAACATGCTGATATCAATGGGGTTATCCATTTTGCGGCTTCAAAGGCTGTGGGTGAAAGTGTAGAAAATCCGTTATTGTATTATGAAAATAACATTAATGCGTTAGTGTATATTTTACAAGAATTACAAAAAAAGCAATCAGCTAATTTTATTTTCAGTTCGTCATGCACGGTTTATGGTCAAGCCGAAAAAATGCCAATTACGGAGGATGCTTCTGTTCAACCTGCTATGTCGCCTTATGGAAATACAAAGCAAATTGGTGAAGAAATTATTACCGATGTGGCTAAAGTATCCAATATCAAATCCATTTTATTGCGTTATTTTAATCCGATTGGAGCTCATCCTTCTGCTGAAATTGGTGAATTACCAATTGGCGTGCCTCAAAATTTAGTGCCATTCATTACTCAAACCGGAATTGGTTTACGTCAGGAATTATCGGTTTATGGTGATGATTATCCTACTCCTGACGGAACAGCAATTCGCGATTATATTCATGTAGTCGATTTGGCAAAAGCTCACGTAGTTGCTTTACAACGATTGATTGAGAAGAAAAATTTATCCAAAATCGAAACATTCAATCTTGGAACCGGAACCGGAAGTTCTGTTTTAGAAGTCATTACAGCTTTTGAAAAAGTTTCGGGTAAAAAATTACCCTATAAAATTGTAGGTAGGAGAGAAGGTGATATCACTTCGGCTTATGCCAATACCGATAAAGCAAATAATGTTTTAGGTTGGAAAGCACAATCCACCTTAGAGGAAAGTTTAGCAAGTGCTTGGAAATGGGAACAAAAAATTAGAAGTTAAAAAGTAAGGCTGTCGTTTGACAGCCTTTTTTTATTTTTTTATTTCTTCTTTAATTGTTTTAATTTTTTCCTTTCCTTTTTCTAATGCTTTCTCAGATTTGGTTTTTAATGAATCAACCATTTTATCCGTTTTAGCTTGAACAGAATCTAATTTTTTCTCTGCTTCTGTTTTTAGAGAATCTGATTTTTCTTTCACATCCGTTTTTACGGCATCAATGGCTTGATTGATTTTATCTTCCGTTGTTTCTTTACAAGAAATAGAAAACATTCCCAATGCGATTAGTCCAAAAAATATTTTTTTCATTTTTATCAAAATTATAGTTCACCAAAAAGCATCAAAAAAAGTGCCAGAATTTCACAATTTTAGTTTAAATTATTTTTTTAAATTTAAAAAAAATATATTAGTTTTGTGTAATCTTGTGTAATGTTGTGTAATCTTTATTATGGAAAACTATTTAACTGTTAGTCAAGCTGCAAAATTATTAGGTGTAAGTTCTGAAACGCTAAGAAGATGGGATAAATCAGGAAAATTCGAAAGTGTTAGACATCCTATTAATAACTATAGAGTTTATCCTGAAAACAACATAATATCACTAGTTGAAGAGTTTCAGCTTGAAATACCTTATGAAAGTAAAACTTATTTTTTAAACAGATTAGATAAACCATATTTTGAAACAGAATTAGGAAAATTATATAAATATGATGCAATAAAATTCTTGAGGTCATTACCAAATGAATCTGTAGACTTAATTTTTGCAGATCCTCCGTATAACATCAGAAAAGCTGAGTGGGATACTTTTTCTTCTCAACGTGAGTATATTGATTGGAGTATGTTATGGATTAAAGAAGCAAATAGAGTTCTTAAAAAAACTGGCTCATTGTATATCTGTGGTTTTTCCGAAATTCTAGCTGATTTAAAGTGGTCTGCATCTCCTCTGTTTACAGGTTGCAAATGGTTGGTTTGGTTTTACAGAAATAAAGGGAATTTGGGCAATGATTGGGGTCGTTCGCATGAAAGTATTTTGCATTTTAGAAAAAGTAAAAATTTTACTTTTAATATTGATGAAGTTAGAATTCCTTATAACGAACATACACTTAAATATCCTAACAGAAGTCAGGCTGAGAGTTCTCATTTTTCAAATGGAAAGAAGAGTCACTTTGATTGGACTCCAAATCCTTTAGGAGCCAAACCTAAAGATGTAATTGAAATTCCAACTATTTCAAATGGATCTTGGGAGAAAACTATACATTCTACTCAAAAACCTGTTGAATTATTAAGAAAAATTATTTTATCTTCTTCAAATGTTGGTGATTTAGTACTTGATCCATTTGGAGGCTCCGGTACAACATTTGCTGTTGCAGAAACATATGGAAGGAATTGGGTTGGGACTGAATTAGAAGAAGAATATTGTGAAGTTATTAAAAATAGATTAAATGATAAAGAGCATTTAAAAAGAATTTTGAATGCTATTGATGAGGTAAAATCTAAACAAAGGAGAGAAAATTTAAGAAATAAGTAATCTCCATATATCATTTGTTAATAATTCTGAAAAAGATTTCATGTGTTTATTATATGGTTCTTTGTTTACATTTGGAGGTGGGTCTAAGTAATATATTCCCTCTAATTCTGTCAAAAACTTTGAATATACCATGAATAAACCTGATACTAGTGTATAGCTAATATTATCACTTTCTTTTCTTTGAACATCATTTAGAAATATTCCAATTACTTTTTGTTCATGTTCAACAAATCTTTCTAATAAAATTTTATCAATGAACATTTTACCCATTCTGTCTTTTGAAGTTGTTTTTATTGAAACAATAATCTCATTTTTATCTAATTGTGAAGAACTTGATTTTACTTTATTGTATGGTGATAATATCAAGTCATTTTCGCATTTATATACCTTTTGACCCTCCTCTGTTTCATATGGTATTTGAAGGACAGCTTTTTTATTAGAAATTTTTAATTCAGTAAATACTTCTTTTATCAGTTCTTCAAATCTATTTCCAACGTGTTTTCTTGAACTATTTTGATTTGCTAACAAGTCAAAACCACAACCAATTGATTGTTGAATTGTATATAATACAGAATCAATTAAATGTTTTTCTGATCTATCATATTTTGAAGTTTTTACTTTAAGTTTTTCAAAAAGAAAAATAAATTCATCAAATTTAGTTTTAAAAGCTGTTGAATCATAGATGAATAAATCTTGATTAATTGGCCTCAAATATTTTGTAGAACCAGCAATTTGAGAAGAATGTAATTTATAATTATTTTTGGTTTTAGATTCAGATATTACATTAGGTAAATATTCTAAAACTCTAACAGTTATATCTCTAAAATCAATTAGAGAACATTTTTTTAATTGTAAATCTTTATCTAATGGTAAAGTCATAAAAATGAATTATATATAATTTAAGCCGAAACCGTTTCTACTTCTTTATTGATTTTATTTACCAATCCAACCAATACTTTTCCTGGGCCTACTTCAGTAAAGCTAGTGGCACCATCAGCAATCATTTGTTGAACAGATTGCGTCCATTTTACCGGAGCCGTTAATTGAATGATCAAGTTCTTTTTAATTTCCTCTGCATCCGAAACGGCATTTGCTGTTACATTTTGATACACCGGACACATAGGTGTGGAAAAATGGGTCATTTCAATGGCGGCAGCCAATTCTTCTCGGGCCGGTTCCATCATAGGAGAGTGAAAAGCTCCGCCAACAGGTAAAATCAATGCTCGTTTGGCCCCAGCTTCCTTCATTTTTTCGCAAGCCAATTCTACGGCTTTGTATTCACCGGAAATTACTAACTGTCCGGGACAATTGTAATTGGCAGCTACCACAACACCATCAATTGATGAACAAATGTCTTCTACTATTTTGTCGTCTAAATTCAAAACCGCTGCCATGGTAGAAGGTTTAATTTCACAGGCTTTTTGCATGGACAAGGCTCGTTTTGAAACCAATTGCAATCCGTCTTCAAAAGATAAGGCACCATTAGCTACTAATGCAGAAAATTCTCCCAACGAATGACCTGCCACCATATCCGGTTTAAAATCGGGTAGGGTTTTAGCTAAAATTACAGAGTGTAAAAAAACGGCCGGTTGAGTTACTTTGGTTTCTTTCAATTCCTCAGCAGTTCCTTCAAACATAATATCTGTAATTCTGAAACCAAGAATTTCATTGGCTTTTTCAAACAATTCTTTGGCTAAAGCCGAATTTTCATATAAATCTTTACCCATTCCGGTAAATTGTGCTCCTTGTCCGGGGAAAACGTATGCTTTCATAAGTATATTTTATAAAGTTGTCTTCGCAAAAATACTATTTATATGGACTCGATAATTTCTTTGATAGGCGATTTTTTTTGCAATACTCGTCTTTTGAATTATTTCGACATCCAATTACCGAAAATTTTTCGCAAAAGAGGCAGCAAAATAAACACCATTAAAGGAACTAATATTCCGGTAACGATTAAAGTACGAATTGGAATTGGAAAATGGTTTAATTCTTCACCAATTAAATAATGCAATAATGTGATACTCGGGTAAATGGCTATCCAAACGATTAAGGCGAATTTCCATTTAGGAGGATTTTTCATCGTTGAGATAATAAGTTAAAGCTCCGGAAGGACATTTGTGAATGGTTTCAATAATTTTATCCGTTGTTGAGCCATCGGTTTTAATCCATGGTTTTTCTTTGGGTTGAAATACAGCCGGATTATTTTTTACGCAATTCGCAGAGTGAATGCATTTGTGAGCTTGCCATACAATGGTTACTTCTCCGTTGGTGTATTCTTTAGTGGTGGGTTCCATATTGGTTAGTTTTTGGGTTATAATACGTCTTTGAAAGCTTCCGTTTTATCAAAAACACTTTTGGCAAACGGACACAAAGGAATGATTTTTAGGTTTTTTTCTCGAGCCATTTCAACGGCTGCGGTTACCATTTTTTTTCCAAATCCTTTACCATTGTTTCCCGGATTTACCTCCGTATGATCAATGATAATTTTATCGGAACCGGCAAAAATAAAAGTCATTTTAGCTTCGGTTTTACCCTCAACTTCTACTGAAAAATAGCCGTTTTTTTCGTTTTGATGGAGTTGTATTATTTCGTTCATGAGGATTAGGTTTTAAACCTGTCAAGAAGGTTATTCAACTAGACAGGTAAAGTTACAAAAATTATTCCATCGGAATATCCATTAAAAGTAATTCTGCATTTTCATCTACTTGGATATCAAGTTTTTCTGTATCCCAAACGCCTAATGCGTCTTTGGTATCTAAAGCATACCCATTGATGGTTACTTTTCCGGTAATTACAAAAGCATATACCCCGTTTTCTTTGCGTTTAACGTTGTATTCGGTGGTAAAACCTTGATCGAGTTTTCCCATAGAAAACCAAGCATCTTGATGAATCCATACGCCTTCGTCATCTGCGTTGGGAGACAAAATTTGTTTTAATTTATTGTGGCGGTCGCTTACATCCAAAGTGATTTGTTGGTAACGTGGCGTTACGTTTCTTTTGTTTGGAAATAACCAAATTTGCAACAATTTTGTTCTTCGATCCGCATTTGGATTGAACTCACTGTGGCGAATTCCGGTTCCGGCACTCATTACTTGCACATCGCCAAATTTTATGGTTTCCGCATTGCCCATACTGTCTTTGTGAGCCAAATCGCCTTCCAACGGAATAGTAATGATTTCCATATTGTCATGTGGATGCATCCCAAATCCCATTCCGGGAGCAACGGTGTCATCATTCAAAACTCGCAATACTCCAAATTGAACTTTATCGGGATTATACCAATTGGCAAAACTAAAACTGTGGTAGGCATTCAACCAACCGTGGTCGGCATGACCTCTTTCATTGGCTTTGTGTAAAACTACATTTTTCATAACTAAAAGATTTTGTGTTATTGATGATACAAATTTACAACCAAAGAAAAGGTTTGGCACTTAATGTAGGTTAAGAAAGTTGTCGTTTGTCAGTTGTCAGAAAACCGACAACTGACAACGGAAGACTATTTCCTCAACATTCGGCTTTTCATTTTGCTAAAAAACTCAGGGGTTACTCCTATATAGGAAGCAATTTGTTTTTGAGGTACGCGTTGAATGAGCGTAGGATAGCGTTTGCAAAATTTATCAAATCGTTCTTCGGCTGATAAACTTAAATTATCCATCAATCGTTCTTGATGAGCTACCAAGGATTTTTCGGTTAAAATTCTAAAGAAGCGTTCTAATTTTGGTATTTCAAAATACAGTTGTTCTTGATTTTCTTTGGATAACAGAACAACTTCGGCATCTTCCATTACTTCAATGAAGAGATTGCCGGGTTTTTGAGAAAGTAAACTGTACATATCGCCAATCCACCAGCCTTCGCAAGCAAAATGCAAAACATGTTCTACAATATTATCATTGATATTGAAACTTCGCACTAATCCGGAATTAACAAAATAGGAATGTTTGCAAATTTCTCCGGCATTGTGCAAAATGGTTTTGGCTTTGTATTGTTTGGTTTCAATTTTAGACAAAAACAATTCTTTTTCCGCTTCAGTAAGGGAAACAATTTTGGCTATGTTGTCTAAAATCAAGGTCATTATGCATTTACTTTTACCAATTTTGCTGCTGCTTTTGCTCGTTCAATAATTTCTTCGATGGGTGTGTCTAACGAATCATTTACCAAGGCAACGCCCATTCTTCTATACGGTCGTGAAGTAGGTTTTCCAAAAATTCTGAAATCGGTTTTGGGTAAAGCTGCAATTTGTTCCATTCCCGAATAAATGGGATGGTTTGAATTTTCAGATGCTAAAATAACGGCACTTGCTCCAGCTTTTTCTAAGGTAATTTCGGCTATCGGCAGACTTAAAACAGCTCGTAAATGCAATTCAAATTCGTTGAAATTTTGGGTTCCTGCTAAGGTTACCATTCCGGTATCATGTGGTCTTGGTGATAATTCGGAGAAATAAACGCCTTCATTGGTTAGGAAAAATTCTACTCCAAATAATCCGGCACCGCCTAAAGCTTCGGTTACTTTGCGAGCCATTTCTTGAGCTTCCAAAATGTCTTTTTCAGAAACTTTTGCGGGTTGCCAACTTTCCTGATAATCCCCACGTTCTTGTCGGTGACCAATCGGAGCACAAAATAAAGTGGGTAAATTGTTGTTTTGAGTGACGGTTAATAAGGTGATTTCTGAATAAAAAGTAACAAAAGCTTCTACAATAACTTCCACTACATCACCACGAGAACCTTCTACAGCATAATTCCACGCTTTGGCAATATCTTCGGTTGATTTGATGGTGGATTGTCCTTTTCCGGAGGAACTCATTAATGGTTTCACCACGCAAGGAATTCCAACTTCTGAAACTGCTTTTTGCAATTCTTCTGCTGAAGTGGCATAGCGGTAATTAGCTGTTCGTAAACCTATTTCTTTGGCAGCCAAATCGCGAATAGCTTTTCGGTTCATGGTGAAATTGGCTGCTTTTGCAGATGGAACAACGGTTATGCCTTGTTGTTCATAATCATAAAAACGTTCGGTTCTTATGGCTTCAATTTCGGGAACAATGAAATCGGGTTGGTGTTTGGCAACAATTCGGTCGAGTTCTACTCCGTCTAACATATTGATAACTTCAAAACCGTGTGCAACTTGCATGGCAGGAGCATTTTCATAATTGTCTACAGCAATTACCGTTTGGCCGATGCGTTGTGCGGCAATGACAAATTCTTTTCCGAGTTCTCCGGAACCGAGTAGGAGGATTTTTGTTTTCATATTCTAATTGAGTAGGGTTTGCGTGAGGGATTGAAGTGGAAAGCCCGCAGCACAAAGGTTGAGTTTTTGCGGGTTGTGCCGGCGACCAAAGAAGCCGAGCACAACCCGACAAAAACCAACCTTTGGGCGAGGACTTGCAACGAAAAGCCCGACCCTTGTGGTCACGCCAAAGTTATAAAAAAAGCCCCAAATAGTGTCTAACTTTTTGGGGCATGTTCACCTTGAGGCTTTTGTATTATGCTAAAACTTCTTTGATTCTTCGCATGGCTTCAATCAACAATTCTTCGCTGGTGGCGTAAGAAAAGCGAATGCAATCGGGGTTTCCAAAAGCATCTCCGGTTACGGTGGCTACGTTGGCTTCGGCTAATAAATACATTGAGAAATCGGTTGCGTCTTTGATGAATGTACCGCGTAACGTTTTACCGAAGAAGGATGATACAACCGGAAAAACATAAAATGCACCTTCGGGAACGTTGATTTTTAGTCCCGGAATTTCTTTGATTAAACCAACGACTAAATCTCTTCTTTTATGAAAGGCTTCTACCATGTAATTCAGCACTTTTGGGTCGGCATCCACAGCGGCAATCGTAGCTCGTTGAGCGATAGAATTGGCTCCTGAAGTCACTTGTCCTTGCATTTTAGTGCATGCTTTTGCGATGAATTCCGGAGCTCCGATGTAACCAATTCTCCATCCTGTCATCGCGAATGCTTTGGCCACACCATTCACCGTGATGGTTCTATCGAACATACCCGGAATGGAGGCAATGCTGCAAAAAGTGCCTGAAAAATTGATGTGTTCGTAGATTTCATCGGCCACTACGTAAATGTTTGGGTATTTTTCCAACACTTTGGCAATGGCTGTAAATTCTTCACGACTATAAACAGATCCGCTTGGGTTGCAAGGCGAACTGTACCAAATCATCTTGGTTTTGGGTGTGATGGCTTTTTCTAATTGTTCTGGAGTGATTTTGAAATCGGTTTCAACTGAGGTTGGAACTTCAACCGGAACACCACCGGATAATTTAATGATTTCGTAGTAACTCACCCAATAAGGAGCGGGTAGAATAACTTCGTCACCTTCATTCAACATACATTGAGCAATGTTGTAAAGTGATTGTTTTGCTCCGGTTGAAACCACAATATTTGCCGGTTTGTAATCGAGATTGTTGTCTCTTTTGAATTTACGGCAAATGGCTTCTTTCAATTCGGCATAACCGTCAACAGGCGTGTAAGTGCTATAATTTTCATCAATGGCTTTTTTGGCTGCTTCTTTGATGAAATCGGGCGTATTAAAATCAGGTTCGCCTAAACTTAAGCTGATAATGTCTTTTCCTTGGGCTTTTAATTCTCTAGCCAATGCTGCCATTGCCAAAGTTTGAGAGGTAGATAAATTGTTAATTCTATCCGATAACGAATTCATTATAGTTGTGTTTTGTGTGTTTAAATTTAAATAGTAATCTATGCCATTTGAGGTTCTTGACCTAGCTCTTTCAAATGTTTGAAATGAGCAATAACAGCAGCTCTCATGGTTTTAAATTCATGATACGGAAGATTACATTCTTTGGCAGTTTCTCTAACTATATCAGCAATTTTACCGTAGTGAATATGGCTGATATGAGGAAAAATGTGGTGTTCGATTTGGTGATTTAAACCTCCGGTGTACCAGTTTACAATCCAGTTTTTTGGAGCAAAATTGGCAGTGGTAAACAATTGGTGAATGGCCCAAGTATTTTCGATTTCGCCATTTTCATCCGGAACAGGATTGGTTGTTTCTTCTACAACATGAGCCAATTGGAAAACGATACTTAAAATTAAACCGGCTGTGTAATGCATAACTGCAAAACCTAATAGTACTTTCCACCAGGTGATACCTAAAACCATAGGAATAACTAACCAAATTGAAAAGTAAATTACTTTGGTGATGATCAAGGTTGTCCATAAAATTTTTGGACTTTTCGGCTCTCCATACGATAATTTACGTTTTAAATAGGCTCTCATTTGTTTGAAATCGGTCGTAATTGCCCAATTGAAAGTTAATAGGCCATATAAAAACACAGAATAGTAATGTTGAAATTTATGGAAGTATTTCCATTCCGCTTGTTTTGAGAAACGGATGATTCTTCCGGCATCTAAATCTTCGTCATGACCAACAATATTGGTGTAGGTATGGTGTAAAACATTGTGTTGCACTTGCCAATTATAAACATTTCCGGCGAGAATATAAATGCTTCCACCCATGATTTTGTTTAACCAAGGTTTGTTGGAATACGAACCGTGATTGCCATCGTGCATCACGTTCATACCAACGCCTGCCATTCCAACTCCAATTACGACGTTAAGTAAAATGTACGTCCAAAATGGCATATCCATTGCCAGAAGGAAGAAGTAAGGAGTAAGAAAAATGGAAAACATTACTATCGTTTTCAAGTGTAATTTCCAGTTTCCGGTTTTTTGAAGGTTATTTTCTTTGAAGTAATTGTTTACTCGACTGTTTAGGGTTCTAAAAAACTTAAGATTGTCTTGTTTAGAAAAAGTTGGAATAGTGGTATTCATGTAATTAAAAAAATTTTTTCAAAGTTAAGTATTAATCTATTTCATAACGTGTAACTTTTGATAAAATTTCAACACCAAAATGTTTACTTTTGTTAAAAATGACACAAAATGGAAGAAATTTTGAAGTATTTTCCTAATTTATCTGAAAATCAAATAGTTCAGTTTAAAAAATTAGGCGAATTGTATCCCGAATGGAATGCCAAAATTAATGTAATATCTCGAAAAGATATTGACGAATTGTACGTGAAACACGTTTTACATTCATTAGGTATTGCCAAAGTAATGGAATTTCAACCGAAATCAACGGTTTTAGATGTGGGAACCGGCGGTGGTTTTCCAGGTATTCCGTTAGCGATTTTGTTTCCGGAAACGCGTTTTTATTTGATTGATGTGATTGCCAAAAAAATAAAAGTGGTCAATGAAGTGGCAACCGCTTTAGATTTAAAAAATGTAAAAGCTGAGCAAATGCGGGCTGAAAATGTCAAAGGCGATTTTGATTTTATCGTGAGTCGAGCCGTTACTAACATGCCTGATTTTGTATCTTGGATAAAAGACAAAATCAAAAAACAAAATAATCACGAACTTAAAAACGGAATTTTATATTTAAAAGGAGGCGATTTGACTGAAGAATTAAAAGATTTCCCAAAAGCAACACTTTATAACTTATCCGATTATTTTTCGGAAGAATTTTTTGAAACGAAGAAAGTGGTGCATTTGCCGTTGAAGTTTAAAGTTTAAAACCACGAATGCAAGAAATGATTTTTGCATTCGTAGTTAATTTAGCTTAAAAGTTAATTTTTAATCACTTTTTGAGTGAAAGATTTTTCTTCTGTTTCAATTTTTAAGGTATAAAAACCAGAAAGTAATTGAACATTCAATTGTAGTTCATTTTCAATTGTTACATTCTTTCTTGAAAATACTTTTTTGCCTGAAATATCATAAATGCTTATGCTTGCATTTGTAATTTGCTCATTGCTTTTTATTTCAATTGTATTTCCAATTGGATTTTTCACCACTATTTGAAAAACATTTTTTGGTTGAATGGAAAGTGGCGGATTTAAAATTTCATTTAAAGCAAATGCTACATTTCCATCGGTTAAAGTCACATGATCTTCATTTATAGTTGGAACATAAGTAGCCACAAAAGGAGTTGACGACGATGAATCTATTGTTGAATACCAATTGGGATTTGTAATTGCTAATGAACTCAAAGCAGGAATAAAGCAAAAACGGTCAATTTCTAAATTGGCTAAAAAATCATCTAACGTTGGATTTCCACTTCCGCCATCAGCAAAATCACCAACATTAAACATACCGCCTGGAGCAGCATCTAAACCGGATGAAGTAGAGGGAGATGCAGCATTTGCTTGGCTAGAAAAAACGGTTATCCAAATGATAATATTTTGTTGTGCTCTAAAACGGCTAACCAATTGATTGGAAACGCCTGCTGGTGGAGTAAAGCGAACATCAATTCTTGCACGTTGGGTGGCAGAAGCGTTTACGGTATAATCGTTTAGAACAAACATTCCAGGAGTTCCGGTCATCATTCCATTGCTGCTTCCATTAGAAATAGCGATGTTACGTGTATCTTGAGGAAATCCCATTGTGTTTAATTCATTTTGAAAAACGGTTCTAAAGTTGGGTGCACCTGTTGGTAGTTGAATGGAATTGTTAAATTCAGTTGTACTTCCGGCTTGTAAATGACCAAGGTAATGATCTATTAACATCTGTTTAGCGGCAGAACTACCAATTACAGAAGAAACAACTTCTTGTAGAGTAACATCACCCAATGGACCATTTGCCATGTAATTGAATAAATGTTGGAAACCGATTGGTACATTGGCTCCTAAATGCGGTGAATCAAATGAAAGATATAAACGGGTGTCATGATTAAGATTGTTCATTTCCATGTAACGAAGTGCATATCGGGAAATTAGCCCTCCCATGCTTGGACCAATCACCACATTTTTTTCTGTTCCCACTTTTTGAGCATTAATTTGGTTGAGTAGTTCTACAAAAACCATTGCGTTTCGTTGAATAAAATCGGCACCACCGTCAATAATTATACCTTCTTCAGGTGAATATTGCGGAAAATTAAGTACTATGATATCAAATCCTTCATTTCGAACAATATCTCCTAAATTATCTCCTGAATTTCCGTAATTCAAAAGCGAATAAATTAAGTCAGCACTTCTAGAATCTCCCGGGTCAAAACCATCTAAAAGAAAAATAGGTTTATCCAACACTTGATCAACATTATCTAAGTAGATTTCATATTCACCTTGTCCTAAATAGGCTTGACTTTCCCCAAAACCTTGAAAAGGAATGGTAGCCGTGATGGTTTGAGCAAGTGCTGATTGATTGTTTTCAGAAGTATTTCCTAGAATGTCAATTGTGGAATTGATATATTTTGTTGAACCGTCAGTAAAAGCTATTTTGAAATAGATTGGTTGTTTTCCGTAGCTATTAAAATGTAAAGAGAAAGGTTGGTTAATGTGAATTGTTTGCCACATTTCACTTTCATTAATTCGAATGGAAAGATTTGAAATTATTCTGTTTGTTGTGTTGAAAATTTGATTTTCTTTTAGAATAAATTCAACGTTTTGTTTTTTTGATTTAGAAACCAATGGAGCCATCAACGTTATTTCATGAACATCAAATTCCAATTCATTAGAATTTTTTATAAATTGATTATTGCTGTTTTTGCTAATGCTATTGTTTTCAAAAGCTTCCGGTTTTATAGTTTCTACTTCAGAAAGTAAAACGGATAACGGAATCTGTTTTTCAAAAAAGGCATTATCGGCAACTTTTTTGAGTTCTTCATATTTAGGTAACCGTTGAAGGTAATCAGCTCGTTGAATTTCATGATATACTTGTCTGAAATACATAGCTGAAATTTCTGTTTTCTTTTCTTTGGTGATTTTTGAAAGTTCAAAAACCTGATCGTATAAAATATTGGTCTTGGTATGCTCTTTTAAAAGTGCATAATTCTCTTTTTGTGAAAAAGCATAGAGACTTAAAATTAAAAATAGAAGTGTAATTTTAGTTTTCATTGGCAAAGCAGTATGGTTTTGAAAATTAGATTATTAATCTATCAAATATAAAAAAAAGTCCGAATAAAAACTATCCGGACTTTATAAAATGTGTTTTTTTGATTAACCTAAAAATGGGTATCTATAATTTTCTGGTGTTACAAAGGTTTCTTTAATGGTTCTTGGTGAAACCCAACGCAACAAGTTCTGAGCAGAACCGGCTTTGTCGTTGGTTCCTGAAGCTCTTGCTCCGCCAAACGGTTGCATTCCCACTACAGCTCCGGTTGGTTTGTCGTTTATGTAGAAGTTTCCGGCACTGTTTTCCAACGCTTGCGTAGCTTCTGTAATGGCATAACGATCTTGACTGAATACTGCTCCGGTTAAGGCGTATTCTGAAGTTTCATCAATCAAGGTTAAGGTTTCTTTCCATTTTTTGTCATCGTAAACATAAATGGTCAAAACCGGTCCGAATAACTCGGTTTCCATTGTGGCATATTTTGGATTGGAAGTTAAGATAACAGTTGGTTCAACAAAATAACCAACCGATTTGTCATAGTTTCCACCGATGATTACTTCGGCATCGTTGTCTTTTTTAGCTTGGTCAATAAATTTGGCTAATTTATCAAACGAACCTTCGTGAATTACGGCTGTAAAGAAATTTGAAAAATCTTCCGGCGAACCCATTTTGATGGTTGCCATTTCTGATTTTAATTCGGCTTCAACGGCTGGCCACAAACTTTTTGGTATGTATGCTCTTGAAGCTGCTGAACATTTTTGTCCTTGAAATTCAAATGCTCCTCGAATTAATCCTGTAGCCACTTGTTTTACGTTGGCACTTGGATGAGCGAGAACGAAATCTTTTCCACCTGTTTCACCAACGATTCTTGGATAGGTTTTGTATTTATGAATATTGGTTCCGATTTTTTTCCAGATTTCTTTGAAAACAAACGTTGAACCGGTGTAATGAATTCCGGCAAAATCAGGATGTTCAAAAATGGTATCTGAAATCATTACCGGATCACCAAAAACAACATTGATTACGCCATCCGGAACACCAGCTTCTTTGAAAACATCGATGATAATTTTGGCTGAAAAAACTTGGCTATCACTTGGTTTCCAAACAACAACGTTGCCCATCATGGCTGCACTAGCAGGAAGATTGGCAGCAATGGCGGTAAAGTTAAATGGTGTGATAGCATATACAAATCCTTCTAACGGACGGTATTCTACACGGTTCCAAACAGAAGAATCGGACGTAGGTTGGTCGTTGTAAATTTGTGTCATGAATTCAACATTGTATCGCAAAAAGTCGATTAATTCACACGAAGCATCAATTTCAGCTTGGTGAATGGTTTTGGATTGAGCTATCATAGTGGCAGCATTGATTTTGGCACGGTATGGTCCGGCTATCAATTCGGCAGCTTTTAAGAAAATGGCAGCACGTTGTTCCCACGGCATTGCTGCCCACGCTTTTCTGGATGCTAATGCGTTTGCTATAGCTTTTTCAATGTGACTTTTCTCGGCTAAATGATAGGTTCCCACGATGTGTTTGTGATCGTGTGGTGCACTCATGTTTCTTGTGTTTCCGGTGCGAATTTCTTCGTTACCGATATATAAAGGAACATCGATTTGTTTGTTCCACATTTCTTTGTAAGCAGCTAAAACGGCAGCTTTCTCAGGACTGTTTGGAGCGTATGATTTTACGGGTTCGTTGATGGCTTTGGGCACGTGAAAAAATCCTTTTAACATAAGAGTGTAGTTATATTAGTAATCATTTTTATCAATTATATAATTCTTTGAATGCGAATTTGATAATTGTACACAAAAGTACAAAGGTTTTTTTGAATTTTTGGTAATAGTTGTTACATTTTGGATGGTAGCAAGGGTTTTTAGCCCCGATAGAAGTGGAAAGCCTTTTGTGAAGAAAACCTATTTTTTCTTGGTTTGGCAGAGCGACCTTGGGAGCTCCTGCCAGACCTTAGAAAAAAAGGTTTTTGAGCAAAAGCTTGTAACGAATAGCGGGATTAGCTTCTGAAAATTAATTTAATGCAAATGGCGCTCCTAGTTTGAATGTTGGCACAATTACTCTGAAATTACGAGTTGAGGTGAAATTTATCATATTGAAATGACCCTTCATGGCTCCATATGGTGATGATAGTAAACAGCCTGAACTATAGGTGTGGGTTTCGCCCGGTTTTAGAACAGGTTTTTTACCGATAACACCTTCTCCATCAACAACTTCTTTGTTGTTGAGTGAGTCATAAATTTCCCAATGACGAGACATTAATTGAACGGAATCTTTGCTATGGTTTTCGATAGTAATGTGGTAACTAAAGGCAAAATGTAACTTGTAGTTTTTGAAGTATGTACCTTCAAAACTAGTAGAAACAGAAATTTTAATACCTCTTGTTATTTGTGAAACCATAATTTAATACAACAAAAATCCAATAAACAAAACAAAAAGTGCTACAAATGAAGCAGTTGTTGGTAATAAAAAGCTCAAAATTACAAATTTTAAAATTGTTTTCCACCTACTTTGTTGATAAAAATTTCTTAAACCTTTATAGAAGTAAAACGGAAATACAAAAATTAAAATCCAAGCTAGTTCAAAATCGGTGAATAAAAAGATGATTTGCTCTAAAATAAGTGATAAAAAAATAAAACTCATGAAATTAAACACAAAAACCATGTGTTCAGCGTACGTTAATTTTTTTCGAAAATATAAAAGTGCAAAAACAATAGTCATAAACGGAAGAGAAACAAATAAAATGAAAGGATATTTTTCCTCCATATATTGTAAAAATTTTGATTGACCACTTTCGTTTTCCTCTTCACCTATTTTTTGAAGTTGATATGTTTTTTTGAGTAAATATCTATTCCAAGCTGTGTTTTCATGTTTTAATGTATCAAATATTTTTGGCGGATAGGTTGTTTTAGAGCTATCCAAAAAATTTTCATAGGTTTCAAGTTTCAATTTTGTACGTTTAAAAAAACCATAGTTCTCCAATTGTTTTTCAGAGTAAAGAATAACTTTTTTAGGTTTTTTCTTTTTTTCTTCTTTTTCAACTGAGTCAATTTGAGTAGAAATTTTTTCAAATTCTTTACTAAATACTACATTGTTTTTTAGACTGTCTTTTGGTTTTTTTTGAGTTTCTTCTTTCGGTTTTTTTTGAGTTTCCTCTTTTTTTGTCAACTTTGATTGGTCTAAATCTTCAATTGTTTCAACATTATATTTGCTGATAAGTCCACTAATAATAAAATAAATTAGCGACACACTCAAATAAAAACGAAACGGATTTGCATAGGTTAATCTTTTACCATCAATAAACTCTTTAGCAGTTTTTCCGGGTTTAGTAAATAATCGGATTATGGTATTTTTAACCTTAGAATCATACGCATAGAAGTTGGCTAAAAATTCATCAACAAAGTCCTTTAAACTAAGTCGTTTGGTTGAATTTTTTTGGCTACAATTCGGACAATACTTATCAGAAATGTCTAATGGATGATTGCAGTTTAAACATTTTAAACCACGATAATTTTTTATTTCTTTAGTAGATTCCGACATCTTTATTTGATAATATCAACTGAGCTTGCCATTCCTTTTCCGATAACTCGATCAAATCGGTCATTGTTTGCTCTATAATACACTAAGCAAAAATAATTGTTTTCGGTTTGAAAAAAGTTACCATCTAAAGCGTTTTCAAAATCAACATTTCCTTTGGTATCAGCTAGCGTATATTCGTAATTTGTAAACCCTTGCTTAATGATTAATGCTTTTTCATAAACCGCTTTTTCTCTATTATAATCCATTTTGTATTCCGGTGATAATGCATAATTATTGAACATGCCGGTAATATAAACATCTTTTTTACCGTAGTAGGTTGGAGCACTTAATGTAAAAAATACCCATGAATAATCCGCTTCCACATTTACATTTTCTCTTGTGGCTACATTCCGAATCACAAAATTTCCGTTTGCATCAGGAAAAAAAGTGTATTCATTGGTTCTTCTAGCAGCATTGGTATATAGATATGTGTTATAAATCCCTCCCTTTGAGTCAATTGATTGTATGTTGTTTACTGCATTACGAATGTCTTTATTGTCAAAAAATAAAAATTCATTTCCTGCCCAAAATTGGGTTTCTTTATCATATTTATATACCAATTCATTGCCTAATGTAAACATTGGTTTCACATTAGTAATAGCGGTATTCCATATTCCATTTTTCAATAACATTACTTTTACATTCTGAACCGGATTTTGAAGCAATAAATTATTGGGACGAATAGAAAATTCTAAATTATGTTTTTGATTTAAATATCTAACATCTCGGGCATTTCTAACTTGCATCGGAACCGAAACTAAATTTTCATAAAGAATAAATTTTCGGGAAAAAACTACTTCTTGATTATTGTTTAGAATTTTCAACATATAATTTCCACTAACCTTAAATCCTTTCGTAAATTGATTAGGAAATGAAATTCTGTATTGTGAATACAACTGCAAAGTGTTGAACGAATTCTCATAAGTGATAATTCTTTGATTGTCTAAACCAACAAGGTATTCGTTTTGATTTAATTGTGATTTCTGCCAATTATAATCGCAGTGTGTGATGGTGTAATAGTAGTTGGCTTCATCACCAAATAAATCATCAAATTGAAACATAAATCTATCACCAAGTTGAAAAATAGGTATTGCATTTTGATTTCCTTGAATAAAAGTAGCGGTTTTAATATTGAAAGGTGGTGCAATTTCTTGTTCAATTTGTGCATTTAAAGTTCCAAAAAAGCACAAAATAAACAATGTGGCAAATAGTTTAGACATACGTTTTGTTTTAAAGAAGGTAAATATACTATTATTTGCATAAATTATACCAATATTATCGCTTCCTTTATTTTGTGAATTGAATTTAAATGATGAATTTAGAGGATAGTAGACAACTTTACTTTTGGTTTTATTCGTCATATTGGACTTTGTTATTTGTAATGATTATAAATAACAAAAAAATGATTGTACAATTGTTAATTCATGGCAACCTATTGTATTTTAATTTTTAAATTTGCACCGTTTTAATTATTTGTAAACTATTTACTAATCATATCTTCATTAATATGTCAAAAGACATTCGAATTAAAAAAGGGTTAGACCTTAAGTTGAAGGGTGAAGCAGAATTAAACGTTTCTGAAATAGCCCGCTCGAAAGTCTATGCTATCAAACCTTCTGATTTTCATGGTGTTGTGCCAAAATTAGTTAAAAAAGAAGGCGAAAGTGTGAAAGCCGGTGAGGTTATTTTCTTTTCTAAAACAGATGAGAAAGTAAAGTTTGTTTCTCCGGTTAGCGGAAAAATCCAAGAGATCAAAAGAGGTGAAAAAAGAGTGATTTTAGAAATCACTATTTTAGCTGATGCTCAGGATACTTTTGTAGAGCATAGTCCTAAAAATCCAAATGATTTATCAACGGAAGAAGTGAAAGAGCATTTATTAGCTTCTGGTTGTTGGCCTTTTGTAAAACAACGTCCGTATGATGTTATTGCAAATTCGGCTGATTCACCAAAAGCAATTTTTGTTTCGGCAATTCATTCTGCTCCATTGGCGTCTGATTTGAATTTCACTTTGAAAGGAAAAAAAGAAGCTTTAAAAGCCGGTTTTGATGCGTTGCAAAAATTAACTTCCGGAAAAGTACATGTAACGGTTTCACCAAATGCTGACTTTATGCCGGATGGTATCAAAGCCGAACTACACAAAGGTTACGGAAAACATCCAATTGGTTTGGTTTCTACTCAAATCGGTCTTATTGATCCAATCAACAAAGGAGAAAAAGTATGGGTGGTTCAAATTGAAGATGTTGCTATCATTGGTGAATTATTCTTAACCGGAAAAGTTAACCTAGAAAGAACATTGGCTCTTGCAGGTACCGGATTTGAAAAACCAGGATATGTAGTAGCCAAAATGGGAGCACAAGTAGCTGATGTGGTGAATGCCAATTTAAAAAATGGAAATTACAGAGTCATCAGTGGCGATGTGTTAACCGGTGATAAAAAATCGACTACAGATAGTGTTGGTTTTTATCATACACAAATTACGGCTATTCCAGAAGGTGATGATTATGATTTCTTTGGATGGAATTTACCAAGACCAAATAAATTCAGTGTATATCGTGCCGGAATGTTTTCATTCTTAACACCTGGAAAAAAATACGATTTGAATACTAATACTAATGGGGAACACAGAGGTTTTGTGTTAACCGGAGAGTACGAAAAAGTTTGTCCGCTTGATATTTATCCGATGCAATTGTTGAAAGCCATTTTGGTAAAAGATATCGATCAAATGGAAGCTTTAGGTATTTATGAAGTAGCACCGGAAGATTTTGCTCTAACGGAATATGTATGTGTGTCTAAACAAGACCACCAACATATTGTACGAAACGGATTGGATGTAATGATTAAAGAAGTGGGTTAATTCATTTCAACTTAAAATATCACAAAAATGAGTTTAAAACAAAATTTACATAATTTAAAAGAAAAGTACCGCGGAACCAAGATGGAACAGTCTTTCAACGCCTTGCATACTTTTCTTTATATGCCCAATATTACGACGCACTCCGGTGCTCATGTTCGAGATGCAGCGGATTTGAAAAGGGTAATGAACACGGTAATCATGGCAATGGTACCAGTATTGATTTTTGCAATGTTTAATGCTGGGTTTCAACATTACGGTCAAATTAATGGTTTCCCTTCTGGAATGTCATTTTTTTCTACTGAGTTTTGGAATCTTGACAACTTTTGGGTTGGGTTTAGTAAAATCGTACCAATGCTTGCTGTTTCATATGGAGTTGGACTTGGAATTGAGTTTATCTTTGCTACTGTAAAAAAACATGAGGTTGAAGAAGGATATTTGGTAACCGGAATGTTAGTTCCGTTAATCATGCCGATTGATTTACCTTTATGGATGTTGGCAGTAGCTGTTGCTTTTGGTGTAATCATCGGGAAAGAATTGTTTGGTGGAACCGGAATGAATGTATTGAATCCGGCTCTTACTATACGTGCGTTCTTGTTCTTTAACTGGGCGGCTTGGATGTCTGGAGATAAAGTATGGGTGCATGGAGCAGTTGACGGTGTGAAAAATGCTGCCGGAACAGATGCTATTTCAGGTGAAACCGTTTTAGGAACATTAGCTGCAAATAAAGAAGTAGGCTATTCTGTTTCAGATATGTTTTTTGGATTCATTCCTGGTTCAGTAGGGGAAACGTCTACGTTTTTAATTTTAGTAGGTGCCGCAATCTTAATTGCATCAGGCATCGGAAGTGCTAGAATTATGATTTCTGCAGTAGTTGGAGCAGCCGTTATGGGGTTAATCTTTAATAATATTGTAGATGCCGGAGTAATTACTGAATCTAGTAAATTCTATAGTTTGATGGCTTTCCCATTTTGGCAACATTTGATGGTAGGAGGTATTGCATTTGGTATCGTTTATATGGCCACGGATCCGGTATCTGCTGCACAAACGGCAACCGGAAAAATTATTTACGGTTTCTTAATCGGGTTTTTCAGTATCATGATTCGCGTTTTCAATCCGGCTTATCCAGAAGGGGTTATGATGGCGGTTATTTTAATGAATGTATTTGCTCCAACGATTGACCATTATGTGGTACAAGCGAATGTGAAAAGAAGAATGAAACGTTTAAAAGTTAAAACTACCTAATATTATGTCAAAACGTACAGATTCAAACGGATATACTATAATTTTTGCGGTAGTATTAGTTGTAGTGGTAGGGGCGTTGTTGGCTTTCTTTGCCAATTTCACAAAAGACCTACGTGTGAAGAACGATCAAGTAAAAGCTCAGATTGATATTTTATCAGCTATTGGTGTTGATGCTAATCGCTCCAATGCTTCTGAAATGTTTACACAATATATTAAAGAGCAAAAAGTAATCACCGGAACTGAGGTGGCTGATGATGCAATGGCTTATTTAATTGATGTAAAAAAAGAACAAGAAGCTGCCAAAAAAGGACAAACACAACGTTTACCCTTATTTGTAGCTGAAAAAGACGGGAAAACCATTTACATTTTACCGGTTAGAGGTAATGGTCTTTGGGATGCTATTTGGGGTTATATTGCCATTAATGACGATTTGAAAAGTTTAAATGGAGTGTATTTTGATCATAAAGCTGAAACTCCAGGTTTAGGAGCTAATATTACTGAACCTTTCTTTAGAGATGACTTCAAAGGTGAAAACCTTTTTGATGCAACAGGAAATTTCAAAGGCGTTGAAATTTCTAAATCAAACGGTGACCCTAACAATGAAGATAAAACGGATAATCAAGTAGATGCTATTTCAGGTGCAACTATCACCGGAAATGGCGTAGGAGCAATGATAAATTCAGGCATTAGTTTATACTTGCCTTATTTTGAAACATTAAAAAAATAAACCATGGCTAATACATCAGAAAAAGAACCTTTGTTTTCAAAGAAAAACATCGGATTAGTAAAAGACCCCTTAACGGATAACAATCCCGTTACGGTTCAAGTATTAGGAATTTGTTCAGCTTTAGCAATTACTGCCGAACTTAACGCTTCTGTGATTATGGCTTTGTCTGTAATCTTTGTATTGGGAGTAGGTAACGTGGTTATTTCTTTAATGCGTAATGTAATTCCTTCTTCCATTCGTATCATTGCTCAATTAGTAGTTGTTGCTGCTTTGGTAATTATAGTTGATTTAACCTTAAAAGCCTATGTGCCGGATTTAGCTAAGAAACTTTCGGTTTTCGTAGGGTTAATTATTACCAACTGTATCATCATGGGACGTTTTGAAGCGTTTGCCCTTGCAAACACACCTTGGAAATCTTTTTTAGATGGAGTTGGTAATGCGACAGGATATGGATTAATATTAGTTATCGTAGGATTTTTTCGAGAATTATTGGGTTCTGGAAAGTTATTTGGTATTCCGGTATTAGGAGATCCAGTTGAAAAAACCGGTTTGTATGCTATAGGTTATGAAAATAGTGGTTTTATGTTGTTGGCTCCAATGGCTTTAATTACCCTAGGTTTAATCATAGGTTTCCAACGTTCAAGAAATAAAAATTTAATAGAAACAAACTAAGAAATGGAATTATTAGAATTATTTTTAAAATCAATTTTCATTGAAAATATGATTTTCGCTACATTCCTAGGAATGTGTTCGTACTTAGCGGTTTCTAAAAAAGTATCTACCGCTGTTGGATTAGGTGCAGCAGTTATATTTGTTCAAGTTATCACTGTTCCGTTAAACTATTTATTGGATAAATATTTACTTCGTCCAGGTGCTTTAACATGGTTAGGCGAAGAATATGCTGATTATGATTTAAGTTTTTTAACCTTTATTTTATTTATTGCAACTGTTGCAACAATGGTACAATTAGTTGAAATGATTGTTGAAAAATTTGCACCAGCTTTATACAATTCATTAGGTATCTTTTTACCACTTATTGCGGTTAACTGTGCAATTCTTGGGGGTTCATTGTTTATGCAACAAAAAGATTTTGCTACAATTACTGAGGCAACTGTTTATGGGCTTGGTTCTGGTATTGGTTGGTTTTTAGCGATTGTTGCTATTGGTGCCATCCGTGAAAAAATCAGATATTCTAACGTTCCTCCGGCTTTTAGAGGATTAGGTATGACTTTTATTTTAACAGGTTTAATGGCAATCGGATTTATGTCTTTTGGTGGTATGTTAACCGGTGGTGATGAACCTGCCCCTAAAAAAGATGTAGTTGAAAATGTAGTTCCATCAGAAGAAATTTCTAATTCTCTAGAAATCATTGATTCTGCTGCAACAGTAAATGATTCATTAACAAATAATATTCAGGAATAATGATAGCATTAGAAGTTAGCACAGGTGGATTAATTTCCACTACCGTTATTGCCTTTATGATTTTATTATTGATATTGGTAGGGATTATTCTTTTTGCCAAAGCAAAATTGGTACCTTCAGGTCCTGTGAAGATTAAAATTAACGGAGAAAACGAAATTGAAGTAGGTTCCGGAAGTACTTTGTTATCTACTTTAGGTTCAAGTAAAATTTTCTTACCATCGGCTTGTGGTGGTGGTGGAACTTGTATCCAATGTAAATGTAAAGTTTTAGATGGGGGTGGAGAAGCTCTACCTACTGAAGTTCCTCACTTTAGCCGTAAAGAATTGGCTGAAGGATGGAGATTGGGTTGCCAAGTGAAAGTAAAAAGTAACATGGTTATTGAAGTACCGGAAGAAGTTTTTGGTATCAAAAAATTTGAAGCTAAAGTGTATTCCAATTACAGTGTTGCTTCCTTTATTAAAGAATTCATTGTAGAATTACCTGAAGATATGCATTATGAAGCGGGTGGCTATATTCAAATTGAAATTCCAAAATGTGAAGTAAAATATTCAGATATTGATATTACAGCACATCCTGTAGAACATCCGGGTGAACCGGATAAATTCAAAGCTGAATGGGATAAATTCAATCTTTGGCCATTGGTAATGAAAAATGACGACTTGGTAGAAAGAGCTTACTCTATGGCTTCTTACCCTGCCGAAGGAAGAAAAATCATGTTGAACGTGCGTGTAGCTACACCACCATGGGATAGAAATATCAACGGATGGGCAAAAGTAAATCCAGGTATCGCTTCTTCTTATATTTTCTCTAGAAAAGCAGGTGACCCGGTAGTAGTTTCAGGTCCTTATGGAGAGTTCTTTATTAACGAATCAGAAGCTGAAATGTTGTACGTGGGTGGTGGTGCCGGAATGGCACCTATGCGTTCGCATTTGTATCACCTTTTCAGAACTGTGAAAACAGGTAGAAAAGTTACGTATTGGTATGGAGGTCGTTCTAAACGCGAATTGTTCTATACGGATCACTTTAGAGCTTTGGAGAAAGATTTTCCTAACTTTAAGTTCTATTTAGCACTTTCTGAACCACTTCCGGAAGACAACTGGAAAGTGAAAGATGGTATAGACGGTGAAGGTGACGGTTTTGTTGGTTTCATCCACAATGTAGTAATTGATAATTACTTATCTAAACACGAAAACCCAGAGGATATTGAATTGTACTTCTGTGGACCACCAATGATGAACAAAGCAGTTCAAAAAATGGGTGAAGACTTTGGTTTAGATCCAGAAAATATTCGTTTCGACGATTTCGGAGGATAATTTATTTTATCTTTTAAATACTTAAACCATTAAGTAGTTAAGTTTCTTGAGTTTCAATACTTGATTTCCTTAATTTCTTAATGGTTTTTTGTTTTTCTTAAGAATCGTTTCTATAATTTCTATTTAATTTTACAGCATGGAAGTATTGTCTCAACAAGATTTACATAACATCGCCATGAATCACGTGGGAAAAGATCTTGAAACCAAAGGTTTTGAGTTTATAGCCGTAAACAGTCAATTAAAACGACATCCTCAGTTTGTGTGCGTAGATAAACCAACTAATACCTTACATTTTGTGCTAGTAACCGTCTATAATTATCCAGAAAATCCGGAAGATTATGATGTGCTATGGATGGAAACGTTTAAACGCCATGCCCAAAAATTAAAAGCCAAAGTACTTTATGCCGGGGTTGGTATTGCCAATGCTGCCGATTTTGAAAAACCACTATTGAAAAATGAAGATTACATCATCAACTACAATGGAATTAAAGAAATTAGTTAGTCTATTTTTACTAGTATTATGCTTTGCCGCATGCCAAAAGGAAGAGAAAAATCAAATTATAATCATCCAAGGAGAAGCTCAAGGAAGTACGTATGCTGTGAAGTATATCAGTTCTTCGGAATTGGTATCCAAAAAAGCAATTGATTCGTTGCTTTTAGCTTTTGATGAATCACTTTCAACCTATAGACCCGATTCCAAAATATCCAAAATTAATGATGGGGATTCTACAATTGTAGTTGATGATTTTTTTGTAAAAACAGTTGAAGTTTCTTCCAGAATTTATAAAGAAACTGATGGGCTTTTTGACCCCACAATAGGGGTTTTGGTAAACGCCTATGGTTTTGGTCCTAAAAAGCAGAAGATCGATTTAAATTCTGCAAAAATAGACAGTTTATTGCAGTATGTGGGTTTTGATAAAGTTCGATTGAATGAAAACAGAACGATTTCAAAAAAATTTCCACAAACTTATTTTGATTTCAATGCCATAGCCCAAGGCTATTCGGTAGATGTGGTGGTAGATTTTTTAAAATCAAAAGGTATTGAAAACGGTATAGTAGAAATTGGTGGAGAAATTGTAGCTTTTGGTAAAAATACGATTGAAAATAAAAATTGGGTTATTGGAATTGATGATCCTACACAATCACCGGAAGAACGTACTTTGATTGCTAAAATCAAGTTAGAAAACCTTGGAATGGCTACATCCGGAAATTATCGAAAAGTAAAAACCGATTCGCTTACCGGTGAAAAATTTGTTCACATTATCAATCCCAAAACCGGACTTTCACAGCAAAGTAAGGTGTTAAGTGCGACCGTTTTATCAAAAAAATGTATTGATGCAGATGGATATGCAACCGCTTTTATGGTTATGGATTTGCAACAAACCCAAGATTTCCTGAAAGACAGAAATGATTTGTATGTGTTATTGATTTACACCGATGAGCAAAATACAATTCTACAATTCAAAACACCTAATTTTGAGAAATTAGTTGTCGATTAAATTTTGTTGAACTACGGTTGAAACTGTTGGCTATTTTTTTTATTTAAAACAAACCGGAATAATTTCCCCATTTGCTAAACAATATTTTTTCACTAATTCTGGTGAAATTTTTGCCGTATAATCTTCTTCAACAACTGTGAAACCAATGCTTCTCAGTTTGTCAAAATAATCTCTTCCATATACGCGAACATGATCATATTGACCAAAAATTTTGGCACGTTCTTTTTCATCCGTAATCGAATCATCCGAAAAAGTAGTGGCTCTTAACAAATCTTGCGGAATCTGAAAAATTCCCATACCACCTGGTTTTAAAACGCGATACAATTCTTGCATTGCTTTGGTATCATCTGGAATGTGCTCCAAAACATGATTACATAAAATTACATCATACGAATTATCGTCAAACGGAAGATTGCAAATATCCGCTTTCACATCTGCCAAAGGCGAAAATAAATCGGTTGTGGTGTAATCTAAATTCTTTTGATTTCTAAACCTTTTATAAAACGCTTGTTCAGGAGCAAAATGTAAAACCTTTTTTGGAGCAGTAAAAAAGTCTGTTTGTTCATTCAAATACAACCACAGCAACCGATGTCTTTCCAAAGAAAGTGTACTTGGGGACAATACATTATTGCGTTGTTTTCCATATCCATAGGGCAAAAACATTCTAAAACTTTTACCGTCTATTGGGTCAGTGAACCGATTTCCTTTAAGTAAAAATGCCAAAATTGGTCTTGCCACATAACTCAACCGAATCAACAGTGGGCGTGGAATTGTGTTTAATATAAATTTGAATACTTTTTTCATTATGAGCAAACGATTGATTAAACAACCAAAGGTGTTCTCCTAAACTCCTTCTCCTCATCACTTTCAATTCCCAACGCATCATACACATATTGAAACGTAGAAAGCAACTCCGGTTTCCCATCAATCAACGCCACATTGTGCTCAAAATGTGCACTTGGCTTCATATCAGCTGTTAAAATAGTCCAACCGTCTTTCAACTGTTTGATGTTTTTTGTACCCATGTTGATCATCGGTTCAATGGCAACAACCATGCCTTCTACAAACAATTTTCCTCTGCCTTTTTTGCCATAGTTAGGCATCTCCGGATCCTCGTGCATTTTTCTTCCTAAACCGTGTCCAACTAATTCTCTAACTACTCCATAACCATGCGATTCACAATAGGTTTGAATGGCATTCCCCACATCTTCAACACGGTTACCAGCTTTAAATTGTCTAATGCCTACATATAATGATTCTTTGGTTACCTTCAATAACTTTTTAGTTTCAGGAGCTACTTCACCAATCTCAAATGAGTACGCATGGTCACCATAAAATTCATTCATCAATACCCCACAATCCACCGAAATTACATCGCCGCTTTCCAACGGTTTATTGTTTGGAATGCCATGAACCACTTGAGCATTTGGACTCATACACAACGAATTTGGAAAACCATATAACCCCAAAAAAGCAGGAACTCCGCCATGGTCACGAATGAATTCTTCAGCTAATTTATCTAAATACAAGGTCGTAACACCGGGCTTAATTTCCTTTGCAATCATACCAAGCGTTTTAGAAACCAATAGCGAACTCGCTCGCATTAACTCAATCTCTTCTCGGGTTTTAGGGATAATCATATTCAAAATTTAAAGTGACAAAGGTACACTTTTTTATCTTTTTTTATCAGAAGCAATTTCCCGTCATCCGCTACAAGCTTTTTTGTCTTGCGGCGTTTTTCTAAGGGCAAAAAAGAGCTCCCTGCCGTCGCTTTTTTTTACCAAGAAAAACTGCCTCAATCCTTCAAAAGGCTTTACGCTGCTACCGGGGCTAAAATCAGCAAAAACTATGAGAAATATCAGTTTTTAAACGAAAAATCACGCTTATCTTTGTTTAAAATTTAGGAATTATGAGCAAATATGTTACCGCAGATGAAGCTGTAAAAGTTGTAAAATCCGGTGATAGGGTTTATCTACATGCAGCCGCTGCTACACCAACCGTATTAACAAAAGCACTCACTAAAAGAGCAGCTGAACTAAAGAATGTTGAAATTTGTCACTTACACACCGAAGGAGAAGCACCCTACGCCAACCCGGACTTAGCGTCAAGTTTTCATGTCAATTCTTTTTTTATCGGAGCCAATGTTCGCCATACGCTTAAAGCCGGAAATGGCTCTTATACGCCGGTTTTTTTGAGTGAATTACCCAACTTGTTTCGTAAAAATGTATTGCCGTTAGATGTAGTATTTATTCATGTATCACCACCGGATAGACATGGTTATTGTTCGTTGGGGGTTTCGGTAGAAGCAACTATTGCAGCGATTGAAAAAGCGAAAATAGTCATTGCACAAGTGAATCCGCAAATGCCAAGAACGTTTGGTGATGGGATTTTACACGAATCAGAGATAGATTATTTAGTGGAAGTAAATGAACCTATTTTTACGCATGGAATTGAAACATTTACACCCGAAGAAGAAATAATTGGAGGGTATATCGCCTCTTTAGTCGAAGATAAAAGTACCTTGCAAATGGGAATTGGTTCCATTCCAAATGCTGCATTAAGCAAACTTACCAACCACAAAGATTTAGGTTTGCATACCGAAATGTTTTCAGACGGCGTAATCGATTTAATCGAAAGTGATGTCATCAATTGCAATTATAAAGGCACAACTCGTGGTCGGGTTTTAGCTACTTTTTTGATGGGTTCAAAACGATTATATGATTTTGTTGATGATAATTCTTTTGTTGAATTGAAAGAATCATCAGCCGTTAATGATACTGCCAGAATTCGTAAAAACCCAAAAATGGTAGCTATTAATTCAGCCATTGAAGTTGATTTAACCGGACAAGTTTGTGCCGATTCCATCGGTGGAAAAATGTACTCCGGTGTTGGAGGACAAATGGATTTTATCCGTGGAGCTTCTTTGAGTGTGGGTGGAAAAGCGATTATTGCTCTTCCTTCACAAACCAAAAGAGGAGAAAGCCGCATTGTGCCGTTTTTAAAACAAGGTGCCGGTGTGGTAACTACTCGTTCGCATGTTCAATATATTATTACGGAATACGGAATAGCTAATTTATACGGTAAAACTTTGAAACAACGCGTGGCTGAAATGGTTAAAATTGCCCATCCCAACCACCGTGAATGGATTGAAAAAGCATATTATGAGATGATGGAAATCAAAAAGATGGGTTGTTGATTTAATTTAGGTTTAAGAGTTTAAAGGTTTAAAAGTTTATGAGGGATGGCGTTGATGGATTACGATTAATGACTAAATTCTCTTTTAAACTTTTAAACTCATAAACTTTTAAACAAAAAAATCTAACCAATTAATCATTAAACTGCGGATTCGCGATTAATTTAAACAAATCAGCGTGGGAAGTGCAAAATTTTAATTCCGTATCAATCAGTTGTAAATTGCTGCTGAGCAAACTGTTTTCACGTGAGTTGATGATAAAAAGTGAACTTTCTCCAAACAAAAACATGCGTTCTTCAGCTTCTAACATTTTTTCAAAATTGGTTACCAATTCATCAGTTAATGATAATTGATTTTTCAATGAATTGATTTCCTCCAATTGATAATTGATTTTGTTGACCAACACTTGGTTTTCCAATTTTAAGTCTAATTCTGCATCTTGCAATTTGAATTTGGCCATTTTATAATTTCCTCGTTCTTTTCTCAAAAAAAGTGGGAAGCTGAAATTTAATCCATATTTATAATTTACGGTATTAAAATCACCAATAAAATCAGGTTCAGATAGGTAATTATAATTCAAATTCAAAGTAGGTTTTAATAAATCACCTTTTAATTTTTTATCTACTTCTAAAATAGAAACTTTATTCTGTAAAGCCAGAATTTTTGGGTGATTTTGAATGTCGATATTGGATAACATCAACCCATTTGTTTTCAATGTATTTTCCACTTTTTTATTCAAATCGCTTTCCGGAATAATGTTGTCTTGCAACTCTAATGGAATAGAATTATCCAACCATAAAAAATTTGACAATTCTAATTTAGATTTTATCCATTTCAAACGGGATTGTTCTAAACTTAATTTTCTTTGTTTCACTAAAATTCCGGCTTCAATGCTATCAATTGCCGGACGGTCACCTGCTAAAATCAATTCTTTGATGCCGTTTAATCGAAATTCAGCATTCTTAAGAAACGTTTCATAAAGTTTATATTCATTATAATTCCGATACCAGTTAAAATAACTACTTGCGGCGGAATGAAGCACATTGGCTACTTCTAAATCTCTTTCCGCTTTTGATAAATTGTTGAAAATCTTTGCTTTGCGTAAATCAGCCATTCGGTTGTTTATGAATAAGCCTTGTCCAATTGGGATAGAAATTCCTGCGGCTACTAAACCTGGGGTTGGCGTGGTATTTTGCGGATTCAAGTAAAATCCATCCATTTGGTCAAAACTCGCTTTGATTTCAATACCATACCAAGTTGGAATTTTAAAAGTGGCATTTAACAAATCAAAATACTCTGTAGATTTGAATTGTTTTTTCTCATAATCTACTTCAATTTTAGGATCAAACCCACCACGAGCGGCAATGATACCGGCCTGAGCTTGACTAACTTCCAAATTGGCTTGTTTCACCAAAGGATGAAATTGTTTTACATACCCTAAATAGGCATCCAACGTCAGCAAATCTGGGTTAGCCTGATTTTGCGACCAAGAAAGGCTTGTAAGAAGTAAAAAAAGAAGATATACTTTTTTCATTTTGGTTACTTTTTGGATTCGTTGGATTGTTTTGGCGTATAAAAATCAGGTGGGAAACCATTCAAATTTCGCCATATTTCATACCATATCGGAACATTGTTCAACAAAGCAAACGTTTGTGCTCCTGAACCAATATTGAGTTCTTTTGGCCAAGGTTTGTCTTTTGGGTCTTGAGCAATTAGAACCCTGTATTTTCCATTGGTACTGATAAAATTTTCAATGGCAACAATTTCACCTCCAAAAGTTCCATACGAAGTGTTCGGCCATCCACTAAAAACGATGGTTGGCCATCCGTCAAACCAAATTCTAACTTTTTCACCTTTGTGAATCAATGGCATATCGATTGGTTCGATAAATGTTTCTACTGCAATGGCATATTTAGATGGCATTATGCTGACAATCGGAGTTCCCTCTTTTATCGTTTCACCAATACCCGATTGTAATGCACGGTTGACAAAACCACTTTGCGGAGCTTTAATGTAATACAATTCATTTCGCATTTTGTAGTTTGTTACTTGATTTTGAAGCTTATTCACTTGTGCTTCTGTATCAAATTGGCTACTCAAAGCCGTAAATCGATCGCTTTCTGCTTTTGAAACTTTATCAGCATATTCTGCTGTTATTCGATTAATTTCAACCCTTGCATTGATTAAATCATTTTTCGAACTTAATAGTTTATTTTGTTGTGTGATGATTTTTGCCTCCGCATCTTGCAATTTTAAACGTTTGTCTTCCACATCTGTCATCGGTTTTAACCCTTCTTTGTTTAAATCTTGTGAACGTTTAAATTGCGTTTGAGCAATTTTGAGTTGAGTTTTCACCGCTTCTAAATCCATACTATCGCTTTTTACTTTGTAAAGCGATTGTTCGATTTTGTTTCTGGCTTGTTCGAGTTTTAATGTTTTTTCTCGTTCAATGGCAACAATTTGAGTGGCTAAAGATTTTGCTTTGCTTTCATACGATGTTTCTGAAAGTTGTTTTGCTTTCATTTGACTTTCGGTATTGGCCACTAAATTGGGGTCAAAGTAATCTTCTTTTATCTCCGAAATAAATAAAATGGTGTCGCCTTTGTTTACAAATTGACCTTCTGAAACATACCATTTTTCAATTCTTCCGGCAATTGCGGTATGAATCGTTTGTGGTCGGTGTTCGGGAGCAATTGTGGTTACAAAACCATTTCCTCTAATATTTTGTGTCCATGGCAAAAGCACAAATAATAAGGTAAAGATTGAAGCACCAATTAAAAATTGATTGAATCGTTTGGCGTATTTACGTTCATGAAGAAACTGAACCGTTTTAAATCGATTCAAATTTATTTTATCATTCAGACTATTTTTAGTGATATTTAACATGGCTTATTGATCTGAAATTAATTTTCCTTTTTCTAGAGTAAGTATGCGAGAGCATTTTTGTTTCCAATAATCATTTTTTGAAATGACAATTACGGTCCAATTGTTTTCTTTTGATAAAATAAAGTCGATAATTTCATTCGCTTTATCTGTATCCATTTTATCAAAAGGATCTTCTAAAAACAGCACATTGGGTTTATTAACAATGGCTCTGGCTAATAATATTTTTTGCATGGAAGAGGCTGAGAGCTGCTTGCCGTCAGTATAAATAATTTCATCTAAACCGTTTGGCATTTTTTTGATTTCTTCTTGCAGTTTTACTTTTTCAATAACCCATTTCAAATTTTCATTCGTAACGTTTGGGTTATTAAATGTGATGTTTTCTAAAATGGTTCCTTCAAAAGTGGTTTGCCCGGCTGTGATTAATCCGATTTGTGAGCGGAATTGATTGATGTTTAATTTTTTATAATTTTCATCATTCAAATAAATATTGCCTGATTTCACTTCTATGAGTCCGGCTAAAATACGTAAGAAGGTTGATTTTCCTGAGCCATTATTGCCTTCTAAGAAGATTTTATCACCTTGTTGAATTTTTAACGAGATGTTATTTAACGTCTTTTTATTCTCCCCCGGATACGTATGGCTCAAATTTTCAATGTCAAAATTGATTTTGTTGTAGCAATAGGTGAGGGGCAACTCTGCAACTTCTTCAATTTCCATGTCAACCACTTGCCCTATTTTTTCAACAGAAGTTAAGCAATCATAAAAGGTTTCAATACCAATAATGATTTTTTCAACTGAATTAATGACTAATAAGATAATGATTTCTGCCGCAACGAACTGACCGATGTTTAATTCTTGTTTGATGACTAAAAATCCTCCAATAAATAATAATCCGGCAGAGATGAGTACTTTAAAACCAATCAATTGCATGAATTGTTTTTTGATTACTGCAAAATGGCTTTCTCTGTAATTTAAATACTCATTGACTAATTTGTCATTTTTGTACAAGGCAAATTCAGCCTCATGTTTGCTTTTAAATCCAAAATAATTTCTTGCAATTTCTTGAATCCAATGGGCAACTTTGTATTTGTATTTTGACTCTTTTAAGCTTGTTTTTAATCCTATTTCAAATGAAAATTTAAAAATTAAATACAAAACAATAAAAAGGAGTAACCCGAAAAGAATGAATAGCGGATGATAAATGGAAAGCAACAACAAACCAAAAATAATTTGCAGCAACGATTCTGAATAATCCAAAACTAATTTTGCTACACTTTTCTGTACCGTTAACGTATCAAAAAAGCGATTGGCTAGTTCTGGCGGATATTGATTGTTGAATTCAGTATATTTAATTTTTGGAAAACGATAGGTGAATTCAAATGACGAACGGATAAAAATTTTCTGTTGAATGGTTTCTGTAATACGAAGTTGCATTAACTTTAAAATACCATTAAACGTAATGCCGATAATTACCACGAATACTAAGATTATCCAAGATACACTTACCAATCCACCTTGAATTAAGTTGATAATAGCTTGAATTCCTAAAGGCAAAGACAAACTAACAACTCCTGAAAAAATGGAATAAAACAACACTTGATAAATATCTTTTTTATCCAGCTTTAAAAGGTTGATGAATCGTTTTAAAGGCGATTCGCTATTATTGTTTTTCATGACGTTTGTAGTTGTTTTAGCATTAAATCAGTAAAAAAATCAGTAGGAGTTACGTTTTCAGAACAATTAGTAATGGTTTTGAAATGGTTTTTCAAAAAATGTTGATGCAAAGAACCTTCTACCACCAATGATACTAAACTTTTCATAAATGGATAGTTTGGGTTTACTTCCTCAGCCATACCTATTATTGAGTTGATGACTCTTTTGTAGATGAGAAAATACCCATTTTTATTTTCATGATCGACTTCTTTTGTCAAATATGATTTTGAAAATTCACACACAACAATTTGATGCAATTTTATTTCATTAATGTGTGGATGATTATTATCAATGTTAATTTCTTCTGTTACAATTTCGATGGCTTTTGTTAATTTTTCTACCGGATTTTGCATGTTGTTGGTGGACAAAATCAATTTGAATTCTATCCAGCCCCAATACCATGAAGATAGATAAAGTAGCAATTTATGTTTGTTTTCAAAATAGCGATAAATAGAACTTTCATTGGAGCCAATGCGTTCGCCAAGTTTTTTAAAAGTAAAATTATCAAAACCAATTTCATCAATCAAATCAATGCTGTGTTCGATGATTTTTTTGCCTAAATCGGAAGTTTCCGGGTCTTTGACATAAATCATCGGACTCACATTTACCTTTAAACCGGATATAATATTTTGCATAGCTTAACAATTTACCACGCAAATGTAGTAGTATTACTATTAAGCATAAAAGTAATTAACTTATTTTTAGGAAAAGTAAATGAAAAGAAAGAGATAAAAATGTTTTCGAGCTATGCAAATTAAGAGTTGAAAGGTTTATAAAATGAAAAGTCCCACCGAAGCAGAAATTAAAGTTTACTTTCTATTATAAAGAGTAAATCCCACGGAGTACGCGGGATTATAGATTTCTCTACGGCATATAGCCTTATTGTGATAAGATTAAAGATTTGAAATATTAATCTGAGACAAATATAAGAAAAAACTTTTTTTGTTGGATTACGGATTTCAGTAAAAAAAGTAAAATTCTTTTTATTAATTTTATAAATTGATTTAAAAGCAGATAGTTATGGCAAAAATTTTAGGATTGGATTTAGGAACGAACTCGATTGGGTGGGCGATTGTGGAATATTATAAAGAAAATAATATTCAATTTAAACTTCAAGATAAAGGAGTTTTAGTTTTTGATGCTGGTGTTTTGAAAGATGATAAAGGAAAATATAAATCAAAAACTTCTGAAAGAACTAATTTTAGAGGAATAAGAAAATTGAAACTAAGATTAAAAGTAAGGAAATATGAAACCTTAAAAGTTTTAATTGAAAATGAAATGTGTCCACTCGAAATGCAACAATTAGATGTTTGGAAAAAATCAAATTTTACCATATATCCTTGTTCAGAGACATTTTTAGATTGGTTAAAAACGGATGATAAATCACATAAAAATCCATATTATTTAAGAAATAAAGCAACTAAAGAAAAACTTTCAAACTATGATTTAGGTAGAGTATTTTATCATTTAGCTCAAAGAAGAGGTTTTCTTAGCAATAGATTAGATAAGACGGATGATAGTAAAATTGATAATCTAAAAGAAAAATTAAAAATTTATGTTGAAGAAAGTGATTTAACAACTTTAAAATTAGAATTTGAAAATCAATTTATAGATTTTGAACTGGAAGGAAGAAAAGATTTAGATCCTACAGAAACAAAGATTAAAAATATCAAATCAAAAATTTACAAAATTATAAATAACAAAGATATAAAGTATAGTGAGATTGATACTGTAAAAAAAGAAATCAATGATTATCTAAATAAACCTGAAACTTCTGGTCCCGTAAAAAAAGGAATTAAAGAATTAGATACACTTCTTGAAGAAAATAAATTTGATACTATTGGTCAGTATTTTTATTCAATTTATAATAAAGAATTTAATATAGTAAAAGAAGGTGAAAAAGAACTAATAGTAAAAAATGCAAAAATTAGAAATCATTATACTGGTCGAAAAGAACATTATTTAAAAGAGTTTAATATTATCTGTCAAAAGCAAGAAATAGATAAAAAAATAAAAGATGCATTAATAAAAGCTATTTTTTTTCAAAAGCCTTTAAAATCTCAGAAAGGGATGGTGGGTTATTGTAATTTTCAAATAAATAAAAGAAGATGTAGCTTGTCAAGGCCTGAATTTGAAGAATTTAGAATGTTACAATTCGTCAATAATATTAAAATTAAGACTCCTGTTGATGAAAAACTCCGAAAATTAACTGATGAAGAAATCATAAAAGTAAAAAAACAATTTTACAGAAAAACAAAACCAACTTTTGATTTTAAAGATTTGGTTGATGAACTAATTCCAAAAGATAAAACAGCAATATATTTTAAAAATAAAGAAGCAAAAACAGCAGAGTATCTTGTAAACTACAAACTAAATGCAACAGTGTCAGGTTGTCCAACAATATCTAATTTAATTTCAATATTTGGACAAGAATGGAAATCATTTGAGGTAGTTACAGATAAATTGAATTCTAAAGGTAAATATATAAAATATAATTATATTGATGTTTGGCATGCTTGGCAGACTTTTACAGATGCGAAAAAATTAGAAAGCTTTGCTTCTGAAAAATTAAAACTTGATAATGTAAAAGCAGCTAAATTTTCAAGTGTTTCATTAAAAACAGGTTATTCTGATTTGAGTTTAAGTGCTATCGAAAAAATAAATAAATATTTGGCAAAAGGTTTACTATACTCACATGCTGTTTTTATGGCAAATATTGAAAATGTTATAAAGGATGAATTTTGGAATGACTTAAATAAAAGAAAAGAAATCGAATTTGAAATTGGAAGTATAATTGATACTTATTCTCTTGAAAAAAAATATAGTAATGCTGTAAATGATTTACTGTCTAAATATTATGAAGATAAGGAAAATCGAGTTTATTATTCTAAAGAAGCAAAGCAAATATTTAGAAAAGATTTGTGGTCAAAATTTGAAGATGTTTTTGGAAGAAAAGCATGGAATAATAATGATGATAAAGACGAATATTTTGAGTATTATTTTAATCTGATGCTTAAAAATCTAGAATTAAGAAAAAGAATTAAAATTGAAACATTAGAAGAAAAAGTAAAAAACTATTTGTTAAGTTTTGAATACTGTGATGAAAATGATTTGAAAAAATTATATCACCCATCTGCAATCGAAAAGTTTAAAGCTAAACTCTTAAAAGATTATGATGGTAAAGCTTATAAAGATGAAAATGGAAATGACCTTTTGGGTCTTGGAAGTCCATTGAACACATCTATAAAAAATCCTATGGCTATGAAATCAGTTCATCAATTACGTAAATTGATTAATACCTTACTTATAGAAGGGAAAATAGATAAAAGTACAATTATTCATGTTGAAACTGCTAGAGAATTAAATGACAATAACAAAAGAAAAGCAATTGAAGAATATCAGAAAGAAAGGGAAAATTTGAGAGCTATCTATAAACAAAAAATAGAAGAATTATATTTTAAAGAAACTGGGAGTACAATCAATCCTAATGATGATGACATTCTTAAGTTTCAATTTGCTCTGGAGCAAAGAGAGGATAAAAAAATAGTAACAAAAGAAGAAATCTTAAAATATGAACTTTGGAAAGAACAAAACCATATTTGTCTTTATACAGGAAAAACTATTAGATTGTCAGACTTTTTAGGGGAAAACCCGAAGTATGATATAGAACACACTTTGCCAAGAAGTTTGTCTCAAGACAATAGTATGGAAAATAAAACTCTGGCAGACGCTAAATTTAATAGAGATAAAAAGAAACAATTATTACCATGTGAACTCGATAATAGTGAAGATGTTTTGCTTCGTATTGGACATTGGAAAAATAGATATATCTCATTAGATAAAGAAATTGAAATACTAAAGAAAAAAGGAAGCAGAATTACGGATAAAGATAAAAAAGATAAAAATATTCAAGAAAGGCATAAGTTAAAAATGGAATATAATTATTGGTATGGAAAGTATAATAGATTTGTTATGCAAGACATTACCGATGGATTTAAAAATAGTCAAAAAGTTGATGTAGGTTTAATTACTCGATTTGCTCAAAACTATTTAAAATCATGTTTTGAAAAAGTGTATTCGGTAAAAGGAACTATGACAGATGAGTTCAGAAAATTATGGGCAAAAGATGTTTTTTATAAAGAAGAAAATGGGAAGTTAGAAAAAAACAGAGATAACCATACGCATCATTGTAAAGATGCAGTTGTTATTGCTTGTATTACAAAAGATAAATATGATTTATTAGCCAAATATTGGGAGAAGGAAGACGAGAATAAAAAAGAAGAGGCAAAAGAAATTATAAGAAATACAATTCCTTGGAAAGGTTTCGCACATGATTTAAAAGAAATTGAAGAAACAGTTTTGGTAAAACATATCAAAAAAGATGTGATGAAAGTAACCACCTATAAAAAATTAAGAAAGAAAGGAAAGTTACTTCATATACCAGAATATGTAAAAGATGAAAATGGAGAAATAAAATTAGATGCAAATAACAAGAAAATAAAAGTCACCTATAAGCATCCCGAAACGGGCAAAGAAATTATAGTTTATCAAAAAGATAATGAAGGTAAGCCATTGCCAATTATTCAAAAAAGTGATTCTGCTAGAGGTTCACTTCATAAACAAAGTTTTATTGGAGCTGTTGCTAAAAGGATGCTTGATGAAAATGGAAAACCTTTACAAATAAATGGTAAATATATTCTTCAAAAAGACTCAAAAGGTAATGTCGAGAAGTTATACGTAATGCGAAAAGAAATAACAAAATTAAATGCTAGTGATATTGAAAAAATAGTTGACAGTAATATTAAAATGATTATTCAAAAAGCAGTTGATAATAAAATTTTAAAATTTAAAAAAGAAGGAGCTACAATTGAAAAAGATTGTATTATATGGCAAAATGAGGAAAAGAAAATACCAATTCATAAAGTACGTCTTTTTGTTAAAGATACTCCAATAGAAATAAAACAACAACCAAAGCAAAATCTTCAAACGAATAAAGCAAATAGGAAAATACATAAGCATTTAATTTATGCACAAAATGATGATAATTATATGATAGCTTTATATAAGGATGATAAACATAAAGATTTTGAAATAGTAAATAATTTAGATTATATAAATTTAAAGAAAGAAAATCAAGGTTTCTACCCTACATCTAAAATTAAAAAAGTAAGAGGAAAGGAGGTAATAATTCCAATTATCAATAGAAATAAAAAAGATTTAATTTTAAAAAAGGGACAAATTGTTATTTTTCTTGAAAAGGGAGAGGTAATTAATGATTTAAATACTATAAGTTTACTTGAACAAAGAATTTATAAAATTGAAGGTATTTCTAGACAGTATGATAAGAAAAATGATAATGAATATGGTGTATTAAATTTTAAAAAATATGATGAAGCAAGAAAATCAGACACTGCAAAAAAAGATGATTACAGCGAAGATGGAGAATTTAAGTTAAATGAAAATAAGCCAACAAGAAAAATGAGTCATAATCAATTTAATGCTTTTGTTGAAGGTATAGATTTTATGATTACACCAATTGGAAAAATTCAAAAGTTGTAAAACAATTATATTTGGTGTATATTTACACCACAAAATAATAAAATCATGGCACGACAAAGCATCACATTAGCCAATCAAAACGATGAATGGTTAAAAGAACAAGTAGCGAAGGAAGAATTTACGAGCAAAAGTGAAGCGGTAAATTATTTGATTAAACAAGCTCGTGAACGCGATGCGTATCATGAGTATGTGCAAATGAAAATTGATAGAGGTTTAAAAAGCGGTTATAGCACAAAAACAAAAGAGGAACTTTTTGAAGAAATAAAAAAACGCTTCAATGTATCATTATAAATTGTCTATTGAAGCGGAAGGCGATATTATTAGAATATTTGAATATGGGCTTGGGCAATTTGGGGTTTTGCAAGCGGCAAAATATTATGATATGTTGTTTGAATGTTTCCATAAAATAGCAAGTAATCCTTTTATGTTTCCTGTTAATACGAAGTATAGAAAGATTGATAGATTTTGTGTATGTGGTGTTGATACGATTTATTACAATATTAAAGGAAATCAAATAGATATTGTCACCATCATAGGAAGACAAGATTTTTAAAAGTTCATTGACATAAAATTTTCAATGTCTTAAACAACTTAAACCACAACGGAGTTTCGGCGATAGCTCACTCCGTTGTGGTTTGATTAAAGATTTGAAAACACGATATTAATGAAAGGTTTATTGCTTAACGAAAATATGTTGTGGTTTGATTAAAGATTTGAAAACACGATATTTACATCTGCAGTAGCCCATTGCACCCGCTCGTTGTGGTTTGATTAAAGATTTGAAAACACGATATTTTGTACACGGTTGGGATAGTGAATCGACTCGTTGTGGTTTGATTAAAGATTTGAAAACACGATATTTTGATTGAAGAAATTGAGACCATGACCAATGTTGTGGTTAGATTAAAGATTTGAAAACACGATATTAGAACTCAAAAAACAAAAACAGGATAATAAGTTGTGGTTTGATTAAAGATTTGAAAACACGATATT
>NZ_KE384381.1:0-120489 GCF_000425465.1 Flavobacterium filum DSM 17961 | reverse complement strand
CAAAATCCCCAAAATCAAAATCCCCAAAATCAAAATTTAGATTATCAAATTTTCGATTATAATCATTCCAACAATCTTCTTTTTCAAAAAAATTCAGAAATCAAATATGTTGTAGAATTAAATCAATATGGATTAATTGTTGATAAAAAGATAAAATGGTTGATGGATCAATATCCTTACGTGGATATTCATAATTATATAGTTATGCCAAATCATTTTCATCTTATTTTAGAAATTGATAGAAATAAAACTGCTCAAAATTCTACAAAAATAAAATCACTTTCAAGTTTGATAGGAGCATTAAAATCTACTTCATCAACTGAAATTCATAATGCAGGGTTGATAAAATTTGCCTGGCATCGTTCATTTCATGATCATATTATAAGAGATGAAAATGCTTATAATAAAATTTTTGATTACATCAGTAATAATCCTAAAAATTGGTTCAAAGATAAGTTTTATGCAATTTAAAACAACTCCAATTGCGTTGGTTGAGGTGCTTTAGGTACTTCGGCTTTGCCCCAAAAATTGAGAATATTGCCAAATTGTTTATCCGTAATTCGCAAAACACTCACTTTTCCCAAAGGTGGCAAAAGCTTGTGAATACGTTTTTCATGTACATCCGCACTTTCGCTACTCGCACAATGACGTACATAAACCGAAAATTGCATCATGCTAAAGCCATCTTTTAGCAAATTGTTTCGAAATCCGGAAGCATTTCTTCGGTCTTTCTTGGTTTCGGTTGGTAAGTCAAAAAATACAAATAGCCACATAATTCGGTATCCGTTTAGTTCCATAATGTTGGATATTTGATTTTTTTTCGTTCGCCACTATAGCATTGTTGTAATGAACTGGCTGTTTTTTGCAAAGCAACCATCAACGGACTTTTCTCTTCTTTAAAATAAACCGTTCGGGTTAAAATTTGTAACAGTTCTGCTTTAATTTTGGTGTTCAATTCTTGTTCATCAAATTGCTGCATTAATTCATACACTTTTTCATCCACCAACGGACGAAAGGGTTCCATGATGTCATCCGCCAAAGCAAAAGCATTGTATTTACTTTTATGATGAATGCCAAGCGTATTCAATAAACCACTGGCCGACAAAGCTCGTGCAGTTGCAGCTCTCAGAATGGCATAGCCATAATTTAGAAAATTATTAGGATAATGCCCAAATCGTTCCCGTTTAAAATCAGTATCCAAAATCGGTTCCGCTTCATTGGATTGAAAAAAGGTTTTCCAATAAAAATTGGCCGCTACACCTTCCATGTTTCCGGTATCACCACTCAACACTTTGGAAGCTAAAAAGTCAAAGTTGTTTTTCTTTTGTGTAATTTTTGCTAATAAAATCCCTTGATTGGTGATTTTTTCAACAATCGTTTGTTGCCATAATTGTTTTTTTAATGGGGCAGATGCATCAATTTGATTTTTGAAAATTTCTTGTTGAATATGATGACTGTTTAGATTCATGAAAAGGCCATTTGGTAAATGATTTTTACCACAAATAATGACTGAGGCGTTGTTTTCCACCAATAAATTCATCGCCGGAAGGCTCAAATAAATTTCAGCATGATCAAGCAGAATAAATCCTATATCTTCAATAGGAATGGAACTTTCTCTTGTTTCGGTTTTAATTACCAATTGAAGATTTTTACAAGTAACCGATGCCTTGTTTTCTAAAAGTATTGATTTTTTTAACATAAAAAGGACAATTAAGAATAGTCAAGTTTATGAAAATCAATCACATAGACAAATTTTAATAAAAAAACCCGATATACTACGCATATATCGGGTTAAAATTGAATTATCTTCGAGTTAAATCAATGATTTTCCGGTCATTATCGCGGGTTTTTCAATGCCCATTAACGTTAAAATAGAGGGAGCAATATCACCCAAAACTCCATTTTGAATGGAAGTCAATTCTTTATCAACCAAAATCACCGGCACTGGGTTAGTTGTATGAGCGGTATTTGGTGTTCCGTCTGGGTTAATCATCGTTTCACAGTTACCGTGGTCCGCTATTACTATTGTGGTATAATGATGAGCTAAAGCGGTTTCAATCACTTCTTTCACACAAACATCAACGGCTTCGCAGGCTTTTATGGCGGCTTCCATCACGCCGGTATGTCCAACCATGTCGCCATTGGCAAAATTTAAGCACACAAAATCAACTTCTTCTTTTTGTAATTCAGGCACTAAAGCATCTTTCAATTCAAAAGCACTCATTTCAGGCTGCAAATCATAAGTGGCTACTTTTGGCGAATTGCGTAAAATTCTGGTTTCGCCTTCAAAAGGTTCTTCTCGTCCACCGGAAAAGAAAAAGGTAACATGCGGGTATTTCTCTGTTTCTGCAATTCTGATTTGTTTTTTGTGGTTTTTTTCCAATACTTCACCAAGCGTTTCGGTAATATTGTCTTTGTTGTAAATGACTTTTACATTCTGATAGGTTTCATCATAATTCGTCATGGTCACATAATACAAATCCAATTTATGCATGTTTTGTTCATGAAAATCCCGTTGTGATAAGGCTTCGGTTAATTGTCTTCCACGATCTGTTCTAAAATTAAAGAAAATAACCACATCGCCATTTTGAATTGTTGCAAGTGGTTTACCATTATTATCCGTCATGATAATAGGTTTAATGAATTCGTCTGTTACGTTAGCATCATAACTTTTTTGAATGGTATCTAGTGCATTGGTAGAAGGCGTTCCAATTCCATTCACTAGCAAATCATAAGCTTTTTTTACGCGTTCCCATCTTTTGTCACGATCCATAGCATAATATCTCCCACAAACAGAAGCGAGTTTTGCCTTGGTATGTTGAAGATATTTTTCCAAAGATTCGATATAACCTTTACCAGATTTAGGATCTACATCACGGCCATCGGTAAAGGCGTGCACAAAAACATATTCTAAACCAAAATCTTCTGCGGCATCCAATAATCCTCTCAAGTGAGATGTATGCGAGTGAACGCCACCATCAGAAACCAAACCTAAGAAGTGTACATTTTTATGATTGTTTTTCGCATAGGAAAAAGCATTTTGTACCACTTTTTCTTCATTCAATGTTTTATGTTGAACAGCCAAATTAATTCGGGTTAACTCTTGATAGATGATTCTTCCGGCTCCTAAATTCATGTGACCTACTTCAGAATTACCCATTTGACCCTCAGGCAAACCAACATTTAAACCATCTGTTCGCAATTCAGCGTTTGGATATTTTTGATAGAGTGCATCAATAAAAGGGGTGTTAGCGTGATCAATGGCAGAAACTTTTGGGTCAGGAGAATGTCCCCAACCGTCTAAAATCATTAAAATTACTTTCTTATTCATGTTCGGTTTATTTCGAACAAAGATAAGTAAAGCGAGTTTTTTTCAAGCGAAAGATTATGATTTTTTAACCCAGTTTTTTGCTTTGTTGTAATCTATAAAATAACGTAAACTCACTGAAAAAACATGATTTAGATTGTCTTCAAATGTTTTAGAAATATTTGAGCCATAATTTTTGTCAATATCACTTCTGAAATCTTGAGCATTATTTCTGTATAAAGCCGTAAGCTGACTTCCCGGAGCAAACCACCATGAATACGACAAATCAAAATTCCACAAATTGAAATTAGCATTTTTATTGGAAGAATAGGTTCCGTTTTCTGTAAAAGTTCCGTCTTCTAATAAGGTGTGATATTTGATGTTTTCAGCAAATGACCAATAATGACGAGTTGATAAATTAAAGGTCATTTTTTCATTTATGGCAAATTTTCCGGAAATGGAATTGCTAACGGTTGTTCTATTTCGTTCGGCTAAAATTATATTGTCATCTTCGAAATCAACCCATCCAATATCACTGTTTTGACGGTTAAAACTCGTTCGATAGACTAAGGTCAATTTATCTGAAAATCGGTATCGTGGACTCACAAATAGTCCGTAACCCCATCTATTTTCTTGTTCCGTTGTAAAAATAGAAGGTTCAAAATCAATTGCAAATTTTCGATTATAATTGGAAGAGAAATACGCCCAAAAATTAGCATTTACAGGAATTTGAACCACTCTACCCGGTATTCTGGCTTCATAAAAATCATACATCTTTGCGGGGCTAAAACCAATTCCGTAACCAATAAAATCATTCTTAAGTGTGCTCGAATTTACATTGACATTAATATAGTGTTCCATTGATTTTCCGGTGGTGTTTTCAAATTGATTATAATAATTGAAATTGATTCGGAAGGAATTAAAAACCTTTGTTGGGTTTAAAATTCGGTAATTTACATTGGTATATATATTATGATAATTCGTGATAAAGTTGATTCCTAAATCATTATTGTCAAATTCTTTAGACATATATTTCGAAGCAATCGAATACCGTAATTTGCCATATGTTTTTGCTAAATTCAAGTAGGCAGTATACCCATTGTAATTTCTTTCATCATACACACTACTCATCTTCAAATCGCCGGAAACATTATATTTATTGCCTTTTGAATTTAAATCATATACCAAAGCGGTAACATTTGCATCTCTGAAATCGCCAAAACGGGTAACATTTGTATTCACAAACGATACAGATGAATTTTGGTTAAATCGTTGATCAAAAACCAAAACGTTATAATTGGTTAAAGGTTCAACTAACACACTACGTGTTTCATCGGTTTCGGTATTTTTGACCTTCACAAATGTTCTTTCGGTAATTGCATTTAGTAGTCCAATTCCTAAACCATCTTTTGTACGCCCCGAAATTTTTAATGCATTAATCAAATTTACCGCTTGCGGGAAATCCTGAACAGTTTCGTTTTCATTCAATTCAGGATAAGTACTTGGCGGACCACCAATTCGTCTGGAATAAACCAAATCGCCTTTTGAAAACAAATCAGTTCCTTCCGTAAAAAAAGGTCGATTTTCATTAAACTGTTGTTCAAAAGGACCTAAATTTAAGACTACATTATCAAAGGCCGCTTGACCAAAATCAGGTACTAAAATAGCATCAAGCGTAAACGATTCATTGATGCCGTATTTGATGTCCATTCCTATTTTACCGGTGCTTTTTGTTCCATTATTATTTGATTCAACATAGCCGGAAGTGTAGGGAATAAAAAATAAACGAGTGGGTGGAGTAATGTTTTTTATCCCTTTTAGTTCGCCGGCTTGATTGATAAATGATCCTATTGCTCTATCAATTGGGTTCCAAGTGAATTTTTGACGTAATCGTCGCAATTCTCTAAAAAAATTAATTCCCCATGTTTGATTTGCCTCTGATGAAAAACGCAAAGCTGCGTAAGGAATTTCCATTTCAACTTGCCAACCTTCTTCGGTAATTTGCACAGCACTGTTCCAAATGGCATCCCAAGAATAATCTTCGCCATTTTCGGTGGCTAAACAATCCATTTGAACTCCAGATGCCGAGACAAAAAAGCGAAAATCTTGTTGACCATCATTGAAACCATTCACAAAAATGCCAAATAAGTCAGCCGTTCCAAAGTTATCACGTTGTGTGATTTCTTTGTTGATCAAATGCACCTCGGAGTCGAAAAGAGTTGCCGCAATATAAAGAGCATTATTGTCATAAATCACTCTAACTTCAGAACGAAATTCTTTTTTTTCAGGTGTTCCATTGTCCGGTTCAAACATAAAAAAATCTTTCGCAATTGGCGTTTTCATCCAAATACTTTCATTGAATTTTCCATCAATGGTTATGGATTCTTCTGAGCGAATGGCTTCTGTTTCTTTTTTCTGTCCAAAGGAAAGACTAGAACAACAAATTAAGGTACAAAAAGTGAGTTGATGGATGATTTTCATGTTGATTGATGATGATTCATTTGCTTGAAAAAAACCTTTTTTAAAGCAAACATTTCTAAATAGACGTAGTTTTTGTTTTGTTGTTACAGTTGAATACTAATTTTCTTTTTTCTTCGTTAATCCTACATCATAACTTAATTTATAGTGAAATATTTGATTTTTAGTGAAATAAATTTGCTTTTAAAATTTTAATTTATATTTTTGGCGTCCCAAGTCTAATTTTTAACCTATAGAATACCAATGAATTACAAGCTTTTACCGGTGCTGTTATTTGGAATGTTTTCTTTTACCACACCGACCAAAAATACCACAGACCCAAAATACATTGCTGCTTCAACTAAAACTGCTTTCGAATCGAAGGTGTTTTCATTGTACAATAATTTGAACAGCAATAACTTTAAACTTCCTCAATTAGAAAGTTTTTCTAAAGCGTTAGAAGGGTTTTATCAATTAAAACAAAAAGGAATCATTCAAAACGATATTTTAACGTTAGTTGATTTCAGTTTATCTGCCAATTCAAAACGATTGTGGGTAATTGATATGACCACTAACACCATTTTATACCATACTTTAGTGGCTCATGGTAGAAATTCCGGTGAGGAATTTGCCGCTACTTTTTCAAACAAATCAGAATCTTTTCAAAGTAGTTTAGGGTTTTATCTTACAGGTGAAACGTACATTGGGAAACACGGATTATCAATGCGTTTAGATGGTTTAGAAAAAGGAATTAATGACAATGCTCGCGACAGAGCGGTGGTAATTCACGGAGCTGATTATGTTTCTGAACAATTTATCAAACAAAACAAACGATTAGGTAGAAGTCAAGGTTGTCCTGCTTTACCGGTTGAATTAAATCAAGAAATTATTCAATTGATTAAAGAAAAATCATGTTTGTTTATTTATCATCCTTCCAGAAGTTATAAAATTGCCTCGAAATTAATTTCGTAGCTTTTTATACAATTCTTGATCTAATCCGTAAACATCATCTCTAAAAATCAACTTGTTGCTTTCGCTCCAAGCCGTCCAATATAAAAGATGAACATAAATTGGTTTGGTAATGTTTACATTTTTGGTTTTGGCTTCTGCAATTGTGGCATCTATTTTTTCTTTGTTCCAATTGATTGAATCGGCAATTAAATATTCTGTTAACTCAAAAGGATCTTGCACTCTCACACAACCTGAACTTAAAGAACGATTTTCTCGTTCAAAATAACCTCTTGTATTTGTATCATGCAAGTAAACTGAAAACCGATTTGGAAACATGATTTTTACCAATCCTAACGAATTAGATTTCCCCGGAGTTTGCACATACCGATATGATTTCCCTTTTGAAGGCACCCATTCGGATGGACTTACGACTGAATTTCCTTCGTAAATTGTAATATTTTTTGTGGCAAAATAACCTCTGTTTTTGGTTGCAGCCGGAATTACATCTTCTTTTAATATGGTTGGAGGAACGGTCCACGTGGGGTTAAAAACGATATAACTCAATTTTGAAGAGAGTATTGGCGTGCTTCTACTGGCTTTACCAACAATGGTTCGGTGCGTTCTAACGGTATCTTTATCATTAATTACCCGTAAGGTATAATCAGGAATATTTACGATTACGTATTCTTTTTCAAATGTTCTGGGATACCATCTCCAACGTTCCATGTTGGCAATAATTTGTTCTTTTCTTTTTTGTTTGGTAAAATTAAAGGATGCAATCGTTCCTTTTCCAATCACACCATCGGGAGCTAAACCATGCCGACTTTGGAAATTTTTTACGGCATTAAAAGTAGCTTCGTCATATATATTGGTTAATGAATCAGGAGTTTTCATTTCTTTCCAATAGGATAGTCTTTTTTTGATTTCTATGATTATTTCATTGGTGTCGTTTAATACTATTTTGTCCTTGATTTCGAGTTTTTTGAAATTTTCATCAGGAAATTGTTGAAGTAATTTTAAACTTTTTTTCAACCGTTTATAAACCAAATGTGGGGGTGCAATTTCATTCAGAGCAAAATCAAAAGAGTCTTTTCGTTGAAAATGTAAAAGAAGCTTTTGTTCATCAATTTTATTTTCTTTCAAGTCCCAATCCTTGTATAATTCTTTGGGGTTTAAAGAGCCTTTAGCTGTTTTGGAGATAAACTTTTTAAGGTTTTTTGTGAGTAAAATATCGTAGTCAATCAATTCTTTATCAGAAAGTTTAGCAATTGATTTTTCATTTTTATTGATTTTTTTTAAATCAAAATCTTTCGGATTTAAACCTTCGTCCTCAACATTGTTTAGTAAGTTTAAAAGTGATTCTCTACAATTAAAGGCCATCCAATAGGTTCTGTTTTGATTGGCTTGATAAAAAGCAATAACAATAGAATCTTTGATGGATAGAATTTGGGTGGAATCAATCGCTAAGACCTTACCTTCATCGGTAATTTCGATTGGGGGATGTGGTTTTGAGGTTTTGTCTGTTTTTTTTTGTTCGGTACAAGAAAGAACAAAAACAACCAAAAGTAAAAGATAAAATTGTTTCATCATAGAACTGTAATATACCGAATTAGTGCAAATGTAATGCCACAAAAAAGAGAACCATATACAAAAACGAAGGTATAACTTTTTAAGAATAAATTCATTACAAAAGCAGTGTAGTTTTTTGCTATTTTTTTCAAAAAAAATTTGCAACAAAGAAAAATATTTGTCTATATTTGCACTCACATTTGCGGAAGTAGCTCAGTTGGTAGAGCTCCAGCCTTCCAAGCTGGTTGTCGCGAGTTCGAGCCTCGTCTTCCGCTCTTAATTTAAAGTCTGAACAATTGTTTAGACTTTTTTTATGCACATAGGCGAGAAATTTATTTCGATTTTTATCGGGAAGCCTCGTCTTCCGCTCTGCTAAAAACCTCAAACGAAAGTTTGGGGTTTTTTTGTGGAATAACTTTATCTCAGATTTTTCAGCTCAAAAGAGAAATTGTTAAAAAGCGACACTCTTTAAAATGTTTGAAAACATCTTAAAGCGATTGTTTTGAATAATGTTATTTTCTAAGCTTTCCGTGCTTTCTGTGAGAGAATTAATTACAAAAACCCATCATCTCACTCTCACTTTCCACCTCAATCGTTTCTTGATTTTGCCGGAATAATCGTGCAGATAAATTACCCTTTAAAACAATTGAATCGCCTTTAACATCCAACCAACTACCTTCTCGCAAGCCAATAACCGGTTGTGGATTAAATTGATGAAACTCTTTGATGCGGGTTTCGCGGGTTTCGCCCATGTGTTTCGATTGCAAATCAGCATCCAAATAGTGTGGATTGAGATTAAACGGAATGACTCCTAACGTTTCAAAACTTGGCGGATAGATAATAGGCATATCATTCGTGGTTTGCATGGTGAGTCCACAGATGTTACTTCCGGCACTGGTTCCTATATAGGGTGTGCTGTTTTCGATTGCTTTTTTCAAAGGGAGCATCAAGTTTTGTTGATGCAATTGCTTAACGAGTAAAAATGTATTTCCGCCACCGGTAAAAATACCTTCTGCTTTTTCAATGGCTTCGATTGGGTTTGCAAATTCATGTAAACCTTTTACTTCAATATTTAATTTAGAAAAAAAAGATTTTACTTTTTGCGTGTATTCTTCATGGGAAATTCCACCCGGTCTGGCATAAGGCACAAACAAAATGGTTTTGCATCCGGCAAAATGGAGTTGTATTTCTGGATGTAAATACTCTAGATAATTGCCCCCGTGAAGTGTTGAAGTACTTGCAATAAGTAGGTTTTTCATGATTTCTGTTTTCACAAAAGTACGCAACAGAATGATTTTATTTTTATCAGATTAACAAAAAATTACAAGCTTATTGGGAAATTCTTGGCAAGCTATTGTAATACTTTTACTTAAATTTATTGATGATGAAGTATTCATTTCTTTTTCTATTTCTATCTGTTTCAACGATTACTCTCGCTCAAGATTCTCTTAAAATTTGTAAAGGAAGAATCTTAGCTCAAACTTCTCATTTGGAAGGAATACATGTTATCAATCTTCAAACAAAAAGAGGAACAACTACTGATGAAAGGGGAAACTTTTCTCTTTTTGCTCGTAAAAATGATACGCTCTTATTCTCTGCTGTTCATCTTCAAGGAGTTGAAAAAATTGTGGAAGCCATTCATTTGCAAGATGAAATACTATTGGTAAAAATGGAACTAACCATCAGTCAATTAAATGAAGTAGTTTTGCAATCGTATTCCCAAATAAATGCCTACGATTTGGGAATTGTTTCTCAAAAGCCAAAAAATTATTCACCCGCAGAACGTAAATATAAAGCAGCAACCGGTTATGATGCAAGAATTGGTCTTGCCACATCATTTTCAGCTGATCCTTTATTGAATTTGCTCTCAGGAAGATCCGCAATATTGAAAAAAGAAATGGAGGTTGAGCGAAAAGAAAATTTAATAGAAAAAATTAAATATCTTTTTGACGATACTTTTTTAGTTAAAAAATTGATAATTCCACTTGAATATCTAAATGCATTTAGGTTTTATATCGTAGAAGATAGTAAATTTGTGAGAACGCTTTTGGCAAATAATACAACACTGGCAACTTTTTTAATTGGTGAGTTGGCTGAAGAGTATAAAAAAATCTTACATGAATAAAAAACTTTTCCTTATTATCCTGATTTTTTCAACCTTTTCAGTTGTAGCACAAACTGAAATAATAGGAAAGATTACTGTTAATGGAAATGTTTGCGAAGGTGTTCATGTTCTTAATTTAGTTTCTGAAAAGGCAACAATTTCCGATGCAAGTGGTCTTTTTTCTATTAAAGTAAATGAGGATGATTTGCTTGTGTTCTCGGCAGTTCATCTGCATTATTGGCGAAAAAGTATTTCCAATGATGACATAAATGAAGGATTTATTCATATTGAAATGACTATTAAAGAACAAAAATTGGATGAAGTTGTTTTGACAGGATATAGTAAAATCAATGCTCAAGATTTGGGAATTATTGATTACAAACCTAAGTCATATTCGCCGGCAGAAAGAAGATTGCGACCTGCTCAGTTAAGATCTATTGATATTATAAATTTTAATTCTATCATTCTTCCACTTGATCCATTGTTGTATTTGATAGCTGGAAAAACAAAGCAATTAAAAAAAGAACTTCAAGTTGAAATAAAAGAAATGCGTTTAGAGCGATTAAGAGAATTATATGAAGAAAATTATTTTATAAATAATTTAAAGATTCCTTCTGAATATGTTGGGAGTTTTCAATATTACGTTATTAAAGATGACGAAGCAATGCAAAAAATGACAATTCAAGATAAAACGGCCTTGACATTTAGAATGGCAGCCTTGGCTAATGATTTTTTAAGTTATATAGCTAATAATGATTAAGTTAAATTTCATTATTGTCCTGATTTTTTCAACCTTTTCAGTTGTAGCACAAACTGAAATAATAGGAAAGATTACCGTAAAGGGAGTTCCGGCAGAAGGTGTTCATGTGATTAATTTAGTGACTGAAAAAGCGGCAGTTTCTGATGCAAAAGGTGAATTTAAAATGACTGTGAGTGAAGATGATTTGTTAGTGTTTTCCGCTGTTCATCTTTTATATACTCGCAAAAGTATTTCGGCAAACGAAATTAAAGCAGGTAGGGTTGAGGTAAAAATGGAAGAGAAAGTGAATCAATTGGATGAGGTGGTGGTTTCCGACAAAGCCGATGTAGATGCAAAAAGTTTGGGCATAATCAATTATACACCCAAAAAACTTACTCCGGCGGAACGAAAATTATATACCGCAACTTCCGGAAGTGGAATTGTACCGCTTGATCCGATAATCAATTGGATTTCCGGACGTACAAAAATGTTGAAAAAGGAAATTGAAGTTGAGAAAAGAGAACGATATTTGAGAAGAATAAATGCCTATTATGAAGATGCTTTTTTTATCGAAAATTTAAAAATTCCTGAATTATATGTAGAAGGGTTTAAATATTATGTAGTTGAAGATATTAATTTAACTCAAGCTCTTCAAGCAAAAAATAAAATTAGATGTACTTTTTTGTTAGGTGAATTGGCCCAAGATTTTTTAACGTATTTAAATGAACATGAAAAATAAATTACTCGTACTATTGTCATTCTTTTTCTCACTTTCTACTTTCTCACAATTTGTGCAAAGAGAGGTGATTAAAGGACAAATTATTTCTGAATCACACGTAGATGAAAATGTTACGGTGTTTAATATTTCAAGTAATAAAGGAGCAGTTTCAGATCAATTTGGCTATTTTTCAATTTATGCCCGTCCAACAGACACGTTGGTTTTTTCTAGTGTTGTTTTTAAATCCAAGCATTTGGTTTTAGATGAAACAGATTTTAAAGTAATCATAGTTAAAGTTAAATTAGAAGAATTCATCAATGAATTAGATGAAGTGGTGGTAACCCCGAAAACTCTTTCAGGTATTTTAGAAAAGGATTCAAAAAATCTAAAAGTGACCGATTTTAAAGAAGATTTGGATAAAAACAAAATTGTAAATCTTATGGTAGAGGGTGATCAATATTCAACACTGCGAAATACGGCTATGCCAAACGATGGAACCATCCTATATGGAATGGATTTTATTGAGATTGGTAAAATGATTGGTAAAATTTTCAAAAAAGATAAACCGGAAAAGAAAATTGTGTTTACTTCCAATAAAAATTTTCAAGAAGCAGTTAAAGATAAATTTACCTATCATTTTTTTACAGAAACGTTAGGATTAGATCAAGATGAAATTGGTTTGTTTTTGAGTTTTTGTGATACTGATCCAAGTGTGAAAAACTTGTTGGCGGTTAATAAAGAAATTGATTTAATTGATTATTTAATCAGTAAAAGCAAAGAGTATAAAAAAATACACAAAAAGTAAAAAAATGAAAAAATTTGTTTTTTTTGGAGCTATTTTGATGTTGTTTTCCTCTTTTTCACTCCATAAATTTTATGTTTCAGTCACGCAAATTAATTATGTTGCAGAAAAGAAAACCATTCAAATCACAACCCGAATTTTTGTTGATGATTTGAACAATGCTTTAGGTAAAAAACATAAAAAAAATGTTTATATCGGTTCTATAAAAGAAACAAATGAGGAAGTTGACTGGTTAAAAAAATACCTCGAAACTAATTTTTCCTTAAATATTAACGGCAAGGAAAAAGAAGTTGTTTTTCTGGATAAAGAAATGGAAGATGATGTGCTAATTTGTTATTTAATAGTCAAAAACATTTCCAAAATTAATTCGCTTGAAGTTAAGAATATGCTTCTATTTGATTTTCTTCCTGAACAACAAAATATCATTCACACACAAGTTTTAACGCAAAAGAAAAGTGCTTTATTGACTTCTGATCATCCCGTGGAGTTGTTAAAATATTGATAAAATGAAAAGAGCACATTGAAATTGTTTATTTTAGTTGCTTTAAATTTTTATTGATGAAAAAATTTTGGCTTTTAGCAATTTTACCTGCATTCGTTTTTGCTCAAGAAAAAACGGAAACAAAGCGTGAACCCGGTCGATATGACAACAATAAGTTCAGTCAAATGTATGATTTGATGGCAACTCCAAATATGTTTAGAACGGCCTCTGGAGCTCCCGGTCCGGCATATTATCAACAACAAGCTGATTATAAAATGGATCTTGTTTTGGATGATAAAAACAAACGGTTAGACGGTGTCGAAACCATTACTTATCATAATAATTCTCCTGATGTTTTGGAATATTTATGGGTGCAACTCGATCAAAATGAAAAAAGAAGAGATGCTAAAAATCCATTAATAGAATCTCAAAAAATGGATGGAGCAATGCCGGTTGATGGTTTTGTGAAAAAATATATGCAAGAAGGTTTTGATGGTGGTTTTAATATTGTTTATGTGAACGATGCTACAGGCAAACCACTTTCCTATACCATCAATCAAACCATGATGCGGATTAATCTTCCTACGCCATTAAAACCAAAAGAAAAAATTTCGTTTACAATAAAATGGTGGTATAACATCAATAATTATCGTGTTGATGGCGGTCGTTCCGGCTATGAAGAATTTGAAAAAGACGGAAATCGTTTGTATGTAATCGCTCAATTTTTTCCAAGAATGGCCGTTTATAATGACGTAGAAGGCTGGCAAAATATGCAGTTTTGGGGTCGCGGTGAATTTGCTCTTCCTTTCGGAAATTATGATGTCAACATCACTGTTCCGGCGGATCATGTGTTGGAAGCAACCGGTGTTTTACTCAACCGAAAAGAAGTATTCACAGCCGAACAAAACAAACGCTATGAGTTAGCTGAAAAAACTTTTGACAAACCGGTTTTAATCATCACTCCTGAAGAAGCAAAAGCCAACGAAAAAGGGTTTTCAGATAAAACAAAAACATGGAAATTCAGAGCAGAAAACGTGCGTGATTATGCGTTTTCCACTTCTCGAAAATTCATTTACGATGCAATGGCCGTAAAATTGGAAACCAAAAATGTGATGGCTATTTCCCTTTATCCAAATGAAAGTAATCCGTTGTGGGAAGAATTTTCTACCCGAGCTGTGGCTCAAACTTTAAAAACGTATTCGCGTCATACCTTTGATTATCCGTATCACAAAGCGATTTCCATCTCAGCAGAAGACCAAGGAATGGAATACCCAATGATTTGTTGGAATTATGGTCGACCTGATGCCAACGGATTCGTGTCTGATCGTATCAAATATGGTATGATTAGCGTAATTATTCATGAAGTAGGACATAATTATTTTCCAATGATTGTGAACTCTGATGAACGGCAATGGTCGTGGATGGATGAAGGATTAGATACGTTTTTACAATATTTAGCGGAACAGGATTTTATGGAAAATTATCCTTCCAGTCGCGGACCGGCTCATAAAATTGTGCCATACATGAGCGGTGACCAACGCTTTTTGGAGCCGATTATGTCCAATTCTGAAGTAATTCATCAATTTGGTGCCAATGCATATTCTAAACCGGCTACAGGATTAAATATTCTGCGTGAAACTATCATGGGTCGCGAATTGTTTGACCATGCGTTCAAAGTATATGCTAACCGTTGGAAATTTAAACACCCAACACCGGAAGATTTTTTCAGAACCATGGAAGACGCCTCTGCCGTTGATTTAGATTGGTTTTGGAGAGGTTGGTTTTTCTCCACCGATTATGTGGATATCGGAATCAAAGATGTAAAACAATATTTTGTGACCGATGAGCCAACTGCTGAGTTGAAAGAAGTGAAAGCCAGAAGAGGTCGATTTGGAACGGCAAACGGACCCTATGTATATTTGGTTGAAGCCAATCACAAAGAATTGAATGCCAAACGAAAAAAGGAACTAGCCAAAGAAGATATTACGTCTTTAAACGAATTCATTGCAAAGAAATTTTCATCTGAGGAACAAGCAAAATTAAAATCGCCCAAATATTTTTACGAAGTAGAGTTTGATAAACCGGGTGGAATGATTATGCCAATTATTGTTGAGTTGCAATTTGAAGACGGAACCAGTGTGACCCATAAATTCCCGGAACAAATTTGGCGTAAAAATAATCAAACAGCTACACGTGTTTTTGCCACAGAAAAACCGATTAAAAAAATTCAATTGGACCCTAAATTGGAAACGGCAGATATTGATGTAACCAATAATGTGTGGCCTAAAGAAGTGGTAAAATCTAAATTTGACGAATTAGATAAATCAAAATAAGAAGCTAATCCTGCTTTTCGCTGCAATCTTTCAGCAAAAAAAGTTATTTTCTAAAACCCAAAAAGAGCTTCCTGTGGTCGCTTTTTTGGGTTAAGAAAAATATACTTTTTTTCGCTTCAAGGATTTCCGCTACAATCAGGGCTAAAAAATCTTCGTACATTTGCATTTCAAAAGAAGAATCGTATGTTTGGAATTGGAGGAGGTGAATTAATCCTTATTATATTAGTTGTATTGATGTTGTTCGGGTCCGATAAAATTCCTGAAATCGCCAGAACGCTAGGAAAGTTATTTCGTCAATTGAAAAATGCTACCGATGATTTGAAAAGTGAAATTCAAAAAAGTGCCAATGAAAATGGTATCGATAGTACTGGTTTAACAGGAGGAATTGCTGAGGAAATTCAAAAAGTAAAACAAGGACTTACAGAAGCGGTTAATCCTCTTTCGCAACCCGGAACTGAACAAATTGTGGAAGAAGTAGAAAAAGCAAAAGAAGACATCGAACAAATCACCGGACCAATCAAAAGACAATTTTAAGCGTGGAAGAACTTATTCAACTTGACAAAGCTATTTTTCTCTATCTGAACAATCTTGGTTCAGCACGCTGGGATGGTTTGTGGCTAATCATCACAAAACAACTGTATTGGACGCCTATTTTTTTGGTTATCTTCTATTTCATTATCAAAAAAATCGGTTGGAAACAATTTGGATATGTAGTGTTGTTTTTAGCGGTTTTAATTTTAGTTACTGATCAACTTACCAATCTTTTTAAATACAGTTTTGAACGCCTTCGTCCTTGTAATGACCCAATTTTAGAAGGGCAGATGAGAGCCGTTTTGGTGCGAAAATCGTTTAGCTTTTTCTCCGGTCATGCATCTAATTCGATGGCCACCACAACGTTTATTTTTCTACTGTTTCGCAAACATTGTAAGTATGCATTTCTGTTATTTCTATTTCCATTAGTTTTTGCCTATAGTCGAATCTATCTAGGGCTTCATTTTCCAAGTGATATTTTAACCGGATACCTTTTTGGACTGTTTTTAGGAACTTTCTTTTACCGACTTTATAAAATAATCCAACCAAAATATTTTCCGGTTTCTTAAAGCACCCGACTCACGGTCAAACCGTCACGAATGGGCAATAAAACCGTTTCTACTCTTGGGTCATTGTTCAATCGTTGGTTGTATTCCAATAAAATTTTGGTGCTCAAATCGCCTTCTTTCAAAGGCTCAACCACTTTTCCGGACCATAACACATTATCCGATAAAATGATGCCTCCTTTGTTCATTTTCGGAACAATTAATTCATAATAGTTGAGGTAATTTTCTTTATCAGCATCAATAAAAACCAAATCAAATTTTGTTTCTATAGTTGGAATTATATCGATAGCTTCACCCAAATGTTGCACAATTTGACTTCCCCACGGCGATTTATCAAAATATTTTCGTTGAAAATCAACTAGTTCTTCTTTGATGTCAATGGTGTGAACGATGCCGTTTTCTTGCATTCCTTCGCATAAACATAAAGTAGCATAACCCGTATAAGTGCCAATTTCCAGAATTGAAGTAGGACGAATTAATTTAGACAACATACTCAAAACCCGTCCCTGAAAATGACCACTCAACATGCGAGGTAGCAATACTTTTTGATAGGTTTCTTTGTTTAATTGAGCCAATAATTCCGGTTCGGCTTGCGAATGAGCGGCTACATAATCTTCTAAATCTTCGGAAAGGAAATGCATGTAAGACGATTTTCGACAAATTTACAAATTACAAATCAATCAATTCCGTAAATACTTCCTATTTTTGCACCATGAATACCATCAAAAAAGACATTCGAGCTTTAACTAAAACACAACTGCGTGATTTTTTTGTAGCCAATGGTGACAAAGCTTTTCGAGGCAATCAAGTATATGAATGGTTGTGGAGCAAAAAAGTATATACGTTTGACGATATGACCAATGTTTCCAAAGAAACCCGTCAAATGCTCGAAGACAATTTTGTCATCAATCACATCAAAGTTGATCAAATGCAACGCAGCGAAGACGGCACCGTTAAAAATGCCGTTCGTTTGTATGATGGTTTGGTGGTAGAAAGTGTTTTAATTCCAACCGAAACCCGAACTACTGCTTGTGTTTCCAGTCAAGTAGGGTGTAGTTTAGATTGTAATTTTTGTGCAACCGCTCGTTTAAAACGAATGCGAAATCTCAATCCAGACGAAATTTACGATCAAGTGGTGGCTATCGATAACGAAAGCCGTTTGTATTTTGATCGACCGCTTTCCAACATTGTTTTTATGGGAATGGGCGAACCGTTGATGAATTATAACAACGTGCTCAAAGCCATCGAAATGATTACTTCACCTGAAGGGTTAGGAATGTCGCCCAAACGCATCACACTTTCCACATCCGGAATTCCAAAAATGATTAAAAAAATGGCCGATGAAGAAGTAAAATTCAAATTAGCTGTTTCACTGCATTCGGCAATCGATGAGATTCGTGCGGAAATTATGCCGTTTTCCAAAAGTTTTCCGCTGAAAGAATTGCGTGAAAGTTTGGAATATTGGTACCAAAAAACCAAAAGTAAAGTCACCTATGAATATGTGGTTTGGAAAGGAATCAACGACGATAAAAAATCAATCGATGCATTGGTGAAATTCTGTAAATATGTGCCGTGCAAAGTCAATTTGATTGAATATAATCCGATTGATGACGGAATTTTTCAACAAGCTTCAGATGTTGTTTTGGACGAATACGTAAAAGCCTTAGACAAAATCGGCGTAATTGCCAAAGTGCGAAGAAGCCGCGGTAAAGACATTGATGCTGCTTGTGGTCAATTGGCCAATAAAAATGAAGCTGTTTCCGAATAATTCCAGTTGTGATTTTCTAACTTTCTAACTATCTTTGAACTTTCATGAAAATCACCGAACAAATTAAGCAACCCATCAATCAAGAAATGGAACTTTTTGAAAAAAAGTTCTACGAATCGATGTCTTCCAAAGTGGCGTTGCTCAACCGAATCACCTATTATATCGTGAACCGAAAAGGAAAACAAATGCGTCCGATGTTTGTTTTCTTAACCGCTAAAATGGTTTCAGAAGGTTTGGTAAACGAACGAACGTATCGAGGAGCTTCGGTTATCGAATTGATTCACACCGCAACATTGGTGCACGATGATGTGGTGGATGACAGCAATCGTCGTCGAGGATTTTTCTCCATTAATGCGTTGTGGAAAAATAAAATTGCCGTTTTGGTGGGCGATTTTTTATTGTCTAAAGGATTGCTACTTTCGATTGATAACAACGATTTTGATTTATTAAAAATCATCTCGGTTGCCGTTCGCGAAATGAGTGAAGGCGAATTACTTCAAATCGAAAAAGCCCGAAGATTAGACATTACCGAAGATGTTTACTACGAAATCATTCGTCAAAAAACCGCTACGTTAATTGCGGCTTGTTGTTCGCTTGGAGCTTGTTCCGTTTTGCCGGAAAATCAGGAAATAGTGGAACGCATGCGAAAGTTTGGTGAATTAATCGGGATGGCTTTTCAAATCAAAGACGACTTATTTGATTATACCGACGATGCCATCGGAAAACCAACCGGAATTGACATCAAAGAGCAAAAAATGACGCTTCCGTTAATCTATACTTTAAATAATTGTAAACCAAAAGAAAAAAGTTGGCTAATCAATTCCATCAAAAATCACAACAAAGACAAAAAGCGTGTAAAAGAAGTGATTGCTTTTGTAAAACAAAGTAACGGTTTGGGTTATGCAGAACAAAAAATGATTGCGTATCAACAAGAAGCATTGCAGTTATTGAATCATTTTCCAACATCTCCTTATAAAGACGCGTTGACGTTGATGGTGAATTATGTAATTGAGAGGAAAAAGTAATTTAGTTTGGAGTTGATAGTTTTTAGTTGGGAGTAATCAGTTCTCAGTCGCAGTCTCAGTTTTGTCATTTTGCAAGATGACGAAGTCGAAATAAAAATCTCCTGCGAAACAGGCAAAACTGTTTTTACAATAAATGTGTCAATTTGAAAATGTGTCAATGAGACAATTAACCGATGTTTAATTAAATAAGTTTAATTTTTTTTCAATTTTAAAATACTCATATTCAATTGACTAATTAACTAATTGACAAATTTCCAAATAGCCATGCAACCTTTTTCAAACTTCATTCGTCTATACCAATAGAATCTAATTTTAAACTAAATTGTTAAACGAAACGGACCAATTACCAATCACCGTTTACCAATTACCTTAAAATATGAAAGTAATCAACTTACATCAAGACGAGAAAAACACAATCCGATTGGCTGTCGAAAATAATCGACACGCTCAACATCAGATTTACACCAAGTTTTCGCCAAAAATGTTGAGCGTTTGCAGACAATATATTAAGGATTTGCAACAAGCCGAAGATGTAATGATTACTGCTTTTATGAAAGTTTTTTCTAGTTTGAAAAATTTTGAGCACAAAGGTAGTTTTGAAGGTTGGATTAGACGAATTATGATTAATGAATGCATTTCGTTCATCAGAGTTCAAAAACAAGTGAAATTTATAGAAGATGAAACTTTTTTTGAAGAAAGGCATAACGACATCGAAAGCAAATTTTCGGTGGATGATATTCAATTTCTGATAGACAGTTTGCCGGACGGATATAGGATGATATTTAACCTTTATGCAATAGAAGGATTTAAACATCAGGAAATTGCCCAAATGCTGGGAATTAATGAAGGAACATCCAAATCGCAATTGTCACATGCCAGGAAGATGCTTCAAAACCAGATTATCAAATTAAAAAACTATGAAAATGGAACCGAATAATATAGAAAAACAAATCAAAGAAAAGTTGAGTCAAAGAGAGATTCAGCCTTCTGCAAATGCTTGGGATCGTTTGGATGCCATGCTTTCTGTTGAAGAACAAAAACCAAAAAGAAACTTTAAATGGATTTCTATTGCGGCCATTTTTGTGGGATTTACGTTGATTGGAATTTTTATGATGAACAAAGAAAATTCAACTGAAAATGAGATTCCATCCAACCCAATTGTGTTAGAAAATGAAACTGAAACAATTCAAAATGAAACAACTTCTAAAATAGAAAATAATTTTTCAGAAGTTAAAAATGAAGAAGCAGTGGTTCATCAACCAACAAAAAAAATAGAAAAACCATCCACAGAAATTAATCCTAAAAAAGATTTTCTGTTAGATAATCAATTAAAAAAAGACGAAGTAATTGTTGAAAACCAACCAAAAGAATCAACCACTAAATACATCAATGCCGAATCACTTTTAGCTGAAATTGAAAAAGGAGTAAAAGTTGAAATTCCAAACATTTCGAAAAATCCTTCTGTAAAAGTAGATGCGAATACATTACTATCAACAGCTGAAAATGAGGTGAATGAAACATTTAGAGAAAAAGCAATTCAATCCTTTAATAAAAATTATCAATCGGTTAAATCTTCGTTAGCCAATCGAAATTACGAGTAAAAAAATCAAATCACGAACAGTTAAATTTTTAAATTATGCAAAAAATTATTCTTTATGCAGCAGTAATGCTATGTGCGTTAGCAACAAAAATGTATGGTCAAGATACATTTGAACAGAGAGCCAAAATGATTTCAGAGAACATCAAAAAGATTACACAAGAAGAAAAAGAAGCTCTGAAAACAGAAGTGGAAGACATTAATAAATTAGTAGAATCTGGAGTTATCAGTACTGAAAAAGCGGATGCAGAAAAATTAAAAGCGGCTGAAAAAAGAGCAGCCAATATTGAAAAAAGAGTTGCTGAAGAAGAGGCTAAAGTAAGCCAATTAATCAAGGAACAAGTTGACGGTAAATTAAATTCTAAAGGCAATTTAGAAACGGATACCGTTTGGATGGGAAAAAAACATCGTTTTTTAATAACGTATGATCGAGATTATGAAAAGAAAACAAAAACATATAAACCTCGATATGAAAAACGTACGACGTCACAATTTGTTTTTGCATTTGGTTTGAATAACTTGATAACAGATGGTGATTTTAGTTCTTTAGAAGATAGTGATTATCGTGTTTGGGGTTCTCATTTTTATGAATGGGGATTTACGAATAATACCAGAATTTTTAAGAATGATAACCTTTTACATATCAAATATGGTTTGTCTTTAATGTATAATAATTTGCGACCAACTGATAATCGTTATTTTGTAAAAAACGGAAATCAAACAGAATTGCAAGAATTTGGTTTGGATTTAAGAGAAAGCCGTTTTAGAAATGTTCATTTAGTTTTGCCTTTACATTTAGAGTTTGATTTTACACCAAAAACTATTGATAGTGAAGGAACAAGTAAGTTTAGATCGCACAAAAGTGTTCGGTTAGGTATTGGAGGTTATGCCGGATTTAACATAAAAACAAAACAAATATTGAAGTATAAAGAAGATGATGTAAGAGTTAAAGTGAAAGAAAAAGGTGATTTCAATACTTCTGACTTCATTTATGGTTTGTCAACTTATATCGGATATAGAGATACCAGTTTGTACCTTAAATATGATTTAAACCCATTGTTTAAAAATAATGCAATCGATCAAAATAACATTTCGCTTGGTTTGCGTTTCGATTTCAATTAATATTTGTTTTAGTTAATACATTTGTTTGAAAAGGTGTTTCGTTTTGGAACACCTTTTTTTATTTTAAATCCTTATTTTTAAAAACGGAATTGTATTTTTACAAGCTACAATAGTAAACCAATGATAAAGCAAAACACCATCGATTTAGTCTTTGAAACCGCTCGGGTAGAGGAGGTGATTGGTGATTTTGTACAACTCAAACGTGCCGGAAGTAATCTCAAAGGCTTAAGTCCGTTTTCCAATGAAAAATCTCCTTCTTTCATGGTTTCTCCGGTGAAGCAGATTTGGAAAGATTTTAGTACCGGAAAAGGAGGAAATGCTGTTTCTTTTTTAATGGAGCACGAACATTTTTCGTTTCCGGAAGCTATTCGGTATTTGGCAAAAAAATACAATATCGAAATTGAAGAAACGGTTTCCAGCGATGAAGACAAGGCTGTAGCTAATGAAAAAGAGAGCATGTATCTGGTTTCCGAATTTGCCAGCAAGTATTTTCAGCATGTTTTATGGGAAGAGGAAGAAGGCAAAGCCATTGGATTATCCTATTTTAAAGAACGTGGTTTTACCAATGAAACCATCAAAAAATTCAATTTAGGTTATTCACCCAATATATGGGATGCTTTGACTAAGGAAGCTCTTGGAAAAGCTTATAAATTAGAATTTCTCGAAAAAACCGGACTCACGATTGTTGGCGATGACAAGCAATTTGACCGTTTCAAGGGTCGTGTGATGTTCCCCATTCAAAGCATGTCGGGAAGAGTGCTCGGTTTTGGTGGCCGAATTTTGACGAATGATAAAAAAGCCGCCAAATATCTGAATTCGCCTGAAAGTGAAATTTACCATAAAAGTAACGTGCTTTACGGAATTTTTCATGCCAAACAATCCATTGCGAAACTCGATAATTGTTTTTTGGTAGAAGGTTATACCGATGTAATTCAAATGCATCAAGCCGGAATTGAAAATGTTGTTTCTTCTTCCGGAACGGCGTTAACCTCCAATCAAATTCGATTGATTAATCGGTTAACCAAAAATATTACCGTACTTTTTGATGGCGATGCGGCGGGTTTACGGGCTTCCATTCGTGGAATCGATTTGATTTTGGAAGAAGGAATGAACGTGAAAGTTTGTTCTTTCCCCGATGGCGACGACCCGGATAGTTTTGCCAAAAAAACACCTTTTGAAGAATTAGTGAAGTATTTGGATGAAAATGCTAAAGATTTTATTCAGTTCAAAGCGTCATTGTTGATGCAAGATGCAAAGAATGATCCCATTAAAAAAGCGGAACTTATTCGAGATATGGTGACAAGTATTTCCAAAATACCAGACCGAATAAAGCGTGAAATCTACATTCAAGAGTGCGGAAGAATCATGGATATTTCTGAAGATGTGCTGTATAGCACATTAGCACAAATGACGCAAAAAGAACTATCTGAAGCCAATAAAAAATTCAAACAGGAGCAAAAAGCATTTGAAGTTGTAAAAAATGACACGATTGAACCCATTGCTAAAATTGATATTCTCACTTTATTAGAAAAATCAGTTTTAGAATTATTGTTGTTATACGGCCATCAAGAAGTTGAATTTGAGAATGTTTTCATTCAATTTGATGAAAATGGTAAAGAAATTGAAACCATTGAAAAAGTGAATCAAAAAGTGTATGAACGCATTTATTTGAGTTTGCAAGAAGATGAAATTGAATTGGCTAACCCCATTTTTAATGCTATTTATTTGGATTTGGTTTCACAATACCATCAAAATGAGCAGTTTGATAAAAATAATTATTTAAACAGTTTGGTGCCAGAACATGCTGAAGTAGTGACGGATATTTTAATGAATGATGAAAAATATCAATTGCACGGATGGTTAGATAAAAAACAGGTTTTTGTAAAAGAAAAAAACGATGCCGAAGTACTAACACGATTAGTGTCTGAAACGATTGTGACCTTTAGAGAATATTTAATCACAAAAGTAAACAAGGAACTTATGGGGCAAATTCAATCTGAAACCCCTGAAATGCCCGTTGAAGATATTGTGATGATGATTAATGATTATAACAAATTGAAAGTCAATATCACCCGAAGAATTGGGAGAATGCGTTCGGATTATAATTAAAAAAGACCTCTAATTTGAGGTCTTTTCTATTTATTGCTATACAATTTCCAGTGTTTTGGCTTTGTTCACCAGATCCACAAGATTTGTAACATTCAGTTTAGTCAGCAACCTCAGTTTATAAGTACTGATGGTTTTTTCATTTAATCCTAATATTTTAGAGATTTCGTTGTTTTTCTTTCCATCACTTAGAAAGCGAAGTACTTCAATTTCACGATTAGAAAGTTTGCGATACAATCTTTCGCTTTTGTTTTGTTTTGCAATTAAAGCTAAATTCTTTTTGATGGTATCATTAAAAATAACAGCTCCGTTATTTACTTTCACAATCACATTTCCAAGTGTTTCCAATTTGGATGTTTTATGTAAATAAGCAGAAACACCTGCTTTCAAGGCATTCGGAGCATAAATATTCTCAGAAAGATTACTGAAAATAATGATTTTTGTACTTGGAAATTCCTTTAAAATGTATTTAACCAAATTGATACTTGTTAATCCTTCTAATTCGAGGTCTAACACTAATATATCAATGGGTTTAATTTTTAACATGTCTAAAATCATGTTGTAATTCCCTACATGGCCTACAACACTAATTTCAGCGTGGTCTTTAAAATACGATTTCACCCCGAAGTGTACAACAGGCTGATTATCGGCTAAACAAACTTTAATCATAATAAGTGGTATTTTAGTTGAAAAATGATTAATAATTTTTTAGGGCTGTTAAAGATAGTGTTTTTTTTTAACCCTACGTTTTTTTTGGTTAAAATAATTAAGAAATATTTTAGATTTGTCTTAATTCCTTAGGAATTTCACAAACAGGGATTGGCTTCATTTTGTGTTGATTAGCTAAATTTAGCCGTTTGTAAATGTTAAAAATTTCTAAATCTCTACCTTCAAATGATGCGGCTTCTTTTCCTTGCTCAGCTTGAAGCATGGCCCATTCTAATTCGTCATAACTGGCTCCTAATTGGTCTTCATCGCTTCGGTCATCACCAAACAAGCCATCTGTTGGAACAGCTTCTAAGATTGATTGTGGTACTCGCAAAAACCGACCAATTTGATACACTTCTGATTTCATTAAGTCTGCAATCGGACTCAAATCTACCCCACCATCACCATATTTGGTGTAAAATCCAACCCCAAAATCCTCTACCTTATTTCCGGTTCCGGCAACCAGTAAACCATGAATTCCTGCAATGTAATATAGAGTTGTCATTCGCAACCGTGAACGGGAATTGGCCAGCGATAAATTAAATTTATCAATTTTTTCTGATTCCGGAACATTCTTTTTAAATTCTTCAAAGGTTGAAGTTAAATCGATAGATAAACTTTCCACATTTTCAAATCGATTTTTTAATTGAGAAATGTGTTCCTTTTTTCGATTCACTTGCGAAATAGCTTGATGTATTGGCAGTTCAATACAAATGGTTTTAAAACCGGTCATGGCACATAATGTAGAAGTTACCGCACTGTCAATTCCACCCGAAACACCTACAACAAAACCATTTACTTTTGCGTTCTCTGCATATGTTTTTAACCAATTTACAATAAAATCAACTGTTTTTTCAATATGAAGGGTGTTGTTTTTTTGTGACATCTTTTACAAACTTATCTAATTGGAGCAGTATATTTGCACCGTGATTTAAAAAAAGTAAAAGTAATAAATATACTGTTTTAACTACAAAACTTTTGTCCTTTTATGAAGAAAGTATTTTTGATTCTTATGTTTTCTATGTTTTGGTCGTGTGATAAAAAATCGGCGATTGAAAAAGAAATTGAAGCCATTCCAATTCGTTTACAATTAGAGCGATTTGAACAGTTGATGTATGAATGTCCCGTGGATGATTTCTCTGCTTTTCGCCAACAACATTCTGTTTTTTTTCCAAAACAGATTCCCGATTCGGTTTTTATGGCTAAAATTCAAGATCCGCTTTACCGTGAATTATATGCTGAAGTTCAAAAGGAATACAAGGATTTTAGTCCGGTTTTGACCGAGATTGAAGAATTGTTTCGTCACATTAGTTTTTATTTCCCAAACCAAAAGAAACCTGAAAAAGTCATTACACTTATTTCTGAAATGGATTATGAAAATAAAGTAATTTATAATGATTCGGTTGTCTTGATATCACTAGATTTATACCTTGGTAAAGAACATAAGTTTTATGAGTTTCCGGATTATTTCAGACAAACATTTGAAAAATCACAAATTTTACCTGATATAGTTTCTGATTTTTCAACTCGTGTTATTGCTCCGGTCAGAGATAAAAGTTTTCTTTCTCAAATGATTTATTTTGGAAAAGAAATGTATCTAAAAGATATTTTATTGCCAACTTACACCGATTATCATAAAATAGGCTACACAGAAGATCAATTCAAATGGTGTGAAGAGAATCAAAGTGAAATGTGGCGGTATTTTATTGAAGAAAATATCCTTTTTGATACCGATAGCAAATTGGTACATCGATTCATTGCACCGGCTCCTTTCTCAAAATTTTATTTAGAAGTTGATCAAGAATCTCCTGGTCGAACCGGCGTTTGGATTGGTTGGCAAATTGTTCGTTCCTACATGAAAAACAATGATGTTTCCATTCAAGAAATGTTATTGATGGATGCCAAAGATATTTTTACAAATTCAAAATATAAACCCAAGAAATAATGTACTCCAAAACTTCTGAAATAAAATTTGACATCACCCTTGATGAAAATAAAGTGCCTGAATCGTTAAATTGGACCGTTAAAGATGGCGGAATTGAAAACCAGGAAACCAAAGCCATCATGCTTTCAATCTGGGATTCCAAAGCGAAAGAATCACTTCGAATTGATTTGTGGACAAAAGATATGCCGGTTGATGAAATGAAAATATTTTTTCATCAAACTTTGGTAGCTATGGCCGATACTTTTCAACGAGCAACTACCGATGATAAAATGGCCGACACCATGAGGGATTTTTGTGAATACTTTGCTGAAAAATTGGAATTGAAGTAAAAGAATTTATATTTGCTACTCAATTAAATTTTAAATAAAAATGAAAAAAATTTCAACGTTTTTGGCCGTATTGTCATTTGCAACATTAATTAGTTGTGGTGGAGATGATGATAGCTCGTCTTCCTCAAATTGTACAACGTCAATTCCATTTGTGCAAACAGGAAAATCATTTACTTATTCCTTTGCTCAATTTGGTTTTAATGTTGGGACTATTAAATTTACTTATGGCAATTGTAATGGTGATGGTTTTTTAGTGACAAGGGAAACATTTAATCCGGAAGGCTCATTACTTCAAACAGCTACTGATTTGCACAAACAAGAAGGTGACTTTTTGTTGTCAGATTCAAACAATAATGATGATTATTTTGCAAAAATATATAAAAAAAATGCTCAATTAGGCGACACTTGGAGTGTAACTCGTCCTGATGGATCTGTCGTTACCCATGAAGTTATTTCGGTTAATGAAGTGGTTACAGTTCCAGCCGGAACCTTTACGTGTAAGGTATTCAAATACAGTACAACAACTACTATAAATGATTCTTATGTTTATTGGAATGATGAAGTTGGAAACATTAAAGAAGACGCAGATGGTTTTTTCCTTCTGGAATTACTAAGCTATAATTAAATCTTACAAATCAAATATTAAAGGGGAAATTGTAGAATTTTCCCTTTTTATTTTTGTTTAAAGATGTCTTGGTTGATTTGGTCAATATAATGAAGAATTTCATCTTTTCCTGTGCCTTCCAATGATGAACTTACAAAAAAAGGAGGCATTTCTTCCCAATCATTAGCGAGCAATTGCTTTTTATAAGCAGCTATATGGTTTTGAACTTTAGTCTTACCAATTTTATCTGCTTTGGTGAAAATTAAGCAAAAAGGGATCTCGCTTTCACCAAGATAATTGATAAATTCTAAATCAATTTTTTGAGCTTCTAAACGAATGTCGATTAATACAAAAGCACACACCAATTGTTCTCTTTTTTCGAAATAATCGGTAATAAATTGTTGGAAAGTATCTTTGGTTTTTTTGGAAACTTTTGCATATCCATAACCGGGTAAATCCACTAAAAACCAATTATTGTTGATTTTAAAATGATTGATTAACTGAGTTTTACCTGGTTTAGAAGATGTTTTTGCCAAACTTTTATGGTTGGTAATCATATTAATCAGCGATGATTTTCCAACATTTGAACGGCCAATAAAAGCATATTCCGGTAGAGGATCTTTCGGACATTTGCTAACATCAGAGTTACTAATAACAAATTCAGCAGTATTTATTTTCATGTTTGTACAAAAAAGCCCAATCGGACTTTTAAAAATTATGTTTTTTCAACCAATCCAATAGAATTGTGTTGAATTTCTCTGGATGTTCCATCATAGCAGCGTGGCCACATTCTTCAATCCAAAATAATTCTGAATTAGGTAATAGTTTATTGAATTCATTGGCAACTTCAGGTGGTGTTACAGTATCGTTTTTTCCCCAAATTAAACACGTTGCAACATGCATTTTGGGTAAATCTTTTGCCATGTTATGCCGAATCGCACTTTTAGCAATCGTCAGAGTCTTAATAACTTTAATGCGATCATTTACTATGCTAAATACTTCATCAATTAATTCTTTTGTAGCGATTTCAGGCTTATAAAAAACATTTTGAGTTTTTTGTTTCACATATTCATAATCGCCTCTTTTTGGGTATGAATCGCCCATTGCACTTTCATAAAGACCTGAACTTCCGGTCAAAACTAAAGCGGCAACCTTTTCAGGATACATTTTGGTGAAATATAAACCAACATGACCACCCAAAGAATTTCCTAATAGAATAACACGTTCGTAACCTTTAAAAGTGATAAAGTCTTTTACAAACTTAGAAAAGGCTTTTACGTTGGTTTTTAAAATATTTTGGGTGTATAATGGCAGCTCCGGAATAACAACTTTAAAACCGTGTTTTGGAAAAAAATTAGCTACACCATCAAAGTTGCTCAATCCACCCATTAGTCCGTGTAAAACGATAATTGGCGTGCCTTCTCCAGCTTCAAAATAAGTGTACTTGCCTTCTTTTTTAAAGTTTTCTTTCATTAAAAATGTTTCTTTCAATTCCTCACAAATATATGATTTTATCCTATAAAAAGAAGGATTGAATGGTTTATTTCAAGTTATTGGGTGAAAAGTCTAAATTTTAGATTCTATCCGTTTCAACTGTTTAATTGTCAAATTATTAATGATTTAGGGTTGTGGTAATATTTTCTTTTTGTTAAATAATAAAAATTGATTTTGTTAAAAACATGTAAAAAATCAAAAAAAGTAATCAATCAAATTGCTTTTGTAATCAAATTTTCAAAGAAATGGAAGAATTGAATTTCTTTATTTTTTTCTTAAGTGGTAAAACTTATTAACAAAGTGGTATTTTGTGGTAAATTGTGGTAAAATGTTTTTATATTTGCTAGCAAACGAATAAAATTATAACTGCTTGAATACCATCATTGGAACATATGAATGTAAGGTCGATGAGAAAGGACGCTTGATGCTTCCTGCTCCATTGAAAAAGCAATTGGCTTCTTCATTGCAAGATGGTTTTGTTTTGAAGCGTTCTGTTTTTCAGTCGTGTTTGGAATTGTATCCGATGGCTGAGTGGAATATTTTAATGGCAAAAGTGAACAAGCTTAATCGGTTTGTGAAGAAAAACAATGATTTTATTCGTCGTTTCACTGCCGGTGTAAAAGTGGTAGAAATTGATACTACCGGAAGACTTTTGATTCCAAAAGATTTAGTGGCTTTTGCTTCTATCCGTAAAGAGATAGTATTGTCATCAGCGGTAAATATTGTGGAAATTTGGGATAAAGATTTGTATGAAAAATCGATAGACGATGCAGCAATAGATTTTGCTGATTTAGCGGAACAAGTAATGGGCAATGTAAATGATGATGACAATGGAATATCATAATCCGGTTTTGCTTTCGGCTTCCGTTGATGGTTTGAATATACAACCTGATGGTGTATATGTTGATGTAACTTTTGGCGGTGGAGGCCATTCTAAAGAAATTTTAAAACGTTTAGGGTCAAACGGAAAATTGTTTGCTTTTGATCAAGATGAAGATGCTTTAGCAAACGCTTTACCGGATGAAAGATTTCGCTTAATCAATGAAAATTTCCGATTTATAAAACGTTTTTTACGATTTCATGGCATTCGACAAGTAAATGGAATTTTGGCTGATTTAGGGGTTTCGTCCCATCAATTTGATGTAGCGGAAAGAGGTTTTTCTACCCGTTTTGAAGCGGAACTCGATATGCGAATGAGTCAAAAAGGAGAACTTAACGCTTTTAAAGTAATTAATGAATATGATGAAGCTTCACTGAAAAAAGTGTTTGCTGATTTTGGAGAATTGTCAAATGCAGGGGCAATCGCTAATACAATTGTAAATGCAAGAAAAGATAAGCCTATAAAAAATACGGAACACTTAAAACAAGTTTTGTCAAAATTTTTACCGGCTCATAAGAGTCATAAAATCTTAGCTCAAATTTATCAAGCGATTCGTATTGAAGTGAATGAAGAAATGGATGTGTTGAAAGAGTTTTTAGTTCAAGCGGAAGAAATATTGCTTCCGGGAGGAAGGCTTAGTGTGATATCATACCATTCCTTAGAAGACCGTTTGGTAAAGCGATTTATTAAAAATGGCATGTTTGAAGGAGAGCCCGAACGTGACTTTTATGGTAATTTTTCTGTTCCATTCAAAACCATTGGAAAGTTAATTGTGCCTGATGCAGAAGAAATTAAGATAAACAATCGAGCCAGAAGTGCTAAACTAAGAATTGCTGAAAAAATATAATGAAAGCGAGTGTTTATGACATATTAAGAGCCAAGTTTTTGATTAATCAAGATGCGGTTAAAAACTGGAAGTTCATCGTATTTCTGATCATTCTGGCGATTATAATGATTGCAAATATTCATCATTATGAGCAAAAAATTTTCAGAATTGTTGAATTGAATAAAGAAGTAAAAGAATTGCGTTCAGAATTTGTAGATCGTCGTTCAGAATTAATGAAATTAAAAATGGAAAGTACAGTTTCCAAAAAAATGGAAGAAAGAGGAATTTTTCCTTCCTCAGTGCCACCAACCAAAATAAGAGTTGTTAAACCTAAAGAAAAATCGTTTACAGAAAAAATATGGCAGTAGAAGATAAACATATTGCTTATCGAATTTATATAGTAGCATTTTTTATGCTTATTATCGCTATTGCTATTGCTGTAAAATTGACTAATATTCAGTGGGTTGAAGGTGAATATTATCGAAATTTAGCCAAAGAACGAACGGTTAAAAATTTCGTTATTCCGGCCAATAAAGGGAATATTTATTCTTCTGACGGAAGTTTGTTAGCGACTTCTATTCCAAATTATACACTTCGTTTTGATGCGATGGCACCTAAAGCAGAAGATTTCAATAAAAATTTGCAACCGTTGTGCGATTCCTTATCAAAATTATTGAAAAGACCGGCTCAATATTATAAAACGGAATTGTTAAAAGCTCGTTCGAATAAAAATCGCTATTATTTGTTAGCCAGAAACTTAAGCTATACGGAATACATGAAAATCAAAAGTTTTCCATTGTTCAATAAAGGGGCATATAAAGGTGGTTTAATTACAGAACAAAAAACCGTTCGCGAACATCCAATTGGATTAGTAGCAGAACGAACAATTGGTTATGAACGCATCAAACCAAACGGTGAGCCTGATGGTAAAGGAATTGAATGGGCATTTAAAGATTATTTAAATGGAAAAGACGGCAAACGATTAATGCAAAAAATGGCAAAAGGGCAATGGAAGCCCATTCGAGATGAAAATGAAGTGGAGCCACAAGACGGATTTGATATTATTTCGACAATTGATGTTTATATTCAAGATATTGCCCACCATGCATTGTTGAAACAACTTGAATATTATGAAGCGGAGCATGGATGTGTAGTGGTAATGGAAACAGAAACCGGACATGTAAAAGCAATTTCAAATCTTGGCAGAAATGAAAATGGTCAATATACAGAGACCATCAATTATGCAGTTTCGGAATCGCATGAGCCGGGTTCAACATTCAAATTACTTGATTTAATTGCTCTTTTTGAAGATAGATTGGCCGATACCAATACGGTTTATGATTCCAGAGGTGGAGAGATTTCTTATTTTAACAGAAGAGTTAGAGATTCAAAAAAAGGAGGTTACGGAAAAATTTCGCTAGCCAAAGGGTTTGAAGTATCTTCTAATACAGTATTGGTTCAGGCGGTGTATGAAAATTATAAAAACAATCCGAAAAAATTTGTAGAACATATTAATCGGATGAAATTGAATCAACCATTAGGTCTTCAAATCAAAGGAGAAGGAAAACCTATTATTCCTCAACCCGGTGCAAAAAATTGGTACGGAACTACTTTACCTTGGATGGCTTATGGTTACGGAGTTTCCATGACGCCACTTCAAACGTTGACTTTATACAATGCGATAGCTAACAATGGTGAAATGGTAAAACCCATTTTTGTAAGTGAAATAAAAGAATGGAATAAGCCTATCAAACAATTTGATAAAGAAGTAATCAATCCTCAAATAGCCTCAAAAGAAACGATTGATAAAGTAAAAGTTGTACTCGAAAATGTTGTAAAACGTGGAACGGGTTCAAAATTGTATTCAAAAGATTTTTCAATGGCCGGAAAAACAGGTACGGCTCAAGTGGGTTACGCTGACAAAGCCAATCTTTATTATGCGTCTTCATTTGTGGGTTATTTTCCGGCAGATGAGCCAAAATATTCTTGTATAGTAGTGGTACATAAACCAAGTAAATCAAAAGGATATTACGGTGCAGATGTTTCCGGACCGGTATTCAAACGAATTGCACAGAAAGTTTTTACAGATGTGCCTTCCACAAATGAAATTAAAAATTTAGAAAAGCCAATTCCGCTTCAAGAAAAAAATTACGAAACGTTTTATACGAATGCTTCCAAAGAAATGAAAACCATTCCAAATGTAAAAGGAATGTCAGGAATGGATGCTATTGCTCTTTTGGAAAATTTAAAAGTGAAAGTAAAAGTGATTGGCGTTGGAAAAGTTAAAAAACAATCCATTCAGCCGGGAGAAGCCTTGCAAAAAAACAGCACAATTATATTAGAATTATCGTGAAAACGCTAAAAGACATATTATACAAAGTTAGCATTGAAGCCGTTAAAGGTTCAACTGATGTTGCTATTCAAAAAATTGAATTTGATTCCAGAAAAGTGGAATTAAATGATGTTTTTGTTGCCATCAGAGGAACTGTTTCAAACGGTCATGATTTTATTGAAAAAGCCTTAAATCAAGGTGCTGCTGTAATTGTGTGTGATACGTTTCCTTCATTAATTGTTAATGGTGTAACTTATGTTCAAGTAAAAGACACCAATTTAGCTTTGGCGTTTTTGGCAGCTAATTACTACGATAATCCTTCTCAAAATTTAAAATTAGTAGGTATTACGGGTACAAATGGGAAAACAACTATTTCCTCACTTCTCTATCAATTGTTTAAAAAAGCAGGATATAAAGTTGGATTGCTTTCAACAGTAAAGATTTTAGTAGATGAGGTTGAATATGTTGCCACACATACTACGCCGGATTCATTGACCATTAATTATTATTTATCTGAGATGAATAAAGCAGGCGTTGAGTTTTGTTTTATGGAAGTAAGCTCTCACGGTATTCATCAAAAAAGAACGGAAGCTCTACATTTTGTAGGTGGGATTTTTACCAATTTATCTCATGATCATCTGGATTATCACGCTTCATTTGCTGAATACCGCGATGTAAAAAAAGCGTTTTTTGATTTTTTACCTAAATCAGCTTTTGCCATCACTAATATCGATGATAAGAATGGAAGTTTAATGCTTCAAAATACAAAAGCACGAAAATTAACGTATGCTCTAAAGACGTATGCCGATTTCAAAGCAACCGTTTTAGAAAATCAATTGAGTGGTCTGCTTTTAAAAATCAATAATAATGAAGTTTGGGTAAAACTAATCGGAACATTTAATGCCTATAATCTGTTAGCTATTTATGGAACTGCGGTTCAGTTAGGGCTTGATGAATTAGAAGTACTTCGTCTTTTATCTGAATTGGAGAGTGTTTCAGGCCGTTTTCAATTTGTTGTTTCTGATTCAAAAATAACAGCAATTGTTGATTATGCTCACACGCCGGATGCTCTTGAAAATGTATTAAATACCATTAATGACATTCGTACCAAAAACGAACAGCTAATTACAGTAGTGGGTTGTGGAGGCGATAGAGATAAAACTAAACGACCATTAATGGCCAACATCGCTACTTCAAATAGCGATAAAACAATTTTAACTTCTGATAATCCGAGAAGTGAAGATCCGGAAGCCATTTTAGCCGATATGGAAAAAGGGGTAGAGCCACAAAATCACCGTAAAATGTTGACTGTTTTAGACAGAAAACAAGCCATAAAAGCAGCTTGTCAATTGGCTCAACCCAATGATATTATTTTAATTGCAGGGAAAGGTCATGAAACCTATCAAGAAATAAAAGGTGTTCGTCATCATTTTGATGATATGGAAGTAGTTAAAGAATTTTTAGCAATACAAAATCAATAACCTATGTTATATTATTTATTTGATTATTTAGACAAATCGATGGATGTTCCGGGAACCGGAGTATTCCAATATATAACATTTCGTTCAGGGTTAGCCGTTTTGTTATCGTTGCTGCTTTCTACAATTTATGGTAAAAGAGTGATTAACTTTTTAAGAAATCAACAAGTTGGAGAAACAGTTCGTGAATTAGGACTTGAAGGACAAACTCAAAAAGCGGGAACGCCAACTATGGGTGGTTTAATTATCATCATGGCCACTTTGATTCCGGTTTTTTTATTGGCAAAATTGGATAATATTTATATCATTCTGTTAGTAGTTACCACACTTTGGATGGGAACTATCGGATTTATAGATGATTACATAAAAATCTTTAAAAAAGATAAAGAAGGACTAAAAGGCAAATTCAAAGTTATTGGTCAAGTTGGTTTGGGATTAATTGTTGGTTCCGTTTTGTATTTCAATCCGGGTGTAACAGTAAGAAAAGATACGCAACGTTCAAATATTTTACAACCACAAACTGAAACGGTGGTTAATTCCATTCCGTTGGAAGAAAAATCTACGGCTACCACGATTCCTTTCTTTAAAAATAATGAATTAGAATATGCTGATTTATTGTCTTTTTTAGGTGATGGTTATGAAAATTGGGCTTGGTTAATCTTTATTCCGATTGTCATTTTTATTATCACAGCAGTTTCAAATGGGGCCAATCTCACCGACGGTATCGATGGTTTAGCAGCCGGAACTTCTGCTATTTCAGTTTTGACCTTAGGTATTTTTACGTTTGTCTCGGGTAATATTATTTTCTCCAATTATCTCAATATCATGTATATCCCCAACTCAGGAGAAATGACGGTTTTCATTTCCGCTTTTGTTGGAGCATTAATTGGGTTTTTATGGTACAACAGTTATCCGGCTGCTGTTTTTATGGGCGATACAGGGAGTTTGACTATTGGTGGAATTATTGCGGTAATTGCGATTGCCATTCGTAAAGAATTATTGATTCCGGTTATCTGTGGAATCTTCTTAGCCGAAAATTTATCAGTTGTTTTACAAGTAAGTTATTTTAAATATACCAAAAAGAAGTTTGGCGAAGGAAGACGCATTTTTCTCATGTCGCCATTGCATCATCATTATCAGAAAAAGGGCTATCACGAAAGCAAAATTGTAACCCGCTTTTGGATTGTTGGAATTTTACTAGCTATTCTTTCCATTGTAACCTTGAAATTGAGATAAAATGAGATTGGTAGTTTTAGGAGGAGGAGAAAGCGGTGTGGGAACAGCCATACTGGGGAAGAAAAAAGGATACGATGTTTTCTTGTCTGATTTTGGAAAAATTAAAGATAATTATAAAGAAGTTCTTGTACTTAATGATATTCCTTGGGAAGAGGAACAACATACAGAAGAGTTGATTCTGAATGCGGATGTGGTAATGAAAAGTCCGGGTATTCCTGATAAAGTTACTATCGTAAAAAAATTAAAAGAAAAGCAAATTCCTGTGATTTCTGAAATTGAATTTGCGGCTCCTTTTACATCGGCAATAACCATCGGAATCACCGGGAGTAATGGAAAAACTACTACAACAATGCTCACGTATCATTTGTTGAAATCAGGTGGTTTGAATGTTGGATTGGCCGGAAACATCGGAAAAAGTTTTGCATGGCAAGTAGCCGATGAAGATTTTGATGTTTATGTACTCGAATTAAGCAGTTTTCAACTCGACGGAATCATTAACTATAAGCCACATATTGCCATTTTAACAAATATTAGCCCGGATCATTTAGATCGATACGAATATAAATATGAAAATTATATCGCTTCTAAATTTCGGATCACCATGAATCAAACCGAAAGTGATTATTTGATTTATGATGCCGATGATGAAGCCACAATGAATTGGTTAACACACAACAAAACAAAAGCACAACTAATACCTTTTTCGCTTATAACAAAGTATAAAAAGGGAGGATTTATAAACAACGACACTATGGAAATGTACATCAACGAAGAAGAATTTACAATGGAAACTAAAGCAATGGCTTTAGAAGGTAAACACAACATGAAAAATGCTATGGCGGCTACTTCTGTTGCTCAATTAATGAGAATCAGAAAACAAACTATCAGAGAAAGTTTATCTAATTTTCAAGGGGTTGAACATCGATTGGAGCGTGTGTTGAAAATTCAAAATGTGCAATATATAAATGACAGTAAAGCGACGAATGTGAATGCTACTTTCTTTGCTTTAGATAGTATGTCAACTCCTACGGTTTGGATAGTTGGTGGTGTTGATAAAGGAAATGATTACACGGAATTGATGCCTTTGGTTAGAGAAAAAGTAAAGGCAATTATTTGTTTGGGTGTTGAAAATAAAAAAATCATTGATGCTTTCGGAAATGTGGTTGATGTGATGGTGGAAGTGACTTCTATGAATGATGCAGTGAGAACCGCTCAACATTTAAGCGAAAGAGGAGACACGGTATTATTGTCACCGGCTTGTGCCAGCTTTGATTTGTTTGAAAACTACGAAGACAGGGGAAGACAATTCAAACAAGCTGTTCGGAATCTGTAGGAAGAAGGATGTTATTTTGAATAAAGACTTTTTGTCATTTCGCAAGATGACGGAGTCGAAATAGAAATCTCCTGCGAAGCAGGAAAAAAAGTAAAGTATGTTAGCACTAATAAAAAGTTTAAAAGGAGATAAAGTCATCTGGGCATTAGTAGCTCTATTGGCTCTGTTTTCCTTTATGCCGGTATTTAGTGCAAGTAGTAATTTAGCTTATGCAGGAAAAGGAACAGGTAATACGGTCAGTTATTTGATTAAGCACTTGGTTCATGTGACATTCGGTTTTTTTATTATTTATCGTATTCATAAAATTCCGTATCATTATTTTAGAAGTATTTCTAGAATTGCTTTGCCATTTATTTGGTTGCTTTTGGGTTATACTTTATTCAAAGGAACAGTAATAGCCGGAGCAAATGCAAGTCGGTGGATTCAATTGCCCTTTGTTGGAATTTCGTTTCAACCTTCAACTTTTGCATTCATCGTTTTAATGATTTTTGTGGCCCGTTATTTGTCAAAAACGAGAGAACAACCTATCACTTTCAAATCATCTTTTATCGATTTGTGGTTGCCGGTCGGAATCACACTCATGTTTATTTTACCGGCCAACTTTTCAACTGCGGCACTCATTTTTAGTATGATTTTAATGTTGGTGTTCATTGGTAAGTATCCTTTAAAATATATCGGATCAATTTTAGGAATTGGAATTGTTTCTTTTGCCTTTTTTATTTTGATAGCAAAAGCCTTTCCTAATCCACTCACTTCTCGTGTAAATACATGGGAATCTCGTATTGAAAGATTTTTTAAAGATGATGTGCAAGACCCAGATGAAGTATATCAAATTGAAAGAGCAAAAACAGCAATCGCTTCTGGTGGAGTGTATGGTTTAGGCCCGGGTAAAAGTGTACAAAAACATTTTTTACCTCAATCTTCTTCCGATTTTATTTATGCCATTATTGTGGAAGAATTTGGGTTATTCGGAGGTTTGATAATTCTTGGAATTTATATGCTTTTGTTCTTCCGTTTTGTTGTGGCAGCTCATAAAGCGAATTCATTATTTGGTAAATTACTCATTGTTGGAATTGGCTTTCCAATTGTCTTTCAAGCTTTAATTAATATGGGAGTTGCAGTAGAATTATTGCCAACAACCGGACAAACCTTGCCGCTAATCAGTAGTGGTGGAAGTTCTATTTGGGTAACCTGTATCGCTTTAGGAATCATTTTAAATGTTACCAAAAAAGAAGAAGAAATTAAAGCCGAAAACAAAGAAAAAGCTATGCGTGATGCTGCTCTTGAAAAAATGATTGACAAGCAGCTTAAAGAAGATGAAGAAGCATTGAAAAATAAGGAGCAAGCAGAAAATGATAAGGATGATTATTCTATTGAAGATAATCCGATGAATGCAGTTTTAAACAAATGAAAAACTATAAATTCATACTAAGTGGTGGAGGAACCGGTGGTCATATTTACCCGGCAATTGCTATTGCAAATGAATTAAAAGTGCATTATCCGGATTGCGAAATCCTTTTTGTGGGGGCAAAAGACAAGATGGAAATGCAAAAGGTGCCACAAGCAGGTTATCCTATCAAAGGATTATGGATTTCAGGATTACAACGAAAATTGACATTACAAAATTTAATGTTTCCGGTAAAAGTTATCGATAGTTTACTCAAATCATTTCGAATCATTCGTTCTTTTCAACCGGATGTGGTAATCGGAACCGGTGGTTTTGCTTCCGGTCCTTTATTAAAAGTTGCGGCAATGATGAACATTCCAATTGTTGTGCAAGAGCAAAATTCATATCCCGGAATAACAAATAAAATTTTGAGTAAAAAAGCTTCAGTAATTTGTGTAGCCTATGAAAATTTAGAGCGTTTTTTTCCAAAAGACAAAATAAAAATAACGGGCAACCCAGTACGAGAAGATTTAATTTCCATCGAAAGTAAAAAATGGGATGCTCTGACCTATTTTACATTAGATGCCACTCAAAAAACGTTGTTAGTGTTAGGCGGAAGTTTAGGTTCTCGTCGAATCAACCAATTGATTGCAAAAGAAATTGATTTTATTACCAGTCAAAATATTCAAGTGATTTGGCAATGCGGAAAACTCTATTTTGAAGAATACATTCACTTTGCAAGACCAAATGTGAAAGTGGTTTCCTTTATTGATAGAATGGATTTGGTATATGCGGCAGCTGATTTTATCATTTCCAGAGCGGGAGCTTCCTCTGTTTCTGAACTTTGTTTGGTTGGAAAACCGGTCATTTTTATTCCATCACCAAATGTCGCTGAAGATCATCAGACTAAAAACGCAAAGGCAATTGAAGATAAAAAAGGAGCCGTTCTATTAAAAGAAAATGAACTTGACGAAAAATTTGAAGCTGTTTTTTCAAATTTAGTCAACGACGAGATAAAGCAAAATGAATTGGGAAGTCAAATTTTAAAATTGGCTAAACCAAATGCAACTATAGATATTGTAAAAGAAATTAGTAAACTATTAAAAAAATAAAACCATAAAATCCTTTAGGAGTTTTGGGATAAGTATATGAATCTAAATCAAATCCATAATGTTTATTTTATTGGTATCGGAGGCATCGGAATGAGTGCACTTGCTCGCTATTTTACCTTTTTAGGGAAAAATATCGCGGGTTATGACAAAACCGAAACCGAACTCACCAAAGAACTGACCGGATTAGGCATGCAGATTCACTTTGAAGATGATATAAAACATATTCCTTCTTCTTTTGAAAAAGAGAATACATTGGTGATCATCACACCGGCTATTCCGGCTCATCATTCTGAATGGAATCATTTGAAAAATAATGGTTTTGTGATTAAAAAAAGAGCGGAAGTATTAGGAATCATCACAAAAGATACGTTTTGTTTTGCCGTAGCCGGAACACACGGAAAAACTACAACTTCCAGTATTTTGGGACATATTTTGTTTCAAAGTGGAGTAGATGTGACCGCTTTTTTAGGTGGAATAGTTGAAAATTATAATTCTAATTTAATAGGAACCGGAAAAACAGTTACAGTAGTTGAAGCAGACGAATTTGATCGTTCGTTTTTACATCTACATCCCGATATGGCTTGCATCACTTCAATGGATGCTGACCATTTGGATATTTATGGAAATACGGAAACCATTCAAGCTGCATTTCAAGAATTCGCTAATCGCGTTCCTGAGAAAAAGAATTTGTTTATTCCAAGTGACTTGCCATTGGATGGAACAAAGATTTCAATTGAAGGAATTGGATCATTTGTGGCACATCATATTCGAATCGAAAACAGTAGTTATGTTTTTGATGTACAAACACCAACAGAATTAATTCAAAATATACAATTTCATTTGCCGGGAAGACACAATTTAATGAATGCACTTATGGCTTTGGCAATGGCAAAAACGTATGGCACCCCAACCGACAGTATTGTCAAAGCTTTAGGTACATTCCATGGAATTAAAAGAAGGTTTTCCTATCAAATTAAAACAGAAAAATTGGTTTTTATTGATGATTATGCTCATCATCCTACTGAGATAAATGCGGTACATCAAGCGGTTAGAGAACTGTATCCCCAACGAAAAGTGTTAGCCATTTTTCAACCGCATTTGTTCAGTAGAACGAAAGATTTTGCAGATGATTTTGCAAAAAGTTTAGCCCAATTTGATGAAATTATCGTTATGGAAATTTATCCGGCAAGAGAACTTCCAATGGAAGGAATAACCTCTTCTTGGTTATTGAATAAAATTGATAATCCCACAAAAGTATTAGTGCAAAAAGAACAACTTATTTCAACCATTTTTGAATCAAATGCCGAAGTAGTTGTAACTATAGGAGCAGGAGATATAGGTGAAATGGTTAGTGCAATAAAAAGCAAGTTATATGAAAAAGTACTTTAATTGGAAAAACATTCGGTTAGTCTTGTTAATAGGACTTGTGGGCTTCTTGTTTTCTTTTACAGGCAAGCGAAATGAGAACAGAAAATTAACAAATGCAGTAGTTGAATTTGAGGTTGGAGAGCAACTTTTTATCACGCACGAAACGGTTAATAAATTGTTAATAGAAAATAAAAAAGATGCTTCCAGTATTAGGAAAGTTGCTTTAGATTTGAATGATTTGGAAAACTCTATCAACCAACATGCAATGGTTGAAAAAGCAGAGGTGTATGTGAGTGTGGATGGCTTGTTAAAAGCCGATGTAAAACAGAAGACGCCTATTGCAAGAGTGTTTGATTATCAAGAATCCTACTATATTGATAGTAAGGGAACTAAGATGCCCTTGTCAGACATTCATTCTGCAAGAGTTCCAATCTTATCGGGGGGAAATAACGTTAAGGATAACGAAAAATTAAACGAGTTATTTCGGTTAATTTACCAAGATGATTTTTTGAAAAAAAACATCATTGGAGTGAAAGTTTTGCCTTCCGGTAGCGTTATTATGAAGAATAGAAATTATGATTATGACATAGAGTTTGGTAAAACGATTCAAATGGAAAGGAAATTTAAGAACTATAAAGCCTTTTTTCAAAAAGCGGTTCAAGACAGTTCCATTCAAAAATATAAAATCGTCAACCTGAAATTCACGCAACAAGTAGTTTGCACAAAATAGAAGCATATGAAAAATGAAAACATTGCCGTAGGATTAGACATTGGAACCACAAAAATTGTGGCCATGATTGGTCGTAAAAATGAGTACGGAAAACTTGAAATTTTAGGAGTTGGAAAGTCCAAAAGTTTAGGTGTTCATCGTGGTGTTGTAAATAATATTACACAAACCATTCAATCTATTCAGGCGGCTATTGCAGAGGCGGAAGAGAATTCTGGTTATATGATTAAAGATGTTGTGGTTGGTATTGCAGGTCAACATATTCGCAGTATTCAGCATAGTGATTACATTAGTAGAAGTAAAGCCGAAGAGGTAATTAGCGATAAAGATATTGAGCAATTAATTGGTCAAGTGCATAAATTGGCAATGTTGCCGGGTGAAGAAATCATTCATGTATTGCCGCAAGAATTTAAAATTGACGGTCAAGGTGAGATAAAAGAACCAATCGGAATGTATGGTGGCCGACTAGAAAGTAGTTTCCATGTGGTGGTTGGTCATGCAGCATCTATCCGAAACGTTGGTCGTTGTATTCAAAGTGCCGGAATTGAACTTTCCGGATTAACACTTGAGCCGTTAGCTTCTTCTGATGCTGTTTTAAGCCAAGAAGAAAAAGAAGCCGGTGTTGCATTGATTGATATTGGTGGTGGAACAACTGATTTAGCTATTTTTAAAGACGGAATCATTCGTCATACTGCGGTTATTCCTTTTGGTGGAAATGTAATAACGGATGATATAAAAGAAGGATGTTCAATAATTGAAAAACAAGCTGAATTGTTAAAGGTGAAATTTGGTTCTGCTTGGCCAGGTGAAAATAAAGACAATGAAATTGTTTCTATTCCTGGACTTCGCGGAAGAGAACCAAAAGAGATTTCATTGAAAAATCTTTCCAAAATCATCAATGCCAGAGTAGTTGAAATCATTGAGCAAGTGTACGATGAAATTAAATCGTATGGTTGTGATGATCCTAAAAAGAAATTAATTGCCGGAATTGTGTTAACCGGAGGTGGTTCTCAATTAAAACACATCAAACAGTTAGTAGAATATATTACCGGAATGGACACTCGTATTGGTTATCCAAACGAACATTTAGCAGGAAATTCAGATGAAGAATTATCTAGCCCATTATATGCAACGGCAGTTGGATTGATGATGAATAGCATTAACAATAACACAAAAAGTGCTATTCTAATGTCAGAAATGGAATCGGTAACTACTGATGTTAAAAAAGAAGAACCAAAACAAGAACCTATTGCAGAAGCCCCAAAACCTGTAGAAGTTAAAAAAGAAAGTACAGAACAAATAAAACGTTCTTTCTTCGATAAATATGTAGAAAGAATAAAAGAATTTTTAGACAATGCCGAATAAATAGGCAAAGTTGGCATAAATGAATAAAACCAAATAATATGATAAGCAACTCAGATTTTGGAAGCATTTCATTTGATTTACCAAAAAATCAATCAAATGTAATTAAAGTAATTGGTGTTGGCGGCGGAGGTAGTAACGCCATCAATCACATGTTTAAACAAGGTATCAAAGGGGTAGATTTTGTGGTTTGTAATACAGACTCACAAGCTCTTCAAAACAGTCCTGTGCCCAATAAAATTCAGTTAGGTGTCAACTTAACAGAAGGTTTAGGAGCTGGTGCAAATCCTGAAGTAGGTCAGCAATCTGCTTTAGAAAGCATGGAAGATATTGATAAGTTGTTAGACCAAAACACAAAAATGATTTTCATCACCGCAGGAATGGGTGGTGGAACAGGAACCGGTGCAGCACCTGTAATTGCTCAAATGGCTAAGGAAAAAGACATTCTTACTGTTGGTATCGTTACGATTCCATTCCAATTTGAAGGGAAAGTACGTTCAGAACAAGCTATGGCCGGTGTTGAAAGATTGCGTAAGCAAGTAGATTCTTTGATTGTTATCAACAATAATAAATTAAGAGAAGTTTACGGAAATTTAGGTTTCAAAGCCGGATTTTCAAAAGCTGATGAAGTATTAGCTACCGCTTCAAGAGGAATTGCTGAAGTAATAACACATCACTACACACAAAATATTGACCTTAAAGACGCTAAAACCGTATTGTCAAATAGCGGAACAGCTATCATGGGTTCTGCCATTGCTTCTGGTGATAACAGAGCAAAAGACGCCATTGTAGCAGCGTTAGATTCTCCTTTGTTAAATGATAATAAAATTACCGGTGCCAAAAACGTATTGTTGCTTATCGTTTCGGGAACTGCTGAAATTACCATAGACGAAATCGGAGAAATCAATGATCATATTCAAGCAGAAGCTGGTTTTAATGCCAATATTATCATGGGGGTTGGTGAAGATGAAGCCCTAGGTGATTCTATCGCGGTGACCATTATTGCTACCGGTTTTAATGTTGAACAACAAAAAGAAATTGTCAATGCTGAGCCTAAAAAGATTATTCATTCATTAGAAGAAAATCAAACGAATACAATAGATCTTTCTCAAAAAACTGTTTTCCCAACCACAAATGAAACAGAATTGGGAAACGCTAATGTGGAATCAGAAGATAAAATTGTGTTTAAATTACTAGATGAATTAGAGGTAATTGAACCTCAAATGGTCTCTGATTTAATTCCAACTACTGATTCCATCAAAAATATTGAGGTGAGTTTTGAATTGGTTTCGCCATTTAGTGAGAACCAATTGTTACAAACAACTCCTGAAATTAGAGAAATTTTTGTTCGTGAACCGGAATTTGTAATTGTTGAAAAAGAACAAACAACACTTTCATTTGATATTACTACAAATAGGATTATTGAAGAAGAAAAACCAATTTATTTTGATTTGACTCCAGATTTAACAAATGAAATCAAAGTGAATGATCCAATGCAGGTGATTCCAATGACAGAGGTTAATGAAACAGGTGTGGTTCGTTATTCTTTGGAAGAATATATGGAAGTAGAAAACGAGTTATTGGCTTCAAAACCAGTTGTAAATATAGTAGAAGAGCCAATCAATGAGGAATTAAACATTACGTTGAAAAAAGTAGAATCAACTCCTACTGCTTTTAGTGAAAGTTTTGGTGAAAATATCAATCCGTTGAATGAACTTACGATTGAAGAAACATTGAAAATGCGTGCAGATGAGCGTAGAAAAAAATTAAAAGATTTTAATTATAAGTTTCATACCAATTCAACACGTTTAGACGAATTAGAAAAAGTTCCGGCTTATAAAAGACAAGGTGTTGAATTGCCAAATAATACGCCTCAACAAAATCAATCTAGAATGTCGTTAGGATTAGATAGTAATAATGACGCTCAATTGCGTTCAAACAATTCTTTTCTTCATGACAATGTAGATTAACTAACTCAAACAACTTGAATTTAGCCCGAGAATGAAAATGATTCTCGGGTTATTTTTTTACCTTTGCACAACGAAAAATAATGTAATTAAACATATAAAATGAGTTTACAAATTCAAATTAATGACGAAATAAAAAATGCAATGAGAGCCAAAGACACATTGGCTTTAGAAGCATTAAGAGCAGTTAAATCGGCTATTTTATTAGCTTTGACAGAAGGCGGAGCCAAAGAAGAATTAACTCAAGAAGACGAGATTAAGTTGTTGCAACGTCTGGTAAAACAACGTAAGGATAGTGCTATTATTTATATCCAACAAGGAAGACAAGATTTAGCTGATCCGGAGATACAACAAGCGGCTGTAATTGAAAAATTCTTGCCTAAGCAATTAACTGAAGCAGAAATAGAAGAGGTAATTAGTCAATTAATTAAAGAAAATGGATTTTCCGGAATGGCTAGTATGGGTCAATTGATGGGTTTAGCTTCAAAACAATTAGCCGGAAGTGCAGACGGGAAAACCATTTCAACTATTGTAAAAAAGCTTTTGGCATAATAAAAAAATAGTGTAGATTCGCAATCCGAAAATACAAAATGGCTGCGTAGTTCAACTGGATAGAATATCAGATTTCGGCTCTGAGGGTTGGGGGTTCGAATCCCTTCGCGGTCACATATAAGTCTTAATCCCAATTTAAAATGTCCAAGCTTGCTTGAGCATTTTAGATTGGGATTAAGACTTTCATCCCGAAGTTTCGGGAGTAGATTTAAGGGATAGCAACTGGCAATCCTTTTGCAAAAATTAAGCTTGTTTAAAATAAATTTCATAATTTATAATATTTCAAAAGAGAAAGCACAATCATAATTCAAAATTAAAATGGTAAAATTTTTCTGAATTATACCATAAGTTGCATTCATTTCATTTTTAATTTCTATATTTAGTTTTTTAACAGAAATGATATTCATCGCAATAATCACTATACTTTTATTTCTAGTTGTAATTGCTCTATTTATTGGAGTTGTTATTGGTATTCTCGATTATTTTAGTGTAAAGTTGGCTGAAAAGCCAATATATGTTCACTTCTATCCGGTTAAATTGGATTTGCCTATTTCCAAACACCAAGTAATCAAAAATCATTTTGCCTTTTATAATCGATTATCACTCAAACAACAACACTATTTTCGGCATCGAGTGGTAAAATTCATGAAGCATTATCAATTTATAGCAAAGGAAGATTTAGTCTTGACGGAAGATATGAAAATAATTCTTGCCTCAACGGCTGTAAAACTTACTTTCGGAATGCGGAAGTATTTATTGGATGTTTTTGATAAAATTATAATTTATCCAACACCATATTATTCAACTGTAAATGATGAATGGCACAAAGGAGAATTTAATCCTAGGATGAGAGCAATTGTTTTTTCTTGGGAAGATTTTATGGAGGGTATTAATGTAGATAATGATAATTATAATTTAGGGTTACATGAGTTTACGCACGCAATACATTTTCATAGCAAACGTAGCGATGATATAAGTGCCCTATTGTTTAGTGAAAAATTCAATAGAATTATTGCATTTATATCACAACCTCATGTGCAAAAGCGACTTGAAGATGCTAGCTATCTCAGACCTTATGCCTATACCAATCAATTTGAATTTATGGCCGTTTTAATGGAACATTTTTTTGAAACTCCTAATGATTTGAAACGTGACTTTCCGGAATTATATGAAAAAGTAAGAAAAATGATAAATTTTCAAGAGAAGTCATAATGTACTAATTTTTAAGGTAAAAAGAAATGATTTTCCTCATTTTTATTTCCTAAAGTTAACCTGAAATTTGAGCATTAATTTAATCGTCATGAAAAAAAATGTTCCTATTTCGTCCATCATGTCTAAAAATGTGATAAAGTTGAATCTAACAGATGATTTGACTAAGGCTGAACAATTATTTAAAAAGCACCATATTCGTCATATTCCGGTAGTAAGTAGTAACCAGATTGTTGGAATGCTTAGTTACACCGATTTACTTCGCATTTCTTTTGTAGATGCTATTGATGACGAAGATGAAGTAGTAGATGTTACTGTTTATAATATGTTTACTGTAGAGCAAGTAATGGCTAAAAAGTTAGTAACCGTTTCACCGGATACTACAATTAAAGAAACAGCACAAATTCTGGCTACTAAAGAATTTCATGCTTTACCGGTTGTTGAAGGTCAATTGTTGGTGGGTATCGTTACAACAACTGATATTATTAAGTATTTGTTAGAACAATATGCGAATTAACTCAACAGTTTCTTTAACTCAGCAATTGTTTGAGTTGGATTATCAGCTTTAAAAACGAAGTTTCCGGCCACTAAAACATCTGCACCTGCACCTGCAAGTTGTTTGGCATTTTTGTTGGTAACTCCGCCATCAATTTCGATTAGAGTGGTTGCATTGTTACGAGTAATGATTTCTTTAAGCTCTTTTACCTTTTTATACGTATTTTCTATAAACGATTGTCCGCCAAAACCGGGATTTACACTCATTAAGCAAACTAAATCTATATCATTAATAATGTCTTCCAATAAACGTACTGGTGTGTGAGGATTCAAAGCAACTCCAGCTTTCATTCCTTCTGCTTTAATCGCTTGAAGTGTACGGTGCAAATGAGTACATGCTTCGTAATGAACGGTTAAGTTGTGAGCACCCAACTGTGCAAACGTTTTGATGTAACGGTCAGGGTCAACAATCATTAAATGTACATCGATTGTTTTTTTTGCATGTTTGTTGATTGCTTCTAAAACAGGCATTCCAAATGAAATATTCGGAACAAAAACACCATCCATAATATCGATGTGAAACCAATCGGCCTCGCTGGCATTAATCATTTCAATATCAAGCTGTAAGTTGGCAAAATTAGCTGCTAAAACAGAAGGTGCAATTAGTGTGTTTTTCATTGTGTTGTTGTTTGTGCAAAGATAGATTTTAGTTTAAAAGTTTAAAAGTTTAAAAGTTTAAAAGTTTAAAAGTTTCGTTGATAAAGTAAAAAAGCAAAACTCCGGAAACCCGAGCGAAGCGAACAGACCGGAGTTTTGCTCCCCTAAAAAGCAAAACTCCGGTAATCAGCCGGAGTTTCAATCATCAATCAAAAAACGAACAGTTATGAAACTGTTGTTACTTTTATTTGGAAATTATCCAAGGTATGTTTTTAAAATTTTACTTCTTGAAGTATGTTTTAAGCGTCTAATTGCTTTTTCTTTAATTTGACGCACACGCTCTCTTGTTAAATCAAATGTTTCACCAATTTCTTCTAATGTCATTGGGTGTTGATCGCCTAAACCAAAGTACAAACGTACTACATCTGCTTCTCTTGGAGTTAAGGTTTCTAATGAACGCTCAATTTCAGTACGAAGTGATTCATGGATTAATTCTCTATCCGGGTTTGGTGATTCTCCGGAACGCAAAACGTCGTATAAGTTGGAATCTTCACCTTCAACAAGCGGAGCATCCATAGACAAGTGACGACCTGAATTTTTCATACTTTCCTTAACATCATTAACCGTCATGTCAAGCTCTTTAGCAATTTCTTCCGCAGAAGGAGCACGTTCGTTAGATTGTTCTAACAAAGCATACATTTTATTGATTTTATTGATTGAACCAATTTTATTTAAAGGTAAACGTACAATACGAGATTGTTCTGCCAACGCTTGAAGAATCGATTGACGAATCCACCAAACAGCATATGAAATGAATTTAAAACCTCTAGTTTCATCAAAACGTTGAGCCGCTTTAATTAATCCTAAGTTTCCTTCATTAATCAAATCGGGTAAGGTTAAACCTTGGTTTTGATATTGTTTTGCAACCGAAACTACGAAACGCAAGTTAGCTTTGGTTAACTTTTCCAAAGCACGTTGATCACCGGCTTTGATGCGTTGAGCTAATTCAACCTCTTCATCGGCTGTAATTAAGTCAACTTTTCCAATTTCTTGTAGGTATTTGTCTAGGGAAGCGGTTTCACGATTGGTAACCTGCTTGGTGATTTTAAGCTGTCTCATTTAATTTTTTTCTACTAAAAATATTGTTTTCGATGCTTATACGTAATCCATTTCACAAAAGTTACAAAAAAATAATATTATTTTAATCGGTCTTTAATTTCTTGGTTTCCGCTTTCTCTTTGAGAAGCAGATAATTTTCTATTTCCAAATTTATAAAGAACACCAACTATGATTTTTCTTTCGTCATAATATCTATTACTGAATTGCTCAACATTATTCACTACACTAGTAAAGTCAGCTCTAAAACTTCTAAATACATCAGAAGCATTTAATACAAATGTTAGTCCTTTTTCTGCAATAACATAGCGTAATCCCAAATCGAGTTTGTTGTATTGTGTTCCGGAGTAATAATATTCATTTCGTGCACTATTAAATTCATAATTAACTTCACCTCTAAACGATTTACTTTTATTAAAAATAAATGAATTGTTGGCATAAAAATGATAGCGAAAACCGTTTCTGGCTTCTGTTGGTACGTCAATTATGAATGTCGTTACATTGTTGTAACCATTAAAAGTCAATGAACTTTCCCACCAATTAAATTTGTCAAATAAATATGTAATAGTTCCTCCTAAGCTATAATTGTCAAAATAATTATCTCTAACATAGCGAAGAATTGTTTGGTCTGAATCTGTTTCAATACTAAGAAACTGCATATTGTTTCCGTTAGTTGTATTAGAATAATAGACTTTAAAACTCAGCTTTTCTTTGAAATTATAATTGATTTCGTAATTGTCAGTGAAGGATGGTAATAAAAATGGATTTCCTTCTGCTATAGTAAATGAATTTAAATAAATTTTGAATGGATTCAGATGCCAAAAATCAGGCCGTCCTATTCTTTTACTGTAATTAACGGAAAAATTATGATTGTCATTTGCCGTATAAGATAAATAAAAGGAAGGAAAAAGTTGATTGTATGTAATGTAATTTTCCTGATTTTGAGAGGTGTTTAAAGAAACGGTTTTGGTTTCAAGTATAGTGTTTTCATAACGAAAACCAATTTGAGTTTGCCATTTATCAGTTAGCTTTTTGTTGAAATTCAAATAGATAGCTTGTGTATTTTCTTTATAAGTAAAATCATTTGTCTGATTTATATCTACAATTGGCACTCCGCTAGAGCGATCAAAAAAGGCAATATCGGTATTGGTATCTACAAAGCTTAGTTTTCCACCAAAACTATAATTTGCCCATTTTGAAGGTAACTCAATATCTAATTTTCCGCTAATGTTCGTAATGTCTTGAAGACTTGTGTTATTTGCAATAAATGGATTTCCGTTTGGGTTGTTATTAGCATCAACACTTCTTGTGGAGAAATTTCTATCTAAATCATCAATGTATTTTAAATAGTCGATATCAATGGATACTTGTTTGCCTAACGTGTCAATCTTTTGAACGTAATACGTATTAAGGGAATGATTAGTAGTAGTTGTTTTGTTATATCCGTTTGTAAAAAAGGTAGCAATGGTATCGCCAGTTACATTATCTGTAATAGAGGTAATATTATTGCTTTTTGCATCTGGATGGTATAATAAACCGATATAGTTTACACCCATTTGAGCCATTTCAGAGATTTTATAATCTAAGGATAAAGCTAGACGGTTAACATCTCTTTTATCTTTTTGTTTAGTATTGCCCTCCCAAGATTCTGTTTCAAACTTGTTTTTTAGTGTTTCCCAATATTTATCATTTCCAACTTGTTTGATTACATCAGTAAATAAACTAAGCTTGTTTTTATTATATGTAAAACCAATGCCACCCAAATAGGAAGGGTATGAGTTCTGCATATATCTGTTTCTTACATTAACTGCCCAAGCATCCTGAACTGCTTTTTTTAATCGAATATTAATCAATCCACTATTCCCTTGTGCATCATATTTTGCTGGTGGAGTTGTGATGACTTCAATACTCTTGATGTTATCTGAACTAATACCACGTAAATAATTTACTAGTTCACTACCCGATAAATTTATAATACGATCATTCACCATTACACTGGCTGTAGTTTTTCCTACTATTCCAATTAAATTACCGGAAACATAAACACCTGGCGTAGCTTTTAACAATTCAAAACCATCGCTTCCGGCTGAACGAATGCTATTTTCAACATTAAAGACCGTTCTGTCAACTTGTGTTTCAATTATTTTCTTTTTGGAAGTAACTTCTACTTCACGTAACATATTTGAATTGTCAAACGATTCTAACGTTCCTAAACTAATATCTTTAGTAACTTCTAAATCTGTTTGATAGATTACACTACCAACATAATAAAAACGCAAAACATAAACCCCGCTTTTTGTTTTTAGATTAAATACACCTTCTTGATTTGAAATGGTAGAATTGACAATTTTGCCCTCTTTTAAAAGTACTATTTCTGTTCCTTCAATGCTTTCTTTTTGTTCGTCAATTATCTTTCCACTTATAGTGAAATCTTGACCGAATAGGGTAGAAATGAAAAGTAGGTAAAATAGTAAAGTTATTTTTTTTAATGATAAAATCATACTTTTTTTAGAGGCTGTTTGTTGCAAATATAACATTTTTGTTAATAATATCTTAATTGTAGTAGATAAATTACAAAAAAAATCCGGTCTCGCAATGAGCCGGATTTTTAAAATGCATTATTATAAATTTAGTCCTTTTTTGGAGCGTCTTTCTTTTCCTCTCTTGGAGGTCTTGGTAAAAGAGCTTTCTTAGATACTTTTTCCTTTCTTGTTTTAGGATCTATACCTAAGTATTTCACCATGAAAACATCGCCCATTTTAACTACATCTGCAACATTTTCTGTTCTTTCCCAAGCTAATTCAGATACGTGTAATAATACTTCGTTTCCTGGAGCAGCAGTATATTCTACAACAGCACCAAAATCTAGCATTTTGATTACTTTTACTTCATAGGCTTCTCCCATTTCAGGTTTGAATATAATCGAATCAATTTTTGCTAAAACTGCTGCAATTCCATCCGGATCTGTTCCTAAAATCTCCACAACTCCTTGTTCATCCACTTCGTTAATTACAATCGTTGTTCCGGTTGCTTTTTGTAATTCTTGAATTACTTTTCCACCAGGTCCAATTAAGGCACCTATAAAGTTTCCAGGAATAGTACGCATGATAATTTTAGGAGCATGTTTTTTAACATCTGCTCTTGGTGTAGCAATGGTTTCAACCAATTTACCTAAAATATGTAAACGTCCTTCGCGAGCTTGATCTAAAGCTTGCTCCATGATGTCATAACGCAATCCGTCAATTTTGATGTCCATTTGACAAGCGGTAATTCCGTCTGCCGTACCGGTTACTTTAAAGTCCATATCACCTAAGTGATCTTCGTCTCCTAAAATATCGGAAAGAACTGCAAATTTTTGACCGTCTGTAATCAATCCCATTGCAATACCTGAAACAGGTTTTGTCATTTGAACTCCGGCATCCATTAACGCCATTGTTCCAGCACAAACTGTTGCCATAGAAGAAGAACCGTTTGATTCTAATACTTCAGAAACAACTCTAATTGTGTAAGGACAATCAGCAGGAATCATATTTTTTAATGCACGTTGAGCCAAGTTTCCGTGACCAACTTCTCTTCTTGAAGTTCCTCTTAATGGTTTTGCTTCACCGGTTGAAAAAGGAGGGAAGTTATAGTGCAAGTAGAATTTTTCTTCTCCTTGTTCGCTAGGCGAGTCAATTTGATTTGCTTCTCTAGAAGTTCCTAATGTTACTGTAGCCAATGCTTGAGTTTCACCACGTGTAAACAGAGATGAACCGTGAACAGATGGCAAATAATCGATTTCACACCAAATTGGTCTGATTTCGGTTGTTTTTCTTCCGTCTAAACGAATTCCTTTTTCAAGGATTACATTTCTTACAGCTTCTTTATTGGTTTTGTAGAAATACTTTCCAACTAAACCAGCTAAATCTGCATTTTCAGCATATTCTTCTTCTGTATATAATGCTTTACATTCTTCTTTTACAGCGGCAAATTTTTCACCTCTTTCGCTTTTTCCTGAAGCTTCTTGAGCAATTGCATAACATTTGTCATAAGCAGCAGCTTTTATTTTAGCATAAACTGCTTCATCTTCCACTTCGCCTTCGTAGGTTCTAATTTCTTTTTTGCCAAATGCTTCTTGCAAACGCAATTGAGCTTGAATTTGAACTTTAATCGCTTCGTGAGCAAATTTAATGGCTTCTACCATTTCTTTTTCTGAAATTTCTTTCATTTCACCTTCTACCATGGCAACAGAATCCATAGAAGCACCAATCATCATGTCGATGTCTGATTGTTCTAATTGAGTTCTGCTTGGGTTGATGATGAATTTTCCGTCCACTCGAGCTACTCGAACTTCAGAAATTAAATTGTAAAAAGGAATATCGGAAACAGCTAACGCAGCAGAAGCAGCCAAACCGGCAAGTGCATCAGGCATAACATTTTCGTCATGACTCATTAATTGAATCATTACTTGTGTTTCTGCGTGATAATCATCCGGGAAAAGCGGACGTAAAACACGATCCACTAAACGCATGGTTAATACTTCACTGTCGCTCGGACGGGCTTCTCTTTTGAAAAAACCACCTGGAAATCTTCCGGCAGCGGCAAATTTTTCGCGGTAATCAACGGTTAATGGTAAAAAATCAACCCCTGGATTAGAAGTTCTGGCAGATACAGCTGTTGCTAGCAACATACAATCGCCTAAGCGAACTACCACAGAACCGTCTGCTTGTTTCGCTAATTTTCCGGTTTCGATTGAAATGGTACGTCCATCTCCTAAATCGATAACCTCTCTTGTTACATTTGGAATCATAAATAAATCCTTAATTTGGTATTAATATTAGGTTTCGTTGTGTTGTTGTTGTGTGTAGTTGTTGTGTAACCCAATGAAAAACCAAACTTTTTTCTTCAAAATATATAAAACAAAAAGAGGCACTTTCGCACCTCTTTCCTATTGATTATTTTCTAATATTCAATTCTTTGATAATCTCACGATATCTGTTGATATCTTTTTTCTTTAAGTAGTCAAGAAGACTTCTTCTTTTACCTACCAATAACACTAACGAACGCTCGGTGTTGTAATCATGACGATTTTTTTTCAAGTGCTCCGTTAAGTGAGAAATTCTGAAAGTGAACAATGCAATTTGTCCCTCTGCAGAACCTGTGTTTTCAGCTTTTCCTCCGTGTTTAGCGAAGATTTCAGCTTTTGTTTCTTTAGTTAAATACATTCCAATATTATTTAAATGATTTTGATGTATGAAAGGGTCTATCCCAATTCGAGTGCAAAGGTAAATTTATTTTTTGAATGAACAAGTTTTTCTAAAACAACTTTGCTACTTCTTCGGTTACAAATTCTAAAAAGCGTTCATCTTCAGAGGTAAACGGATCCAAAATATGACTGTCAATATCAATTTGACCGATATTTTTTCCATCCACAAAAATAGGAACTACAATTTCTGATTTTACGGTAAAGCTACAAGCAATATAATTGTCTTGAGCAGAAACATCCGGCACTACAAAGTTTTGGTTAGAAACGGCTACTTGTCCGCAAATTCCTTTTCCGAAAGGGATAACCGTATGATCGGTTTCTGCACCAACATAAGGACCAAGGTGTAAGGTTTGCGTTTCATGGTTCGCAAAATAAAATCCTACCCAGTCATAATAAGGAATTGTATCTTGCAATAACTGACAAATTTTTGTCAATTTTTCATCTTTGGAAATATCAAATTGAATGATAATTTCGGTTACTTTAGGTTTGAGGGCTTCAAAATTCATGGTATTTTAATTTTTTACAAAGGTAGTCTTCAAAAATGCTTTAAAATATATATTTTTGTTAAAAAACTACCTTGAAAAGTTACTTCATTCAATATAAGCCGTTTTTAGAATTTTTATTAAAATTCTTTTTAAGCTACATTATTTTAACGCTCGTTTATCAATTTTATTTGAATCGTTTTGATGAAAAAGCCCTAGAAGTGGATTCAATTACCGAGATGGTTGCACGTCAAACACAACAAACCGTTCAGTTTTTTGGTTATCAATCGAAGAATTTGCCTCATGAAACGCAAAATTCAATCAAACTTTTTGTTGAAAATAAATTTGTAGCAAGAGTAGTGGAAGGCTGTAATGCGTTTAGTGTAATTATTTTATTCATTGCTTTTGTAATTGCTTTTAAAGGTACATTCAAAAAAACGCTTTTATTTATTCTGATTGGGAGCGTCTTGATTTATGTGTTGAATATAATCAGAATTGCCGTAATTGCAATAGCATTATTTCATTATCCTGAATATGAACATATATTGCACGGGGTTGTTTTTCCGTTGTTAATTTATGGAGTTGTCTTTTTATTATGGGTGGTTTGGGTAAATAAATATTCAATTTATGGACAAAAAAAATAGTGTTTCCTTGCTAAATTGGTTGCTCATTTCCTCTTGCGTTTTGCTTTTGGCATTGATTCGTTTTTTTGAAACCCAATTGTTTTATGATCCATTTATTGCGTATTTCAAAAGTGACTATTTGCAACTTCCTTTTCCTGAATTTTCTTTTTTTAAATTGATCTCTTATACGCTTTTGCGTTATGTGCTCAATGCAGGCTTGTCATTAGCTATAATTTATCTATTGTTTAAAGATGTACGGTTGACAAAATTTGCCTTCTTACTTTATATTATTTTAGTTTTTCTTTTGTTAATTGCTTTAACAATATTGCTGTTTTTCTTTGATGAAAAAAGCAATTTTATTTTATTCTACGTGAGAAGATTTCTCATTCAACCCTTATTTTTAGTGTTATTCGTACCTGCTTTTTATTTTCAAAAAAGACAAACCGATTGATATTTTTTGTACCTTTAATGAGATAATTAGGTACAATGAGAGTTACAAAATTTTCCGGTGAATTAGTACATTTTGATAAAAGAAAATTAGAAAAATCACTTCAAAAATCAGGAGCTAATCAGCTTATGGTAGATCAGATTTTGTCTGAAATCGAAAAAACGCTTTACGAAGGTATTCCCACCAAAAAAATATACAAACTCGCTTTTCAATTACTCAAAAAATTATCAAATGCTCATGCAGCTCGTTATAATTTGCGGACTGCGGTACAGAACTTGGGTCCTGCCGGATTTTATTTTGAGAAGTTCATTGCTAAATTATTTGAACAAGAAGGATTTCAAACGCAAACCAATTTGATATTGGAAGGAAAATGCATTTCGCACGAAATCGATGTCTTGCTCAAAAAAGAAAATACCGTTGCTATGATTGAATGTAAATTTCATGGTAGCCAAGATGCGAAAACCGATGTAAAAGTTCCACTTTACATTTTATCTCGTTTTAACGATTTAAAAAACAAAGATTTTTCGGTTTTTAATTCGGCCTTTTCAATTCAGAGCTGTTGGATAGTTACCAATAATCGTTTTACGGAGGATGCTATTCAATTTGGGCAATGTTCCGGACTTCAATTACTGAGTTGGGATTTTCCAAAAGGGAATAGTATTCGTAATAAAATCGATGCCACGCAACTTTATCCGGTTACCTGTTTAACGACTTTGAGTTTGGCAGAAAAAGATAAATTATTGATGCAAGAAATTATTACCGTGAAAGATTTAGTAAACCAATCCGATTGGTTAAAAAAAATTGAATTAAGTCCACAAAGAATAAAAAATTGCCTACGAGAAGTTAATCAATTGTGTACTTCAATACATTAAGTCATGAAAATTCATTTTTTAGGAGGAACAGGAACTGTAACAGGTTCAAAAACACTGATTGAATCAAACGAAACCCGAATTTTAATTGATTGTGGTTTGTTTCAAGGAATCAAATCTTTACGAGATTTAAACTGGCAACCCTTGATTGTCAATCCTTCAACGATAGATTTTGTTTTGCTTACACACGGTCACCTTGATCATTGTGGTTGGTTGCCTTTATTAGTGAAACAAGGCTTTAAAGGTAAAATATTTTGTACTGCACCAACCAAGCAAATTTCAAAATTAATTTTAGCCGATAGTGCCAAAATTCAAGAGGAAGAGGCTTCAAAAGCGAATCAAGAGCATTTTTCCAAACATAATCCAGCCGAACCACTCTATTCAGTAGCCGATGCAGAACGAGTAACACCCTTTTTTAGAGTGGTGGAACCTAATTTGGAAATTAAATTAACAGATGACTGTTATTTTACATTTTTTCCTTCTTCACATATTCTTGGGGCTTGTTCTATTGCGTTGCATGCCGAAGAAAAAACGCTTATTTTTTCAGGGGATGTGGGTCAAGATGATGATGTTCTCATGCATCCGCCTCAAAAACCAAAATCGGGCGATTATATCTTTTTAGAATCTACCTACGGAAATCGTCTTCATCCTCAAAACGATGTATTGTTTGATGTTGAGAAAACCATTAATACAACAATTAGTCGTGGTGGAAATGTTATTATTCCCAGTTTTGCAGTAGAGCGAGTGCAAACGGTGATGTATTTAATCTGGCAGTTGCGTTTGCAAAATCGCATTCCAAATGTGCCTTACATCATTGATACTCCAATGGGAATCAAAGTTTTGGATGTTTTTAATGACAATCCGAAATGGCATAAATTGAATCCACATGAATGTGAAGAAATGTGTAGAATGTTTACCATGATTTCCGATTATGAAGATACCATCAATGCCATTTATGACAAAAGACCAAAAGTAGTAATTGCCGCTAGTGGAATGATAACCGGTGGAAGAGTTTTGACGTACTTGGAACGCTACATTGATAAACCGGAAAACACGGTAATGTTGGTCGGATATCAAGCTGAAGGAACTCGGGGACGAAAATTATTGGAAGGTGCCAAAGAAATCAAGTTTTTCGGAAAATATTATCCGGTAGAAGCTGAAGTGGTTTTAGTCGAAGGACTTTCCGCTCATGGCGACCAAAAAGATTTACTCAATTGGTTGAGCGAATTAAAACAAAAACCAAAAAAAATATTTTTAGTGCATGGCGAAAATGATGCCGCCGACACCTTGCGAACTAAGATTTTTGAACAATACAGTTACGATGCTATGGTGCCGCTTTTAGGTCAAGTAGTTGAGATCTAATTCAATTAACATTTTTTTTAATCAAACTAATGTAAAAAAAAGTAACTTTGTAGCATGAATTTCAAAAAATGCACAAGTATTTTAATGGCTTTTTATCTGCTGATTACTTCCAGCGGATTAGCTTTTAATGTGCATTATTGTGGTGATACGATTGCTTCTGTTTCCTCTGTTTTTAATACAGAAGAGCCTTGTGAAATGAAAATGGTTCAAAAAGAAAAAGCTTGTTGTGCCATTTCTTCTGATACCCACGACGGTTGTTGTTCCGATGAAACCATTCAAGCCGATTTGGATGATGTGGTGATCAAACAACTGCATTTTGATTTGGATTGTGTTTCGGTTTTACCCGTTTTAGCATTTACTTTTTTTACTCCTAGCGAGGAGTCAATTGATAATCAAATTTTAGATTATTATTGCGATGCTCATGCACCGCCGCTTTATCAACTTTACTCTCAATACGTTTTTTACGCCTGATTTTAGATTAAACTACATTTCACTTTGGTGAAAAAATCACGTTTAATTTAAAATACTTTTTAATGAAAAAACAAATTATAGGATTTGTGTTTTTGTTGATTTCATCTTTGTTTTTTGCACAAGAAAAAGTAACAGGGAAAATCACTTACGATACAAACCAACCTTTACAAGGAGCCAATATTTACTGGCAAAACACCCAAATTGGTGCAGTTTCTGATGAAAATGGAAATTTCTCTATTCCATTTTCGTCCGAAAATACGATTTTAGTAATTAGTTATGTAGGTTTTAAAACCGTTAACTTAACCATTACAGAACCTAAATTTATTACCCAAAATTTAGAATTTGATACTGCTTTGGATGAAGTTACTTTAACAAAAGTTAGAAAATCACTTCAAAAAAATTATATGGCTCCGGCCAACATCCAAACTATGACAAGTAAAGAATTGCTCAAAGCAGCTTGTTGCAATTTATCTGAAAGTTTTGAAACCAATCCGTCTATTGATGTCAATTTTTCGGATGCGGTTTCAGGAAGTCGTCAAATTAGAATGTTGGGTCTTACAAGTCCTTATATTTTAATGACGGAGGAAAATATTCCGGCTATTCGTGGTGCTTCACAAGCCTACGGACTTTCATTTGTACCCGGAACCTGGGTAGAAAGCATTCAGATAACCAAAGGTGCCGGTTCGGTTGCTAATGGTTTTGAAAGTATTTCGGGTCAAATTAATTACGAAATGATCAAGCCACACAATGACATTCCATTTTTCTTGAATGCCTATGGGTCAACTGATTCACGTTTCGAATTGAACACTCATTTTAATAAAAAAGTTACAGATAAATGGGCCACCAGTTTGTTTCTTCACGGAAATGCCAGAGTGGCTAAAAACGATATGAATGACGATGGTTTTTTGGATAATCCCATTGGAAAACAAATCAATGCTATCAACCGTTGGCAATATACCGATGCCGAAAAAGGATGGGTGAGTTTTGTCAATTTTCGATATATGAACGATGAAAAACAAACCGGTCAAGTAGCTTTTGAACCGAATAGGGATAGAGGGACTACTAATAATTGGGGCTCAGAAATCAAAACGGAAAAGCTAGATATTTCATCTAAAATTGGCTATGTATCTCCCGAAATTCCGTGGCGTTCGGTTGGGTTTCAAAATGCATTTAATTACCATAAACAAAACTCGTATTTTGGATTAAATGAATATGATATTACGCAACGCAGTTTTTATTCCAATTTGGTTTACAATTCGATTTTGAGTAATACATTGCATAAATTTGCAACAGGTTTAAATTTCACGTACGATCAATTCTCAGAAAATGTAAATCAAATTGATTTTAGTAGAATTGATAATTCCGTTGGTGCTTTTTTTGAATATACCTACTGCAATGATGACGACTTAAGTTATGTTTTGGGAGGTAGAGTAGATTACCACAATCGATTGGGTGTTTTTGTAACACCTAGAGCCCATTTGCGATACAAACCTTTTGAAAAAACCACTTTCAGAATTTCTGCCGGAAGAGGAAAACGCAGTGCCAATATTTTTGCCGAAAACCAACAGCTATTCGCATCGTCTCGACAATTTCAAATTCTGGATACACAAGGTAGAATTTATGGTTTAGATGCCGAAATAGCCTGGAATTATGGATTTAGTTTCCTACAGGGGTTTAAAGTTTTTGGCAAGGAAGCCGAGTTTTCAGTAGATTTTTACCGAACCGATTTCCAAGATCAAGTGGTGGTTGATGTGGATAACAGTCCGCAGCAAGTACTTTTTTATAACTTGGATGGAAAATCCTTTGCGAATAGTTTGCAAGTAGATTTGAGTTATGAACTGGCACAACATTTCAATATCAGAACAGCTTATAAATTTTATGATGTGCAAACTACGTATACCATAGGACAAATAGAAAGACCTTTACAAGCCAAACATCGTTTTTTTACGAATATCGCCTATGAAACACACGTAAAAGAAAAAGGACAACAATGGAAATTTGATTTCACCTACAATTGGATGGGAAAACAACGCTTACCTCGAACACAATCAAATCCCGAAGAATTTCGTTTGCAGGAGTTTGCCAACCCGTTTTCGGTGATGAATGCTCAAATTACCAAAACCTTTTCCAAAACCTTTGAAATTTATGTAGGAGCTGAAAACTTAGGCAATTACCAACAAAAAAATCCAATTTTAGGAAATAATGATCCTTTTGGTCCCTATTTTGATAGTTCAATGGTATATGCTCCCGTTTTTGGGGCAATGTATTACACCGGATTGCGTTTTAAAATTGAATAGTAACAATATCAGAAGTCAATAACAATAACAATATCAAAAGTTAATAATATGATGAAAAAATTAATTTTAGTACTGATGGTTTCTTTAATAGGAATTTCAGTTCAAGCACAAGAAAAGAAAAACAAAAATGCCAAACATGAAATTGAAGTAAACGGCAATTGCGATATGTGTAAAAAACGTATCGAAAAAGCAGCTTTGTCTGTCAAAGGTGTGAAATCTGCCGTATGGCATATAGATCATCATGATTTACATTTGGTTTTGGATGAGACCAAATGTACAATTGATCAAATTCACCAAGCTATAGCAAAAGTAGGTCATGATACCGACAAAGTAAAAGCTTCAGATGAAGCCTATAACAATCTTCATGGCTGTTGTAAGTTTGATAGAAAACAATAAATTTAAAATTCCGATAACGTTATCGGAATTTTTTTTTGAATTTGATTTTAGTTAACCTATTTTCATTTACATTTGACTCCTAATTTCATTCGTTTGAAAACAGTAAAAGACATATGTAATCATCACAAAGGATATTTTTCCTTATTGTTGCTTTTTGTCTTTTTATATTCCGGTTTCGTTAGAAGTTATGTAGTTACCGATTTCTCTACTCTACCGGTAAAAAAATTAATCCAAGCTCATAAAAGTACTGAAGTTGATGCACAACAAGATCATCTCATTATTTTTAATGCGGTGAATCAATTGGAGAAAAATGATTCGGAGTCGGATGATTTACATCATGATTTGATTTCTTTTGAAACGGCAACCACTAGTGCATCTTATGTTGCTAATGTTACTATTTCTCCCAAATTAAAATTTGCCAAGGCAATCAATCTTCCGCTTTACGATTTGTTTTGTAAGTGGAAGTTCCATCTTTCTTAATACACAATTTTATTGAATCGTAAGGGTACACCTTACCACCTTCACTGTGTATTAATCTATTTCATTTTCAATGAAAACACATTCAATTGGTTTTGATGAACCTGCCGTTCTTCATAAACTAGCACATTATTTACCGGCCCAAAATCCGTTAAAAGATTTTGTGCATCATAATACTTTGCACGCTTTTCAAGAATTACCTTTTCCTAAAGCCTTGCAAAAAGCTACTACTATTTTTGGCTATAAAACCTATTTACCTTTGTCTGATTTTAGAAATCGTTTTGCCAAAGGTGAAATTCAGGAAGCCGTGTTAAATAGAATCATTTCGAAACAAAAAGGAGAAGATGAAATCTCTTTTTGGAAAGATAAAATGTTGCATCAATCCTATGACGAATCGGTTTCTCCTAGAATTGGCAGTTTACGTTCCAATTGGAAAAAACATTATGCCATCAATTTGGAAAAATCTACGCATAGTTTGTTGTTTCGAATTTTATGCAGTTACCTCGATCAAGGCATTGCTATTTGGAATTTTCCGGTACATGACAAAGGTTTTTTGTCTTCTATCAGAGAATTGGAAAAAAATACTTTTAAAGGAATTTTTTCGTCACCACGAACCAAAAAACTATTACAAGAAAAAGCTTCCATTACCCAACTTTTGGAAATTGTGGTTGGAAAAGAATCGTTGTTTGAAACGTATTTGTTTGACCAACAATTCGGTCATCCGGGTTGGAGTGGCATGGTAGCAACCATCGAAAGCAATCCAAATTCGTTATTAGATTCCAAAAAAATTACCTTAGAAGAATTGATTCAACTGGAACTTTTGTTGGAAATAGACACCTTGGACACCAAGTTTCATGATATTTGGGCTCCACTCGGATTTAAAGTTGAAAATCAATCGTTTACATTATTTGATAGGATTGCTTACAATGAATTGTTTGAGGTGTTATCTCTTTGGCAACAAGCTTTAGAATGGACCTTTTATGATTCGGTTTTAGCTAATTTAAAAGACGTTGAGGAAGAACTTACAACAGCAATATCAAGTTTTCAAGGTTTGTTTTGTATGGACGACAGAGAATGTTCTTTCCGAAGACACATTGAGCATTTGGATGCTAAAGCTGCAACTTTTGGAACGGCCGCTTTTTTTAATTTTGAGTTTTTTTACCAACCGGTCAATGGAAAATTTTATACCAAATTGTGTCCGGCTCCGGTAACTCCAAAATTTTTAGTAAAAGAAGAACATAGAAAGAAAAAGCAAGCCAAAGATTTGCATTATCACAAGCAATCGCACTCGTTGTTTTTTGGTTGGATTATCAGCCAAACTCTTGGGTTTTCTTCTGCATGGAAATTGTTTTTAAACATTTTTAAACCTTCCATGTCACCCGCCACTACGGCTTCTTTTAAACATCTACATAAAAAATCGAAGTTAGTGATTGAAAACACCGATACTTCTCACAAAGAAGGCGATTTACAAGTTGGTTTTACCATTGATGAAATGGCTAATCGAGTAGAAGGTCTTTTGAAAAGTATCGGTTTGGTTTCTAATTTTTCATCAATGGTTTATGTCGTGGGTCATGGTGCAACCAGTGTAAACAATACGCATTATGCGGGTTACGATTGTGGAGCTTGCTCGGGCAGACCTAGTTCTGTAAATGCAAAAGTGGCCAGTTTTGCGGCAAATCATCCCAAAGTGAGAGGCATTCTGAAAGATCGTGGAATTGATATTCCGGATGCAACACAATTTTTGCCGGCTCTGCATGATACTACTCGTGACGAAATTGCCTTTTATGATGAAGATACTCTCACAGAGGAAAATCAATCATTACATCAGCAAAATAAAATCACGTTTGCAAAAGCATTGCAGAACAATGCCAAAGAGCGTTCCAGACGATTTGATACCATTGATACCAATGCATCGCTAGAAAAAGTGCATGAAAAAGTAAAATTACGCTCGGTTTCCTTGTTTGAACCTCGTCCGGAGTTAAATCATGCTACAAATGCGATGTGCATTGTAGGGAGGAGAAATTTGTCAAAACAGCTTTTTTTAGACCGTCGTTCGTTTTTGAATTCTTATGATTATCAAGTCGATCCATCGGGGGATTATTTAGCCGTGATACTAGGTGCTGTTGCTCCGGTAGGAGGTGGCATCAATTTGGAATATTATTTTTCAAGGGTAGACAACCAAAAGTTAGGAGCTGGCTCTAAATTACCACATAATGTGATGGGATTAATTGGGGTTGCCAACGGAATTGATGGCGATTTACGTCCCGGTTTGCCCAGTCAAATGATTGAAGTGCATGACCCGTTGCGGTTATTAGTGATAGCCGAACATTTTCCGGAAAAAGTAATGTATGCTATTACCAAAAATCCGGCCACGTATGAGTGGTTTCAAAACGATTGGGTAAAATTGGTGGCAGTTCATCCGGAAACCAAAAAATCGTATGTGTTTATAAATGAAAAATTTGAGTTGTATGAACCCATTCAGCGACCCCATTTCATTGTTGACGAATTAAAACTGGCAGAATCCACCAAAGAAAATCTTCCGGTAAGTATCCTTTCTAATGTTTTGAGCCATGAATGAGTTTTTGCAATTTTTTATTTTATTTCCGTTTTTGGGTTTTATCATCAGTTTGTTTTTACCCGAAGCCAAAGAAAAAACCATCTCTTGGACCGCCTTTGGCACTGTTTTTTTACAGCTAATCGGAATTACCGCATTTATCATTTGGTGGTTGTTTGAGGGTGCTCCCGATTTGAATTTGGTTGAGCTTTCCGTTTTGAAAACAGCTCATTATGAGTTTTTTATCGATTTTTATTTTGATAAAGTTTCGGCCGTTTATTTGTTTATCGGAGCTTTACTAACTTCAATGATAACCACTTATAGTCGGTATTATTTGCATCGCGAAAAAGGTTACAAACGTTTTTTTAATACCGTTTTGTTTTTCTTTTTCGGTTATAATTTGGCGATATTATCCGGAAACTTTGAAACGTTATTCATAGGTTGGGAAATTATCGGAATTTCTTCCTTTTTATTAATCGCTTTTTATAGAGAACGTTATCTTCCGGTTAAAAACGCCTTTAAAGTATTTTCGATTTATCGGATTGGTGATGTAGGTTTGTTGCTGGCCATGTGGGCAAGTCACCATCTGTTTCATGAAAACATCACCTTCATGAAATTGAATAATTATGAAATGGTGAGCGAGCATTTGCAAAATCATTCCATCATTGGGATTTTTATTGCACTTTGTTTGGCTTGTGCTGCGGCTGCAAAATCGGCTCAAATCCCTTTTTCATCGTGGTTACCTCGAGCTATGGAAGGGCCAACGCCTTCGAGTGCCATTTTTTATGGTTCATTGTCTGTTCATTTAGGTGTTTTTCTCATGTTGCGAACATTTCCGTTTTGGGAACATCAAACAGCCATTCGAATAGCAATTGGTTTGATGGGCTTAACCACAAGTTTGATGGCTTCATTAATGGCTCGTGTTCAATCATCCGTAAAAAGTCAAGTAGCGTATAGTTCTATCGGACAAATCGGAATAATTTTTATTGAAATCGCTTTAGGTTTTGAAACATTAGCTTTGATTCACTTTGCCGGAAATGCATTTTTACGCACCTATCAATTATTGGTTTCTCCTTCTGTGGTAAGTTATTTGATTCGCGATCAGTTTTATCATTATAAACCTAAAGAAAAGGCTATTGAGGATTCGTATCCCAAAAAAATAGAATATACCTTATATATTTTGGCTTTGAAAGAATTCAATTTAGAAGGATTTTTGAACATGGTGCTTTGGCGACCATTGAAGATTATTGGCAAATCGTTAGATTTTTTAAATATCAAGCGTATCTATTTATTCTTTATTCCGCTTTATTTGATTGGATTTTTGACCTATAAATTCAGAGTGGAGTTACCTAGTCAAATAGCCAACATTTTACCGGAAGTATTTGCATTCATCGGATTGGTCTTTGTTTTCAAATCATTTTCCGAACGCAGAAGTCCATTTTTAGCTTGGATATTGATTGTGCTCAATCATTTTTGGATTGCTTTGGCCATCGTATTTAATGATAAAGTGAGTGTAAGCGAAATTGTTTATTATTTGGCGGGTGTTGTAGTTACCGGAATCATTGGATATGTAGCATTAATTCAACTAAGTAAATTAGAAAGAAGAATCTTGATAAGTCAATATTTGGGTCATGTGTATGAACATCCAAAATTTGCTTTTTTCTTTTTAGTAGCAACACTTGGCATTACCGGATTTCCAATTACATCCACATTTATAGGCGAAGATTTGATTTTTAGTCATATTGATAGCCATCAGCTTTTCTTAGCCTTTTTTGCCGCTTCTAGTTTCGTTGTTTCCGGTATTGCCGGCATCCGAATCTATGCTCGCTTATTCCTAGGCCCACACATAAAAACGTATCATGAATTACCTTATCGTTCCTCTTAAATTATTTTAAAAAAATGAAATCAACTCAAAATAAATATGTTCCTGCTGATGGATTGGCAGGATTTAAAGAAAATTTTAAAACCGACGCTATTTCCGGTTTTATTGTGTTTTTATTGGCTTTACCTTTAAGTTTAGGTATTGCTAAAGCTTCTGATTTTCCTCCTATAATGGGTTTAATTACAGCCATAATTGGTGGCATCGTTGTGTCTTTTTTTATGGGATCACGTTTGACTATCAAAGGTCCTGCAGCCGGTTTAATTGTAATTGTTGCCGGAGCTGTTGCCGAATTTGGTCAAGGAGACAGCCAACTAGGTTGGAAACTAGCTTTGGGTGCCATGGTGGTAGCCGGTGTAATTCAAATTTTATTCGGAATATTAAAATTGGGAAAACTAGCCGACTTTTTTCCGCTTTCAGCCATTCATGGTATGTTAGCAGCTATTGGAATTATCATTATTACCAAACAAATTCCGGTTTTACTGAATGATAATCCGGCTTTAGCAAAAGGATTAGGTCCAATTGAATTGTTGATGAATATTCCAAAATTTGTATTGAATCTTGATGCAAAAGCTTCTATCATTGGAGTAGTGAGTTTGGTAATTATGATGGGATGGCCATATATTAAAAACAAAACCATCAAAATGATTCCGGCACCATTGGTTGTACTTTTATTTGCCATTCCGTGTGAATTGTTTATGGATTTTGCTCATACCGAACCGCCTTATGCTTTAGTAAAAATTGGCAGTTTGGTTGATAGTTTAAATATTAATGCCAGTTTTGCCGGTTTTTCGCAAACCGGATTGTTTATAAAATATGTCATTATGTTTGCTTTGGTTGGTACATTGGAGTCTTTACTCACTGTAAAAGCAATAGATTTAATGGATCCATATAAACGAAAATCAAACATGAACAAAGATTTGATTGCTGTTGGAATTGGAAATACAATAGCTGCATTTCTTGGTGGTCTGCCAATGATTTCAGAAGTGGCACGTTCGTCATCCAATGTAAATAACGGAGCAAAAACCCGTTGGGCTAACTTTTTTCACGGTTTTTTCATCTTACTATTTGTTTTGTTGGCAACACCAATATTAGAAATGATTCCCAATGCAGCTTTGGCCGCCATGTTAATTACAGTTGGAATTAAATTAGCACATCCGAAAGAATTCATTCACACGTTTAAAATAGGAAAAGAACAATTAGCTATTTTCCTAGTGACCATTTTCTTTACCTTATTTGAAGATTTATTAGTAGGAATTGCTGCCGGTATGGCATTAAAAATTATTATTCACTTGATAAACGGAACGCCAATTTCATCCTTGTTTAAAGCTCCAACCATTGTTTCATTTGAAGGGGATAATTATTTGGTTGAAATAAATAAAGCCGCTATTTTTACTAACTTTTTGGGGGTAAAAAGCAAATTAGAAGCCATTCCGTATGGTTTTAATGTAACAATTGACCTTAAAAAGACTAAATTAGTAGATCATTCTGTGATGGAAAATTTAGAGCATTTCAAACATGATTATGAAGCGAATGGTGGAATGGTAGTAATTAAAGGATTAGATAATCACAAATCACTATCTAGTCATCCGTTGTCATCCAGAAAAAACAAAATGGTCATTCAGCATGAAACAGAGAAAATTAGTATTTAAGGGTATTTTGCTCCTTTTCGGATTTTTACACACAACAAGTTATGCACAAGTAAAAACATCCAATGAAAATGTATGGTTACATTATTTTGGGAAAAATAAGTTGTCTGAAAAATTATCCTTTTCATTTGAAGGAACCATGCGTTATGCCAATGGATTTTCTGAAAAGCAACAATATTTTATTCGCCCTTCTTTTGATTATCAAATTACGAAAAGCTTCTCCGGAAGTGTCGGGTATAGTCATTACAACACGTATGTATATGGAAATCCTTCGTTAAATAGAATAAATATACCAGAGGATCATTTTTGGATTCAAGGAACGTTTGTTCATCAAAACGGAAACCTTAAAATTACACATCGTTTACGTGATGAATTTCGCTATGTTGGCATTGCAAAACAACAAACGAATGGAGATTTTGAAATAGATCATTACGAATACCGCAACCGATTACGGTATATGCTTTTATTCAATTATCCATTAATAAAGAAAGCAAATGAAACCCAATTGTTTGGGATTTTAGGGGATGAGGTTTTTTTGAATTTAGGTTCAAATGCTGGTAAAACACTTTTAAATCAAAATCGAATTATAGCTGGTTTTGGGTATAATTTTGATAAAAATCATCAACTACAACTTTGCTATATTCAGCAGCATATTTGGAATTTTGCCAATACGCTTCAAGAAGATAATCCGACTGTTCGATTGAGTTATGTAACTAATTTTGATTGGCGAAAATAAATTCGTTTCCATTATTAAAAACAAAATCCGTCAAGAATTGCTTCAAGACGGATTTTTTATTTTGAGATTAGACTAATCACTAATTACTAGTAACTAATCACTAACTTAATTACATCATCCCCGGCATTCCACCACCCATTGGCATTCCACCTCCGGCATTTTCTTCTTTGATTTCAACCAAAGCACATTCTGTAGTTAAAATCATTCCGGCAACTGAAGCCGCGTTTTCCAAAGCAACACGGGTTACTTTTTTCGGGTCAATAATTCCTGCTTTTAGCATATCAACATATTCATCCGATTTGGCATTGTAACCAAAATCACCTTTACCTTCAGCAACTTTTGCAACAACAACAGATCCTTCTAATCCGGCATTTTCAACAATGGTTCGCAATGGAGCTTCAACCGCACGAGAAACAATTTGAATTCCGGTTGCCTCATCAGCATTATCAGCTTTTAAGTTGGCTAAAACGGCTTTTGCTCTTAGTAATGCTACACCACCACCGGCAACAATTCCTTCTTCAACAGCAGCTCTGGTTGCGTGTAAAGCATCATCCACACGGTCTTTTTTCTCTTTCATTTCTACTTCAGAAGCAGCACCTACATAGAGAACCGCAACACCTCCGGCTAATTTAGCCAAACGCTCTTGTAATTTTTCACGGTCATAATCTGACGTAGTGGTTTCCATTTGAGCTTTAATTTGGTTCACTCGATTTTTAATCAAATCACCATTTCCGGCTCCGTTTACGATGGTTGTATTGTCTTTATCGATAGCTACTTTTTCTGCTGTTCCCAACATTTGTAAAGTAGCATTTTCTAATGTATAACCACTCTCTTCTGCAATTACAGTTCCTCCGGTTAAGATGGCAATATCTTCTAACATCGCTTTTCTTCTGTCACCAAAACCAGGAGCTTTCACTGCAGCAATTTTTAAGGCTCCACGTAATTTGTTAACTACTAAAGTAGAAAGAGCTTCACCATCCACATCTTCAGCAATGATTAATAATGGCTTTCCGGATTGAGCTACCGGTTCTAAAACTGGTAATAACTCTTTTAAAGAAGAGACTTTTTTGTCATATAATAAAATGAATGGATTTTCTAATTCTACATTCATTTTTTCAGGATTGGTAACAAAGTAAGGGGATAAATACCCTCTGTCAAATTGCATTCCTTCTACCACATCTACGTATGTATCCGTTCCTTTTGCTTCTTCCACAGTGATTACACCTTCTTTACCAACTTTTCCGAAAGCTGTGGCAATTAATTCGCCAATCACTTCATCATTATTAGCAGAAATAGAAGCTACTTGTTTAATTTTTTCAGTAGAACTTCCTACTTCTTTGGCTTGTTTACCTAATTCAGCAACAATAGCTTCAACGGATTTATCGATTCCTCTTTTTAAATCCATTGGATTAGCACCGGCAGCAACGTTTTTCAAACCTTCTTTCACGATGGCTTGAGCTAAAACTGTTGCAGTTGTTGTTCCGTCTCCGGCTAAATCATTGGTTTTTGAAGCAACTTCTTTTACCATTTGAGCTCCCATATTTTCAAGAGCATCTTTCAATTCAACTTCTTTAGCAACTGTTACACCGTCTTTGGTCACAGTTGGTCCCCCAAATGATTTACTGATAGTTACATTACGACCTTTTGGTCCTAAGGTTACTTTTACTGCGTTCGCTAATGCATCAACTCCACGTTTTAAACCATCACGTGCTTCAATGTCGAATTTAATATCTTTTGCCATTTTTTTAAATTTTAAATAATTTGAATATTCAGTTAGTCATTATACGATAGCTAAAATATCGTCTTCTCTCATGATAAGGTAATCTTTGCCGTCTAATTTTAATTCGGTTCCGGCATATTTTCCGTATAAAACTGTGTCACCTACTTTTACGGTCATGGTGTGGTCTTTTTTTCCGTTACCAACGGCAACAACGGTTCCTCTTTGTGGTTTTTCTTTAGCCGTATCAGGGATAATGATTCCTGATGCTGTAGTAGTTTCGGCAGGAGCCGGCTCTACTAAAACGCGGTCTGAAAGGGGTTTAATGTTTACTGACATAATTATTTTGTTTTATTAAATTAAGTTTGACGTTTTCGATTAGTCAGAAATTATGCCAATCGAAAGAAACTGACATTTTTTCAGTTGAGTCAAAAAAAAAATCCCGATTGCTCGGGATTTCTTTTATAAAATGTATTATTATTTTTGTTCTTCTGTATTTGGAGCTGTTTCAGCTGGTTTTTCAGTAGCCGGAGCTTCCATTGCTGGAACCGTAACTTCTGTTTTTGCTGGAGCAGCATCACCTTTCTCGATGGTGATTGCTTCCGATTTTCCATTGAAAGCTAATGATGATAACATGATTAAAGCAATCAAAATGATCCCTAAAGTCCATGTACTTTTATCTAAAAAGTCTGTTGTTTTTTGCACGCCACCAATTTGTTGAGAGTTTCCAAACGTAGAAGATAAACCTCCACCTTTAGGGTTTTGAACCATGATTACGACGATAAGTAAAAAACAAACAATTGTTATTAATACTAAAAAAACTGAAAATCCCATGCTATTGATTATTTTGTTGTAAAATTTTAATGTCCTTAATTCGGTCTGCAAAGAAAATACTTTTTTCCGGATATTTCAAAATTAATATTTCATAAGCTTGAATTGCTTTACTATATTTTTTTTGTTCCAAATAAACTCTGGCTAAAGTTTCAGTCATTAAATGGGAAGTATCGCCTATTTCAAAGGGTTTTGAAGGGGTTTCAACAAGATCTTTAGCCGGTGTAATTTTTGGATTTGTCTCAATAAATTTATCAATAATGGCTAGTTTTTTTAATTTTTCTGGTGCCGCTTTGATTTCATTTTGAACTTTTTCAGTTGTAGTTTCAAAGTCATTTGTCTCTTCAATTCGATTAATCGGCTTAAAAGAAGTCAATTGTAACCATTCCTGAAACGAATGTTTTTCGTTAACCGCAAACGAAATGGGTTTTCCTATTTCAAGTTTTTCTTCAATTTCAACTTTAGTTTCTTCTTTTTCAATTTCAATTTGTTCAATAGGTTGTTCTACCTCAATTACTTCATTAACTTCAAGTTCATCACCTACATTTATTTTTTCAATGAGTTCTTCATTACTTATTGAAACGTCAAAGGATTCATTATACTCCGAAATTACTTCTTCTATGTTTGTAATTGGTTCAACTTCATTCGATGAAGTTGTTTCCTCTATGTCTTTTTCAATTTTTACAAAATCAACATCAATTGTTTCAAATTCTACAGTAGGTTTAACGGAAATAGCACAAATTTCTTCAATTTTTTCTGTTTTTTCACCTTCAACATGTTCCATTTCAATAACTTCCATTTCCAATAATTGAGCTAGTTTTTGTTCATAATGGTCTTTTTCCAAAACAACAAATTCAGAGGAAGTGATAAAATCAAACAACACGCTTCTGTCTGTTGTGAAAGCAGCGGTCTTTTTTAAAGCAAAATTGTATTTGTAGCTATCTTGGTTGTATAATCCTTTAAGATATAAAGCTCTAGCACTCTGAAAATAGGGAAAATTTTCAACTACTTTCTCCAATTCCTGAGCTTGCTTTTCGTTGAAAGCATTTGGATTGTTTAATAAGAAAGTATATTCGGATAGATTCAAAATGGTAATTGAATTGATTTATCAAATGTAATAAAAATAATAGTTATGAAAAAAGGTTTAAATTACCATTTAGCTAATGAAGCATTAAAAATATCTTGTGTAATTCGCTCAAAAATTTCCAATTTCGCTAAATTGAGTGTTTCTCCTACCAATTGACGGTCGGCCGGATAATCATAAAAAAATGAAAATGATTTTTCAAAATTGTCTTCTTCCTTTTTATTATTGATAAAACGAACATTTACGGTAAATGTCAATCGGTTTTGAGCTGTACGTTGATCTGCAGTTGCAGTCATTGGAGAAATTCGGAATCCGGTAATTTCGCCTTCATAAATCAAATCGCCACCAGAATTTGTTAGGTTTAGATTGGTTTGATTTTGAATTAAATCTTGAAGAGCTAACGTAAAATCACGTTCAATTCCGGGTTCTATTAATTCGGCATTATTCTGAAAATAATTCACCTGAAATGTTTTTGCATCAATTTTTCCGGTTCCGGTAAAATTATAGTATTTGCAACTATTTAAGAGAAATGTTGTTGCTAGAATTAAAGTAAATATTAAGATTCTCTTCATGGTTTACAAATCAAATTGTTTAATTTTTCGATATAATGTACGCTCCGAAATACCTAACTCATCGGCGGCAGCTTTTCGTTTTCCTTTGTTGCGTTCCAATGCTTTTTTGATGAGTTCAATTTCTTTGGCATCCAAACGCAAGGTTTCTTCTTCTTCCACTGTTTCCGCAAAAAGATAGTCTTGATCATCGTCATCATCTTCAAATTCTTCTTGATCCGGAATTGGTTGTACCGGAATGACGTTCATTCGAGGTTCCTCAAACGGAATTTCGGTTTCCTCTTTGCTGCCGTAAATTTTTTGAATTAAATTTTTGTTCGTCTCTTGTACTTTGGCACTTCCGTTTTGCATTAATTCTAATGTGAGTTTCTTCAAATCATTCAAATCACTTTTCATGTCAAAAAGCACTTTGTACAAGATTTCTCGTTCGTTACTAAAATCGCTTTCCGCTTTTTTATCTTTAATAACTGCCGGAAGATTCGAACCTTCTTGTGGCAAATAACTATATAAGGTTTGGTACGAAATGTTTCGATGCGTTTCTAAAACCGAAATTTGTTCGGCAATGTTTCGCAATTGACGAATATTTCCGCTCCAGCGATATTTCAGCAATAAATCCACCGCATTATCCTCTAATTTGATGGGCGGCATTTTGTATTTCTGACTAAAATCGGCGGCAAATTTTCTAAATAACAAATGAATATCCTCTTTACGGTCTCTTAATGGAGGAAGCGTAATCTCAACGGTACTCAATCGATAGTACAAATCTTCACGGAATTTTCCTTTTTCAATCGCATCAAACATATTTACGTTGGTAGCCGCCACAATACGAACATTCGTTTTTTGTACTTGCGATGAACCTACTTTAATAAATTCGCCATTTTCCAATACACGAAGTAAACGAACTTGAGTGGTTAAAGGTAATTCACCCACTTCATCCAAAAAAATAGTTCCGCCATCGGCTACTTCAAAATAACCATCACGAGCTCCGGTTGCACCTGTAAATGCTCCTTTTTCGTGACCAAACAGTTCACTGTCAATGGTTCCCTCAGGAATGGCTCCACAGTTTACAGCGATATATTTTCCGTGCTTTCGGTGTGAAAGCGAATGAATAATCTTTGGAATACTTTCTTTTCCCACACCACTTTCACCGGTTACCAAAACCGAAATGTCGGTAGGAGCAACCTGAATGGCTTTTTCTATCGCACGATTGAGTTTCGGATCATTTCCGATGATTTCAAATCGTTGTTTTATGTTTTGAACGCTTTCCATGTTTTACTTAGCCACGAATTTCACGAATTTCACGAATTTTTTTATGACACTAATCTTTTGTGTTGAAGTGATTTAATATTAAAATTTGCAATTATACCTAATCCGCTTTTAGTTATGTTCATATAATTTAAAGTTTGAGCAACATTTTCATCTACAATCATTTTTGATGCTTTGTTTTCAAGAATAATCTCATCATAAACAATAAAATCTGCAATAAATCTTTTTTTAAGTTTATGACCTTTGTAATCAATTATAAATTCTTTTTCTCTTTCGTATGGTATATTATGAATTTTTAATTCTATTTCAATTGCTTCTTTATATATAATTTCAAGCAATCCACCACCTAAAGTCCGATGAACTTCCATACAAATTCCAATAATTTTATAATATTCTTCCTGCTTATATAAATTCATTTTTTTGGCTTTTAATTACTATTTGAAAAATTCGTGAAATTCGTGAAATTCGTGGCGAATTATTGCATTATTTCTGAATAACCAACTGCTTCTCCAATTAATGTGGCAGCAGTACAATCGTTGATTTTTACCATCACAAAATCACCTACTTTGTAATTTTCTTTTGGGAAAACCACAACAGTGTTTTGCGAATTTCTTCCGCTCCAATGTTCGTTGGAACGTTTCGACTCTTTTTCAATTAAAACTTCAACTTCTTGTCCAACAAAACGTTTGGTTCTTTCTAAACCTAATTTTTGTTGCAAGTCGATAATCTCGTTTAAACGTCTTTTCTTTACTTCTTCCGGCACATCATCAACCATTTTTCGGGCAGCTAATGTTCCGGGACGCTCTGAATAGGCAAACATAAATCCGAAATCGTATTTCACATATTCCATCAAACTTAATGTGTCTTGATGGTCTTCTTCTGTTTCTGTAGGGAAACCTGAAATCATATCTTGTGAAAGTGAAATATCCGGAATAATTTCATAAATTTTGTCCACCAACGCCATATATTCTTCACGAGTGTGTTGACGGTTCATTTCTTTTAAAATTCGTGTGCTACCACTTTGAACCGGCAAGTGAATGTAGTTGCAAATGTTATGGTATTTGGCCATAATTTGAATTACTTCAACATGCATGTCTTGCGGATTGGAAGTAGAAAAACGAAAACGCATTTTCGGAAATTGCACCGCACACATTTCTAATAACTGAGCAAAATCTACTGCGGTTGCTTTTTGCATTTCGGTGGCTTTGTCAAAATCTTTTTTCAAACCTCCACCATACCATAAATAGCTATCTACGTTTTGACCTAAAAGTGTTACTTCTTTAAAACCTCTATCGTATAAATCTTTTATTTCTTCCAAAATACTTTGTGGCTCTCGACTTCTTTCGCGACCGCGTGTGAACGGAACTACGCAAAATGTACACATATTGTCGCAACCACGTGTGATGGAAACAAATGCATTCACACCATTGCTATTCAATCGAACCGGAGAAATATCGCCATAGGTTTCTTCTTTAGATAAAATAACGTTGATGGCATCTCTGCCTTCTTCCACCTCTTTTAAAAGGTTTGGAATATCTTTGTAGGCATCGGGACCAACCACCATATCCACAATTTTTTCTTCTTCCAAAAATTGACTTTTCAAACGCTCGGCCATACAGCCCAAAACGCCCACTTTCATTGATGGGTTAATTTTTTTAACCGCATTATATTTTTCCAAACGCTTGCGAACAGTTTGCTCGGCTTTGTCACGAATAGAACAAGTGTTCACCAAGACCAAATCGGCTTCCTCCAAGTTTTGTGTGGTGTTGTAACCTTGTTCATGCAAAATGGAAGCTACGATTTCACTGTCCGAAAAATTCATCTGACAGCCGTAACTTTCTATAAATAGCTTTTTTGTATTGCCTTCTTTTTGTTCTAAAACTAAGCTGGTTCCTTGCTTGTTTTCTTCTATTATCTTCTCCATAATCGATTTTATCTGAAATCAGTCTGCAAAGATAATACTAAAATTGAAAATATGACAAGATGGCAGTAGTTGTTTAACAAAATATTGATTCAAAACAATGCTTATTTTTTTGAATTTAGTTTCCAAAAATCAAAAATTAAAAAAAAACCATACTTTTGTTGCCAAACAAAAACTTACATGGCAAAGAATTTAGTTATCGTTGAGTCACCGGCAAAAGCAAAAACCATCGAAAAATTTTTAGGAAGCGATTATCAAGTAGAGTCCAGTTATGGACACATTGCCGACTTACCTTCCAAGGAAATAGGGGTGGATGTAGAAAGAGATTTTAAACCTAAATATGAAGTTTCTGCAGATAAAAAAGCTTTGGTGAGTAAACTTAAAACGTTATCTAAAAATGCCGAAACGGTTTGGTTAGCCAGTGATGAGGATCGTGAAGGGGAAGCTATTTCATGGCATTTGGCAGAAGAATTAAAATTAGATCCGAAAAAAACCAAGCGTATCGTTTTTCATGAAATCACTAAATCGGCCATTCAAAAAGCCATTGAAAATCCGCGAGGTATCGATTATAATTTAGTTAATGCACAACAAGCCCGAAGAGTTTTAGATCGTTTGGTGGGTTATGAATTGTCGCCCGTTTTGTGGAAAAAAGTCAAGGGCGGACTTTCAGCCGGACGTGTGCAATCGGTTTCTGTTCGATTGATTGTAGAAAGAGAACGCGAAATTCAGGATTTTAAAGCACAAGCTTCTTATTCGGTAACAGCAGAATTTTCAAATGAAGCCGGAAAAACATTCAAAGCTAAATTGCCAAAGAATTTTTCAACCCAAAAAGAAGCAGAAGATTTTCTGCAACAGAATATCGGTTCTATATATAAGGTAGCCGATTTAGAAACGAAACCAACCAAAAAATCGCCTGCCGCTCCGTTTACAACTTCAACTTTACAACAAGAGGCAGCTCGAAAATTATATCTTCCGGTAGGAATTACGATGCAAATTGCTCAGCGTTTGTATGAAGCCGGATATATTACTTATATGAGAACGGATAGCGTGAATCTTTCGCAAGAAGCCATGGCGGCTGCACAAGCCGAAATCACTCGTTCATATGGGAAAGAATTTAGTAAGCCCAGAACTTTTACCAGCAAAGCCAAAGGAGCACAAGAAGCTCACGAAGCCATACGCCCAACAGAAATGTCAAAGCATACCTTAAATATTGATAGAGATCAAGCTCGATTGTATGATTTAATTTGGAAAAGAACGTTGGCGTCGCAAATGAGTGATGCGGAATTAGAGCGAACCAATGTAAAAATTGAAGCCAACAATCACAAGGAATATTTTTCGGCAACCGGAGAAGTAATCAAATTTGAAGGTTTTCTCAAAGTTTACTTAGAAGGGAATGATGACGATGAAGAAGAACAAGAAGGAATGTTACCAGCCATGAAAGTAAACGAAAGATTGCTTAATAATTACATCACCGCAACTGAACGTTTCTCCAGACCGGCAAGTAGATATACCGAAGCTTCTTTAGTGAAGAAATTAGAAGAATTAGGTATCGGAAGACCTTCAACCTATGCTCCAACTATTTCAACTATTATCAACAGAAATTATGTTGAAAAAGGAAGTTTTGACGGACAAGAGCGAAAATACAATCAATTGACGTTAAAAGGAAATGATATTAAATCAGTTGTCTTGACTGAAAATGCCGGTTCTGATAAAGGAAAATTGGTACCAACTGATATCGGAATAATTGTAAATGACTTTTTGGTAAAAAACTTTTCTACCATTTTAGATTACAACTTTACAGCCAAGGTAGAACAAGACTTTGATGAAATTGCTGAAGGAAACGAAGATTGGACTAAAATGATGCGTGATTTTTACAATCATTTTCATCCGGTGGTAAAAAATGTGGAAGAGAATGCCGATAGAGAAAGTGGTGAACGTATTTTAGGAAAAGACCCTAAAACCGGGAAGCCGGTTTCAGTACGTTTAGGGAAATTTGGACCCATGGCTCAAATTGGGGATATTGATGATGACAATAAACAGTTTGCGAGTCTTGGAACCGATCAAAATATTGGGACCATAACTTTAGAAGAAGCACTAAACTTGTTTTTATTACCTAAAAATTTGGGTACCTATAAAGGAGAAGAAGTAGAAGTGAACAATGGCCGTTTTGGTCCGTATGTTCGTTATGGGAAAACTTTTATTTCGTTGCCAAAAGGTGAAGATCCGTTGGATGTTTCTATGGAAAGAGCTCAAGAATTGATTGATGAAAAAAACCAAGCCGATGCTCCTATCGGGACTTATGACGGATTGCCTATTCAAAAAGGAGTAGGGCGATTTGGTCCTTTTATCAAATGGAATGGCATGTTTATCAATGTAAGTAAGAAATATAACTTTGATAAACTTTCACAATCGGATTTAAATGAGTTGATTGAGGAAAAACAACAAAAAGAAATCGATAAAGTTATTCATGATTGGAAAGCAGAAGGCATTCGTGTAGAAAAAGCCAGATGGGGAAGAGCGGTTATTTTTAAAGGAAAGTTAAAGATTGAATTGAATAAAGATGTAGATGCTGAAAAATTAACTTTAGCTCAGGTACAAGAACTTATTGAGAAAAAAACTCCTGCAAAAAAAGCACCAGCAAAAAAAGCAACCACAAAATCAACAACCAGAAAAACACCTGCAAAAAAGAAATAAGCTATGGCATTTGATTTTTTAACTCCTGTTAGCGATGAGGTTATAGCATTTGTTGACCAACTTAACGTTCAAACGTTGGGAAAAAAAGTGGCTTTTCATTCACAAGTTGATTTTCCTGATTTAAATAAAATTACTATTGCAATTATTGGTGTTTTAGATTCAAGAGGAAATAAATATCTTCCCACTGAAGTTAGTTTAGATGAATTAAGAAAACAATTATATCAATTATTTCCGGGCAATTGGGTCTCAAGTATAGCTGACTTAGGTGATATAGAACAAGGAGCTACACAGGAAGATACTTACTATGCAGTATCAAAAATAAATGCTGAATTAATTAAAAAAGGAATTATTCCTATTATTATAGGTGGATCTCAAGATATAACGTATGCGATGTATAGAGCATATGATAAGCTTGATCAAATGGTTAATTTAGTTTCTGTTGATTATAAATTTGATTTTGGTAAAGATGAATCACAACATACAGTTGATTCTTATTTGTCTAAAATGATTATAAATGAACCCAATAATTTATTCAATTATAGTAATATTGGTTATCAAACGTATTTTAATTCGCAAGAAGAAATTGATTTAATAGAGAAATTATATTTTGATGCTTATCGATTGGGTGATATTTCTGCAGATATTTCTATATCTGAACCTGTTTTTAGAGATGCGGATATTGTTTCTGTAGATTTAGGTGCTGTAAAGTCATCGGATTCTAATTGTTTATTGCCTTTTATGCCTAATGGTTTTAATGGGAAAGAAATTTGTGCATTATCACGTTATTCCGGTATTAGTGATAAAGTTACTTCTTATGGTATTTTCAATCATTCCAATGAAAAAGGAGAATTTGTATTGATGGCTCAAATGATATGGTATTTTATCGAAGGTTTTAATTACAGGTCAAAAGAGTATCCTATAATTGATAAATCGGGATTCATGAAATATATTGTACCGGTTGATGATATTGAACTTTTATTTTATAAGAGTTCTATTTCCCAAAGATGGTGGGTAGAATTACCTTTTTTTAATAATGTTAATAATAAATTAATAAAAAATACGTTATTGCCATGTACGCATGAAGATTATTTACGAGCTTGCGACCAAGAAATACCAGAAAGATGGTGGAAGGCACAAAGAAAAGATATAGTATAATTGTTAAAAAAATCTTACAAAAATAAAAAAAATAAGCATTTCGTCGACAAAATGTGTATTTAATCGATGTTTTTCTTTTTTTGTATTTGTGTTTTGATTAGTTTTGACACAGAAAATAAATTTTACATCAAATAATTGCTTTTTTGAAAAATAATAAATAGGTTTACGGCCTTAAAAATTCGAGTACATGATAACCCAAATTTATATGAAGAAGTTTATCGCATTATCAACAATTTTAATCACTTTAGTTGGATGTGGATCCAGTGAGAAAGGTGAGCTTGTAGGTGTTCAAGGTAGAAAATGGCATCCTGAGAAGCCATATGGTATGACACTTATTCCTGGTGGAGCCTTTATTATGGGTAAATCAGACGATGATCCTGCTAATATGCAAGATGCTCCAACTAAAACAGTAACTGTTCGTTCGTTCTACATGGATGAAACGGAAATTACAAATAGTGAGTATAGACAATTTATCGAATGGGTAAAAGACTCGACTATGCGTATGCGTTTGGCTATCCTTGCTGATGAGTTAGGCCAGTCTGCCGGTACAGGTGGTGGAAGTGGTAAAAAAGGAGGTGGAAGTATAGGTGATTATGCTTTCAAAGATGCTGATCCTGAAAAAATGACTCCTTATGACAAATATATGTATGAGAACTATTACAGCATTGGAACAGAAGATGATCCGTTTGCAGGTAGAAGACTGAATAGAAAAGTAAAATTAATCACTGATACATCTAAATATCCAGACGAGCACTACGTTGAAGTTATGGATTCATTGTATCTTCCTGCTGCTGAATCGTTCAATGGTTTAAGAACTATTAATGTTGATAAATTAGAGTTCAGTTATACTTGGATGGATATTCAGGCAGCTGCTAAAGCAAAAACTGGAAAACGTTCTGATTTTATCAGAAAAGAAAAAGTAAAAGTGTATCCTGATACAACTTCTTGGATTAAAGATTTTGCTTATTCATACAATGAACCAATGCACAATGATTATTTTTGGCATCAAGCTTATAGTGACTATCCAGTTGTTGGGGTTTCTTGGAAACAAGCTAAAGCATTTTGTGCTTGGAGAACACTTAACAAAAATGCGTACATTAAATCTAAAAAGAAGAAAAGAGATTTAATCAATTCATTCCGTCTTCCAACGGAGGCTGAATGGGAATATGCTGCTCGCGGTGGTCTTGAATCTGCAACTTATCCATGGGGAAGTCATTATGCTAAAAACGACAGAGCATGTTATTTAGCAAACTTTAAACCAAATCGTGGAGATTATGCTGCTGATGGAGCTCTTTACACTGTAGAAGCAAAATCATATGAGCCTAACAATTATAACTTGTACAACATGGCTGGTAACGTTTCTGAGTGGACAGATTCTTCTTATGATGCAGCGGCTTACGAATATGTATCCACAATGAACCCAACTGTAGGAGATTTGAAAAACAAGCGTAAAGTGATACGTGGTGGTTCTTGGAAAGATGTTGCATATTTCTTGCAAGTAAGTACAAGAGACTATGAATATGCCGATTCTGCTAGAAGTTACATAGGTTTTAGAACAGTACAAGATTACATGGGTACTCAAGTAACCGGAAATGCAAACAGCAAAGGACGAGCAAAATAATTTTTAACATTGAAATTTTTAACCAACTTTATATTAATTAACTTAACTAACTAAAATTTTTATTATTATGGCACTACCAAAAAAAGTAATGAACATGGCCTACGGTCTTGGAGCAGCAGTTGTAATCATCGGAGCATTATTCAAATTGATGCACTGGCCAGGAGCAAGTGCGATGCTTATTGCAGGTTTAGGAACTGAAGCATTCATTTTTGCACTTTCTGCTTTTGAACCTGTTGATCACGAATTAGATTGGTCATTGGTTTATCCTGAATTAGCAGGTGGTCAAGCAAAAGAAAAGAAAAAAGAAGAACCTAAAGATGCTCAAGGTCTTTTATCTCAAAAATTAGACGCAATGCTTAAAGAAGCTAAAGTTGATGGAGAATTAATGGCTAGCTTAGGAAATAGTATCAAAAATTTCGAATCTGCAGCTAAAGGAATTGCTCCAACAGTTGATTCAATTGCAGGTCAGAAAAAATATAGCGAAGAATTATCTATGGCTGCCGCTCAAATGGAGTCGTTAAACAGCTTATACAAAGTTCAATTAGAAAGTGCTGCAAGAAATGCAGAAGCTAATAAAGAAATTGCGGATAACGCAGCTAAATTAAAAGAACAAATGCAAGCTATGACTTCTAACATCGCATCATTAAACAATGTTTACGGTGGTATGTTGTCTGCAATGGGAAATAGAGGATAATTAGTTTTATCAAATCATAAATCAATTTAAAAAAACTAATTAGAAATGGCAGGAGGAAAATTAACCCCTAGACAGAAGATGATTAACCTGATGTACTTGGTTTTCATCGCAATGTTGGCATTAAATATGTCAAAAGAAGTATTATCTGCATTTGGTATAATGAACGAACGATTTGAAGAATCAAATAAGACTGCCGTTCAATCCAATGCTCAAATGTTAGCTAGTTTAGACGCAAAAGCTGCTGAAGCAGGTGGAGAATTTGCTGATGCTGCTAAAACTGCACATGCTGTTGAAAAAATTACTAAAGGTTTTTATGAGTATGTTGGCAATCTTAAAGCTGATGTATTAAAAGGCACTGAGGTAGATGAATCAACTGGAAAATTACCTTATGAGTCAATGGACAAGGGTGATCAAATAGATGAGTTGTGGTTTCAAGGTGATAAATATACCCCAAAAGGAGATGATATCATTAAAACAATTGAAAAATATAAGGCAGATATGAAAGCTGCTTTAGGTAGCAATAAAAAGTATGCTTCTATTGTTAAAGAGATTGAACAAAAGTTTGATTTACAAGATGTAACTAACAAAGATGGTATAAAAATTAAATTTTTAGATTATCATTTTAAAGGTTTTCCTTCTATTTCTTCTTTAGCAAAATTATCAGCTTGGCAAAATGATGTTAAAAAGGCAGAAACAAATGTTTATAACGTTTCTTTAGGTAATGCTGCAGAAGCCACTGCTTCTTACAGCAAATACCAAGCAATTGTTGTGCTTGAAAAAAATGCTTACTTCCAAGGTGAAAATGTAAAAGGAAAAGTTGTATTGGGTCGTTATGATGAAAATACTACACCTTCTAAGTTTGTTGGCCCTGGTAAAATTGAAAACGGTCAAGCGGTAATTTCATTAACAGCAGGTGCTGTAGGTGAACAAAATATTAATGGACAATTTATTTTCCTAGAAGATGGAAAAGAAATACCATTGAAATTTGAAGGTAAATACGTAGTAGTTCCTCAACCAAAAGAAGCTACAATTTCAGCGGATAAAATGAATGTTGTTTATCGTGGTGTAGTTAACCCAATGACAATTTCTTTTGCTGGGGTTTCTGATTCAGATGTTACTGCTCAAGCTCCAGGTTTATCAAAGGGTACTGGTCCTGGTAAATATAATATGAGTCCTGGTCAAGGTACAGAAGTAGTAATTAATGTTAATGCAAAATTACCTGATGGTAAATCTGCTTCTTCTAAAAAAGTATTCCGTATCAAAGGTATTCCTGCTCCTGCTGGTGCAATTGGAGGAGAGATGTATTCTACAAAAGGTGCAAAATCAAGACTAGAAGTATCTCAAATTTCTGCTAAATTACCTGATTTTGATTTTGATTTAAAATTAAAAGTTACCGGTTTTACTTTAAAAGTTCCTGGTCAAGCTGCCGTTTTAGTTAGTGGTGATAGAGTGAACGATCAATGTAAAGCTGCTTTAGCAAGAGCTGGACGTGGTGACCAAGTAACTGTTTCTGATATTAAAGTTAAATTAGAAGGATCAGATATCATGTTACCAAGAACTGCTCCAGTAATTTATGAAATACAATAAGTAAGATATAATAACGTTATCTTCTTAGAAAATAACCTACAAATCGTTTAAGATGAAATTAAATTCAATAATAGCATGTTTTTCTACTCTATTTGTTATGCAAATTGGAGTAGCTCAGTCCAATCTTTTAAATGCTAAATCGCCAACTGAAATTGGTAAAAAAACAGCCGCTCAAATGGAATCAGACAATGATAAACCTTTGCAGTACGGTTATGTGCATGACAGAGATGTTTTAATGGGCAAAATGGTTTGGGAAATTGTTGATTTAGATGAAAGAGTTAATTTTCCTTTATATTTTCCAGTTGATACAGCAAACATAGGTAAAGAAAGACGTTCTTTATTTGATGTGTTAATTAAAGAAATTAAATCTGGAAGAATTACTGAAGTATATGCTGATGATTACTTTAACACAAAGAAATCATTAAAAGATATGAAATCATCTTTTACGTATATCGATACTACGGATGCTGGTAGAGAGGAAATCAATACTTATTATGATCAGTATTTTCCAAAAAAAGCAGCACCAAAGTACGATAAAAAAGGCAATTTAATTCCACAACCTGAAGTTGTTGCAAAGGTATTAGACCTTCAGTATATTGATAAAAGAGAGCTTGGTGCTATTGATGTATCCGGTTACAAAATCAAAGGATATTGGTATTTTGACAAAAGACAAGGTGAAATGAAGTATCGTTTACTTGGAATTTGTCCTGTAGCTCCTGAAGCTCGTGAAGTTGGAACTGATAATCCTGACGTAATTGAATTGTTTTGGGTTTATTTTCCTGCAACCAGAGATGTACTACATGAGTGGACAGCTTTTAATAATGTAAACTCGGCTATGCCTATTACATTTGATCATTTATTAAATTCGCGTCGTTTTAGTGGTGTGATTTACAAAGAAGAAAACGTGTATGGTGACCGTCAAATTCAAGATTATATGAAAGACAATGCTCTAAACCAATTATTAGAATCGGAAAGAGTAAAAGAAAAAATCAGAAATTTTGAACAAGATATGTGGAATTACTAATCACATAAAATTAAATACTAAAAACTCTTACCATCTCGGTAAGAGTTTTTTATTTTTGTAACATGATTGATTATTTAATTGTTGGTTCTGGATTGGCAGGTATTTGTTTTGCAGACGTAGCTCTCAAAAATAATAAAAGCATTAGGGTAATTGAAAATTATTCTCAGAATTCTTCCATCATAGCCGGTGGTTTATATAATCCGGTTATCTTAAAACGATTCAGTGAAGTTTGGCAAGCTCAAAAACAATTGACATTAGCAGTTGATGTATATGAATCTTTTGAGCAACAATTCAAAACTAAATTTGATTTTAAATTACCCATTTATAGAAAACTATTTTCTTTTGAGGAACAAAATAATTGGTTTGTTGCAGCAGATAAACCACTTTTAGCACCATTTCTTTCAACCCATCTTCAATATAGAAATTATCAAGGCGTTGATGCATCTTTTGGTTTTGGTGAAGTGCTTCAATCCGGATATGTTGATACTGCATCGTTAGTGAAAAATTTTCAAACTTTTTTAAAATCTAAAGAAGCTTTTATTTCTTCAACATTTGATTATCATAATTTAAAAATTGAAGACAATTTTCTTGAATACGATACGCTTCAATTCAAGAATATCATATTTGCAGAAGGCTTTGGATTGCTTGCAAATCCATTTTTTAATCAATTGCCACTGGATGGAACAAAAGGAGAATTGTTAATCATCAAGTGTCCTAATTTAAACTTGGATGTTATTATTAAATCTTCTGTTTTTATTCTTCCTTTAGGAAATGATTTGTACAAGGTTGGGGCAACGTATAATTGGGAGGATAAAACGGCTACACCGACTGAGGAAGGTAAACAAGAATTACTCAACAATCTTAAATCAATTTTACATCTTGATTTTGAAATAGTAGAACATTTAGCCGGTGTAAGACCAACAGTTAAAGATCGTCGTCCTATGGTTGGTACGCATCCAAAACACAAAAATCTTCATGTGCTTAATGGTTTAGGAACACGTGGCGTGATGTTAGCTCCTGCTATGGCAAAAGCTTTGTTTGAAAACATAGAACATCAAACTCCTTTGCCAAAAGAAATCGATATCAAACGGTTTAAAAAAATAACTTGGGATTAATGTTTTTGCTCTTTCCAATTTTTGTCATAATGCATAAACATATTGATCCAAATGTTTCGTGACAATCGCAAGATGATTGGGAAAGTGAAAATTAACGTTGCTACAATTGCTATAAAGGAATGAATTAATCCTAATCCAATAAATACATTCGAAATAATAAAAGCTGCAACTGCAAAAGCAATACTAACTCCATAACTCACATACATTGCTCCATAAAAAAAGGAAGGTTCCATTTGATATCGAGTCCCACAATGGCTACACGTTTCATGCATATCAAATACTTTTCCCATTTTGTAGGGATTTTTTTCTTTATACATGCTTTCTTCTTGGCATTTTGGACAACTTCCTGTTAAAATGCTATTCAGTTTGGATCCTTTTTTTAACATTTGCAAAAATTTTATACAAAGGTATCTTTTTCAAAGATTACACAATGTAACATAAGTCACAAAATTATGCTGAACATACACAATTTATCGGTTTCCTTTGGTGGTACGTATTTATTTGAAGAAGTTACTTTTCGTCTTGGAGCAGGTGATAGAGTAGGGTTGGTGGGAAAAAACGGTGCCGGTAAATCTACTATGCTCAAAATTTTGTCAGGTGATATGAAACCGGATTCAGGAAGTATTGCCACAGAAAAGGAAATTAAAATGGGTTTCCTTCGACAAGACATTGATTTTGAACAAGGTCGAACAGTTTTAGAAGAGGCTTATCAAGCGTTTGAAGAAATTAAACGTACCGAAAAAAGAATTGAACAAATCAATCATGAATTGGCCACTCGAACCGATTATGAAAGTCAGTCCTATTCAGAATTAATTGATGAATTAAGCGATGTTACCCATCATTATGAAGTGTTAGGTGGCTATAATTATGTAGGAGATACCGAAAAAATCTTATTAGGTTTGGGTTTCAAAAGAGAAGAATTCAATAATGCAACCGAAACCTTCTCAGGTGGTTGGAGAATGCGAATTGAATTGGCCAAATTACTCTTGCAATCCAATGATATTTTGTTACTCGATGAGCCTACTAACCACTTAGATATTGAAAGTATCATTTGGTTAGAAAGCTTCTTACGTAACTTTCCCGGAGTAGTGGTGATTGTATCTCACGATAAAATGTTTTTGGATAATGTAACCAATCGAACCATCGAAATTTCACTCGGAAAAGCTTACGATTTTAATAAACCGTATTCTCAATATTTGGTTTTGAGAGAAGAAATTCGCGAAAAGCAATTGGCGACTCAAAAAAATCAGCAAAAGAAAATTGAAGAAACGGAAAAATTAATCGAAAAATTTCGTGCCAAGGCTTCTAAAGCTTCCATGGCTCAATCCTTAATTAAAAAATTGGACAAAGTAGAGCGTATTGAAGTAGATGAAGACGATAATTCTGTGATGAATATTTCTTTTCCGGTTTCTCAAACCCCGGGAAGAGTCGTTATTGAAGCAGAACATGTTACTAAAGCTTATGGTGATAAAACCATTTTAAAAGACATTTCTTTATTGGTTGAACGAGGAAGTAAAATTGCATTTGTTGGTCAAAACGGTCAAGGAAAATCTACTTTTATCAAAGCCATCGTAAACGAATTCAAATATGATGGAACGATTAAACTCGGACACAACGTACAGTTGGGATATTTTGCTCAAAACCAAGCGGAATATCTGGATGGAGAAATTACGCTGTTAGACACTATGATAAATGCGGCTACTGATACGAATCGTTCTAAAGTTCGCGACATGCTTGGTGCTTTTTTATTCCGTGGAGATGACGTGGAGAAAAAAGTGAAAGTGCTTTCAGGAGGTGAAAGAAACCGCTTGGCCTTATGTAAATTGTTGTTACAACCCATCAATGTTTTGTTGATGGATGAGCCAACCAATCACTTGGATATTAAATCTAAGAATGTCTTAAAAGCTGCACTTCAAAAATATGAAGGAACCTTACTTTTAGTGTCACATGACCGTGATTTCTTGCAAGGAATGGCCAATGTGGTGTATGAATTTAAAGACCAAAAAATTAGAGAATATTTAGGCGATATTAATTTCTTCTTAGAGCAACGTAACGCAATGAACATGCGTGAAATTGAGAAAAAAGATGTTGTCACGACTTCTGCTTCAAAAGAAAATAAATCAGTTTCGTATGAAGACCAAAAGAAAGCTAAATCACTACAAAACCGTTTAAGCAAAATTGAAAGTCAAATCAAACAACTTGAGATTGATATTCAAAATGACGATAAAGCTTTGGCTTCTAATTACGACAAACACATTGAAGACGCCAATTTCTTTGTGGCGTATAACAAGAAAAAACAAGAACTTGACAAATTGTTAGAAGACTGGGAAACAGTTCAGCTTGAAATAGAATCTTTATAATCATCTTAAAAGTGAATCGAAAGAATGTACATTTAATAGTATCAGTAGCTATCGTAATACCTGCTGCCTTCATTTATGGCTCGAATCCGGAACAAATTTTGCCTTCTTTTTTTGATTTTGAAATAAAAACAGCGGATTTAAAAAGTGTATTTCGAGCAATAATGGGATTATATCTTTCGTTTAGCTTACTATGGATTTTAGGAATCGTAAAGCCAATTTTTTGGAAAGTTGCCACACTATCCAATGCTTTTTTTATGAGTGGAATTGCTTTAGGAAGATTGCTAAGTTTATTCCTAGATGGAAAATCTTCTGATTTATTTTTCTATGGTTTTTTTGGAGAAGCAATTCTTGGAATTTTTGCTTTTTATCAGTACCAAAAATATAACCAATCTATTTAAACGGATTCCGTTCTTGCCATTCTGTTTTAGGTTCTAAATAGCAAAATAATTTATCCATTTTGGAATTGATAATCGAATTGGAATGATGGATATACCCAAACATTTCCTCAGGTTTGGCACCAACTGAACTTTTGATTTCCAATGCGGTTCGAGCAAAAATGATTTCCTTAAAACCTTTGTTGATAGAATAGGCAATCATGTCATACAACATATTTAAATACAACATTTTTTCCCGCTGTATGGTTTCGTCGTAGCCTAAAAAGTAAGTATCCATTTGGTTGCCGTTTTTTATCAACGTATTGAAGCCAATCAGTTTACCATCTTCAAAATAACCATAAAATAAAAACAAATCTTTGAGATTTTTTTTCAATTCGCTAAAATGGTTTTTAGGCAAAAAGAAGGTGTTGAAAGGTGCATTTTGAGCCACATGATGATATAAAGCATAAATCGTTTCTTCGTAAGCTAAAATGTCGTCTAAATTCATTTTTTGTTTGTGAATGCCCTCTGCTTTTTTTCTGCAACGCTTATATTGATCTCGATATTTTTTGGAAAGTGCCGAAACATAATCATCAAAAGTATGCCAGTTTGGGTCGGCTTTAAAAATCATATTGGGTTGAGTAGAAAAACGATAATACGATTGAAATGCGGGAACAGAAAACTGAGTTGATTCTAGTTCATTAAAATCTTTAAAAGTAGTAATATGTACTTTTATTCCTTTTTTCTTGAGTGTTTTTTTAATTTCTTCTGCGGCTGCTTGCAAAAGTTCAACACCTTTTTTTGGGTCAAATGATGCATGAAATTGAAAAGCATTTTGACCCGTCAGCATATTGTTTCCGATGAATAAAACATGAGAACAAAAATTCCTGAAAACTACATTCCGAATTGATTTTTTAACGCATTTATCACGTTCTCCAAAAGACGAAAGTTTATTCAAATCTAAAAATTGAACGAGGGCAATTCCAACCAACCTATCATTTTCAAATAGGCTGATAAAATAACAAGTCATGTTTTGAGGAGCTGCATTTTCTAATATTTTCAAATAAGCTGTTTGTAAAAATATAGTGGATTGAGCCAATGTGTTCCAATCTTGGTTTAATTCGGAAGTGGAAGTTTGAATCTTAAAATGTAAAGAGCTCGTCAAAAGAATTTTTAAATTTTGAATTAAGGGAATAAAGTTAAAGTTTGTTTGCGAACTACAATTTTATTTAACTTTATATAAATAAAAAACCAATGAAAACCTATTTAGAAATTTCTGCAAAGCAAAAATTAGAAAGCTTGAAAGAATGGATATTTCAAGAAAATTGCATTTGTAAAACATTTGTTTTTACTAATTTTTCTGAGGCTTTGGCTTTTATGGTACAAGTTGGAATGGTAGCCGAAAAACAAAATCATCATCCGGATTGGACGAATGTATATAACAAAGTCTTTATTCGATTAACCACCCATGATTGTGGTGGAGTAACGGATAAAGACTTTGCTTTAGCTACTGAAATTGATGAGTTGTATTAAACCCAACCACAAACAATTGCTCCCATAATCGTCATGACAACGGTCCAGTAACCGGCATGAATGAAAATGTATTTCCAAGATTTACGTTCAAATAAACCGTTGACAGCTACCAATGGTAACGCCAAAAACAATCCCGACATAAAACCATGTAATGCTCCGTGTTTGTAAGTACGAAATGCATTACCATAATCTGCCATAAATGCAGCATAGGAAGGTTTGGCTGTCTCAATAAAATCAGGACCGCCAATTAGGCCTAATGGTCCAAATTGATGAATGCAAAGAACTTGCATAATCATAGCCAAAAAAAGAGAGAAGACAAATGTTAATCCGAAGATTTTAACCATGCTTCCCTTTTTTAATTCTTCTTCCGTAAATCCGGTTTCAGCCATCCAAGCTTTTCCAAATAACGGACCATACCATACAAATCCAACCAATAGGGTAGATATTGCTGCAACTAAAATTGCGTAAAAATTCATTTCCATTTGATATAAGTTATTGATTAGTATTTCAAAGTTACTCTTTTAATCAATATCTTTTTCAAAATTAAAATGTTAAGTTTCCGGCCAATTCTTTCAAACTAATTTCAGATTGTTTGCAATTCAATTCTGCATTCGTTAGTCGAATAACGGCATTGGCATAATTTTCTTGAGCTGTTCTAAATTCAATCGGTGCAACTGAACCAATTTTGAACTTTTCAAGTGTAATCTCTAAGTTTTGTTTTGCCAGATTTTCGTTTTTCTTTTCCAATTCAAAAAGGGAAACATTCGAAAGATACGTTTGATATAATGCCGTTAATTGCGATTGGACCATCTGTGATTGTCTTTCGATTTGAAATTGAGTGTTTTCCAATTGAATTTTGGCCACTTTTTCATTTCGATTTTGATTGAAACCATCAAAAATGTTTAAGGAAGCAGAAAATCCGTAAGTAAAGTTTCGTCCGGTTGATTCAGTAATAAACCCGAAAGGTGATTGTGAACGAACCAAATTATAACCACCTTGCACACTAACTGTTGGCAATCGATTGGCTTTAACTTGTTTTAATTCGTATTCCTGAATTTTTTTCTGAATAAATTGCAATTGCAATTGCGGATTTTGTTTTTCTGCCAAAGGAATTAAATCGGTCAACAAAAGAGTTTGATCTACACTAAAAGTAGAAATCACTTCAAAATCAGTATCTAAAGGTTGTGTAATTAATTCATTTAACGCAATTTTTTGTAATTTATATTGTTCTGTAAGCTGAATTTTTGCAGATGAATCGGTGTTCAAATCCACTTCTGCATTTAAAACTTCTAACTTCGATGCTTTGCCTATAGCAAATCGATTTTTGGCTGTTTTTACTCGAAATTCAGATACTGTTATAATACTGTCAAAAGCCTTCAATTGATGTTGTTGAGCTACCAAAGTAAAATAGGTTTGATACACCATGCTTACACGATTTAAAATGGCAATTTTTAATTCTGTAGCTCCTAAATTTTGAAGTTCTTTTAATTGGTTATGACGAGCAAACATTCTAAATCCGTCAAAAATGGTCCAATCAATTCCCACACCATAATTGATATTTATATTTCTGGCACCGTCAATTTCAATTTCATTTCCACTCGCCTGCGTTTGCGTTTGATTTAAAATCGTATTATTGTTTAAAACAGTTCCCGTTACTCGTGGAAGCATACCGGCATTACCGGCAGTTACATTTACTTCGTCAATTTTCAAATCGTTTTTAGCAATTCGAATGTCATAATTATTAGAAAGTGTTTTTGAAATTGCCTCTTCTAAAGTTAAAATTGGTTTGTTTTGACTCCAAACGGAAAAACAAAAAAAGGATACTATAAAGAATAGTGAATTTTTCATGGCTTAAAAGGTTATAAATTGTCAAATTCCGGACGGTGTTTTTTTTCTCTTGACCACATCAAATAAACAGCCGGAATGACATATAAAGTTAAGATTAATGAAAATATGGTTCCGCCAACAATAACTATTCCCATTCCCATTCTGCTTTGTGAGGCAGCACCTATGGATACTGCAATGGGCATCGCACCCAACGCCAACGTCAAACTCGTCATTAAAATCGGACGTAATCTGGATTCAGAAGCTTCCATAACAGCGTCGTATTTTGATTTTCCTTGTTCTCGTAATTGATTGGCAAATTCTACAATTAGAATTCCGTTCTTGGTTACTAATCCAATCAACATCACTGTTCCAATTTGACTAAAAATATTCCACGTTTGACCAAATAACCAAAGTGAAAATAAAGCTCCGGCAACTGCCATTGGTACGGTAAGAATAATGATAAAAGGATCTACGAAACTTTCAAATTGTCCGGCTAGAATGAGGAAAATTAATAATAAAGCCAATCCAAAAGCAAACATAGTATTCGAATTACTTTCTGCAAAATCTCTCGATTCTCCTCCTAAATCAGTCGTAAATGAATCGTCTAAGACTTTTTCTTTGATGCGTTCCATGGCTTCAATTCCATCGCCAATGCTTTTTCCGGGAGCTAAACCTGCAGATACGGTGGCAGACATATAACGATTGTTGTGAAACAATTGCGGTGGGCTACTTTGTTCTTCCATCGTAACTAAATTGTCTAATTGAATTAAATCACCACTTTTATTTCGAACAAATATTGAAGCTAAATCCAAAGGTTGATCTCGATCTTTTTTGTCAAATTGACCAATAACTTGATATTGTTTTCCATTCATTAAAAAATAGCCAAAACGTTGTCCGCTCAGCGAAAGTTGAATCGTTTGAGCTACATCCAAAACAGAAACACCTAAAGATTCTGCTTTTTCACGATTAATAGTGATATAAATTTCGGGTTTGTTGAATTTTAAATTGACATCCGTCATGGCAAATGTTGGATCTTTTGAGGCTTCTTCCATAAATTCCGGAATCTTTTTTTCCAGCATTTCAAAATTTTTCGCTTGAATGATAAATTGAACCGGTAAACCACCTCGTCGATTGACAGAAATAGTTGGCTGTTCTGAAACAGAAATTTTTATGTCGTTATATTTTTTACTATTTCCGGTGAGTTTTTGGGTAATGTCTTTTTGTGTTCGTTCTCTTTCGCTAGGATCAATCAACGAAATTCTGGCAAAACCTCGATTTACAGAACCGGCAATAAATCCGGGAGAAGTAACAATCAAACTCACTTTTTTCTCTGGCACAGAATCGGTTATCATTTGTGATAAATCTTGCATAAATCGATCCATATAGTCATAAGTAGCTCCTTCCGGTCCGGTTACATTCATCAGAATCATGCTTCGGTCATCATACGGAGCTGTTTCTTTTTGTAAAATGTTGTAAAACAATACCGAAAGTCCCAAACAAAGAATCAAAATCGGGAAACTTAACCATTTTCTTTTCATGAAATTTTCTAACGAACGAGCATATCCTTTGTTCAGGTTTTCATAAAAAGGTTCTGTCATTTCATAAAACTTGGAACGTTTTTGTTTTCCGCCTTTCATTAAATAAGCGTTCAACATAGGAGTTAAACTCAAAGAAACAAATGCCGAAATGAGTACCGCCGCACCAATGACAATTCCAAATTCTCGAAAAAGTCGCCCAACAAATCCTTCTAAAAAGATAATCGGAAGAAAAACAGCTGCCAACGTAATCGAAATGGAAATAACCGCAAAAAAGATTTCGTTTGAACCTTTAACGGCAGCCTCAATAGGTGTCATTCCTTCTTCTACTTTTTTGAATATATTTTCGGTAACAACGATTCCGTCATCCACCACTAATCCGGTGGCTAAAACAATCGCTAAAAGCGTCAGTACATTAATAGAAAATCCACAAATATACATGATGAAAAAGGTCGCAATCAAGGAAACAGGAATATCAATTAAGGGGCGAAACGCTATGGCCCAATCCCTAAAGAATAAATAAATAACCAACGTTACCAATAACAAAGCAATCAAAAGTGTTTCAGCTACTTCAAGAATTGCTTTTTTGATAAAAATGGTTGTATCGATGGCTACATTTAATTCAAATTCTTTTGGTAAATCTTTTTTAAGTAATTCATATTGTTTGTAGAATTCTTCAGAAATATCCAGATAATTAGTGCCCGGCTGTGGAGTGATAGCCAAACCAATCATAGTTTGACCGGAATCACTTAATCGGGTTTCTAAATTTTCTGCTTCTAAACTGGCTTTTGCTACATCTTGTAAACGAACAATTTTTTCTCCTTCTGACTTTACAATAATAGAGTTGAATTCTTCTTCAGTAGTTAAATTTCCAACTGTTTTTACACTTAATTCAGTGTTATCTCCCGTTAATTTTCCGGATGGTAGCTCAACGTTTTGTTTGTTCAAGGCATTTAATACATCTGATGCGGTGCAACCATACGCAGCTAATTTCACCGGATCAATCCATAACCGCATGGCATATTTTCGTTGTCCCCAAATTTGAACACTACTTACACCCGGAATGGTTTGTAAACGTTGTAAAATAACATTTTCGGCATAATCAGTAAGCTCTAACACATTTTTGTTGTCGCTTTTCATGGTCATGGTCAAAATAGGATCAGAGTTGGCATCTGCTTTTGAAACGACCGGTGGTGCGGTTAAATCTTGTGGTAAACTTCTAACCGCCTGCGAAACTTTATCTCTTACGTCATTGGCAGCTTCTTCTAAATTTTTATCTAAATTAAATTCAATATTGATGACACTCGAACCTTGTGCACTAGTGGAGGAAATATTCCGAATACCATCGATAGAATTTATGGCTTTTTCTAATGGTTCGGTAATTTGTGATTCAATAATATCGGCATTGGCTCCGGTATAACTGGTTTGAACTGTAATTTGTGCCGGATCAATCGACGGAAATTCTCTAACGCCTAAATAGGTGTAGCCGATTATTCCGAACAACACAATCATGAGGTTCATTACGATGGCTAAAACCGGTCGTTTGATGCTTATGGTTGATAAACTCATGTGATTCGATTTAGTTTTGAATGATATTGGGTTGAACTGGAGCATCCGGTTTCAAAGCCATAATTCCGGTAGTAATGAGCGTATCACCGGTTTTTAAACCGGAAGTTACCAATATACTTTTCTCGGTACGAACTGCGGTTTCGATGATAACTTCTTTTGCTTTTCCGTTGGCAACTACAAATACTTTTTTACCATTTTGAATCGGAATAATCGCTTCTGTCGGAATTAAAATAGCGTCTTTAATTTCTTCTAATGGCAAAGAAATATTGGCAAATGTTCCGGGTAATAATATTCCTTTCGAATTATCAGCAAGGGCTCTAACTTGTAATGTTCGTGTAGATTGTTCAACAGAAGGTTCAAGAGCATAAATTTTTGCACTAAATTTTTCAGTATTACCGGAAACGGTAAATTGTAACGTTCCGTCTTTTTTTATTGAACCGGCATATTTCTCCGGTATTGAAAAAGTGATTTTTACTTTGTCATTATTCACTAATTTTGCAATTAGCGTAGTAGGTGTAACATAGGCTCCGGGTGAAATAGAACGCAATCCGATTTTACCTGAAAAAGGAGCAACAATTGACGTTCTGGAAATTTGTGATTGAATAAATTGAGTTTGTGCTCTGGCAGAAGCTAATTCTGCAAACGTAATGTCGTATTCTTCTTGACTGATGGCTTCTTTTTGTAAAAGTAGTTTTGCTCTTCGTTCGTTTTCAGACGCTAAACTTTGTTTTGAATTGGCTTGAATCAATTGAGCTCTTAATTCAGCATCGTTCACTTTTATCAATAATTGACCTTTTGAAACGTTACCCCCTTCAATGAAATTTATCGATTGAATTACACCGGAAACCTCACTTCTCAATTCAATTTGTTCATTGGCGTCAATCGAACCTGAAACTTGTAAATCATTAGCAAAGAGCTGTGATTTTAAAATGATACCTTGAACGTTAACCGGTGGTTTAGGTCCACCCATCATTGGGTTATTTTTTTCAGCTTGTTCTTTATTGCTCAAAATTCTATAAATGATTAGTGCGAGCAATCCGCCAATAACGATAAATAAAAGTGTATTTTTTAACTTCATTGTAAAGAGTAGTAATATCAATGTTATGATTGACAAATTTAGTTGATTAATAATTGGTAGCTTTTTAGGTTAATTTTTATTTAACATTTAAATAAGAATTATAACAATTTTGCAAATAAAATTAGTTTTTTATCACATGTATTTCACTTCAAATAAATTCGAATCGCCCTTCTAAATACATTCTTTTTATGTAAGAATTGGATTTATTATCACATAAATAAATGCATTTCATCGATTTTATTTGCTTATTGTCGGTTTGTTGTATTATATTTACTCCATCAAACCCCAAATTTAATAAACATGAAAACTTTTACTTACTCCTTGTTGCTTTGCTTGGTATCTGTTTTTTCGTATGCTGAAATTTCATCAGTTGAAAAAGCTGCCTTGTTAAAGTTCCATGAAACTACAAATGGTAGTCAATGGAAAATCAAATGGGATTTAACCATCTCTCCATCAAAATGGTATGGTGTTCAAATTAAAAATGATAAAGTAGTTGGACTTTCTCTTCCTAACAATAATTTAAAAGGAACCATTCCTGCTGAACTAGGTCAATTAAAATCAATCGAAGTAATTGATTTATTCAAAAACGAATTAACTGGTAACATTCCAGCGTCATTTGGAGATTTACAAATGTTGCATACATTAAATATTTCTTTCAACAGATTAAGTGGTGCTATTCCTGTTTCGCTTTGTAATGCAAAATCATTAAAAGTTCTTGAATTATACATGAATTCGTTAACCGGAGCTTTACCGAAAGAAATTGGTAAATTATCTAGTTTAGAAAATTTATCGTTATTTAATAATCAATTATCAGGTGAATTACCTTCTACATTATACACACTTAAAAGTTTAAAAGTGTTGATGTTAAACAGCAATAATTTCACGGGTAAATTATCATACGAAGTTGAAAACTTAACATCATTACAAAACTTAAGTTTATTTGAAAATAATTTTATTGGCCAAGTTCCTTTTGAATTAGAAAAATTGAAAAACTTAAACGAGTTGAATATCTCTTACAATCAATTCAATGGATTAATATCTTATACATTAGCTAAAAAAGATACATTCCAAATGACTATGTTAAACGATAAAGGAGTGGCGGTTCGTTTACCGTTGCTTACTGACAATACTGGAGTAGTAGGTACTCCGGATTAATTTCCAATACAAATACCAACCCCAACAAAAAACTTGCCGCCCCAATCGACAAGTTTTTTTTATTTGTCAATTGGGCAATTTGTCAATTCGACAATTAAAATCTAACTTTCAAGTAATCAAGATGAATTGGAAGATGAATTCTTGAATAGAAATTGATACTCAGAATGGAATCTTTGTAAATCTATTTTCGCAAAGCGAATAAAATCTAATTAATCTATTTAATCCTTTAGATCCGTGTTCTGTTAGAGCGATGTGTCAATATGAAAATGTGTCAATTAGTCAATTATTTTCTAACTTTCAAGTATTAAAAGATGACTAACAATATTAATTCTTGAATAGAAATTGAAACTCAGAATGTAATTTGTGTAAATCTATTTTAGGACAAGACAAATTAATTTATTTAATCCTTTAGATCCGTGTTCTATTAGTGCGATGTGACAACTGAAAACTACCAAAAGAAGGCATATAAAAACGCCAATACAATCATTACCGCAAAAGCACTAATCGTAAAGGAAGAACTCGTTGAAAAAGTTTCTTTCTGTAATTCAAAACCTTTTTTATCGTCTTTCCCTTTGTTTTGATTCCAACTAATGGCGGCAATTATTCCCATCGTAATCAATGTTGTATAACCCATTTGATCTAAGAATGGCAAATTAGGAAATACATTTTCCAAAGCACCACCTGATGCCCAACCTTTCGGTCCCACTTTAAAAAACATGGCTATCGGTATGGATAATAACGCACCCCAAATGGCTGCTTTATTTGTAGTTTTTTTCCAAAATAAGCCTAAAATAAAAATGGCTAAAATTCCCGGACTCACCACTCCGGTATATTCTTGAATAAATTGAAACGCCTGATTGATTCCCCCCAAAAGTGGTGCTACAATTGCCCCAATGAGTAAAGCTATCGCAGAAGTAATTCTTCCAACCGCTACTGTTTTGCGGTCATTCGCATTTTTATCAATATATTGTTTGTAAATATCCATCGTAAAAATGGTAGAAGTAGAATTTAACATCGAAGCCAAAGAAGAAACTATCGCAGCTGTCAAAGCAACAAAGGCTAATCCTTTTAAACCTGCCGGTAAAAATTGAATTAACCACGGATAGGCTTTGTCTGCCGCACCATCACTCGGAATGTTTAGTAAACCTTCAGCCCCTAAACGAGACAACATTTCAGGGTCATTCACTATCACATATGCGGCAATTCCTGGTATTACCACAATAAACGGAATCAGTAATTTTAAAAATGCAGCTAATAAGATACCTTTTTGAGCTTCTTTTAATGACTTAGCCGCTAACGCCCGTTGAATGATATATTGATTGAATCCCCAATAATATAGATTCGCAACCCACATTCCGCCGAGTAAGACACCAATGCCGGGAAGATTCATGTATTCAGGGTTGGAATCATCCAAAATCATAGAAAACTTTTCCGGTGCTTTGTCATAAATAATACCTAAACCTTCCAAAAGACCTTGTCCTTCTGAAACCGTATTTAAAGCCAAATAGGTGGTAGCCAATCCACCAAAAATCAGGAAAACGACTTGTATAGCATCCGTCCAAGCAATGGACGCTAATCCACCATAAATGGAATAAGCAGCGGCAAATAAGGATAAACCGATTATCGCCCACATCATATCAACACCCATGATGGTATTCATTGCTAAAGCTCCTAAATAAAGTACTGAGGTAATGTTGACAAAAACATACAATCCCACCCAAAATACTGCTAATATGGTCTTTAAATTGGTAGAAAATCGCTTTTCTACAAACTCCGGAATAGTATAAATTCCTTTTTCGATAAAAATGGGTAGAAAAAATTTCCCCACAATGATTAGCGTAATGGCGGCCATCCATTCATAAGAAGATATGGCTAATCCTACCGCAAAACCGGAACCGGACATTCCTATGAATTGTTCAGCTGAAATATTGGCGGCAATTAAAGAAGTTCCAATGGCCCACCACGGCAAGGATTTACTCGCCAAAAAATAATCTTCTGCATTTTTTTGATGCCCTTTTTTGGTGCGTGACATCCATAAACCGACACCTAAAATCAATAGAGCATAGCCTATAAATACAATATAATCAATGAGTTCAAATCCGTTTTTCATAAGGTTTGGTTGGTTTAGTTTTCTAATTTATAATGCAAAGTAGATAAGTTTCTTAAAATTTCAGCACTTTTTTCCGGGGAAATATCTCGTTGAGCTTCTCCCATCATTTCATACCCTACCATGAATTTTTTTACGGTTGCACTTCGCAACAATGGCGGATAAAAGTGCATATGAAAATGCCATTCCGGATGAGCTAAACGGTCGGTTGGTGCCTGATGAATTCCCGAAGAATAAGGGAAAGAGGTTTCAAAAAGATTGTCGTATTTAACCGTAATTGTTTTGATACTATCTGCAAAAGCTAAGGTTTCTTCTTTACTCATAGCGATAATGGTTCCAAAATGACGTTTGCTGATAATCATGGTTTCATATGGCCATGTAGCCCAAAAAGGAACAACTACTGCAAAATGCTCATTTTCATATACTAGTCGTTCATTTGATTTCAATTCTTCATCCAAATAAGCCTTTAGAAGACTTACTTTATGTTGTTCAAAATATTTTTGAAGGTTTTTTTGCGTTTTTTCCACCTGAGTAGGCAACGAAGATTGAGCCCAAATTTGTCCGTGCGGATGCGGATTACTACAACCCATTACCGCTCCTTTGTTTTCAAAAATTTGAACGTAATTGATAAAATCATGATTGCCCAATTCAATGTATTGTGCTGCCCACGTTTGAATGACTTTTTCAATGGCACTAATTTCCATTTCCGGTAAAGTCAAATCGTGTTGCGGAGAAAAACAAACCACTTTATTAATTCCGCGTTCCGGTTTGAGTTTGAAAAGGGTAGAGGTTGAAGGTTCCATGACCACTTCCTCTTTCAATAAGGCTGAAAAGTCATTTTCAAAAACATAACAATCCGAATAGTCAGGATTTTTTGTGCCATTAGAACGTTCGTTGCCCGGACACAAATAACAAGTTGGGTCGTATTTTGGAAGCGAAGTTAAGGTAGAATTTTCTTTCTGCCCTTGCCATGGACGTTTGGTGCGATGGGGAGAAACCAAAATCCATTCATCTAAAAGCGGATTATATCGGCGGTGTGGATGTTCGTTACTATTGAATTGTTGCATATTTTTTCTTATAAAGAAGCAAATTAATTTTTTTCTATTGGGTAAACCTGACAGGTTTCAAAAACCTGTCAGGTTTAAACAGGATAACAATTATTAAATCTATCAGGTTTAATTTTCTGATTTGAAAATTTATTCTTACTCGTTTTACATTAATTTTTTATTTTCTTTTTCACTTTTGAAGTGCCTTTGGAAATCTTCACTTTGTAATACGATAATGTAATTCCAAATTGCTCTCGGTAAGCTTTCGAAATCGATTCAAAAAGGGCTTTTTCACTTCCTTTTTCTACCAAATTAATAGAGCAACCGCCAAAACCACCACCCATCATTCTGGAACCGATAACTTGTTTTTTGTTTTTTACAAATTCAACCAAAAAATCAACTTCGGCACAACTTACTTCGTATTCTTTCGATAAACCTTCGTGGGTTTCAAACATAAGATTACCTAATTGCTCAAATTGGTTTTGGTCTAAAGCTTTCACCGCTTCATTCACTCTGCGAATTTCTTGAATTACAAAATGGCAACGTTTGTACAATGTTTCACCTAATTCATTTCGTAAAGATTCTAATTGATTTTCAGTACAATCTCGAAAGGTTTGAACACTTGGATAATGAGTTTTAATAGTATTCAAACCTTGTTCAACTTCATTTCTTCGGTCGTTGTATCCAGAAGTTAAATGCGTGTGTTTAACATGACTGTCAAACAAAACTAACGTATAATTTTTAAAATCGGCAGTATGGTACTCGTGTTCTAATGAAGTACAATCCAATTTGATAACGTGATTTTTTTTACCAAAAACACTCGCAAATTGATCCATAATACCACATTTTACTCCAACAAAAGTGTGTTCAGATTGCTGTCCGATAAGAGCAATTTCCTCACGGGATAATCCTAATTTAAAAAGTTTATTGAGTGCATAACCGAATCCACATTCTAGTGCAGCAGACGAGGAAAGTCCGGCTCCCATAGGGATTGTACTGCTAAAAACTACATTGAGACCTGCAAACGAAAATCCTTTCATTTTCATTTGATGCAAAACCCCTAACATATAATTTACCCACATTTTATCAACGGGTTGAAGTGTTTCACTCCAATTAAAACGATACGTTTCATTCAAGTCTTGGGCCACCAAAGTAAATTCATCCGTTTGTGATGTTGAAATCGCAAAACAAATGTATTTGTTGATGGCAGCCGGTAACACAAACCCATCGTTATAATCTACATGTTCGCCAATCAAATTGATTCGTCCCGGTGATAGGAAAACCGATTCGGGTTCGTGCTGGAATACTGATTTAAAATGTGCAGTTGTAGCAGCAATTAACTTTTTCTTCATGATTGCACCCTTATTTTTTTTGATTTATTACCACTTTTGCTTTGGCTAAACCGTTTGATTTAACGGTTAAAACTAAGTTTTCTGTAGTCTTTCCGGCCTGTAAAATAACTTGGCATTTTCCGTTGAATGCACAACGTTGCCATGCACCATTTCTGCACTTATCGGGTTCGTGTGAACTAGGATCACCATTGCCAACTCCAATAATTTGTCCATCGCCTTCAAGTTCAAAAAAGACCATGTTGTTGGCATTGGGTACTTCTCTTCCCTTTTCATCCACAATTGAAACATTTACGATTACACCATCTTTACCATCGGCCAAAACGGTTGTTTTGTTTGCAACCGCAAGAACTTTGGTTGCAACACCTGTTGTTTCAACTTTTGAGGTAATTTTTTCTCCGTTTTTAAAGGTAATTGCTTCTAAAGTTCCCGGTTCATACACAACATTCCATTTTAAGTGACTGTTACGAGGCATGCTTTTTTTGCCTAAACTTTTTCCGTTCAAAAACAATTCAACTTCCTCGGCATTGCTATTGACCCAAACTTCAATGGGTTGACCAATTTTTTCTTCCCAATTCCAATGTGGAGAAATATGTAAAACGGGTGCATTGCTCCACCAACTTTTGTAATAATAATAAATGTTTTTTGGAAAGCCACATACATCTAAAATACCAAAGTGTGAACTGATATTTGGCCATTTATACGGAGTTGGCTCACCGCGATAATCAAATCCGGTCCATACAAATCCACCCAGCCAATAATCGTTTTCGGCGGCTAATTTCCACCAAGTTTCGGCTTTGCTAGCCCACCATGGATGTGTAATATCCTGATCGGGAACATAGGCTCTAATTTCATCTTTTTCATAAATTCCGCGTGTGGTAACGGTACTTCCCATTTCAGTTCCCAGTAAGGGTTGATTGGGATGATCACGATGATAATCGGCAACGGCATACTCTCGGTAATTGAATCCTCTAATCGGAATAACTTCGTTCACGCCTTTGTATTCGTTGGCCATGTCAGCGGCGTAGGTACTGGTTCGTGTTGGGTCTAATTCTTTTTGAATAGCCATTAAAGATAGGGCAATTCGTTTCCCGTATTCATTGCCTTGAATGTTTTGTTCTTCATTACCAATAGACCATAAAATTACGGAAGGATGATTACGGTCACGTTTGATTAATCGTTTGAGTTGATCAACATATTCCGGACTGCTGTTCAATAATCGATGTTCATCTACTACCAACATACCTAAACTGTCACATGCTTCCAAAAGCTCTTTGGTGGGAGCATTATGACTCGCTCGGTAAGCATTTGAACCCATTTCTTTGAGCAATTTTATTCGATAGTATTGCATGAAGTCAGGGAGAGCACTTCCGATTCCGGCATGATCTTGATGATTATTAGTTCCTTGTATTTTGAAGTTTTTTCCATTTAGAGAGAATCCTTTTTTAGCTTCAAAAGCAACTGTTCTAAATCCAAAATTCACTTTTTGTTGATCTACAATCCGGTTATTTTGTTTAACTACGGAATAGACTTTGTACAGATAAGGATTTTCAAGTGACCAAAGTGTAATGTTGGATAAATTTAGTTGTTGTTTCAAAGTAGTTTTTCCATTGACAGCGAGCACAACTTTTTGTTCAGGTGTTTTGGCAAGAAGTTTACCATTTCTATCTGTAATATACGAATATACAAAGGCAGTAGAACCGGTTAAGTTTTTGTTTTCTACCTCTGTTTCAATGGTTAGTTTTGCTTTTTTACCGTCAATAGTAGCATGAGCAAATATTCCGTCAGTTGGAATATGAGTAGAATTGCGAATTGTCAACCAAACATGGCGGTAAATGCCGGCACCTTCATAAAACCAACCCTCAAATTGTGTTGCATCTACTCGAACAACCAAAACATTATTGCCTTCAAAGTTAATATAGTCGGTTACATCATAGGTATTTCCTAAATAGCCACTAAAATTGGTACCCACATAAAATCCGTTAAGCCAGATAGAAGCGTTGCGATAAATTCCATCAAACTGAATTTCAAAGCGTTTCCCTTCGTCTTTTTTGGCTACAGAAAAATGTTTGCGGTACCATCCAATACTGGTTTCCGGATAGGTACCACCCACCGGTTTGTAACCATGACTATCCATTTCATGCGTAGTAGATTTCACAAAAGGAAGTTCAACCACCCAATCATGGGGAACATTTACAGTTGACCATGTAGTATCTATAAATTTTGGACTAAGAATGGTAGTTTCATATATATTCGATTTATGAAATAACAGTTTGTTACCATAGTCAAAATCTTTATCCGGATTGGCGGAATGTCCAAAATGAAACTTCCAGCCTTCATCTAAACTGATTTTTTGTTGAGCAATTATTGGACTTACACTCCAAAGCAGGAGAAATATGTAAAAGGTCTTTTTCATTTGATTTAATTTTTAAAAGCATCCAATGCCGGTGAAGGTTGTCCGTTGGGGAGCCAAGCACTCAAGCTATAACCGCTCCAGCTTTTCTCGCCTTGGGGTTCCCAATATAAAACACCTAAGCCTTTTTTGTTTGGTAATGCCCGAACAGCTTTGATAGTGGCTTCCAATAACGCTTTGGTGTTTTCAATTTTGTCGTATTCGCCACCGACTTCAACAACCATTACTTCTTTGTTGTAGCGAATGATGAGGTCTTTTAAGTTGGTTTCCAAATTGGCGATGGTTTCGGTGTAATCTTTTTTAACCCAAAACGGATAGTACGATAATCCAATAACATCATACCGCACTTTTTGTTCGGTAGCATTGTCATAGAACGTTCTGAATTTTTCAATATTATCGCCTTCGTCAACATGAACAATTACTTTTATAGTTTTATCTACTGCTTTAACGGCATCATATCCTTTGTTTAATAAAATGCCCAATTGCTTCCAATTGTCAGTACTGCCATCAGGCCATAACATACCGCCCGGAATTTCATTGCCTATTTGTACCCACTCGGTTTTTACTTTTGCTATTTTCAAAGCGGTCATTACATCAAAAGTGTGATCATAAAGAGCTTGTGCCAGTTTATCAAAAGGTAAATTTTTCCAAGCTTCCGGTTTGTTTTGTTTACCTGGGTCGGCCCATGAATCACTGTAATGAAAATCAATCATAATTCGGAAACCCATTTTTTGTGCTCTTACCGCAAAAGCTATGGTTTCTTCTTTGCTGCAATGGCCACTTCGTGGGTCATCAGACGGATTCACAAAAACACGCAAACGAACGGTGTTCATTCCTCGGTCTTTTAAAAGCTGTAAAGCATCTTTTTTGGTACCGTCAGCATCATAAAATTGATAACCGGTGGCTTCCATTTGTGGTAGCCAACTCACATCGGCACCTTTTGCAAATTCTTGGGCAGAAGACGTACAATACACCAATAATCCGAAAACGATTGGGAAGAGTTTATTTTTCATTATTCACTTTTATTAAATACCGTCATTACCGGTAATGCTTTGTTATTAAAATCCCATAGTGCTTGGTTTTCCCATGATGAACCATTGGTTGATTCATTTCCTCGAAAGGCTATCCATTCACTACCCCAATAGGCAAAACCTAAACCATATTCCGATTGTTGTACTAGATTTTTAATGGCTTGTAAGAAGTTTTTTTGACCTTCCGGTGTGGCAGGATAGGCAGGAATAAGTTGGTTTTCAAGTCCTACTATGTTGTTGGTCCAATCTTTCCAACCTAATGTAAAAGGATATGCTGTTTCTGCAATGATCACTTTTTTGTTATGGGTTTGACCAAGACTTTGAATGGTTGACTGTAAGTCGGAAAGATTTTTACCATGCCAAACCGGATAGTATGAAAGTCCGATGTAATCATAATTTACAGGGCTCATTTTATTGAAAAACCAAGTTGCTCCGGCACCAATTCCGGCATAATGCAACATGATTTTTGTGGTATTTGATTTGGCTCGAATAGCAGTGCTCGCCGCATTCAACAATTCTAAACATTGACTTTCATTATTGATTAGATGTCCGGATGGCCACAACAAACCACTGTTGATTTCATTGCCAATTTGAATAATATCCGGTTGTATTTCGGTCATGATGGTTTCGGTATAAGCTACCATTTCATTTTTTAAATTGGCAAACGATAATCCATTCCAAGTCTCCGGTGTGGTTTGATGTCCGGGGTCGGCCCAAGTATCTGAATAATGAACGGTTAACCACAATTTCATACCGGCTAGCTTTACGCGTTGAGCAAATGCTTTTACTTGCGTAAATCCGGATTGAGCATCAATAGGATCTTTCCACAAACGAATACGGATGGTATTGCAACCCGCGTTTTTTAAAGTTGTTAAGGCATTCTCCGGTTGGTTGTTGGCATTAAAATAAACAGTTCCTTCACTTTCAATTAGAGGCAAAAAGGACATGTCAGCCGCACGAATGTAGGTATCAACCGGAACGATTGGATTGTCATCGTCATTGGTTGGGTTAGAATCATCGGAACAATTCACCAGTAAAAACAGAAATGGCAATAGTAAGATTATCTTTTTCATAACATAAAAATTATAGCGTTTCAAAAACAAACAAGGTTTGATGCTCATATTGTTCCCCTTTTTTTAATAAAGTGGAAGGGAAATGAGCATGATTAGGACTGTCAGGAAAATGTTGTGTTTCAAAACAGATGCCGCTTTTGGAATGGTAAGAGACATCTTCTTTGCCGTGAAGTTGACCAAAACAGTTTCCACCTACATAAATGTGTACCGCAGGTTGATTGGTAAAAACACTCATTTTCAGTTGATTTTTCGGACTGTAAAGGGAAGCCGCAATTCTGTTTTTTTCTTGTAACACAAACGTGTTGTCAATCGATACCGGACATATTTTTTCTTCCGTAAAGTCAAAAGGGCAATTGGATACATTCATCAACAGACCAGTAGGAATGTTTTCCTTATCGATTTCCAGCATTTTAGTGGAATTAACAAAAAGCTTTTGATATTCAATGGTTTCAGCGTGACCATCCAGATTAAAATAGGAATGTTGTGTAAGGTTGACTATCGTATCTTCTGTAGTAAAAGCATTAAATTTAATTACTAGTTTATTGTATTCCGTTAGCAAGTAAGTGATTTCCGTAATCAAAACTCCCGGAAAATGTTCTTCTTTGTTAGGAGAAGCATATTCCAATGTGATGGAAGGTGAATCGCCTTTTTCTATTTTTTTTACACTCCAAAGTTGTTGGCCAAATCCTTTATTTCCACCATGTAGGTGATGGTTGCCATGATTTTTAGGTAGCGAAATTGTTTTTCCGTTGAGGTCAAAACAAGCATTTTTAATTCTTCCGGCAAAACGACCAACTACGCAACCAAAATATGGAGCACTCGGCAATTGATAAGAGGCCAAATAGTCTTCCGGTCGATCAAATCCTAATACTACGTCAACGAGTTGTTGATTGGCAATAGGAACTTTTAACGATACAATGGTGGCTCCATAGTCCATAACGGACAATTCCATACCGTTTTTATTGGTTAGTGTATGCAAGAAAATTTCTTCTCCACTAGACAAAAAACCGAACGATTTTGTTATTTCAGTGGTCGCAAAAGAAGAAATATGTTTTTTTTCAGACATTTTTTTATGAATCTTTCATCAAATGTAGAAAATATATTTTTCTGTCCATACCGGTACCTACCGGTTTTTGTGTATCTTCCCACCGGTTTTTAAAAATGCAAGCATGAAAATCATTCAAGTGGACAATCAATCGGGTTTGCCGAAATACAAACAAATTGTGCAATCAGTTGAATTGGCAATAGCTGAGAAGCGTCTTGTAAAAGGAGATCGTTTACCATCTGTTAATAAAGTCAGTTTAGAGTTTTCGCTTTCGCGTGATACGGTTTTATTAGCCTATGATGAATTAAAAAAGCGAGGAATTGTTTTTGCTATTTTAGGCAAAGGTTATTATGTGAAAAGTGTTGAATTTAGTTATGAACAGCGTTTTTTGGTGTTATTTGATGAATTAAATGCGTTTAAAGAAGATTTATATATGTCTTTTTTAGAAGCGGTAAATGACAAAGCTCAAATTGATATTTTCTTTCATCATTTTAATCTAAATATGTTTCGAAAATTAATCAATGAAAGTAATGGAAACTATTCCAAATACATCATAATGCCAACGAATTTGAGCGGAGCGGCAGAAAGTATAAAAACATTACCCGTTAATGATGTATATATTTTAGATCAAACCAATTCAGCATTAGTTAACTATCCATCGGTACATCAAAATTTTGTAAAGGATATTTTCAATGCCTTGGAAGAATCCAGACCGCGGTTAATGATTTACAATCAACTTATTTTGATCTTTCCGGGATTTAAAGAACCGTTGGGAATGGTAGAAGGGTTCACTCAATTTTGTCAACAGTATGCTTTTACACATAAAGTGATAACCGATTTTGACCATCAAAAAATTGAACTCGGGAGTGTGTATATTATTCCGAACGATCGTCACTTGGTGCAGGTTATTGAACAGTCTAAAGCACAACAATTTCAACTGGGACAAGATTTTGGCATCATTTCCTATAATGATACACCGCTTAAAAAGGTGGTTGAAAATGGGATCACCACTATTTCTACCGATTTTAAGATGATGGGTAAACAGCTGGGAGAGATGGTGTTAAAGAATCAGAAAATGCAAATTGAAAACCCAAGTCGGTTGATTTGGCGTAAATCACTATAGTTAATAAAGTGTAGTACAAATTCGACAAAAATAATACAGTTTGTACGACTTAACTTTGTCGTATTCTCTTTATTTTTGAAACGTTATTCTATTGATTTTGAAAGGGGTTTTTGAATCTGGAATAATTTTAATTGGACTTGTAAAATTGGGGTAATACAATGTCAGCATATCAAGAAAAGATTCGGAAGTTTTTAGACTTTTCCCGAAAGGATTTTATCACGACAAAAAACAGAAAAGTAATCCATTATTCGCTTTTGGGAGCGTTAATAGTGTTGCAATTCTTTTTAGGGCTCACACTTTATAACGAGTGGATTAATCAAAGCAAGGTTAATGATTTGCAAAAGGAAAGACGATTGGCGGATACGGTTCGGCAATTGTCTGATAAAACGCGTAGTGATTATTTAGATGCACAATGGCAACTGCAAAACTTTTTTTTAAAACGTGAACCCGCTTCGCTAGACCGTTATTTTGCTTTAATGGATGGCGTTTTATCACGTATGGATACTTTGCATGGCATGACTGCTGAGCAACAGCGTTGGAAGCAATTGATGCATGTAAAGCAACAAAAAGAACAAAATTTTCTTGCTTTAAAAAAGGAACTTGACGTTGTAATGAAACAGTATTTGTCAGATTCCACCTTTATAAAAAACAATGCGGAAGGTTTTCAACCTTTTCCTGCAGAAGAAGTGTTGGAAAATGTTGAAGTTGAAACCCGAATCAAAGCTGATCCGGCATCCAAAAAAGGATTGTTTTCCCGATTGATGGCTGCCTTTTCCGGTAAGGTAGAAATCCAAAAAGAGATTGTAGAAAATACCGTGAAAATGAAATACGGTAAAACGGCAACTTCCGGAACGGTTGAACAACAAATGAAACGTTTGTTGGATAAAGCAGCTGAACATTATAAAGAGCAATTCACGCAATTGCAACATCGTTTTTATGGTTTAAAAAAAGAAGATGCGGCTTTAATGGCTTTGAATGAGGCATTGGTCAATGAAAGTCATCAATTGTTGGAAGCATTCAATCGTATTTCCAATCAGCTGTATCGGGAAAGTGAAAGGGCAGAGGCGGAACAACTTGCAACCGTTCATTCTATTCGAGCGTTTTCTTTGTTTATGTTGATTTTTGGTTTGGTGTTACTCACTTTGTTTTTATGGATGGTTACGCGATTGGCCTTTCAAAAAGAGCACCACTTGACAGAAGCCAATTCAACCATTCAAAAGCATTTGGTTTTCAAGACAAAAATCATTGGCATGTTGAGTCATGAAGTTCGTTCGCCACTCAGTTTGATTGGGGTGTTTAGCAAACGATTAAGTCAACGGTTTTCGGACGAAGAAACGAAGGAAGTGTTTCATTCTTTGCAGTACACTACTCATTCTTTATTGGTTTTGGTCAATCAAGTATTGGACTTTTCCAAAAAGGAAAACCATCGGTTGAAGTTGAAAAAAACAAGTATTGATTTGAGTGAAGAGTTAACGATGTTGTTTTCCGCTTTGCGAAATTTAGTTCATGAAAGTGGAAATACCTTAGTGCTACCTGAAAACTTGCCTAATGGAGTGAAAGCTACTGCCGATATGGTGAAAATTCAACAATTGTTTTATAATTTGATTGGAAATGCCAATCGTTTTACCCAAAACGGAACAATTCGTATTGCGATGGCTATACAACCTCAAGGCGAACACTATTGGCGAATGATGGTGGAAATCAAAGATAATGGCAAAGGAGTTCCTCCTCAGGATTTGGAGATGATTATGGACGCAGTGGTAAGAGGAAAAGAGACGGTTCGTTTGGATGATGTCAGTACAGGACTTGGTTTGTTATTGTGTAGAGAAATCATTACCTTGTACCAAGGAAGTTTTTCCATTAGCAGTGAAGTAAACCAAGGAACAACAGTTGCTTTTTCGTTGGTTATCGATAAAGAAGTGTAGCCTATGAGTGATGTAATGCAACATCCTTATCAATTTGTATTAGCAGACGACCATTTAGTGGTGCGTCAAGGGATGGCTTTTTTGGTTCGGGAACTTTTTCCGAATGCTCAGATACGGCAAGCAGATACGTTTACAAAAGTGAGGCAGTTGCTACAAGAGCAGCACGTAGATGTATTGATTTTGGATGTGAGTTTCCCTGAAGGCAACAGTTTGATGTTGTTACCTGAAGTCAAAAAGGTGCAACCGGAATGTAAAGTGATGATATTTTCTGCGTTGGAAGAAGAGGTGCATGCCCTTCATTTTTATCATGCCGGAGCCAATGCCTATCTCAATAAACTCAGTGATGAAGAAATCATTCGCAAAGCGTTAACCGGTTTGGTAACGGAAGGACGTTATTTGAGTGATTTGGCCAAAGAACTTATTTTTACTTCTTATTTAAAAGGGAAACCCCTTAATCCGATCGACCATTTATCTGAACGTGAACTGGAAGTAGCCCGACTGATGGTGAAAGGGTTGGGTAATTTAGAAATCTCTAATGTTTTGCAACTGCAAAAAACGACAGTAAGCACGTATAAAAAACGCATTTACGAAAAGTTACAAATCGACCATTTAGCTGCGTTGATTGAAGTGTTTACGTACTACCACGCACATTAATTTTGTAGCATCATTTCTACATGGCTTCCAATGAAGTACTACATGCTACTTCAACGAAACGACTTATTTTTGTTCTCGATGAATGTGACACATTTATCCCCTTTTGCTCCATAGCAGTTAAAGTTGGTTGGTTTGAATTGTAATGAGTTTTCATCATATTACAAGTATTTAGTTGAATTTGGAAGACACCTTGGCACGTTACCAGGGTGTTTTGCGTTTATGTTATATTTGTTCTGTATCAACCCTCGAAGGGTTCGAAACCTATTGAGGGTTAAGAAAAATAAAAATATCTTGATTATACTTGCTTTTTAGAATAATCGTTGTATATTTGCACTCACAAATCGCGGGATAGAGCAGTAGGCAGCTCGTCGGGCTCATAACCCGAAGGTCACAGGTTCGAGTCCTGTTCCCGCTACTAAGCAACTCCAATTGAAAGATTGGAGTTTTTTTATGTCTATACTTTTCAGTAAAATCAATACTTCTCTTGAAATCAGCCATTCTAATAAATCTCATAAATTAATAAAGCGAGGCATACAATTAGGGTTGCAACTTTTTAAAATTGGGTTGCAAAAAGGCTAACATTTGGGTTGCATATCTAAATTCTATGGGTTGCATATCTAAAATTTCAATAATAACTAATAAACTATCTAATGACAACACAACCAATTAAAATATTGTTTGTGATTTCTGCTACAAGAAAAAACAAAAAAGGATTAGTTCCATTAGTTTGCAGAATCACATATCTAGGTAAAAGAAAGCCATTTGCAACAGGCATATTTGTTAATCCAGATAATTGGAACAACACATTACAAAAAGTAGTTCCTCCTGATGTAGAGAACACTCAAATAAACACTCAACTGAGCCTGATTAAACAAGAAATTAATCAGGCTTTTTTATTTCTACAAGTTCAGAATGATGATTTTGATGTAGATGATATTTACCTAAAGTATAAGGGTGAAGATGTAAAACCTGCAAAGTCTTTAATTGAAGTTTTTGAATTGCATAATTCAAGAATGGAAAAGTTGATAGGTAAAGAGTATTCAAAATCTACACATTCAAAATTTATTGAAGCCAAACAGCACACTGAGGATTTTCTGTATTACACAACTAAAAAGCGTAATATACAGCTAGAGGATATAAGTTTAAAGTTTTTACAGGATTTTGATTTTTATCTTAAAACACAAAAAAACTTCAAACAAATAACCATCAATAAAAGCATACAGAGAATATCTAAAATTATTAAACTTGCTTTAGCTGAGGGTTTTTTAGTAACAAATCCCTTTATTTTGTACAAGCCCAAAAAAGTAATCAATAACATTACTTATCTTACCCCTGAAGAATTATCTAGCTTAGAAAATTACAAGTTTTCACAAAAGAGATTAGAACAAGTGAGAGATATGTTTGTGTTTTGTTGTTATACAGGTTTACCCTATCAAGAAATGGCTAGTTTAAAAGCTAAGCATATTGTAAAGAAGTTTGATAATAAACTTTGGATTGATATGTACAGGCAAAAAACAAAGAAACAATTTGCTTTGCCATTACTCCCAAAAGCTTTAGAGATTCTTGATAAATACAAATCAGATAAAGAGCTGTTGCCAATAATTTCTAATCAAAAATTTAACTCTTACATTAAAGAAGTAGCTGAGATAATTGGTATTGAAAAGAAACTTACACACCATATAGCTCGTAAAACATTTGCAACAACAGTATTACTCTATAATGATGTGCCAATGGAAATTGTGAGTGAATTATTGGGGCATTCAAAGCTATCTACCACACAAGAGCATTATGCTAAAGTGGTTCAAAGAAAAGTTAGTGAACAAGTTGCAAACCTTTCTGATAGACTAAACAAATAGATTTGATAAATAATTGTGTTGTAGTATATTTACAGCACAATTATTTATTACTGATGGCTTTACCAAACACACACTTTCAAGATTTTCCAATAGAATTTAAAGAAATAAATCCTCAAGATTTTCCTTTATTTAATGTTGATGATAAAATAATTATTGAACCTAATAGATTAGGTTGGATTAATGAGCAATTGCAATCTAACATAATTCTAGATGAGAAAAATACTGTTGTTGTAAATGCAGCAGTAGGTCAAGGTAAAACCTATTCAATTATTGAGATTGCCAAAAGATATTATTTTGATAAAAATCAAGAATACCTAATCTTTATAGCTTCTCCATTTGTAAGTCTTGTTGAACAGTATTTTAATGATATTTCATGCGAACAAATTCCAGAAAATAAAATTTACAGATATGAGTATATTGGTCAAGAAAACAATATATCATATATTGATAAAAAAATACATATTATCACAGTAAATGGTTTGTTAGGTAATCCGGGAGAAGATGCTTTTATTAATTCCCAAGCTAAAAGAAAATACCTTAATGATTTAGCTAGGCATTGTAAAGCAAAAAACAAAAAGGTAGTTTTTATTTATGATGAAATTCATGATGCAATTCACAACTTTAAAGAAGAATTCATTTTCAATCTATGGAAATGGAAAGATGTAATACACAAGAATTTTATCATAAGTGCTACATTCAATGAAGCTTCAAAGATTGTAATAGAATATCTAGCTGAATTAACAGATAAAAATATACAAATCATTGAGTCAAAAAGAACAAGGATTCCAAAAAATCAAAGTGCCTTATACTTGCATTACAACCCTGCCAAATATTTTAAAAATGACAATGAGCAAATTGTAGCAGTTGTACAAGACGCATTGGAGAGAGGTAAAAAAGTTGATATTTTGTCATATTCAAAAAATCTAGCTGATGAAATGACCAATCCAAAAAATGATGGGGTTAGCAAAGAACTTTATAAATACAATACTAGAATTCAAAATTGTACTTCTGATTTAAACTCAAATCAAAGAATGGGTAAGTTAGAAGTAACAAATAGGTTTAGTAAGACAGATTGTAATGTTGGCACAAATTTCAAAACAGGCGTAAGTATAGAAAAAACCAATCATGCTTATATTATCATCATGCCTCACAAAGGAGAGGGAATGCCATTTAAAAATCTTAATGGAATTTTTAGTAATGGTATAATATCTGTAGTTCAAGCTTTAGCAAGACAAAGAAAAAGAGGTGGAGAAATACACATTATATTGCCTCCTCCAGAGAGTTTTGATTATTTAACATTACCATTTGATGATGAATTAAAACTTGAATTTGCCAAATTCTATGAAATTATAAAAGACCACTCAGCTACAAAAGAACTAGTAAAGTATGTCCCATTAAATACTCAAAATGAAATACTACGTAAATTTTATGAAGAGGAATACAGAGGGAATCTTCTTAATGAAATTGAAGAAGTAAAAAATTCAGAAAGAGATGAGCTAGTAAGATTAATCTTCCCTGAGTTTAAATTATTCCAACTAGAATACGGAGAGGATTATCTTGCTAACAATTTTAAGTTTTTTGGTAAAGATTTATCTGCATATATTACCTATTGTGCTATTACTAATCAGTTTATTAATTGCAATTTAAAGGGAGTTACCTACAAACCCCTCATAATATTTGAGGAAAATAAAATCCAAAACAGGTTACAACATTTCTATAAAATGTATATGGATTCAGAAACTTATCAAATGACATATAGAGATAGTTCTGATTTATGGTTTTATCATGAATTTAGAAACAACTTATTCAATAGCTATAGGTTAAAACTGAAAGTTAATGATGAAAGGTTTGATACAATAAAAGAGTATAAAAACAGAAAATTTGAAGTACAATTAATTGGTTTTATACAGAGGATTATTTATCCAAATGCTTATTTTTCTGCAATGAACTACACATCTTTAAGAGGATTTAGAGATTATGAATTTTCAAGAAAAGATTACTTTTCTTTTGGTATTGTACATGCAGAGAGATTAAATTTGAATGATTATATTTCAGATGAATTTACAACTAAAAGAATAAATGCTTTTAGAACACTTAATCATTTCAGAAATAAAATAATTCAAAGTATTCAAACAAGTTCTTCCTCAACTAGAGGAGATTACAGATATGTTTTAGCTACACCACCAAGAGGATTTGTTAATGAGCAAGAACAAGCTATATTTGAAAGTATGATTGACTATTTTGTTACTCAGGATAGATTTATAAGAAATAATATTTTTGAATTTAAACAGAGATTTAAACCTACACATACATTTAAACAAAAAGTAAAATCTTTTTATACTAAACTAATTGATGATTTTTTTGAAACTGAAAATTACAAAAAATCAACTCCACCTAGAAGGATTGTAAAAGTAATTAACTCTATCTATGAATTACCAAATTTTGAAGAGGTACTAGACTTCGTAAGTCCCGCAGATATTTCATTTTCTGATGAGTATTTGGACTATATTAATTATGAAATTGTAGATGGAAAATTAATACATACTCCAATATAATTTTAACTCGTCCAATTTTGATATTTACCTATATAGGATTGTGTCAAAAGTGGACGTAATTAAACTTTCCTAAAAACCTCAAATTCCAGCTAGACTTATAGAAATATCTCTATAGGTTTAGTTTCTATTTCACAACTAATAGGGTTTCTTTTTAATCTTCCCACCCTAGAAAAATCTTTGGATTTAACAACGCACGAACTTGGAGGAGGACTACTCTGTAGTAGGTTTGAGTATAGCACAAAGCTACTAAATTTCTACCACAATAGCAACCAAAAACACCCATTAAAAAACATTTTAAAGCTAATAGCCAAAAATTACTTTTGGCTATTTTTTTATATACAAATTAATCAACTTAAACATTTTATTACTATGCAATTAAAGCAATCAGAAAGAAAACAAGTTAAGCTTCGTTTAGGGATAAGTGGAGCTTCTGGCTTTGGTAAAACTAAGTCAGCATTATTATTAGCCTATGGTATGACTAATGATTGGAGCAAAATAGCAGTTATAGACACTGAAAACTCCTCTGCATCATTGTACTCAGATTTAGGAAATTTCTATGTTATAGATATTTCTGCTCCTTATACACCTGAAAGATATATTGAAGCAATTACATTATGTGAGAATTCAAATATTTCAGTTGTAATTGTGGATTCTATTACCCATGAATGGAATGGTTCAGGTGGATGTTTGGATATTCACGAAAAACTAGGTGGTAGATTCCAAGATTGGGCTATTGTAACACCAAGACATCAAGCCTTTATTGATAAAATTCTACAATCAAGTTGCCATATCATTACTACAGCTAGAAGAAAAATTGAGTATGACATTGACAAAGATGCTAATGGCAGATTGAAAGTACAAAAGTTTGGTACTAAAGAAATAACTAGAGAAGGTTTTGAATATGAGCTTACAGTCAATTTCGAGTTAATCAATGACAATCATTTAGCTAGAGCAAGTAAGGACAGAACAGGGCTATTTATGAATAAACCTGAGTTTGTTATTAATTCTGCAACAGGTAAAAGGATTTTAGAATGGTGTAATTCTGGTACTAACTTACAAGATGCTAGAGAGAAAATTAAAGCTACTAAAACAGTTGATGAATTGAAAGTTTTATACAATCAATACAGCTCGTGGCGTGAATTACTAGAGTACGATTTTAAAATTCAAAAAGACACCATCAATTCAAAAGAATTATTGTTAAACCCTAAATCCTTTTCAACAAATGGACACACAACTCATCACTGAAAATTCTACTACCATAATAGAGAATAATAGTAGTACTACAGAACCAACATTGGTATTACAAAGAGTAAATCCAAATGGCACTAAAACTATATTGAATTATCCTAAAAGTGAAAATATTGATATAGATAATGAAGTTATGCTACCTAGCAAGATTAATGAGATTATTGCTGTAGAAACTACTCCAAAACTTACAGAAACTAGCTTATTTGTACCTAAACCATTTATTGAAGCTAACACTTCAGAAATTAGTTTACACACCTTAAAAAGTGATTGTGTAATACCAGTATTTTCAAAAGATAATGAAAGGACTATTGCACATCAAGAGTTTGTTGAAATTGCACAAGATTGTGTTAGTAGAGTATTCCCTCATCATATATTTGATGAACCAGAAGTAAGAGTTTCACACCAAATTAAAGGCAGAACTCCTGATGCTATTAATAAACAAGCTAAAGATTTACTAGACCACGAAAGAACACAATACTTTGAAAGAATGGCATTCATTATTAGAATACCTAGTATTGTTGATACAATTAATGGTAATGAAATTGCTCTTTGTATTGGTGGAGTAAGAAGCTATAATTTAGAGAACCTATACAACAAAAAGACTATTGAAAAGTTCAAGTTTTTTATAGGTTTCCAAGTTAAAGTATGTTGTAACCTTGCTGTATCAAGTGATGGATTTGTGGAGGAAATGCGTGTAAGTTCGTATCAAGAATTACAAAGCAAGATTTTAGAAGTGTTGAACAATTTTAATGCAGAAAAGCAATTAGTACAAATGAAGCAACTTTCTGAACACTCACTTACAGAACATCAGTTTGCAACTCTTTTAGGCAGGACAAGGCTATATCAGCACTTGCCTAAAAAAGACAAGCTAAATATTCCTGTATTAAATTTCAATGATGGTCAGCTTAACACTATAGCAAAAGACTATTACGAAGACACTAGTTTTAGCAGAAATGAAAATGGAGATATCAACCTATGGAATGTATATAACCTCTTTACTCAAGCTAATAAATCAAGCTATATTGACACTTTCCTCTCAAGAGGAGTTAATGCCTTTGATTTCTCAAATGGCTTGTTAAAAACACTAAATGGTAGCTCTAACTATCATTGGTTTTTGAGTTGAGAAGAACCCAATCCCTTAATTGGGATTGGGTTCAATTATTCCTTTTTTAATAGCCAAGTCTTTAATTTGATTGTTAGGATGACTTAATAAATTATTTCTCAAAGCACTAATTAAACTAGCATTTTGTGAAACCATAACTTGATTTAAAAATTGTTCATTATAAAAATCTAAATTATCCAGAATTGATTGTAAAATTCTATTTTTATTCATGCCTTGAATTCTGTCAAAAAATGAAAATATTTCTGGTGAGAAAATATATACCTTGTTTCTACCAACTATTCTATTAAGGTTTGACTCAATAATTAACTTCAATTTTTCAGCATTGATATAGGATTTAATTTTAATTATTTGTTTATTAGAAATTTGTATAGGTAGATTGTTGTTAATTACTAAATTACCAAATGAATGAATAAAATTGTCTTCAAAAAATTCCTTTTTTATCTTGTCTAAATCTAAAAGTTTTTCAAAAAGCTTATATTCATTGGTAGTAGTATTTTGAAGAAAAGCCCTATTACTTTTAATGTGATTTAGAAGATAATCATTTGCTTTTTCAATTAATTCTGTATTTAAAAATTTACTTGATTTAATAATTAATTCAACATCAATATTTTCAATTACAATCTCATGATTTTTAGCATTTCTATTTAAGTAATCATAAAGATTGAAATCATTAATATTTAAAACTCTTGAATTTAAGCTTGTATAATTCTCTAAAATCCAATTAAAACTTTCATTGTTTAATTTAATAGTGTTTGACTTAAATAAATTTAATGCAAAATCTTTAATATTATTACTTTCATCAAAATGAATACATAAATCCAATACTTTGTACAACTTTTCATAAGTAGAATACTCTTTGACTTTTTTGGTCATATTTTGATAAGTAATACCACCAAATCTAGCTATAGCCTGATTAAATTCACTTGCAATATTATTTGTTTTTGCTTGATTATAATTAATAAAAATTAATAGAAATGCATTTGTCAAATCAATATTTTTATCTGCTTTTAGAATTAAATCAACTATGGATGAAAATGAAATATTTGAAATTTTATCAATATTAATATTACTGAAAATAGTATGATAAAATACTAATGCCTCAATTTCTTCTAAACTATTAAAAGTTCTATTTATCCAATTGGTGTTTACATTTTCTTCTATAAAATTTAGATTTTCTTCTTGACTTAAAAATGAAAGTTCATTTTTATATTGAATCAATTTTGTAGAGTTCAAATTTTCATCAAATGGTTCGTCAATAAGAAATGCTTTTAAATTTTCAATTGATAACTTAACTTTAATTTTTCTATAAAGTTCTTTATCATCACTTATTAAATTAATTATTAATTCAGCAAGTATTTCTTGTTCATTAATAGATAAATCTTTAAAACTAAAATTTTTATTTTGAGTTATAAAAGAGTCAACCTCCTTTAAAAAATTAATATATAAAATTTGATTTTCTTTTGGGAATCCATTTATCTCTTTTGAATTATCCCCAATTATACTGACTAATGATTTATTGATTAATTCAATTTTTGATTTTTTAGAGCAACTTTTACAAACACCAATTACAGTTTCATTGAAAATTGTAAATCTATTTTTTGCAATTTTCTTATAATAATACTCCCATAAATCTTTAAATATACTTTTCTTGTTTTCTTGAATAAAAAATGGCTCTAGATGGTTCAAAATATTTGTAACATCATCAAAATATTTGTCATTTGTAAATCCTTCCATTCCAGCACTATCAATAAACTTTTTAAAGTATTTGTGAAAGTAAGTATAAAAATATGGTAGACTCAAAATATCATTATCAAATTGATTGAAATTCTTAAGTCTTTCTTCAATTACATTATGTAACAATGATTCTTGAGCATCTATATCCTTATCAACTCCATAAATTACTTTAGCTAAGTTAAGTTCAAGATTTACATCTTCAGTAAAAAATGTGTCCAATTTTTCTAAATACTTACTTCTATTTATGATGTTTTCATTGATTACGCCATTGAAAAGTATGTCTTTTTTTAATATCACAATTGAAAAATATCTTAATTCAATTTTAGGGTTTTGAATGTAATATGTTGCAAGTTGATTAATAAAGTTTATTATTCTTCTCGGGGTTATTGGAAAAAACGGTCAAATTGACCACCTAATTCCGGAGCAAATTGACCATCGATTCCGATTCAAAATGACCACCTAATTTCGGGTCAAAATGACCACCACTTTCCGGTTGAAATTGACCACCGAAAAATACTACTTTTTTTCATGCTGTTAGCCACCTAAATTCGTTGAAAAACGAATTATGGCAAATAAAATAACAGACATGAGTAAGATAAGAAAAGTCATTAAATTTCATTGCAAGGGCAAGAGTAATTTATTTATCAGCAAGTACCTTTCACTTTCCAGAAACACGGTAAAGAAGTATATTTCTTTGTTCAAAGTATCGGGCTACAG